>NZ_JBICTM010000004.1:0-578404 GCF_043197615.1 Micromonospora sp. NPDC049048 | reverse complement strand
GCGGATCGGGCGTTCCGGGAGTTGGGCTTCGACTCGCTGACGGCGGTGGAGCTGCGGAACCGGTTGAACGCGGCCACGGGGCTGCGGTTGGCCTCGACGCTGGTCTTCGACTACCCGACCCCCGCGGTGCTCGCCGACCACCTGTGGTCGGAACTGGCCGGCGTTCGCGCGTCGGCCGCCGGCCCCGTCGCCAGCACGGTCATCGGCACCGACGAGCCCATCGCGATCGTGGGCATGGCCTGCCGCTATCCGGGCGGGGTGGAATCCCCCGACGAACTGTGGGAGTTGCTGGCGGGCGGCGGCGACGGGATCTCCGAGTTCCCGGCGGACCGGGGTTGGGATCTGGAGTCGCTGTTCGACCCCGACCCGAACCGCAGCGGTACGTCGTACACGCGGCACGGTGGTTTCCTGTACGGGGCTGCCGAGTTCGATCCGGGTTTCTTCGGGATCTCGCCGCGTGAGGCTCTTGCGATGGATCCGCAGCAGCGGTTGCTGCTGGAGGCGTCGTGGGAGTCGTTCGAGTCGGCGGGTCTGGACCCGTCGCGGTTGCGGGGCAGCCGGACGGGTGTCTTCGCCGGCGTCATGTACCACGACTACGCCTCCCGCCTCATGGACCTGCCGACCGAGGTGGAGGGCTACGTCGGCACCGGTACGTCGGGCAGCGTGCTGTCCGGTCGGGTCGCGTACACGTTCGGCCTCGAAGGTCCGGCGGTCACCGTCGACACGGCGTGTTCGTCGTCGCTGGTGGCGTTGCATCTCGCCGCGCAGGCGCTGCGTAGCGGCGAGTGCGACCTCGCGCTGGCCGGTGGTGTGACGGTGATGGCGACGCCGGGGACGTTCATCGAGTTCTCGCGTCAGCGGGGCCTGTCGGCCGACGGCCGGTGCAAGTCGTTCGCGGCGTCGGCCGACGGCACCGGCTGGTCCGAAGGCGTCGGGGTCCTGCTCGTGCAGCGGCTCTCGGACGCGCAGCGGGAGGGCCGGCGCATCTACGCGGTCGTGCGCGGCACTGCCGTCAACCAGGACGGTGCGTCGAACGGTTTGACGGCGCCGAACGGTCCGTCGCAGCAGCGGGTGATCCACCAGGCTCTCGCCAACGCCCGGCTCACTGCGGCCGACGTGGACGCCGTGGAGGCGCACGGCACCGGCACGACCTTGGGTGACCCGATCGAGGCGCAAGCCCTGCTGGCCACCTACGGTCAGGACCGGCCCGACGACCGGCCGCTGTTGCTCGGCTCGATCAAGTCGAACATCGGGCACACGCAGGCGGCTGCCGGTGTGGCTGGTGTGATCAAGATGGTGCTGGCGATGCGCCACGGCCTGGTCCCGCCGACCCTGCATGTGGACGAGCCGTCCCCGCACGTCGACTGGACCTCGGGGGCGGTGGCTCTCGCGACCGAGCCCACGCCGTGGCCGGCCGTGGGTCGGCCGCGTCGGGCGGCGGTGTCGTCGTTCGGGATTTCCGGTACGAACGCGCATGTGATCATCGAGCAGCCGCCGGCTGAGGTGGTCGAGGGCGAGGTCGTCGCCAGCGACGTGCCGCCGGTGTTGCCGGTGTTGCTGTCGGCCCGTTCCGATGCGGCGTTGTCGGCGCAGGCGGGTCGGTGGGCGGGCTGGCTCGCCGCCGACGAGGTGCTGCGTCCGCTGGACGTCGCCTGGTCCTCGGTCACCACCCGACCCGCGCTGGAACAGCGCGCCGTCGCCGTGGTGGGCAACCGGGACGACCTCCTCTCCGCGCTCCGGGCCCTCGACGCGGGCGACCCCTCCGGTACCGTCGTCACCGGCTCCGCCACCACCCGCGGCCAGCTCGCCCTGCTCTTCTCGGGTCAGGGTGCGCAGCGTGTGGGCATGGGTCGGGAGTTGTACGCCGGGTTCCCGGTGTTCGCGGCGGCGTTGGACGAGGTGTGTGGGCAGCTGGATTCGTTGCTGCCGCGTCCGTTGCGGGAGGTGTTGTTCGCTGAGGCGGGTTCCGCTGAGGCGGAGTTGTTGGACCAGACGGTGTTCACGCAGGCCGGGTTGTTCGCGGTCGAGGTGGCGTTGTTCCGTCTTGTGGAGTCGTTCGGGGTCGTGCCGGACATGTTGGCCGGTCACTCGATCGGTGAGGTGACGGCCGCGCACGTCGCTGGCGTGTTGTCGCTGGCGGACGCGTGCGCTCTTGTGGCCGCGCGGGGTCGGTTGATGCAGGCGCTGCCGACCGGCGGCGGGATGCTGGCGGTGGCGGCGGACGAGGCGGCGGTGGCGGAGTCTCTCACGGGGATGACGGACCGCGTGGGTATCGCGGCCGTCAACGGTCCGGCCGCCGTGGTGGTCTCGGGTGCCGTCGACGCGCTGGACGAGGTGGAGCGACTCTGGCGGGACCGGGGTACCCGCACTCGCCGGCTCACCGTCAGCCACGCGTTCCACAGTCCGTTGATGGAGCCGATGCTGGCCGAGTTCCGGGCGGTCCTGTCCGGGCTCACGTTCTCCGCCCCGTTGCTGCCGATGGTGTCGAACGTGACCGGTGCGCTCGCTGACGCCGACGAGATCCGCACCCCGGAGTACTGGGTGCGGCACGTGCGGGAGGCCGTGCGCTTTGCCGACGGCGTGACCGCGCTGCGGAGCGCCGGTGTGGACACGTTCCTGGAGATCGGGCCGCAGAGCGTCCTGACGGCGATGGCCGCCGACGTGCTGCCCGACGACGACGCTGTGCTGGCTGTCGCCGTGCAGCGTCGGGACCGCCCGGAGGCGCAGGCGTTGCTGCATGCCCTGGCGGAGTTGCACGTGCACGGGGTTCCCGTGTCCTGGCGGCAGTGGTTCGCCGACAGCGGCGCGCGGCGGGTGGACCTGCCCACGTACGCCTTCCAGCACCAGCGCTACTGGCCCGAGGGCACGGCCGAGAAGCAGGCCGCCCCGGACGGCGGCGACGCCGAGTTCTGGACCGCCGTCGAGCGCGGCGACCTGGCCGCCCTCGCCGCCGAACTCGGTGACGACCCCGACGCCCTGGACGCGCTCGGCCCGGCCCTGCCGGTCCTCTCGCGCTGGCGTCAGCACCGGTCCCGGGACACCGCGCTGGACGGGTGGTCGTACCGGATCGGGTGGGAGCCCGTGCGGTCGAACCCGACGACCAGGCTGTCCGGGCGGTGGCTGGTCGTCACCGTCGACAGCGGCGCCGACGCGGGCGTGGCGAAGACCCTCACCCAGGCCGGTGCCAGGGTGGACACGCTGACCGTGTCGTCCACCCTGAGCCGCGTTGAGCTGGGCGAACAGCTGCGCCGTACCAGCGGGGAGGGCTGGGCCGGAGTGCTCTGCGTCCTGCCCCGCCAGGACCGGCCTCCGGCGGACACGCCGGCGCTGCCCGCCGGCACGGCGGTGCTGCTCGCCCTCGTCCGGGCGCTGACCGACACCGGCCTGTCCGGACGGGTGTGGGCGCTCAGCCGGACCGCGATGCCGGTCACGGCCGGGGAACGGGTCGACGACGTCTGGGCGGCCCTGGCCTGGGGCCTGGGTCGGGTCGTCGCCCTCGAACAGCCTGACCGCTGGGGCGGCCTGGTCGACCTGCCCGACCGCGCCGACCGCGGCGCCCGCGCCGGTCTCGTCGCGGTCCTCGCCGACGGCACCCTGGACCAGGTGGCCGTCCGCCGCAACGGCCTCTTCGGCCGGCGGCTGTTGCCGGCCGCGTCGCCGGCCGGTGCGGGTTGGCGGCCCGCCGGGACGGTGCTGGTGACTGGTGGTACGGGTGCGTTGGGTCGGCATGTGGCCCGTTGGTTGCTGGCCAACGGGGCGGCCGAGGTGGTGCTCGCTTCGCGGCGGGGTCCGGCGGCGCCGGGCGCGGCGGAGTTGGTCGACGAGTTGGGCGCGGTACGGGTGGTGACGTGTGACGTCACCGACCGGGCGGCCGTCGACGCCCTGGTGGCGGACCTGCCGGAGCTGACCGCCGTCGTGCACACCGCCGGGGCGTCCGGCGGCACCACCCCGGCGTACGAGGTGACCGACGGCGAGCTGGCGGAGACCCTGGCCGGCAAGGTGCTCGGCGCCCTGCACCTTGACGCCGCCTGCCGGGGCCGGGACCTCGACGCGTTCGTGGTCTTCTCCTCGGTCGCGGGCGTCTGGGGCGGCGGCGGGCAGGCCGGCTACGCGGCCGGCAACGCCCTGCTCGACACCCTCGTCGCCGCCCGTCGGGCGAAGGGCCTGCCCGCCACCGCCCTGGCCTACGGCCCGTGGGCGGAGGACGGCATGGCCGCCGGGGAGACCGCCGACGGGCTGCGCCGCCGCGGGTTCAGCCCGCTCGCGCCCGAGGCCGCCGTCGCGGCGCTGGGCCGCTGGGTGAACGCCCCCGAGGCGGCACCGGTGATCGTCGACGTCGACTGGTCCCGGTTCGTCACGGCGTTCACCGCCGCGCGGCCGAGCCACCTGTTCGACCGGGTCGCCCCCGCCGTCACCGAGGAACCGGAGCGGTCGGAGAGCGCCGCCGCCACCGACGGGCTGCGGGCCAGGCTCGCGACGCTGCCGGCGACCGGCCAGGAGTCGCTGCTGGTCGACCTCGTCCGCGCGGAGGCGGCGGCCGTCCTCGGCCACCCCACCACCGACCAGGTGCCGGCGGGCCGGGCGTTCCGCGAGCTGGGCTTCGACTCCCTTGCCGCCGTGCAGCTGCGGGACCGGCTGGGCCGGGTCACCGGCCTGACCCTGCCGTCGACCGTGGTCTTCGACCACCCGTCGGCGGCGGAACTGGCCCGCTTCCTGCGTACCGAAATCGTGGTCGGCGCCGACGGCGGCGCGGCCGTCGGCGGCGTGGCCTCTGCCCGGCCGGCTGCCGACGAGCCGATCGCGATCGTCTCCATGGCCTGCCGGTTCCCCGGCGGGGTGTCGTCGCCGCAGGAGCTGTGGCGGCTGCTGGCCGACGGGGTGGACGCGGTCACGCCGATGCCCACCGACCGGGGCTGGGACCTCGACGCCCTGTTCGACAGCGACCCGGAGCGGGTCGGCACCAGCTACACCCGCAGCGGAGGGTTCCTGCACGACGTGGCCGGGTTCGACGCCGCGTTCTTCGGGATCAACCCGCGCGAGGCCCTCGCCATGGACCCGCAGCAGCGGCTGCTGCTGCACACCACCTGGGAGGTCTTCGAACGCGCCGGCATCGACCCGCACCGGGTACGCGGCTCCGCCACCGGCGTCTTCATGGGCACCAACGGGCAGGACTACGCCACGCTGCTGCTGGGCGCCCGCTCCCAGGTGGAGGGCTACCAGGCGACCGGCAACGGCGCGTCGGTGGTCTCCGGCCGCCTGGCGTACTCGTTCGGGCTGCACGGCCCGGCGGTCACCGTCGACACGGCCTGCTCGTCGTCGCTGGTGGCCCTGCACCTGGCCGCGCAGGCGCTGCGCAGCGGCGAGTGCGACCTCGCCCTGGCCGGCGGCGTGACGGTGATGTCGACCCCGGGCGCGTTCCTGGAGTTCTCCCGGCAGCGCGGCCTCGCCGCCGACGGACGGGTCAAGGCGTTCGCCGACGCCGCCGACGGCACCGGCTGGGGCGAGGGCGTCGGCGTCCTGCTGCTCCAGCGGCTCTCCGACGCCCAGCGCGACGGCAACCGGATCCTCGCCGTCGTACGGGGCAGCGCCGTCAACCAGGACGGCGCGAGCAACGGCCTGACCGCGCCGAACGGGCCCGCGCAGCAGCGGGTCATCCGGCAGGCGCTGGACAACGCCGGCCTGAACCCGGGCGACGTGGACGCCGTCGAGGCGCACGGCACCGGCACCACCCTCGGCGACCCGATCGAGGCGCAGGCCCTCCTGGCCACGTACGGCAGGGACCGCTCCGCCGACCGGCCGCTGTGGCTCGGCTCGGTGAAGTCGAACATCGGCCACACCCAGGCCGCGGCCGGCGCCGCCAGCCTGATCAAGATGGTGCTGGCCCTGCAACACGAAGTGCTGCCGGCGACCCTGCACGTCGACGCGCCGACCTCGCACGTCGACTGGTCCTCCGGCACCCTGGCGTTGCTCACCGAGGCGCGACCGTGGACCGCCGACGACCGGCCCCGCCGGGCGGGCGTCTCCTCGTTCGGCATCAGCGGCACCAACGCCCACGTGATCCTCGAACAGGCGCCGCAGCGGCCGGAGCCGGTCGCCCCCGACGGGGAAGGGCCGGCGACGGTCCTGCCGTGGCCGGTCTCCGCCGCCGACCTGCCCGCGCTGCGCGAGCAGGCCGGCCGGCTGGCCGACCGGGTCGCCACGGACGACGACGCGGCCGACCTGGTCGCCTGGGCGCTCGCCGAGGGCCGCGCCCACCTCGGCCGGCGGGCCACCGTGGTCGCCGCCGACCGCGCGACCCGGCTGGCCGCGCTGCGGGCCCTGGCCGGCGGGGAGGACCACCCCGCGCTGGTCACCGCCCGGCGGCGTGCCGGCGGTCTCGCGGTCCAGTTCTCCGGCCAGGGCGCCCAGCGCCCCGGCGCCGGCCGGCAGCTGTACGACACGTTCGGAGTCTTCGCGGCGGCCCTCGACGAGGTCTGCGCGGCGCTGGACCACCAGCTGCCGCAGCCGCTGAAGCCGGTGCTGTTCGCGGCCGAGGGCAGCGCCGAGGCCGCGCTGCTCGACGAGACGGTCTTCACCCAGGCGGGCCTGTTCGCGCTGGAGGTGGCCCTGTTCCGGCTGGTCGAGTCGTTCGGGGTGGTGCCCGGGCACGTCGCCGGGCACTCCATCGGCGAGATCACCGCCGCGCACGTCGCCGGCGTGCTGTCCCTCGCCGACGCCGCCACGCTGGTGGCCGCCCGGGGCCGGCTCATGCAGGCCCTGCCCGCCGGGGGCGGGATGCTCGCCGTCGCCGCCGACGAGGCGGCGGTGGTCGGGTCGCTGGCCGGACTGGGCGACCGGGTCGGCGTCGCCGCCGTCAACGGCCCCACCGCCGTGGTGCTCGCCGGGGCCCTCGACGCCCTCGACGGGCTCGAGCGGCTCTGGCGGGAGCGCGGCGTACGCACCCGCCGGCTGCGGGTCAGCCACGCGTTCCACAGCCCGCTGATGGAGCCGATCCTGGCCGAGTTCCGGGCCGTGCTCGACGGGCTGACGTTCGCCGCTCCGCTGCTGCCGATCGTGTCGAACCTGACCGGGCGGCTCGCCGAGCCCGACGAGATCCGTACGCCCGACTACTGGGTGCGGCACGTCCGGGAGGCCGTCCGGTACGCCGACGGGATCGCCGCGCTGCGCGACGCGGGCGTGGACACCTTCCTGGAACTCGGACCGCAGGCGGTGCTGACGGCGATGACCGCCGGACTGCTCCCCACCGACGACGACGGCACGGCCGTGGCGGCGCTGCGCGCCGGCGCCGACGAGCCGGCCGCCCTGCTCGCCGCGCTGGCCGTCGTGGACGGCACCGGGCGGGACGTCGACTGGGCGGCGGTGCTCGCCGTGCTGGCCGGCCCCCGTCCGGATCCCCGCCGGCTGCCCGAGCTGCCGACGTACGCGTTCCGGCCGCAGCGCTACTGGCCGACCCTCGACGCGACGCCGACGCCGGGCGCCGACCCGGTCGACGACGCGTTCTGGCGGGCCGTCACCGACGGCGACCTGGGCCGCCTCGGCCTCGACCCGGACCAGCCGATGCGCGAGCTGCTGCCGGAACTGGAGTCGTGGCGGCGCCGCCAGCAGCTCGACGGCACCCTGGCCGGCTGGCGGTACCGGGTCACCTGGGAACGCCGGGCGCTGACCGGCGCCGACCCGGGCACGTGGCTGGTGGTGGCGCCGCCGCACCAGGTCACCGACCGGGTGCTCGCCGCCCTCACGGCCGGCGCCGCGGCGGTGCACCTGCTGACCGTCGACCCGGCCACCGTCACCCGCGACGGCCTGGCCGCCGACCTCGACCGGCTCGCCGCCGCGCACCAGCCGACGGCGCTGCTCTCCCTGCTGGCGCTGGACGAGGCGCCGCACCCGGAGCAGACCGCGCTGCCGACCGGCCTGGCGGCGAACCTGCTGCTCGTACAGGCGCACACCGGCCGCTCCGGCCCGGCCGTGCCGCTGTGGCTGGCCACCACCGGCGCCGTCGCCGTCGACGGGGAAGCGGTCGTGCACCCGACGCAGGCCACCACGTGGGGCCTCGGCCTCGTCGCCGCGCTGGAGCACCCCCGGCACGTCGGCGGAGTCGTCGACCTGCCGGCGGGCCCGGCCGAGGCGGCGTACGCGGCCCTGGTCGGGGCGCTGGTCAACGTCGACGGCGAGGACCAGCTCGCCGTCCGGGAGGCCGGCGTGCACACCCGGCGTCTGGTCCGCGACACCGCGCGGCCGGCAACGGGTGACGGGTACCGGCCGAACGGCACCGTGCTGCTCACCGGCGGGGCCGGCACCGTCGCTCGCCACGCCACGGACTGGCTGGGCCGCCAGGGCGCCGAGGTGCTTCCGCTCGCCGAGCCGGCGACCGGGAAGCTCGGTGACCTGATGGAGCAGCTCGCCGCCGAGAGCCGGCCGGTGACCGCGCTCGTGCACGTCCCGGCGGAGACCGGCTCGGTGCCGCTGGCCGAGTTGACCCTCGCGGGTCTGGCCGCCGACCTGGCCGCCACCGTCGGCGACGTCCCCGGGTACGCCGACGAGCTGGCGCACCGGTCGCTCGACGCGTTCGTGCTCTGCACCTCCACCACGGGCGTGTGGGGGGCGGGCGGCCGGGCCGGCCAGTCCGCCGGTGACGCGCTGCTGCACGCGCTCGCGGCGAACCGCCGGCACGGTGGACTGGCGGCCACGGCCGTGGCGTGGGGCCCGTGGCAGGACGATCCCGAGTCGGCCGAGCAGGAGCAGCTACGCCGGCGGGGCCTGCCGGGTCTGCCCCCGGAGCTGGCCGTCGAGGCGTTCGGGCAGGCGCTGCGCGCGGAGGCGGAGCTGATCGTCGCCGACGTACGCTGGGACCGGTTCGTGCCGACGTTCGCGTCGATGCGGCCGTGCCCGCTGCTGACCGGGGTCCCCGAGGCGGGCGCGGCGATGCCCGCCGACGACGACCGCCAGCCGGCGGACGACGAGGCGGCGACCGCGCTGCGGGAGCGGCTGCGCCCGCTGAGCCCCGCCGAACGCGAGGGCGTCCTCGTCGACCTCGTGGGCGGCCTGGCGGCGACCGTGCTGGGCCACGCCGGGGACGCGGGGCTGGAGCCCGACCGCGCGTTCCGGGAGGTCGGCTTCGACTCGATGACGGCGGTGGAGCTGCGCAACCGGCTCCGCGCCGCCACCGGCGTCCAACTGCCCGCCGCCGTGGTGTTCGACTACCCCACGCCGGCGGCCCTCGCCCGGCACCTGCGTGACCGCCTCGTCGAGGACGGCGCCGCCGCGGCGGCCCCGCTGCTCGCCGAACTCGAGCGGCTCGACGGTGTCTTCGCGGCGGACGCGCCGGACCGGCTGACCCGGCAGAAGCTGCTGGTGCAGTTGCAGGCGTTCGTCGCCCGGTGGGGCGACGAGCGTGGTCCCGTCGAGGAGAAGGCGGCCACGCACACCCTCGACGACGCCACCGACGCCGAGATCTTCGATTTCATCCACCGCGAGCTGGGTGGTCCCGGAGGGAGCCTGCCGGGGCTGTAGGAACGGGCCGGCGCGACCGCTGTCGGCGGTCGCGCCGGCCGTGGTCGGGCGGCGTGCCGCACCCGCCCGGCCACGGCCCGTGGGAACGGCGCGCGGTCACGGCCCACGAGCCCCGCCCACCGGACGGCGGGCAGTCTGCGTCGGTAGCGGCTTCGCCGTCGCCATCGCGGCCCACCTGGTCTGGGACATCTTCGCAATGGGCTGCCTGTACTGGGAGTCCGACAATTCCACGGTCCAGTTGTTCGTCGTGCAGCCGCTGAACCTCATTGTCCTCAAGGGGCCGGCGTTCGCCATCCTGCTGTTTCTCGTCATCACCGCGCTGCGTCAGGAAACGAGGTCACTGCATCGGCACCTCCGGGACGAGGCGGGCGACCCGCGTGGCGCGATCACCCCGGCCGAGGTGCCCGTACTGGTGAATCCACCGCTGCGTCTGCGGATGCGGCTACAGGCACTCCTGCGTGGTGACCGTCCGGCCTACACGCGGATGAAGCGGCTGCACTCCGCGCAACTGGACCTGGCATTCGCCAGATGGCGCCGCGACGGAGGCGACCCGCAGCCGCCGGGGGCCGAAGACGCGCTGCGGCAGCGGATTCACGGTCTCAAGACCGAATCTCCGGTCCCGGCGACCGTCGCCGGCAACGGGTGACCCCGGCCCGGACGGGGCTCCATCCGTCCTCAATGGAGTTGTGCCACACTTCCCGGGTGACGCTGCCGCCGACGTCTGATGTGCCCGACGACCCGGGTGCTACCCCGCCGGAACCCGGCCTGGCCGCGCCACCGCCACCGCCGGCGCCGCCGAAGAACAACGGACCTCTCATCATCGGTGTCATCGCTGGGGTGCTGGCGCTGTGCCTGCTCGGGACCTGTGTGGTGGCGGCCGGCGCGTTGGTCGTCGCCAACAGGGACGACGACGGCCGGCCGGTGGCCGTCGCGGACGGAAACTCTCCCGTGCCGTCGTCGACGACACCCCCGGCACCGTCCACGGAGGTGCCGTTGCCGCTGCCGGAGGAGCCGCCTCCCACGACCGAGGCGGCTCCGCCACCGCCGCCCGCGAAGATCGGGCAGTGCATCGTCGTCAGCGAGGACGGCGACTTCCTGGGTATCGGTAACTGCAACGGCACGCGGGGCACCTACCGGGTGGTGTCGGTGGACTACGACCAGGGCACGTGCGCCGATCCCAAGTCCGCGTACATCACGGAAGACGGCTACCGCCTTTGTCTCGAGCGCCATCTGGTGCGCAACTACTGTTACAAATTCCCAAAGGGCGATGGCTGGATCGTCGGCGCGTCGAAATGCAAGGCAAAGGGCACCGTGCACATCGTCGACATTGTCCCAGGGGCCGCCAACGACAGGAAGTGCACCCGGGACTACCGGTGGAACCGCTGGTACCGGTTCACGCACCCGACTGTCGTCTACTGCGTGATGCAGTATTAGCGCCCGCCGTGATGATCCCGCATCCAATGCTCCGCGCTATTGATGTGGTCACGACAGCGACGGTGAACTCGAAGCGCACGTGACGATGTTCACGCTCTGTCGGCCAGGACCAGGTCGGGCGAGGGTGTGGCCGGTGCCGGCCGGGGAAGCGGGGCCCGCCCGTGGCCCCGGATGGCACCGCCACGCCGCCGGGTCAGCCGGGCGTCGCTGAAGGAGGCACCGAACCAGCGGTACGAGAGCGGTCGCGGCGCGGCCACCTCGGGCGCGTCCCGCCCCGGGGCCCGGTCCGGACCCCTCGCGCGGCCGGCACCGAGGTGGTGGGCGGGACGGACGACGGCGGAGCGGCCCACCGGACCCGGCCGCCCCACCTGGCCCCGGCGCACCGACTCGTCGACGTCTGCCGTTTCGGCCCATCTGGCGGGCGCCCCTGGCCAGCTCCCGCAGCGGGGCGAGCCGCGACCGACGCCCACCGAGCGTCGCTCACGTCGTGCCGCCCCGTAGCCGCTACCCTGACGCGAGGACTTCGGTCGGTCATCGATTCGCTCGGTCGCCAACCGACCCACCGGAGCGCGGCTCTTATCGATCGCCGCCACGCCGGGCCCGCCTCCCTGGTCGGCGGTCCCTTACGAAACACGGGCTAGGGGCACCCGTAGGGGCACGCTAGGGGTTGTGACCGCCGTCCGGCGACAATTACCTTTCGTCCGGCGCGTAAGACCTGGTGGGGGCTGAAACGCTTATTGTCTGGCAATTCGTGGTCGGCTGAATGGGCTTAGATCTTCGCGGCTTGTGGCGTCTGTGGACGGTATTGGGTCGCCTGTTTCTTACCGGCCCGAAGAGGTGGCGTCAATGGCGACTGAAGATACGCTCCGGGAGTACCTGAAATGGGTGACGGCGGACCTTCACCAGACCAGGAGGAAGCTCGGCGAGCTTGAGGCGGCCAACCGCGAGCCGATCGCCATCGTCGGCATGGCCTGCCGGTTCCCGGGCGGGGTGGGCTCGCCCGAGGAGCTGTGGGAGCTCGTCGAATCCCGCCGCGACGCCGTCTCCGCGTTCCCCGCCGACCGTGGCTGGGACCTGGCGCGGTTGTTCCACCCGGACCCCGACCACCCCGGCACGTCGTACGTCGCCGAGGGCGGTTTCGTCGACTCGGCCACCGACTTCGACGCCGCGTTCTTCGGCATCTCGCCGCGCGAGGCGCTCGCCATGGACCCGCAGCAGCGCCTGCTGCTGGAGACCTCGTGGGAGGCGTTCGAGCACGCCGGGATCGACCCCTCGACGCTGCACGGCCACCAGGTGGGGGTGTTCGCCAGCACCACCGGCCAGGACTACGTGGGCCTGCTCCAGCAGCCGCCGCCCGGTACGGAGGGCTACATCCTCACCGGCACGGCGGCGAGCGTCGTGTCGGGCCGGATCTCGTACGCGCTCGGCATCGAGGGCCCCGCCGTCACCGTCGACACCGCCTGCTCGTCGTCGCTGGTCGCACTGCACCTGGCCTGCCAGGCGCTGCGGCAGGGCGAGTGCACCCTGGCGCTGGCCGGCGGCGCCACCGTCATGTCCACCCCGTCCGCCTTCATCGGGTTCAGCCGCCAGCGGGGCCTGGCCATGGACGGCCGGGTCAAGTCGTTCGCCGCCGCCGCCGACGGCACCGCCTGGGGCGAGGGGGCCGGCCTGCTGCTCGTCGAGCGGCTCTCCGACGCCCGCCGCAACGGCCACCCCGTGCTGGCCGTGGTACGCGGCAGCGCGGTCAACCAGGACGGCGCGAGCAACGGCCTGACCGCCCCCAACGGCCCGTCCCAGCAGCGGGTCGTGCTCCAGGCGCTGGCCAGCGCCCGGCTCGCGCCCGAGCAGGTCGACGTCGTGGAGGCGCACGGCACCGGCACCACCCTCGGTGACCCGATCGAGGCGCAGGCGCTGCTGTCCACGTACGGGCAGGGGCGGCCGGCGGACCGGCCGCTGTGGCTCGGCTCGGTCAAGTCGAACATCGGCCACACCCAGGCCGCCGCCGGCGTGGCCGGCGTGATCAAGATGGTGATGGCGCTGCGGCACGACACCGTGCCGGCCACCCTGCACGTGGACGAGCCCACGCACAACGTGGACTGGACCGCCGGCGCCGTGGCGCTGGCGACCGAGCCGCAGCCGTGGCCCGCCGGGGAGCAGCCCCGCCGCGCGGGCATCTCCTCCTTCGGCATGAGCGGCACCAACGCCCACGTGATCATCGAGGAGGCGCCCGCCGCCGACCCCGCCCCGGCGGACGCCCCGGACAGCCCCGCCACCGCGACCGACGAGGCCACCGCGCCGGCCGCCGTCGACCCGGCCCCGGTCGACGGGGCCGGCCTCGTGCCGGTGCTGGTCTCCGCCCGCGACGCCGAGTCCCTGACCGCGCAGGCGACCCGCTGGGCCGACTGGCTCGACGACCGCCCCGAGCTGCGCCTGACCGACGTCGGCTGGTCGTCGGTGCGTACCCGGGCCAGCCTCGAGCACCGCGCCGTGCTGCTCGCCGCCGACCGCAACGACCTGGCCGCCGGCCTGCGCGCGCTCGCCGCCGGCGGCGACGCCCCGGGCCTGGTCACCGGCGCGGGCCCGCGCGGCGGCAAACTCGCGTTCCTCTTCTCCGGCCAGGGCGCGCAGCGCAGCGGCATGGGCCGCGAGCTGGCCGCCGCGTTCCCCGTCTTCGGCAGGGCGCTGGCCGAGGTCTGCGCCGAACTGGACCGGCACCTGCCCCGCCCGCTCACCCCGGTGCTCTTCGCGCCCGAGGGCGACGAGGCCGCCGCACTGCTCAACCAGACCCTCTACACCCAGGCCGGCCTGTTCGCCGTCGAGGTCGCGCTGTTCCGGCTCCTGGAGAGCTGGGGGGTCGTTCCGGACGTGCTGCTCGGGCACTCGATCGGCGAGCTGTCCGCCGCGCACGCGGCCGGCGTGCTGTCGCTCGCCGACGCCGCCACGCTCGTCGCGGCCCGGGGCCGGCTGATGCAGGCCCTGCCGGCCGGCGGCGCGATGCTGGCCGTCCAACTGCCCGCCGACACCGTCCGGGCCGCACTGGTCGGCGTCGAGGACCGGGTCGCCGTGGCCGCCGTCAACGGGCCCACCGCCGTGGTCGTCTCCGGCGCCGCCGACGCCGTCGAGGAACTCGAACGCCGCTGGTCGGACCAGGGCGTACGGACCAGGCCCCTGCGGGTCAGCCACGCCTTCCACAGCCCGCTGATGGAACCCATGCTCGCCGAGTTCGCCGCCGTGGTGCGCCGGCTGGAGCTGCACCCGCCGGCGCTGCCGATCGTGTCGAACCTGACCGGCGCCGTCGCCGACCCCGACGAGATCCGCACCGCCGAGTACTGGGTGCGGCACGTGCGGGAGGCCGTCCGGTTCGCCGACGGCGTCGAGCAGCTGCGCGCCCTGGGCGTGCGTACGTTCCTGGAGGTCGGCCCCAGCGGGGTGCTCACCGCGCTGGCCCGCGACGTCCTGACCGCGGCCGGCGCCGACGACGACACCGCCGCCGTGGCGCTGCTGCGCCGCGACCGCCCCGAGCCCACGTCCGCGCTCACCGCCCTCGCGCAGCTGCACGTCGACGGGGTCGAGGTGGGCTGGGCGCCGCTGTTCGCGGGCGCCGACACCACGCGCGTGCCCCTGCCCGGGTACGCCTTCCGCCGGCAGCGGTTCTGGCCCGAGCCGCCGCCCGCCGCCCCCGCCGCCGGTGCGGACGGCGACGACGAGTTCTGGACCGCCCTGGAGCAGGCGGACGTCGACACGCTGCGCGGCGAACTGGGCGACGACGACGAGCAGGTCCAGGCGCTGCTGCCGGCCCTGCCCGTACTCGCCTCCTGGCGCCGGTCGCGGCGGGAACGCTCCCTCGTGGACGGCTGGTCGTACCAGGTGACCTGGCAGCCCGTGCCGGTCGAGGAGCGCGACGGCCCGGCGGGCCGCTGGCTGGTCGTGCTGCCGGCCGACGACGCGCCGGCGTGGGCCGACGGCCTGGCCGGGCTCTTCGGCGACGCCGAACCGCTGGTGCTGCGCGTCGGCGCCGCGGACCTCGACCGTGCGGCGCTCGCCGCCCGGCTGCGGAACCTGGTCGACGGCCGGCCCGTCGACGGCGTGCTCGCCGTCGTCGCCGGCCAGGACCGGCTGCTGCCCGAGCACCCCGGCGTGACCCTCGCCGCCGCCGGCACCCTCGCGCTCGTCCAGGCGATGACCGACCTGGACCTGGTGGCGCCGCTGTGGTGCGTCACCAGCGGCGCGGTGGCGGCGGCCCCGGGCGACCGGGTCGCGCACCCGTTGCAGACCGAGGTCTGGGGCCTCGGCCGCGCGGCGGCCGTCGAGCAGCCGCACCGCTGGGGCGGCCTGGTCGACCTGCCGGCCACCGTCGACGACGCCACCACCCGGCGGCTCGCCGCCGTGCTGGCCGGCCACGGCGGCGAGGACCAGGTGGCCGTACGCCCCGGCGGCACCTGGGCCCGGCGGCTGACCCCGGCCCCGCCGGCGGCCGACGAGAATCCGGCCGGCGACTGGTGGTCCGGGGCCGTCCTGGTCACCGGCGGCACCGGCGCCCTCGGCGGCCACGTCACCCGCTGGCTGCTCGACCGGGGCGTCGGGCGGGTGGTCCTCGCCAGCCGTCGGGGCACCGCCGCTCCCGCCGTGGCGGAACTGCTCGACCGGTACGGCGCCGACGGGCGGGTCACCGTCGCCACCTGCGACGTCACCGACCAGCGGTCCGTGGCGGAGCTGGTGGACTCGCTGCCCGACCTGACCGCGGTGGTGCACGCCGCCGGTACCGACCAGCTCACCCCACTGACCGACACCACCCTCGACGAGTTCTCCCACGTCGTGGCGGGCAAGGTGCTCGGCGCCCTGCACCTCGACGCCTGCCTCGCCGAGCGCGACCTCGGCGCGTTCGTCATGTTCTCCTCCATCTCCGGCGTGTGGGGCAGCGCCGGGCAGTGCGCGTACGGCGCCGGCAACTCCCTGCTGGACGCCCTGGCCGTCAACCGGCGCGACCGGGGCCTGCCGGCCACCGCCGTGTCCTGGACCGCCTGGGGCGGCGCGCACGGCATGGCCGCCGAGAACGTGGCCACCGAACAGCTCAACCGGATGGGCCTGCCGCCCGTCGACCCGGAGAAGGCGCTCGTCGCCCTCGACCGGGCGCTGCGCCGCCCGACGCCCTGCGTGACCGTCGCCGACGTCGACTGGACCCGGTTCCACCCCGCGTTCACCGTGGCCCGGCCCAGCCCGTTCCTCGGCGACCTGCCGCAGGTCCGGGCGCTCGTCGCGCAGGAGGAGGCCGCCGCCCCGGCGGGCGGGGTCGCCGCGCCGCTGCGTCACCTCGCCGCGCTGCCCGCGGCGGAGCAGGAGCGGGAGCTGCTGCGGCTGGTCAACGAGCAGACCGCGGCGGTGCTGGGCCACG
The DNA here is from genome assembly GCF_043197615.1 of Micromonospora sp. NPDC049048. Classification (NCBI taxonomy): domain Bacteria; kingdom Bacillati; phylum Actinomycetota; class Actinomycetes; order Micromonosporales; family Micromonosporaceae; genus Micromonospora; species Micromonospora sp. NPDC049048. The sequence continues at coordinate 562,068 of NZ_JBICTM010000004.1, read as the reverse complement.
CCACGCCCGACGAGCTGCGCGGTCGCCCGTTCAAGGACCTCGGCTTCGACTCGCTGACGGCCGTGGACTTCCGGGGGCGGCTGAACGCGGCCACCGGCCTGCGGCTGCCCACCACGCTGGTCTTCGACTACCCGACCCCCGCCGAGCTGGCCGCGCACCTGCGCGAGCTGGTCTCCGGCGCCGCCCCGGCCGACGCCCCGCAGACCGTCGTCGTGGACGCCGACGAGCCCGTCGCGATCGTCGGCATGGCCTGCCGCTACCCGGGCGGCGTCGACGGGCCGGAGGCGTTCTGGCGGCTGGTCGCCGACGGCGTGGACGCCATCTCGCCGTTCCCCACCGACCGGGGCTGGGAGATTCCCGAGCCGGCCGAGGGGACCCACCCGCCGGCGGGCGGGTTCCTCTACGACGTGGCGGACTTCGACCCCGCCTTCTTCGAGATCTCGCCCCGCGAGGCCCTCGCCATGGACCCGCAGCAGCGGCTCACCCTCGAGACGTCCTGGGAGGCGCTGGAGCGGGCCGGGGTGGACCCGGCGTCGCTGCGCGGCACCCGTACCGGCGTCTTCGTGGGTGCCTCCACCTCCGGCTACGGCACCGGGCTGACCGAGGTCCCCGAGGGCGTCGAGGGCTACCTGATGACCGGCGCCGCGCACAGCGTCATCTCCGGCCGGGTCGCGTACGCGCTCGGGCTGGAGGGGCCGGCCGTCACCGTCGACACCGCCTGCTCCTCGTCGCTGGTGGCGTTGCACCTCGCCGGGGCGGCGCTGCGACGCGGCGAGTGCGACCTGGCGCTGGCCGGTGGCGTGGCGGTGATGGCCACCCCGACGGCGTTCCAGGAGTTCTCCCGTCAGGGCGGCCTGGCCTCCGACGGGCGGTGCAAGTCCTTCGCCGCCACGGCGGACGGCACCGGCTGGTCGGAGGGCGTCGGCATGCTGCTCGTGCAGCGGCTCTCCGACGCCCGGCGGCAGGGGCGCCGCGTCCTCGCCGTGGTGCGCGGCTCCGCCGTGAACTCCGACGGCGCGTCGAACGGCCTGACCGCCCCCAACGGGCCGTCCCAGCAGCGCGTGATCCGGCAGGCGCTCGCCAGCGCCCGGCTGACGGTCACCGACGTGGACGTCGTCGAGGCCCACGGCACCGGCACCGTCCTCGGCGACCCGATCGAGGCGCAGGCCCTGCTGGCGACGTACGGGCAGGACCGGGGCGACGCCGGCCCGCTGCTGCTGGGCTCGGTCAAGTCGAACATGGGCCACGCGCAGGCCGCCGCCGGCGTGGCCGGCGTGATCAAGATGGTCCTGGCCATGCGGGAGGGCACCGTCCCGGCGTCGCTGCACGTGGACGAGCCGTCGCCGCACATCGACTGGTCGGCCGGCGACGTGGAGCTGGTGACCCGGTCCCGGCCGTGGCCGGCGGTCGACCGGCCCCGCCGCGCGGCGGTCTCCTCGTTCGGCATCTCCGGCACCAACGCCCACGTGGTCGTCGAGCTGCCCGCCGACGCGCCCGCCGACGCCGAGGCGGCCGACGCCCCGACGCCACCGGCCGCCGGTGAGGAGCGGGAACGCGCTGCCGGGCTGCTCGCCGCCGACGTGGTGGTCTGGCCCGTCTCGGCCCGCTCCGCCTCGGCGCTGGCCGCGCAGGCGTCCCGGCTGGCCCGGCACCTGCGCGCACACCCCGGCCTCGCCCCGGCGGCGGTCGGCTGGTCGCTGGCCGCGACCCGTTCGGCGTTCGACCGGCGTGCCGCCGTGCTCGGCGCGACCCCCGGCGAGCTGCTGGCCGGCCTGGACGCGCTCGCCGCCGGCACCCCGGCCGGCAACGTGGTGACCGGCACCGTCGCCAACCACGGCGCGGGACCCGTGTTCGTCTTCCCGCACACCACCCCGGCCGGCGCGGCGGCCGGCCTGGTGGGCCGCTGCCCGGTCTTCGACGACGCGCTCGCCGAGTGCCGGCAGGCCCTCGCGCCCTGGATCGACGTCGACCCCGCCGCCCTGGTCACCGGTGCCGACCCCTCCTGGGCCGACCGGCCGGAGCTGGCCCGACCCGTCCTGTTCGCCGTCGGGGTGGCGCTCGCCGCCGTCTGGCGGCACGCCGGCGTCACCCCCGCCGCGGTCGTCGGCGACGGCGACGGCGAGGTCGTGGCCGCCTGCGTGGCGGGCCTGCTGTCCCTGCCCGACGCCGCCCGGACGGTGGCGCTGCGGGCCCGGGCCGCCGCCGGCGAGCTGGACCCCGACGGCCTCCGCGCCGCCCTGGCGGGGATCGCGCCGCAGCCGGGGACCGCCCGGCTGGCCTCCGCCGTCATCGGCGACTGGGCAGACCCGGCCCGCCTCGGTGTCGACCACTGGGCCGACCCGGCCAGCCTCGGTGCCGACCTGGCCGGCCCCGGAGCGCCGAGCGTCCCCGGCGCCGACCGCCCGGCCGATGTCGCCGGGGGGCCGGAGCAGCTGGACGCCGCCCTGCGCGTCGCCGTCGCGGCCGGACACGTGACCTTCGTGGAGGTGTCGCCGGAGCCGGCGTTGGCCGCCCGGGTCTCCGCCGTTCTCGCCGCGACCGGCACCCCCGGCCACGTCCTGGACACCCTCGGCGGACCGGACGACGCCGCCATCCGGCTGCTGACCGGCCTCGCCACCGCGCACGCCCTCGGCCTGCCGGTGGAGCACCGCCGGCTGCTGCCCGAGTCCGAGCCGGTGGACCTGCCCACGTACGCCTTCGACCGGCACCGCTACTGGCTGGAGCGCACCGGCGCCCACCGCTCCGTCCTGCCCGCCGTGGGCCTCGACGTGGTCGACCACCCGCTGCTCAGCGCGGTGGCCGACCTGCCCGGCGACGAGGGGCTGCTGTTCACCGGCCGGATCACCCTCGCCACCCACCCCTGGCTCGCCGACCACGCCGTGCTGGGCACGGTGCTGCTGCCCGGGACGGCCCTCGTGGAGCTGGCGTCCTGGACCGGCCGGCAGGCCGGCGCGGCGACCGTCGCCGAGCTGAACCTGGAGGCGCCGCTGGCGATCCCCACCGAGGGCGGAATCGACCTGCGGGTCCGCGTCGGCGCACCGGACGAGACCGGACACCGGCCCGTCGCCATCCACACCCGGCGCGACGACGACACCGCACCCGACGGCTCCCGGGCCTGGCAGCGCCACGCCTCCGGCCAGCTCGCCGACACCGTCGACCCGGACCCCGCGCCGGCAGCCGTGTGGCCGCCCGCCGACGCCGAGCCGATCGCCCTCGACGGGCTCTACGGCCGGCTCGCCGCCCAGGGCTACCACTACGGCCCCACCTTCCGGGCGCTGCGCGCCGCGTGGCGCTCGGGCCAGGACATCCTCGCCGAGGTCGCCCTGGACGCCGACGCGTCCACCGACACCACGGCCTTCTCCGTGCACCCGGCCCTGATGGACGCGGCGCTGCACGCCATCGGCGCCAGCGCCACGGCCGGCGCCACCGACGCCGCGACCGGCGACGCCGCCGGTGGCGCGCCGAGCACCGACGGTGGCCCCGACATCCGCCCGGGGCTGCCGTTCACCTGGTCGGGCGTGACCATCCGGCCCACCCGCGCCCGCGAGCTGCGGATCCGGCTGCGCGCCACCGACGCCGGCTCCGTGGCCCTGACCATCACCGACACCGGCGCGACGCCGGTCGCCTCCGTGGACGGTCTGGTCCTACGGCCCATCTCCGGCGAGCAGCTGAGCGCCGCCCGCCGCTCGGCCAGCCGGTCCCTGCACCGCCTCGACTGGGTGGCCCCCGCCGCCGGCCGGGCCGACGGCAGCCCTCGGCTGGTCGTCCTCGGCGACGACTGGCCCGGCGCCGACCGGCACCCGGACCTCTCCGCGCTGGTCGCCGACGTCCGCGCGGGCGGTGCCGTGCCCGACGCGGTGGTGGTGACCTGCGCCGGACCGGCCGCCGACGAGCCGCACCCGGCTCGCCAGGCGCACCGCGTCGCCCACCGCATGCTCGCGCTGGCCCAGCAGTGGCTCGCCGAGGACGCCCTGACCGCCGCCCGGCTGGTGGTGGTCACCCACGGCGCGGTCCGGGTCGACCCGGACGAGCGGATCGCCGACGTGCCGGCCGCCACCGCCTGGGGCCTGCTGCGCTCCGCGCAGTCCGAGAACCCCGACCGGATCGTGCTGCTCGACGTCGACGACGACGCTCCGGCCGCCGCGCTGCTGCCGGCGGCCCTGGCCACGGGCGAACCGCAGCTCGGCGTACGCGCCGGCCAGCTCCGGGTGCCCCGGCTGACCAGGCTCGGCCCGCCCCCGGCCGAGGCGTCCGGCCCCGACCTGGCCGCCGGCACCGTGCTGGTGACCGGGGCGACCGGCCTGCTCGGGCGGCTCGTGGCACGACGGCTCGTCACCCGGCACGACGTACGGCACCTGCTGCTGGTCAGCCGCAGCGGGGCGGACGCCCCGGGCGTCGCCGCGCTGGTCGACGAGCTCGCCGGACTGGGCGCCACCGCCCGGGTGGTCGCCTGCGACGTCACCGACCGCGACGCGCTCGCCCTGCTGGTCGACCAGCTCCCCGCCGACCTGCCGCTGACCGGCGTGGTGCACGCGGCCGGGGTGCTCGACGACGGTGTCCTGCCCGCGCTCACCCCCGACCGCTTCGACACCGTGCTGCGACCCAAGGTCGACGCGGCCTGGCACCTGCACGAGCTGACCGAGAAGCTGGACCTGGCCGCGTTCGTGCTCTTCTCCTCGGCGGCCGGCCTCTTCGGCGGCCCCGGGCAGGCCAACCACGCGGCGGCGAACTGCTTCCTCGACGCCCTCGCCCAGCACCGACGCGACCGGGGGCTCCCGGCGCTCTCGCTGGCCTGGGGCCCGTGGGTCAACGACACCGGCGACGGGCAGACCGGGCACGTCGACGAGGCCCGGATGAACCGGGGCGGCTTCGTGCCGCTCGGCGCCGACGAGGGCATGGACCTGTTCAGCGAGGCGCTGCGTTTCGCCGAGCCGGTGGTCGTACCGGTCAATCTGGACCTCGCGCTGATCGGCCGGCACGGGCCGGCGGCGGTGCCCCCGGTGCTGCGGTCGCTGGTCCGCCCGGCGACGACCGGCGCGGCCCGCGCCGCCGAGCGCGACCCGGCCGAGGCGCTGCGGGAGACCCTCGCCGCCACGGCGGAGGGCGACCGCGACCAGGTGCTCTCCGACCTGGTCCGCACCCACGCCGCCGCGGTCCTCGGCTACGCGTCGATCCGGTCGATCGACGTGGAGCGCGGCTTCGTCGAGCTGGGCTTCGACTCGCTGACCGCGGTCGAGTTCCGCAACCGGCTCAACGCGGCCACCGGCCTGCGGTTGCCGTCCACGCTGATCTACGACCGGCCGACGACGGCCGCGCTGGTCGAGTACCTGCGCGGCGCGCTGCTGGCGGAGCGCAGCACGTCCGCGCTGACGGTGCTCGGCGAGCTGAACAAGCTGGAGCACGCCATGCGCGCGGTGTCCACCGGCGACACCGACCGGGCCGCCGTCGGCGCCCGGCTGCGTGAACTGCTCTCCCTGTGGACCTACACCGAGTCCGGTGCGGACTCCGCCGCCGACGAGGGCACCAGCCTCGAGTCGGCCTCCGCCGAGGAGATCTTCAGCCTGCTGGACGAAGAGTTCGGCTCGGCCTGATCCGGCATGTCGCACACCTCGAACCCCGATACGGAGCGTCCCGATGCCCACTGAGGCAGAGTTCCTCGACTACCTCCGGCGTGCGACTGCCGACCTGCGCGACGCGCGCCGGCGGGTGCGCGAGGTGGAGGCCAAGGACCGTGAGCCGATGGCCGTCATCGGGATGGCGTGCCGGTTCCCGGGCGGGGTGTCCAGCCCGGCGGAGCTGTGGGACCTCGTCGACCGGGGCGGCGACGGGGTGGGCGACTTCCCGAGCGACCGGGGCTGGGACCTGGAGCGGCTCTTCCACGTCGACCCGGACAACCCGGGTACGTCGACCAGCAACCAGGGCGGCTTCCTCTACGACGCGCCGCAGTTCGACCCGGGCTTCTTCGGCATCAGCCCGCGTGAGGCCCTGGCGATGGACCCGCACCAGCGGCTGCTGCTGGAGACCTCCTGGGAGGCGTTCGAGCACGCCGGCATCGACCCGCAGGCGTTGCGCGGCAGCCGGACCGGTGTCTTCGCCGGCGTCATGTACCACGACTACGCGTCGCGGGTGCTGGACCTGCCCGACGGCGTCGAGGGCTACATCGGCACCGGCAACTCCGGCAGCGTGGTGTCCGGGCGGGTGGCGTACACCTTCGGGCTGGAGGGCCCGGCCGTCACCGTGGACACGGCGTGCTCGTCGTCGCTGGTCGCCGTGCACCTCGCGACGCAGGCGCTGCGCCAGCGCGACTGCGACTTCGCCCTCGCCGGCGGCGTGACCGTCATGTCCACCCCGGGCACCTTCGCCGACTTCTCCCGCCAGCGGGGCCTGGCCTCCGACGGCCGCTGCAAGTCGTTCGCCGCCGCCGCCGACGGCACCGGCTGGTCCGAGGGAGTCGGGGTGCTGCTGTTGCAGCGGCTCTCCGACGCCCGCCGCGACGGCCGGCGCATCCTCGCCGTGGTCCGGGGCAGCGCCGTCAACCAGGACGGCGCCAGCAGCGGGCTCACCGCCCCCAACGGTCCGTCGCAGGAGCGGGTGATCCGGCAGGCCCTCGCCAACGCCCGGCTCTCGCCGGCCGACGTCGACGTGGTCGAGGCGCACGGCACCGGCACCACCCTCGGCGACCCCATCGAGGCGCAGGCACTGCTGGCCACGTACGGGCAGGACCGGGGCGACGGCGGGCCGCTCTGGCTGGGCTCGGTCAAGTCGAACCTGGGTCACACCCAGGCCGCCGCGGGCGCCGCCGGCCTGATCAAGATGATCGAGGCGATCCGCCACCGCACCATGCCCGCCACCCTGCACGTCGACGAGCCGTCGCCGCACATCGACTGGTCCGCCGGGCAGGTCTCGCTGCTCACCGAGGCGCGGGCGTGGTCGGCCAGCGACCGGCCGCGCCGCGCCGCCGTGTCGTCGTTCGGCATCAGCGGTACGAACGCACACGTCATCCTGGAGGAGGCGCCCGTCGACGACGCCCCGTCCACGGACGAGGCTCCGTCCGCCACCGCCGCGCCGGTGGCTCTCCCGCTGGCCCCGGTCTTCCTCTCCGCCCGTACGCCCGAGGCGCTCGCCGGGCAGGCCGGCCGCTGGGCCGACCACCTCGCCCGCGTCGACTCCCTGCGTCCGGTGGACGTCGCGGCCTCCTCGGTCAACCGCGCGGGGCTGGAACACCGCGCGGTCGTCCTGGCCGGCGACGCGGACGACCTGCTCGCCGGGCTGCGGGCCCTCGCCGCCGGCGAGCCGAACGGCACCGTCACCACCGGGACGTCGGCGCCGCGCGGACGGGTGGCCTTCCTCTTCTCCGGTCAGGGCGCGCAGCGCGCCGGCATGGGGCGCGAGCTGTACGCGGCCTTCCCGGTCTTCGCCGCCGCCCTGGACGAGGCGTGCGGGCACCTGGACCCGCTGCTGCCGCGCCCGCTGCGCGAGGTGCTGTTCGCCGGGGCGGGCACGCCCGAGGCGGAGCTGCTGGACCAGACGGTCTTCACCCAGGCGGGCCTGTTCGCCGTCGAGGTGGCGCTGTTCCGCCTCGTCGAGTCGTTCGGTGTCGCGCCGGACCTGGTGGCCGGGCACTCCATCGGCGAGATCGCGGCGGCACACGTGGCGGGCGTGCTCTCCCTGGCCGACGCGTGCGCGCTGGTCGCCGCGCGGGGCCGGCTCATGCAGGCGTTGCCGGCCGGCGGCGGCATGCTCGCCGTCGCCGCCGACGAGGCAGCAGTCGCCGCCTCCCTCGCCGGGCTGCCCGGCCGGCTGGACGTGGCCGCCGTCAACGGACCCGCCGCCGTGGTGGTGGCCGGTGACGTCGAGGCCCTCGACGAGGTGCAGCGGGTGTGGTCCGAGCGGGGCGTGCAGACCCGCCGGCTACGGGTCAGCCACGCCTTCCACAGCGCCCGGATGGACCCGATGCTCGCCGAGTTCGGGGCCGTCGCCGGCAAGCTGACGTTCCGGCCGCCGACGATCCCGGTGGTGTCGAACCTGACCGGCCGCGTCGCCGACGCCGACCAGCTCTGCGACCCGGGCTACTGGGTGCGGCACGTACGCGGCACGGTCCGCTTCGCCGACGCCGTCGACTGCCTGCGCGCCGAGGAGGTCGACACCTACCTGGAGGTGGGACCGAACGGCGTCCTGACCGCCATGGCGCAGAACTGCCTCGCCGAACGGGCGGAGAACGAGCCGGCGCCCCTGCTGGTGCCGGCGTCGCGCCACGACCGGCCCGAGCCGCAGGCCCTCCTGGAGGCCCTCGCGCTGCTGCACGTGCACGGCCGCACCGTCGGCTGGGCGGACCTGCTCCGCCGGGCCGGCGGCCGGCACCTGGACCTGCCGACGTACGCCTTCCAGCACCAGCGCTTCTGGCTGGAGCCGGCGGGCCGGTGGACGGACGTCTCCGGGGCGGGTCTCGGGGCGGCCGGGCACCCGCTGCTCGGCGCGGCCGTCTCCGTGGCCGGCGAGGACATGGTGGTGCTGACCGGCCGCCTCGCCACGTCGACGCACGCCTGGCTGGCCGACCACTCCGTCTCCGGCGTGGTGATCGTGCCCGGTGCCGCCCTCGTGGAGCTGGCGGTGCGGGCGGGCGACGAGGTGGGCGCGTCGCGGGTGCGGGAGCTGACCGTCGCCGCGCCGCTGGTGCTGCCGCCGGCCGGCGCGGTGCGGGTGCAGGTACGCGTCGGCGCCGCCGACGAGGCGGGCGTGCGGTCGGTGACCGTGCACTCGCAGCCCGAGGAGGCCGTCGACCCCGAGTGGGTCCGCCACGCGGAGGGTGTGCTGGAGCCGGCGACGGCCGACGAGCCGGGCGTGGGGGAGTGGCCGCCGGTCGACGCCGTCGAGGTGGACGTCACCGGTTGGTACCCGGCGCTGGCCGAGCGCGGCCTGTCGTACGGGCCGGTGTTCCAGGGGCTGCGTCGGGTGTGGACGGCCGGTGGCGACGAGGTGTTCGCCGAGGTGGCCCTGCCGGACGAGGTGGCGGGCGACGCGGCGGGATTCGGGGTGCACCCGGCGCTGCTGGACGCCGCTCTGCACCCGATCGGGTTGCTGCCCGGTTCGGAGGGCTCGGGTGGGCCTCGGGTGCCGTTCGCGTTCGAGGGTGTGCAGGTGTACGCCTCGGGTGCGCGGGTGCTGCGGGTGCGGTTGTCGCGTGCGGGCTCGGCGGTGCGGTTGGTGGCGTGCGACGAGTCGGGTGCGGCCGTGGTGTCGGTGGACTCCCTGGCCCTGCGCGAGCTGACCGGGGTGTCGTCGTCCCCGGACGAGGCGACCCGGTCGCTGTTCGAGGTCACCTGGCAGGCCCAGGAGGTCGCCCCGGCCGGGGACGCCTCCGGGTGGGCGCTCGTGGGCGCGCCGGTCGGCGTCGACCTGCCGGCGTACGCCGACGTCGCGGCGGTCACCGCAGCGGTCGCCGGCCCGTCGGACGTGGCGCCGCGCCTGCTACTGGTGCCGGCGGGCGGCCTGTGCCGACCCGGCCACGTCGAGGGCGCGGACCGCCACGACACCGACCCCGACACGGTACGCGCGGCGACGTCGCACGTGCTGGCGACGGTGCAGTCCTGGCTGGCCGCGGACGCGTTGGCGGATTCGCGGCTCGTGGTGATGACCCGGGGCGCGGTCTCGGTGGCGGCGGACGACCAGGTGTCCGACCTGGCTGCTGCGGCGGTGTGGGGTATGCTGCGTTCGGCGCAGTCGGAGCACCCGGGCCGCATCGTCCTGGCGGACGTCGACGGCGACGTGGACGCCGGGCTGCTGGGCATGCTGGCGGCGGTGGCGGACGAGCCGGTGGCGTTCGGCGGTCAGGTCGCCGTGCGTGCGGGCGGGGTGTTCGTGCCGCGTCTGGTGCGCGCGGTCGCCCCGGCGTCGGCGGACGCCGCCGTGGTGGGTGACGGCGCGGTGCTGGTCACCGGCGGTACGGGTGCGCTCGGTGCGTTGGTGGCGGAGCATCTGGTGTCGGTGCACGGGGTGCGGTCGCTGGTGCTCGTGTCGCGGCGTGGTCCGGAGGCCGCCGGTGCGGGCGAGCTGTCGGAGCGGCTGTCGGCGTTGGGTGCGTTGGTGCGGGTCGTCGCGTGTGACGTGACGGACCGGGACCAGGTGTTCGGCTTGGTGGCCGAGGTCGCCGCCGGGGAACGCCTGGCGGGTGTGGTGCACACCGCCGGTGTCCTGGACGACGGGGTCGTGGAGGGGCTGACGGCCGAGCGGCTGGCCGGGGTGTTGGCGCCGAAGGTGTCGGCGGGTTGGCTGTTGCACGAGGCGACGGCGTCGCTGGACCTTGACTTGTTCGTGGTGTTCTCGTCGGTGGCGGGTGTGCTCGGCTCGCCGGGCCAGTCGGCGTACGCGGCGGGCAACGCCTTCCTCGACGCCCTGGCGGCGTACCGGCGGCAGCTGGGTCTGCCGGCCGTCAGCCTGGCGTGGGGCATGTGGGACACCCCCGGCATGGGCGCGTCCCTCGACGACGCGGACCGGGCGCGCTCGACCCGGGGCGGCATCACCGCGATGAGCGCCGAGACCGGGCTGCGCCTGTTCGACGCGGCGCTGACCGCGGACCGCCCGGCCCTGGTGCCCGCCGTCATCGACCTGGCCGCCCTCCGGGCCGCGGCCGGGGCCGGCCTGGTGCCGCCGGTGCTCCGCAACCTGGTGGGCACGACCACGACCCGCCGCCAGGCGGGACAGGGCACCACCTGGGCGACCCGCGTCGGCGGCCTGAGCGCGGACGAGGCACGGGCCCAGATCGACCTGCTGGTGCGCGGCCTCGTCGCGCAGGTGCTCGGGCACGGCGGCGCGGAAGCCGTGCCGGCCGACCGGGCGTTCCGGGAGCTGGGCTTCGACTCGCTGACCGCCGTCGACCTGCGCAACCGCGTGAACGCGGCCACCGGACTGCGGCTGCCCTCGACGCTGGTCTTCGACTACCCGACGCCGCAGGCGCTCGCCGCCCACGTACACGCCGAACTGGCTGGCGCCGCCGCTGGCCCCGCCGCGCCCGGGGCGCGGACCACCACCCGGGTCGACGAGCCGCTCGCCATCGTCGGCATGGCCTGCCGCTACCCGGGCGGCATCGAGACGCCCGACCAGCTGTGGGCGCTGCTGGCCGCCGGCGGCGAGGGGATCGGGGAGTTCCCCACCGACCGCGGCTGGGACCTGGAGAGCCTCTTCGACCCCGACCCCGACCACCCCGGGACGTCGTACACCCGGCACGGCGGTTTCCTGTACGACGCCGGAGCGTTCGACCCCGCGTTCTTCGGCATCTCGCCGCGTGAGGCGCTCGCGATGGATCCGCAGCAGCGGTTGCTGCTGGAGGCGTCGTGGGAGTCGTTCGAGTCTGCGGGTCTGGACCCGTCGCGGCTGCGGGGCAGCCGGACGGGTGTCTTCGCCGGCGTCATGTACCACGACTACGCCTCCCGCCTCATGGAGCTGGCCGACGAGGTCGAGGGCTACGTCGGTACCGGCAACTCGGGCAGCGTGCTGTCCGGTCGGGTCGCGTACACGTTCGGGCTCGAAGGCCCGGCGGTCACCGTCGACACGGCCTGCTCGTCCAGCCTCGTCGCGCTGCACCTGGCCGCGCAGGCGCTGCGTAGCGGCGAGTGCGACCTCGCCCTGGCCGGTGGCGTGACCGTGATGGCGACGCCGGGGACGTTCATCGAGTTCTCGCGTCAGCGGGGCCTGTCGACCGACGGCCGGTGCAAGTCGTTCGCGGCGTCCGCCGACGGCACCGGCTGGTCCGAAGGCGTCGGGGTGCTCCTGGTGCAGCGGCTCTCGGACGCGCAGCGGGAGGGCCGGCGGATCCACGCCGTCCTGCGCGGCACGGCCGTCAACCAGGACGGCGCGTCCAACGGCCTGACCGCCCCGAACGGCCCGTCGCAGCAGCGCGTGATCCACCAGGCTCTCGCCAACGCCCGGCTCACTCCGGCCGACGTGGACGCCGTGGAGGCGCACGGCACCGGCACGACCCTCGGTGACCCGATCGAGGCGCAAGCCCTGCTGGCGACGTACGGGCAGGAGCGTCCGCAGGACCGGCCGCTGCTGTTGGGCTCGATCAAGTCGAACATCGGCCACACCCAGGCCGCCGCCGGTGTGGCTGGTGTGATCAAGATGGTGCTGGCGATGCGGCACGGCCTGGTCCCGCCGACCCTGCACGTGGACGAGCCGTCCCCGCACGTCGACTGGACCTCCGGGGCGGTCGCCCTCGCCACCGAACCCACCCCGTGGCCGGCCGTGGACCGGCCCCGTCGGGCGGCGGTGTCGTCGTTCGGGATCTCCGGCACGAACGCGCACGTGATCATCGAGCAGCCACCCGCCGAGGCGGTCGACGCGCGGCCCGCCGACCGGCCGCGCGCCGACGTCGTACCCCTGGTGCTCTCCGCCGTGGACGCCCCGGCACTGCGCGACCAGGCGGCCCGGCTGGGCGCGCACCTGGCGGCGCACCCGGAGCTGGCGCCGGCCGACGTCGCGCACGCCCTGGCCACCACCCGGGCCGCGTTCGGGCACCGCGCCGTCGTGCTCGGCCGCGACACCGTCGGCCTGACGCGGGCCCTGGAGTCGTTGCACCTCGGCGACGCCACCGCCGACACGGTCACCGGCATCGCGCTGCGCGGCGGGGACCCGGTCCTCGTCTTCCCCGGCCACGGCGACCCGTGGCCCGCCGCCACCGTCGAGTTGCTGGACCGGGCGCCGGAGTTCGCCGCCGGGATCGCCGCCTGCGAGGCGGCCCTCGCGCCCCACGTGGACTGGTCTCTCCCCGCCGTGCTGCGCGGCGCGGACGGCGCCCCGACCCCGGCCGACCCCGGGGTGGCGCAGGCCGTCCGGTGGGCCGTGGCGGTCTCGCTGGGCCGCTGGTGGCGCTCGCTCAGCGTACGGCCCGCCGCCGTGCTCGGCCACGCCCACGGCGAGGTCGCGGCCGCCTGCGTGGCCGGCGCGCTGTCGCTGGAGGACGCGGCGAAGACGATCGCCCTCGGGGCCGGAGCCGACCCGGACGCGCTGGCCGGGATCACCCTCCGGGCGGCCGAGGTGCCGCTGTACTCGGCGGCGACCGGCGGTCCGGTCGACACCGACGGCCTCGACGCCGCCCGGTGGTACCGAGGGCTGGCCGACGGCGTCGACGCCGACCCGGTCGTACGCGCCCTGCTCGACGCGGGCCACCGGGTCCTCGTCGAGGCCGCCCCCGAGCCCGTGCTCGACGCCGGGATGCGGGAGATCGCGGTCGCCGACGACGCCGTCGTGGTGGCCGCCGCCGACACCGGGGCCGGCGGTTGGCATCGGATGCTGACGCTCCTCGCCGGGCTCCACGTGCACGGCGTGCCCGTGGACTGGACGGCGATCCTGGGCGCCCGCACCGGCCCGCCGGTCGACCTGCCCACGTACGCCTTCCAGCGCCAGCGCTACTGGCCGCAGGCACCGGTGGCGACCGGGCCCACCCCCGCCGGCTCCGACGAGGCGGACCGGCACTTCTGGGAGGCCGTGGAACGGGCCGACCCGCAGGCGCTGGCCGCCGCGATGCGGATCGACGAGACCACGGCCCGTTCCCTCGACCCCGCGCTGCCGCTGCTCTCCTCGTGGCGCCGGCGTCGCCGCGACGAGTCCACCGTGGACTCGTGGCGGTACCGGGTGACCTGGAAGCCGGTGACCGTCGCGCCGGAGGCCACCCTCTCCGGCACCTGGTTGCTGGTCGTGCCGACGGCCGCCGCCGAGCACCCCTTGGTCGACGGCGTCGCCCGGGCGCTGGGCGAGGGCGGGGCCGAGGTCGTCCGGATCGACGCGACGGAGCCGGACCGGCAGGCGCTGGCCGACCGGCTCGCGCGTACCGGTGGACCCGTCGCCGGCGTGCTCTCCCTGCTCGGCCTGGACGACGCGCCGCACCCGGCCCACCCGGTCGTCCCGGCGGGCCTCGCCGGCACGTACGCCCTGGTCCAGGCCCTCGGCGACGCGGGCGTCACCGCCCCGCTGTGGTGCGCCACCGCCGGCGCGGTCTCCACCGGCCGGGCCGACCCGCTCGACCGCCCCCGCCAGGCGATGCTCTGGGGGCTCGGCCGGGTGGTCGCCCTCGAACACCCGGACCGCTGGGGCGGCCTGCTGGACCTGCCCACCGAGCTGGACCCCCGGGACCGGGCCCGGCTCGTGGCGGTGCTGGCCGGCGTCGACGCGGAGGACCAGCTGGCGCTGCGCCCCTCCGGGGTGTTCGCCCGGCGACTGGTCCGGGCCCGCGCCGAGCGCACCGCGACGCAGGACTGGCGTCCCGCCAGCGGCGCCGTCCTGGTCACCGGCGGCCTCGGGTCGATCGGCGCCCAGGTGGCGCGCTGGCTGGCCCGCGAGGGCGTCGGCGAGCTGGTGCTCACCGGCCGCCAGGGTCCCGCCACGCCCGGCGCCGACGCGCTGGCGGACGAACTGCGCGCCGCCGGCGCCACCGTCACCGTGGCCGCCTGCGACGTCGCCGACCCCGCCGCCGTGCGGGCCCTCGTCGAGCGGTTGGCCGGGCAGGGCACCCGCATCGGGGCCGTGTTCCACACCGCCGGCGTCGCCCACGCCGCGCCGGTCGCGGCCACCGACGTGGCCGACCTCGCCGACGCCCTGCGGGCCAAGGTGGCCGGCGCGGTGAACCTCGACGAGCTGTGCGGCGACGAGCTGTCGGCGTTCGTGCTCTTCTCCTCCGGCGCGGGCGTCTGGGGCGGCGGGCACCAGGGCGGTTACGCCGCCGCGAACGCCTTCCTCGACGCGCTCGCCGAGGACCGGCGACGGCGCGGCCGGGCCGCCACCGCCATCGCCTGGGGCGCCTGGGACGGCGGCGGCATGGTCGACGCCGAGGGCGCCGCCGACCAGATGTTCCGCTCGGGCGTCCGGGCCATGCGCCCCGACCTGGCGGTCTCCGTACTGGCCGAGGCGCTCGATCACGGCGACACCACGCTCACCGTGGCCGACATCGCCTGGGACCGGTTCCTGCAGACCTACACGCTGGCCCGCCCCCGGCCTCTGATCGCCGACGTACCCGAGGTGGCGCGACTGCTCGCCGCCGGGCAACGCGACGGCGACACGCCCGACGCGGCCTCCCCGCTGCGCGGCCGGCTGGCCGGCCTCGCCGCACCGGAACGCCGCCGGGTCCTGCTCGACCTCGTACGCGTCCACGCGGCGGCGGTGCTGCGGCTGGCCTCGCCCCAGGCGCTCGCGGCGGACCGGTCGTTCCGGGAGATCGGCTTCGACTCGCTCAGCGCCGTCGAGATGCGCAACCGCCTCGCCGAGGCGGTGGGGCTGAACCTGCCGGCGACCCTGGTGTTCGACCGCCCGACGCCCGACGCCCTCGCCGAGCACCTGGCGAGCCGGCTCACCGGCGACGACACCCCGGCGGCAGCGCCCGTGCGGGCGGCCACCGTGCTGGACGAGCCGATCGCCATCGTCTCGATGAGCTGCCGCTACCCCGGCGGTGTCACCGACCCCGAGGACCTGTGGCGACTCGTCGCCGAGGGGCGCGACGGGATCGCGGAGTTCCCCACCGACCGGGGCTGGGACCTGGCCGCCATCTACGACCCCGACCCCGACCGGCCCGGCACCTCGTACGTGCGGGAGGGCGGCTTCCTCAACGACGCCGCCGGCTTCGACGCCGCCCTGTTCGGCATCTCCCCGCGCGAGGCGATGGTGATGGACCCGCAGCAGCGGGTGCTGCTGGAGAGCGCCTGGGAGCTGTTCGAGCGCGCCGGCACCGCGCCGGCCGACATGCGGGAGACCAACACCGGCGTCTTCGTCGGCACCAACGGCCAGGACTACGCGACGCTGCTCATGGCCGCCCGCGTCGAGACCGAGGGCTACCAGGCCACCGGCAACGTCGCCGCCGTCATCAGCGGGCGGCTGGCGTACCACTTCGGGTTGCAGGGCCCCGCCGTCAGCGTCGACACCGCCTGCTCGTCGTCGCTGGTGGCGCTGCACCTGGCCTGCCAGTCCCTGCGGCAGGGCGAGTGCGACGTCGCGGTGGCCGGCGGCGTGACGGTGATGGCCACCCCCGGCCCGTTCCTGGAGTTCGCGCGGCAGCGCGGGCTGGCCCTCGACGGCCGGTGCAAGTCGTTCGCCGCCGCCGCCGACGGCACCGGCTGGGGCGAGGGCGTGGGCCTGGTGCTGTTGCAGCGGCTCTCCGACGCCCAGCGCGACGGCCGGCGGATCCTCGCCGTCGTACGCGGCTCGGCGATGAACCAGGACGGCGCCAGCAACGGCCTGACCGCGCCCAACGGGCCCGCCCAGGAGCGGGTCATCAGCCAGGCGCTGGCCAACGCGCGGCTGACCGCCGCCGACGTCGACGCCGTCGACGGGCACGGCACCGGCACCCGGCTCGGCGACCCGATCGAGGCGCAGGCGCTGCTGGCCACGTACGGGCGGGCCCGTCCCGCCGACCGGCCGCTCTGGCTCGGCTCCGTCAAGTCGAACATCGGGCACACCCAGGCCGCCGCGGGCGTCTCCGGCGTGATCAAGATGGTGATGGCGCTCCAGCACGACCTGCTGCCGCCCACCCTGCACGTGGACGAGCCGTCGCCGCACGTGGACTGGTCGGCGGGCGCCGTCGCGCTGCTGACCGAGGCACAGCCGTGGCCGGACGTGGACCGGCCGCGTCGGGCCGGCGTGTCGTCGTTCGGGGTCAGCGGCACCAACGTGCACGTCATCCTCGAACAGGCGCCCGCCGCGCCGCCGGCCGACACCGGGCCGGCCCGCCCGGCCGACGGGCCGCCGATCCTGCCGTGGGTCGTCTCGGCCGACGGCGCCGACAGCCTGCGGGCCCAGGCGGCACGGCTGGCCGAGTGGCTGCCGGGCAGCGGGACGCCCGCCGCCGACGTGGCCCGGGCACTGGCCACCGGACGTTCCCCGCTGCGGCACCGCGCGGTGCTGCTCGCCGCCGACTCCGACGCCGCCCTCGCCGGGCTGCGGGCACTGGCCGCCGGGCAGGAACACCCCGCGCTCACCCGGGGCGTCGCCGAGCCCGGCGGCGCGCTGGCGGCGCTCTTCTCCGGCCAGGGCGCCCAGCACGCCGGAATGGGCCGCCGCCTCTACGAGACGTTCCCCGTCTTCGCGGCGGCGGTCGACGAGGCGTGCCAGCATCTGGACGCGTACCTGCCGCAGCCGCTGCGCACGGTGCTGTTCGCCGAGCCCGGCACCGCCGAGGCCGACCTGCTCGACCAGACGGTCTTCACCCAGGCCGGGCTCTTCGCCGTCGAGGTGGCGCTGTTCCGGCTGCTCGAACACTGGGGGATCCGGCCCGACTTCGTGGCCGGCCACTCCGTGGGCGAGATCAGCGCGGCCCACGTCGCCGGGGTGCTCGACCTGCCCGACGCCTGCGCGCTCGTCGGCAACCGGGGCCGGCTGATGCAGGCCCTGCCCGCCGGCGGCGGGATGCTCGCCGTCGCCGCGCCCGAGGTCGACGTGCTGCGGGCCCTGTCCGGCACGCCGGGGCAGGCCGCCGTCGCCGCCGTGAACGGGCCGGCCGCCGTCGTCGTCGCCGGCGCGCAGGACGCGCTGACCGAACTGGCCGCCCACTTCGCCGAACTCGGCGTACGCACCAAGCGGCTGCGCGTCAGCCACGCCTTCCACAGCCCGCTGATGGAGCCGATGCTCGCCGAGTTCGCGGCCGTGGCGGCGACCCTGTCGTACGCCCCGCCGACGGTGCCGCTGGTGTCGAACCTGACCGGCGCGGTCGTCGACGCCGAGCAGATCTGCACCCCCGACTACTGGGTACGCCACGTCCGCGAGGCGGTCCGCTTCGCCGACACCGTCACCCACCTGCACGCCCACGGGGTGACCCGGTTCCTGGAGGTCGGACCGGACACCGTGCTGACCGCCCTGACCGCCGACGCGCTGCCGGTGGACGCCCCCGTCGTCGTGACCGGCGTGCAGCGGCCCGGCCAGGACGAGGTGGCCACCCTGCTCGGCGCGGTGGCCCGGCTGCACTGCCACGGCGTGCCCGTACGCTTCCCGGCGCTGCTGCCCGGCGCCGGACTCGTGGACCTGCCCACGTACGCGTTCGCCCACCAGCGGTTCTGGCCGACCCTCGACGCGGCGCCGGCGGGCACCCCCGCCACCGTCCACGACGACGTCGACTCGGCGTTCTGGCGGGCCGTGGCGTCCGGCGACGGCGACGAACTCGCCGGCCGGCTCGGCCTCGACGCGGACCGGCCCCTGCGGGAGCTGCTGCCGGACCTGGACCGGTGGCGGCGCCAGCAGCAGGAGGACACCCTCGCCGGCGGCTGGCGCTACCGGATCACCTGGCGGCCGGAGGCGCTCACCGCGGGCGCCGTCGACGGCACCTGGACCCTGGTGCACAGCGGCACGGACCAGCCGGTCGTCGACCGGCTCGCCGCACTCGCCGCCGCCCGGGGCGCCACCGTGCGGCAACTCGCCGTCGACCCGGCCACGACCGACCGGAGCACGCTCGCCGCGCAGCTCGCCGGCGCCGCGCCCACCCGGATCGTGTCGCTGCTCGCCCTCGACGAGCGGGCGCACCCCGACAGCCCGGCCGTGCCTCTTGGCCTGACCGCGAACCTCGCCCTGGTGCAGGCGGTCACGGACGCCCTGCCCCCGGTGCCGCTGTGGCTGCTCACCCGGCAGGCCGTCGCCACCGGCGCCGACGACCCCGTCGCCCGCCCCGCCCAGGCCACCACGTGGGGCCTCGGCCTGGTGACCGCGCTGGAACACCCCCGGCACTGGGGTGGCCTGCTGGACCTGCCCGCCACGGTGGACACCGCCGCCGCCGAGCACGTCCTGGCGGCCCTCACCGCCGCCGGGCACGAGGACCAGCTCGCGGTACGCGACTCCGGGACGTACCTGCGTCGGCTGGAGCGCGCGCCCCGCGCCGAGGCGCCCGCCGGCTGGCAGCCGCCGGACACCGTCCTGGTCACCGGCGGCACCGGCGCCGTCGGCCGGTACGCCGCCAGCTGGTTCGCCCGGCACGGCGCGCGGCGACTGCTGCTGGTCAGCCGGCGCGGCACGGCCGCCCCCGGGGCCGACGAGGCGGTGGCGGAACTGGCCGTGCTCGGCGCCGAGGCCCGGGTGCTGGCCTGCGACCTGGCCGACCGGGACGCGGTCGCGGACCTGGTCCGCGACCTGCGCGCCGACGGCGAGACCGTGCAGGCCGTGGTGCACGCCGCCGGGGTGGGCCGGCTGAACCCGGTCGCCGCGGTGACCGAGGCGGAACTCGCCGACGTCGTGTCCGGCAAGATCGCCGGTGCCCGGTACCTCGACGAGTTCCTCGACCCGGAGCCGCTCGACCTGGTCGTGCACTTCTCCTCCATCGCCGCCGTCTGGGGCGTCGGCGACCACGGGGCGTACGCCGCCGGCAACGCCTTCCTGGACGCCTGGGCGCAGTCCCGGCCGGACGGACGGGCCCGGCACCTCTCGGTCAACTGGGGACCGTGGGCCGGCGGCGGCATGGTGACCGACGCGCACGCGGCGGCCATGAGCCGGCGCGGGGTGTCCCTGCTCGACCGGGAGCCGGCGATGGCCGCCCTGCGCGCCGGCCTCGACGGCGACGACACCGCCCTCACCGTCGCCGACATCGACTGGGACCGCTTCGCGCCGGTGTTCGCCTCCGCCCGGCCCCGGCCGTTGATCAGCGACATCGCCGAGGTGGCCGCCCAGGCCGCGGCGGCGCGCGCCGACGCCGAGGACGGCGACCAGGTCGCCGGCGAACTGCGCAAGCGGCTCGGCGAGCTGTCGCAGGCCGAACAGGTGCGGCTGCTGGTCGACCTCATCCGCACCGCCGCGGGCGAGGTCATCGGCCACGACAGCCCGTACGCCGTGGAGGCCGGACGTCCCTTCCGGGACCTCGGCTTCGACTCGCTCACCGCCGTGGAGCTGCGGGGCCGGCTGGCCCGCTCGACCGGGCTGAGCCTGCCCAGCTCGGTGGTGTTCGACCACCCGACCCCGCAGGCGCTGGCCGAGCACCTGCGGGCCGAACTGCTCGACGAGGCGTCGGTGGAGGCGCTGCCCACCCTCGCGGAGCTGGACCAGTTGGAGAGCGCCCTCGCGCTGCGCGACCCGGACGACATCGGCCGGGTGCGGATCACGATGCGGCTGCACAGCCTGCTCGAACGGCTCGGCACCGCCGAGGAACGCCGGGAGGACACCGCCGAGGTGGCCGACCGGCTGCGGGCGGCCAGCAACCAGGAGCTGTTCGACCTCATCGACCAGGACCTCGGGCTCTCCTGAGCCGCCCGGGGACCTGTGGTGTCACGAGAAAGCGAGATGTCATGGCGGACGAAGAGCGGCTGCGCGAGTACCTGACGCGGGTCGTCGCCGAGCTGCAGCAGACCCGCCAACGGCTGCGCGAGGTCACCGCCGAGGAGTCCGAGCCGGTGGCGATCGTGGCGATGAGCTGCCGCTACCCGGGCGGCATCACCTCGCCCGAGGAGCTCTGGGAGTTCGTCTCGTCCGGCGGGGACGCCATCGGCGACTTCCCCACCGACCGGGGCTGGGACCTGGACCGGCTCTACCACGCCGATCCGGACAACGCCGGCACCTCGTACACCACCTCCGGCGGGTTCCTGCGCGACGCCGGGCACTTCGACGCGGCCCTGTTCGGCATCTCGCCGCGCGAGGCGGTCGCCATGGACCCGCAGCAGCGGCTGCTGCTGGAGGTCACCTGGGAGCTGTTCGAGCGGGCCGGCATCGCCCCGCTGTCGCTGCGCGGCAGCCGCTCCGGCGTCTTCGTCGGCACCTCCGGGCAGGACTACGCCGCCGTGCTGCACCGGGCGCCCGGCGTCGAGGGGTACGTGCTGACCGGCACCGCCGCCAGCGTCGTCTCCGGCCGGCTGGCGTACACGTTCGGGCTGGAGGGCCCGTCGGTCACCGTGGACACCGCCTGTTCGTCGGCGTCGGTCGCCATCCACCTCGCCTGCCAGGCGCTGCGCCAGCGGGAGTGCGGGCTCGCCCTGGCCGGCGGCGCGACCGTGCTGGCCACCCCCGGCCCGTTCGTCGAGTTCTCCCGGCAGCGGGGCCTGGCCGCCGACGGCCGGTGCAAGTCGTTCGCCGCCTCCGCAGACGGCACCGGCTGGTCCGAGGGCGTCGGCATGCTGCTGCTGGAACGGCTCAGCGACGCCCGCCGCAACGGCCACCCCGTACTGGGCGTCATCCGCAGTTCGGCGGTCAACTCCGACGGCGCGTCCAACGGGCTCACCGCCCCCAACGGCCCGTCCCAGCAGCGGGTCATCCGGCAGGCCCTGGCCGGCGCGAAGCTCACCCCCGACCTGGTCGACGTGGTGGAGGCCCACGGCACCGGCACCACCCTCGGCGACCCGATCGAGGCCCAGGCGCTGCTCGCCACCTACGGCCGGGAACGGGGCGACGCCGCGCCGCTGCTGCTCGGCTCGATCAAGTCGAACATCGGTCACACCCAGGCCGCCGCCGGCATCGCCGGGGTGATCAAGATGGTGCTGGCGATGCGGCACGGCGTCGTGCCGGCCACCCTGCACGTCGACGAGCCCACCCCGCACGTGGACTGGGCTGCCGGCGCGGTCACCCTCGTCACCGAGGCCACGCCGTGGCCGGCAGTGGACCGCCCGCGCCGGGCCGCTGTCTCGTCGTTCGGGATGAGCGGCACCAACACCCACCTCATCCTCGAACAGCCCGAGCCGGCCGGTGTCGAGACCGACCGGCCGGAGGTGCCCGCGCCCGCGCCGGTGCTGCTCACCGGCCGTACCCGCACCGCGCTGCGCCGCCAGGCCGAGCGCTGGTCGCGGCACGTCGCCGACGACGCGCACCTGCGGCCGGCCGACGTCGCCTGGACCTCGGTGGTCTCCCGCTCGCCCCTGGAACACCGGGCGGTCGTCCTCGCCGACGACCGCGACGGCCTGCTCGCCGCCCTGCACGCCCTCGCCGACGACCGGCCCGCCCCCGGCCTGGTCACCGGCGCCGCCGCCGAACGCGGCGGGGTCGCGTTCCTCTTCTCCGGCCAGGGCGCCCAGCGCGCCGGCGCCGGCCGGGACCTGTACGAGGCGTACCCCGTCTACGCCGAGGCGCTCGACGAGGTCTGCGCCCACCTCGACCACCGGCTGCCCCGGCCGCTGAAGCCGCTGCTGCACGCCGAGCCCGGCACCGCCGAGGCCGCACTGCTCGACCAGACCGTCTTCACCCAGGCCGCGCTGTTCGCCGTCGAGGTGGCGCTGCACCGGCTGCTCGGCTCCTGGGGGCTGGCCCCCGACCTGGTCGCCGGGCACTCCGTCGGTGAGTTGACCGCCGCCCACGTGGCCGGCGTGCTCAGCCTCGACGACGCGTGCGCCCTCGTCGCCGCCCGGGGCCGGCTCATGCAGGCCCTGCCCGCCGGCGGCGCGATGCTCGCCGTCGCCGCCGACGAGGCCCGGGTCGCCGAGTCGATCGCCGCGCTGACCGACCGGGTCACCGTCGCCGCCGTCAACGGCCCCGACGCCGTCGTCGTCTCCGGCGACGGCACGGCCATCGACGAGCTGGCCGAACTCTGGACCGGCCGGGGGGTGAAGGTGCGGCGGCTGCGGGTCAGCCACGCCTTCCACAGCCCGCTCATGGAGCCGATGCTCGCCGAGTTCGCCGCCGTCGCCGCCGGCCTCGACCTGCGCGCCCCGACCCTGCCGGTGGTGTCCAACCTGACCGGTGAGCTGGCCGACCCCGCGCAGCTCACCGACCCGGACTACTGGGTGCGCCACGTCCGGGGGGCGGTCCGCTTCGCCGACGGCGTACGGACCCTGCGCGCCCAGGGCGTCGGCACCTTCGTGGAGGTCGGCCCCGACGCCGTCCTCACCGCCAGCGTTCAGGCGACCCTCGCCGAGGCCGAGGCCGGCGACGCCGCCCCCGCCGTGGTGGTGCCGGTGCTGCGCCGGGACCGCCCGGACCGCCGTACCCTGCTCGCCGCCCTCGCCCAGCTCCACGTCGCCGGTACGCCGCCGCGCTGGGCGGACGTCCTCGCCGACCGGCCCGGCCAGCTCGTCGACCTGCCCACGTACCCGTTCGAGCGGCAGCACTACTGGGTGCCGGCCGAGGCGCCCGCCGACGACACCACGACGGGCGGGGCCGGCGCGCTCGACCGGCGGTTCTGGGCGGCCGTCGAACGCGCCGACCTCGACGCGCTGCGCGACACCCTCGCCGTCACCGACACCGCCGCCGCCGAGTCGCTGCGTACCCTGCTGCCCGTCCTCGCCGACTGGCGGCGGCAGCGGCAGGAACACTCCGTCCTCGACGGCTGGCGGTACCGGGAAGAGTGGCAGGTGACCCCAGAGCCCGCCCCGGCGCGGCTGGCCGGCACCTGGCTGCTGGCGCTGCCCGCCGGCGGCGTCGACGACCCGGCGGCGCGGACCGTCCGGGCCGCGCTGACCGGCGCCGGCGCCGACGTGCAGCCGCTGACCGTCGAGCCGGACGCCGACCGGGCGGCCCTCGCGGCGACCCTCGCCGGTACCGACCTCGCCGGGATCGTCTCCCTGCTCGCCGCGGAACCGCCCACCGCCGACGGCACCGTCCTGCCCGGCCTGACCGCCACCCTCGCCCTCGTGCAGGCGCTCGGCGACGCCGGCGTGGCCGCGCCGCTGTGGCTGGTCACCCGGGGCGCGGTCGCCGCCGCCTCGTACGACCGGCTCGTCGACCCGGCGCAGGCCGCGATCTGGGGCCTCGGCCGGGTCGTCGGCGTCGAGGCGCCGCACCGCTGGGGCGGTCTGGTCGACCTGCCACCGGACCCCGACGAGCGGGCCGCCACCCGGCTCGCCGCGATCCTCACCGACTCGACCGGCGAGGACCAGCTCGCGGTACGCGGCCCCGGCGTCTTCGCCCGCCGCCTCGTCCGCGCCGCCCTCGGCGACCGCCCCCCGGCGCGCCGGTTCACGCCCACCGGGACGGCCCTGATCACCGGCGGCACCGGCGGGCTCGGGGCCCGCGCCGCCCGCTGGCTCGCCGCCGCCGGAGCCGAACACGTCGTGCTGGTCAGCCGGCGCGGCCCCGACGCCCCCGGCGCGGCCGAACTGGAGGCCGAGCTGACCGGCCTCGGGGCCCGGGTCACCGTCGCCGCCTGCGACATCGCCGACCGGGCCGCCCTCGCCGACCTGCTCGACCGGGTCGAGGCCGCCGGCCCGCCGGTGCGTACCGTCGTGCACACCGCCGGCATCGCGCAGGCCACCCCGCTGGCGGACGTCACCCCGGCCGAGTTGGCCGAGGTCACCGCCGGCAAGACCGCCGGCGCCACCCACCTCGCCGATCTGCTCGCCGACCGGGAACTGGACGCCTTCGTCGTCTACTCGTCCATCGCCGCCACCTGGGGCAGCGGCGGGCAGGCCGGGTACGCGGCCGGCAACGCCTACCTGGACGCGCTGGTTCGCCAGCGTCGGGCCGACGGCCGGGCCGGCACCGCCATCGCCTGGGGCCCCTGGGCCGACGGTGGCATGCACGCCGCCGACGCCGAACGGAACCTGCGCCGCCGGGGCCTGCCCGCCATGGACCCGGCCGTCGCCATGGGCGCGTTGCAACAGGCCCTCGACCACGACGACGTCACCGTGACGGTGGCCGACGTGGACTGGGCCCGGTTCGCCCCCGCGTACGCCTCCGCCCGCCGCCGGCCGCTGCTGGAGGGCGTACCGGAGGCGCGGGCCGCCCTCGACGGCGGCGCCACGGTCGACGACGGCGACGACGGCCCGGCGGCGACCCTGCGCCGCCGCCTCGCCGCACTGACCCCGGCCCGGCAGGAGGAGAGCGTCGCCGACCTGGTCCGCGAACTCGCCGCCGACGTGCTCGGCCACGACGGCGGGGCCGCCGCCGTCCCGGCGACCACGGCGTTCCGCGACCTCGGCTTCGACTCGCTGACCGCCGTGGAGCTGCGCAACCGGCTTGCCGCCGCCACCGGGCAGGCGCTGCCCACCACCCTGGTCTTCGACCACCCCACCCCGGTCGTGCTGGCCCGGTTCCTGCTCGCCGGCCTCTTCGGCGCCGACGCCGGGGCGGCTCCCGTCGCCGCCCCGGCAACCGTGGACGACGACGAGCCGGTGGCCATCGTCGCCATGGCCTGCCGCTACCCCGGCGGCGTCGACGACCCCGAGCGGCTGTGGCGCCTCGTCGCCGACGGCGTCGACGCGATCGGCGACTTCCCGACCGACCGGGGCTGGGACCTCGACCGGCTCTACGACCCCGACCCGGCCAACCCCGGCACGACGTACGCCGACAAGGGCGGCTTCCTGCACGCGGCGGGCGAGTTCGACCCGGGCTTCTTCGGGATCTCGCCGCGCGAGGCGTCGGCGATGGATCCGCAGCAGCGGTTGCTGCTGGAGGTTTCGTGGGAGGCGGTCGAGCGGGCAGGGGTTGAGCCTGGGGTCCTTCGGGGTTCGCGAACAGGGGTGTTCGTGGGCACGAATGGTCAGGACTATGGGGCACTGCTGATGGCTGCGGGGGAGCAGGCCGAA
Organism: Micromonospora sp. NPDC049048; assembly: GCF_043197615.1. Taxonomy (NCBI): domain Bacteria; kingdom Bacillati; phylum Actinomycetota; class Actinomycetes; order Micromonosporales; family Micromonosporaceae; genus Micromonospora; species Micromonospora sp. NPDC049048. The sequence goes on along the minus strand of NZ_JBICTM010000004.1, from coordinate 536,674 downwards.
GGGTTCGGGGCCACGGGGAACGCCGCGAGTGTGGTGTCGGGTCGGGTGGCGTACGCGTTGGGGTTGGAGGGGCCGGCGGTGTCGGTGGACACGGCGTGTTCGTCGTCGTTGGTGGCGTTGCACCTGGCGGTGCAGTCGCTGCGGCGTGGCGAGTGCGACCTGGCCCTCGCCGGCGGCGTCACGGTCATGGCCACCCCCGCCACCTTCTTCGAGTTCTCCCGGCAGCGGGGCCTCGCGGCCGACGGCCGGTGCAAGGCGTTCGCGGCGGCCGCCGACGGCACCGGTTGGGGCGAGGGCGTCGGCATGCTGCTCGTGGAGCGGCTGTCGGACGCCCGGCGCAACGGTCACCGGGTGCTGGCGGTGGTGCGTGGGTCGGCGGTCAACCAGGACGGCGCCTCCAACGGGCTGACGGCGCCGAACGGTCCGTCGCAGCAGCGGGTGATCCGGCAGGCCCTCGCCGGTGCCCGGCTGGGCAGCGCCGACGTGGACGTGGTGGAGGCGCACGGTACGGGCACCACGCTGGGTGACCCGATCGAGGCGCAGGCCCTGCTGGCGACGTACGGGCAGGGCCGCGAGGGACACGAGCCGCTGCTGCTGGGCTCGATCAAGTCGAACATCGGCCACACCCAGGCCGCCTCGGGCGTCGCCGGTGTGATCAAGATGGTGCTGGCGATGCGCGAGGGCGTGGTCCCCGCGACGCTGCACGTGGACGAGCCGTCGCCGCACATCGACTGGTCCGCCGGCGCGGTCGAGTTGGCGACGGAGTCGCGGTCGTGGCCGGCGGTGGACCGGCCGCGCCGGGCGGCGGTGTCGTCGTTCGGTATGTCCGGCACGAACGCCCACGTGATCATCGAACAGGCCGACGAGCTGTCCGAGGCCGCCGCTCCGGTCGGGCACGGTCCGGGCCTGGTGGCCTCGGATGTCGTGGTGTGGCCGGTGTCGGCGCGGTCGAAGGGCGCGCTCGCGGGGCAGGCGGCCCGGCTCGCGGACTTCCTGCGCGAGCGCGGCGACGGCGGCGCCGGTCACCTCCAGCGGGCCGCCGGAGCCGTGGTGGATGCGGCGGCGGTGGGCTGGTCCCTCGCCGCCACCCGGTCGACGTTCGACCAGCGGGCGGCCGTCGTCGGGTCGAGCACGGAGGAGTTGCTGGCGGGGCTGGATGCTCTGGCGTCGGGGTCGCCGGCCGGCAACGTGGTCGCCGGTACGGCGTCGTCGCACGGTGCGGGTGCGGTGTTCGTGTTCCCGGGTCAGGGTGCGCAGTCGGCGCGGATGGCGGCTGGCCTGGTGGGTCGTGCGCCGGTGTTCGACGCGCGGTTGGCGGAGTGTCAGCGGGCCCTTGCGCCGTACCTGGACGTGGATCTCGTGTCGGTGTTGACGGGTGATGACGAGTCGTGGTTGGAGCGGGTCGAGGTCGTGCAGCCGGTGCTGTGGGCCGTCGGCGTCGCTCTCGCGGCGGTGTGGCAGCACGTCGGGGTCACTCCGGCTGTGGTGGTCGGTCACTCGCAGGGTGAGATCGGTGCGGCGTGTGTGGCGGGGATCCTCAGCTTGGAGGACGCGGCGAAGGCCGTGGCGTTGCGGTCGCGGGCGCTGACGGTGCTGCGGGGTACCGGCACGATGGCGTCGGTGGACCTGTCGGCCGAGTCGGTCGCCGAGCGGTTGTCGGCGTTCCCCGGGGTGGGTGTCGCGGCCGTGAATGGCCCGTCGACTGTGGTGGTGTCGGGTCCGCCGCAGCCGGTCGCCGACCTGGTGGAGGCGTGCCAGGCCGACGGGGTGCGCGCCCGACTGATTCCGGTGGACTACGCGTCGCACTCGGCGGCGGTGCAGGAGGTCGCCGAGCAGTTGCGCGCCGACCTGGCGGGCGTGACCCCGCGACAGGGGCACACCCGGCTCGTGTCGACGTTGACCGGGGACTGGGTGGACCCGTCCTCGATGACGGCGGACTACTGGTACGACAACCTGCGGCAGACCGTCCAGTTCGACGCGGCGGTGCGGGTGGCCGTCGCCGCCGGGCACACGACGTTCGTGGAGATCTCCCCGCATCCGGTGTTGACGATGCCGGTCACGGCGATTCTCGACGACGCCGGTGTCACCGGGCACACCCTGGGCAGCCTGCGGCGGGGTGACGACGATCCGACGCGGCTGTTGACGAACCTCGCGACCGCCCACACGATCGGCCTGCCCGTCGACCTGACGGCCGTCCTCGCCGAGGCGGACACCGTGGCACTGCCCACGTACGCCTTCGAACGGGGACGTTTCTGGCTGGACGCGCCCGCGCACCGCGTACGCGACGTCGGCTCCGCCGGCCTCCAGGACACCGGTCACCCGCTGCTCAGCGCGGCCGTACCCGTCGCCGACGACCGGACGGTGGTGCTCACCGGGCGGCTGTCGGTGCGTACCCACCCGTGGCTGGCCGACCACGCCGTCGGCGGGGCGGTGATCGTCCCCGGCACCGGGCTGGTCGACATGGTGGTCCGGGCCGGCGACGAGGTCGACGCCGGCCAGGTGGGCGACCTGACGTTGATCAACCCGCTGGTGCTCCCGCCGGCCGGCGCGGTGCAGGTGCAGGTACGCGTGGGCCCGCCCGGCGACACCGGCGAGCGGAGCGTCACCGTGCACTCCCGCCCCGAGGAGGACGCCGACGCCGAGTGGACCCGGCACGCCGAGGGCCTCCTGCTGCCGCAGCTGCCCGCCCCGGTCGCCGTACCGGGGCAGTGGCCGCCGGCCGACGCCGTCGAGGTCGACGCCGACCTGGACGCCTGGTACGCGCAGATGGCCGAGGGCGGTCTCGGCTACGGCCCCGCCTTCCAGGGGCTGCGCCGGGTGTGGCGTGGCGACGGCGAGGTCTACGCCGAGGTGGCCCTCCCCGAGGAGGCGAGCGCCGACGCGTCCCGCTTCGGGCTGCACCCGGCCCTGTTCGACGCGGCCCTGCAGGCCAGCGGGGTCACCGCCCTGCTCGGCGCCCCGGCGGACACCTCCGGCGCGGGCTGGATGCCGTTCGCCTTCCGTTCGGTCGCCCTGCACGCCCACGGCGCCACCCGGCTGCGGGCGCGGCTGCGCCCGCTCGGCCCGGACACCGTCGCGGTCACCCTCGCCGACACCGCCGGCCAGCCGGTCGCGACCGTCGAGTCGCTGACGTTCCGCCCGGTCGCCGCGGGGCGGGCCGACGAGGCCGCCGCCCTGCGCCGCAGCTCGGTGTTCCACCTGGACTGGACGCCGCTGCCGGGCACCGACGCGGCGGCGGGGGAGACGACCCGCTGGGCGCTGCTCGGCGACGACACCCTCGGCCTCGCCGGGGCGCTCGCCGCCGCCGGGCACCCGGTGCGGGCCCACGCCGACCTGGCGGCACTGGTCGTGGCGGTCGAGGAGTCCGGGGACGTACCCGACGTGGTGCTGGACCTGCGCTCCGGCGCGGAGTCGGACCCGCGGCGGGCCGGCGAGGCCGCGCACGACGCGGCCCGCGACGCGCTCGCGCTGGTGCAGCAGTGGTTGGGCGAGCCCCGGCTGGAGCGGTCCCGGCTGGTGCTGCACACCCGGGGCGCGGTCGGCGCGGCCCCGGGCGAGGCCCCGCGCGACCTGGCCCGGGCGAGCCTGTGGGGGCTGGTGCGCTCCGCGCAGTCCGAGCACCCCGGCCGGTTCACGCTGCTCGACACCGACGACGCCGCCGCCTCCCTGGCGGCGGTCCCGGCGGCCGTCGCCTCCGGCGAGCCGCAGCTCGCGCTCCGCGACGGCGTGCCGCTGGTGCCCCGGCTGGCCCGGGCGCGCGAGGCCGGCGTGCTGCCGCTGCCCGCCGACGAGGTGCCCTGGCGTCTCGACGTCACCGAGAAGGGCACGCTGGAGAACCTCGCCCTGCTGCCCGCCCCCCGCACGACCGGGGAGCTGCCGGCGGGTCACGTCCTGGTCGGGATGCGCGCCTCCGGGCTGAACTTCCGCGACGTGGTGCTGGCCCTCGGCATGGTCCCCGACCAGGAGGTGCTGGGCAACGAGGGCGCCGGTGTGGTGCTCGGCGTGGGACCGGGGGTCACCGACCTAGCCCCCGGCGACCGGGTCATGGGCATCTTCTCCGGTTCGTTCTCCTCGGCGGCGGTCACCGACCGCCGGCTGGTCACCCGCATCCCCGACGGTTGGTCGTACACCGACGCCGCCGCCGTGCCCGTGGTCTTCCTGACCGCCTGGTACGGGCTGGTGGAGCTGGCCCGGCTGCGCGCCGGGGAGTCCGTGCTCGTGCACGCGGCGGCCGGTGGCGTCGGCATGGCCGCCGTGCAGATTGCCCGCCACCTTGGCGCGGAGGTCTACGGCACGGCCAGCCCCGGCAAGTGGCCGGCGCTGCGCGCCACCGGCTTCGACGAGGCGCACCTCGCCTCCTCCCGCAGCCTCGACTTCGCCGACGAGTTCGCCCACCGCACCGGCGGGCGGGGCGTCGACGTGGTGCTCAACGCGCTGCGCGGCGAGTACGTCGACGCGTCGCTGCGGCTGCTCGCCGACGGCGGCCGGTTCGTCGAGATGGGCAAGACCGACAAGCGGGACCCGCGGCGGGTCGCCGCCGACCACCCCGGCGTCAGCTACCAGGTCTTCGACCTCATCGAGGCCGGCCCGGAGAAGATCGGCGCGATGCTGGGCGAGCTGATGGCGCTCTTCGCCGCCGGCGCGCTGCGGCCCCTGCCCCGGCGTACGTGGGACGTCCGGCGCGCCCCCGAGGCGTTCCGCTTCCTCAGCCAGGCCCGGCACGTCGGCAAGCTCGCCCTGAGCGTCCCGCAGGCGCCCCGGCTCGACGGCACGGTCCTCGTCTCCGGGGCGACCGGCACCCTCGGCGCGCTGCTCTGCCGGCACCTGGTCACCGCGCACGGCGCCCGGCAGCTGCTGCTGGTCAGCCGGCGCGGCCCGGACGCCGAGGGCGCCGACGACCTGCTCGCCGACCTCAAGGCGCTCGGCGCGGACGTGTCGATCGTCGCCGCCGACCTGGCCGACCCGGACGCCGTGGCGGACGTGCTGTCCATGGTGGACCGGCGGCACCCGCTGCGCGCCGTCGTGCACGCCGCCGGCGTCCTCGACGACGCCACCGTCGAGTCGCTCACCCCCGACCGCCTCGACGCGGTGCTGCGGCCCAAGGTCGACGTGGCCTGGAACCTGCACCGGGCCACCCTCGGCCACGACCTGAGCGCGTTCGTGCTCTTCTCGGCCGCCGCGGGCGTGTTCGGCGGCCCGGGCCAGGGCAACTACGCCGCCGGCAACGCGTTCCTCGACGCCCTCGCCGAGCATCGGCGGGCCCTCGGCCTGCCGGCGGTCGCGCTGGCGTGGGGCCGCTGGGCGCAGGCCAGCGGCATGACGGGACACCTCGACTCGGCCGACATCCGCCGGCTCGACCGGGGCGGCATGGCCGCCCTGTCCGACGACGAGGGGCTCGCCCTGTTCGACGCGGTCTGGCGCTCGGAGCGGGCGACCCTCATGCCCGCCAAGATCGTCACCGGTGTGGCCGCGCCCGGGTCACCCGTCCACCCGCTGCTGACCAACCTGGTCCGCCCCGCCGGCCGCCGGGCCGCGGCCGGCGAGGCCGCCGACGGGCAGGCGTACGCCGAGACGCTGCGCGCCCTGCCCGACGACAAGCGGGTACGTGCCCTGCGCGACCTGGTGCTGTCGCACGTGGCGGTCGTCCTCGGTCACGGCGATCCGGCCGGCATCGAGCCGACCCGCGCGTTCCGGGAACTCGGCTTCGACTCGCTCACCGCCGTCGAGCTGCGCAACCGGCTCGGCGCGGCCACCGGGCTACGGCTGCCGGCGACGCTGGTCTTCGACAACCCGACGCCCGAGGCACTCGCCGCCCACCTGGCCGGTCAGTTCGCCCCGGCGACCCCGCAGGGCGACGCGTCGACGGCGGGCCGGGAACTGGACCGGCTGGAGGCGGTGCTCGGCGGGCTCAACCCGACCGACGACGAGTTCCGCCGGATCACCGACCGGCTGCACGGCCTGCTGGGCCGGCTGACCGAGCGGCAGGCGGACGCGGACGGCGACGACGACCTGGAGTCGGCCACCGCCGAGAACATCTTCGACCTGATCGACCGCGAGCTGGAGACGTCGTGACCACCAGCCGCAACGACATCGGCATGCCGAGTGAGGTAGGTCCACGGTGAGCAACGAGGACGAGAAGTACGTCGAGTACCTGAAGCGTACGACCTCGGAGCTGCGGCGTACCCGGCGTCGGCTGCGCGAGCTGGAGGCCCGCGACGCCGAGCCCATCGCCATCGTGGCGATGAGCTGCCGCTACCCCGGCGGGGTCGACAGCCCCGAGGCGCTGTGGCAGCTCGTGCACGACGGCGGCGACGGGATCGGGCCGTTCCCCGCCGACCGGGGCTGGGACCTGGAGAACCTCTTCCACCCCGACCCCGACCACCCGGGCACCAGCTACGTGCGCGAGGGCGGCTTCGTCTACTCCGCCGCCGACTTCGACGCCGACCTGTTCGGCATCTCGCCGCGCGAGGCCGTCGCCATGGACCCGCAGCAGCGGCTGCTGCTGGAGACCTCCTGGGAGGCGTTCGAGCGGGCAGGGCTGCCGCTGCCGGCCGTCCGGGGCAGCCGCACCGGCGTCTTCGTCGGGGCGTCCTCGCACGGCTACGACGGCATGATGGCGCAGGCCGAGAACGGCGAGGGGCACCTGCTCACCGGCAACGCCACCAGCGTCATCTCCGGCCGCGTCGCGTACACCCTCGGGCTGGAGGGGCCGGCGGTCACCGTCGACACCGCCTGCTCGTCCTCGCTGGTCGCCGTCCACCTGGCGGCGCAGGCCCTGCGCAACGGCGACTGCGAGCTGGCGCTGGCCGGCGGCGTGACGGTCATGCCCACCCCGGCGGTCTTCGTCGGCTTCAGCCGGCAACGCGGCCTCGCCGCCGACGGCCGGTGCAAGGCGTTCGCCGCCGGCGCCGACGGCACCTCGTGGTCCGAGGGCATCGGCATGCTGCTGCTCACCCGGCTCTCCGACGCGCAGCGGCACGGGTACCCGGTGCTCGCCGTGGTGCGCGGCAGCGCGGTGAACCAGGACGGCGCGTCCAACGGCCTGAGCGCCCCGCACGGCCCCTCCCAGATCCGCGTCATCCGGCAGGCCCTGGCCAACGCCCGGCTCACCCCCGAGCAGGTCGACGTCGTGGAGGCGCACGGTACGGGCACCCGGCTCGGCGACCCGATCGAGGCGCAGGCGCTGCTGGCCACGTACGGGCAGGACCGCGACGACGCCGCGCCGCTGCTGCTGGGGTCGGTGAAGTCGAACATCGGGCACGCCCAGGCCGCCGCCGGGGTGGCCGGTGTGATCAAGATGGTGATGGCGATGCGGCACGGTGTCGTGCCGCCCACCCTGCACGTCGACGAGCCGTCCCCGCACATCGACTGGACCGCCGGGGCGGTCACCCTCGCCACCGCCGCCACCCCGTGGCCCGCCGTGGACCGGCCGCGTCGGGCCGCGGTGTCGTCGTTCGGCGTGTCCGGCACCAACGCGCACACCATCATCGAGCAGGCCCCGGCCTCCGCTGAGGTCGAGGACGAGGCCGGATCCGCGCCGAGGGTCCCGGCGACCCGCACCGTGGCCCCCGTGCTGCTCTCCGCCCGCTCCGACGCCGCGCTCGCCGCGCAGGCCGGCCGCTGGGCCGCCCGGTTCGCCGCCGACGAGACCCTGCGCCCGCTGGACGTGGCCTTCTCGTCGGTCACCTCCCGCTCCACCCTGGACCGCCGCGCCGTGCTGTCCGCGACCGGCCGCGACGACCTGCTCGCCGGCCTGCGCGCCCTCGCCGCCGGGGAACCGGCCGGCACCGTCGTGGTCGGCGCCGGGTCGCCGCGCGGCCAGCTCGCGGTGCTCTTCTCCGGCCAGGGCGCGCAGCGCGCCGGCATGGGCCGGGAGCTGTACGACGAGTTCCCCGTCTTCGCCACCGCCCTCGACGAGGTGTGCGGGTACCTGGACCGGGCCCTGCCGCGCCCCCTGCGCGAGGTGCTCTTTGCCGCCGAGGGGTCGGCCGACGCCGAGCTGCTGGACCGGACGGTGTTCACGCAGGCCGGCCTGTTCGCCGTCGAGGTGGCGCTGTTCCGGCTGGTCGAGTCCTTCGGCATCGCCCCCGACCTGGTCGCCGGCCACTCGATCGGCGAGGTCACGGCCGCGTACGTGGCCGGGGTGCTGTCGCTGGAGCACGCCTGCGCGCTGGTGTCGGCACGGGGCCGGCTGATGCAGGCGCTGCCGGCCGGTGGCGGAATGCTGGCCGTGGCGGCGACCGAGGCCGACGTGCTGGCCACGCTGGACGGCCTGGCCGACGTGGGGATCGCGGCCGTGAACGGGCCGACGGCGGTCGTCGTCTCCGGTGCCGTCGAGGCCCTCGACGAGGTGGAGCGGGTCTGGCGCGACCGGGGCGTGCGTACGCGCCGGCTGACCGTGAGCCACGCGTTCCACAGCCCGCTCATGGAGCCGATGCTCGCCAGGTTCCGCGCGGTGCTCGACAAGCTGACCTTCGCCGCGCCGTCGCTGCCCGTCGTGTCGAACGTGACGGGGGCGCTCGCCGACGCCGACGAGATCCGTACGGCCGACTACTGGGTGCGCCACGTCCGGGAGGCCGTCCGCTTCGCCGACGGGGTCACCGCGCTGCGGGCCGCCGGAGTCGACACGTTCCTGGAGATCGGGCCGCGCAGCGTCCTGACCGCCATGGTCGGCGACGCCCTGCCTGCCGGGGAGAGCGTGCTCGCCGTGCCGGCGCAGCGCGGGGACCGGTCCGAGACGCACGGGCTGCTGGCCGGCCTGGCCGAGCTGCACGTGCACGGGGTGGCCGTCGACTGGCAGCCGTGGTTCGCCGACACCGACGCCCAACGCGTGGACCTGCCCACGTACGCGTTCCAGCACCAGCGCTACTGGCCCGAGGTCGGCGACGCCGCCGGACGGGCCGCGCCGGGCGACGCCGCCGAGGGGGACTTCTGGGCGGCCGTGGAGCGCGGCGACCTGACCGGCGTCGCCGCCCACCTGGCGGTGCAGGACGATCCCGCCGCGGTCGAGGCCCTCGCCCCGGCCGTACCGGTGCTGTCGTCGTGGCGGCGGTCCCGCCAACGCGACGCCGTGGTGGACGGCTGGACGTACCGGGTCGACTGGGAGCCGGTACGCCCCGCCGCCGCGCCGGCGCTGACCGGCCGCTGGCTGGTCGTCACCGCCGACGCCGACGACGCCGGCGTGGCCGGGACCCTGACCGTTGCGGGCGCCCACGTCGACATCCTCACCGTCACCCCGGGCGTCGACCGCGCGGAGCTGACCGGCCTGCTGCGCGGCCACGGCGACCAGGGCTGGGCCGGGGTGCTCTGCGTGCTTCCCGCGACCGACCGGGCGCTGCCGCACGCCCCGGCCGTCTCGGGCGGCGCCGCGCTGCTGCTCACCCTCACCCAGGCGCTCGCCGACGCCGGCCTGCCCGGCCGGCTCTGGTGCCTCACCCGGGGCGCCGTCCGCGTCGGCGTCGGCGAGACCGTCGCCGACCCGTGGGCCGCCCTGGCCTGGGGCCTGGGTCGGGTCGTCGCCCTCGAACAGCCTGACCGCTGGGGCGGCCTGGTCGACCTGCCCGCCCGCGTCGACCGCACCGCCTCCGACGCGCTGCTCGCCGTCCTCGCAGACGGTGGCCACGACCAGGTGGCGATCCGCCCGCAGGGCGTCCTCGGCCGGCGGCTGCTGCCGGCCGCGCCGCCCGCGGGTGCGGGTTGGCGGCCTGCCGGGACGGTGCTGGTGACTGGTGGTACGGGTGCGTTGGGTCGGCATGTGGCTCGTTGGTTGCTGGCCAACGGGGTGGCCGAGGTGGTGCTCGCTTCGCGGCGGGGTCCGGCGGCGCCGGGCGCGGCGGAGTTGGTGGCCGAGTTGGGTGCGGTACGGGTGGTGGCGTGTGACGTCACCGATCGGGCCGCCGTCGACGCCCTGGTGGCGGACCTGCCGGAGCTGACCGCCGTCGTGCACACCGCCGGCGTGGTCGACGACGGCGTCCTCGACGGGCTCGACCTGGCCCGCATGCAGACCGTCCTCGACGGCAAGGTCCGCGCCGCCCGGGTGCTGCACGAGGCCACCGCCCACCGCGACCTCGGCGCGTTCGTGCTCTTCTCCTCCCTCGCAGGGGTCATCGGCAGCGCCGGGCAGGGCAACTACGCGGCCGCCAACGCCTACCTCGACGCGTTCGCTGCCTGGCGCCGCGACCAGGGCCTGCCCGCCACCGCCATCGCCTGGGGCGCCTGGGCCGAGGACGGCATGGCCGCCGCCCTCACCGCCCGGCTCGCCCGCGGCGGGGTCAACCCGCTCCCCGTCGCCGAGGCCGTCACCGCCCTCGGCCGGCTGGTCAACACCGCCGAGCCGGCCGTCACCGTCGCCGACGTCGACTGGGGACGCCTCGCCGCCTCCTGGGGCCGCCCGACGCCACTGATCGCCGCCCTGCCCGGGGTGCCCGCCGTGCCCACCGGCCCCGCCCGCGCCGTGGTCGTCGGCCGGTCCCTGCCGCAGCTCGCCGACCTCGTCCGCACCCAGGCCGCCGTCGTGCTCGGCTACCCGGCCGGCCAGCCGCTGCCCGACCGCACCTTCCGCGACCTCGGCTTCGACTCGCTCACCGCCGTCGAACTGCGCAACCGGCTGACCGCCGAAACGGGCATGACCCTGCCCGCCACGCTGGTCTTCGACCACCCCACGGTCGCCGAACTCGCCGCCCACCTGCACGGCCTCACCGCCGGGCACACCACCAGCGAGGTGGTCGCCGACGGCACGGGCCGCGACCGCGAGCCGATCGCCATCGTCGCGATGAGCTGCCGATTCCCCGGCGGCGTCGCCTCGCCGGAGCAGCTCTGGGACCTCGTCGCCACCGGCACCGACGCGATGAGCCTGATGCCCGGCGAGCGCGGCTGGAACCTCGCCGAGCTGTACCACCCCGACCCCGAGCACCTCGGCACCAGCTACGTCCGGGAGGGCGGCTTCGTCACCGGGGCCGGCGAGTTCGACCCGGCGTTCTTCGGCATCAGCCCCCGCGAGGCCCTCGCCATGGACCCGCAGCAGCGGCTGCTGCTGGAGACCACCTGGGAGGCGTTCGAGCGGGCCCGGATCGACCCGACCGCCCTGCGCGGCACCCGCACCGGCGTGTACGTCGGCACCAACGGCCAGGACTACGGCTCACTGCTGATGGCCACCGGGGACGTCGACGAGAACTACCTCGCCACCGGCACCTCCGCCAGCGTCATCTCCGGCCGGCTGGCGTACACCTTCGGGCTGCACGGCCCGGCGGTCACCGTCGACACCGCCTGCTCGTCGTCGCTGGTCGCGATGCACCTGGCCGCGCAGGCCCTCCAGACGGGGGAGTGCGACCTCGCCCTGGCCGGCGGCGCCACCGTGATGGCCACCCCCGGCATCTTCGTCGGCTTCTCCCGCCAGCGCGGCCTCGCCGCGGACGGCCGGTGCAAGCCGTTCGCCGGGGCCGCCGACGGCACCGGCTGGGGCGAGGGCATCGGCCTGCTGGTGCTCCAGCGGCTCTCCGACGCCCGCCGCGACGGTAACCCGATCCTCGCCGTGCTGCGCGGCAGCGCCGTCAACCAGGACGGCGCCTCCAACGGCCTCACCGCCCCCAACGGCCCCGCCCAGCAGCGGGTGATCCGGCAGGCCCTCGCGAACGCCGGGCTCACCCCCGACCAGGTCGACGCCGTCGAGGCGCACGGCACCGGGACCACCCTGGGCGACCCGATCGAGGCGCAGGCCCTCATCGCCACGTACGGGCAGGACCGTCCCGCCGACCGGCCGCTCTGGCTCGGCTCGGTGAAGTCGAACATCGGGCACACCCAGGCCGCCGCCGGCGTCGCCGGGGTGATGAAGATGGTGCTGGCCATGCGGCACGGGGTGCTGCCGCCCACCCTGCACGTGGACGAGCCCACCCCGCACGTCGACTGGAGCGCCGGCAGCGTCGAGCTGCTCACCTCCGCCCGACCGTGGGAGCCGGTCGACGGCGTACGCCGCGCCGCCGTCTCCTCGTTCGGCATCAGCGGCACCAACGTGCACACCATCCTCGAACAGGCCCCCGCCGACGAGCCGGATTCCGAGCCGACGGCCGGCGGGCCGGGCGGGGAACTGCCCTGGGTGCTCTCCGGGCGCACCGTCGACGCCCTCACCGCCCGCACCCGCGACCTGCGCGACCACCTCGACACCGTCGACGACGCCGGGCTCACCGACGTCAGCTGGTCGCTGGCCGCCACCCGCGCGTCGCACGACCACCGGGCCGTCGTCTTCGCCGCCGACCGCGACGAGCTGACCGCGTCCCTCGACGCGCTCGCCGCCGGCCGGCCCACCCCGCAGACCGTCACCCGTGTCCCCGGCACGCCGGGCGAGGTCGCGTTCGTCTTCCCCGGCCAGGGCTCGCAGTGGGTCGGCATGGCCGCCGAGCTGCTCGACACCGCCCCGGTCTTCGCGCAGACGTTCACCGCCTGCGCCGAGGCGCTGCGCCCGTACGTCGACTGGTCGCCGACCGACGCGGTGCGCGGCGCGCCCGACGCCCCCTCGCTGGAGCGGGTCGACGTCGTGCAGCCCACCCTGTTCGCGGTCAGCGTCTCGCTCGCCGCCCTCTGGGAGTCGTACGGCGTACGCCCCTCCGCCGTCGTCGGCCACTCCCAGGGCGAGATCGCCGCCGCGTACGTCGCCGGCGGTCTCACCCTGGACGACGCGGCGGCCGTGGTCGCCCTGCGCAGCCGGATCATCGCAGGCATCGCCGGGGACGGCGGCATGGTCTCGGTCGCCACCACCGCCGACGAGGCCACCGCGACGATCACCCGCTGGGCCGGCCGGATCGCCCTGGCCGCCGTCAACGGACCCACCTCCGTGGTGGTGTCCGGCGACAGCGCCGCCCTCGACGACCTCGTCGCCCACTACGAGTCCCGCGAGGTGCGGGTACGCCGCGTCCCCGTGGACTATGCGTCCCACTCCGCCCACGTCGAGCAGCTGCGCGACCAACTGCTGGAACTGCTCGCCGGGCTGCGGCCCCGCACCGGCGAGGTCCGGTTCCGCTCCACCGTCGAGGGCGACTGGCTCGACACCGCCGCCCTCGACGCCGACTACTGGTACCGCAACCTGCGGCAGACCGTCCGCTTCGACGACGCGGTACGCAGCCTCGTCGCCGCCGGCTACCAGACCTTCGTCGAGGTCAGCGCCCACCCGGTGCTGACCATGGCCGTGCAGGAGAGCGTCGAGCTGGCCGCCGCCGACCCGGACGCGGTGACCGTCACCGGCAGCCTCCGCCGGGGCGAGGGCGGCCTCGGCCGCTTCCTGCGCGCGGTGGCCGAGGTCTGGACCGGAGGTACGCCGGTGGACTGGCGGCCCGCCTTCGCGGGCCTCGCCGGGCGGCGTCGCGACCTGCCCACGTACCCGTTCCAGCGGCAGCTCTACTGGCCGCAGCCGTCCGCCGCGCCCGCCCCGGCTGCCGGCGTCGCCGGTCCCGTGGCCGACGACGAGGTCGACGCCCGCTTCTGGGCGGCCGTGGAGGCGGAGGACCTGAGCGCGTTCACGGCCGAGCTCTCCGCCACGACCGAGTCGCAGCCGGTATCCGACGCGGCGTTCGCCGACGTGCTGCCGGTCCTCGCCGCCTGGCGTCGCCGGCACCGCGACCAGGCCACCGTGGACTCCTGGCGGTACCGGGACAGCTGGACGCCGGTCGCCCCCGACGCCGCCGGCGAGCCGACCGTCACCGGCACCTGGTGGCTGCTCACCGGCCCCGACGACACCGGCGCGGCCGAGGCCGCCTTCTGCGGCGAGGCGCTGCGGCGGCACGGCGGCACCGTCGTACCGCTGGCGCTGGACGCCGACCGCACGGACCGCGCGGCGCTCGCCGCCCGGCTGCGCGACCTCGCCGACGGTGGCGCCCGGCCCGCCGGGATCGTGTCGCTGCTGCCGCTCGACGAGACGCCCGCCCCGGCGCACCCGTCGGTGCCGGTCGGCTTCGCCGGCACCGTCACCCTCGTGCAGGCGCTCGGCGACGCCGGCGTCCGCGCGCCGCTGTGGTGCCTCACCCGTGGCGCCGTCGCCACCGGCCCGGCCGACCCGCTGCCGCACCCGCTCCAGCAGCTCACCTGGGGCTTCGGCCGGGTAGCCGCACTGGAGCACCCGGACCGCTGGGGCGGCCTCGTGGACCTGCCCGACGAGCTCGACGACGCGGCCGGCCGCCGGCTGGTGCGCGTCCTTGCCGGCGCCGACGGGGAGGACCAGGTCGCGCTGCGGTGGGCCGGCGCGTTCGGCCGCCGACTGCTGCACGCCCCGCTCGGCGACACCCCCGCCCCGCGCACCTGGCGGCCCTCCGGCACCGCCCTGGTCACCGGCGGCACCGGCGCGCTCGGCGGCCACATGGCCCGCTGGCTCGCCGCCAACGGCGCCGCGCACCTGGTGCTGGTCAGCCGGCGCGGCCGGCAGGCCGAGGGCATCGCCGACCTCGAGGCCGAGCTGGTGGCGCTCGGTGCCCGGGTGACCGTCGCCGCCTGCGACGCCGCCGACCGGTCGGCGCTCGCCGCCGTCCTCGCCGACCTGCCGCCCGAGCACCCGCTGACCACCGTCGTGCACACCGCCGCCGTGCTCGACGACTCGGTGATCAACTCGCTCACCCTGGAGCAGGTCGACTACGCGCTCAGCGCGAAGGTCACCACCGCGCTGAACCTGCACGAGCTGACCCGCGAGCTGGACCTCGACGCGTTCATCCTGTTCTCCTCGATGGCCGGCACCGTCGGCAGCTCCGGCGTGGGCAACTACGCCCCCGGCAACGCCTTCCTCAACGCCCTCGCCGAGCACCGGCGGGCCCTCGGCCTGCCCGCCACCTCGATCGGCTGGGGCGCGTGGGGCGGTGGCGGCATGGCCGACGGCGAGTTCGGCCGGATGCTGCACCGCCACGGCGCACCCGAGATGCCGCCGCGGCTCGCCGTCGCGGCCCTGCACCAGGCCGTCGAGCACGACGAGACGTTCCTGACCATCTCGAACATCGCCTGGGACCGGTTCTTCGTCGCGTTCACCGCCACTCGGCCCGGCCCGCTGATCTCGGAGATCCCCGAGGCACAGCGGTTGCAGGCCACCAAGGGCCTCGCCGAGGCGAAGGAGACCGACGAGGCCAACCCCGCCGGCGCGTTCACCCGGATGAGCGCCGCCGAGCGCCAGCAGGCGCTGCTCGACCTGGTCCGCGACCAGGCGGCCACCGTCCTCAAGTACGCCGACGGCCAGGCCGTCGACCCGCACCACGCGTTCCGGGACCTCGGCTTCGACTCGGTGACGGCGGTGGAGCTGCGCAACCGGCTCGCCACCGCCACCTCGCTGCGGCTGCCGGTGACCCTGGTCTTCGACTACCCGTCACCGACCGCGCTCGCCCGGCACCTGCACGAGGAACTGGGCGGCGAGACCGCCGTGGCCGCCGAGACCGCCCCGGTGGCGCTCGGCGACGACGAGCCGGTGGCCATCGTCGCCATGTCCTGCCGCTTCCCCGGCGGGGCCAACGACCCCGAGCGGTTCTGGCAGATGCTGCACGCCGGCCGCGACGCCGTGTCCGACCTACCCGGCGACCGGGGTTGGGACGTCGAGAAGCTCTACGACCCCGACCCCTATTCCACCGGCACCTCCTACGTCCGCAGCGGCGCCTTCCTCTACGAGGCGGCGGAGTTTGATGCCGGTTTCTTCGGGATTTCCCCCCGTGAGGCGTTGGCCATGGATCCGCAGCAGCGGTTGCTGCTGGAGGTGTCGTACGAGGCGGTCGAGCGGGCAGGGGTTGAGCCTGGGGTCCTTCGGGGTTCGCGAACAGGGGTGTTCGTGGGCACGAATGGTCAGGACTATGGGGCCCTGCTGATGGTGGCGGGGGACGAGGTGGAGGGCTTCGCGGGCACGGGCAACGCCGCGAGTGTGGTGTCGGGTCGGGTGGCGTACGCGTTGGGGTTGGAGGGGCCGGCGGTGTCGGTGGACACGGCGTGTTCGTCGTCGTTGGTGGCGTTGCACCTGGCGGTGCAGTCGCTGCGGCGTGGCGAGTGCGACCTGGCCCTCGCCGGCGGCGTGACCGTGATGGCGACGCCCGGGCTGTTCGTGGAGTTCTCCCGGCAGCGGGGCCTGGCCGCCGACGGCCGGTGCAAGGCGTTCGCGGCTGGTGCCGACGGCACCGGTTGGGGCGAGGGTGTCGGCATGCTGCTCGTGGAGCGGCTGTCGGACGCCCGGCGCAACGGTCACGAGGTGCTGGCGATCGTGCGGGGCAGCGCCGTCAACCAGGACGGCGCCTCCAACGGGCTGACCGCCCCGAACGGGCCCTCGCAGCAGCGGGTGATCCGGCAGGCACTGGCCTCGGCGCGGCTCTCCACGGCCGACGTGGACGTGGTGGAGGCGCACGGTACGGGCACCACCCTCGGTGACCCGATCGAGGCGCAGGCCCTGCTCGCCACGTACGGGCAGGAGCGCGACGAGCCGCTGCTGCTCGGCTCGGTGAAGTCGAACATCGGCCACACCCAGGCCGCCGCCGGTGTCGCCGGTGTGATCAAGATGGTGCTGGCGATGCGCGAGGGCGTGGTCCCCGCGACGCTGCACGTGGACGAGCCGTCGCCGCACATCGACTGGACCTCGGGCGCGGTGGAGCTGGCGACGGAGTCGCGGCCGTGGCCGGCGGTGGAGCGCCCGCGCCGGGCGGCGGTGTCGTCGTTCGGCA
The DNA here is from genome assembly GCF_043197615.1 of Micromonospora sp. NPDC049048. Taxonomy (NCBI): domain Bacteria; kingdom Bacillati; phylum Actinomycetota; class Actinomycetes; order Micromonosporales; family Micromonosporaceae; genus Micromonospora; species Micromonospora sp. NPDC049048. The sequence continues at coordinate 520,016 of NZ_JBICTM010000004.1, read as the reverse complement.
TCTCCGGCACCAACGCGCACGTCATCATCGAACTGCCCGAGGACCGGCCCGCCGAGAGCGCGGAGACCGACGGCGAGGCCACCGAGGGCCGCAGCCCGGGACTCGTGGCCTCCGACGTCGTCGTCTGGGCCGTGTCGGGGCGGTCGAAGGGCGCGCTGGCCGGTCAGGCCGCCCGCCTGGCCCAGCACGTCCGCGCGCACGCCGACCTCGACGCTGCGGCGGTGGGCTGGTCCCTCGCCGCCACCCGGTCGACGTTCGACCACCGGGCCGCCGTCGTCGGCGCCGGGGTGGCCGAGCTGCTGGCCGGGCTCGACGCCCTGTCCGCCGGCGCGCCGGCGGGGAACCTCGTCACGGGTACGGCCTCCGGAACGGGTGCGGTGTTCGTGTTCCCGGGTCAGGGTGCGCAGTCGGCGCGGATGGCTGCCGGGCTCGTCGGTCGTGCGCCGGTGTTCGACGCGCGGCTGGCGGAGTGCCAGCGGGCCCTGGCGCCGTACCTGGACGTGGACCTGGTTGCGGTGTTGACCGGCGAGGACGAGTCGTGGTTGGAGCGGGTCGAGGTCGTGCAGCCGGTGCTGTGGGCCGTCGGCGTCGCTCTGGCGGCGGTGTGGCAGCACGCGGGGGTCACCCCGGCTGTGGTGGTCGGTCACTCGCAGGGTGAGATCGGTGCGGCGTGTGTGGCGGGGATCCTCAGCTTGGAGGATGCGGCGAAGGCCGTGGCGTTGCGGTCGCGGGCGCTGATGGTGCTGCGGGGCACGGGGACGATGGCGTCGGTGGACCTGTCGGCCGAGGCGGTCGGCGAGCGCCTCGGGGAGTTCCCCGGCGTGGGCGTCGCGGCGGTCAACGGCCCGTCGACTGTGGTGGTGTCGGGTCCGCCGCAGCCGGTCGCTGACCTGGTGGAGGCGTGTCAGGCCGACGGGGTGCGGGCGCGGTTGATCCCGGTGGACTACGCGTCGCACTCGGCGGCGGTGCAGGAGGTCGCCGAGCAGTTGCGCGCCGACCTGGCCGACGTGACTCCGCGACAGGGCCACGTCCGGCTCGTCTCCACGCTGACCGGGGACTGGGTGGACCCGTCCTCGATGACGGCGGACTACTGGTACGACAACCTGCGGCAGACCGTCCAGTTCGAGGCCGCCGTGCGGGTGGCCGTCGAGGCGGGTCACACGACGTTCGTGGAGATCAGCCCGCATCCGGTGTTGACGATGCCGGTCACGGCGATCCTGGACGACGCCGGTGTCACCGGGCACACCCTGGGCAGCCTGCGGCGCGGCGACGACGATCCGACGCGGCTGTTGACGAACCTCGCGACCGCCCACACGATCGGCCTGCCCGTCGACCTGAGCACGGTCCTGGCCGAGACCGACACCGTGGCACTGCCCACGTACGCCTTCGACCGCAGCCGCTTCTGGCCCACCACGGTGACGGAGCAGGACGGCGCCGAGGTGACCCCGAGCGGCGTCGACTCCGCGTTCTGGGCGGCCGTCGAGAGCGAGGACCTGGCGGCGCTCGCGGAACTCACCGAGCAGGACGCGGCGGAGTCCCTCGAACGGCTGGGCGCGGCCCTGCCGGTGCTCGCCTCCTGGCGGCGCCAGCAGCGCAACCGCTCCAGCCTGGACGACCTGCGGTACCGCAGCGTCTGGCAGCCGTACACCGGGACGCCCGTCAGTTTCCTGCCCGGCGCCTGGTGGGTGATCGCCGACGAGCGGAACCCGGAGGAGGGCGAGGCCGCCGCCGTCGAGCTGGCCGGCCGGGGCGCCGACGTCCGGCTGGTGTCGGTGCCGGAGAACCTGACCGACCGGGACGCCCTCGTCGCGCACCTGAGTGGCGCCACCCGTACCGCCGACGGCGGAACGGCCCCGGTCGACGGGGTGCTGTCGCTGCTCGCCCTCGCCGACGGCGCGGTCGACGACACCCAGCCGGTGCCGCCGTTCCTCGCCCGGTCGCTGGCGCTGATCCAGGCGCTCGGCGACCTCGACGTCGCCGCGCCGCTGTGGTGCGTCACCCGGGGCGCCGCCGGTACCACCCGGGGCGGAGCGCCCGGTCGACCGGAGCAGTCGCTGCTCTGGGGCCTCGGCCGGGTCGTGGCCCTCGAACACCCCGAGCGCTGGGGCGGCCTGATCGACGTACCGGCCACCCTGGACGACCACGGCTGGGACCTGCTCTGCGCCGCGCTCGCCGGCCTCGACGGCGAGGACCAGCTCGCGGTCGACGGCGCCACCATCCTCGTCCGCCGGCTGGTGCGTTCGCCCGGCGGTGAGACCGCCACCGACGAGGCCGGCTACCCGGGCACGACGCTGGTCACCGGCGGCACCGGCGCGCTCGGCGCGGAGGTGGCCCGCTGGCTGGCCGCCCGGGGCGCCGAGCACCTGATGCTGGTCTCCCGTCGCGGTGCGGACGCTCCCGGCGTCACCGACCTCGTCCGGGAACTGACCGGGGCGGGCACGCGGGTGACCGTGGCGGCCTGCGACGTGGCCGACCGGGCGGCGCTGGCCAAGCTGCTCGACGAGGTGCCGGCCGAGGTGCCGCTGACCAGCGTGGTGCACGCGGCCGGCGTGCTGGAGGACGGGGTGCTCGACGGGCTCACCGCCGACCGGCTCGCCACCGTCCTGCGGCCCAAGGTGCTCGGTGCCCTGCACCTGCACGAGCTGACCGTCGGGCGGGAACTGCGCGCGTTCGTGCTGTTTTCGGCGATGGCCGGCCAGCTGGGCGCGGCCGGGCAGGGCAGCTACGCCGCCGCCAACGCCTACCTCGACGCCCTCGCCGAGCAGCGGCACCGCCAGGGTCTGCCGGCCACCTCGGTGGCGTGGGGTCCCTGGGCGGCCGGCGGCATGGCCGCCACCGACCAGGCCGTCGAGGAGCGCCGCCGTCGTACGGGCGTGTCCCGCCTCGACACCGGGCAGGCGCTTACGGCGCTCGCGCAGTGCGTCGCGCGGGACGAGCCGGCGACGATGGTGGTCGGCATCGACTGGGCCCGCTACGTGCCCGGGTTCGTGGCCGTGCGGCCCAGCCCGCTCATCGCGGGTGTGGCCGAGGCGCGTCGGGCCGTCGCCGAGCGGGCCGAGGAGACCGGCGTCTCCGCCGAGTCCCTGGCCGCGCTGCTCGCCGGGCAGACCGATGCCGAGCGGCGCAAGACCCTGCTGGAGCTGGTACGCGGGCAGGCCGCCGCGGTCCTCGGGCACGCCTCGATGGACGCCGTGGAGCCGGACCGGGCGTTCCGGGAACTCGGCTTCGACTCGCTGACCGCCGTGGAGCTGCGTAACCGGCTCACCGCGGCGACCGGCGTCCGGCTGCCCGCCACGGTGGTCTTCGACTACCCGACCGCCGCCGGGCTGGCCGAGTACGTGCGGGCCGCGATCGTCGACGGCGGGGTGGTCGGGGTCGCACCGGTCTTCGGTGAGCTGGACAGGTTGGAAGCGGCGCTCTCCGGCTCGGCGCCGGACCGGAGCGCCCGAATTCGGATCACCGAGCGGCTGCGGGCGCTGCTGGCCTCCCTCAACGAGGCCGACGCGCCGGCGGGCGGCGACACGGTCGCCGAGAAGCTCCAGGACGCGACGCCGGACGAGGTCTTCGACTTCATCGACCGTGAGCTGGGGATGTCCTGACGTGATCGCTGCTGCGACGACGGGTCAACACAAGGAGTGCGCGGTCCATGGCTGACGAGGCGAAGCTTCTCGACTACCTCAAGCGGGTCACCGCTGACCTGCACCAGGTGCGCCAGCGCCTGCGCGAGGTGGAGGCCGGTGAACAGGAACCGGTCGCCATCGTCTCCATGAGCTGCCGCTTCCCGGGTGGGGTGCGGTCGCCCGAGGACCTGTGGGAGGTGGTCGCGTCCGGCCGGGACGTGGTCTCCGACTTCCCCGAGGACCGCGGCTGGGACCTCGGGTCGCTCTACGACAGCGACCCCGAGCAGTCCGGCACGTCGTACACGCGGCAGGGTGGCTTCGTCCACGACGTGGCCGACTTCGACCCGGGCTTCTTCGCGATCTCCCCCCGCGAGGCGCTGGCCATGGACCCGCAGCAGCGCTGGCTGCTGGAGACCTCCTGGGAGGCGCTCGAACGGGCCGGCATCGACCCGCACTCGCTGAAGGGCAGCCGCACCGGCGTCTTCGCCGGCAGCACCGGCCAGGACTACGGCACCGTGCTGATGGGTGCCGCGCAGGGCCTGGAAGGGCACCTGATGACCGGCAACGCCGGCAGCGTCGTCTCCGGCCGGATCGCCTACACGTTCGGGCTGGAGGGGCCGGCGGTCACCATCGACACCGCCTGCTCGTCCTCGCTGGTCGCCCTGCACCTCGCGGCGCAGGCGCTGCGGCAGCGGGAGTGCACCCTGGCGCTCGTGGCCGGGGTCACCGCCATGTGCACGCCGGCCGCGTTCGTTGAGTTCTCCCGGCAGCGGGGCCTCGCCGCCGACGGCCGGTGCAAGGCGTTCGCCGCCGCCGCCGACGGGACCGGCTGGTCGGAGGGGGTCGGCGTACTGCTGCTGGAGCGGCTCTCGGACGCGCAGCGCAACGGTCACCCGATCCTCGCCGTGGTGCGGGGCAGCGCCGTGAACCAGGACGGCGCCTCCAACGGCCTCAGCGCCCCGAACGGGCCCTCGCAGCAGCGGGTGATCCAGCAGGCCCTGGCCAACGCCGGCCTCGCCTCGGGCGGCGTGGACGTGGTCGAGGCGCACGGTACGGGTACCCGGCTCGGCGACCCGATCGAGGCGCAGGCGCTGCTGGCCACGTACGGGCAGGACCGGGGGGACGCCGCGCCGCTGCTGCTGGGGTCGGTGAAGTCGAACATCGGGCACGCCCAGGCCGCCGCCGGGGTGGCCGGTGTGATCAAGATGGTGATGGCGATGCGGCACGGCGTCGTGCCGCCCACCCTGCACGTCGACGAGCCCACCCCCGAGGTCGACTGGTCGGCCGGCGAGGTCTCGCTGGTGACCGAGGCGACGCCGTGGCCGGCGGTGAACCGGCCGCGCCGCTCGGCGGTCTCCTCGTTCGGGGTGTCCGGCACCAACGCGCACACCATCCTGGAGCAGGCCCCGGCGCCCCAGCAGTCCCCGTCGGCCGCCGCCGCGCCGGTGGTCGAGCGGCCGCTCGTGCCGGTGCCCGTGTCGGCCCGCGACGCGGCGGGCCTCGCCGCCCAGGCGGCCCGCTGGGCGGCCCGGATCGCCGCCGACGAGACCCTGCGGCCCCTCGACGTGGCCTTCTCGGCGGTCACCTCCCGGTCCACCCTGGACCACCGGGCCGTGGTGCCCGCGACCGGCCGCGAGGAGCTGCTGGCCGGGCTGCGCGCCCTCGCCGCCGGGGACCCGTCGGGCACGGTGGTCGCCGGCCAGGCCGGCAACCGAGGTTCGCTCGCGGTGCTCTTCTCCGGTCAGGGCGCGCAGCGTGCCGGCATGGGTCGGGAGTTGTACGCCGAGTTCCCGGTCTTCGCCGCCGCGCTGGACGAGGTGTGCGTCTACCTGGACGCGTTGCTGCCGCGTCCGCTGCGGGAGGTGCTGTTCGCCGAGGCGGGCAGCCCCGAGGCGGGTTTGTTGGATCAGACGGTGTTCACGCAGGCCGGGTTGTTCGCGGTCGAGGTGGCGCTGTTCCGGCTGGTGGAGTCGTTCGGGATCACGCCGGAGTTCGTGGGTGGTCACTCGATCGGTGAGATCACGGCCGCGCATGTGGCGGGGGTGTTGTCGCTGGTCGACGCCGCTGCCCTGGTGGCGGCGCGTGGGCGGTTGATGCAGGCGTTGCCGGCCGGTGGCGGAATGCTGGCCGTGGCGGCGACCGAGGCCGACGTGCTGGCCACGCTGGACGGCCTGGCCGACGTGGGGATCGCGGCCGTGAACGGACCGACGGCGGTGGTGGTCTCGGGTGCCGTCGAGGCTCTCGACGAGGTGGAGCGGGTCTGGCGCGACCGGGGCGTGCGTACGCGCCGGCTCACCGTCAGCCATGCGTTCCACAGTCCGTTGATGGAGCCGATGCTGGGCGAGTTCCGGGCCGTGCTGGACGGGCTGACCTTCGCCGCGCCGTCGCTGCCGGTCGTGTCGAACGTGACCGGGGCGTTGGCCGAGGCCGACGAGATCCGCACCCCCGACTACTGGGTGCGGCACGTCCGGAAGGCGGTGCGGTACGCCGACGGGGTCACCGCGCTGCGGGCCGCCGGAGTCGACACGTTCCTGGAGATCGGGCCGCAGAGCGTACTGACCGCGATGGCGGCCGACATCCTGCCCGGCGACGACGCCGTGCTCAGCGCGGCCGTGCAGCGCAAGGACCGGCCCGAGACGCACGGGCTGCTGGCCGGCCTGGCCGAGCTGCACGTGCACGGGGTGGCCGTCGACTGGCAGCCGTGGTTCGCCGACACCGGCGCCCGCCGGGTGGACCTGCCCACGTACGCGTTCCAGCACCAGCGCTACTGGCCCGAGGCGGGCGCCGGGTGGACCGGCGACGTCACCGCGGTCGGCCTGCGCCCCGCGCAGCACCCCCTGCTCGGGGCCGCCGTCGGCGTCGCGCACGCCGAGGGCTTCCTGTTCACCGGCCGGCTGGCCCGGCGTACCCACCCGTGGATCTCCGACCACGTTGTCTTCGACACCGTGCTGCTGCCCGGCACGGGCTTCGTCGAACTCGCCCTCCAGGCCGGCGCGCACGTCGGTGCGGACCACGTCCGCGAACTCACCCTCGAATCGCCGCTGATCCTGCCCGAGACCGGGGGCGTGGACATCCAGCTCTGGATCGGCCCGGCCGACGAGACGGGCTGCCGGTCCGTGTCGCTGCACTCCGCGCAGGACGGCGAGCCGGCCGAGGGCGCCGGCGAGCGGACCTGGACCCGCAACGCCAGCGGCGTGCTGGCCAGCGGCCCCGCCGCGCCGAGCGGCCCCGTCGGCTGGTCCGACCTGACCACCTGGCCGCCGCCGGGCGCGACCGAGGTCGGCACCGACGACCTGTACGTGAACCTCGCCGCCCAGGGCTACGACTACGGCCCGTCCTTCATCGCCCTGCGTTCCGCCTGGCGGCGCGGCGACGACCTCTTCGCCGAGCTGGCGCTGCCGGAGGCCCCCGCCGCCGAGGCCGGCGGGTACGGCCTGCACCCGGCCCTGCTCGACGCGGCCCTGCACACCCTCGGCCTGACCACGCCGGCCGGGGAGCCGTCCGGGGCGGACATGCCCCCCGGGTACGGCCGGCTGCCGTTCTCCTGGAACGACGTCGCCCTGCACGGCGCCGGGGCCGCGGCGGCCCGCGTGCGGGTCTCGCACACCGGCCCCGACAGCATCTCGCTGCTGCTCACCGACGTCACCGGCGCACCGGTCATCTCCGTCGGCTCCCTCGTCCTGCGGCCGGTCTCCGCCGACCAGCTCCGCACCGCCTCCGGCGGCGGCACCGAGTCGCTGTTCCGGGTCGAGTGGGCGCCGCTCGCGCTGCCCGCCGGCCCGTCCACCGTCGACTGGGCGGTGCTCGGCGACGCGGCGGCGCTCACCGACGCGGTCGCGGCCACCGGCACGGCCGTGGCGGCGTACCCCGACCTGACGGCCCTGGCCACGGCGATGGACGACGGGACGAACGCGCCCGGCGTGCTGGTCCTGCCGTTGCTCGACCCGCCCACGTCGGCGGACGTGCCGCGCGCCGTCGCCGAGGCGACCCACCGGGTGCTCGCCGTGCTCCAGCAGTTCCTCGCCGAGGAGCGCTACGCGGTGTCCCGACTGGTGGTGCTGACCCGGGGCGCGGTCGCCACCGACCGGGACACCGACCTGGCCGACCTGGCCGGCGCCGCCGTGATCGGCCTGCTGCGTTCCGCCCAGTCGGAGAACCCCGACCGGTTCGTGCTGGTCGACGTCGACGACGTGGCCGGCTGCGCCGCCGCGCTCGTTCCGGCCGTCGCGACCGACGAGCCGCAGGTCGTGATCCGCGCGGGCGTCGCCGCCGGCGCCCGGCTCACCCGGGTCCCCGCCGTGGCCGAACCGCCGGCCGCCCCGTTCGACTCCGACGGCACCGTCCTGATCACCGGCGCCACCGGCACCCTCGGCCAGCTGATGAGCCGGCACCTCGTCAGCACGTACGGCGTCCGGCACCTGATCCTCACCAGCCGGCGCGGCCGGGCCGCCGGAGGCGTCGCGGAGCTCTGCGCCGAGTTGGAGGCGCTCGGCGTGCGCGTCACCGTCGCCGCCTGCGACGTGGCCGACCGCAACGCCGTGGCCGAGCTGCTGGCCGCGATCCCGGCGGAGCACCCGCTCACCGCCGTCATCCACGCCGCCGGCGTGCGCGACGACGGCGTCATCTCCTCGCTCACCCCCGAGCGGATGGACGGCGTGCTGCGGCCCAAGGTCGACGCCGCCTGGCACCTGCACGAGCTGACCGCCGACCTCGACCTGAAGGCGTTCGTCTCGTACTCCTCGCTGGCCGCCACCGCCGGCGGCCCGGGCCAGGGCAACTACGCTGCCGCCAACGCGTTCCTCGACGGGCTGGCCCAGCACCGCAAGGCGCGCGGCCTCGCCGCGCTCACCCTCGCCTGGGGTCTCTGGGCCGACCGCAGCGGCATGACCACCGAGCTCGACGACGTCCACCTCAACCGGATCTCCCGCTCCGGCGTCGCCGCCATGGAGGCCGAGGAGGGGCTCGCCCTCTTCGACGCGGCCTGCCGCACCACCGACGCCGCGCTCGTCCCGGCCCGGCTGGACCTGGCCGCCATGAAGGTGCAGTTCGCCGGCGGCAGCATCCCGCCCCTGTACCGGGCCCTGATCCGCACGCCCGCCCGCGCCGCCGCGGCCACCACCGGCGCGTCGCTGGTACAGCAGCTCGCCGGGCTCGGCGACACCGAGCGGGCCGCCGCGCTCGTCGAGATCGTCCGGGGGCAGGCCGCCGCCGTGCTCGGCTACCCCGACCCGGCGGCCATCGAGCCGCGCCGGGCGTTCAGCGAGTTCGGCTTCGACTCGCTCACCGCCGTCGAGATGCGCAACCGGCTCAACAACGCGTTCGGGATGCGGCTGCCGGCCACCCTCGTCTTCGACTACCCGACCCCGCACGACCTGGCGGCCTTCCTGGGTACGGAGATCGCCGGCACCCCGGTTCCCGTCCGGCCCGCGACCCCGACCGTGGCCGTGGGCGACGACGAGCCCCTGGCGATCATCGGCATGGCCTGCCGGCTGCCCGGCGGGGTGTGGTCGCCCGACGACCTGTGGCGGCTGGTGGTCGACGGCGTCGACGCGATCAGCGACCTGCCGACCGACCGGGGCTGGGACCTCGACAGCCTCTACAGCCCGGACCCCGACGCCCCCGGCACCTTCTACGCCCGCGGCGGCGGCTTCCTCAGCGGCGTCGACCGGTTCGACCCCGGCTTCTTCGGCATCTCGCCCCGCGAGGCCCTCGCGATGGACCCGCAGCAGCGGCTGCTGCTGGAGACCACCTGGGAGTCCTTCGAGTCCGCCGGCATCGACCCCGCCGACGTACGGGGCAGCAGCACCGGCGTCTTCGTCGGTACCAGCGGCCAGGACTACGGCTCGCTGCTCGCGTACTCGCCGGAGGCAGCCGAGGGCTACATGCTGACCGGGATGACCAGCAGCGTCATCTCGGGCCGGGTGGCGTACACGTTCGGGCTGGAAGGGCCGGCGGTCTCGCTGGACACGGCCTGCTCGTCGTCGCTGGTCGCCCTGCACTGGGCCGGCCAGGCGCTGCGGCGCGGCGAGTGCGACATGGCCCTCGCCGGCGGCGTGATGGTGATGGCCACCCCGACCGCCTTCGTCGAGTTCTCCCGGCAGCGCGGCCTGGCCGCCGACGGCCGGTGCAAGTCGTTCGCCGCGTCCGCCGACGGCACCGGCTGGTCCGAGGGCGTCGGCATGCTGCTCGTGCAGCGGCTCTCCGACGCCCGCCGGCAGGGCCGCACCGTCTACGCGGTGGTACGCGGCTCGGCGATCAACCAGGACGGCGCCTCCAACGGGCTGACCGCCCCGAACGGGCCCTCGCAGCAGCGGGTGATCCGGCAGGCACTGGCCTCGGCGCGGCTCTCCACGGCCGACGTGGACGTTGTCGAGGCGCACGGTACGGGCACCACCCTCGGCGACCCGATCGAGGCGCAGGCCCTGCTCGCCACGTACGGGCGGGAGCGGCCCGGCGACCGGCCGCTGCTGCTGGGCTCGATCAAGTCGAACATCGGCCACGCCCAGGCCGCCGCCGGTGTGGCCGGCGTGATCAAGATGGTGCAGGCCATCCGGCACGGCCTCGTCCCGGCGACGCTGCACGTGGACGAGCCGTCCCCGCACATCGACTGGACCTCGGGCGCGGTGGAGCTGGCGACGGAGTCGCGGCCGTGGCCGGCGGTGGACCGGCCGCGCCGGGCGGCGGTGTCGTCGTTCGGCATCTCCGGCACCAACGCCCACGTGATCATCGAGCAGGGCGACGAGCCGGCCGACGCCGCACGCGTGGACCCGCAGCCGGGCCTCGTGGCCTCCGACGTCGTCGCATGGCCGCTGTCGGGGCGGTCGAAGGGTGCCCTGACCGGCCAGGCGGCCCGCCTGGCGCAGTACGTCCGCGAGCGCGGCGAGGTCGACGCGGCGGCGGTGGGCTGGTCCCTCGCCACCACCCGGTCGACGTTCGACCAGCGGGCCGTCGTCGTCGGGTCGAGCACGGAGGAGTTGCTGGCGGGGCTGGACGCCCTGGCGTCCGGAACGCCGGCCGGCAACGTCGTCGCCGGCGCCGCCACGCCCCACGGCGCGGGTGCGGTGTTCGTGTTCCCGGGTCAGGGTGCGCAGTCGGCGCGGATGGCGGCTGGCCTGGTGGGTCGTGCGCCGGTGTTCGACGCGCGGTTGGCGGAGTGTCAGCGGGCTCTTGCGCCGTACCTGGACGTGGACCTGGTGTCGGTGTTGACGGGTGATGACGAGTCGTGGTTGGAGCGGGTCGAGGTCGTGCAGCCGGTGCTGTGGGCCGTCGGCATCGCTCTCGCGGCCGTCTGGCAGCACGCGGGGGTCACCCCGGCTGTGGTGGTCGGTCACTCGCAGGGTGAGATCGGTGCGGCGTGTGTGGCGGGGATCCTGTCGCTGGAGGACGCGGCGAAGGCCGTGGCGCTGCGGTCGCGGGCGCTGACGGTGCTGCGGGGTACCGGGACGATGGCGTCGGTGGACCTGTCGGCCGAGTCGGTCGGCGAGCGCCTCGGGGAGTTCCCCGGCGTGGGCGTCGCGGCGGTCAACGGCCCGTCGACTGTGGTGGTGTCGGGTCCGCCGCAGCCGGTCGCTGACCTGGTGGAGGCGTGTCAGGGCGATGGGGTGCGGGCGCGGTTGATTCCGGTGGACTACGCGTCGCACTCGGCGGCGGTGCAGGAGGTCGCCGAGCAGTTGCGCGCCGACCTGGCGGGCGTGACCCCGCAGCAGGGGCACACCCGGCTCGTGTCGACGTTGACCGGGGACTGGGTGGACCCGTCCTCGATGACGGCGGACTACTGGTACGACAACCTGCGGCAGACCGTCCAGTTCGAGGCCGCCGTGCGGGTGGCCGTCGAGGCGGGTCACACGACGTTCGTGGAGATCAGCCCGCATCCGGTGTTGACGATGCCGGTCACGGCGATCCTGGACGACGCCGGTGTCACCGGGCACACCCTGGGCAGCCTGCGGCGCGGCGACGACGACCCGACGCGGCTGTTGACGAACCTCGCGACCGCCCACACGATCGGCCTGCCCGTCGACCTGACGGCCGTCCTCGCCGAGACCGACACCGTGGCACTGCCCACGTACGCCTTCGACCACCAGCGGTACTGGGTCGAGCCTCCCGTGCACCGGGCGCAGGACGTCAGCTCCGCCGGCCTCCAGGACGCCGGGCACCCGCTGCTCAGCGCCACGCTGACCTTCCCCGACAGCGAGCGGATGGTCTTCACCGGGCGGCTGTCGGTGCGTACCCACCCGTGGCTCGGCGAGCACCGGGTGATGGACAACATCCTGCTGCCCGGCACCGCCTTCGTGGAACTCGCCACGTACGCCGGTGAGCAGGCCGGCTGCCCGACGGTGGAAGAGCTGACCCTGCTCGCCCCGCTCGTCCTGCCCGAACTCGGCGCGCTCCAGGTGCAGCTGACGGTCGGCGACCGGGACGACGACGGGCGGCGTACCGTCCAGCTCTACTCCCGGCCCTACCGGGACGGCTCCGACGAGATCCTGGCCGACGTCGCCTGGACCTGCCACGCCACCGGTCTGCTCGGCCCGCAGCCGGCCGACGCCGCGCCCACCTTCGACCTGGGGGTGTGGCCGCCGCCCGGCGCGACGCGCGTCGAGTCCGACGACTTCTACTCCGGCATCGAGGCGACCGTCTTCGGGTACGGCCCGGCGTTCCGTGGCCTGCGGGCCGCGTGGACCCGCGACGACGAGGTCTTCGCCGAGGTCGAGCTGCCCGCCGACCACCACACCGAGGCCGGCCGCTTCGGCGTGCACCCGGCGCTGCTGGACGGCGCGTTGCAGGCCATGTCGATCGGCGGCTTCCTCGGCCGGATGGGCGACGGCGCCGACGCCAGCGTGCCCCGCCTGCCGTTCGCCTGGACCGGCGTCTCCCTGCTCGCCGCCGGCGCCACCGCCCTGCGCGTACGCGTCGCCGCGGCCGGCGAGGTCGGCGTCTCCTTCCAGGTGGCCGACGCCACCGGCGCCCCGGTGCTGCACGTCGACTCGCTGATCATGCGCCGTGTCTCCGGCGACTCCCTCGGTGCGGCCCGCTCCGGCCGGCACGAGTCGCTGTTCCAGGTGGACTGGCCGGTGCTGCCGGTGCCCACCGGCCCCGTGCCGGCGGCCACCCGTTGGGTGGCGCTCGGCGACGACCTGGCGCTAAGCGCCGCCTGCGAGGCGGCCGGTGCCCGGGTGCGTACCGACGTCGACCTCGACTCGCTGGGCGACCTGCTCGCCGGGGGCGAGCCCACGCCCGAGGCGGTGATCGTCCCGGTCGGCGACGCCGGAGACCCGACGGACCCGGCGCTCGCCGCGCAGGCGCGCGCCATCACGCACCGTACCCTCGCCGCGTTGCGGACCTGGCTCGCCGACGACCGGTTCGCCGACTCGCGGCTGGTGCTGGTCACCCGAAACGCGGTCGCGGCAGGGGAGCGGCAGGCGGTCAACCTGCGCCAGGCCCCGGTCTGGGGCCTGCTGCGCACCGCCCAGCTCGAACACCCGGGCCGGTGCCAGCTCGTCGACCTCGACGGCGCCCCGGACAGCGCCGCGGCGCTGGCCGCCGCCATCGCCTCCGGCGAGCCGCAGCTCGCCGTGCGCGACGGGCAGGTCCGCACGCCACGGCTCGGCCGGGTTCCGGCCGGCGTGGAGCCGCTGCCCGGCGGGATCGACCCGGACGGCACCGTGCTGATCACGGGCGGGACCGGCGTGCTGGGCCGCATCCTGGCCCGTCACCTCGCCACCACCCACGGCGTACGGCACCTGCTGCTGGCCGGGCGGCGCGGCGCGGCGGCCGAGGGGATCGGCGACCTGGTCACCGAACTCGCCGGCGCCGGTACGGAGGTGACCGTCGCGGCCTGCGACGCCGCCGACCCCGACGCCCTGTCGGCGCTGCTGGCCGGGGTGCCGGCAGCGCACCCGCTCACCGCCGTGGTGCACGCCGCCGGCGTCCTCGACGACGGCGTGCTGGAGTCGATGACCCCCGAACGGGTGGACGCGGTCGCCGTGCCGAAGATCGACGCGGCGTGGCACCTGCACCGCCTCACGGCCGACGCGAACCTCGCGGCCTTCGTCCTGTTCTCCTCGGCGGCGGCCACGCTGGGCAGCGCCGGCCAGTCCAACTACGCCGCGTCGAACGCCTTCCTGGACGCCCTCGCGGCGCACCGCCGGGCACACGGGCTCGCCGGCATCTCGCTCGCGTGGGGCCTATGGGAGCAGGCCAGCGGCATGACCGGTCACCTCGGCGACGACGACGTGCGGCGGATGGCCGAGCAGGGCGCCGCCGGCCTGGCCACCGAGCAGGCGCTGAACCTCTTCGACGCCGCGTGGCGGCTCGACGCGGCGGCTGTCGTGCCGATGCGCCTCGACGTCGGGACGCTGCGCGGACAGGCGGAGGCTGGCTCCCTCGCGCCCATGCTCCGGGCCCTGGTCCGGGTGCCGACGCGGCGCTCCGTCGACGCCAGCGGCGCCCGCTCCGGCGGGGTGCAGCTCAGCCAGCGGCTCGCCGGCCTGGCCGGCCCGGAGCGGCTCAAGGTGGTGCTCGACGTGGTACGGGCGAACATCGCCGCCGTCCTCGGTCACGCCGGCGCCGACGCGGTCGACCCGAACCGGCTCTTCACCGACCTGGGGTTCGACTCGCTCACCGCCGTCGACCTGCGTAACCGCCTCAACGGCCTGTCCGGGCTGCGGCTGCCGGCGACGCTGGTCTTCGACTACCCGACGCCGACGGCGCTCGCCGAGAAGCTGACCAGTGAGATCGCCGCCGACGCGGCGCCCTCCACGCAACCGCTCTTCCAGGGCATCGACACGGTGGAGAGCCTGCTCACCGCGATCCCGCTCGACCCGGTGGCCCGCGCCCGGTTCACCGCCCGGATGCAGGACCTGCTCGCCAAGGCGTCCGACCTGGCGGCCGGGCCCGCCGTGGAAGCGGACCGGCCCGACCTCGACTCGGCCAGCGACGACGAGATCTTCGACTTCATCAGCAAAGAGTTTGGAATCTCCTGAGATGACCAACCTTCGGATCGAGGCAGGGGCCACCCGATGAGCGACGACAAGCTGCGGTACTTCCTGAAGCGGGTGACCGCCGACCTGCACGACACCAAGCGCAAGCTGCAGACTGTCGAGGCGCGCGACCAGGAGCCCCTGGCCATCGTCTCGATGAGCTGCCGCTTTCCGGGTGGCGTGCGGTCGCCGGAGGACCTGTGGGAGCTTGTCGCCGACGGCCGGGACGCGCTCACCGAGTTTCCGGACGACCGGGGTTGGGACCTGGAGGCGCTCTACGACCCGGACCCGAACAAGCCGGGCAAGAGCTACACGCGCATCGGCGGGTTCCTCGACGCCGCCGGTGACTTCGACCCGTCCCTGTTCGGGATCTCGCCGCGTGAGGCCCTCGCCATGGACCCGCAGCAGCGGCTGCTGCTGGAGACGTCCTGGGAGGCCATCGAGCGGGCCGGCATCGACCCGCTGTCGCTGCGCGGCAGCTCCACGGGTGTCTTCGTCGGGCTGAGCACCTCGAACTACGGCATGGGTCTGCCGAACGTGCCCGAGGGCGTCGACATGTACATCGGCACCGGCAACACCACGAGCGTCGCGTCGGGCCGGATCTCGTTCACCCTCGGCCTCAACGGTCCCGCCGTCAGCGTCGACACCGCCTGCTCCTCCTCGCTGGTGGCCCTGCACCTCGCCGTGAACGCGCTGCGCCGCGGCGAGTGCGATCTGGCCATCGCCGGCGGCGTCACCGTGATGGTCACCCCCGGCGTGTTCGTCGTCTTCTCCCGGCAGCGCGGCATGTCCGTCGACGGCCGGTGCAGGGCCTTCGCGGCCGGCGCGGACGGCACCGGCTGGGGCGAGGGCGGCGGCGTGCTCGTCGTGGAGCGGCTGGCCGACGCCGAACGCAACGGCCACCCGATCCTCGCCGTGATCCGGGGCAGCGCCCTCAACCAGGACGGCGCGTCCAACGGGCTCACCGCCCCGAACGGCCCCTCCCAGCAGCGCGTCATCCGCCAGGCCCTCGCCAACGCCCGGCTCGGCACCGCCGACGTCGACATGGTCGAGGCGCACGGCACCGGCACCACCCTCGGCGACCCCATCGAGGCGCAGGCGCTCATCGCCACGTACGGGCAGGACCGGCCGGCCGACCGGCCGCTGTGGCTGGGCTCGGTGAAGTCGAACATCGGCCACACCCAGAGCGCCGCCGGCGTCGCCGGGCTGGTCAAGATGGTGATGGCGCTGCGCAACGGCGTCATGCCGGAGACCCTGCACATCGACGAGCCCTCCCCGCACGTGGACTGGTCGGCCGGAGCGGTCTCCCTGCTTACCGAGTCCAAGCCGTGGCCGGAGCTGGACCGCCCCCGCCGCGGCGGCGTCTCCTCCTTCGGGGTCAGCGGCACCAACGCCCACGTGATCCTGGAGGAGTACCGTCCGCGCGTCGCCGACCCGGCGACCGTCGACGGCGAGCAGACCGGCGGGGCCACCGCCGTCGAGCCCGCGCGCCGGCCCGGCCTGGTCGCCTCGGACGTGACCCTCTGGCCGGTGTCGGCCCGGTCGAGGTCCGCCCTCGCGGGCCAGGCGGCCCGGCTCGCGGCCTTCCTGCGTGAGCGCGGCGGGATCGACGCGGCGGCGGTGGGCTGGTCCCTGGCGACCACCCGGTCGACGTTCGACCACCGCGCCGCCGTCGTCGGGTCGAGCACCGCCGAGCTCCTCGCCGGGCTGGACGCCCTCGCCACCGGCCAGCCGGCCGGTAACCTCGTGAGCGGCACGGTCACCAGCGCCGGCACCGGCCCCGTCTTCGTGTTTCCCGGTCAGGGTGCGCAGTCGGCGCGGATGGCTGCCGGGCTCGTCGGCCGTACGCCGGTGTTCGACGCGAAGTTGGCGGAGTGCCAGCGGGCCCTGGCGCCGTACCTGGACGTGGACCTCGTGTCGGTGTTGACCGGGGACGACGAGTCGTGGCTGGAGCGGGTCGAGGTCGTGCAGCCCGTGCTGTGGGCCGTCGGCATCGCCCTGGCGGCCGTGTGGCGCGCGGCGGGCGTCGTCCCGGACGCGGTGATCGGCCACTCGCAGGGCGAGATCGGCGCGGCCTGTGTCGCCGGGATCCTCAGCCTGGACGACGCGGCGAAGGCGGTGGCGTTGCGGTCGCGGGCGCTGACGGTGCTGCGCGGGACGGGGACGATGGCGTCGGTGGACCTGTCGGCCGACGCGGTGGCCGAGCGCCTGCCCGCCTTCCCGGGTGTCGGTGTCGCGGCGGTCAACGGCCCGTCCACCGTCGTGGTGTCCGGCCCGCCGCAGCCCGTGGCCGACCTCGTGGCCGCCTGTCAGGCCGAGGGCCTGCGCGCCCGGCTCATCCCGGTGGACTACGCCTCCCACTCCGAGGCCGTGCAGCAGGTGGCCGAACAACTCCGCGCGGACCTGGCCGACGTCGCCCCGCAGGCCGGCCACACCCGGCTGGTCTCCACGCTGACCGGTGACTGGGTCGACCCGACCGCGATGACCGCGGACTACTGGTACGACAACCTGCGGCGGACCGTGCAGTTCGACGCCGCCGTACGGGTGGCGGTCGCCGCCGGGCACACCACGTTCGTCGAGATCAGCCCGCACCCGGTGCTGACGATGCCGGTCACGGCCATCCTCGACGACACCGGCGTCACCGGGCACACCCTGGGCAGCCTGCGCCGGGGCGACGACGACGCGACGCGGCTGCTGGCCAACCTCGCCACCGCGTACGCCATCGGCCTGCCCGTCGACCTCGCCGACGTCCTCGCCGAGACCGAGGTCGCGCCGCTGCCCACGTACGCCTTCGACCACCAGCGGTTCTGGCTCGACGGCAGCGGCGGCCCCGACCTGGAGAGCCTGCTGGCGGGCGCGGGCGGCGACCCCGGCGACGCGAGCTTCTGGGCCGCCGTGGAGCGCGGGGACGTCACCGCCCTCGCCGAGACCATCGCCACCGAGGACACCCCGGCGCACGAGGTCCTCGACGCGCTGCTGCCGGCCCTGCCGATGCTCACCTCCTGGCGCCGGCAGCGGCGCCGGCAGGCCGACATCGACAGCTGGCGCTACCAGGACACCTGGAAGCCGCTGACCGGCGTCGCCAACCGGGGCATGAACGGCACCTGGGTCGTGGTCATGCCGACCGGCGACATCATCGAGCCCTGGCAGGACGCCTGCGTCGAGGCGTTCGCGGCGGCCGGCGCGACGCTCGTGCCGGTGGCCGTGTCCACCCCCGACGTCGACCGCGACCAGTTCGGCAAGCTGATCCAGGAGGCGCTCGCCGCCGCGTCGGGCGGCGACACCGCCGCCGAGGTGACGGGCGTGGTCTCGCTGCTCGCCTTCGACGAGCTGGCCCACCCGCTGTACCCCTCCGTGCCCGGCGGCTTCGCCGCCACCGTCGCGCTCTTCCAGGCCCTCGGCGACATCGGCCTGCGCGCGCCGATGTGGAGCGTCACCTCCGGCGCCGCGTCCGTCGGCATGGCCGACCTGCTGCGCTCCCCGGTGCAGTCGCTGGTCTGGGGCTTCGGCCGGGTCGCCGCGCTGGAGCACCCGCAGCGCTGGGGTGGCCTCGTGGACCTGCCCGAGGCCGTCGAGGACCGCTGCGCCGACCTGCTGGTCGCGGCCCTCACCACCGCCGGCGAGGAGGACCAGATCGCGGTACGCCCCGGTGGCCTGCTCGCCCGCCGGCTCACCCGCGTCCCGCTCGGCGACAGCCAGCCCGCCAACCCGTGGCAGCCGTACGGCACGGCGCTGGTCACCGGCGGCACCGGCGCGCTCGGCGGGCACGCCGCCCGCTGGCTGGCCCGCAGCGGCGTGGAGAACATCGTCGTCGTCAGCCGGCGGGGCATGACCGCGCCGGGCGCGCAGCAGCTCGTCGACGACCTCACCGAGCTGGGCGCCCAGGCCACCGTGGTCGAGTGCGACGCCTCCGACCGGGACGCCCTGGCGGAGCTGATCGACCAGATCCCCGCCGAGTACCCGCTCACCGCGGTCGTGCACGCCTCCGCCGTACTCGACGACGCGATGATCAACGACATCCGGCCGGAGCAGATCGAGCGGGTGCTCCAGGCCAAGGTCGACGTCGCGTACAACCTGCACGAGCTGACGCTCGACCACGAGCTGTCCGCGTTCATCATGTTCTCGTCGTTCGCGGGCAGCGTGGCCAGCTCCGGCGTCGGCAACTACGCCCCGAGCAACGCGTTCCTCGACGCGCTCGCCCAGCACCGGCGGGGCCTCGGCCTGACCGCCACCTCCATCGCCTGGGGGGCGTGGGCCGGCGGCGGCATGGCCGAGGGGCCGCTCGGCGAGCTGCTGCACCGCCACGGCGTACCCGAGATGACCCCCGAGGCGGCGATCACCGCGCTGCACCAGGCCGTGGACCACGGCGAGGCGTTCCTCACCATCGCCGACATCGCCTGGGAACGGTTCTCCGTCGCCTTCACCGCCACCCGGCCCGGACCGCTGATCAGCGACCTGCCGGACGTCCGCCGGCTCGCCACCGCCGAGGCGGTGGCCAGCGTCGAGACCGGCGCCGGCCCGGACTCGTTGCAGGAGCGGCTCGCCGGGCTGCCCGCCGCCGACCGGCTCGCCGTGCTGCTCGGCCTGGTCCGCGGCCAGGTCGCCGCCGTGCTCAACTACCCGTCCGCCGAGTCGGTGGACGAGCACCGGGCGTTCCGGGAGCTCGGCTTCGACTCCGTCACCGCCGTCGAGCTGCGCAACCGACTCGGCTCGGCCACCGGCGTGGCCCTCCCGGTCACCCTGGTCTTCGACTACCCGACGCCGACGACCCTGGCGGAGTACCTCTTCGCCGAGGTCGCCCACGACGACGTGGTCACCCCGAACGCGCTCCTCGACGATCTGGACCGGATCGCCGACAGCCTCGACGTGGTCGCACGGGACGAGGCGGCCCGGGTGCGCGCCACCGTACGCCTGCAGGCCATGCTCTCCCGGCTCGGCCAGGACAGCGGTGGCGCCGACATCGGCCGGCACCTCGACGACGCCACCGACGACGAACTGTTCGCGATGGTGGACAAGGACCTCGGCATCTCCTGACCCCCTCAGCTCCAGCTCTCTCCCGTCTCTTTTCGAGGAAGCGGCACTCCGATGGCCAATGAAGACAAGCTCCGCGATTACCTCAAGCGGGTCATGGCTGATCTCCACGACACCCGCCGCCGACTCAGCGAGGCCCAGTCCCAGGAACTGGAGCCGGTGGCGATCGTGGCGATGAGCTGCCGGTTGCCGGGCGGGGTGCGCAACCCCGACGACCTGTGGGAGCTGTTGCGGGAGGGCCGGGACGCCGTCGCTCCCTTCCCCGACGACCGGGGCTGGGACCTGGAGCGCCTCTACCACCCCGACCCCGACCACCCGGGCACGTCGTACGCCCGGGAGGGCGGGTTCGTCGACGGGGCCGGGGACTTCGACTCCGCCTTCTTCGGCATCTCGCCCCGCGAGGCGCTGACCATGGACCCCCAGCAGCGGCTGCTGCTGGAGACGTCCTGGGAGGCGGTCGAGGCCGCCGGCATCGACCCGGCCTCGCTGCGCGGCAGCCGGACCGGGGTGTTCGTCGGCACCAACGGGCAGGACTACGGCACCCTGCTGATGATGTCGCCCGACGGCGACGAGGGGCACTCGATGACCGGGGGCGCGGCGGCCGTCGCGTCGGGCCGGGTGTCGTACGCCCTCGGGCTCGAAGGGCCGGCCGTCTCCATCGACACGGCCTGCTCGTCGTCGCTGGTGGCGCTGCACCTCGCCGTGCAGGCGCTGCGGGCGGGGGAGTGCGACCTGGCGCTGGCCGGCGGGGTGACCGTGATGGCCACCCCGGGCCTCTACATCGGATCCAGCCGGCAACGCGCCCTCTCCACGGACGGGCGGTGCCGGTCGTTCGCCGCCAGCGCCGACGGCGCCGGGTTCTCCGAGGGCGTCGGTTGGCTGCTGGTCGAGCGGCTGTCCGACGCCCGCCGCAACGGCCACCACGTCCTCGCGGTGGTACGCGGCACCGCCGTCAACCAGGACGGCGCGTCGAACGGGCTGACCGCGCCCAACGGGCCCGCGCAGCAGCGGGTCATCAGCCAGGCCCTCGCCTCCGCCCGGCTCGCCACCGCCGACGTCGACGTCGTGGAGGCGCACGGCACCGGCACCAAGCTGGGCGACCCGATCGAGGCGCAGGCACTCATCGCCACGTACGGGCAGGACCGGGGCGACGCCCCGCCGCTGCTGCTCGGCTCGGTGAAGTCGAACATCGGCCACGCCCAGGCCGCCGCCGGCGTGGCCGGCGTGATCAAGTTGGTGCTCGCCATCCGGCACGGCCTCGTCCCGGCGACGCTGCACGTCGACGCGCCGTCCCCGCACATCGACTGGACGGCCGGCGCGGTGGAACTGGCCACCGAGGCACGCCCGTGGCCCGAGACGGGCCGGGTACGGCGGGGCGCCGTCTCCTCGTTCGGCATCTCCGGCACCAACGCCCACGTGATCATCGAGCAGCCGGCGGAGCCGGCCGAGGCGCGCCCGATCGGCTCCGCCCCCGGCCTGGTCGCCGCCGCCGCGCTGCTCTGGCCGGTGTCGGCCCGGTCGAAGGGCGCCCTCGCCGGCCAGGCGGCCCGGCTCGCGGCCTTCCTGCGCGGGCGCGGCGAGATCGACGCGGCGGCGGTGGGCTGGTCCCTGGCGACCACCCGGTCGACGTTCGACCACCGCGCCGCCGTCGTCGGGTCGAGCACCGCCGAACTGCTGGCCGGGCTGGACGCGGTCGCTGCCGGCCTGCCGGCCGGAAACGTGGTCACCGGTGTGGCGTCGAGCCCCGGCGCGGGTCCGGTGTTCGTGTTCCCCGGTCAGGGCGCGCAGTCGGCGCGGATGGCCGCCGGGCTCGTCGGCCGTACGCCGGTGTTCGACGCGAAGTTGGCGGAGTGCCAGCGGGCCCTGGCGCCGTACCTGGACGTGGACCTCGTATCGGTGCTCACCGGGGACGACGAGTCGTGGTTGGAGCGGGTCGAGGTCGTGCAGCCCGTGCTGTGGGCCGTCGGCATCGCCCTCGCGGCCGTCTGGCAGCACGCCGGTGTCGTGCCGACCGCGGTGATCGGCCACTCGCAGGGCGAGATCGGCGCGGCGTGCGTCGCCGGGATCCTCAGCCTCGAGGACGCCGCGCGGACCGTGGCGCTGCGGTCGCGTGCCCTGGCGGTGCTGCGCGGTACGGGGACGATGGCGTCGATCGACCTGTCGGCCGACGCGGTCGGCGAGCGCCTGCCGGCGTTCCCGGGTGTCGGTGTCGCGGCGGTCAACGGTCCGTCCACCGTCGTGGTGTCCGGCCCGCCGCAGCACGTCGCCGACCTCGTGGCCGCCTGCCAGGCCGAGGGGGTCCGGGCGCGGCTGATCCCCGTGGACTACGCGTCCCACTCGCCGGCCGTGCAGGAGGTCGCCGAGCAGCTGCGGGCCGACCTCGCCGACGTCGCTCCGCAGGCCGGCCACACCCGCCTGGTCTCCACCCTGACCGGACAGTGGGCCGACCCGCTCACCATGGGCGCGGACTACTGGTACGACAACCTGCGGCAGACCGTGCTCTTCGACGGGGCCGTGCGGGTGGCGGTCGCCGCCGGGCACACCACGTTCGTCGAGATCAGCCCGCACCCGGTGCTGACGATGCCGGTCACGGCCATCCTCGACGACACCGGCGTCACCGGCCACACCCTGGGCAGCCTGCGCCGCGACGACGACGACGCGATCCGACTGCTGACCAACCTCGCCACCGCGCACGCCATCGGCCTGCCCGTCGACCTGGCGAAGGTCCTGCCCGCCGCGGCCACCGTCGACCTGCCCACGTACGCCTTCGACCACCACCGGTACTGGCCCGCGCCGCCGCTCTTCCTCGCCGCGCCCGACGCCGCGCCGGACATCGACCGGTGGCGCTACCGGGTCACCTGGCAGGCCGTGCCCGACCTGCCGCTGACCTGGCTCGCCGGCACCTGGCTGGTGCCGGTGCCCGCGGCGTTGGGCGACGACCCGCTGGTCATCGACGTGCTGTCGGCTCTCGGCAACTTCGGCGCGGACGTCGTACCCGTGCGGCTGGACGTCACCGACGACCCGGCGGCGCTGGCCGAACAGTTGGGCGCCGCGCTCGTCGGCCCCGACGGACCCGTCGCCGTGCTCTCGCTGCTGGGCCTGGACGAACGCGCGCACCCGGAGCACCCCGCGACCTCGCTGGCCGCCTCGGGCACCGCCCTGCTGGTGCAGGCGCTCGGGCTGCTCGGCGTCGAGGCGCCGCTGTGGTGCGCCACCCGGGGAGCCGTCGCGGCCTGTGCCGACGACCCGGCGCCGCGCCCCGTCGCCGCCTCCGTCTGGGGGCTCGGCCGCGCCGTCGCCCTGGAACACCCCGCCCGCTGGGGCGGCCTGCTCGACCTGCCGGACGTCCTCGACGCGCAGGCCGGCGCGCTGCTCTGCGCGGCCCTCGGCGCCAGCGGCGACGAGGACCCCTTCGGCGACGACGACGGCGCGGACCAGTCCGGCCGGGGCGAGGACCAGCTCGCCATCCGCGACTCCGGGGTCTTCGTGCGCCGGCTCGCCCGGATCACCGAACCCGAGCCGACCGGCTCCGGCGACGCGGACGACACCTGGCGGACGCGCGGCACCGTGCTGATCACCGGTGGCACCGGCGGGCTGGGCGGGCACCTGGCCCGCTGGGCGGCCCGCTCCGGCGCCGCGCACGTCCTGCTGGCCAGCCGGCGTGGCCCGGACGCCCCGGGGGCCGCCGAACTGGAGGCGGAGCTGACCGACCTCGGCGTACGGGTCACCGTGGCCCGCTGCGACGTCGCCGACCGGGCGCAGGTGGCCGACCTGCTCGCCGCCGTCCCCGGCGACGCCCCGGTGACCGCCGTGCTGCACACCGCCGCCGTCCTCGACGACGGGATCGTCGACACCGCCACGGCGCAGCGCCTGCACACCGTCGCCGCGCCCAAGTGCGCCGCCGCGCTGCACCTGGACGAGCTGACCCGGGACCTCGACCTGGACGCGTTCGTGCTCTTCTCCTCGGTCGCCGGCACCACCGGCAACGCCGGGCAGGGCGCGTACGGGGCCGCCAACGCCTTCCTCGACGCCCTCGCCGAGCGACGCCGGGCCGAGGGACTGCCCGCCCTCTCGGTGGCCTGGGGCGCCTGGCGCGGTGCCGGCCTGCCCGCCGACAACGAACGCGCCCAGGAGCGGCTGCGCCGGGGCGGCATGATCGGCATGGACCCGGAGCTGGCCGTCGAGGCCCTCGCCCGGGCGCTGCGGCGCGCCGAGACCACCACCGTCATCGCCGACATCGACTGGGCCCGCTTCGCCCCCGCGTTCACCCTGGTGCGGCCCAGCCCGCTGCTCGCCGACCTCGCCGAGGCGCACGAGGCGACGCAGCCCGCCCCGCAGGAGACCGCCGAGGAGGAGACGGACGTACCGTCGGCCCTGGCCCGGCGGCTCGCCGGGCTCGCCCCGGCGGAGCGCGCCGCGACGCTGCTGGAGCTGGTGCGGCAGTGCGCGGCGACCGCGCTCGGCTACGGGGCCGCCGACGACATCCCGGCCACCCAGCCCTTCCGCGACCTCGGCCTGGACTCGCTGACGGCCGTCGACATGCGCAACTTCCTGGCCGCCGCCACCGACCTGCGGCTGCCCGCGACGCTCGCCTTCGACTACCCGAACCCGACGGTGCTCGCCGCGCACCTCGACGAACTGCTCACCGGGATCGCCCCCGACGTGGCCGCCCCCGCCCCGGCCGCCGCGGCCGAGGACGACGACCCGATCGCCATCGTGGCGATGAGCTGCCGCCTGCCCGGCGGGGCGGACACCCCGGAGCAGCTGTGGCAGCTCCTCGCCGCCGGCGGCGACGCCATCGGCGAGTTCCCCACCGACCGGGGCTGGGACCTGGACCGGCTCTTCGACTCCGACCCGGAGAAGGAGGGCACCAGCTACGCCCGCGAGGGCGGCTTCGTCACCGGCGCCGCCGACTTCGACGCCGGCTTCTTCGGCATCAGCCCCCGCGAGGCCCTGGCCATGGACCCGCAGCAGCGGCTGCTGCTGGAGGCGTCCTGGGAGGCGATCGAGCGGGCCGGCATCGACCCGCACACGCTGCGCGGCAGCGCCACCGGCGTCTTCGTCGGCACCAACTACCAGGACTACCGCAACCTGATGTTCAGCGCCGAGGGCGCCGAGGGGCACCTGATGACCGGCAACGCCGGCAGCGTCCTCTCCGGTCGGGTGTCGTACACCCTCGGGCTGGAGGGCCCCGCCGTCTCGGTGGACACCGCCTGCTCGTCGTCGCTGGTCGCGCTGCACTGGGCCTGCCAGGCGCTGCGTCGCTCGGAGTGCTCGCTGGCTCTCGTCGGCGGCGTCACCGTCATGTCCACCCCCGGGGTGTTCGTCGGCTTCAGCCGGCAGCGGGGGCTCGCCCCCGACAGCCGGGTCAAGGCGTTCGCCTCCGCCGCCGACGGCACCAGCTGGGGCGAGGGCCTCGGCCTGCTGCTCGTCGAGCGGCTCTCCGACGCCCGCCGCAACGGCCACCCCGTGCTCGCGGTCATCCGCGGCAGCGCCGTCAACCAGGACGGCGCCTCCAACGGCCTCACCGCCCCGAACGGGCCGTCGCAGCAGCGGGTGATCCGGCAGGCGCTCGCCAACGCCGGCCTCACCCCGGCCGACGTGGACGCCGTCGAGGCGCACGGCACCGGCACGAAGCTCGGCGACCCGATCGAGGCCCAGGCGCTGCTCGCCACGTACGGCCGGGAACGGCCCGCCGAGCAGCCGCTCTGGCTCGGCTCGATCAAGTCCAACATCGGCCACACCCAGGCCGCCGCCGGCGTCGCCGGGATCATCAAGATGGTGCTGGCGCTGCGGCACGGCTACCTGCCGCAGACCCTGCACGTCGACGAGCCGACCGACCAGGTGGACTGGAGCGTCGGCGCGGTCGAGCTGCTCGGCGAGGGCCGCCCGTGGCCGGTCACCGACCATCCGCGCCGCGCCGCCGTCTCCTCGTTCGGGATCAGCGGCACCAACGCGCACACCATCCTGGAGCAGGCCCCGGAGCCGGCCGAGGTCGAGCAGCCGACGGGGGACCCGGCCCGGCTGCCGGTGGTGCCGGTGCTGCTGTCGGGTCGTACGGCGTCCGCGCTGGGCGCCCAGGCGCAGCGCTGGTCCGAGCAGCTCACCGGGCTGGAGGCCCCGCGTACGGTCGACGTCGGCTGGTCGTCGGCGGTCTCCCGGGCCACGCTGGAGCACCGGGCCGTCGTGCTGGCCACCGACCGGATCGCGCTGGGCGCCGGGCTGCGCGCCCTCGGCGCCGGCGAGGACTCGCCGCTGCTGGTCACCGGCGTGGCCGCGCCCCGGCCGAAGGTGGCGTACCTCTTCTCGGGCCAGGGGGCCCAGCGGGCCGGGATGGGACGCGAGCTGGCCGAGGCGTTCCCGGTCTTCGCCGCCGCCCTCGACGAGGCCTGCGCCGCCCTCGACGCGCACCTGCCCCGCCCGCTCAAGCCGCTGCTCTTCGCCGAGCCGGACACCCCCGAGGCCGGGGCGCTGGACCGCACCGAGTTCACCCAGCCGGCGCTGTTCGCGGTGGAGGTGGCGCTGTTCCGGCTGTTCGAGGCGTGGGGGGTCCGCCCCGACGCCGTCGCCGGGCACTCGATCGGCGAGTTCGCCGCCGCCCACGCCGCCGGCGTGCTCTCCCTGGCCGACGCCGCCGAGCTGGTCGCCGCCCGGGGCCGGCTGATGCAGGCGCTGCCAGCCGGCGGGGCGATGCTCGCCATCGCCGCCACCGAGGCCGAGGTGACCGCCGCGCTCGGTGACCGCGCCGACCGGGTCTCCGTCGCCGCCGTCAACGGTCCCGCCGCCGTCGTGGTGTCCGGGGCCGGCGACGCCGTCAAGGAGCTGGCCGCCGAGTGGACCGCCCGGGGCGTCCGGATCCGGCGTCTCACGGTCAGCCACGCGTTCCACAGCCCGCTGATGGACCCGGTGCTCGACGACCTCGCCGCCGTCGCCGGACGGCTGCGGTACGCGGCCCCGACCATCCCGATGATCTCCACCGTCACCGGCGCGCCGGTCGACGTGGCGGAGATCGGCACGCCGGAGTACTGGGTGCGTCACGCCCGCGAGGCCGTACGCTTCGCCGACGCCGTCGCGGCGCTGCGGGAACGCAACGTCACCGGCTACGTCGAGATCGGCCCGGACGGGGTGCTCACCGCCCTCACCCAGGCCGTGCTGGCCGAGGGCGCCCCGACCGGCGGCCGGACCCCACTGGTGGTCCCCGTCCTGCGCCGGGACCGTCCCGAGCCGACCACCCTGCTGCGGGCGCTCGCCGCGCTGCACACCCACGGCGTCTCCCCGGACTGGTCGGCCCTCTACGCCGGCACCGGCGCCCAGCGGGTCGAACTGCCCACCTACACGTTCGACCGGCAGCGCTACTGGCCGGAGCCGCCGCCCTGGGCCACCCTCGTGGCCTCCGACGAGGACACCGAGGTCGAGCGCCGCTTCTGGGCGGCGGTCGAGGCCGAGGACCTCGAGTCGCTGGCCCGCGACCTCGACGTGCACCGCGACCAGCCGTTCGGCACCGTCCTGCCCGCCCTGTCGGCGTGGCGCCGGCGCGGCCGGGAGCGGGCCCTGGTGGACGGCACCCGGTACCGGGCGGTCTGGGAACCCATGGCGGACGCCGCGCAGGAGCAGGATCCCGGCCGCTGGCTGGTCCTGCTGCCCGCCGACCGGGCCGACGACCCCGACCTGCACTCCTGCACCTGGGCCCTGGGCACCGAGGTGACCATCGTGCCGGTGGACACCGCCGCCGACCCCGACGAGCTGTGCGGAGGGTTCGCCGACGTGCTCACCGAGGCGCTCGGCGCGGGCGACGGACCGCTGTCGATCCTCTCCTTCCTGGGCCTGGACGACGCCCCGCACGCCGAGCATCCGGCGCTGCCGCGTGGCCTCGCCGCGACCGTGCACCTGCTCCAGCAGCTCGTCGACCTCGACGCGCCGGCCCGGCTCTGGTGCGTCACCCAGGGCGCCGTGGGCGTCGGCGACGACGACGTCCCGGCCAACCCCCGGCAGGCGATGCTGTGGGGCCTGGGCCGGGTGGCCGCGCTGGAGCAGCCCGCCCGCTGGGCCGGGCTGGTCGACCTGCCCACCGACCTCGAGCCCTGGACGGCGATGCGGCTCGGCGGCATCCTCACCGGCGGCGGTGTGGAGGACCAGCTCGCCGTCCGCGCGTCCGGGGTGCTGGTACGGCGGCTCGTCCCGGCCACCACCGCCGGGGAGCCCACGCCGTGGCAGCCCCGGGGCACGGTGCTGATCACCGGAGGCACCGGCGCGCTCGGCGGGCACGTGGCCCGCTGGGTGGCCGCCGAGGGCGCGGAACGGGTGGTGCTGACCAGCCGCCGGGGCACCGACACCCCGGGCGCCGCCGAGCTGCTCGCCGAGCTGACCGGCCTCGGCGTGGACTGCCGGGTCGCCCGGTGCGACGCCGCCGACCGGAGCGCGGTGGCCGAACTCCTGGCCGACCTCCGGCGGGAGGGACCGCCGCTGCGCGCGGTGGTGCACGCCGCCGGGGTCAGCGAGGTGGTGCCGCTGGCCGACACGACCCTGGAGGACCTGGCGTACGTCATCGCTCCGAAGCTGTCCGGCGCCGAACACCTCGACGAACTGCTCGACGACGCCGAGCTGGACGCGTTCGTGCTCTTCTCGTCCATCGCGGCGGTGTGGGGCAGTGGCGGGCAGGGCGCGTACGCGGCCGGCAACGCCTACCTGGACGCCCTCGCGGAGCGGCGACGTGGCCGGGGGCTGGCGGCCACCTCCGTCGCCTGGGGACCGTGGACCGAGTCGGGCATGTACACCGAGGGGGCGGCGGAGCAGCTGCGTCGCCGCGGCCTGCGGGTGATGCCGCCCGGCGTGGCGATGGCCGGGCTGCGGCACGCCCTGGCCGCCGGCGACACCTGCGTCACCGTCGCCGACGTCGACTGGGCCACCTTCCAGCCGCTGTTCACCTCGCTGCGGCCCAGCCCGCTGCTGGCCGACCTGCCGGCCGTACGCGAGCTGTCCGCCGCCCCCGCCGAGGTGCCGGACGCGTCGTCCGCGCCCGTCGCCCGGGACCTGCTCGCCGGGATGCGGGCGCTGCCCGCCGACGAGCGGCGGGCCGCGCTGCTGGAGATGGTGCGGGTCGACGCGGCCAAGGTGCTCGGCCACCCCTCCGCCGACGTGATCGAGACCGACCGGGGCTTCCTGGACCTCGGCTTCGACTCGCTCACCGCCGTGGAGCTGCGCAACCTGCTCACCGCGGCGACCGGGCACGACCTGCCCACCACGGTCGTCTTCGACTACCCGACCCCGGCCGGCCTCGCCGACCACCTGTACGAGGAGCTCTTCGCGGACGGCGTGGCCGGCGACGACGGCGACGAGGAGTCGGTCCGCCGGGCCCTCGCCGCGATCCCGCTCGACGAGCTGCGGGCGGCGGGCCTGCTCGACCAGCTGCTCCAGCTGGCCCGCACGAGCGCCGGTACGCCGGCCGTGGCGTCCGCCGCCCCGGCCACGTCGCCCGCGCCCGAGACCCAGATCAGCGAACTCGACGTCGCCGGCCTGGTCCGGATGGCCCTGGAAGGCTCCGACTCGTGACCCGGCTGGCCCTGAGGAGCCCCCGATGACTGTTTCCCTGGACCAGGTCGTCGGCGCGCTGCGCGCGTCCCTGCTCGACAACCAGAAGCTCAAGCAGCAGAACCAACAGCTCACCGCCGCGCTCAGCGAGCCGGTGGCGATCATCGGCATGAGCTGCCGGTTCCCGGGCGGCGTCGGGTCGCCGGAGCAGCTGTGGGACCTGGTGGCCGCCGGCACCGACGCCATGTCGGCGTTCCCCGACGACCGGGGCTGGAACCTGGGGGCGCTCTACGACCCCGATCCCGACCCCGACAGCCGGGGCACGTCGTACGTGCGGGAGGGCGGGTTCCTCTACTCCGCCGGGGACTTCGACCCCGCCTTCTTCGGCATCAGCCCCCGCGAGGCCCTCGCCATGGACCCGCAGCAGCGGCTGCTGCTGGAGACCGCCTGGGAGGCGTTCGAGCGGGCCGGCATCGACCCCACCACGCTGCGCGGCGCGCCCACGGGTGTGTACGCGGCCACCAGCAGCCAGGGCGACTACGCGGCGCTGCTCACCGGGGTGACCGGCGGCGTCGAGGGCTACCTCGGCACCGGCAGCGCCGCCGCCGTGGCCAGCGGCCGGATCTCGTACGCGCTGGGGCTGGAGGGCCCGGCGGTCACCGTGGACACCGCGTGCAGCTCGTCCCTGGTCGCGCTGCACCTCGCCTGCCAGGCGCTGCGGCTGGGCGAGTGCACGATGGCGCTGGTCGGCGGGGTGTCGGTGATGGCCACCCCGACCGTCTTCGTGGAGTTCTCCCGGCAGCGCGGCCTGTCCACCGACGGCCGGTGCAAGTCGTTCGCCGCCGCCGCCGACGGCACCGGCTGGTCCGAGGGGGCCGGCATGCTGCTGGTCGAGCGGCTCTCCGACGCCCGCCGCAACGGCCACCCGGTGCTCGCCGTGGTACGCGGCAGCGCCGTCAACCAGGACGGGGCGAGCAGCGGGCTGACCGCGCCGAACGGCCCGTCCCAGCGCCGGGTGATCCGGCAGGCGCTGACCAACGCGGGGTTGACCGCCGACCAGGTGGACGTCGTGGAGGCGCACGGCACCGGCACCACGCTGGGCGACCCGATCGAGGCGCAGGCGCTGCTGGCCACATACGGCAAGGAGCGGCCCGCCGAGCGTCCGTTGTGGCTCGGCTCGGTGAAGTCGAACATCGGCCACACCCAGGCGGCGGCGGGCGTCGCCGGGGTGATGAAGATGGTGCTGGCCATGCGGCACGGGGTGCTGCCGCCCACCCTGCACGTGGACGAGCCCACCCCGCACGTCGACTGGTCGGCCGGGGCGGTGTCCCTGCTGACCGGGGCGCAGCCGTGGCCGGAGACCGGTCAGCCGCGCCGGGCCGGGGTCTCCGCGTTCGGCATCAGCGGCACCAACGCGCACGTCATCATCGAGCAGGCCACCGCAGCGGACACCGACGACGCCCGGCCGGCCGGTACGCCCGCCCCGCCGGCGCCGTGGATCGTCTCCGCCCGGTCCGCGCCGGCGTTGGCCGGGCAGGCCCGGCGGTTGCTGGAGCACCTGGCCGACCAGCCTGACCTGGACCCCGCCGACGTGGCGTACTCGCTGGTCACCACCCGCGCGGCCCTGCCGCACCGGGCAGCGGTGATCGGCGGGGACCGCGACGCGCTGCTGGCCGGTCTGCGCGCGGTCGCCGAGGAGCGCACCTCCTCGGGCGTGGTACGCGGGGTGGCCCGCCCGGCCGGCAAGGTCGCGTTCCTCTTCACCGGCCAGGGCGCCCAGCGCCCCGGCATGGGCGCCGAGCTGTGCCGCCGGTTCCCGGTGTTCGCCGCCGCCTTCGACGAGGTGGCCGGGGAGCTGGACCGGCACCTGAGCCGCCCGCTGCGGGAGGTGGTCTTCGCCGAGCCCGACTCGCCCGAGGCGGAGCTGCTGGACCGCACCGAGTTCACCCAGCCGGCGCTGTTCGCCTACGAGGTCGCCGCGTACCGGCTGGTCACCGCCTGGGGGCTGCGCCCGCAGCACCTGCTCGGGCACTCGGTCGGCGAGCTGGCCGCGGCGCACGTCGCCGGGGTGCTGTCGCTGGCCGACGCGGCGACCCTGGTGGCCGCCCGGGCCCGGCTGATGCAGCAGCTGCCGCCCGGCGGGGCGATGCTGGCGGTACGGGCGTCCGAGGCCGAGGTGACGCCGCTGCTCGACGAGCGGGTGTCGCTGGCCGCCGTGAACGGTCCCCGGTCGGTGGTGCTCTCCGGCGACGAGGAGGCCGTGCTGGCGGCGGGTCGGCGGCTGGCCGCCGAGGGCCGGCGGTCCCGCCGGCTGCGGGTCAGCCACGCGTTCCACTCCGCCCGGATGGACGACATGCTGGCCGACTTCCGGGTCGTCGCGGAGAAGGTTACCTGGCATCCGCCGGCCGTGCCGATCGTCTCCGACCGGACCGGCGAGCCGCTCACCGCCGCCCAGGCCACCGATCCGGGCTACTGGGTCGAGCACGTCCGCGACACGGTCCGCTTCCACGCCGGCGTCGCCACCCTGGCCGCCGCGGGCGTGGCGACCTTCCTGGAACTCGGCCCCGACGGCGCGCTGACCGCGCTGGCCCGCGAGTGCCTGCCCGACGTGGAACCGGCGGCCTTCGTGCCGCTCGGCCGCCGGGACCAGCCGGAGCCGGCTACGCTGCTCGCCGCGCTGGCCGCCGTCGACCTGCGCGGCGCCGGGGTGGACTGGGCGGCGCTCTTCGCCGGCAGCGACGCCGCGCGCGTCGAGCTGCCCACCTACGCCTTCCACCACGAACGCTTCTGGCCGGACCCGCCCACCGTGGACCTCGTCCAGCCCGCCGCGACCGGCGAGGACGAGGAGTTCTGGGCGGCCGTGGCGCAGGGGCGACCGGACGCACTGGCCGCCGCGCTCGGCCTGCCCGCCGACCGGCAGGACGCATTGACCGAACTGCTGCCCGCCCTGGCGTCCTACCGGGACCGTCGGCGTCGCGGCTCGGAACTGGACGGGCTGCGCTACCGCGCCGACTGGGTCCGCGTCGACCCGCCCTCCGCCGGCACCGTGCCGGCCGGCCGGTGCCTGGTGGTGGCCGGGGTGGACACGGACGCCACGGCCGTGCTGGCCGCGCTGCGCGCCGAGGGCCTGGACCCGGTGCTGGTGAGCGTGGGCGACGACCCGGACGAGATCGCCCGGGTCCTGCCGACCGACGGCGCCCCGTCGGCCGTGGTCTCGCTGCTGGCGGCGGGGGTGCCGGTCGAGGCCACCGGGACGGCCGCGCTGGCCGGGACGGCCGCGCTCGTACGGGCACTCGGCGCCGCCGGGAGCGGCGCGCCGGTGTGGACCGTGACCCGGGGCGCGGTGGCCGTCGACGCGCACGACGCCGCGCCCGGCGTGGCCGGCGCGTACCTCTGGGGTCTGGGCCGGGTGCTGGCGCTGGAGCAGCCGCGCCTGTGGGGCGGACTGGTCGACCTGCCGGCGGAGCCGGACGACACCGCGCTCGCCGCGCTCGCCCGGATCGTCGCGTCCGGCGGCGACGAGGACCAGCTGGCGGTACGCCCCGGCGGGGTGTACGCACGCCGGCTCCGGCGTGCCCCGGCCGGCGCCGCCGACGTCGACTGGCGGCCCCGGGGAGCGGTCCTGGTGCACGGGTCCGCGCAGGTGCGTACCCCGCACCTGCTGCGGTGGCTCGCCGAGCGCGGCGCGACGCACCTCGTCCTCGTCGGCCCGGTGGCGGACGCCGACACGATCGGGGGGGACGTCACCGTCACCGCCGTCGACGACCTCGACGGGCTGCCCGAGGCGCTGGACCGGCTGGCCGCCGCCGGCACCGAGGTCCGTACCGTCCTGCACGTCGCCGACTCCGACGGGGCCGGCGACCCGGTCGCGGCGCTGGAGCCGCGCGACCTGGCCGACGCCGTGGCCGCCCGTACCGCCGCGGTGGAACTGCTCGACCGGGCCTGCGCCGACCGGCCGGTCGACGAGTTCGTCGTCTTCACCTCCACCGCCGCCGTCTGGGGCAGCGGGGGAGCGGCGGTCGCCGCCGCCGCAGGCGCCGGGCTGGAGGCGCTGGCCGCCGGCCGACGCGCCGCCGGCCGTCCGGCCACCGTCGTCGCCTGGGTGCCCTGGGCGGAGGAGGTCACCGACCCGGCACAGCTGCGCCGTCGGGGGGTCGATCCGCTCCCCGCCGAGCTGGCCGTGTCCGCGCTCCAGCAGGCCGTGGGGCGCGGCGACGACCAGCTCGCGGTCGCCGACCTCGACTGGGCCGCGTTCGTGCCGGCCTTCACCGCCGTACGGCCCAGCCCGCTGCTGCGCGGCGTGCCCGAGGCGGCGGTCGACGCCGACCGGGACGCCGCCGGCGGCGAGGCGACCGATCCGGCCCGGGCACTGCGTGAGCGGCTGGCCGGCGTGTCGGCCGGCGACCGGCACCGGATCCTGCTGGACCTGGTCCGGGCGCGCGTGGCCACCGTGCTCGGGCACGCCTCGCCGAACGCCGTCGAGGCCGACCGGGACTTCCTGGAACTCGGCTTCGACTCGCTGACCGCGCTGGAACTGCGGGACGCGCTGCGCCAGGAGACCGGGGCGGAGCTGTCGGCGACCCTGCTCTTCGACCACCCCACCCCTACGGCGCTGGCCCGTCACCTGCTCGGTCAGCTCCTCGGCGCGGACGCGGCCGGGGACGGCGCGAACGACGCCGGGGCACCCGCCGCGGAGAGTGCCGGCGGTGGTCTGCTCGGCGGGTTGTTCAACCAGCCGAAGGCGCGCGAGGACCCGGCCGGGTACGCCGAACTCCTGGTCAAGCTCGCCCAGTTCCGGCCCAGCTTCAGCGAACCGGCGCAGCTCACCCGCCCGGCCGGCATCCTGCGGCTGGCGGAGGGGAGCGCCAGGGCGCAGCTGGTGTGCTGCTGCACCATGTCGCTGCTCTCCGGCGCGCACGAGTACGCCCGACTCGCCGCCGGCTTCCGGGGCGTGCGCGACGTCTGGGCCCTGCCCAACCCCGGGTTCGGGGTGGGCGAGGAGCTGCCCGCCGATCTCGACGCGTTGCTGCGGGTGCACGCCGACACGGTGCTGCGCGCCGTCGGCGCCGGCCCGTTCGTGCTGGCCGGTCACTCGGGTGGCGCGATGGTGGCCAACCTGCTCGCCGGGGAGTTGGAACGCCAGGGCCGCTCGCCGGACGCGGTGGTGCTCATGGACACCTACCCGGCGAACAGCGAGGTGCTCGGCGGGTGGGTGCCGCAGCTGCTCGACGGGATGATCGACCGGGACACCGCGTACACGCCGATGGACGACTGGCGGACGACGGCGTGGGCGGGCTACCTGCCCCTGTTCCTGGACTGGCAGCCGACCGAGATGGCGGCGGCGACCCTGCTGGTACGGGCCAGCGAGCCGCTGGGGGAGTGGGACGGCGAACCGGACGGCTGGCGGTCGCGCTGGCCCTACCCGCACGAGGCGGTCGACGCGGCCGGTGACCACTTCAGCATGGTCGCCGACCGGGGACCGGAACTCGCCGGCACGGTCCAGCGCTGGCTGGCCGCGCGGGGCCTGTGACCGGTCCCGCCCCTGGCGTGCCCCTAGCGCCCCCTATCGGCACACGTACATCTATCGGACCGACGTTCCAGGACGGAGCATGACGACGTGGACGAGGCAGTGGTGGTCACGGAGCTGGTCAAGCGGTACCAGCCCAACATGCCACCGGCGGTGGACGGGCTGAGTTTCTCCGTCGCCGCCGGTGAGGTCTTCGGCCTGCTCGGGCCGAACGGTGCGGGCAAGACGACGACGATCGGGGTGCTGACCACACGGGTGCGGGCCACCTCGGGCCGGGCCCAGGTGTGTGGCGCGGACGTGATCGGCTCGCCCGCCGTCGCCCGGCAGTTGCTGGCGGTCGTACCGCAGCGGGTGAACCTGGACCGGGCGCTGACCGTCCGGCAGAACCTGCTGTTCCACGCGGCGTACCACCGCGTGCCCCGGGCGCAGCGCATCCGGCGGGCGGACGAGCTGCTGGACCAGATGGGGCTCAAGGACTTCGCGAACTCCCGCACCGACTTCCTGTCGGGCGGCCTCGCCCAGCGCACGATGATCGCCCGCGCGCTGATGCACTCGCCCCGGGTGCTCTTTCTCGACGAGCCGTCCTCCGGCCTCGACCCGCAGTCCCGGCTCTTCGTGCACGACCGGATCGCCGAGCTGAAGCGGGACGGGGTGACGGTGGTGGTCACCACGCACGACATGGACGAGGCGGAGAAGCTCTGCGACCGCGTCGGCATCGTCGACCACGGCAAGCTGCTCACGCTGGACACCCCGTCGGCGCTGACCCGGACGCTGCCGGGCAGCAGCACCCTGACCCTCGTGGTGACCCCCGGCGCCCCCGCCGAGGAGGTGCGGGCCGCGCTCGAGTCGATCCCGGACGTGGAGCAGGTGGAGCACTTCAAGGTGACGGCCCCGGCGCCCGCCGCCGCGCCGGCGTTTCCGGGCATGCCGGCGATGCCGATGCCCGCGCCGGCGCTCGACGCGCCCGCCGATCCGGGCGCCCCGCTCTCCTTCCGGCTGTACACCAGCGGCCAGCCGGCCAACGCCATCCCGATGGCGATGAAGATCCTCGCCGACCTGGGCTGCGAGGTTCGTGACCTCAACATCGGCCAGCCCAGCCTGGAAGATGTCTTCATCCACCTGACCGGAAGGGAACTTCGGTGAGCGTCGCCGCCCCCGCCCCCCCGTCCGCACCGTCGCCGGCCGCGGCACCGCCGCCGGTGCGCGCGCTGGACCAGTTCGCCACGTTCCGGGCGGTGCTCTCGCGGGACCTGTTCGTCACCGGTCGGGAACTGATCGGCTTCCTGCTCCAGGTCTTCATCCAGCCGCTGTTCATGCTGCTGATCTTCGGCAAGGTGCTCGGCGACCTGGGCTACGCCAGCGACGACTTCAGCAACGTGCTGCTGCCCGGCGTCATCGCGCTGAACGCCTTCCTGATCGGGCTGGAGAACACGGCGCTGCCGATGATGATGGACTTCTCCTTCACCCGGGAGATCGAGGACCGTCTCCTGTCACCCATGGCGATCCCGCTGGTGGCGCTGGAGAAGATCGTCTTCGGCGGCATCCGCGGCCTGATCGCCGGCGTGGTGCTCATTCCGGTCGGCATGCTCATGCTCGGTGTCACCTGGCCCGCTGCGGTCATCCTCAAGGTGATCGCGGTGCTGGCGATCGGCGCGCTGGTCGGTGCGGCGGTCGGCCTCGCCTTCGGCACGTTGGTGCCGACGCAGCACATCCAGATCATGTTCACCGTGGTGATGACCCCGATCATGTTCACCGGCGCGACCCAGTTCCCGCTGCTCGGCCTGGACTCGCTGCGCTGGTACCAGGTGGTCTGCTCGTTGAACCCGCTGACCTACATCAGCGAGGCGACCCGGTCGCTCGTCGGCCCGCCGGGCGTCGAGTCGCTGCCGCTCTGGCTGTGCATGTGCGTCCTCACCGGGGTCTTCGTGGTGTTCTCGGCGATCGGCATGCGTGGCTTCATGCGTCGCGCCATGGACTGACCGCCCCAGGATCCGATCCGCCGATGGCCCGAACCGCTCCCGCGGTTCGGGCCATCGGCGTGCGCCGTGAACGGGCAGGTCACCGCGTCGAAATAGCCGCGAAGGAAATTCATCTCACCGGTGGGCGTTTCGTGCCGACCGTGGCAGGCTGTATGGACGGCGAGGGATCATTCGTCCGGTTGCCCCGTGGCGGCAACCGTCTGATCGAAGCCTCCGTCGAACGTTGTCTCACGGCACACGTCGCATCCGACCCGCCGCCGACGAACGGCTCCCCGGACAGCCCGTCGGCGCGTACGTGACGGTCGGGCGCGCGGGTCGCCGCACAGGCGGAAGGAGTGGCGGACGGTGGACACCACCGGAGACGACCGCGGCCCAGCGGTGCTGGTCGTCACCTACAACAGCGCGGGGATGTTCAACCCGTTGCTCAGCATCGTGGGCGAGCTGAAGGCCCGCGGCGTCGGCAACGTCCACTTCGCCTCCACTGAGGACCGCCGGGCCGACGTCGAGGGGCTGCGCGGCCCGGGCCGGGTCACGTTCGTGTCGCTCGGGCCGCCCCGGCCGCAGTCGTCACCCGAGACCTGGGACGATGCGACGTACCGGCAGTTGACCACGAGCGACCGGGTCGCCAGCTTCGCGCGCTACCTCGACGTCAGCACCGACTACGACCACGTGCGGCAGCTCTACCAGCGCTGCCTGCGGGCGATCGACGAGATCGGACCGACGCTGGTGGTGGTGGACAGCCTCGCCAGCTGGGCGATGGACGCGGCGCAGACCCGTGGACTGCCCTTCGTGATCAGCGTCTCGCTGCCGCCGTCGAACTTCCTGCAGGAGCAGTTGCCGGTGCGCTACCCCGCCCCGTTCTCGGGACTGCCGCACCGGATGACGCCCCGGCAGCAGGCGGCCAACACCCGCTTCCGCAGCCGGCTCGTACGGGCGCTGATGGAGCCGGAGCGGTTGCGGCGTAGCCTCGCGGCCGTCGACAGCCGGAAGGCGGCCGGCATCCACAACGCGGAGATGCGCCCGGCGGGCTACGTCGAGGCCGCCGAGGTGCTCATGG
The DNA here is from genome assembly GCF_043197615.1 of Micromonospora sp. NPDC049048. Classification (NCBI taxonomy): domain Bacteria; kingdom Bacillati; phylum Actinomycetota; class Actinomycetes; order Micromonosporales; family Micromonosporaceae; genus Micromonospora; species Micromonospora sp. NPDC049048. The sequence continues at coordinate 482,298 of NZ_JBICTM010000004.1, read as the reverse complement.
CGTACACGGTCTTCGGCTTCGAGTACCCGTTCGCGACCGCCCCGGAGAAGCTGCGGATGCTCGGCCCCGTGGTGCCCCGGGAACTCCCGCCGGCCGACGGGGACGAGGAGCTGACCGGATGGCTCGACGAGCACCCCTCGGTGGTCTACGTCGGGTTCGGCACCATCATGCGCCTGTCGCAGGGGCAGGTGGACGCGATCGTCGAGGTCGCCGAGCGGCTCGGGCCCGAGCACGCCGTGCTGTGGAAGGTGCCCGCGCGCCAGCAGCACCTCCTTCCGCCGCCGCGGCGGCTGCCGGGCAACCTGCGGGTGGAGGCGTGGCTGCCGTCGCAGCACCGGGTGCTGGCCCACCCGCACGTGCGGGTCTTCTTCAACCACGGCGCCGCCAACGCCATCCACGAGGCCGTCCACTTCGCCGTACCGCAGCTGGTGATGCCGTTCTGGCTGGACTGCCCCGACGGCGCGGTGCGCGCGGTCGACAGCGGGGTGGCGCTCTGCGTCGAGCGGACCGACGCGCTCGACGTCGAGGACGTCCTCGCCAAGCTCGGGCGGCTGCTGGGTGAGGAGACGTTCCGGGCGCGGGCGCAGCTGTGGAGCCGGCGGATGCGGCAGGCCGGCGGGGTCACCGCCGCCGCCGATCTCGTGCTGCGGCACCGCGACGAGGCGGCGGCCCGGCGTGGCGTCGGGCTGGTCGTCGGTTGAACCGCAGGCCGCCGTACGCGCCGACGGGGCGCGGGGCCTTCGCCACCGCGCCCCGTCGGGGGCCGTCAGGACGCGGCGCCCTGCGTCTCGTCGGCCAGCGCCTCGGCGTAGGCGACGAGCCGGGACGGCAGGTCGGTGCGGCGCTTCACGTCGAGCTTGCGGTAGACCCGCGTCAGGTGCTGCTCGACGGTGCTCACCGTGATGAAGAGCTTGCTGGAGATCTGCCGGTTGGTGTGGCCCTGTGCGGCCAGCGCGGCGACCCGGCGTTCGGCGTCGCTGAGCCCGTCGTCCGGCTCCTGGAGTTCGGCCGCGGCCGGGTACGCCGGCAGGCCGCTGCCCGGCTCCCGGCGGATCAGCCGCTGCGCCAGCACCGACGCCCCGCAGTCCTGGGCGAGCTGGTAGGCGCGGCGCACGAGCAACCGGGCGCGGGCGGAGTCCCCGGCGCGCTGGAGCGTCTGGCCGGTGTCGCCGAGGGCCCGGACGAGCTCCAACCGGTCGCCGCTGGACTGGAGCAGGTTGACCGCCTCGGAGAGCAGCTTGCGCCGGTGGTCCTGGGCGGCGGTGGTCGCGAGGAGGCGCAGCGTACGGCCCCGGGTCCGGTCGTCGACCCCGTGCGGCACCCGCAGCTGCTCCTGGAGGAGCTGCGTGGCCTGCGTCTTGTTGCCGACGCTGAGCTGCACCCGGGCCAGCTCCAGCCGCCACGGCACCAGGCCGGCCGCGTCGATGCCCCAGGTGCGCATCAGCTCGCCGCACCGCCGCAGGTCGGTGGTGGCGGCGTGGGGCCGGCGTACGGCCAGGTGGTGCCGGGCGCGGGCGGCCAGGTAGTGCAGGCCCAACGGGGTGCGGAACATGCCGGGCGGGATCGGGTGGGCGAGCCACCGGTCGGCCTCGGAGAACCGGCCCGACTCGGTCGCGGAGGCGACCAGGGTGGACAGCGGGCCGGCGACCGCCACTCCCCACGCGGGGGCGGGCATGTCCGCCAGGGCGGCGCGGGCGTGGTGCTCGGCGCCGGGCAGGTCGCCGACGCGCAACGCCGCCTCCGCCCGGATCGCCCGGATCACGGCCCGCCAGCCGGGCGCGTGCTGGGCCGCCGGACGGCCGAGCAGCACGTCGCCCCAGACCGCGGCCCGGTCCGACCGGCCCGCCCAGAGCAGCGCCAGCAGGGGAGCGGTCAGCAGGCCCAGGGCGCCGTCATCCGTGTGGTGCCGTTGCAGGAGCTGCTCGGCGGTCGCCACGGTGTCGTTGTCGGCGGTCGGCGTCAACGCGGTGCCGAGCACCGTCACCGCCTGCAGCAGCGGGCTGATCGTGGTGGGCGCGCTCGCGGCGCGGCTCCAGGTGGTCGGGGTCTGCCGCACGCTGGCCAGGTGGTCGGGGTGGGAGAGGGAGACCAGCAACTGCATGATCCGCAGGCGGCCGGGCAGGACGGCCGAGCCCTGCTCCTCGTCCGCCGAGAAGGCGCCGACCGCCTCGGTGGCCTCGTCGATGCGGCCCTGCCACAGCAGGTAGGGCACGGCGGACAGACCAGCGTCCGTGGACCAGCCGGCGGCCCGCGCCGTCTGCACCAACTCGGTCAGCTGCCCGTTCACGGTCAACGGGTTGATCTGCCAGCGGGCGTTCACCAGCATCTCGGTGGTGGCGGTGCGCTGCTGCTCGTCGACCGGGGCGCGGGAGAGCAGCCGCAGGCAGGCTGCCGCCACGTCGGGACGGCCCGACGCGAGCGCGTGACCGGCGGCGTCCTGGAGCACCGGCACCATCCAGGACGCGACCGCCGAACCGGCGGCCACGAGGTGCTCGGCGACCACGCTCGCCTCGGCGCCGCGGTCGTGCAGCACCTCGGCGGCCCGCTGGTGCAGGCTGCGCCGTTCGTCGGCCGACATGTCGCCGAGGATCGAGCGCAGGATGCGCGGGTGGCGCAGTTGGTCGGACTCCATCAGACCCGAGGTACGCAGCACCCGTACGGCCGGGACCGTGGACTCGGGCACCACGTCGAGCAGGTGGCCGAGCAGTTCGGTCGTCGCGGGCCGGTTGAGCACCGCGAGCGCCTGGGCCACCCGGCGTACCCCGGGCTCGTGCCGGTAGAGGCAACCGAGCACGGCCTGGTCGAACGCGTCACCGACGACCGGGCCGTAGTCGTCGCTGCTCTCGCCGCTGGCCCGCTCCTCGAGCAGCGCCCGGGTGAGCAGCGGGTTGCCGCCGGTCATCCGCACGCAGTGCTCGGCGGTCCTGCGGGCGTCGGCGTCGTCGACGGCGCCCTCGACCAGCCGGGCGACGGCGTCGACGGTCAGCGGTGGCAGGCCGATCCGGGAGAAGTGCGGCTGGCTGAGCAGCTCGGCCCGGAAGAGCGGGTGCGGGGGGCGCAGCGTCGACGCCTCGGCGAGCACCACCATGATCCGGGCGTGGCGCAGCCGCCGGGTTACGTAGAGCAGGCAGTGCAGCGAGGCCGGGTCCGCGTGGTGCACGTCGTCGACGACGAGGATCAGGGGCCCGGTGGCGGTCAGGTCGAGCAGGGTGGCGAAGAGGCCGTGCAGCAGGGGCGCCCAGGCCCGGTCGCCGTCGGCCGCCTCACCGCCGGGCTCGGGCAGCGGTACGGCGAAGGTGGCGTCGCGCAGCAGCTTCTCGACGTGCGCCGCCGTCTCCGGGGCGAGCCGTGCGGTGTGGAACAGCTGCCCGACGACTCCCAGGTGGAGCCCGCGCTCCGCCCGCGAGCCGGCCGCGCTCATCACCTGCCCGCCCGCGCCGGCCGCCCACTCGCTGAACGACTCCAGCAGGCTCGTCTTGCCGCTGCCGACGGCGCCGGTGACCAGCGCGACGTGCCCGCGCTGTTGCTCCTCACATGCGCGGAACGCGCGCCGCAGACGGGTTGTCTGTTCCTCTTGCTGCACCAACACCAGCGGGTAAGCCCTTCTTGTACGCGGTGCGGGCCCGGGACCCCGGTGTGCCGACACCGCCCCCCCCTGCCGGACAGCCGCCCCTCCACCCGCGACTACCGGATAGGGGTGGAGCGCACCGGGCCGCCGTGCCGGGTGGACCTGGAAATCTTCCGCCGGACCGGCGTTCTGGCCGTACGGTCCGCGCGTCCAGGCGAGTCTGGCACCGGCGCGGTGGTGCGACAACGGGCGCGAGACCCCATCGTTTCGCGCACAAACCTGCGGCCCCGGATCGCATTTAGGGGTTGCGCGAATCGCAATGAGGGGTGCCGGGGTCAGCCAGTCGGGGGAGACGACGCCCCGATGAACGGCTGATGTCGGGTGGGCAGCTTGATGGTGCCACATCGGGCCTGCCGGTGCACGCCCGTTGGCACGGACAGTGGCGGTGGACGGACTCGCGGCGACGGTCGCCGGCAGCGACGGTCCGGTGACGACCGACCGGGTTGCGGGAGCCGTGACGGCCGGCGAGAGGCGAGGGGGCGCGGGGTGGCGGCCGGGGTGGACGGACCGGCGGGATCAGCGCGGCCGGGGCCCGGAAGGCCGGCGGCCCGGGTCGTCGGGGCCCCGCGACGGTGGATTCAGCACCGTCGCCCCGGGACGGTCCAGCCGCAGTCGGAGGGCCAGTTCGTTGCGGGAGTTGACGTCCAGCTTCCGATAGATCCGGGTCAGCCGCTGCTCGATCGCGCTGACCGTCAGGAAGAGCTGCTCGGCGATCTCCCGGTTGGTGTGGCCCTGGGCGGCCAGGGTGGCCACCCGGGACTCCGCGTCGGTCAGCCCCTGGATCACGACCACCGTGCCCGCGCGGACATCGGCGGCACCGCTCTTGACGGTGGGGACACTGGGCCGCAGCATCGGGATGCCGCACTCCTCGGCGAGCGCCCGGGCCGACCGCGTCGCGACGCGCGCCTGCCGCCGGTCGCCGGCCTGCTGGTAGGCGTGACCGAGGTCGGCCAGGTTGTGCGCCAGCTCCATCCGGTCGCCGCACTGCTGCAGCAGCAGCACGGCGCTGCGTAGGTGCGGGATCCGGTCCTGTCCGTCCTCGGTGGCGGCCAGGACCCGCAGCGCGGCGGCCCGGTACCGGACGTGGACGGGCCGCAGCCGGGCCAGCTCGTCGCGGACCAGCCTGCCGGCCTGCTGGCGGCGGCCCATCCGGAGCAACGCCCGGGCCGACTCGGTGCGCCACGGGACGAGGCCCGAGAAGTCCAGCCGCCACCGGTGCATCAGCTGTCCGCAGAGTTGGAAGTCGGCCAGCGCGGCCTCGGGGCTTCCGGCGGCGAGGGCGTGCGTCCCGCGGGCGTGCAGGTAGTGCAGCCCGATCGGCGTCTCGAAGATCGCCGGGGGCACCGGCACCTGGAGACAGGCCGCGGCCGTGTCGAGCTGGTCCATGTAGGTCAGGGCCCGGATCCGGACGGCGAGCGGTATCCCGATCACCACACCCCAGCCCTTCGGCGAGAGCTGCCCCAGCGCCTCGTCGGCCAGCTTGTCGGCGCGGGGAAGGTCACCGAGCCGGCCGGCGATGGCGGCCCGGAGGGCGGTGAGCGTTGCCGAGGGGGTGGGGTGGTGCGGGGCGGCGGGGTGGCGTCCCAGCCGGTCGCACCAGTCGCCGGCCAGGTCGAGCCGGTCGGCGTAGATCATGGCGATGAGGGCGCAGACGGCGGTCCACATGTGGGGTTCGTCGTCCAGCCCGGTGGTGGACAGCGTCCGCTCGGCCTGCTCGACCACGCTGGCGTCACCCCGCTCGAGCACGGCGGACAGCAGGGTCGTCCCCTCGATTCCGCGCTTCACACGTGCCAGCGTGAGCGGGTTCCGCGCGGCCACGGTGGGAGCGGGGCGGTCGACCGTCACGCCGGGGTAGAGCGTTGACATCCAGCCCGTGATCACGAGTAGCTCGGCCACGGACCGCGGATCGGCGCTGTCCGCCCGCTCGCTCAGGTGTCTGACCAGCTCGACGGCCTTGTCGATCTCACCGTGCCAGAGGAGGTACTGGATGGGGCCGGCGGCCTGCTGGCTGCCGAGGTGCCCGGCGCGGATGGCGGTGGCGACGCCGATCAGGTGGGGGATCGCGGCCTGCGGGTCGAGCCGCCACTCGGCGCGCGCCAGCGCGGACCGGATCCGCGCCCGCAGGCACTCGCCGGCGCCACCCCGGTGTGCGCGGCGCAGGTACCGCAGGGCGGTGTCCACCTCGCCGTCGAGCAACGCCTGCTCGCCGGCGTCCAACAGGGTCTGCGCCATCCAGGGCTCGGTCAGCTCGTCGATTCCGACCAGGTGCGGCGCGATCCGCACCGGGGGCGCGTCGTCGTCGTGCAGCAGACCGGCCGCCCCCAGATGCAGCCGTACGCGTTCCTCGGCGGTCATCCCGTCGATCACGGCCTGGGTCACCGCCGGATGGCGCAACCCCTGATCGTTGATCAGCCCCGCGCTGGTCGACTCGTCGATGGCGTCCAGCGCGGTGCGCGACCGGGCGTCGACGAGGTGCGGCAGCAGGGTGCCGTGCAGCGGCTCGCCGGTCACGGCGAGCACCCGGGCGGCGTTGAGCACCAGGTGGTCGCAGCGGTACAGGCAGTTCAGCACGGCCTCCCGGAACGACTCCCCGATCACCGGACGGTCGGCGGGCCGGGGCGCCGCGGCCCGGTCGTCGGCGAGCGCCTGCACCAGCAGCGGATTGCCGCCGCTGATCAGGTGGCTCTCCTCGGCGATGCTCCGGGCGACCGGGACGCCGAGGCGCTGGGCGAGCAGTTGGAACGTCCCCTCGGCGGTGAGCAGCGGGAGGCGGATGCGGTGCAGCCTCGCGGGTTGCAGTAGTTCGGCGTGCACGTCCGGACGCCACGGCCGGGTGCGCGGGGCCTCGGTCAGGACGATCAGCACGGGCAGGCCGGCGATCCGTCGGGCCAGGTAGTCGAGGCAACGCAGCGACGGGACGTCCGCGTGGTGGATGTCGTCGATCGCGACGACCAGCGGGCCCCGCGAGGCCATCTCGAGCAGGGCGGTCCCGATCGCGGCGGTGGCCCGGGCGGTGTCACCGTGCTCCGTGTCGGCGTCGGTCCAGGCGAGGACGCCCGCGTCCAGCAGCCGTCCGAGGCGGGCCCAGGTGTCCGGGCTGCCGGCCTCGTGCAACGGCGCCGCGCGTACGAGTTGCCGGACCACCTCCAGCGGTACGGTGCGTTCGGCGCGGGAGGCACTCGCGCTCACGACCCGTGCGCCGGCGTCGTGGGCCCGTCGGGCGAAGGTCTGCAACAGCGTGGTCTTGCCGGAGCCGACCGGACCGGTCAGCACGGTCACCGTCCGGCTGGTCGGCGAGGCGTCGTTGCGGAACAGGTCCGTGAGCCGGCGTTCCAGCAGGCTGAGTTGGCACGACCGCTCGGTCAGCTCCATCGACGCCGCCTCCGGGGGAGCGTGCGGTCCGCGGTCACCGGATGGGCCGCTCGCCCTGCGCGGCCCCGGAGCTCGACCAGATCGGAGACCGGCAATTCTTGACCCATTCCATTATTAGCAAATATCGACAAACATCGAGCTTTGGCCGAGGTGCCACCGGCTGGCTCGACCGGTCGGTTACTCCGAGTCGCGCTCCAGTCGGCGTCGGCGGCAATTCTCCAGCCCTCTCCCGGGCTGACCTCCCCCTATCGACTCCCGTGATGGTGGGAGTATGTCAGTTCGGCAATTGGGCGGCAAGCCGAGGTTTGTAAAGGATGGGCAAACATTCTTACCCGTCTCGGGTGGCGAGATCGGGCCTTGCGCCCGGATCGACAACGGAAAGTCGTCGCGCGGTCCCGTTACGTGACAGAGCGCTCTCGTAACCCATTGGTCCTGCCATTCTGGCCCGCTTGTCGATTGGCGACCGGGCTTTTACGTGCTAGGCGTCCGGTTCGTTCCCCGGTGCGTCGTCGCGGTGCGCCCCGGGCCTCGGCCGGTCACCCCCGTTCATGGCCGCTGGGCCTGTTCCGCGGGTGCGGGGCGCAGGCGCTGGAGTCGTCGTGTAATCGCTGTTCAACTCAGCGTTGATAAAACCTCGTCGACTGTCGGGGCCGTCTCGGCCCGGGCGATGGCGGGCGGCGGCGGGTGCGTCGGCTGGCGTGGTGCCGAGGTGCGGGGGTTGCGTCGGAGGTCGGGCGTGCGGCCCGGCAATTGCCGCACGCCCCGATTGTTGCGGTGCGGAAGACCGCCCGCGCGAAGTGCGACTGGTGGCTGCCCGTTTCGGTCGAGGATCAGGAGCCGGCATGCGCGGGCGGGTGCCTACGATTCGGACCTTTGGGAAATTCAGCGATTATGTTGTTAAAAAAGAATTATGTATCTGCTGCTCGATGATGGCCGGAGGCGCTGACCGCCGGCCGCCGGAAGAGTCTCCTCCGATATTGCAGGCGTCAATGCATAACACGCACCGACGTAGTCCGTCAGGTTTTCTCCGGCGGAATCCGAGTTCGATTTCCGCACGTCCCGTCAAACGGATATGGCTCCAATATGTACGGCGCTGAAATAGTTACCCCCGCCGATCGTCGCCGGAGTGGGAACGGCATCCCGTCCTACCTGGCTGGTCGGCCCCGACAGGGGATCCGGGCGCGGCGGCTAGGGGTTGTGCCGGGCGATAGCCCGGGCCTAATTTCGGGGCACCCGTTTCCAACGTCGGGTCAGCCGGATATGGGGCCGTGCGGGCCCATGACCTGAAGGGTTCTGTGGCCGTCGTGATGTCCCAGCTGCCGCCGCGACTCGTTGACGCCCTCCGCAGGGGATAGCGGAGATGACACTGCTGCCGGCGCTGCGGGGATTCGGTGCGGATCGGGCCGACGCGGTCACGGTGGCCGGCACGACCCTGTCCAGCGAGGCCCTGCTCGGCTGCGTCACCGCGGTCGCCGACCGGATCAGGGGCACGGACGCGGTCGCGGTCGACGGCGCACCGACCCCGGAGGCGGTGGTCGGAATGCTCGGCGCCGTCCTCGCGGGCGTCCCGCTCGTACCACTGCCGCCCGGCGCCGACGAGTGCGAACGGGGCCGCATCCTGCGGCAGTCCGGGGCGACGGTGGTGCTCGGCCGCGACCGTTCCGGGTCCCACCGGCTGCCCACGGTCCCGGTCGACCTGCGCGAGCGCTCCTCGACGCATCATCCCGAGCCGGAGCCGGGCGCCGACGCGGTCATCCTCTACACCGGTGGCGCCGCGGGGCCGCCGCGCGGGGTACGCATCTCGCGCCGTGCCATCGCGGCCGACCTCGACCTGCTGGCCGACGCGTGGCGGTGGAGCGAGGAGGACGTGGTGGTGCAGGGCACCCCGTTGTACCGGGCGTACGGCCTGGTCGTGGGCCTGCTGGGCGCGTTGCGGGTCGGCAGCCGCTTCGTCCACCTCGACCGAGACGCCACCGCGGGACCGGTCGGCACCATGCACCTGGCGTTGCCCGAACAGTGGGCGCGGATCGCGCTGGACGGGCCCCGGGCCCGCGCGCTGTCCGCGGCGCGGATCCTGATCTCCGCGGACGGCCCCCTGGCGTCCGCCGTGGCCGAGCGCCTCCGACTACTCACCTCGCACACCCCGGTGCAGGCGTACGGCACCACCGAGACGCTCATCGCGCTGACCGGACGGGCCGCCGACCGCACGGTCACGGGCGTCGTCGGCACCCCGCTGCCCGGCGTCGAGACGCGCGTGCTGGACCGCGAGGCCCGGCCGGTGCCGGCCGACGGCGAGTCGGTCGGCGAACTCAGCGTCTGCGGGCCCACGCTGTTCAGCGGGTACGTCGGGGGGCCGGGCTTCGCCGCCGGTCGCTGGCACGCCACCGGCGACCTGGCGAGCGTGGCCGCCGACGGCTCGTACCGGATCATCGGCCGGTGCGGACTCGACGTGGTGCACAGCCGGGGCCGGCGGATGCACGCCGGGCAGATCGAGGAGGCGCTGCTGAGTCACCCCGGGGTGCGCGACGCCGCCGTCGTCGGCACGCCGCACCACGCGCTCGGCGAGCAGGTCACCGCGTACGTCGTCGCCGAAGGGCTGACCGCGCAGGTGCTCATCGACCACGTCGGCCGGCATCTCTCGGCCGGGCAACGACCCCGGCGGGTGCACTTCGTCGACGAGCTGCCCCGCAGCGCGCTCGGGCGGATCAGGAAGTCCCTGCTGATCGCCGGCGGCTGAGCGGACCGGACAGCGGGCGGGTGCGCCACCCGACCCCCGCGTCGGTCAGCCCTCCACCCAGCCGTGCCGTCGGGCCAGGTCCAGCATCCGGGCGCGCACCGCCACGATCTGCGCGCCGGTCAGATCCGACACGGAGGTCACCAGCGCCTCGGTGGTCTCCGTGCAGAAGGCGCGCTCGGAGAGCACGTCACACAGGCCCTCGTCGTCCTCCGCGCCGCCGGTGGCCGGTCCGCCGTCCCTGCTGCGCCCGCCGCCGACCGTCACGCCCGTCCGCGCCGCAGCCGCGGTGCCGCCCGCCGGGTTGCGCTCCGCTCCCGGGGCGGCGCCGATCACCCGCACCAGCACGGCCTTGGGACCGCGGTCGGTCTCCACCGCGTCGTACTCGACCGGGACACCGGGCGTCAGCGCCCACTTGTCGCCGTCCAGCATGTTCGCGTGCACGAACACGTCGTCGCTGCCGTTGTCCGGGGCGATGAACCCGTAGCCCCGCACCTCGTCGAACCGCACCACCTTGCCAGTAAGCATCGCTTTTCCCGCATCCATCCGACCAAAATCCGCATGCCCCGCCCGTGGGACCGGGGCCGGCCCCCAGAGTGGCAGCCACCCGTGTGGCCCGGCACCCGTACCCGACCCCTATGGTGCACCGTACCGCCGACGCGGGGGCGGCGAGGGTTGCCGCAGCGCCTAGCATCGGCGAACGTGATCGAGCAGATCCTGCCCCCCGCCGTGGCGGTGGCCGAGTCCTTCACGGACCCCACGGGCCTGACCCTGTTCCCCGAGGAAGAGGCGCTGGTGGCCCGGTCGGTGGAGAAGCGCCGCCGGGAGTTCACCACCGTGCGGCACTGTGCCCGCCTGGCCCTCGGCGACCTGGGCCTCGCCCCGGCGCCGATCGTCTCCGGCGCGCGGGGTGCCCCGGTCTGGCCGGACGGGGTGGTCGGCAGCATGACGCACTGCGAGGGCTACCGGGCGGCCGTCCTCGGCCGTACGACGGCGTTCGCCACCCTCGGGGTGGACGCCGAGCCGCACGCGCCGCTGCCCGACGGGGTGCTCGACGCGATCGCCCTGCCGGCGGAGCGGACGCGCACCGCCACGCTGGGCGCGGCCCGCCCCGCCGTCTGCTGGGACCGCCTGCTGTTCAGCGCCAAGGAGGCGGTCTACAAGGCGTGGTTCCCGCTGACCGGCCGGTGGCTGGACTTCTCCGAGGCGGACATCGTGTTCGACCCGGCCGGCACGTTCGAGGCGCGGCTGCTGGTGCCCGGCCCGGTGCTCAGCGGGGCCGAGGTGACGGGCTTCGCCGGCAGGTTCCTGGTCGAGCGGGGACTGGTGGCCACCGCGATCAGCATCCCGGCCGTCGCGTCCTAGTCCGCGCTCAGCCGCGTCTTCTGCACCTTGCCGAGGGCGTTGCGGGGCAGCGCGTCGACCAGGCGTACCTCGCGCGGCCGCTTGTGCGCCGACAGGTGCCGGGCCACGAAGTCGATCAGTTCGGCCCCGTCCACCCCGTCGCCCACCACGTACGCGGTGACCTGCTGGCCGAGATCGGGGTGCGGGGTGCCCACCACGGCGGCCTCGCGGACCCCCGGGTGCGCCAGCAGGGCGTCCTCCACCTCGCCGGCGCCGATCCGGTAGCCACCGCTCTTGATCAGGTCGGTCGACGCCCGGCCGACGATCCGGTGCCAGCCGTCGGGGTCGACGGTGGCGACGTCCCCGGTGCGGAACCAGCCGTCCGGGGTACGGCTCGCCGCGTCGGCGTCCGGACGGTTGAGGTACCCGTCGAACAGCGTGGGACCGGTGACCTGGAGCTCGCCCATCGCCGCCCCGTCGGCCGGCAGGACGGCGCCGTCGTCGTCGACGAGCCGCGTACGCACGCCGGGCAGCGCCAGCCCGACGGTGCCCGGTCGGCGTGGACCGTCCGCCCGCGCGCTCACCGTGATCAGGGTCTCGGTCATCCCGTACCGCTCGACGGCCCGGTGACCGGTGAGGGCGGCGAGGTCCGCGAACACCGCCGCCGGCAGCGCCGCGCTGCCCGAGACGAGCAGCCGCGCCGGACGCAGCGCCCGGGCCGCGTCCGGGTCGGCGGCGATGCGGGACCAGACGGTCGGCACCCCGAAGTACATCGAGCCGTTGGCGGCGGCGTACCGGTCGGGGCGGGGCCGGCCCACGTGGTGCAGCCGGCTGCCCAGCCGCAGCGGCCCGAGCACGCCGAGCACCAGCCCGTGCACGTGGAACAGTGGCAGGCCGTGCACCAGCAGGTCGTCCGGCGTCCACGCCCAGGCGTCGGCGAGCCCGTCCAGGCAGGCGGCGACCGCCCGGCGGGAGATCACGGCACCCTTCGGGGCGCCGGTAGTGCCGCTGGTGTAGAGGATCACCGCGGTGCGCGCCGGGTCCGGCTCGGGGTGCACGGTGTCCGACCGGCGGGTCAGGTCGACGGGCACGACGGGCCGGCCCGCGCCCTCGGCGGTGCGTTCCGCGCCGGCCGCCACCAGCAGCGCCGCCGCGCCCGAGTCGCGCAGGATGTGGTCACGCTCCATCGGCCCCGCGTCCGGCGGAACCGGCACCACCGCAGCTCCGGCGGTCAGCGCGCCCACCACGCCGACCACCGTCTCCAGGGTCGCCGTGGCCTCGATCGCCACCCGGTCGACGCCGTGCAGCTCGTCGGCCACCGCCGCGGCCAGGCGGCGCAGTTGGTCCCAGGACACCGCCCGGTCGTCGACCCGGATCGCGTCCGGGCGCTCGTCGGTGCCCTCCGTCAGCCAGCTCAGCAGCGGCATGGTGCGATCCTCTCAGCGGCTCGGGGCCGGTCCGACCTCGGCCGGGGCGCGCCGGCACCGGACGCCGGGGCACCCGGGACGCCGGTAGGGTCGTGGGCAGCTGGCGGATCCGGGTGGGCGCGTGCGCCGCGCCGGCAGGACCGGGACGACGGTCCTGACCGTAGTCGGGGCCTGGGGGGCCTACCACCCCTACCGGCCGGGCCGGACGGGCGGGAGGTGACAGCGGTGGTCGCGGACGCGACGACGGTACCCGACGGTGTCCGGGCCGTGGTGCTCGACCTCGACGGCGTGCTGGTCGACAGCCTGGCCGTGGCCAGGGAGGCGTTCGCGCTGGCCTACGCCGAGGTGGTGGGCGACGGCGTGGCCCCGGTCGAGGAGTACTGCCGCCACCCGGGTCGGTACCTGCCGGAGGTGCTGGAGCTGATGGGCCTGCCGGCGGCGCTCGCCGAGCCGTTCGTCCGGCAGAGCAACCGCCTCGCGCACCGGGTCACCCCGGTCGACGGGGTGGCGGACCTGCTCCGCACCCTGCGTCGGCGGGGGATCGGGCTGGCTGTGGCCACCGGCCGCAGCGGCGTGCGCGCCCGGGACCTGCTCGGCCGGCTCGACCTGCTGCCGCTCGTCGACCACGTGGTGGGCTCGGACGAGGTGCCCCGCCCGAAGCCGGCGCCGGACATCGTACGGCGGGCACTGCACCTGCTCGGGGCCCGGCCGGCGGACGCACTGATGGTCGGCGACGCGCCGAGCGACCTGGTCAGCGCGCGGGCCGCCGGGGTGGTGGCGGTGGCCGCGCTGTGGGGCGAGTCCGACGAGCAGACCCTGCGCGCCGCGGGACCGGACGTCGTCCTGACCCGGCTCGGCGAGCTGCTGCCGCTGTGCCCGGCCCGGCGATGACCAGCTGACCCTCGACCGGCCGCCGACCCTGGAACGGACGCCCGCCCTCGCCCGGGCGTCGAGCATGGGACGGGCAGCGGCCTCGGGTCGGCGCCCGTGCGGACCGGACACCCGGGGTGACCGGTCGACACCCCTGCCTCCGGGACGCGTCGTCGGTCGGCACCCCTGTCCCGGGTCGTTTTCCATGTCGACACCCCCGATTCGTCAGCTGATCAGTTGATCGGGACATCGGTTGGCCGGATGATGTCGGGCGGCGGTCGACCTGGCTCCGGCCGGTACCGGCCCGTTCTCGCAAGCCGACGCCGCGATCAGCCGAGGGGTCCCGCCCTTCTCGACGGCAAACCGCACGTGAAGGAGGACCACCCCACATGCCGGTCATCGAAGTCGATCATCTGCAGAAACGGTACGGCGAGAAGATCGCGGTCGACGACGTATCCTTCACGGTCGAACAGGGCGAGATCTTCGGCGTCCTCGGCCCGAACGGGGCCGGCAAGACGACCACCGTGGAGTGCGTGCAGGGGTTGCGTCGTCCCGACGGCGGCACCATCCGGGTGCTCGGGCTCGACCCGGTCCGCGACCGCACCGAGGTGCGTCAGCGCGTCGGCGCCCAGCTCCAGGAGAGCCAGCTGCCCGACAAGGTACGGGTGTGGGAGGCGCTGGACCTGTACCGGTCCTTCTACCGCAACCGGGCCGACATCGACGAGCTGCTGACCGACCTGGGCCTGGCCGAGCAGCGCAACACCTACTTCCAGAAGCTCTCCGGCGGGCAGAAGCAGCGGTTGTCGGTGGCCCTGGCGCTGGTCGGCAGGCCGGAGGTCGCCATCCTCGACGAGCTGACCACGGGCCTCGACCCGCAGGGCCGCCGGGACACCTGGGACCTGGTCGAGCGCATCCGCGACCGGGGCGTCACCGTCGTACTGGTCACCCACTTCATGGAGGAGGCGCAACGCCTCTGCGACCGGCTCGCGATCATCGACAAGGGACGGGTGGTGGCCATCGACAGCCCCGCCGGCCTGCTCACCCGGGTCGGCAACGAGCACCGGGTGCACTTCCGTCCGGCCGAGCCGGTCGAGGACGCCCTGCTGCTCGCGTCGCCCGACGTGACCGGGGTGAACCGCTACGGCGCGGAGATGACGGTGACCGGCACGAAGGACGTGCTCCAGTCGGTCATGTCGGTGCTCAACGGGCGCGGGATCACCTACACCGACCTGCGGGTCGAGCAGCCCAGCCTCGACGACGCGTTCGTCGCCCTCACCGGCCGTGGGGGCCGGACCGCCGCGCAGTCCCCGACCGACGGGAGGTCGTCGTGAGCGCCCTGTCCAAGCTGATCGCCGTCGAGACGAAGCTGTTCCTCCGGGAGCCGGTGTCGTTGTTCTTCGTCTTCGCCCTGCCGATCGGCCTGATGCTCGTCTTCGGTCTGCCGCAGCGCGCCGGCACGGCCGCCGACACCGGGCAGCACGCCGAGCAGACCTTCCTGCCGTCGCTCGCGCTGGCCCTCACCATCGGCATGCTCGCCCTGTTCACCCTGCCGATGGCGCTCGGCATCTACCGGGAGCGTCGGGTCCTGCGCCGCCTGGCGACCACCCCGGTGCAGCCCGCGCTCCTGCTGGTCGCCCAGGTCGTGGTCAACCTCGTGATGGGCGTGCTCGGCGCGGTGGTCACCGCGATCGCCGTACGGTTCCTGCTGGATCAGCCGGCACCGGCCAACGTGCCCGGGTTCGTGCTGGCCTTCCTGCTCGGGGTGGCGTGCCTCTTCGCCGTCGGCCTGCTGATCGCGGCGCTGGCGCCGTCGGCCAGGGCAGCACAGTCGATCGGCCCCGCGCTGTTCTTCCCGCTGCTCTTCCTGGCCGGCGCTTGGTTGCCCCGCGACCGTATGCCCAGCGCCCTGGCCGCCGTGGCCGACTACTCTCCGCTCGGTGCCACGGTCGACACCATCGGCGCGGCGTGGGCGGGCGCCAACCCCGAACTGCCGCAGCTGATCGCCCTGGCCGTGACGGCCGTCGTCGCCTCCGTGGGGGCCACCCGGTTCTTCCGCTGGGAGTGAGACCCGGGCGTCCCGGTCGGTGCGGGGGACATCGTCGCTGCCCAGGGCCGTTCCTAGGGGTGCCCTAAGGGTGTCGGCCGAATGTGATCTGCATTACGTTCGAAGCTGAACGGGCGGCCGGTCACCGGACAGAGACGTTCGACCGCGAAGCGTCCGTTCACCCGGCAACGGGTGTCGTCAGGCCTGTGTGGACGGAGCCGCCGCTCCCACGCGGCGGCTCCTCCGAGGTGTGCGGAATGCGACGGAGGTCGTGCCATGAAGGACGTTTCGCAAGCTGATCCGGTCACCCGGGACGCCGCCGGCGTCATCGACGTCGTCCTGGAGGGCGGCCCGGTTGACCTGCCCGCCGACCTGCGCAGCCGGCGGGTGGCCGGGGCCGAGGAGAAGATCAAGGTCCTGCACTACGGCGGGTACGAGCACTTCGAGCGGGGCGCCAGCGCCGCCACGGTCGACCCGGTGGTCTTCCGCTGGACCGGCCGGACCCGGATCGCCGAGTAGGAGAAGGGCGCAGCAGTCTCATGAGGGCACAGGACCAGCGGCCGGGACCCCACCTGACGGTCGTCGACACCAACGAGGCGATCGCCTTCTACACGGACGTCTTCGACGCCGTCGCCATCCAACGGGAGTGTCTGCTCGACGGGCGCGTCCTGCACGCGGAACTGGCCGTCGGCGGCCACCACCTGACCGTGAGCGAGTGGTGGGAGACGGGCGGCCCGTCACCGGCCGAGGGCCGCGACGACGTGTTGACCATCGAGCGGACGGACCCGGAGTCGGTGCTGCGGCGGGCGGTGGCCGCAGGTGCCCGCGTCGAGCCGGCCGCCGACCCGTCGCGCCGGCCGCTGCTGCGCGATCCCGCCGGCCTGTGCTGGACCGTCGTCGGACCAGCCCGTCCGGCGTAGGTCGACCCTGCCCTCCACGCGACGGGGCCCGCGCTCGCCGAGCGCGGGCCCCGCTGTGGTGCGGCTGTCCCGGCACTCGGTGCCGGGCCCCGGTCACTCGAAGCCCGGCGTCCAGATGCGCGCCTTGTAGAACTCGGCGCCCGAGCGCTTGCGGTCCGGCGACTGGGAGAACCGCACGGTCGGGCTGCCCCAGGTGCGCGAGCCGGTGTTGTCGGCGCGTACGGACACCACCTCCCCGGAGGAGTGCCGCACGTACGACTTCACCCGCGTCTCGCTGGAGATCTTCCGCTTGGTGAACGAGCCGCCCGAGGTGTTGATCTCGTAGACGCCGTCGGTCGCGGTGCACAGCAGCTTGTACCTGTTGCCGTAGTCGGGTTGCAGGTCGTGCCCCAGGTTGCTGCTGCCGAGGCTCACCGAACCCCCGTAGTACTTGAGCCGGGTGTTGCGGTAGGAGCCCTCGACCGCGTAGTGCACCAGCTTGCCCTTGCCGATCGCCCAGAGGATCTTGTAGGTCGGGTCCCAGAGGACGCCGTGGGCGCCGGGAAGGCTGACCGTCTGCACCTTGGCCAGCGAGCCGAGGTTGCCGACGCTCGTCGGGGCGTAGAGCGTGAGGTAGCCGTGCGAGCTGGCCACCACGACCGAGCCGTTGCCCGGGATCCGCTCGATCGCGTGCGGGTTGCCGCCCGGGGTCGCGCTCCAGGCCAGGTCGTTGAGCTCGGTGTGCTTCTCGCTGTCGATGTCGACGATGCCCGCCCGGCCGCCGGAGGCGACCATGAGCGCGATCCAGCCCTGCTTCTGCGTCGAGCGGATCTTCACGTCCGACAGGTTGGACCACGCGCCGCCGCCGGGGCTGAAGCTCCAGTGCACGTTGGCGTCGGTCCAGCTCTTGTTCTTGTGGAACACCAGGACCTTGTTCTTGACCTGCTCGGTGGTGGCCACGTAGTAGCTGGTCGCCGCCTGCGCGGGGGCCGGGCCCAGCAGGGCCGCGGTCGGCGCGGCGACCGCCCCGGCCGCCAGCCCGCGGAGAATCGTGCGTCGCTGCATGCTCAACATCCTCCCGTGATCATGTTGAGTCACACATTCTGCCACTATCGTCCACATTGGTCTGTGCCTTTCGGCGAGGAGCGAAGGAGTGACCTCGGGGCTCAGGGGCGGCGGGCGTTGCGCTTGCGTACCGCGAAGAAGAGCGCCGCGGCCCGGCGGACGCCGCCGGGACGTCGCGGGTCCGCGGCGATGTCGTGCAGCAGGTCCCGGTCGGCCCGCCCCGCGGCCAGCGTCATGAGCAGGGCGAAGCACTCCCGGGCGCCGTCCCGACCGGTGGGGCCGTGGGCGCCGTCGGCCCAGTGCGTCAGCAGTGCCGCGAGCACGTCCGCGCGGAACGACGGCGTGCCGGCCTCGCCGGCCCCGGCGCGGCCGGCGAGCAGGTGCCCGGCGGCGATCGCGCCGTCCGGCTCCGCGAGGCGCTCCCGCAGGAAGGCCGGCGCGACGGCGGCCCGGCTGATCGCCTGCAACGCGACGAACCGCGTCGAGCGGGTGTTCATCAGCGTCACCCACTCGTCCGGGCGCCAGTCACGGGCGAGCGGCCCGGCCGCCAGGTACTCCACCAGGCTGGGCCAGACCGAGGCCAGGGCGTGCCGGTCGGCCCGGAAGAGATCCGTGGCGAGCAGGATCTGCCGTACGTGCGCGGGCCAGTCGGGCAGCACGGTCGCGGGGGGCACCGGCGCGTGGGCCGCCGACCAGTCGACGACCGCCGCCACCGGATCGCCGCCGGCGACGGCGGCGGTCGCCGCCACCTCGACGAGGTCGGTGTGCCGGGCACCCAGCCAGGCGGCCACCGCCTCGCCCCCGTCGGGGCGGTGCCGCAGCGCGGCGCAGGCGTCGTCGAGGCTGTCCCGGCCGCCGCGCAGCAGGGCGCGGACGAACTCGTCGAGCAGGGCCTCCGGGCCGGGCTGCGGGGATGCCCCCGCCTGCCCGCCCTCCCAGACCAGCACCGCGATGGTGGCGGTGAGCGGATTGTGGACCGGCCCGGTGATGCGCTGGGCGTGGGTCCAGTCCAGGAACCTGCGGGCCGTGGCGCCGTCCGGGAACCAGCGGGCCGCCAGCAGCGCCACGTCGGCGTCGGTGAAGTGCGCCAGGTGGTACGCCGGGTAGCCGTCACCCAGCACGGCCAGCTCGTCCTCCGCCAGGTGCCGCGTGGTCACCAGGAGCCGCCAGGGCCGCGGCGTGCCGGCCGGGCCGGGCGGACGGGCCAACTCCGCGAGACGGTTGAGCACGACGGCCCGCTCGTCCGGGTCGGTGACGGCGTCGAGCGCGTCGACGCAGACCAGCCACCGCCGGCCGGGGGCGGGGGGTCGCTCGACGTCGAGCGGGGCGCCCTCCCCGGGGTACGCCTCGGCGAGCGCGGCGGGCAGCGGCCGGTGCACCAGGGCGGCGGCCGGCAGGCTCACCAGCACCGGCCCGGCCGGACAGCGCCGGCGTCGACCGCGACCGGCGAGCCACCGCCGCGCCGACCGGGCGCTCTCGTAGCGTACGAGCGCCGTCTTCCCGCTGCCCGGCTCCCCGATCAGCAGCACGTCGCCGGTGCCGGTGAGCAGGTCCGCCACGTCGACGCCGTCGCCGGACGGAGCGAGCCGCGGCACCGCGCGACGCGGCACGTACACCTCGGACAGTGGCTTGACGTAGCCCCCGAAGCGGTGCGGGTGGACGATGCCGGCGTCCTCCTCCCTGCGCCACACCGGGCGCAGGGCGGCCCACCAGCCGCGCCGGCTGCGGGTGTGGCGGCGCACGGCGACGAGCGCGCCGGCGAGCGCCAGCGTGCCGCTGACGACGCTGGCGACCTTGTCCGAGACGTCCAGGTCCATCGGGGTCAGGGGCGGCCGGCGCCGGGCTGCTCGGCCGCCAGGTGGTGCGCGCCGCATCCCTCGCAGTACGCGCCGGTCTGCTCCTCGTCGCAGTGCCACCACGGCGCGGGCGGCCCCGCCGGCGCGGCCCGCTGTGCCGGCGGCTCCTGCGGTCCCCACCGGGACGTCTGGTGGGCCACGACCAGGGAGGACTGCGTGAGCCGGGCGTCGACGTCGGGCCTGAGCCGCACCCGGCCGCCGGCGGCGTCCAGGACGTCCACGATGCGGGCGAGCAGGGCGACGTCGTCGTCGCGGCCCGTGGCGTGGGCGAGCGCCACCGCGTGCCCGAGCTGCTCCTCCGCCTCGGCGACTCGGCCGGCCCGGGCGGCCGACAGCCCCCGCTGGACCGCCGCCGCGTAGTCCTGCTGGCGGGTGTAGTACGCCACGCTCTCGTTGATCTCCGAGTAGCGCAGCGCGTCCTCGGTCCACTCCACGGTGAGCGGCGCCTCGACGGGCGCGGCGTCCGCACCGGCGTGCACGCTCAGCCAACCGATGCGCCGCCGCACCCCGGGCGCCATCGCGTCGACCTCCAGGGCGACGTGGTAGTCCCGCTGGTCGTGCGGGCTCCACGCCCCGACGGGGTAGTCGGTGGCCAGCTCGCCGGCCGGCACGCCGCGCCCGGTCAGGTCGGCGAGCGCCGGGTGCACCTGCTTGACGAAGCGGACCCGGGCCAGCCCTGTGGTGCGTACGCGCAGCCGCACGTCGGGGACCCGCCGGGACATCGCCCGCCCCAGCACCGTCCGGAACTCGTCGGCGAGCCCGGTGAGGTCCTCCACCGGCACGACGGGGTTGGCGCCCAGTGCCTCCGCGATGCCCAGCAGCTCCACCGCGTCCCAGTCGTGCACGCCGTCGGCGGAGCCGATGGCGCGGCAGTCGACGGTGAACCGGCCGACGCACTCGTCCACCGCCGCCCGCAGGTCGGCGGGGCGTTGGGACTCGTTGCGCCCGTCGGTGAGCAGGATGACGTGCCCGATCGCGTCCGGTCGCGTGGCCAGCAGCTGGCGGGCCAGCAGCAGCCAGGTGCCGATGGCCGTGCCGCCGTGCGGCGCCAGGTGCCGCAGCGCGTTGCGGGCGGCGGCACGGGTGGTCTCGTCGGCGACCGCCAGCTTGCGGTCGCCGGGGTAGACCATGGTGGCGTGCGCGGTGCCGGACACGACCGCGAACGCGACCCCGTCGGGCAGGGCGTCGATGGCCGCGGCGGTGGCCTGCCGGGCGGCGCGCATCTTGGCCTGGGGCGCCCCCATCGAGCCCGAGGAGTCGATGAGGATCACCTCCGCGAGTTCGTCGTGCCGGACGTCCTCCTGGGTCGGCTCCTCGCCCCGGACGGTGGCGACCACGTCGAGCACCGCCCCGTCGGCGGAGATGCACTCGGTGTGGTGCGCGCGTAGCCGCAGCGGCAGATCGTTGGCGGGGGACACGGATGACCTCTTTCCGTCGGGGCCGGCGGCCGGGCTCACCACCACGTCACCGGCCGGTACGCGTTGGCCAGCTCGACGAGCGCGATCCGTTCCCGCCGGTCGGCGGTACGCCGGGCCCGGGAGCGGCAGCGGCGTTCGAACGCGCGGCGCAGGGTGTCCTCGTCGAGCGGGTGGCCGAACAGCCGCCGGCCGCCGTGGCGTCCCTCGGTCAGGTCGCAGCCCAGCGCGATCCGCAGGATGTGCGCCTCCACCTCCTCGCGTTCGCCGAACGGGGGCAGCTTGTCGACGGTCGCGGCCGCGTCGAGCGCGGCGTCGAGCCGGCGTCCGTCGTCCGGCGCGTCGAGCAGGATCCGCACCGCGCAGGTCACCGCCACCGGCGAGGCGCGGGAGGATTCCGGCACCCTGAGCAGGGCGTCCGCCGCGCTGCGGGCGTCGGCCGTGGCCAGCAGGCAGCGGGCCAGCCCGAACGCCGCGCCCACCACGCCCGGATCGGCGTCCCACACCCCCCGGTAGTGGTCGGCGGCCGTGCGCGCGTCGCCGTCGAGTTCGCAGGCCACGGCGTACGCGAGCCGGGTGGACACCTCGCCGGGCAGCCAGCCGTAGACCTGTTCGAAGCGGTGCCGGGCGGTGCTGGTGTCCCGCCCCACCAGGGCCACCAGCCCGCGGTGCCACCACAGCGACCAGTCCCGTAGGTCCTCCGGGAAGCCGGCGAGCAGCGGTCTCGCCTCGTCCGCCCGCCCGGCGGCGAGGTGGGCCCGCACCGCGCGGTAGGTCACCTGCGCGGTCCGTTGCGGCGCGGTCCGCAGCAGCTCGATGAGTTCGGCAGGGTCGGCGGGACCGAGCGAGGCGAGGAACCCGGCGGCCGGGTCGGCGCCGTCGACCAGGGGCGTGGGCAGGCCGAGCATGATCTCCACGGCGTCGAGGGCGTCGCGGTCGGTGTGCAGGGCGAAGGCGCACGCGGAGGGGCTGAACAGGGTGGACCGGGTCGGCCGGGGCACGCCGTCGGTCGACGAGCTGACCTGCCGTCGTACGCCCCGGACCTGCTCGCGCATCTCGGCCGCCGAGGCGAACCGGTCCTCGGGCTCGACGGCGGTGGCGCGGGCGAGCAGCCGCAGGAACGGGTCGAGCCGCGCGGGCACGGGCAGCCGCAGCACGTCCTGCCCCGCCGGGACGCGGGTCACCTCGGTGGAGCGGGGCACCAGGGTCAGCGCGGCGAGGGTCCGGCCGACGGTGTAGAGATCCGAGCGCACGCTCGGGCCGGCGGGCCCGAGCCGCTCCACCTCGGGCGCGGTGTAGCCCGCGGTGCCCCACGCCGGACTCACCGTGTTGTCGATCCGGCGGGCCGCGCCGAAGTCGACCAGTTTGATCGGGTCGTTGGCGCCCTGCCCGCCGACCCGCATCACGTTCTCCGGCTTCAGGTCGCAGTACAGCCAGCCCTGCTCGTGCAGGTACTCGAAGGCGTCGAGGATCTGCACGGCGTAGCCCAGCGCCTGCGCCACGTCCACGGCGGTCGACCCGCCGCCCGGGCCGGCCGTGCTGCGGGCCTCCTCCAGGGTGCCGCCGTTGACGTACTCCATCACCAGGTAGCCGGCGTCCCGGTCGGACTCGGGCCGCAGCGCGTGGGTGATGGTGACGATCCCCGGGTGGTTCAGCGCGATCAGCGCCTGCCGTTCGGCGACGAACGCCGCGACGGCCTCCCGGTCCTCCGGGTTGCGCTGCCCCTTCAGCACCCGCCACGCGCCGTCCATGTCCTCGTCGCGGGCGAGGAACACCCAGCCGACGCCGCCGTTGCCCAGGCAGCCCACGATCCGGTAGCGCCCGGCGCGCAGGTCGCCGTCGGCCAGGGGCGGGGTGAAGGAGTACCGGGTGCCGCAGTCGGGGCAGAACCCGGCGACGCGGGGCAGCCGGGGGCCGCGGTGGCGGTGGCACCGCGTGTTGCCGCAGTAGCGGGAGTGCTCGGGCACGACCGGCTGCGACACCACCGCCGTCAGGGGGTCGTGGGGCCGCGCGGTCGGCAGCACGGCCGGGCGCTCCCACGGCCGCGACGACGTACGCGGCGGCCGCGGGTCGACCGCCGGCGCCCGGACCGCGCCGCCGGCCGCGTCGGGCTCGGCCTCCGCGCCGGCCCCGCGGCACTCGTGGCCCCACAGCCGGCAGAACCCGTCCTCGTCGACGGTGCCGGGGCAGTTGCGTGCCGCGCAGTCGTCCGCCGTCATCGCGTACCCCCGTTCACGGTCCGCTGGTAGTCGCGCACCGCCCGGCTCGCGCCGGTCACGGTGAAGGCGTCCGGGCGCAGGGCGGCCAGCGCCTCCCGGTACGCCCGCTCGACCTCCGGGTGCTCCGCGCGGCCCTCGTCGGCGGCCTTCTGCCGGTAGGCCTCCAGCCGCCCGGTCAGCTCCAGGTGGCAGCCCCGGCGCAGCCGGCGCCGCGCGGTGTCGGTCCGCTCGACCGCCCGGTCGACGGCGGCCCCCAGGGACCCGTCGTCGCGTTCGGGCTGGACGTCGCCGCGCCACCACTGGCCCCGGCCCGCCGCCTCGGCGGTGGTGAGCCGGTCCAGCAGCCCGTCGACCGCGAGCGCCGCCAGCGGATCCGTCCCGTCGCCCAACCCCTCGCCGGCGGCCTCCGCCGCGAGCTGCCGGAGCCGTTCGAGCGAGGCGCGCAGCCGCCGGGCCCGGACCGCCAGCCGGTCCCGGCCGTACGCCTCGACGATCCGGCGGATCCGGGCCACGTGTTCGCGGGCCGCGACCAGGATCTCCTGGACGCTCATCGCCTCGGTGTGCACCGGTTCGCCGGTCGCCGCGGTGAACCGGACCTGGCAGGGGTCGTCCAGCAACCGGGCCAGGGACTCCGCGCCCGCGCCCGTCGGCTCCTCGACGCCGTCGAGGTCGTCCACCAGCCGGTCGAGGGCCAGCGACAGGCAGCCGAGCCGGTGCAGCAGGTCCCGGGCCTCCTGGGCGCCGGCGGCGGCCGGACCGTCGGGCTGCCGGAAGGCGTCGGTGACCAGTTGCTGCACGTCGAGCAGCTGCTCGCAGACCCAGGCGTGCGCGGCGAGGGTGGCGTCGAGGCGTTCCCGCACGGCCATTCACCCGCCGCCCATCAGTCGGCCGGCCGCGTGGTGGTCGGCGTGGGGTCGGGGGGCGGCCACCGCGTGGTCGCCGGCCCGGGCGAGGGCATGCCCCGGTCCCGGTGGCCGGCGAGCCACCGGTCGTGGGCCTGCTGCCACACCGTGGCCGTACGCGGCTGCGCCAGCACGTGGTTGACGAACGAGGTCAGCTCCCGGCCCTCGGTCAGGTGGAACGCGAAGGCGTGCGGCTCGTCGGTGAACCAGGTGCAGTTCTCGTCCCGGTGGTGGGCGCAGGACCGCCGCTCCGGCCGGGGCGCCTCGGTCACCAGCGTCGTGTCCGGTGCCATCCGGGCGAAGCCCAGCAGGATGTTGTCGTCGGTGCTGACCCCGTCCACCTGGCCCTGGCGCAGCATGACCAGGCAGTCGACCGGGTGGGGAGCCTGCACCGGCACCGGCCGCAGGCCTCCCGTGGTGCGGTAGCCGGCGATCATCGCCAGCGAGGTGGTGTTCGCGGCGGCGCAGACCCGCCGGCCGCCGAGCTGTTCCATGCCCGCGAACTCCGGGGTGCCGTCGGCGTGCCTGCGGACCAGCACCGTCTGCCCGGAGTCGAGGTAGTCGTTGGAGAACAGCACCCGCCGGGCCCGCTCGCAGGACGCCGTCAGCGAGGTGGCGACTACGTCGATCTCGCCCTTCTCGAGCATGGTGAAGGCGCCCTGGCCGGGTGGCACCGCCTTGAAGGTGAGCCGGGCGCGCGGGTCGTCGCCGGGCCAGAGGGCGCTGGCCACCGCCAGCATCAGCTCGATGTTGAAGCCCTCGAACCGTTGGGTCTGGGCGTCCCAGTGGCTCATGGTGGCGTCCGACGGGTCCACGCCGGCGACCAGTTCGCCCCGCTCGAGGATCCGGCGCGGTGGCGTCGGGGTCGGCGGGAGGCTGCGGCGTACCGGGCAGACCCCGCCGGTCTCGTCGGTGTTCGGCACCGTCGCCACCCCCGGCGGGCGCGCCGGGGGAGCGGGGGAGGGCGCCGGGGGCGCGGCGCAGCCGGCCAGGGCGGCCAGCAGCGCGAGCGACGCGGCCCGCCCGCGCCGCTTCGGCGGGCTGCGCCGGGGCGTGCTCACTGGTACTCCAGGTAGCGCTGGCGCAGCCCGGCGACCACCCCGGCGGCCGCGAGCAGGCTGACCCACGCGGCGGCGCCGCCCAGGTGGCGGCGCGCCTCGGGCAGGTCGGCGACCATCCGGGCGACCTCCTCGTTGCGGGTGGTCAGTTCCGTCAGCAGGTGCCCCTCGGCGGCGACGAAGTCCCGGCCCGCCGATCCGTCGCCGAGCACGGTGTCGACCGCGCCGCGGAAGGCGTCGGGTGCCTTGCTCTGCCGGGCCGGCCAGACCGTCTTCTCCAGGACGGTGCAGTCGATCCGGTCCCCGGGCGGTGCCGACCCCGTGGCCGGGGGCCGGCAGAGGTCCCGGCTGTCGAAGTCCGCCTTGTGCCCGGCCGGGTCGACGCTGGCGCCCAGGCCCAGGTAGACGTCGGCCCGCCCGGCCAGCAGGGAACCGAGTCGCTGCTGGGTGGCGCTCTGCGCGTCGATGGCCCGTTCCAGCTCCGGGAAGCCCCGATCGGCGTCCGGCCAGTGCCACCACGAGGAGGCCAGCATGGCCAGTACGGCCACGGTGCCCGCCGAGGCCAGCAGCAGTCCCGCGTTCAGCCGGCGGCGGGTCCGCCGGCGCAGCCACACCTGCACCAGCACCAGGGCGGCGAGGGCGGCCAGCGGCACCAGGACGGACGCGGCCAGCCACGGGCGGGCGTCGGCGCGGGCGTCCAGCAGCAGCCTGGTGTCGTAGTTCCACAGGCCCTGGGCCGCGGTGAGCAGCTCGGTGGACATGTAGTGCGACGCCTGGCGGGCGTAGGCGGAGGCGAGCACCGCGCGGGCCGCCGGACTGCCGGTGCCGGTCTGCTCCGCGCCCGCCGGTGGGCAGGGTTCCCGGTCTTCGGCGGTCGCCGTGGGCAGCGGACCGGCCACCCGCAGGGCGGCGCAGACCACGTCGCGGTAGACCCTCAGCCGGGCGGCGATCGTCGCCAGCCGGGTGAGGCGGTCCGGGTCGTCGACGGCCCGGCCCATCGAGTCGGTCAGCGTGCGCTCGACCTCGTGGACGGACGCGTCGTAGGCGGCCACCAGCGAGGCCCGCCGCTCCTCGTCCGGCGGCAGCAGGAAGACGGCGCTCGCGGCGACGTCCGCGTCGGCGAGGCCCTGGTAGATCTGCCGGGCGGTGGTGCTGGTGTCCACGGCCGTCGCCGCGGAGCGCTCGCCCAGCGTGGTGGCCGACGCGCGGGACTGTACGGCGACGACGGCGGTGGCGGCCAGCGCGGCGAGCAGCACCGCGCCGCTCAGCACGATCAGTGCCGGGGTCGTCCGGAGCGCCTCGCGCAGGCGTCCCGGGCGCGCGGGCCCGGTGGCCGGGGTCGCGCGGTCGGCCCCGGGCTCGTCCCCCGTGTGCGACGCCATGCCGGTCCTCCCGCTCGCCGAGGGCCCGTCCGGCGGCCTCCTGGCGGAAGGCGTCGCGGTACCGGAGGCGTCCCCCGTTCGCCCCGCCGGCGGGTCCACCGCGGCCTTCGGCGCTGGGGCCGGCGGCCGGTCGGCTGATCACGGACGGGGGAGGACAGGCTGACATCTTCCGCGCCAGGGCAGCACGGGTATGTCCGGTATCTGACCACAGCGTGACCGGCTCGACACGCAGCGGATCGGTGCGTCGGATCAGGACGCCGTCTCGTCGCCCTCGGCGCGGGGCGGGAAGGCCAGGGCGAGGGTCAGGTCGAGGACCGTCGCCGGGTCGCTCAGGCGCTCGCCGTAGAGCTCGCGCAGTTTGCCCATCCGGTAGCGGACGGTCTGCGCGTGCACGAAGAGGTCGGCGGCGACGTCGTCGCGCCGGCCCTGGTGCAGCAGCCAGGAGCGCAGGGTCTCGGTGAGTCGTTCGGCGGTGCCGGGCGGCAGCGACGCGAGCGGCGCCAGGACCCGGGCGCGCAGGTCGGCGACGGCTTCCGGGTCGGTGCTCAGCACCAGCTGGGCGAGGTGTTCCTCGGTGTCCAGCGCCGGGCCGTCGTCGCCGGGGCGCAGGCCGAGCGCCAGGGCCCGCAGCGCCCGCTGGTAGGAGGAGGCGACCCG
This sequence comes from Micromonospora sp. NPDC049048, assembly GCF_043197615.1. Lineage (NCBI taxonomy): Bacteria > Bacillati > Actinomycetota > Actinomycetes > Micromonosporales > Micromonosporaceae > Micromonospora > Micromonospora sp. NPDC049048. Next base: position 455,426 of record NZ_JBICTM010000004.1, on the reverse strand, counting down.
GGTCCAGGGTCGGGCGGGGCCGAGCACGGCGCGGCGCCCGTGCAGCACCCGGGCGAGCTGTCGCCGCCGGTCGCCGTGGCTGTCGGGCACCAGCAGCACCGCCAGGTCCTCGCCCGCCCCGCCGCCCGGCGGGTCGTCGCCGCTCTCCAGGGTGCGCGAGGGCAGCCGCGCGAGCGCCGCCCGGAGGTTGGCCCGCGACAGCAGGACGACGGTGAGGGTCTGCGGTGGGGGCCAGTCGGCCCGCTCGGCGCTGCGCAGCAGCGCGTCCTCGGGCTCCCCGGCGAGCAGCCGCTGGGTGAGCCGTTCCAGGTTGCGCCGCCGGGCCTGCCCGGCGCTGGCCAGCTCGTCGGCGTGACCGGCCACGCTGGCGGCGGAGAGTTCGTCGATGTACGCGAACATCAGCCCGGCGAACTCGGCGACGGTGGCGGCGGACGATCCGCCCTGCACGGTGGTGGTGGACATCTCCCGCCAGGAGACCCGGGCGCCGACGCGGTACGCGGCGAGCAGCGCGTCCATGCTCCGGCCGGAGCGCGCCTCGCCGCTGCCGAGGGCGTACGCGGCCTCCAGCGCGCCGGTCAGCGGAGTGCTCGGGTCGCCGCCGTGGGAACGCCCGATGAGTTGGAGGAACGTGCCGAGCGCGAGCTGCACCGCCGTCTCGATCTTCTCGCGCATCTGGCCGGTCAGGGTGCCGGAGTAGCTGGGCACCTCGGCGGTGATGGCGGTGACGGTGCGCTCGGCGAGCAGAGGCAGCCGGTCGTGCAGATCGCCGGCCACCCGGGCGTCCAACTCGAGGCGGGCCGCGCGCCGCGTGGCCTCCGAGCGTTCGGACACGTTTGTTCCCTCCGCACAAAAAGCCTCGTTGGGTTTACCTTCGCAGGTCAAGATTTTATGCCATTCTGCCGCGACTATCGAATCATGACCACCACCGTCCCGAACCCCTCCGGGAAGGCGGCCCTGCGGGGCCGGATCCTTCGGCTGGCCGCGTCGGTCACCACCCCGCTGCTGCCCGACGACTACCTCGACATGGTCGCCCCGCTGCGCTCCGGCGCCGACCTGCGCGGCCGGATCCTCGCCGTGCGCCCCGAGACCGCCGACGCGGCGACGCTGGTGATCCGGCCCGGCCGCGACTGGCGCGGGCACACCCCCGGGCAGTACGTCCGCCTCGGCGTCGACGTCGACGGCGTACGCCAGTGGCGGGCCTACTCGGTCACCTCCGCGCCGGCGCGTCGGGGCGGGCCGATCTCGGTCACCGTGAAGGCGATCCCCGACGGGGTGGTCAGCAACCACCTCGTCCGCCGGGCCCGGCCCGGGACGCTCGTCCAGCTCGACCAGGCCCAGGGCGACTTCGTGCTGCCGGGCCGGCCGCCGGCCCGGGTGCTCTTCGTGACCGCGGGCAGCGGCGTCACCCCGGTCATGGGGATGCTGCGCGCCGACGTGCTGGGCGGCGCCGACGTCGTCGTCGTGCACTCGGCGCCCACCCCGGACGACGTGATCTTCGGCGCCGAGCTGCGGGACCTGGCCGCGCGGGGCGCGATCCGACTGGTGGAGCGGCACACCGACACCGACGGGCTGCTCGCCGTGGACGACCTCGACCGCCTCGTGCCCGACCACCTCGACCGGGAGACCTGGGCCTGCGGCCCGGTCGGCCTGCTCGACGCCCTGGAGCAGCACTGGACGGCCGCGGGGCGCGGCGACCGGCTGCACACCGAGCGGTTCCGGCCGACCGTCATCGCGACCGGCGAGGGCGGCACCGTCACCTTCGCCCGCTCGGGTGTCACCGTCGAGGCCGACGGCGCCACCCCGCTGCTCGACGCCGGCGAGAACGCCGGGGTGCTGATGCCCTCGGGTTGCCGGATGGGCATCTGCTTCGGCTGCGTCCTGCCGCTGCGCCAGGGCGCGGTCCGGGACCTGCGCAACGGCGCACTGACCACGGCGGTGCCCGGCGACGGCGTCCGCATCCAGACCTGCGTGTCGGCGGCGGCCGGCCCCTGCGACATCGACCACTGACCGGAGTACCTGACGTGACCGTGATCCAGAACAAGTCCGTAAACCCGATCGCCCACCTCACCGCCGAGGACATCGAGACCATCGGCAGGGAACTCGACGCGATCCGCGACCGGGTGCTCGCCGACCGGGGCGAGCGGGACGCCGCGTACATCCGGCGGATCATCTCCACCCAGCGCAAGCTGGAGATCGGCAGCCGGGTCGTGCTGCTGTTCTCGCTCTTCCCGCCGGCCTGGATCGTGGGCACGGCCGGCCTGACCGTGGCCAAGATCCTGGAGAACATGGAGGTCGGCCACAACATCCTGCACGGCCAGTGGGACTGGATGCGCGATCCGAAGATCCACTCCACCACCTGGGAGTGGGACATGGCCAGCCCGGCCGAGCAGTGGAAGCACTCGCACAACGAGCTGCACCACACCTACACGAACGTCCTCGGCAAGGACAACGACCTCGGCTACGGCATCATGCGGGTCGACGAGGACCAGCGCTGGCACCCGATGCACCTGGGGCAGCCGCTGTGGAACTTCGTCAACGCCTGCTTCTTCGAGTACGGCATCGCCGCGTACGACCTGGAGCTGGGGCGCAACCTGCGCAAGGGCCGGCACAAGGACCCGGGATTCCGGGCCCGGGCCAAGGCCGTCGGCCGCAAGATCCGCCGGCAGGTCCTCAAGGACTACGTCCTGCACCCGCTGCTGTCCGGGCCGTCCTTCCTGCACACCCTGGCCGCCACCTTCACCGCCAACGTGCTGCGCAACCTGTGGAGCCACTCGGTGATCATGTGCGGGCACTTCCCGGAGGGCGTGGAGACGTTCTCCAGGCGGTCCATCGTGGGCGAGACGCGCGGTGAGTGGTACGTGCGGCAGATGCTCGGCTCGGCCAACATCAGCGGCAGCCGGCTGATGCACATCATGACCGGCAACCTGTCGTACCAGATCGAGCACCACCTCTTCCCGGACCTGCCCAGCAACCGCTACCAGGAGATCGCCCCCGAGGTACGGGCCCTGTTCGACCGGTACGGGCTGAGGTACACCACCGGCTCCCTGCCCCGGCAGGTCTTCTCCGCCTGGAAGAAGGTCGTCCGGCTCTCGCTGCCCAACCGCAGGACGCCCGCCCGGGCCGACGACCGTCCCGCCCCGGCCCTCGCCACGTCCGGAGTCTGATCCGCCGCCCGCCGCCTTCTGCTCGTCGCGGGACGCGCTGGGCGGCGGCGCCGGGTTCGGCCGCGGGGGAAGCAGGGGCCGGGGCGCGGGGGCCGTCGTGTCTGACGACCCCCGCCGTCGCCCGGCGACCGGTGGTGGGAGCTGCGGGACCGCCGGTGCCGGACCGCGCCGCTAGCCGGCGTACGTCTCGAACTCGGCGACCTTCGGCGCGCCGCCCGAGCTGGTGATCCGGTAAGTGATCTTGGCTAGCGACGTCGCGGGGAAGGTGATGGTGCCCGCCCCGCTGCCGGAGGCCAGCACGGCACCGGTGCCGTGGTTGACGAGCTGCCAGGACCCGATGCTGCCCTGGGTGCCCGACGGCTCACGGATGACGACCCGGGACACCGTGGTCGCGGAACCCCACTTGATCGAGATGTCCCCGGTCGCGCCCTCCGGCGACCAGTAGGTGCTCAGGCTGCCGTCGCGCACGTTGCCGTAGCTCGTACCGCTGGCCTTGCTGGAGCCGTCGGAGCCGGCCCCGATGCTGAGGTTGGTGCCGCCGGGCTGGGTCGGTCCCGGCGTGGGGCTGGTGGGAGCCGGGGTGGGGGTCGTCGGCCCCGGGGCGGGGGTGGTCGGCGCCGGCGACTGTGGCGTGCAGTTGCCGTCCGACTCCCGCAGGCCCATGTTGGCGCCGGCGGTCTGGCGGACGACGTCCGGCACGCAGCTGGCCCCGTCGAGGCGGTAGGAGTACGGGATGCTGACGCTGGTGTTGGAGACCGGGTCGGGGCCGGCGGGGTTGTTGTCGCCGCTGCGGCTGGACCAGGTCACGTTGTCGAAGATGTTGCCGGCGACCTGCCAGTAGCCGGCCTCGCTGGTGTAGAAGGTGCCCAGGACGTCCTTGGAGTTTCGGAAGTAGTTGTTCTCCACCTTGGCCCTGGCCCCGGCCCGGGAGTTGATGCCGGACTCGTGCAGGCTCACGTAGTGGTTGTTGTAGATGTGGGCGATGCCCCCGCGCAGCAGGGGCGTACGGGAGTCGATGTTCTCGTACAGGTTGTGGTGGAACGTGACGAAGCCGTTCGAGCGGTCGGTCTCGCTGGAGCCGATGAGGCCGCCACGGCCGGAGTTGCGCAGGATGCTGTAGGACAGGGTCACGTACTGGGTGTCGTCCTTCATGTCGAAGAGGCCGTCGTACCCCTCCGACTCCCCGCCCGAGGCCTCCAGCGTGGCGTGGTCGACCCAGACGTTGCGGACGCCACTCTCCATGCCGATGGCGTCGCCGCCGTTGGACGTGGGTGAGCCGGACTTCTTGACGTTCCGGATGGTCACGTTCCGGATGATGATGTTGCGGGCCTCGCGGATGTGGATGCCCAGCTGGTCGAAGACGGCTCCGGTGCCGACTCCGATGATCGTGACGTTGCTGATCTGCTTGAGTTCGATCACGCCGTCGGCGGTGTTGCAGCTGTTTCCCGACACCTTGGCGGTGTTGCCGTGGTTGATGGTCCCCTGCACCTCGATGATGATCGGGGTGCTGCTGCTGGGTCGGGTGCACAGGGCCGTGTGGATCCCGGTTCCCGTGCTGACGCGTACCGTCTGCCCGCCCGCGCCGCCGGTGGTCCCGCCGTTCTGGGTGGCGTAGCCGGTGGCGGTGCCGACGGCCGCCGACGCCTCGTTCATCGGCAGGGCCGCCACACCGATCGCGGCCCCGACGGCCGTCGTGGCCAGTGCCACCTGGAGTCGCAGGGCGACTGGTCGTCTCATCTCTCGCCTCACTTCGTCTCGAATGCCGGGTCGTGCTGCCACCTGTCGTGGGTCGCGTCGGCGGGTCGTCGGGGCTGCCGGCTGCCGGCTGCCGGACGGCTCGCTGGTCGACCCTGAGGTGGGGGTGCTGTTCCGATGTGGATCGGGTCGGCGGTCGCGCTCCGGCTCCGACCTCGGGGCCGCGTCGGCCGCGAGGCCACCGTGACCGTGTCGCCGCCCGTTCCGCCTGTCGTGGTGCCGTCGCCCGGTGCCCGGAAAGCGCTTTCCAGCGAAGGATAGGGAGCCGTCGATAAATCTGGCAAGGGCTTGCCCGGATTGCGGTGTCCTATCCGGGCTCGCCCGGCCGCGGCGGCTGCGACCCGCACGGCGTCGCATGGTGCGCCGGCCGGGCGGATCAGTCAGGATGACCTGCGCGAGGGCGTCGCCCGGGCCGCGCCGCGGCCGCCGGCCCGTCCATCGAGGGAAGGAGACCCGTGTCGTCCAGCCTGCTCTCCCGTCGCGACCTGCGCTTCCTGCTGCACGACTGGCTGGAGGTGACCCGGCTGACCGAGCGGCCCCGCTACGCCGAGCACTCCCGGGAGACCTTCGACGACGTGCTGGAACTCGCCGAGCGGGTGGCCACCGAGCGGTTCGCCCCGCACAACCGGGCCGCCGACCTCGCCGAGCCCACCTTCGACGGGGGTCGGGTGCACACCATCCCCCAGGTCAAGCAGGCCCTCGACGCGTTCGCCGAGACCGGGCTGCTGGGCGCCGGCATGGACGCCTCGGTCGGCGGCCTGCAACTGCCGCACGTCGTACGGGCCGCCTGCTTCGCCTGGCTCCAGGCCGCCAACGTCGGCACGTCGGCGTACCCGCTGCTGACCCTCGGCAACGCCAACCTGCTGCTGGCGCACGGCAGCCCCGAGCAGATCGACACCTGGGTCCGGCCGATGGTGCAGGGGCGCTTCTTCGGCACCATGTGCCTGTCCGAGCCGCAGGCCGGCAGCTCGCTGGCGGACATCACCACCCGTGCCGAGCCGCAGGACGACGGGACGTACCGGCTGCACGGCACCAAGATGTGGATCTCCGGCGGCGACCACGAGCTGTCGGAGAACATCGTCCACCTCGTGCTCGCCCGGATCCCCGGCGGCCCGCCCGGGGTGAAGGGGATCTCGCTGTTCATCGTCCCGAAGGTGCTGCTGGGCGACGACGGCGCGCTCGGCGCCCGCAACGACGTCGTGCTGGTCGGCCTCAACCACAAGATGGGCTACCGGGGCACCACCAACACGCTGCTCAACTTCGGCGAGGGCGTGCACCGGCCGGGCGGGCGCCCCGGCGCGGTCGGCTACCTGGTGGGCGAGGCGCACCAGGGCCTGGCGCAGATGTTCCACATGATGAACGAGGCGCGCATCGGGGTGGGCGCCGGCGCCACCGCGCTCGGCTACACCGGCTACCTGAAGTCCCTGGCATACGCCCGGCAGCGGCCACAGGGCCGCCCGCTGGCCGACAAGGACCCGGCGGCGCCACAGGTGCCCATCGTCGCCCACCCGGACGTACGCCGGATGCTGCTGGCGCAGAAGAGCTACGTGGAGGGCGCCCTGGCGCTGGTGCTGTACTGCGGCCGGCTGCTCGACGAGGAGAAGACCGCGCCCGAGACGGCCGACCGGGAGCGGGCACGCCTGCTGCTGGACGTGCTCACCCCGATCACGAAGAGTTGGCCGTCGCAGTGGTGCCTGGCCGCCAACGACCTGGCCATCCAGGTGCACGGCGGCGCCGGCTACACCCGCGACTACGACGTCGAGCAGCACTGGCGGGACAACCGGCTCAACCCGATCCACGAGGGCACCCACGGCATCCAGGCGCTGGACCTGCTGGGGCGCAAGGTCACCATGCGCGGCGGGGCCGGGCTGGCACTGCTGGTGGAGACGGTCCGGGCCACGACCACCCGCGCGTGGAAGGCCGGCGGCGAGGTCGCCGAGCTGGCCGCCTCGCTCGGCGCCGCCCTCGACCGGGTCTCCCTGGTCACCCGCCGGCTGTGGGGCACCGGCGATCCGGAGGTGGCGCTGGCCAACGCGAGCGTCTACCTGGAGGCGGTCGGGCACGTGGTGATCGCCTGGATGTGGCTGGAGCAGGTGCTCGTCGTCGAGGCGGCCGGCGGCCCCGGCGACGGCCCGGACGCCGACCTGCACGCCGGTAAGCGGCAGGCCGCCCGGTACTTCTTCCGCCACGAACTGCCCCGCACCGGCCCGCAGTTCGACCTGCTGGACAGCCTCGACCGGACCACCCTGGAGATGCGCGACGACTGGTTCTGATTTCCGTCGCCGGGCGTCGGGTCCGGGCCGCCGGTGCGGGGCCTGCCCGTCCCGGTGGTCTCAGCCGCCGGCGAGCAGCCGGTCGCGGACCTCGCGGCGCAGGACCTTGCCGAGCTGGGAGCGGGGCAGCTCCTCGACGACGACCACGCGGCGGGGCACCTTGTACCCGGCCAGGTGCCGCCGGCACGCCGCCCGGACGTCCGCCTCGTCGAGCTGGGTCCCCTCGTCGGCGACGACCGCCGCCACCACCTCCTCGCCGTGCTCGCCGGGCAGGCCGACCACGGCGGCGTCGCGCACACCGGGAACGCTACGCAGCGTGTCCTCCACCTCGGACGGGTAGACGTTGAACCCGCCCGTGATGATCAGTTCCTTGATCCGGTCGACCACGCTGACGAAGCCGTCGGCGTCGGTCACCACGACGTCCCCGGTGCGCAGCCAGCCGTCGGGCAGCAGTGCCGCCGCCGTCTCCGCCGGGCGGTTCCAGTAGCCGGCGAACACCTGCGGCCCGCGGACGAGCAGCTCGCCCGCCTCGCCCGGGGCGCGGTCGCGCGACGGGTCCTCGGGGTCGACGATGCGGATGTCGGTGGACGGGAACGGCACGCCGACCGTGCCCGGCCGCCGGGCGGGGGAGACCGGGTTGCCCAGGGCGACGGGCGAGGTCTCGGTCATGCCGTAGCCCTCGACGAGCAGCCCGCCGGTGACCGACTCCCACAGCTCGACCGTCGCCGGGGGCAGCGCCATGGCGCCGGAGATGGCGTACCGGGCCGAGGAGAGGTCGACCCCACGCTCCCGGGCGGCCGTGGCCAGCTTCTCGTAGATCGGCGGGACGGCGGGCAGGAAGGTCGGCGGGCGGCGGCGTACGGCGTCCAGCGTCTGGTCCAGGTCGAAGCGGGGGAAGAGCACCAGCGTGGCGCCGATGCTCACCGAGAAGGTCAGGCAGAGCGTCAGCCCGTACGCGTGGAACAGGGGCAGCACCGCGTACACCGTCTCCTCGCCGTCGCGCAGGCCCGGCACCCAGGCGCGACCCTGCGCCGCGTTGGTCCGCAGGTTCCGGTGGGTCAGGATGGCGCCCTTCGGGGTGCCGGTGGTGCCCCCCGTGTACTGCAACAGCGCCGTGTCGTCGGGGCCGGGGGCGGGGTGCGCGGCGTCGAGCGGGCTCGCCTCGGCCACCAGCCGCTCCCAGGACAGCGCGCCGGGCGCGGGACCCGTCATCGCCGCGCGGGTGGCCCGCGCCCGGGCCAGCGGCAGCCGCAGCGCCCAGCGTTTGCGCCGGGGCAGCGCCCGGGTGAGGTCCACCGCGACCACCGTCTCGACGGCCGTCTCGCCGGCGGCCTCGCGTACGAGGGGGGTGATCCTGTCCCAGACCACCGCGACGCGGGCGCCGTGGTCGGCGAGTTGTCGGGCGAGCTCCTGCGCGGTGTAGAGCGGGTTGTGCTCCACCACCACCGCGCCGAGCCGCAGCACGGCGTAGAAGGCGACGACGTGCTGCGGGCAGTTCGGCAGCACCAGCGCCACCCGGTCGCCCCGGCCGACGCCGAGCCGGCGCAGCGCCTCGGCCGCCCGGCCCACCTGGTCGGCCAGGTCGGCGTACGTGGTGCCGGCGCCGAAGAAGTCCAGGGCGACCCGGGGACCGAACCGGCGGGCGGCGTCGCGCAGCAGGTCGACCAGCGACTCGTCGGACGGCGTGACGCTCGCCGGCACGCCCGGGGCGTAGCTGCGCAGCCAGGGCCGCTCCACGCTCAGGTCCATGTCTCTCCTCCGCCGTACGTCCTGTTCCTACCCCACGGTAACCTACGGTTGCGTAGGTAGCGGTCGAGGTTCCCCCCAGCCGACCCGCGCCGGTCGTACGATCCAGGGGTGCGGGATCGACGGGTCGCAGCGCTCTGGTCGGTGTTCGTCCTGCTCGCCGCCGGGTCGTCGGCGCTCGTCACGCTCCGCCCGGACCGCCTCTCCGACCTGCACATCTATCGTGGCGCGCTGCTGCACCTGCACGCGGGCCGACCGCTCTACGAGTTCGTCGCCGACAACGGCGGCCCCTTCACCTACCCGCCGTTCGCGGCGCTCGTGCTCTGGCCGGTCGCCGCCGTGCCGGAGGGCGTCGTGCAGGGTGCCTGGCTGGTGCTCACCTGCCTCGCGGTGGTCGCCATCGCGGTGCCGGTGGGCCGCGTGCTGGCCGACGGGCACCGCCGGCACCTGGTCGTGCCGGCGGTCGCCTGCGCCCTGATGCTCTCCGCGCCGGTGCAGAGCAACCTGCGCTTCGGCCAGGTCAGCGTCTTCATCGTGCTGCTCGCGCTGCTGGACGGCATGGGCATGGCCCCGGCCCGGCTGCGGGGCGTGCTCGTCGGGGTGGCCGCCGCCGTCAAGCTGACCCCGCTGCTGTTCGTGGTCTACTTCCTCGTCACCGGCCGGTACCGGGACGCCGGGCGGGCCGTGCTGACGTTCCTGGCCTGCGCGGCGCTCGGCGCGGCCGTCCTGCCGGCGGAGAGCGGCACGTACTGGACCGAGGCGGTGCGCAACACGTCCCGGATCGGCAACCTCGCCTCCCTCGGCAACCAGTCGGTGCACGGCATGCTGTTGCGGCTCGGCCTCGACCCGGGATCGTTGCCGGCGCTGTGGGCGGCCCTGGTGGCCGTCGTCTGCGCCGTGGCCCTGCTGCGTGCCCGGCACCTGGCGGCGAACGGGCGGCCCGGTCACGCCGCCGTGCTCGTCGGCTGCGCGACCGTCGCCGCGTCCCCGGTCTCCTGGACGCACCACCAGATCTGGCCGGTCCTGGCGGCGATGCTGCTGATCGGGGCCGCCGGGTTCGCCCGCCGGGTGGCCGGCGCCGCCCTGCTGGTGACCATGGTGGTCTCGCTGGGCGTGGTGCTCGCCCCGGTCTCGCCGACCCCCGGCATCCAGTTCCTCCTCGAGAACGCGCGGGCGCTCGGCGTCGCGACGCTCTGCCTCGCCGGGTTCGGCGGGGCGGCGCTGGCCGTGGCCGGCGCGCGGCGCCGCTCCCCGGCGGCCCGTGGCTGGCTGCGGGCGGGCACCACCGCCGCGCTGGCCGTGGCGTTCTTCGCCGTGCAGCCGCTGCCGGCCGGCGCCGACCCGACCTTCAAGGCGTACGCGCTCGCCGACGTGGACAACCCGCGTTACTTCTTCGTCTGCCGCGGCCCGGTGCAGTGCGCCGCGTACGGCACGGACGCCCCGGTGACGTTCGGCACCCGCAGGGAGAAGACCAAGGTCCGGGTCAACGGCGTGGTGTCGCCCGCCGTGGCCCGGCTGGAGTACCACTCCGCCCCCGGCGGCGCGCCCCGGGTCATCCCGCTGCTGGCGCCCCACCCGGGCCCCCGGACGTTCTCGTTCCGGTCGGCGACCATGGCCCACGGCCGGCTCGTCGCCTACGCCGCCGACGGGCGACCGCTGGCCACCTACGACGAGGAGTTGGCGGCGGCACTCGACGTCACCGGCGCCCGGCGGAGTGGTGCATCGCCTGCCGCCCCTTGACCACGGCCAGGACGACGACCACGGCCAGGGCCACCACGCCGATGATCACCAACCAGCGGACCGCCTCCAGCAGCAGCCCGAGCAGGACGAGCGCGCCCGCGATGACGCCGACGACCCAGAGCATGGTCCGCATGTCCACCTCCGTGACTCCCGACCGCGCCGCGCGGCCCCCGCCCGCCTTCCCGCTGCGTACGACGGCATGCCGGCGCCGGCCCGGGCGTCCGTCGTCAGGGCGATCCCCGGGGTCAGCGCCGGGCGACGTACACGGTGTTCGCCGACTCCCCGCCGGTCAGCGGGTTGGCGAACGGCACGACGTGCGCCCGCGCGGTGCGGAACACCGTGGCGAGGGTCGCCTCGAAGTCGGGATCGGGCGGATCGTCCGACCAGAGGGCGAACACCCCGTCGGGGTGCAGATGGGCGGCGAGCCGGCGCAGCCCCTCCGACGTGTAGAACGCGGCGTGGGTGGGGTGCAGCACGTTGCGCGGCGAGTGGTCCACGTCGAGCAGCACGGCGTGGAACCGCCGCCCCGGCTCGCGCGGGTCGAAGCCGCTGCCGTCGGCGACGGCGGCGAAGAAGTCGGCGTGCACGAAGCGGGTACGCGGATCGGCGGCCAGCCCGGCGGCGAAGGGCAGCAGTTCCCGACGGTGCCAGTCGATGACGTCCTCGATCGCCTCCACCACCAGCAGCGAGCCGACCCGGTCGTCGGCGAGCGCGGTGCGGGCGGTGTAGCCGAGCCCGAGGCCGCCGACGACCACGTCGAGGTGCTGCCCGGTCAACGGGGCCAGGCCCAGCCGGGCCAGCTCGATCTCCGCGACGGGGAAGAGGCTGGACATCAGGAACTCGTCGTCGAGCTTGACCTCGTACACCTCGACGTCGAGCGACGGGTCGCGGCGCCGACGCAGGCTGATCAGGCCGATCGGCGTCTCCCGCCAGGCCAGTTCCTCGAATCGCACTCCCACGGGCGGGATGCTACCCGTCGGCGCCCTGGTGCACCCGCGCTGAACGTCGCGCGGGCAATCCTAGTCACTGCGCCCGGCAGGCCCTCGCCGAACCCTGACGGACCCACCATCATCTGATGCAGCAGGATGACGAGATGGCCGCCGAGGACGCCACCCCAGATCGCATGACCGACGCGGAGATTCACCAACTCGCCAGGCTGCTCGCACGGTACGCGGCCCAAGAGTTGGACCAGTTCGAGCATTGGTGTGTCGAATCGCCGTATGGCCCGGTGTTCATCGACATCAGTCGACGATGCGCTCCAGGCACCGAAGACGCGTACCACGTCCTCGGGCCACTACCCGGTCAACCCCGCGACCCGCACTAATCGCCGTGACCGTCACGACGGCGAGGACCCAGTTCGTACTGTCCACCACCGCGTCCGGCGGCACGGTCCAGCGCTGGGTCAGGCACAGCAGCATGATCACCAGGGTGTCCACGGGCAGGAGCCACCCGCGGGAGCTGAAGCGGACATACACCACGCTCCAGGCGGCGAGCCCGGTGGCCACGCCCACGACCAGCGCGCGCCGGTCGGGGGCCGCCTGGAACAACGCGGCGCCGCTCACACAACTCAGCGCCGTGGTGCGCATGAGGACCGCGTAGCGTCGACCCAACCGGCGCAACTCGCCTTCGGTGGCGCCGGCAGGCTGCGGTGGTAACGGACCCGGTCGCCATGCGCTCATGACGGCGTCCCGTCCTTCGACCGCATCGGGCTCATCCCGGGGCGGAGCGGGAGCGTCGTGCGCGCCCGGGCCGACGACTACCTGCTCGAACGTCCACCAGCGTCAGCGTAATTCTTACATCGATCCCTGTCTGTGCCCAGTCGTATTGGAGTCAGACGACACCGGGCGCGGCGGAACCTGCTGGCGTCTCCGTCGCACCCCGGCGACCGCCACTGCCACCACCACCGTCGCCGTCGCGACGGTCCACGGCAGCGGGGCCGTCCGTAGTTGTTCGGGCAACTGCTGGGCCAGCACGAAGACGCCCATCGCCGCCACGAACCAGCCGAACGCGGCACGCAGCACGGCCTCCGGAACGCGCCCGGCCAGCCGGCCGCCGGCCAGGCTGCCGACGACGGCGGCGGCGGTCACGGCCGTGGCCAGGCCCGGGTCGATGTCGACCGTGGACAGGTAGCCGGCCAGCCCCGCGAACGACTTCATCGCGATGACCACGAGTGAGGTGCCGACCGCGACCGGCATCGGCAGGCCGCCGAGCAGCGCGAGGGCCGGCACCACCAGGAACCCGCCGCCGGCGCCGACCAGCCCGGTGACCAGCCCGACCAGCACGCCGTCGAGGAGCACCCGCGCCATGGGCAGCTCCCGCCGTTGCCGCCCGGGACCGGTGCGCCGGCCGCGCAGCATGGCCGTCGCGGTGGCGAGCATCATGACGGCGAAGCCGGCGAGCAGGACGGCGGCCGGGACGTACGCGGCGAGGCGGCCACCGGCGTACGCGCCGGCCATGCCCGCCGCCCCGAAGAGCAGGCCGGTGCGCCAGCGGACCCGACCCGCCCGGGCGTGCGGCAGCGCGCCCACGACGCTGGTCACCCCGACGACGAGCAGCGAGGTGGCGATCGCCTCCCGGGCCGGCAGGTCGGCGACGTAGACGAGCAGCGGTACGGCGAGGATGGATCCGCCGCCGCCGAGCAGGCCGAGGCTGACCCCGATGAGGACGGCCAGCGCGACGGTCAGCGCGAGGCCGCCGGTCACGGCAGCGGCCGGGGCGTTGCGGGGTCCCCCAGCCGGCTGACGAGGGTCTGCACGTCGCAGCTCGCGCCGCGGTTGTACGGCAGCCTGCCGAGCAGCATGCCCATTGCGCAGGTGTTGGTGACGGCGGCGAAGGTGAGGCCGGCGCCGATGAGGCCGGCGACCCACTTCAGGCCGGGTACGAACACCGAGCCCAGGATGCTGAGCAGCACGATCGAGCCGGCGACGAGGCGGACCTGCCGCTCCAGCTCCCAGCGGGGCGTGCCCCGCCGCACCGGTCCCTGGGCGGCCTGCCACGCGGTCATGCCCCCGTCGAGGACCCTGAGGTGGGGCAGGCCGACACCGGCGAGGGCCTCACCGGCCCGGGCGGCCCGGGCACCGGAGCGGCAGATCAGCACCACCGTCTCGTCGAGGTGCCGCCGCAGCTCCTCGCGGTGCTCCCTGAGCACGTCGAGCGGGACGTTGTATGCGCCGGGGACGTGGGCCGTCTCGAACTCCGCGGGGGTGCGCACGTCCAGCATGCGGGGGGCGCGTCCGGATTCGATCAGCTCGCGCAGCGTGACGGCGTCGAGGGTGGCGGGGTGAGTGTTCGGTGAAGTGTCCATGTCTCCTCGTCAAGGGGATGCAGCGATGAGTCGTCGTACGGGGGCGCGGGTCGGTCAGGCGGCGCGGGGGCTCATGGCGACCCCGGCGGCCTCGGCCCGGTCGAACCTGTCGTCGATGACGACGACCTCGCGGCCCGCGTTGGTCAGCAGGGACGCGGCGACGGTGGCCCGGTACCCGGAGCCGCAGTGCACCCAGACGACGCCGGCGGGCACCTCGGCGAGGCGGCCCGGCAGGTCGGGCAGGGGGATGTGCACGGCGCCCTCGACGTGACCGCCGGTCCACTCGTTGGTCATCCGGACGTCGAGCACGACGTCCGGGGCGGGCAGCCCCGCCGGGGTGTCGCCGGCCCGGGCGGCGGCCAGCGCGGGGAAGTCGGCCATACGCAGCTCACGCAGCTGTCCCGGCTCCGTCGCCCAGTGGCCGGGGTCGCCGGTGGCCTGGGCGGCCGGCCGGTCGATGCCGATGCGGACCAGTTCGCGCTGGGCGTCGGCGACCTGCTCTTCGGTCTCGGCCAGCAGGGTGAGCGGGGTGCCCCAGTCGATGAGCCAGCCGAGCCAGGTCGACATCGGGCCGTCGAGCCCGAGGGCGACCGTGCCCGCCAGGTGCGACGTGGCGTACGCCTTGCGGTGGCGCAGGTCGACGACCCACTGGCCGGCGGCGATCCGCTCTCGCAGTTCGGCGGCGTCGGCGCGGCCGACCGGGGTGAGGTCCACCGGCGCCGGGCCGGCGAGGTTCGCCACGCCCATGTGGGCGTAGTACGCGGGGTAGGCGTCGAGCCCGGCGAGGGTCTCGGTGACGAACTCGTCGGCGGCCAGCCGCAGCACGGGGTTCGCCTGCTTCTCCCGCCCGATGGTCGACTCGGGCGCGTCGGACTGGCTGGCGGAGCAGAAGCTGCCGAATCCGTGGGTGGGCCACACCTCGGCGCCGTCGGGTAGCAGGTCGGCCAGGCGCCTGGCGGAGGCGTGCTGGTGGTGGGCGAGTTCGTGGGCGTGCTGCCCGCCGAGCAGGTCGGTGCGGCCGGTGGTGCCGAAGAGCAGCGAGCCGCCGGTGAACACGCCGACCGGGCGCCAGCCGGCGCCGTCGGCCTCGTCGAGCACGTACGACAGGTGGTGGAACGTGTGCCCCGGCGTGGCGAGCACCCGCAGCCGCAGTGCGCCGGAGACGGGCACCGTGTCGCCGTCGGCCACCGGCGTCCGGTCGAAGCCGACCTCGTCGTCCGCGCCGACGAGGTAGCGGGCGCCGGTCACCCGGGCCAGCTCCAGTCCGCCGGAGACGTAGTCGTTGTGGATGTGGGTCTCCAGCACGTGCGTGACGCGGACGCCCTTCTCGCCCGCGAGGTACAGGATCCGGTCGATGTCCCGCTGGGGGTCGACGACGATCGCCACCGTGCCGTCGGAGGCCAGGTAACTGCGGTCGCCGAGCGAGGACGTCGCGATGACGGACACCTCAACTGCCATTGCCGTGCTCCTTGAGGGTCAGATACCCCGGGGGGTATATGCCGGACACACGTCGGGTATGCCGACGCGTGCGCTGTGTCTACCCGCACGCGCTGCTGTCACGCGGGCGCGTACGGGACGTTCCTGTCGATGACGGTCAGGCGAGGACGGTCATTCGGTCGCGGTCGTTCGGTCGCGGTCAGGCGAGGGCGAGGAAGAGCTTCTCCAGCTCCTCCTCGGTCATCTCCGGGGAGTCCCCCCGCTCGCGGGCGGCGGTGCAGTGGCGCATGCCGGAGGCGATGATCTTGAAGCCGGCCCGGTCGATCGCCTTCGACACCGCGGCGAGCTGGGTCAGCGCCTCGCGGCAGTCCTGGCCGGTCTCCATCATCTCGATGACCGCGTTGAGCTGGCCCCGGGCCCGCTTCAGGCGGGTCAGGGCCTCGCTCGTCATCTCGGGTCGAAGCTGCACCGCACGCCTCCTCGCTCACTCCACGATACCCCGGGGGGTACCCGTACGTGCCATGCTACCTGCTCACGTGAGGAGCGTCCGCGTCCGCGTGGTGATCCTGTTCGCACCGTCGGGTGCCCCGCCGGGAATGCGGCGCCGCCGCGACGCAGGGTCGTCGGCGCATCGACGCAACGCTTATCCTGTGCCCCGACCGCCCACCGGAAGGGATGCGATGCCGTCGCGGCAGGACCAGCTGCACTCGTACCAGTTCACCGTCCAGCGGGCGGTCTCCGCCCTGGTGATGCGGGAGACCGACCCGGCGCAGTCGCCGTTCCGCCGGCTCGCCGGCGCCGGCCTGGCCAGCGTGCTGGTCGCGGCCATCGGGCTGGGCGGGTTCGCCCTCTACGGTCTCTTCACCGGGGGTGGCAGCACGTGGCGCGACCCGGGCGCGGTGATCGTGGAGAAGGAGTCCGGCGCCCGGTTCGTCTACCGGGAGGAGAAGCTGCACCCGGTGCTCAACTACGCGTCGGCTCTGCTGATCATCGGCGCGGAACGGCCGAAGACGGTGCTCGTCTCCCGCCGCGCCATCGACGGGGTGCCGCGCGGGCTGCCGCTGGGCATCGCCGACGCCCCCGACTCGCTGCCCGCCAGGGGGCGGCTGTCCACCGCGCCGTGGACGGTCTGCTCCGTCGCCGCCGAGGCCGACCGGGCGACGCCCCGCTCAGCCCTGCTGATCGGTGTGGCCCCCGGCGGGGGCCGGGCCCTGGGCGATGACGCGCTGCTGCTGCGCGACCCCGACGGCGGGCTGCACCTCGTCTGGCACCAGCGCCGCTACCTGGTGCGGGACAGCAACCGGGTGCTGGCGGCCCTGGCGACCACCCGGGCCGGGGCGGTCCCGGCGGCCCCGGCCCTGCTCAACAGCCTGCCTGCGGGCGCGGACCTCGCGCCGCCGACCCTGCCGGATGCGGGGGAGCGCTCCGCGGCGGTGTCCGGGGCGCGGGTCGGCGACGTCTACCTGGTGCGCAACTCCGGCGGTGGCCGGCAGTACGCCGTCGCGCTGCGCGACGGCCTGGCCGGCATCACCGAGTTGCAGGCCGGCCTGCTGCTCGCCCGCACCGGCCAGGGCGAGCCGAAGCCGATGACGCTCGGGCGGTTCGCGGCGCTGCCCAAGCTGCCCGATCTCACCCCGACGGGGCCCACCGCCCCGCCGACCGCCCCGCCCCGGCTCGCCGCCGCCGACGGGGCGGCGCTCTGCGCCCGGGTGGGCGACGACGGCGGCGTCACGGAGGTCCGGCTCGGCGTACGGCTGCCCGACCTCGCCGCCGCGCCCCGCACCGCCCCGGTGGCCGGGGGCGGGGTGCGCGCCGACCACGTCGTGGTGGAGCCGGGCCGGGGCGCGGTGGTCGAGGCGGTCGCGGCGCCCGGCGCGACCGGCGGCGCGGTCTCCGTGGTCACCGACCTGGGCCGGCGCCATGCCCTCGCCGGCGGCGAGGTGCTCGGCACGCTCGGCTACCGCGACGTGCGGCCGGTGCGGCTGCCGGCCAGTCTGGTCGCCCTGGTGCCCGCCGGCGCCACCCTCGACCCGGCCGCCGCGCGGGTCGTCGCCGCCCCCGCCTGAGTCCGCCCCGCGTGGATCAGTCGGCGGGGCGGCGCAGCACGGTGACGGCGAAGTCGGCGTCGTCGCGCCACGGGCGCAGGTCCCACGTGGCGAAGCGGTGCTCCAGCCGCAGCCCGGCGGCGACGGCGTCGGCGTCGAACCCGGTCAGCGGGTAACCCCGGTCGGTGCCGAAGCCGACCGCCAGCACGCCGTCGGGGCGCAGGTGGGCCGCGACGCGGCGCAGCACCTCCCGCTCGGTGCCGGGGGCGACGAAGGCCAGCACGTTGCCGGCGACGACCGCCGCGTCGAACAGCTCCGGCTCGCCGACCGCCGCCAGGTCCAGCTCGGCCAGGTCGGCGACCAGCCAGCGCGGGCCGGGATGGTCGGCGCGGGCGGCCTCGACCAGCGCCGGGTCGGCGTCCACCCCGACCACGGTGTGGCCCCGGGCGGCCAGCGCCGCGCCCACCCGCCCGGTGCCGCAGCCCGCGTCGAGGATCCGGGAGCCGGGCGCGACCAGCGCGTCCAGCAGCCGCGCCTCGCCGGCCAGGTCGGCCCCCTCGGCGGCCAGCCGACGGAACCGGTCGATGTACCACTGCGAGTGCTCCGGACCGGTGTCGGTCTCCCATCGGGTCGGGTTTCCCATGCGGCCACCGTAGCCGGGCCACCGGTCTCCCCGCCGGGTCGGGGCGGTGGTCACCCGGCTCATCCTCGGTCAGCCCACCGTCCGGCAACCCCGCCGCCTCAGCCCTTCTCCGCGCCGCTGGTGAGCCCCTCGGTGAGCAGGCGTTCGCTGGCGAAGAAGAGGATCACGATGGGCAGGGTGAGGATCACCGAGCCGGCCATCAGCACCGTCTTCGGCACCTCGACGCCGTCCGCGAGCTGCGCCAGGCCCAGCGACACCGTCCACCGGTGCGGCTTGTCGACCAGGAACAGCAGGGCGAACAGGAACTCGTTCCAGGCGATCATGAAGTCGTACAGGGCGACGGCCATGATCGACGGCGCGGCCAGGGGGAGGCTGACCCGGCG
Organism: Micromonospora sp. NPDC049048; assembly: GCF_043197615.1. Lineage (NCBI taxonomy): Bacteria > Bacillati > Actinomycetota > Actinomycetes > Micromonosporales > Micromonosporaceae > Micromonospora > Micromonospora sp. NPDC049048. The sequence continues at coordinate 436,936 of NZ_JBICTM010000004.1, read as the reverse complement.
GATGATGCCGAGCCGCCCGGCGCCGTCGATGGCCGCCGACTCCTCCAGGCTGACCGGGATCGTCTCGAAGTAGTTGCGCAGCATGTAGACCGAGACGGGCAGGGTCTGCGAGATGTAGACCAGCACCAGGCCGAGCAGCGAGCCGCGCAGCCCGGCCCGGGTGAAGACCACGAAGAGCGGGATGGCGATGACGATCGACGGGAAGAGGTAGACCGCCAGGAAGAGGAAGTCGACCTGCCGCCGGCCGAAGAAGCGCAGCCGGGCGACCGCGTACGCGCCGGGGATCGCCACGGCCAGCGTCAGCAGCGTCGCCGCGACCGCGACCAGGCCGCTGTTGCGTAGGAAGGTGAGGAAACCCTGGCCGCCGTCGTCGACGGCCCTGACCACCTCGGCGTACGTGTCGAAGGTCAGCTCGCCGAGGCCCACCACCAGCGAGCCCGGATCGAGCAGCAGCCGCTCGATGGGGCGCACCGAGAGCACCAGCATGTAGTAGAAGGGAAAGGCGGTGACCAGCAGGAACGCGGCGATCACCAGCCGGCGCAGCCAGCGCAGGCCCACCGTCTCGATCCGGTCCCGGTCCATCAGCCGTCCCTCCGTGCGCCGAAGAAGCGCAGGTACACCACCACGAACACGATGAGCACCACGGCGAGTACGACCGCCTGTGCCGCCGCCGCGCCGATGTCCGTACGCGCGGTCAGGAACTCGTAGACTCGGACGCTGACCACCTCGGTGCCGGCGGCGCCGCCGGTGAGCAGGTAGACGTCGTCGAACTTGTTGAACGTCATGATGAACCGCAGCACGCCCAGCAGGCCGATCACCGGCAGCAGTTGCGGCAGCAGGATGTGCCGGAACCGCTGGGTGGGCGTGGCCCCGTCGACCCGGGCCGCCTCCTCCAGCTCGCCGGGAACCGCCTGGAGCCGGGCGAGCAGGAACAGGAACGCGAACGGGAAGTAGCGCCACGCCTCGAAGGCGACCACCGTGGCCAGGGCGGTCGACTCCTGGGACAGGAACGGCACCGGGGTGTCCCAGCCGAGGAACCGCCGCCCCCAGTCGTTGACGATGCCGAGCTGCGGGTCGAGCATCACCTGCCAGACGAAGGTGACCGCGACCACCGGCGCCACGTACGGCAGCAGCATCGACGCGCGCACCAGGGTGCGGCCCCGGAACGGCCGGCGTACGACCAGCGCCGCCACCAGGCCGAGCACGATCGAGCCGGCGGTGCTGGCCACGGCGTAGACCAGCGTGGTCCACAGCGTGTCGGCGAAGCCGGGGGTGTTCAGCACCCGCTCGACGTTGTCCATGGTGAACTCGCCGAACAGCCCGGTGCGCCGCAGCGTGGCCAGGCGTACCCGCTGGAAGGCCAGCACGACGGTCCAGACGATGGGGATGCCGATCACGGCGACCACGACGAGCAGGGTCGGGGCGACCAGCGCGAGCCCGGCGCGGGACTCTCTGCGGCGCAGGGTCAGCGGCCGGCGGCGGGCCGGGGCCGGCCGCTCCCGGGCGGGGGAGCGGCCGGTGCCCGGTGGGGCGGTGGTCAATTGACGCCCGCCTTGATCGCCTCCACGTCCTTCTTCGCCCGGCCGGCGGCCGCGGCGGCGTCGGTCCTGCCGGCGATCACGTCGTTCAGGGCCTTGGGCACCGGCAGCTCGCCGAGGATCGCGCCGACCAGCTTGCCCTGGCCCTGGGCCAGACCCCAGCGCTGGAAGGTGTCGGGGCTGCGCCGCAGGCTCGCGAGCACGTCCTCGCCGTAGACCTCGGCGAGCGGCTTGCGGGTGTCGACCCCGGCCTGGCTGGTGTTCCAGGCGGCGAGGAACTTCTCCGGCTCGGTCAGGGTGCCCTTGCGGACGGGGAAGCGCCCCTCGGGGGACATGCCGAACCAGCGCGGGTAACCCTCGCCGAGCATGTGCTCCACGAGGGCGCTGGCCGGGCCGGTGGCCGCGCCGTCGAGCACCGCCCAGGAGCTGATCTCGCCGTACTGGGCGGGTTCGGGGCCGTTCGGGCCCTTGATCGCGGTGACGAAGCCGCTGTTCTTCGCGAGGAACGCCGGGTCGGCCTGGCACTGCGGGCAGGTCGGCCTGGCGTCGTCGCGCAGGCCGGCCAGCTCGTCGAGGATGAACGGCGACCAGACCAGCATGGCCGCCTTGCCGGCGAAGTAGGTGGCCCGGGTGGTGTCGACGTCCTGCGCGCCCCTGACCGAGCTGGTGCGCATCAGGTCGCCGTAGAACCGGAACGCCTCGACGCACTCCGGGGAGTCCAGCCTCACGGCCCCGGAGTCGTCGGTGAGCTGGCAGTTGTTGGCCAGCGCGAGATGTTCGAAGGTCTGCTGGGTGAACACGTCGCCGGGCGCGGTGGCGGCGGTGACGCCCGCGACGCCGCCGGCGTTGAGCCTCGTCGCGGCGGCGGCGATCCGCTCGTACGTGTCGGGGGCGGGCAGCCCGGCGGCGGCGAACAGGTCCTTGCGGTAGACGAGCAGCTGGCCCCAGCCGTCGCTGGGCACGGCGAGCTGCACGCCGTCGTCCGAGGTCAGCTCCAGGGCGCGCGGTGCGAAGGTCTGCCGGCCGAGTTTCTCGACGACCTCCGCGTTCGCCGAGGGGTGCAGCAGTTCGTTGCCGGCGAGGGTACGGACGCCGGCGAGCGGGAGCGCGCCGACCACGTCGGGCAGCTCCCCGGCGGCGGCGCTGGTGGCGATCAGGGAGGGGAACTGGTCCTCGTTGACGGTGACCAGGTCGACGGCGATGCCGGTGCTGGCGGTGAAGTCGGCGATGATCGCCTTGGTGGCCGTGACCCGGTCGGCCACGTCCTCCAGGCTCCACACGGTGATCTTCCTGCTGTCGCTGTCGGATCTGTCGTCGCCGCAGGCCAGCAGACCGGCCCCGGTGACTGCCATGATCAGGGTGGCGGCGAGTATCCGCATCGGAGGTGCTGACATCGGTGGCACTCCTCTCGAAGGGTATACAAAGGATTGAACGCCTTCGATTGATCAATTACAAGACATATGCCGATTTATTGCCTACGATGGAACCCAGTGCTACCGGGATGTGACTCATGGTCAACTGGGTTGTCTCGCTCGCCGGGCCCCGCCGGATCAGCCTCGAGCCCTGCCTTCCGGACCCGCTCGGCCCCGGCCGGGTCCGCGTCCACACCTGCTACTCCGGCATCTCGGCCGGCACGGAACTCACCCTCTACCGGGGCAGCAACCCCCGGCTGAGCAAGGACTGGGACGACGTCAGCCGGATGTTCGTGCCCCGGCAGAGCACCGTGCCGTACCCGCTGGTGGGCTTCGGCTACGAGGAGGTCGGCGAGATCGTCGAGGTCGCGCCCGACGTGGTCGACCGGCGGGTGGGGCAGGTCGTCTGGGGCATCTGGGGGCACCGCGCCGAGGCCGTCGTGCCCGCCGACACGGTGCACCCGCTGCCCGCGAACCTGGATCCCCTCGCGGCGGTCTTCGCCCGCCCCGGGGCGATCGCCCTCACCGCGGTGCTCGCCGGCGACCTGCACCTGGGCGACTGGGTCGCGGTCTTCGGGCAGGGCGTCATCGGGCTGCTCGCCACCCGGCTCGCCGTCCTCTCCGGCGCGCGGGTCGTCGCCGTCGACCGGGTACCCGCCCGGCTGGCCCAGGCCGCCCGGCTCGGCGCGCGCCTCGTCGTCGACGCGGGCGCCGAGTCGGCCGCGACCGTGCTGCGCCAAGCCACCGACGGGAGGGGCGCGGACGTCTGCCTGGAGCTGTCCGGGGCGTACCCGGCGCTGCACGAGGCGATCCGCGCCACCACCCACGCCGGCCGCGTCGTGGCCGCCGGCTTCTACCAGGGGCAGGCCGACGGGCTCGGCCTGGGTGAGGAGTTCCACCACAACCGGATCCAGCTGGTGGCGGCCCAGGTCTCCGGGCCGACCCCGGCACCCGGCATGGCCGGCCGGTGGACCGGGGCCCGCGTCGCACACACCTTCATGGACCTGGTGGCCGAGGGCAGCGTCGACCCGCTGCCGCTGGTGAGCCACGTCGTCGACGCGAGCGCGGTGGCCGACGCGCTCGCGCTGCTCGACCGCGGTGACGCTGACGCCCTCCAAGTCGTGCTGAGGTTCCGATGACCATTCCACTCGCCTGCCAGGAGCAGCTCCTGCCGGGCACCGACCTGATCCAGAAGTACGCGCTCGCCACCGCGCTCGGCTACGACGCGATCGAGCTGCGCGGCCGAGGCGACCTCGGCCTCGCCCGCCGGCTGCCCGAGCTGCGCCGGGCCCGCGCCGCCGGGGTGCCCATGCCCACCGTCTGCGTCGAGATGGACCACTTCATCGGCGACTTCGACCCCGACCGGTCCCGCGACGCCGTGCGCAACCTGCGCTCCCAGCTCTCCGTGATCGCCGAGCTGGGCGGCGTCGGGGCGATGACCCCGGCCGCGTGGGGGATGTTCTCCCGGCGACTGCCGCCGTTCGAGCCGCCCCGGCCGCCGGCCGGCGACCGGCAGGTGCTCGTCGACGCCCTGGGCGAGCTGGGGGAGCACGCCCGCGCCGAGGGGGTCACCCTCTTCCTGGAACCGCTCAACCGGTACGAGGACCACATGGTCAACCGGCTCGACGACGCCGTCGCCCTCTGCGCGGCCGTCGGGCTGCCCTCGGTGCGGGTGGTGGCGGACACCTTCCACATGAACATCGAGGAGGACGACGTGCACCGGGCGCTGCGCGCCGCCGCGCCGTACCTCGGGCACGTGCAGGTCAGCGACTCCAACCGCCACCAGCCCGGCGCCGGGCACCTCGACTGGCCGGCGCTGGTGCGCACCCTGTTGGAGATCGACTACCGGGGCTGGCTGGCGCTGGAGTGCCGGCTGCGCGGCGACCCCGTACGCGCCCTGCACCAGGCCGCCACCGTGCTGCGGCACGCGCTGCCCCGGCAGGCGGCGGCATGAGCACCGGCACCGCCGGCGGCGCGTACACCGCCGACGCCGGGGCCCGCGACGCCGGGGCGCTGCGCCGCCTCGCCGTCGCCACCCTCGAGGCCAACTGGGAACACGACCACACCGTGCCGTCGCGCACCCTCTACCCGCACCAGTGGAGCTGGGACTCGGCGTTCATCGCGATCGGCTGGTCCCACGTCCGCCCCGACCGCGCCTGGCGGGAACTGGCCAGCCTGTTCCGGGCCCAGTGGCTCGACGGGCGGGTGCCGCACATCGTGTTCAACCCGGCGCTGCGCGTCGGCTCCTACTTCCCCGGGCCGGAGTTCTGGGCGTCGGCGCTCGCCGAGGGCGCCCCGGCCGCCGCCACCTCCGGGCTGATCCAGCCGCCCGTGCACGCGCCCGCCGCCTGGCTGGCGTACCGGCGGTGCCCCTCCGAGGCCGCGCGGGCGGCGCTGCGCCGGCTCTATCCCCGGCTGGTGGCCCAGCAGCGCTACCTCGCCGCGCACCGGGACGTCGGCGGGGGCGGGCTGGCCTGCATCGTCCACCCGTGGGAGTCCGGGCTGGACAACAGCCCCGCCTGGGACGCGCCGCTGGCGGCGGTGCCCGCCGACGCGGCCGTCATGCGCGCGTACCGCCGGCACGACACCGCCCACGCCGACGCCGCGCACCGCCCCACCGACCTCGACTACGCGCGCTACGTCGCGATCGTGGCGTCCTACCGCGAGCGCCGCTACCGCGACGCCGACCTGGCCGCCCGGCACCCGTTCCTGGTGGAGTGCCCGCTCGTCAACGCCGCGATGGGCGCCGCCGAGCACGCCCTCGCCCGGATCGCGCCGCTGGCCGGCGCCGACCCCGGCCCGCACCGGGAGCGCGCCGCGCGGATCACCGAGGCCCTCCTGAGCCGGCTGTACGACCCGACGACCGGCACCTTCCAGCCCCGGGACCTGCGCGCCGACCGGCTCGTGCCGACCCGCACGGTACTCGGCCTGACCCCGCTCGTGCTGCCCGACCTGCCGGCGCGGCAGGCGTCGGCACTGGTCTCCGAGGCGTGCTCCCCGCGCTTCGGGCTGGCCGCCCGGATGGACCGGCCGCTGCCCAGCCACGACCGCACGGCGCCGGACTTCGAGCCGCTGCGCTACTGGCGCGGGCCGAGCTGGATGAACATCAACTGGCTGGTGCAGCGAGGGCTGCTGTGCCACGGACGACCCGACCTGGCCGCCGGCCTGCGCGACTCGATGATCGAGCTGGTGGCCCGCTCGGGCTGCCACGAGTACTTCCATCCGGACACCGGGGCCGGGCTCGGCTCACCGGCCTTCAGCTGGACGGCCGCGCTGCTGCTCGACGTCCTCGCCGCCGACCCGACCGGCTGAGCCGACCCGGCGGGGCACCCGACGGATCCGGCGGCGATTCCCGCTCGGCGACGCCGCCGGTCGCGACGGTTTGCCGACACCGGGCGCGGGTAAGCGCGGGGCCGGTGACGACAGGAGGCGGCCGTGCGGTTTCCCCTATTCGTCGATGCGGTGTCCCGCCGCGCCGGCCTGCCCACCACGCAGGCCGCCACGATCGCCCGCGCCGTGTTGCAGACCATGGTGGAGCGGATGAGCGGTGGCGCTGCCGCCCGCCTCCCCGACGAACTGGACGGGTACCTCACGGGCCCCGGCGGCGACGGCGCGGCTCCCGCGCCCGGACCGGCGGACTTCGTCCGTCGGGTGGGGGAGCGGGCCGGGGTGGACGAGGCCACCGCCCGGACGGCCACCGGCGCCGTCTTCGCCACCCTCCGGGAGGCGGTCACCGTCGACGAGTTCCGCGACATGGTGGCCCGCCTGCCCCGGGACTTCGACGGCATGACGCAGCCGATCCCCCGCCCGGACGCCTGACCGGCCGTCGCGCCGCCACCCGTCGAACCGCTCCCCGCGGCGATCCGGCACGCGGATCTCCGCGTACCGGCGACGCGCCCTATGCTTCTGTCGACATGGCCCCATAGGTGTTTCATGAGGCCGCTCGTGGAGCATGGCGAGCGGCCCACGTGGCCGGTCCAGCGGCGTCGACGGCTGCCCCGCACCCCGGGCGGCCCGGCCCGCCGGAGCGGCCACGCACCCGCTCCAGCGCCAGCGGCACTGGAGCGTCCCCCGACGAAAGGCGCGCGGTGACCTGGTTCCTCCCCGCCGACGACCGGCGCTCCGCCCCGGTCCAACTGTTCTGCCTGCCCTACGCCGGCGGCGGCGCGAGCATCTTCCGGCGCTGGCAGGACGGTCTCCCCGACGTCGAGGTGCTGCCGGTGCAGCTGCCCGGCCGCGAGAACCGGATCAGCGAGGACCCGGCGTTCCGGGCCGCCGACGTCGCGTACGCGATCGCGGAGCGGATCCGTGGCCCGTACGCGATCTACGGCCACTCGATGGGCGGCCGGGTCGCCTTCGAGATCGTCCGCGAGCTGCGCCGCGCCGGCCGCCCGCTGCCGCTGCGCCTCTACGTCGGCGGCGCGCGTGCCCCGCACGTCAACGCGCCCAGCCACTTCGACGGACTGTCCGAGGTGGACGACGACGAGTTGCTGCGCCGCCTGGAGGCCGGCGGCGGGTTGCCGGCGGGGCTGCTGGAGTATCCCGAGCTGGTCGAGCTGCTGCTGCCCCTGCTGCGCGCCGACTTCGCCCAGGTGGACGGCTACCGCTACACCCCCGAGGAGCCCCTGCCGATGCCGATCGTGGCCTTCAGCGGGCGCGCCGACGACACCGTCTACCGGGAGCACAGCGGCGGCTGGCGGGAGCACAGCAGCGCCGGCTTCACGTTGCACGAGATCGACGGCGGGCACTTCTTCCTCAACGAGCGGCTGCCCGAGCTGCTCGCCGTGATCCGCGCGGACCTCGCGGCGGCCCACGCCGAGGCGGCCGCCCGCCGCCACGGCTGAGCTGACCGGCACGGGCCGCCGTCCGGACCACCGTCCCGCCACGCGCGACGTCGGCGGGGCGAGGAGCCGTCAGCACCGCCATCCGCCGACGTCCGCGACGTCGGCGGCGACGACAGGAGTGAGAGCATGAGTGATCCGGGCGCCACGCTGCCGGTGGTCGTCGAGAACGACGGCCGCGAGCTGACCGAGCTGATCGCCGCCCGCCGTGCGGAGCTGCGCGCGAGCCTCGTGGCGCACGGCGGCCTGTTGTTCCGCGGGTTCGACGTGGGCGGCGTCGAGGGCTTCGACCGGGTGGTACGGGCGCTGTCCGGTGAGCCGCTGCTCTACACCGAGCGTTCGTCGCCCCGGCACGCCATCGCCGGCCGGGTCTACACCTCGACCGACTACCCGCCGGACGAGGAGATCTTCCTGCACAACGAGAACTCGTACCAGGCCCGCTGGCCGCTGACGTTGTTCTTCCACTGCCTCACCCCGCCGGACACGCAGGGCGCCACCCCGCTGGCCGACGTCCGCCGGGTGCACGACGAGATCGACCCGGCGGTACGCGAGGAGTTCCTCCGCCGCCGCTGGATGCTGGTACGCAACTTCCACAGCGACTTCGGCGCCCCGTGGCAGCACGTCTTCGGCACTGAGGACCGTGCCGAGGTCGAGGCGTACGCGGCGGCGAACCGGATCGAGGTGCAGTGGCAGGGCGCCGACGGGCTGCGTACCCGCGCGGTGCGCGACGCGGTGCACCACCGGCCCGGCTCGGACACCCCGCGCTGGTTCAACCACGCCACGTTCTTCCACGTGAGCACCCTGGCCAAGGACCTCCAGGAGGGACTGCTCGCCATGTTCGGCACCGAGGGGCTGCCGGCCAACACCTACTACGGCGACGGCGGCGAGATCCCCGACGACGTCGTGGAGCACCTGCGGGCCGCGTACCGGACGGCCAGCGTCCGCTTCGACTACCAGCGCGACGACGTGCTCGTCGTGGACAACATGACCGCCGCGCACGGGCGGGAACCGTTCACCGGCCCCCGCAAGATCGCCGTCGCGATGGCCGAGGCGCACACCCCCTGACGCTGCTGTCCGGGCCGCTGGCCCCGCACATCCCGCCGGTGTCGAGCGGCCCGGCGCCGGCCTCAGGCTTCGTCGTGGCGGCCCGGCGCCGACCTCAGGCCTCGTCGCGGCGGCCCGCGACGTCGGCCTCCGGCAGCTCCTCCGGATCGGCGACCCAGGCGGAGAAGACCGGAATCCCGTGCCACGGGCCGGGCTCCCCACCGCCGGGCCGGTCGTCGGTGGCAACCGCCACCACGGCGTACGGGTGGCCGAAGCGCAGTTCCGCGATCCGGGCCACCCCCTCCGGTGGCAGGCTGACCGCCGAGGCGAAGCCGGTGACGGCGGCCGCCTCGAAGCCGTACCGGCCGTAGCGGGCCACCGCCGCCTGGGCCGCCTCGAAGTCGAGCCCCGGCGAGCCCAGCAACCCCTCGAACGCCCCGGCGACGGCGGAGAAGCCCAACCCGGATGCGGTCAGGTCGTGCCGGCTGCGGGCCGACCAGCAGGGCAGCACGGCGCTGACCCGCTCCTCCCGCCCATCCGGCGCGTACGTGTAGGTCGGCTCCTCGCGCAGCGTCCACAACGGACCGTCGCCCAGTGGGACGTCGAACAGGGACCGCCGCTGTGCCGGCAGTTCACGCTCCGGCGTGTCGGCGGCGGCCGTCGCCATCTCGTGGGCCGCCGCGAGGACGTACGCGGCCGGTACGTCGGGTGCCGCGACGACGGAGACCACCAGCAGCCCGGCCCCGCCGGGGGCGGTACGCGCCGGGGCGGCGTGCGCGGCCACGGTGCCGGCCCACACGGTGCCCGCGATCCAGCAGCGGTGGCCGTACTCCGGGCTGCGCAACACCCGGCGCAGCCCGCGGGCCCAGGCGCTGCCCGGACCGAGGGCGTCGGCCGGCGCCACCTGGAACGGATTCGCCCACGAGACGCGGGTGGCCAGCGCGCTGGCCAGCACCAGCAGCACCCGGGGGGTGACCTCCAGTGGGAACGCGTCGATGAGACCGAGCGTGTGCTCGCGGGCCCACGCGTCGAGTCCGGCCTGGTCCGGCAACGGCCCGGTCGTGGTCGACGCGGGCAGCGCCGACCGCCAGCCGTCGAGCCCGGCCGTCGCGACTCCCGGCTGCTGCCAGAACGCGGTCGCCGAGGGCACCAGCGGATGCGGCGCCGCCAGCAGGGCGCCGGCGGCTGCGGCGGCGGCCTCCGCGTCCGTGCCGAGCGCCTCCTCCAGCGCGGCGCGGGTCGAACCGGTGGCGGCCGGCGCGGCGAGCGCCAACAGCAGCCACGCGCCGAGCGGGGACGCGACGTGGTGCCCGTCGCCGATCACGGCGTGCAGACGGTCGGCGTAGTGGGCCAGGGGCGTACGGATGTCGGTCGTCACCGCCCCACTGTGCCCGCTCGATGAGGTCACGTCACCACCACCACCGTGGAGCGCCCCTCCGGTTTTGTCACAGCACTGTCATGAGACCGCAGGGTCCCCTCCACCATCGACGCCGAGAGTAATCGCCGGTCGTCGCCGGCGTCCCTGGCAGTCGAACTCGGGCGGGTTCCCCTGAGCCCGCCCGTGGACGGCGGGGCGCCCAGCGGTACCTGTCCGAATTCCCGGCGCCCAGACGGGTCGCGGGACAACTTGAGATGCGGGCCGACCGGCGCGCGGCGCCGGCAATGTGGCCTGCGCGCCCGGACGCCCACGGAGGTCCACAGACCATGACCGTGTCCGCCACAGGCCCGGCAATCGACGACACCCCGCCGGACGGCGCACCACCTGGACCGGGCCGCCCCCGGCAGGGCATCGACCGGACGGTGCTGGGCGTCGCCGCCGTGGTGTCCGTCCTCTTCGTCGCGTGGGGCATCGTCGCCACCGAGAACCTGGCTTCGGTCAGCGGCACCGCGCTCGACTGGGTGGTGCGCTCGTTCGGCTGGGTCTTCGTGCTGGCCAGCACCGGCTTCGTGGTGCTCTCGATCTGGCTGGCGTGCAGCCGGTACGGCCGGATCAAGCTCGGCCGCGACGACGACAAGCCCGAGTTCGCCACCGTCTCGTGGGTGGCGATGATGTTCAGCGCCGGCATGGGCATCGGCCTGATGTTCTGGGGTGCCGCCGAGCCGCTGTCGCACCTGGCGACCCCGCCGCGCGGCCTCAACGAACCGAACACCCCGCAGGCCGCCCGGGTGGCCATGGAGTACTCCCTGTTCCACTGGGCACTGCACCCGTGGGCGATCTACGCCGTCGTGGGCCTGGCGCTGGCGTACTTCACCTTCCGCAAGGGCCGGCGAGGTCTGATCAGCAGCGCCTTCTTCCCCCTCATCGGGGAGCGCGCCGGTCGTGGGCCCGGCCGGGCCATCGACGTCTTCGCGATCCTCGCGACGCTGTTCGGCTCGGCCGTCTCCCTCGGCCTCGGCGCCCTCCAGATCAACAGCGGCCTGACCAACCTCTGGGACGTGCCGAAGTCCACGCCGCTGGCGATCGGCATCATCGCGGCGCTCACCGTCGCGTTCGTGGTCTCCGCCGTCACGGGCGTCAAGCGGGGCATCCAGTTCCTGTCGAACACCAACATGGTGCTCGCGGTGGCGTTGATGTTCTTCCTGCTCGTGGTGGGCCCGACGGTCTTCGTCCTCAACACGCTCACCGCGTCGACGGGCGGCTACCTGTTCAACCTCGTTCCGATGAGCTTCCGCACCGGCGCCTTCGGCGGCGAGCAGTGGATGGCCGGTTGGACCATCTTCTACTGGGCCTGGTGGATCTCCTGGACCCCGTTCGTCGGCGCCTTCGTCGCCCGCATCTCCAAGGGCCGCACCATCCGGCAGTTCATCCTCGGTGTGGTGGCCGTCCCGAGCCTCGTCAGCATCGTCTGGTTCTCGGTGTTCGGTGGCACCGCCATCGACCTGCAACTCGGCGGCACCGACCTGTCGGCCGCGGTCAAGCAGAGCCCCGAGGCGGCACTCTTCGCGGTGCTGCGGGAGTTCCCGTTCTTCACCGTCACCGCGATCGTGGTCATGGTGCTGGTGGCGCTCTTCTTCGTCAGCGGCGCTGACGCCGCCTCGGTGGTGATGGGCACGCTCTCCTCGCGCGGCAATCTGGAGCCGAAGGCCTGGCTGGTCTCGATGTGGGGCATCCTGACCGGCCTGGTGGCCGCGGTGCTGCTGCTCGCCGGTGGGCTTTCCGCCCTCCAGTCGCTGACCATCCTGGCCGCCCTGCCGTTCCTGTTCGTGATGGTCGGCATGGTGGTCGGGCTGCTCCGTGAGCTGCGGCGCGAGCCGGACAGCGCCACGATGCCCCCGCAACTGCGCGCCCTCGTGTCGGCCACCGCGCCACCGGCACCCACCGATCCCGACGCTTCCTGACCGATACCAGTGGCGGGAGCCGTCCCGGACCGGGGCGGCCCCCGCCACGCCGTGCTCGGACGTACGATCGGGCGTCCGTACGGCGGGGCCCCGCAGGATCCCCCCGGGCCGATTGAGGAGGCGCGCAGTGACACAGGTCCCGCCCGTCGCCGCGGCGGTGCCGCGCCTGATCGTGCTCAACGGGCCGCCCGGCTGCGGCAAGTCGACGCTGGCCCGGCGGTACGTCGAGGACCACCCGCTCGCGCTCGACCTCGACATCGACCGGATCCGCGACCTCATCGGCGGGTGGCGTGAGCAGGCTGGTCCCGCCGGCCTCCTCGCCCGTGGCGTCGCCCTGGCGGCGGCCCGGACGCACCTGACCGGCGGCCACGACGTGATCGTCCCGCAGTTCCTCGGCCGTGTCGACTTCATCGAGCAGGCCGAGCGCGTCGCGCACGACACCGGCGCGGACTTCCACGAGATCGTCCTGCTCGACGACAAGGAGAACGCGCTGCGGCGCTTCGCCGAACGCAGCCGTACCTCCAGCGACCCTGGGCATCTCGACGCCCAGCGCCTGCTCGACCGCTACGGCGGGGCCACTGAGCTGGCGGCCATGTACGACCGGCTGCTCGCGGTCATGGCCACCCGGCCCGGGACGCGGGTGGTACGCACCGAGCACGGCAGGGAGGACGAGGCCTACCGGCGGCTCCTCGCCTGCCTCGCGTAGGGCGCGGTCACCCGACCCCGCCGGGTCAGCAGTGGACCCGACCGAGGAATTCCCGCACGAGCGGCACCACCTCGTCGAGGTGCGTCTCCAGCAGCCAGTGCCCGCCGTCGAGCAGGTGCAGTTCCGCGTCGGGCAGGTCCCGCAGGTACGCCCGCGCCGCGCCCTCGGGCATGTAGCCATCGTGCGGTCCCCACACGATGAGGGCCGGCGGCCGGTGCCGGCGCAGGTACTCCTGCTGGCGCGGAAACCAGGCGAGGGTGCTCCCCTGGTCGGCGAGGAGCCGGACCAGGGCCGCGCGTCGGGGCGGATCCAGCAGTGCCGCCGCAAGCCGCCACAGGTCCGGGCTCACCCGGTCGACGAGCCGCTCGGGTAGCTCACCGAGGAACTCGCCGCGGAAGCCCGCCTCGCTGACAGCGGCGGCGAGGCGCTCGCGCCCTTCCTCGCTCGGGTGGCGCCAGAACCGTTTGAGCGGCTCGTACCTGGGGCCGTGCTGGTCCTCGTAGATGTCGCCGTTCTGGATGACGAGCCCGGCGACCCGCTGCGGCGCGGCCATCGCCAGGCGCAGCCCGAACTGGCTGCCGTAGTCCTGTAGGTAGATCACGTATCGGGTCAGCCCCAGCACCTCCGTGAAACGCCGGAGCATGCCGGCGTAGGCGTCGAAGGTGTACGCGAACCGGTGGGGATCGGGCGTGTCGCTGTAGCCGAAGCCGGGGTGGTCGGGGGCGATGGCCCGCCACCTGTCGCCGAGGGCGGGCAGGAGGTTGCGGAACTGGAACGACGACGAGGGGTAGCCGTGCGGCAGGAGCACCACCGGCGCGTCCGGCGGCCCCGCCTCCCGGTAGAAGATCGTGATCCCGTCGACGTCGACGGTCCTGTGGTGCACGGCTGCGTCGGCCACCATGGGTCTCCTGACCGGCCACGGAACGGGTGGACGTCTCGACGGTGCCAGAAACCTGTCCGTACCGGGCGCTGTTCGGCCCTGATCGATCCCGGTGGGAGGCGTGGTGCCGGCGCTTCGGCACGCCCGCGCGGTCCTGACGTTCCGGAGCCGCGGGCGGGACGCCTTCCGCGCCGACGGCTACGGACGCTCCACGCGGATCGGGTCGCCGCGGACGAGTTCGTCGTGGATGCGCCAGCGGGCGGTGACGACGGCGCGCCCGGCGGCCTCGTCGCCGTCCGCGATGCGCTGCCGCAGCAGTTCGAGGGCGAGGCGGCGGTTGAGGCTGAACTGCCGTTCGGTGTCGACCACGACGACGAGGCCGGAGGGGCGGTGGGTCGCCCGTACCGCCGTGCTCGCCTTGTTCCGGTGCTGGCCGCCCGGGCCGCCGGTGCGGCAGGCCACGATGTCGACGTCCGCCTCCGCGAACGTGGTGGCCGGGCCGTCGAGCTGGCACGGCCGGGCGACGACGTACCAGTTCTTGCGGCCGGTGCCGGCCCGGTAGGGGCTGGGGGCCTGCCAGCACAGGGTGCCGGTCCACGAGGCGGCGAACGCCTCGGCGTCGGTGCCGGAGATCCGGATCAGGGCCGACCGGTGGGTGCCGGGCCGGTCGCCGGGCACGGTCTGGACGCGCTGGGTCGTCAGGCCCCGCCGGGCGGCGTCGGCCTCCAGGCGGCGCAGCAGCCGGGCCAGCGCCCACGCGCACTCCTGCGGGCCGCGCCCGGCGGACATGAGCAGGTGCAGGGTCACGACCGCCCCCGGCCGCGGCGCTCGTCCCGGCGCTCGGGCCGGGCGGTGGACCCGACGTCGGGCGTCTTGTAGGTGACCAGGGGAACCGTGGTGGCCACGGGGGTGGCCAGGCCGTGGTCGACGAGGTCGCCGATGACCCGCTCGATGCGCTTGTAGGCGGTGGGTGCCTCCTCGAAGAGCAACTGCCGGTCGCCGCACACCACCAGCGACCCCACCGGGGTACGCCGCAGCTCCTCGACGGTGTGCTTGGCGCGGCTGCGGCGCAGGGCGTCGGCGCGGGACATCTTGCGGCCCGCGCCGTGCGCCACGGAGTGGTTGGCGTCCGGGCCGGCGTGGGCGGCCACCAGGTAGGAGAGGGTGCCCCGGGTGCCGGCGACGAGCACGTCGCGGCCGTCGCCCGGCGCCGCCCCCTTGCGGTGCAGGTAGACCCCGTCGCGGACCTCCACCAGGTTGTGGCACTGGTCGACGACGGGCCCGGTGGGCTCGGCCCCCAGGGCGTGGGCGACCCGGGCGGCGAGCAGCCGCCGGTTGAGCGATCCCCACCGTACGGCGTCGTCGTGCGCCGCCAGGTAGGCGCCGGGATCCGGTGCGGGGCCCGCGCCGTGGGCCTCGGTGTGCGTGCGCAGGATCCGCTCGCCCAACCCTCGCGAGCCGGAGTGCACGACGAGCACGAGGTCGCCCGCGGCGAGCCCGAGGCGGCCCGCGTGGCCCGGCTCGTAGACGGTCCCGACGCGCGCCAGCTCGACGAAGTGGTTGCCCCGACCGACGGTCCCGAGTCCCTCGGTGTGACCGCCGGGGATGTCACCGGCCACGACGGCCCACGCGGGATCGTCGGCGTCCCGCTCGGGGTGCAGCGGCCGGTCGAGGTCGGGGAACCGGGCGGCGAGCCGCTCCGGCACGGCGCGCTTGAGTCTGATCGGGAACACGGCGATGCCGCAGCCGATGTCGGAACCCACCAGGAACGGGTACAGCACGGTGGACGCCATGGCGGCGCCGATGGGGGCGCCCTTGCCCGGGTGCAGGTCCGGCATGGCGGCGACGTGGACCATGCCGTCGAGGGCGGCCACCTGCTGGCACTGCGTCAGGGCGTCGGACTCGATCCAGCTCGTGGGGGAGGCGAACACGGCGACGGTCGCCGGGGTGGACTGCGGCAGGGAACGGTGAGGAGACAAGGACGCTCGCTTCTCGCGCAGAGGGGAATGGACGGACGGCGCCACGGCGCCGGTCGGTGCCGCGCCTGTGGCGATGGGGTGCTGGCCGTCAGAACGTCATGGCCGACACGATTCCGAAACCGTCGGCGTGCGGCAACCGGTTATCCGCTGCGTCGTTCGTGGCCCCTCGCCAGCCGTGGCCGGGCCGAAGCACGCGCGTCGGCACGCGCGCCAGGCGTTCGGGGCGCGAGCCGTGGCCGGGCCAGGGCACGCGCCCTGCGGCGCTCGGCCGGGGCGCGGTCAGGGCGCGGGCAGGGCGCCGAGGCGGTGCAGCAGCTGCCGGCCCAGCGGCAGGCGCTTGGCGGCGTCGCCGTCGGCGCGGATGTCCACGTTCAGCGCGAAGCAGTACAGCCGGTCGCCGCGCTCGACCCAGCCGACCCACCATCCGGTGCCCGGGTCGGTGGCGTCCGTCTGGCCGGTCTTGCCGTGCAGGGCGTACGCGGCGGTGCGCTCCAGGCGCAGGATGTCCCGGACGGTGGCCTGGTGTCCCCGGTCGGCCGGCAGCTCGCCACGGGCCAGCCGGGCCAGCCACCGCGCCTGCTCGTCGGCCGAGATTTTCAGCGGCCCGGCCAGCCAGAACCGGTCCACGACCGATCCGACCTGGCCGTTGCCGTAGCCGAGCCGGTGCAGCCACTCCCGTTCGCGGTCCGGCCCGATGCGGCGGGCCAGCTCCTGAAAGACGGGCACGTTGGAGACGCGGACCGCGTCGCGCAGCCCCATGTCCCGCTCCCACGCGGCGACGCGCTGCGGCCCGCCACCGTACGGGACCTTCTCCCGCTCGTCGCGCACCACGCCGGTCTCGAGCGCGATCAGGCTGTGCGGGATCTTGAACGTCGAGGCGGGGATGAACCGCCGCTCGGCCCGCTCCCGGTCGACCATGACGACGCGTCCGGCCGTGACGTCGTACATGACGAAGGTGCCCCGCAGGCCGGCCTGCCGGAACAGGCCCGCCAGGTCGTCGCGGACCTCGACCGCCGGTGCGGCCGGCGTGGGCGACGGCTCCGCGGCGGCGGTGGCGTCGGTCTGCCGGGGTGCCACGGGCGTGCTCCCGGTGCAACCGGTCGCGCCGGCGAGCAGGATCAGGGCGACGGCCGCCGCGACCGCGCCGCGTCGCGGGGAGCGGGCGCGCGTTCCGGTGAGGCCCGGCTGCGCGGTCAGTGCCCGCGCCCGGGTCGGGAAGGCCATTCCGTCACCACCTCCGTTCGTGCCGGCACCGTCGCCTCAGTCAAGCACGGTCAGGGGGTACGCCGCGCCCGGCGTTCGCGTCGTCGCGCCGGTTCACGGGCGCACGGTCGCGCCGATCACGGCGGCCACGTCGGGCGGCAGCGGGTACGGGCGCTCCGGCGGCAGCAGCGCCTCGGCGGCGGCGTCGTCCCCGGCGTCGAGCGCCGCGCGCACCGCGTGGGCGGTCGGGGTCACGTCGGTCAGGCCGACCAGCCACTCGTCGACGTAGCGCCGCACCGCCTCGCCGGAGAGCCCGACCTGGAGGGACCGGTGCGGCAGCGGAGCCAGGCGCAGGGACCGTTCCGGGTCCCACTGCACCCGTACGGGGCTGGCCCGCAGCCGCCGCGACCAGGTTTCCCGGTCGGGGTGCAGGTCGCGGTCGAAGCTGCTCGGGCACGAGTTGGCCAGCGCCCACTCGAAGCCGGCGCGGGTGATCTCGACGGCCAGCACCCGCTCCTGCCCGGGCTTCGCGGCCCACCCGCAGCGGTACATCATCCAGCGGAACGACGGCTTGATCCAGGTCATCCGCTCCCGCTTGAACGGTGGCACGAAGCGGCCGGCGGCCAGCGCCGGGTGGGCGATCTCCGGCGGGTACGCCTGGTAGACGGTCACGGTGTCGGCGGTGTGCCGGGCGCGGACCTGGTGGAGGGGAACGGGCATGGCGCCGATCCTGACGACCCGTCCCGGCCCGGTCCACCGGATTGTTCCGTCCCGGCCCTCCGGTCCGCCGGTTCGTCCCGCCAGGGCCGGGGCCTGCGGTGGGGGATAGGCTGCCGGTCGTGGCAGGACTTCTCAGGAGCGTGGCGGCGCGCATCGGCAGTGTGATCCCGGCACCGCGACCCCGGCCCGGCACGGCGCAGCCCGCCCGGCCCCGCCAGGTGGCCGCGTTGCAGCGCCGGCAGCTGTCGTACGCCCCGGAGCTCGACGGGCACGCCGACCCCGGCGAGATCGTCTGGACCTGGGTGCCGTACGAGGACGACCCGCGGCAGGGCAAGGACCGCCCCGTTCTGGTGGTGGGCCGGCACAGCCGGACCCTGTTCGGGCTGATGCTGTCCAGCCAGAGTGAGCGCGACGGGCAGCGGCACTGGCTCGGGCTCGGTCCGGGCGAGTGGGACCGGGACAACCGGCCGAGCTGGGTACGGCTGGACCGCGTGCTGACCATGCGGGAGGACAGCATCCGCCGGGAGGGCGCGGTGCTGGACCGGGCGCGTTTCGACCGGGTCGGGCAGGCCCTGCGCGCCGGCTACGGCTGGCGCTGACCGTCAGCCCGGCTCGCGGCTCGGGCCGATCCCGGCGTCGCGGGTCTCCGGCGGTGGGTACGGCTGCTCGGCCAGCAGCCGGGCGAGGTGCGCGCTGTTGAGCGCCAGCGCCTTCGTGGTGCGCCCCGTGGTGTCGGGCTTGGGTCGGGCGTCGAGGTAGTCGACCTTGTGCAGTGCCTCGCCGACCCAGTAGGTGGCACCCGCCGCAGGGCAGGTGAAGCCGACCTCGTTGAGTGCCTGCTGCACCTCGCCGATCGTGTGGTGCGCGCCGTCCTCGTTGCCGACGACCGCGACCCCGGCCACCTTGCCGTAGGTGAGCAGCCGGCCCTCGGCGTCGGTCTCGGAAAGTTCGGCGTCGAGCCGTTCGAGGACCATCTTGCACACGGCCGACGGCTGACCCAGCCAGATCGGCGTGGCGATGACGAGGATCTGCGCGGCCATCAGCTTGGACCGGATGGCCGGCCAGCCGTCGCCGTCGCCCTCGTCGGTGGAGACCCCGAAGCGCACGTCGTGGTCGACGACCCGGATCAGCTCACCCGGCACGCCCTGGTCGGCGAGCGCGTCGAGCACCTCGTGCCCGAGCACCTCGGCGCTCGACGGGGTGGGGGACCGCTTCAGGGTGCAGTTGAGGACCAGGGCCCGGATGCTCGCCACGGTGCTTCCCCTCTCGGCCGGTACGGGGCTGGTCCTCCCGGCATACCCCTCAACCGCGGCGAGACACGTCGAAACGCCTCGCGTCCGGCCGCCGACCGGGCAGGAAGGGCTGGCCCGCTCAGCACTCCGCCAGGCGGGCGGTGTCGACGAGCTGCCGGGGCGCGCGGGCCGCCCCGAGGCTCTTGGCCCGGTACATGGCGGCGTCGGCCCGGTCGAGCGCCTCGGTGAGCTGCGCCGGCCCGGTGACGGGGGCGAGCCCGACCGAGGCGGTCACCTGGACGCTGAGCCCGCCCAGCGGAATGGGCGCGGCGAGGCTCTCGCAGAGCCGCCGGGTGGCGTGTTCGATCCACCGCCGGTCGATCGTCGGGCTGGCCAGCAGCCCGGCGAACTCGTCGCCGCCGAGGCGGGCGACCAGGTTGTCCCCGGCGAAGGCGGCGAGCCGTTGGGCGACGCTGATCAGCACCTGGTCGCCGGCGGCGTGCCCGTAGCGGTCGTTGATCTGCTTGAAGTCGTCGAGATCGAGCACCACGGCGATCAGCGGCTGCCCCGCCGCGTCGGTGAGCAGCGTGGCGGCCAGGCGGTAGAACGCGCGGCGGTTGGGCAGGCCGGTGAGGGGGTCGTGGCTGGCGGCGTGCCGCTCGGCGGCGAGTTCCGCCTGTAGGTGCCGGATCTCGACCTCGGCCTGGATCGCGCGGCGCCGCAGCTGCCAGGAGGTGACGAGTGCCCCGGCGGCACAGATGCCGGACGCGATGGTCAACGGATCCGGCACGAGACCTCCCATCACCACGAATGTCTGCGGCCCCGACGCGACGGTCCGCGCCCGCGCCAGGTCTCGTCGGACCGTGGGCGACAAACCCACGGTCGGTGACTCTGAGTGAACGGATGGGTACCGTCCACGTGCGTTATCATGCTCGCTGTCCGATGCAGATGCAATAGCAGATGCACGTGCAGGAAGCCCTTCGTCGATGCCGTGCGCCACTCGCGAGCCACCGCTGCCCGGCGTCGCGGGGGGCTCGCGAGAGAAAGACGCCCATGCAGCAGCCTCCGAACGGCGTTCCCACCAGCCAGTTGCCCCCGCTCCGCTGGCAGAAGAGTCGCCGGAGCAACCCCAGCGGCAACTGCGTCGAGCTGGCCGAACTGCCCGGGGGTGCCGGCATAGCCCTGCGCAACTCCCGGCATCCCGAGGGGCCGGCGCTGATCTACACAGTGGACGAGATCGCCGCCTTCGTGCTCGGCGCCCGCGACGGCGACTTCGACGACCTCATCGCCTGACGGGTCCCGTACGCGGGACAGATTTCGCGCACCGAAGGAGTTCGCCTCACTCACAGTTCATGGCATGCTTACACGTCGGCCACGCGGGGGGCGCCTGGTCGGCATGAACCGGCATGTGGAGGTCGGCTGTGACGATGGGTCCCGCCGAGGGCGGTGGTGGGGGGACCGGCCCGACGGTGCTGCGCATGTTGCTCGGCGCCCAACTGCGCCGGTTGCGCGAATCGAGCGGGGTGACCCGGGAGGGCGCCGGGTGGGAGATCCGCGCCTCCGAATCGAAGATCAGCCGGATGGAGCTGGGCCGGGTCGGCTTCAAGGAGCGCGACGTCGCGGACCTGCTCACCCTCTACGGCGTCACCGCCTCCGCGGAGCGGGAGGCGCTGCTCAAACTGGCCCGCGACGCGAACAGCCCGGGCTGGTGGCACCGCTACGGCGACGTGTTGCCCGGCTGGTTCCAGTCGTACCTCGGGCTGGAGGCGGCCGCCGTGCTGATCCGCAGCTACGAGGTCCAGTTCGTCCCCGGCCTGCTCCAGACCCGGGAGTACGCCCGGGCGGTCGTGCTGCTCGGGCACGGGCGGGCCGCGCCCACGGAGATCGAGCGCCGGGTCGCGCTGCGCATGCAGCGTCAGCGGCTGCTGCACCGCGAGCGCCCGCCACAGCTCTGGGCGGTCGTGGACGAGGCCGCGCTACGCCGGCCGATCGGCGGCCCACGGGTCATGCGGGACCAGGTGACCGCGCTCATCGAGGCGACCAAGTCGCCGAACATCCGGCTCCAGGTCATCCCGTTCGCCGCCGGGGGGCACGCCGCCGCGGGCGGGGCCTTCACCATCCTGCGCTTCGGCGACCAGGAACTGCCCGACATCGTCTACATCGAACAGCTCACCAGCGCGCTCTACCTCGACAAGCGCGACGATCTCGACTACTACGCGGTGGCGATGGAGCGACTCTGCGTCGAGGCCGAGCCGCCGGAGCGTACGCCCGAGATCCTGGGCGGGATCCTGGACGACCTCTACCCGGGGTGACCACGGCGGGGTCTCGCCCGACTCGCGCGGCGGCTACCATGGTCGCCGACCGGCGACAGTGGACGGACGCCCCCGGTCGCGGGTGGCGCAGAGTCGTGGAGGCTGCCTTGACCACCGATGCCCCGGGTGCGACGACCGGCCCCGCCCACCCCAGCGACCGCATCGACACCGCGGTGGCCCACCCCGCGCGCCGCTACAACTACTGGCTCGGTGGCAAGGACAACTTCCAGGCCGACCGGGACTCCGGCGACCGGATGGCCGCGTCCTTCCCGACCATCCGCACCGCCGCCCTGGAGAACCGCCGCTTCCTCCAGCGGGCCGTGCGGCACCTCGCGCGGGACGCCGGCATCCGCCAGTTCCTCGACATCGGCACCGGCATCCCGACCGCCGACAACACCCACGAGGTGGCCCAGGCGATCGCCCCCGAGTCGCGGGTGGTCTACGTCGACAACGACCCGATCGTGCTCGCGCACGCCCGGGCGCTGCTGACCAGCGCGCCCGAGGGCGCCACCGCCTACATCGACGCCGATCTGCGCGACCCGGAGCGCATCCTGCACCACCCCGACCTGCTGCGCACCATCGACCCGTCCCGGCCGGTGGCCCTGATGCTGGTCGCGATCCTGCACTTCGTCAGCGACGACGACGACCCGTACGCGGTGGTCAGGCGGCTGCTCGACGCGCTGCCGTCCGGCAGCTACCTGGCGGCGTCGCACGCCACCGACGACTACCTGCCCCGACACGTGGCGCAGGAGGCGAAGGCGGTGGCTGCCCGGGCCGACGGGCCGCACGGCCTGATCAACCTGCGTACCAAGGCCGAGTTCAGCCGGTTCTTCGAGGGGCTGGAGCTGGTGGAGCCCGGCGTCACCTCCGTCGCCGACTGGCGTGCCGAGGACGCCCCGCAGCCCCGCCCGTCGGTGGCCGAGGTCAGCATGTACGGGGCGGTGGCCCGCAAGCCCTGACCGCCCACGCCCTTCGCCGGCCCGGACCGCTGCGGTCCGGGCCGGCTCTGTGTGGCCCCGCGCTCGTCCGCCACCCCACCCTCCCGCCTACGGCGTTGACGGCGGCACCCCCGCTCGCCTAATCTCTGTATCGATCCAGTCTGAATCGATACAGAGGAGCGCGGTGAAGCCGACCCTGCAAGCCGTCGCCGACGCCGTCGGCGTGTCCCGCAGCACCGTCTCCAACGCCTACAGCCGCCCCGACCAGCTCTCCGCCGCCCTGCGCCAGCGGATCCTGGACGCCGCCCGGCAGCTCGGCTACCCCGGCCCGAACCCCACCGCCCGGTCGCTGCGACGCGGCTACGTCGGCGCCGTCGGGGTGCTCTTCGAGTCGCAGCTGTCGTACGCCTTCACCGACCCCTTCGCGGTCCGCTTCCTGGCCGGCGTCGCCGAGGCGGCCGAGCGACACGGCACCAGCCTGCTGCTCGTTCCGCTGCCGGCCGACGAGGCTGCCGCGCGGCGGGCGGTGGAGAACGCCGCCGTCGACGGCTTCTGCGTCTACTGCGTCGGCGACGAGGGCTGGGTGGTCGACGTGCTCCGCGAGCGCGGCCTGCCCGTCGTCACCACCGCTCCCCGCGACGACGCCGGCCCCGACGAGCGCTACGTCGGCATCGACGAGCGGGCCGCCGCCCGGTCCGTCGCCGCGCACGTCGCGGGGCTCGGGCACCGGCGGGTCGCCCTGCTCGGCGACGCCGTGCGGCCCGGCGTGGCACCGGGCGAGGTCCGCCTCGCCGACGTGGCCGACGTGGCCCACCCGACCACCCGGGCGCGCCTCGCCGGGTTCGCCGACGCCTTCGCCGAGGTCGGCGTCGCCTGGTCCGAGCTGACCGTGCTCGCCGCCACCGCCAACAGCCGGTCGGCCGGAACGGCCGCCGTCGCCGCGACCCTCGCCGCCCCCGAACCGCCCACGGCGGTGCTGGCCTGCGCGGACGTGCTGGCCCTCGGCGTGCTCGACGCGCTCGCCGGCGGCGGCCGGCCACCCGTCTCGGTCACCGGCTTCGACGACATCGCCGAGGCCGCCACCGCGGGCCTCACCACCGTGCGGCAACCCGCCGAGGAGAAGGGACGCATCGCCGCCCGGCTCCTGCTCGACCCGCCCGCCGATCCGGCGGCGACGCACGTCCTGCTGCCCACCACACTCGTCGTCCGGTCCTCCACCGGACCCGTCCCAGGGAGCTGACCATGGAACAGCCCACCGGCTTCATCCTCGCCGTCGACGCGGTGAACCGACACGTCAACTCCGCCCGGCCGGACGCCCCCGTGTGCCCGGAGCGGCCCCGCGTCGCGCGACTCGCGCCCACCCGACTGGCCACCGCCGGCGCCCTGCGCCGGCTCGCCGACCGCATCCAGCCGCCGCCCGTCGCCAGCACGCCGCGCTGCTCCTGAGCGCAGGCCGTGGCCCGCCCGGACCGGACGACCGGCACCCGGGCGGGCACCGCGCTGGTGGCGACCGGCCCCGGCAGGGCAGACTGAACGGCTATGTCGCCGTTCTCGCCCACCCTGCGGTTGCACGACCGGTACGTCCTGCGCGAGCGCATCGGTCTCGGCGGGATGTCCGAGGTGTGGCGCGCCGACGACGAGGTGCTGCACCGACCCGTCGCCGTCAAGGCCCTGACCCGGGAGTTCGCCACCGACCCGCAGCTGCGGGCCACCATCCAGCGCGAGGCCCGCGCCGCCGCGCGGCTCACCCACCCGCACGTCACCCAGGTGTACGACTACGGCGAGGCGACCCTCGACGGCGGCATGGTCGTGCCGTACCTGGTGATGGAGTTGGTGCAGGGGCGCAACCTCGCCGACCGGCTCGCCTCCGGCCCGCTGCCCTGGCCGGAGGCGGTGCGGATGGCCGCCCAGGTCGCCGGCGCGCTCGCCGCCGCCCACCGCATCGGCGTCGTGCACCGCGACGTCAAGCCCGGCAACGTCATGCTCACCGAGACCGGCGCCAAGGTGCTCGACTTCGGCATCGCCGCACTCGCCGGACCGCTCCACCCGCGCGCCGGACAGACCGGCGAACTGCTGATGGGTACCCCCGCCTACTTCGCCCCGGAGCGGATGCGGCCCGGGCCGCCCAACCCGGCCAGCGACGTCTACGCCCTCGGGGCGCTGCTCTACCGCACCCTCACCGGTCGGGCTCCGCTGCCCGTGCAGACCTGGGAGGACGCGCTGGAGGTGCACGCCGGACACCGACCGGTGTCGCCCCCGCGCGTCCTGGGGCTGCCGGCCGACATCGCCGAGCTGACGCTGGCCTGCCTCGCCACCGACCCGGCGCACCGGCCGAGCGCCGCCGCGCTCGCCACCCGCCTCGGCGCCGGTGCCCCGGCCGGCCCGCCCACGGCCGTCGCGCCGACCGCCACGTCGCACCTGCCCGCCGCCGCGCCCGCCCCGCCGGCGCATCCGCCCACGCTGATCGACCGCTCCCTGTCGGCGCCGGCTCCGGGGCCGACCACCGGCCGCGCCGGGGTGCCGTACCCCGCCCCGGCCGGCGGGCGTCATCCGGTGACCGCCCGTACGGCCCGACCCGGCCCGGCTGCAAGCACGAGGACGACGCGCGACCGGCCCCTCACCGCCCTGGTCGCCGTCGGCGTCGCGCTGCTCGTCGGGCTCGTCGGAGTGTTCGTCCTCGCCGACGACGGAAGCCCGCCGCCGGCGGCGGCCCCCGTCATCGACGCGCCCACCACCACCGAGCCGGCACCAGCGCCGACCAGCGCCTCCGCCCCGCCGCCGGTGACCGCGCGGCCCGACCCGGTCGCCCTGCCACAGTTCGTCGCCGAGTTCGCCGCGCTGCTCGCCTGGGCGCAGGCCCGCGGCGAGATCGACCGCAAGACGGTCGAGGGGCTGCGGGACAAGCTCGCCGACCTGGCCCGGGGCAAGCAGAAGGACCGGGCCAAGCGGGTCGAACAGCTGCGCGAGCGCCTCGCCAAGGCCGCCGACGAGGGGCAGATCCCGCCCGACACGGCGCAACGCCTCGACGACCTGCTCGACCGGGTCGTCGCGGGGCTGCCCGACGACGACGAGGACGACGACTGAGCCGCTCAGCCGACCTCGACCGGCGAGCCCACCCGACCGCCGCGCACCACCTGCGCGTACGCCCCCACGCACGGCTGCGGCCCAGCTGCGGCAGCGGCGCGACCCGGTTGAGCCGTCCCTCCGCGCCGCCACTGTGGAGCGTCCGTCGAGCGGAGGGGGCGGCCCCGTGGCGGATTCTCAGGAACGGTTCGTAGCGTGTGGGTCATGATTCGTACCGCGCACGCCCTGCTCGCCTCCGGCACCGACACCGCGGAGGCCGCGCCGCCCGAGGACGGACTGGTCGGCTTCGTCATCGGACTGGTCGAGCGGCTCGGCGGCCCCGGCGCGGGTCTGGCCGTCGCTCTGGAGAACCTCTTCCCGCCGATTCCCAGCGAGGTGATCCTGCCGCTGGCCGGCTTCGTCGCGGGTCAGGGCCGGATGAGCGTGGTGAGCGCGATCTTCTGGACCACCCTCGGCTCGCTGCTCGGCGCCCTCGCGCTGTACTGGATCGGCGCCGTGCTGGGCCGGGAGCGGATCCGGGCGATCGCGCAGCGGCTGCCGCTGGTCAAGCTCAGCGACGTGGACCGCACCGAGGAGTGGTTCCTGCGGCACGGGGTGAAGGCCGTCTTCTTCGGCCGGATGATTCCGATCTTCCGCAGCCTGATCTCCATCCCGGCCGGCGTGGAGCGGATGCCCGTGCTGACCTTCGCGGTCTACACGACGCTCGGCAGCCTGATCTGGAACACCACCTTCGTGATGGCCGGCTACCTGCTCGGCGACAACTGGCACCTGGTCGAGGGCTACGCCGGCGTGTTGCAGAAGGTGGTCATCGTCGCCTGCGTGGCGGCCGCCGGCTGGTTCGTGGTCTCCCGGATCATCCGGGCGCGGCGGGGCGTGGCGGAGGCCGTCGACCCCGTTCCGCCCGTCGACCCCGCCTCGCTGCCGTCGGCGCCGGATCCGACGGGGCGGGGCACGATCTACCGCAGTGCCCACTCCGACGCGCAGGCCCCGCACCGCGACCTGTCCCGCTGAACCCGGTGCGGGGCGCCACCCGCCGCCTGCGCGTCCTCCCGGGCGGGATCTTGGTAGGAAAGCGCCCCCGCGAGGGCCGTTTCGTACCAGGATCCCGCCGGCTCACCCCGCAACCGCCCGCGTCGAGTGTCGGGTTTGTGAGTGGATGTCCGGATGAGGCTTGGCGGTATGTGGTCGTCGGGGGTCGGAAAGGCGGGGGGTGTCCGGTTCGGGGGTGTGACCGGCCGCATCGTGGGGGTGGAATCGTGGCCGGGGCGGGGTCGTTACACCATGCGTACGACCGAGGCCAACCCGCTCCGTGCGGGGAGGGGCCATCCGCCCGAAGGGAACGAGGCCACACCGCCTCGCTTTGAGCCGGCGGGCGGGGATCCCGGGGAATGGTGGCGGGCCGGTCGTGGTTACACATGGTCGCGGTCGACGTGAGGGCATCCCCCTGCCCCGCGAGACAGCCCGGTTTCCGCAGGCTGGCGTGACCGATCTGATCTTCCTCCAGTCTCTTGCTGGAGTTTTCCCCTTTCGAAGTTCGTTGGGCGCCTGACGGTGCTTGCACCCGCGTGTAGCCGATCCCCCTCGGTGCGTGGGTGCCAACCCCCGAATGGAGCATCTGTGATGAACACGATTCTGCGTAAGAGCGTTCTTGGTGTTGCGGGTCTGGCGTTTGCCGGTGGCGTGTTCGCCGGTCCGGCTGCCGCGCATGCCGCGCCGGTGGTGGAGTCGGTGCCGGTGGCGGTGCAGGCTGACAAGCCGTCGGTCGACAAGGGCAAGTTGGTGCCGCATGGTGTGCAGGGCGCGCAGTCGCGGGTCGACCTGTCCGACGAGCAGGTGGCCAATGTGAAGGCGATCATCGCGGCGACGAAGAAGGCCGGTATGGACGAGCGTGCGGCCGTGGTGTCGATCGCGACCGCGTTGCAGGAGTCGAAGCTGGAGAACCTGGGTCACCTGGGTGACCGCAACGACCACGACTCGCAGGGCCTGTTCCAGCAGCGCCCGTCCAGCGGGTGGGGCACGGTCGAGCAGATCACCGACCCGGAGTACTCGACGACGGCGTTCCTGAAGGGCCTGAAGCAGGTCGACGGATGGCAGGACATGCCGCTGACCAAGGCCGCGCAGACGGTGCAGGTGTCGGCGTACCCGGACCACTACGCCCAGTGGGAGCAGATGGCCGCTGACCTGGTTGCCGAGCATTGGAACAGCTGACCCGCGCACGTGAATGAGTGATGCCGCTGGCCGGTACCCCACCCGGGGTGCCGGCCAGCGGCATGCCCGGACCGGTGGCGGCTGTCCGGGCGTACAGTCGGGCGGTGGAGCGCACCGAGAAGATGCCCGCCGCCGAGACCCGACCACCCGGCGTGGCCACGGCCGATCCCGGCAGCGTCCTGCTGCCGGGCCACGACGTGCCGCTGGGTCGCTACACCACCGTCCGCCGGCTGCTTCCACAGCGGCAACGGCGGATGGTCGGCGCGTGGTGCTTCGTGGACCACTTCGGCCCGGACGACGTGGCCGAGCGGCCCGGCATGGAGGTGCCGCCGCACCCGCACACCGGCCTGCAGACCGTGACGTGGCTGCTCGACGGGGAGATCATGCACCGGGACAGCCTGGGCAACGTCCAACCGATCCGTCCCGGGCAGCTCAACGTCATGACCTCGGGGCACGGCATCGCCCACTCGGAGCGGTCGCCCGAGCGGCATCCGCCGCTGATGCACGGCGTGCAGCTCTGGGTGGCGCTGCCGGATCCGGCCCGCGCCGGAGCCGCCGACTTCGCCCACCACGCCGACCTGCCGCGCTGGCGCGACGGCGAGCTGGACGTCACCCTGCTCGTCGGCGAGTTGGCGGGCGAGCGGTCCCCGGCCGTGACGTACACGCCGCTGCTCGGCGCCCAGCTGGAACTGCGCGGGCCCGCACCGGCCACGCTGCCACTGCGCGCCGACTTCGAGTACGGGCTGCTGGCCATGTCCGGCACCGCAGAGGTCGACGGGGTGCCGTTCGCGCCCGGGGCGCTGCTCTACCTCGGCGCCGGCCGGGAGCGGCTGACTCTGACGGGCGAGCCGGGCAGCCGGCTGCTGCTGCTCGGCGGGGCCCCGTTCGAGGAGCCGCTGGTGATGTGGTGGAACTTCGTCGGCCGCTCGCACGAGGAGGTGCTCGCCGCCCGGGAGGACTGGATGGCGGGGCGACGCTTCGGCGTCGTCGCCGACGATCCCGCCCCGCCGTTGCCCGCCCCGGCGCTGCCGACCACCCGTCTCAAGGCGCGCGACCGCAGCGGCGGGCTGCGGGGCTGAGGCGGCAGGCGTGGCCGGGCGCGGCGCGGGTAGACGCCGGCATGCCGACCACAGCCACTTCCCGCGTCGAGGACAGGAAACGCCTGGTACGCCGGCTCGCCGGCAGCGGTCGAGGCTTCGCCGAGCAGTACGGCTTCCGGGTGATCAACAATCCGTCGAGCCTGTTCCAGGTGCTCTGCCTCGCCGTGCTGCTGGCCCGCCGGGGTGACTTCCGGCGCGCCGTGGACAGCGCGCACGCCCTGCCCGCGGCGGGCTGGGACAGCGCCGCCCGGCTGGCCCGTTCCCTGCACGCCGACCGGGTGCGCGTGCTGCGCGACAGCGGCCAACGCGGTGACGTCGACGCGCTCGCCGACACCCTCGGTGATCTGGCCCGCGCGGTGGTGGAGCGCTACCGGGGCGACCTGCGCCGGCTGCGCGCGGCGGCCCACCACGACCCGGCCCGGGAGCGGGAGCTGCTCGCCGAGCTGCCCGGAGTCGACGCCGAGGTGGTCGACCTGTTCCTGCGCGAGGCCCAGGCGCTGTGGCGGGAGGTGGCGCCGGTGGCCGACCGTCGGGCACTCGTCGCGGCCCGCCGGCTGGGGCTGGGGCGCTCCGCTGACGACCTGGCGGGCCTGGCCGGCAGCGGGGAGTCGGAGCGCCTGGCCTGGCTGGTCGGCGCGCTGGCCCGGGTCGACCTGGAGAAGCGGTACGCGGAGCTGACCGCCTGACGTTCGGTGGGCTGGCCCACAGTTCCGCCGTAATCAGCCGAACGGATGATGTTTCATCGTATGATGGTCGCGGCGCTGATGACCGCCCGGTTCGGGCGTACATCGACCGCCTGTTGGTCGCGGCCCGGTTCGGGCCCGACCAGCCACCGGACAGGTGCTGTGTGGCGCCCCGGTCGCGGTTCGCGACGGGGGCGCCCCGCCTGTCCGGCACCGCGGCGTCCCGCCCCTGCCGACCACGTCGCCGGGCTACTACCTCGCCAAGCCGGCCAGCAGGTTCACCGTGACCGCGATGATGAACGCCCCGAACAGGTACGACACCATCGCGTGTCGCAGCGCCGTACGGCGCATCTCGTTGTCGGTCAGTGCCGTGTCGGAGACCTGGAAGGTCATCCCGACGGTGAACGCCAGATAGGCGAAGTCGGAGTAGCGGGGCGGATCCGCCTGGTTGAAGTCGACCCCGCCGTCCGGCCCCGTGTAGTAGATCCGCGCGTAGCGGGCGGCGAACACGGTGTGCACCACCAGCCAGGACAACACGACGCTGAGCACGCCCAGCCCTCCGTAGACGTTGCGGGCGGGTGCGCCGGACGCGTCGTGGGTCCGGGTCACCACGACGCCGACGGCCAGCAGGCTGGCCAGGCAGGCGATGAGCAGGAGCGCGTCACGCGCCGCCCGGTTCGGGTCCTCGTGCACGGCCACCAGGGCCGTACGCCGCGCGTCCATCGGCCACAGCTTGTGCCAGACCAGCACCAGCCAGCTCAGCGCGGCGGCGTCCCAGCCGGTCAGCGGCGCCAGCTCCGGCGTGACGGTCAGCGCGGTGAGCCCGCCGACGATCACGCCGACCACGCCCATCACGGTGAGCTGGATGGCGGCCGGGCTGTGCCCGACCGGCCGGCGGGTCGTCATCCGTCACCGGTGCGGTCCCGCCCGGCGCGGGTGCCGCGGTACGGTCCGGCCCGGCCGCCGGTACGGCTGTCGCGCCGCGACCCGGTGCGCGTGCCGCGCCGCGACCGCGCGCCCCCGTCCGGCCCCGGCACGTCCGGCGGTCCCGGCAGGCTGGTGGCCCGGAACAGCAAGGCTCAGATGCCGCGCAGGTGCTGCGACACCCGCTGGTGCCGCTTGTCCCGGGCCTGTGCCGCCCGTTGGGCGGGGCCGACCTCCGGGGCCGCCTCGATGCCCGCCGAGCGGGCCACCTCGTTGCCGTTGGCGTAGTCGACCGGGGGCAGGGCCCGCAACGCGCGCAGCACGTCCGGCGGGGCGCCCTCCCGTTCGGCCTCGCGTACCACGTCGTCCTTCCCGGCCGGGTAGTCCAGGCTCGACAGGTACTGCAGCACGTCGGCGTAGCTCGCCATGGTGTCGGCTCCTCCGGGGCATCGATCGGGTCACGACCGGCGGCGGTTACCCGCACCACGGGTCGTCACGCGCCGCCCGGTGCGGAAATTGCCTTCGTTTCCCGGCCGGGCCGGCGGGTACGCGCAGGCCCCGACGCAACCCCGAAGGAGACCGGATGAACTACGACACCTTCGTCGACCAGGTCGCCCAGCGCACCCGTACCTCCTCGGACCAGGCCGTGGCGCTGACCCGGGCGACCCTGGAGACCCTCGCCGAGCGCCTGACCGGCGGGGAGGTGCTGGACCTGGCCGCCCAGTTGCCCAAGCCGTTGCAGCTCGTGTTGAAGCCGAGCCCGCGCACCGAGTCGGCGGAGCGGTTCGGCGCGGCCGAGTTCGTCGCCCGCGTCGCCGTGCGGGCCGGCGTGACCGAGCCCGCCGCCCGCGACGCCGCCCAGGCGGTCTTCGTCACCCTGCGCGAGGCGATCAGCGGCGGCGAGTTCGACGACGTGGTGGTCCAGCTGCCGCGCGACTACCGGGACATGGTCGAGCCCGCGATGGCGCCGGGCGCCACCCTGCGCCGGTCCTGACCCGGCGGCTGATCCCCGGGCGGCACCCTCGCCGCCGACAAGGTCCCGCCGCGCTCAGGCGACGGCGCCGGCGGCGCGCAGGGCGGCCACGCGCTGCGGGTCGAGGCCCGCCTCGACCAGGACCTCGTCGGTGTGCTCGCCCGGCTGCGGCGGCGGACGGCGCAACGCGGTCGGGGTGCCCGAGAAGCGGGGCGCCGGGGCCGGCTGGGTCACCCCGTCGCGTTCCACGAAGGTGCCCCGCGCGGCGAGGTGCGGGTGCTCCGGCGCCTCCCGCCAGTCCAGCACGGGCGCCACGCAGGCGTCCGAGGAGCCGAGCAGCGCCGTCCACTCGTCCCTGGCGCGGGTACGGAACAGCCGCGCCCACGACCGGCGCAACGCCGGCCAGTTCGCCGGGTCGGTGCGGTCCAGCGCCTCGTCCGGGGGCAGCGGGAAGCCGGTACGCCGGACGAGTTCCTCGTAGAAGCGTGGCTCCAGGGCGCCGACGGCCAGGTACCGGCCGTCGGCGCACTCGTACGTGTCGTAGAAGGGAGCGCCCCCGTCGAGCAGGTTCACCCCCCGCGCGTCCTGCCACATCCCGAGCCGGCGCAGCGCGTGGATCTGGGTGCTGAGCACCGCCACGCCGTCGACGATGGCCGCGTCGACCACCTGGCCCCGCGCGCCGCCGCGCACCGCGTACAGGGCGGAGACCAGGCCGAGCGCGAGCATCATCGCGCCGCCGCCGAAGTCGCCGAGCAGGTTCATCGGCGGCACCGGGCGCTCGCCGGCCCGGCCGATCCCGTGCAGCGCCCCCGTCAGCGCCACGTAGCCGATGTCGTGCCCCGCGTACGGGGCGGCCGGGCCGTCCTGCCCCCAGCCGGTCATCCGCCCGTAGACGAGCCGGGGATTGACCGCGAGACAGTCCGCCGGGCCGACACCGAGCCGCTCGGTGACCCCCGGCCGGAAGCCTTCGATCAGCGCGTCGGCGCCGGTGACCAGGGCGAGCACCGCCTCCCGGCCGCCCGGGGACTTCAGGTCCACCCCGACCGAGCGGCGTCCCCGGTTGAGCAGGTCCGGGTGCGGGGTGCCGAACGCCGCCGGGTCCACGTCGGTGGCCCGGTCCACCCGGATCACGTCCGCGCCCAGGTCGGCCAGCATCATCGCGGCGAACGGGCCGGGGCCGATGCCGGCCAGCTCGATCACCCGTACGCCGGCCAGCGGGCCGGCCGCAAGGTCCTCGGTCATCGGCACACCATAGGCGAGGCGCGTTTGCCTCGTACGGGGTCGGGAACCCGCCCGCCGAGCACGGGGGAGGTGGCGTGGCCGACGACCGGATCAGGGTGGCGATGCTGCACGGTCCCGGTCGGCCCGACGCCGACGGCGTCAGCGACTACGTGACGCACCTCGTCGGGGCGCTCGACGGCGTGGGCGTCGAGGTGACGCCGGTGCCGGTACGCCCCGACGGCGACCGGGAACGCTGGCGGGCCGCGACCGTCCGGGCCGCCCGCCGGGTGCGCCAGCTGGCCCCCGACGTGGTGCACGTGCAGTTCGCCCCGTCGGCGTACCGGTTCTCGGGGCAGCCGGGACTGCTGCCGTGGCGGCTGCCCCGGCGGGTGCCGCTGGTCACCACCCTGCACGAGTACGGCTGGTGGGCCTGCCCCGGCTGGCTGCCGGGACGGCTCTGGTCGGCGCTGGAGCGGGCCCGCTGCTGGGACCGGGAGTCCGGCCGGCTCGTGCCCGCCAGCGCGGCCGTGATCGTCACGAACCCCGGCCACGGCGAGGTGGTCCGCGCGCGCACCGGCCGGACGGCCACCCACATCCCGATCGCCCCGAACGTCGTCGACCACGTCGGCGCGCCCACCGCGGGGACGGGCCTGCGGGCGGAGCTGGGCCTGCCCGAGGGGGCCCCGCTGCTGGCCTTCTTCGGCTTCGTGCACCCGGTGAAGGGAGTGCGGTACCTCATCGAGGCGCTGCCCGCGCTGCGTCGCGACCACCCGGACCTGCGGCTGCTGGTGGTCGGCGGCTTCACCTCGCAGGCGCTACCCGAGCGGGAGGCGCAGGAGTTCCGCGCCGAGCTGACCGGGCTGGCCCACCGGTGCGGGGTGGCCGACGCCGTGACGTTCACCGGTCACCTGCCCGCCGAGCGGGTCTCCGCCGCGCTGCACGCCGCCGACGCGGCGGTGCTGCCGTTCACCGCCGGGGTGAGCACGAAGAGCGGGGCCCTGCTCGCCGCGCTCGCGCACGGCCTGCCGACCGCCGTGACGCAGCCCGACGACGGCGACGGGGAACTGCGCCGAAGCGGCGCGGTGGCGGTCATCGGCGCCCGCCGGGACAGCGCCGCGATCGCGCGTACCGTCGGGCGGCTGCTCGCCGATCCGGTGCTGCGCCGCCGGCTCGCCGAACGCGGGCGCGCCTTCGCCGCCGCGTACTCCTGGCCGAGGGTGGCCGCCGCGCACCGCGACCTCTACGCCCGGACCCTGGGCCGCGCGGATGCCTGACCGGTACGCGGACATCCTGGTGGTCGACCTGCTCGGCGGGATCGGCGACCTGATCATGCTGCTGCCGGCGGTGCACGGCCTGGCCCGCCGCAACCCCGGCACGCGGCTGCGGGTGCTCACCCACGATCCCGGGGCGGACCTGGTGCGCGTCGACCCGGCGGTCGCCGAGGTGCGCACGCCCCGGCACGGCGGGCCGGGCGCCGAACGGGAGGCCGTCGTCGAGGCGCTCGCGGCCACCCGGCCCGACCTGGCGGTCACCACCACCCGCTACGACGGCATCCCCGACCTGCTCGCCGCCGCTGCCGGACAGGCCGTGACGAACCTGTGGCGCGATCCGCCGCCGGAGCAGCCGGTCGGCGACCGCTACCTGGAGATCCTCTGCGCCGAGGGGCTGCTCGGGGCGGCCGACCGGGCCGTCCGGCCCCGGGTGCACCTCGCCGACGGGGCCCGGCGGGCAGGGGAGCGGGCGGTGGCCCGGCTGGTGGGCGAGCCGCCGGCCCCGCCGGTGGTGCTCGTCACCGACGCGGGCATGGCGGTCAAGCGCTGGCCGCAGGGGCACTGGCGGGAGCTGGCCCGCGCCCTGACCCGGCGCGGGCACCCGGTGCTCACCGTGGGCCCGGTCGACCCCACGGCGCCGGTCGGGGCGCCGCTACCCCGCTCGGACCTGCCCACCCTCGCCGGGCAGTTCGCGGCGGTGGGCCGCCGCGGTGGGGTGGTGGTCGGGCCGGACACCGGGCCGGTGCGGCTCGCCGCCGCGGCCGGCGCGGCGACGGTCGCGCTGTTCGGTCCCACCGACGCCCGGCGGTACGGGATGGGCGGCGCCGACCTGCAGGGCCTGCCCGGGTGCGCGTACCGGCGTCCCACCGCCATCACCGAGCAGCCCTGCTGGTGGGAGGCGCGCTGCCCGCTCGACGCGGACGCGCCGGCGTGCATGGTCGACCTCGACGTGGACGCCGTGCTCGCCGCCGTCACCGCCCGCTGACCCGCCGCGTACCGCCCGACGGATAACGCGTACGTGCAGGTGAGGTGACGGACGAGCGATCTGGTGTGCCCCGTTTGCCGCGTCCACGGGCCTGCCCTAACCTTGTCGCGACGAGGGGAGTACTTCCCACGAGCCATCCCGGTCAGTACGGCGTGCCCGAAACACGCCTCGGGTGGCTGCCCACCAAAAGTGGGTGAAGGAGACCTCGAACATGACAGGGTGTTCGAGGAGGCTCCATGTCCGATTTGCCGTATCTTGCCGCCACCGGTCTCCAGTCGGTGGGCACGCCCACGCTGTGGGGCGTCACCATCGCCGCCGTGATCCTGCTGCTGGTGCTGGACTTCCTGGTCACCCGCAAGCCGCACGAGGTGTCGATGCGGGAGGCGCTGGGCTGGTCCGCCTTCTACATCGCCCTGCCGCTGGCCTTCGGCGCCTGGGTCTGGTACCGCTTCGGCTCGAAGCAGGGTGTGGAGTACCTCACCGGTTACCTCGTCGAGAAGTCGCTCTCGGTCGACAACCTGTTCGTCTTCATGCTGCTGCTGGCCGCGTTCGCCGTACCGGCCGAGCTGGCCCAGCGGGCCCTGCTCTACGGCATCACCGGCGCGCTGCTGCTGCGCGCGGTGTTCATCGCCATCGGCGCGGCGGCCCTGCAGACCCTGGACTTCGCCTTCCTGATCTTCGCGATCATCCTGCTGCTCACGGCGGCGAAGCTGCTGCGTGACGCCCTCACCGGGCACGAGCAGGAAGTCGACATCAGCAAGATGCGGTCGGTGCGGCTGCTGCGCAAGTTCATGCCGGTCACCGAGGACTACCACGGCCCGAAGATGGTCGTCCCCATCGCCGGCCGGCGCACGCTCACCCCGTTCGCGCTCGTGGTGACCGCGCTGCTGGCCACGGACATCGTCTTCGCCGTCGACTCGGTGCCTGCCGTCTACGGCATCACCGAGGACCCGTACCTGGTCTTCGCCACCAACGCGTTCGCCCTGCTGGGGCTGCGGGCGCTCTACTTCGTGCTGCACGCCGCGCTCAGCCGGCTGGTGCACCTCAGCTACGGCCTGGCGATCATCCTGGCGTTCATCGGCCTCAAGCTCGGCCTGCACTGGGCGCACGGCATCTGGCCGGGCGTGCCGGAGATCCCGACCCTCGCCTCCCTGGGCGTCATCGTCGGCGTCCTGGTGATCGTCACCCTCACCAGCCTGCGGGCCACCAGCAAGGCCGGCTGGGGCGAGAAGGAGATCGTGATCGAACGGCACTGAGGCGTCACCCGTCGCGGTACGGTCCCGTCCGACCGCGCCCGCCCGCCCGATCCGGCTGCTACGACTGACGGGTGGGAATCGTGTCACCGGGCTTCCAGGGTCGGCCCCGCGCCGCGGAGCCGACCCTGCCGCCGGGGCAGTACCTGACGCGGGACTTTCCCGTGCTCTCCGCCGGCCCGACGCCGAAGGTGCCGCTGGAGACCTGGGAGTTCGTCATCTCCACCGAGACCGGCGTCGAGTTCCGGTGGAGCTGGGACGAGCTGATGGCGCTGCCCCAGGAGACCCCGACGGTGGACATCCACTGCGTGACCCGCTGGTCGAAGCAGGACACCGACTGGCAGGGAGTCTCGCTGGACACGCTGCTGGAGGGGATCGACACCGGCGCTGGGTACGCGCAGGCCCACTCGTACGGCGGCTACACCACGAACCTGCCGCTGGCCGACCTGCGCGGCGGTCGGGCGTGGGTCGCGCACCGCTTCGACGGCGCGCCGCTGCCCGCCGAGCACGGGGGCCCGGCCCGACTGCTCGTACCGCACCTGTACTTCTGGAAGTCCGCCA
Source organism: Micromonospora sp. NPDC049048 (assembly GCF_043197615.1). Classification (NCBI taxonomy): domain Bacteria; kingdom Bacillati; phylum Actinomycetota; class Actinomycetes; order Micromonosporales; family Micromonosporaceae; genus Micromonospora; species Micromonospora sp. NPDC049048. Next base: position 400,529 of record NZ_JBICTM010000004.1, on the reverse strand, counting down.
AGTGGGTGCGCGGCATCCGGCTCACCGTCGAGAACCAGCCCGGATTCTGGGAGACCGCCGGCTACCACGACTACGGGGACCCGTGGCGTGAGCAGCGGTACCAGGGCGATTGAGCGCCCCGCTGCGGTGGCGGGTCGCCCGGTTGCGCGAGCGCCGGGTGGAGACGCCCACCGCGCAGACCCTGGTGCTGGAGGTGCCCGGCTGGCCGGGCCACCTGCCCGGGCAGCACGTCGACGTGCGGCTGACCGCCCCCGACGGCTACCAGGCGGCGCGGTCGTACTCGCTGGCGGCCCCGGTCGACGGGGACCGGGTCGCGCTGACGGTGCAGCGGGTACCCGACGGTGAGGTGTCGCCGTACCTGATCGACGTCTACGCCGAGGGCGACCCGGTGGAGGTGCGCGGCCCGGTCGGCGGCTGGTTCGTCTGGCGGCCGGAGGAGACCTCGCCGGTGCTGCTGGTGGCGGGCGGGTCGGGCGTCGTGCCGCTGATGGCGATGGTCCGCGCCCGCCGCGCCGCCGGCAGCCAAGTGCCGTTCCGGCTGCTCTACTCGGTGCGCACCCCGACCGACGTGTTCTACGCCGACGAACTGCGCCGCCGGGTCCGCGACGACCCGGGCCTGGACGTCGCGTACGTGTACACCCGTGAGGCGCCGGAGGGCTGGCGCGGGGAGCCGCACCGGATCGGGCGGGCCGACGTCGCCAGCCACGGCTGGCCGGCGGAGCGGGAGCCGCTGTGCTACGTCTGCGGCCCGACCGGGTTCGTGGAGACCGTCGCGGACCTGCTCGTCGGGCTGGGCCACCGGAGCGGGCGGGTGAAGACCGAACGGTTCGGCCCGACCGGATGAGCGTCGAGAGGAGCGGACGATGACCGACCCGTCGTACCTGGACGGCAACATGCTCGACGGCCCGCTGCGGGAGCTGTTCGCCGTCGACCTGAGCACGGCCACCGGGCGGTGCGCGCACTGCGGCACCCTCGGTGAGTTGGCCGGCCTGCGGGTCTACACGCACGCGCCCGGGCTCGTCGGTCGCTGCCCGAACTGCGCCGAGGTGATGCTGCGGCTGGTCCGCTCGCCCGAGCACGCCTGGCTGGACCTGCGCGGGGCCACCTTCCTGCGGGTGCCGATGCCGGCGGAGCAGCCGTACCGGAGCCCGCGGTGACGGCGGGGGAGGGCGACGCGACCCGCGGATCGGACGGCGACGGGGCGACGGAGGAGGCACTGCGGGCGCGATCGGCACGGGAGGTGTTCGACGACCACCTGCGGTTGGCCGCCGAGCACCGGTTCGCCGAGGACCTGGCGCGCAACGTGTCACCGTCGTGCGTGGTCCTGGAACGCCGGGGAGTGTTCCGCGGCCACGCGGGGGTCCGCGAGCTGGCCCGGTGGCTGGAGGACGAGCTGCCCGGCGCCCGGTACGAGTACACGAACCGGATGGTCGAGGACCGGATGGCGTTCCTGGAGTGGACGGCCCAGATCGAGGGCGTACGGGTCCGCGACGGGGCGGACTCGTTCCTCATCGAGCAGGGCTGGATCGTCGCCCAGACCATCCACTACACGCTGGAGCGGGCCGGCGCCCCGGCGGACCCGCCCGCGGGCAGGTGAGAGCCGAGGCGCTCGCAACCGGCTGGACAACGGCGGGGCCCGGGGCGACAGTGGTTCGCCGTGAGATATCTGCGTACGGCGGGTCCGGCCGCCATCCGTCGGCCCCGTCCCGGCGACGAGGCCGAGTTCGTCGCGGCGGCCCGGCGCAGCCGCGACCTGCACCACCCCTGGCTCGCCGCACCCGACGACCCGGCGCGCTACGCCGCGTACCTGCGCAAGATCCGCCGCCGTGACCACGCCGGCTACCTGATCTGCGACCGGGACTCCGGGGCGATCGCCGGCTACGTGAACATCAGCGGGATCCTCCTGGGGGCGCTGCGTGGCGGCTACCTCGGCTACGCCGCCTTCCTGCCGTACAGCGGCACCGGGCACGCCTCCACGGGGGTCGGTCTGGTGGTCCGGCACGCGTTCGACACGCTCGGCCTGCACCGGCTGGAGGCGAACATCCAGCCGGGCAACGAGCCGTCGCGCCGCCTGGCCCGCAAGCTCGGTTTCCGGCTGGAGGGCTACTCGCCGGACTACCTGTTCATCGACGGGGCGTGGCGCGATCACGAACGGTGGGCGATCACCGCCCCGGCACCCGCCGTCTCGTAGGCATCTCCCTACTGATCCCGCCGGGTGCGGACGTTCGGGCGACGCGGGGAGGTGGAGGCGGTGGGGGTGCCGGGTATGTCCGGTTGGCCGGGTGACAGCCGTCCGACTCGCCGCGTTTGTCCCGCCCCGGCGCGGGTACGGGGCCGCAATGACGAAACCTCGTGTGGTGATCGTGGGGGCCGGGTTCGCCGGTTACCACGCGGCGAAGACGTTGAGCCGGCTGGCCCGGGGCCGGGCCGAGATCGTGCTGCTGAACTCCACCGACTACTTCCTCTACCTGCCGCTGCTGCCCGAGGTTGCCGCCGGCGTGGTCGAACCCCGCCGGATCTCCGTGCCGCTGACCGGAACGCTGCCCGGGGTGCGGGTGCTCATCGGCGAGGCCGACCACGTCGACCTGCAGAACCGCTGGGTCGGCTTCACCCAGCCGGAGGGCGACCGCAACCGGATCGCGTACGACCGGCTCGTGCTGGCCGTCGGCAGCGTCAACAAGCTGCTGCCCATCCCCGGCGTGACCGAGTACGCGCACGGCTTCCGTGGTTTGCCCGAGGCCCTCTACCTGCACGACCACGTGGTCCGGCAGATCGAGCTGGCCGAGCAGGCCGAGGATCCGGCCGAGCAGCGGGCGCGCGCCACCTTCGTGGTCGTCGGCGCCGGCTACACCGGAACCGAGGTCGCCGCACACGGTCAGCTGTTCACCGACGAACTGGTCTCCCAGCGCCCCCGACTCAAGATCCGCCCGAAGTGGATGCTGCTGGACGTCGCGCCCCGGGTCCTGCCCGAGCTGGACGAGCGGATGTCGAAGACCGCCGACCGGGTGCTGCGCCGCCGCGGCGTGGACGTGCGGATGGGCACCTCGGTGGCGGTGGCCACCGCCGACGGGGTCACCCTCACCGACGGCGAGTACGTGCCGACCTGCACCCTCGTCTGGTGCGTCGGCGTACGCCCCGACCCGTTCGTCGCCGAACTGGGCCTGCGTACCGAGAAGGGCCGCCTGGTCGTCGACGAGTACCTCACCGTCCCCGGCTTCCCCGAGGTGTACGCGTGCGGCGACGCCGCCGCCGTGCCCGACCTCACCCACCCCGGGCAGATCTGCACCATGACGGCGCAGCACGCGCAGCGGCAGGGCAAACTGGCCGCGCACAACATCGCCGCCTCCTACGGGGAGGGACGGCGCAGGCCGTACAAGCACCACGACCTGGGCTGGGTGGTGGACCTGGGCGGCCGGGACGCGGCGGCGAACCCGCTGAAGGTGTCGCTGTCCGGGCTGCCCGCCAAGGCGGTGACCCGTGGCTACCACCTGCTGGCGATGCCGGGCAACCGGGCCCGCGTGAGCGCCGACTGGATGCTGGACGCCGCACTGCCCCGTCCGGCCGTGCAGCTCGGCCTGGTCCCGGCCAACGCCGTTCCGCTGGAGAGCTCCTCGCCCGAGGTGGCCGTCCGGGCGCGCTGACGCGCCGGGACCAGTCGTTGTCCGAGCGCGCGGTCGGGCCGCGATTCAGCGCGCGGTCAGGGTCGCGTCGGTGGCGGGACGGGCGCCGGCCACGAACGCGTCCAGGGCCGGCCCGTGCAGCACGCCACCGGGCACCGGATCCCGCGCGACCCGGGCGGACAGCCGGGCCACCGGCAGTCGCCCGGGCCGCGCCGCGGCGGCGAACACCACGTTGCCGTACCGCCGCCCGCGCAGCATCCGGCGGTCGGCGACCAGGCAGACGTCGGCGAGGACGGCCCGCAGGGTCGCGGCGTGGACCCGGGCGAAGACCAGCGGCGGCAGGTCGGTGACGTTGACCAGGAGTACGCCGTCGGGGCGCAGCGCCCGGGCCACCTCGGCGACGAACTCCACGCTGCGGACGTGGGCGGGCATCCGCGCCGCCCGGTAGATGTCGACCAGCACCAGGTCGTAGCCGGCCGAGGGCAGCCGGGTCAGGGCGTCCCGGGCGTCGGCCACCCGTACGTCGACGCCGGCGGGCGGCGCCGGCAGCTCCCGGGTCACCAGGTCGACCACGGCCGGATCGCGTTCCACGACCAGCTGCGGCGAGCCGGGCCGGGTGGCGGCCACGTAGCGGGGCAGCGTCAGCGCGCCGCCGCCGAGGTGCAGCACGTCCAGCGGGCGGCCGGGCGGGGCCGCCAGGTCGACGACGGCGGCCATCCGCCGTACGTACTCGAAGCGCAGGTGCCGGGGGTCGGCGACGTCCACGTAGGACTGCTCGACGCCGGCAGCGAGGAGCGTACGCCCGGTGGGGCGGGCCGGGTCGACGACCAGCTCCAGCCGGGGCGCGTCGCGGGGATCCACCCCGGCAGGCTAGCCGAGCCGGGGTGGGCCGGCGGGTGGCCGCCCGCCGGCCCACGCGAGCCTCAGCCGGCCGCCATCCCGGCGCCCGCCTCGTCGATCGCGTCGTCGACGGCGTGCGCGAGGTCCACGTCCATCGCGGTCACCGCGCCCGCCTGCCGGGACCGTACGGTCAGCACGGCGCTACCCGGGTCGGGGCGGCTGATCCGCGGGCTGCGCCCGGTCTCCTGCCGCAGCCGGTCGATCCGGTCCAGCACCCGGTCGAGGTTGTCCGCCGGCAGCTGGACGGTGCGGGTCAGCGCGTCGCCGTCGCCGGACCAGTACGGCAGGTCGCCGAGCGCCTCCCGCAGGTCCGCGTCGCTGAGCGGGGGCGTCGCGCTGACCGCGCCGACCACCCCGCCACCGACGGGCGGCGGTTGCAGGAGGTCCCGCAGGCCGTCGGGCACGTGCAGCGACTCGATCAGGTCGCCGTCGTGGTCGGCCAGCGCCGCCACGGTCGCCTCCGCCTGGTAGCGGGCCTGCTCCGGGGTACGGCCGCTGATCCGGCCCACCTCGGCCAGGAAACCGGGCAGTTCCCGGTGCCGGCGGATGCCGTCCACGGGGACGACGTCGTGCAGCTTGGCCGGCACGGCCGCCAGCAGTCGGCGGCGTTCCGCCTCGTCCAGGGCGAACGCGAGGACCAGCACGGTCGACTCGACCCCCACCTTGGCGCTGCGGAAGTCGGCCCCGGTACGCCGTACGACGTCGTCGACGAGCGCGTGGTAACCCATCGGCGTACCGTCCGGTGCGCCCGGTGCCCGCTTCGGCAGGGGGCGGCCGGCCTCCGGGACGCCCGCCGGCGGCGGAGCCGGCCCGCCCCGGGTGCTGTCCGGCTTGTGTCGCCCGGCCGGCGGCGGACCGGCGCGCTTGCCCTGATCCAGGTGCGTGATCTGCTTGGAGGCGCTCAGGCTGGCGCCCGTCTCGCTGGCCTGCATGCCGCGCTCGCGCGCCTGGCGGGCCAGCGCCCGGCGGCGCTGGTTGTCGCCCTCCATCTGCTTGCGCATGGTGACACCTCGCTTCCGCTGGTGTTCCCGTCGCTTCCGCCGGTCGCCTTCCCGTCGTCGCCGGCACCGAAACGGACGCCGGCGGCCGGGCCGGCGACGCCTGCGGGGCGGGACGCCGTTGGCGCCTGCGGGGAAGCTTCATCCGGCCGGGGTGAGGGCCCCTCACCCGGTGGGGGCCGACGATCGCAGCGGACCGGGGTACTTCCGAGAACGCGGAAGGGCAGGTCGTCATGAAGCGGATCGTCGAGATCGTTCCCGCCCGACCCGGCTGGTACGCCCGCTGGCGCCTCTCACCCGAGGACACCCGCTGCTACCCGGTGAGCCTGTGGGCGCTGCTGGAGGAGGGTGACGGCTCGGGGCGCGAGGTGGTCGGGGTGGACTGCATCGGGCAGTGGCCCGGCGCGGACGACAACGAGGCGGGTGGGGTGTTCGTCCGCTATCTCTTCCAGACTCCCGATTCCGGGCCGCCCGAGGACGCCGAGCCGCCAACCACGGGACAGCGGCGGAGCACCGGGCCCCGGCTGCAACCCGTCACCACACCCTGATCATCACTCCGGCCCCCGGCCCCTGGTCCCAGGGTCGGGGGCCACCCCTCGCCGGTGCGGGGGACCGGCTCAGCCCGCCCGGCGGATGTCGCCGTCGGCGGCGCGTTCCACCATGAGCAGCTCGGTCAGGCCGGTGCGGTCGAGCAACTGCTGGAGCTGGGGACCGACCCCGCAGAGCCGGACCGCGCCCGTGCCGCCCTGATGGGCGGTCAGGAACGCGCTGAGCCCGGACGAGTCGCACAGGCTGACCGCGCTCAGGTCGAACAGGAGTTCCTGGTAGCCGTCGCGGCGCAGCTCGGCGGCGGCGGTGACGAGGTCCGGGGCGGTGTCGAAGTCCAGCTCACCGGACAGCCGGAGCCGGGCGCGTCCGGCGTCGAGCCGGGTCACCTCGATGGTCAACAGCTGGGCGGCCATGCGTCCATGTTCCCAGTCGGGGGCCGCCGTGCAAAGCCAGGGGCCGTCGGGTCGCGTCAGAGCGTGCCGGTGGGGCGACGGGCGGCATCCTCGGCCGCCGTCAGGCCCTCGCCCAGCGGCCGGGCGAGCAGGCCCGTCACGCCGGTCATGTCCAGGATCGTCTGCAGGAACCGGGGCACCGCGTGCAGGCGGAGAGCGGTGTCGCACTGCTGCCCCTCGCGCCACGCGTGCACGATCACCCCGAGGCCGGTGCTGTCGATGAAGAGCAGGCCGCCGAAGTCGAGGACGAGGCTCTGGGGAGCGTCCATGAGCATCCGGTCGACCTCGGCGCGCAGCGGGCCGGCGGTGGTGTAGGCGAGGTCGCCCCCGACCCGGATGAGCGGCGCGGCCGGATCGGACAGGTCGACTGCCATGCTCAACGGAGTAACCTCGGGTTTGCTCCGGTATGACAGCACGATCACGCCTTTCCGAAGGCCGCCTGGGTGCAGGGGTGAGGGGATCGTAACAATCCCCGGCGGGTCCCGCCCGGTACGCGAGCACCGCCCGGGCTGCTCCGGGCCGTACCGCTGCGGGTGCATCAGGGCGACGGCTGCCAGGTGGCGGTCGCGGCACACGGGCGTAGGGTGGTGTCAGAGATTTGACCACCTGCGCCGCGTCGCGGTGCTACGGCCGTCGACAAGGAGTGGGGCTTCAGCTGGTGACTGCTGCCGACGTGCGGGACTGGGAGCCCGGCGACGGACGGATCTCCACGCCGCGTGCCGCACGGGCCACGGCGTGCTCCGCCGACGCCCCGGCTCGCCCCGCACCCGTGCGCGCCGACCGGGAGCACCGCACGCCCGACTGGTCCGAGGTCGTCGAGCACTTCCGCGAGGGCCTCGTCGTCTGTGACGCGGGGGGTGTCGTCCGGCACGTCAGCCCGGTCGCGCAGCGGCTGCTGCCCGAGGTCGCCCCGGGTGAGCTGCTCGCGGCGGCCGGCATCGCGGGGCTGGCTGGCGACGCCGAGTTCAGCCACCACGGCCGCCGGCTGCGTGCGCGCCGGGTGCCCCTGTCGGGCGCCCGCTGCTGCTGGTACGTCGAGGACGTCACCGACAGCGTCACCCGCTCCGACGCCCTGCTCGCCGAGCGGGCCCGCTCGGCGTTCCTGGCGGTCGTCGGTGAGAAGCTCGGCAACCCGCTGCACCCGGACCGGGCCGCCGCGGCGGTGGTCCGGCTGGCCGTGCCGACGCTGGCCGAGGTGGCGGTGCTGGTGCTGACTCCCCGTTCCGGGCGGGCGCGCTGGTGGCGGGCCGCACGCAGCGACGACGACGCCCCGGTCGTGGACAGCGGCGTCGTGCCCGCGTCCGACCTGCCGGCGGCGATCGCCGAGGGGCTGGACGGCGGGGAACCGCACACCGTCGACTGGCTGGTGGAGCAGGCCGTGGAGGCCGGCTGGCTGTCCGGGTCGACCCCGGCGGAGGTCTCCGCGCGGGTGGTGCCGCTGCCGGGCCGGGACGCCCCGGCCGGCGCGCTGCTGGTCGCGCGGCGCGTCGAGCGCGGCTACGACGGGGCTGACGTGGACCTCGTCCGGGCCTTCGCGGCCCGGGCCGGGGCGGCCCTGACCACGGCGCTGCTCTACCGCGACCAGGCCGAGGTCGCCGACACGCTCCAGGCGAGCCTGGTGCCGGTGGAACCGGCCGAGGCGACGGGCGTGCAGTGGGGCACCGCCTACCGCCCGGCCCAGGCCGGACTGCGCATCGGCGGCGACTTCTACGGTGCGCATCGGCTGGCCGACGGCGGCTCGGTGTTCTTCCTCGGTGACGTCTCCGGCAAGGGTGTCGAGGCGGCTGTCTTCACCGGCCAGTTGCGGCAGTGCCTGCAGGCGCTGCACCGGGTCGAGTGGCAGCCGGGGCGGCTGCTGAAGCTGCTGAACGACGCGCTGCTGGAGACCAGCCAGGCACAGGGGCAGGGGCGTTTCGCGACCATGGTGCTGGGCGTGGTCCGCGCGCAGCGCGAGGGCGGCCTGACCCTGACGATGGCCGGTGGCGGCCACCTGCCGCCGCTCGTGCTGCGCAATTCCGGCGAGGTCGAGCCGGTGCCGCTGTCCGGCATGCTGGTCGGCGTGGTCCCTGATCCCCGCATCGGCGAGGTGACCGTCCGGTTGGAACCGGGCGAGACCTGCCTGCTCTACAGCGACGGGGTCACCGAGGCGCGCGGCGGGCGCCGCGGCGACGAGCAGTTCGGCACGGAGCGGCTGGTCCACGCCCTCAGCGGCTGCCAGCGGATGCCGGCGCCCGCGCTGGCCGAACGGGTCGAGCAGGTGACCTGCGACTGGTTGGCCCACGGCGACCACGACGACATCGCCGTGCTCGCGCTGCGCGCGACCGGTCCGGGTGAGCGGGCGACCCGGCATCTGCACGCGGTGCCCGACACGGCCACGCCGGCCGAGGTGAGGGGGATCCGACCGTGACCGCCACTCCGACCGCCGCCGAGGCCACTGCGGCCGGCGCCTGGTCCGGATACCTGGACTGCCTCCAGGAAGCCGACGAGTACGCCGCCGTCGAGGTGGCCGTCGGCCTGCTCGAGGCCGGCGTGCCCGCCGAGCGGCTTCTGCTCGACCTGGTCGCGCCAGCGCAGGCCGAGGTCGGGGAGCGGTGGGCGCGCAACGAGTGGAGCGTCGCGCAGGAGCACGCCGCGACGCACATCAGCGAGCGGGTGGTCGCGGCGGTGGCCGCGTACGCGAACCCGCGCCCGACGCGGGGCCGGGTGGTGGTGGCCTGCATGGACGGTGAGTGGCACGCCCTGCCGCCGCGGCTGGTGGCCGAGGTGCTGCGGTTGCGCGGCTGGCAGGTCACCTTCCTCGGCGCGAGCGTTCCCGCGCCGCACCTGGTGTCGTACCTGCACCGGCACGACGCCCACGCGGTGGCGCTCGCGTGCGCGCTGCCGATGCGTCTGCCGCACGCGCACCGCATGGTCGAGGCGTGCCGCCGGGTGGACGTCCCGGTGGTGGTGGGGGGCCGGGGATTCGGGGTGGACGGTCGCTGGGCCCGCCGCCTCGGCGTCGCTTGGGCGCCCGACGCCCCGAGCGCCGCCGACCTGGTCGCCGACGAGCGCGCGCTGCGCCGCGTCCCGCCGGCGGAGCTGAGCCACCTGGCCGACGACGAGTACACCAGCCTGGGCAAGCGGCGCGGCGAGCTGATCGACGGGGCACTGGCGGACCTGAGCGAACGCGTACCGGGGACACGCGACTACACGCCGAGTCAGTTGGACTCCACGGTCAGTGACCTCGGATACATCGTGGACTTCCTGGCCGCCGCGCTCTACGTCGACGACAGTTCGCTGTTCACCGAGTTCGTCGACTGGCTGGTCGAGATCCTCACCAGCCGCGGTGTGCCTGCCGCCACGCTGGCGTCGACTCTGGAACACTACGGGCGGGTCCTGCGCGACTTTCCCCGGGCCGCGCGGTTCCTGGCGGCGGCCCGATCGGCCGCGGCCACGGCGGGCGGCCAGCCCGGGTGACGCTGAGCGCCGGTGCGGCCGTGCCGGTCACCCCTGCTTATACTTGCCACACTGCAAGGATCGTCCTGTGGTGGAGCGAGGGAGACCAGGGGTGACGTTCACCGTCACGTACGCCGACCGCGACGGCGGGGCGACGCGCCTGCGACTGGCCGGCGAGCTCGACCTCAGCACCGCGCCCGAACTCAACGCCGCCATCGACCGGCTCGTCGACGCCGGCAAGCGCCGCCTGCTCGTCGATCTCACCGACCTCACCTTCTGTGACTCCACCGGGATCGCCGCCTTCGTCCGGGGTGACAACCGGGTCGCCGCCGACGGCGGTTGGCTGCGGGTGACCGGCGCGAGGGGGCGGGTCGACCGACTGCTCCAGGTGACCGGGCTGGCGGAGGTGCTCAGACACGATTCCGGCAGGGCCGACCCGACAGCGCGCTCCGCCGGCTGATGGGCTAGATTTCCCCGCCGGCACAGAGCGCCTAGCGATTCTCCGTTCCACCGACACGAAGCAGGTAGTGATGGGTGCAGAAACCCCGAGTCCGGTTCGCATCCTCGTGGTGGACGACGACCCGGGTGACGTGCTGATGATCGAGGAGGCCCTCGCGGACTCCGACGTCGACAAGGTCATCGACGTCGTCAGCGACGGCCAGGAGGCGATGGAGTTCCTGCGTCGCGAGGGTCGCCACACCGACGCCCGGCGGCCGGACGTCATCCTGCTCGACCTGAACATGCCCCGGATGGACGGGCGGCAGGTGCTCGGCGAGGTCAAGGGCGACGAGGACCTGCGTACGATCCCGATCGTCGTGCTCACCACCTCCAACGCCGACACGGACATCGTGGGCAGCTACACGTTGCAGGCCAACGCCTACGTCACCAAGCCGATCGACCTGGACGACTTCAACGACGTGGTGCGCCGCATCGACGAGTTCTTCGGCCGGGTGGTCGTGCTTCCGAAGCGCTCCTGAGCCGCCGCCCTGCCCGGCGACGGCAGCAGGTACCGCCCCGACCGGTGACGGCAGCAGGTACCGCCCCGACCGGTGGCGGCAGCAGGCGCAGTCCCGTCCGGCGGAGGCAGCAGGTGCCGCGCTCGCCGGCTGGCCCGGCCGGGCGCCTCTGCGCGGATCGTCCCCGCCGGCGCGCCCGGCCGCGTCCGCATGGTGAACAATTTTCCCGAACCCCCTCCGCTGCCGCCCCCAGCGCCGAGGATCCAGGGTGGGGAAGGAATCACCGGCTGCCTGGGGGGCGACAGTATGAGGTTCTGCGTCGTGGAGACCGGATACGACCAGGGGCAGGTCGATTCCTGCCTGGACGAGATCGGCATCCGGCTGGCCCGGCTGGCCGCCCGGGCGGAGGGCGCCGCGAGGGCCGGGCGCGAGTGGGACGAGATCCGGGACGAGGCGACGGCGCTGCGTGGGCTGCTGCAACGGCTCGACCTCGGCGACGCGGACCGGACCCGGCGCGCCGGCGAGGCGGCGGACCTGCTGACCCGCGCGCGCGTCGAGCTGGACGCCGCCCGGGAGGAGGCCCGGCAGGTGCGCGAGCGCGTCTACGCCGAGGCGGTGCAGGCCCGCCGGGAGTTCGAGGAGGCGCTGCACGCCCGGCGCCGGCGCGAGGAGCGGGTGGACCGGATCCTCGACGGCCTGACCACCGAAACTGTCCCGGCCGACACCCCGACGGCTGCGGCCGCGGTGCCGGGCGGCGGTGTGCCGGCTACCCGGATCGGCGCCCGTGGCGGCGCGGACGCGGCCAGCGACCCGCCGGGCGGCCGGGCCGGGATCCGCTGACCCCGGTGCCGCGGGGGCGTCACGTGCCCCTGGCGGCCGTCACGTCAGCGCGGCGACGACCGTGGTGGCCAGCCCCTCGTGCTGGGCGTACGCGTCGGGGAAGGCCGAGATCTGGACGGCCTGGGCGGCACCGGCCACGCTCATCTGCTGCCAGCCCGGCACCTCCCGCAGCGCCTCGTAGAAGGCCCGTGCGGCGTAGGCCGGGCGCATCAGGTCGCGTACGGTGCCCCAGCCGCTGCTCGGGCGCTGCTGGAACAGGCCCACGGAGTCGTGGTCGGCGCCGCTGCCCTGGTGGGGGTACCGGCTGGACTCCGGGAGCACGTCGCTGGCGAGGTTGTAGAGCCGGCTTTCCTGCATGGCGGTCGCCACGGCGACGATCATGGCGCGGCGGGGCATCTTCAGCTCGGCGCCCACGTCCACGATGATCTTGGCGTTGTCCATCTGCGCCTGGGTGAGTCCGGCGACCGGGCGCGGGCGGGGCGGCGGGGTCGGCTTGCGTGGCGCCTTGCGGGTCGCCGAGGGGGTCGGCTTCGGCGTCGGGCTGGGGCTGAGCGAGGGCGAGGGGGAGGCCGAGGGGGTCCGCTCCAGTGACCGCGAGGCGCGGTCGTCGTCGACGGCCCGCTCGATCAGCGCCTCGGCCACGGGCTCCCGCGCGGTGTCGGCGTCCCCGCGCGTGCCGGCGAACGCCGCGACGCCGAGGCAGCAGGTCACGCCGGCGGCGAGTGCGGCCCGGACGGGGGTCGAGGCGAGCAGGGCCCGGCCGCCACGGCGCGGCGCCTCCCGTACGCGGTGACGGCCTGTCGTCCGATCGGTTGAGGTGGGATCGTCCGGTCGGGCGGCCGGCGGATCCTGGGTCAGCTTCTGGTCGAGGGGATCGTCGTGGTGCACCCGCCGAGGCTAGAAAGCTGAGCGCCGGCTGCCATCGGTCTGCTTGGTGGCATGCGCCACAATTTGCGTCGATCTGCGGGGCGAATGGGGGCGGCGGGCAAGGAAAGCCGCCATTCGCCCTTGTCCGCCCCTCCGTATATATCCGATTAGGGGTAGGAAAGCGGGTGGAAGTTGGTCTTGGGTAGGGGCGAAACGGGCGGAGCCGGACCCTCCACCGAACGGTGGAGGAGCTCCCCCTCGTCGGACGACCTCCGGTCGGTCAGCGGGGCGACCCGACGCGGGGACGGCTGGTCCCGGTGCCTACCGCCCGTGCCGGGGCCACCAGAGGCGTCCGGAGGGGGAGGTCAGTGCCGGCCGTTCTCCGCAGGCGTCACGGTGAGCCGGTGCCGGCTGCCGTCGCCGCTGGAGAAGGGCCACAGCCGGTCCGCGTGCTCCACCAGCTCGGTCAGCTGTTGCCGGCTGAGGCCCGCCGACGAGATGGAGGCGTGCACGTCGGCCCGGTACCTGCCGTCGTCGTCGCGCCCGAGCTTCGCCTCGGCGCGTACCTGCACGGTGTGCGCCTCGTCGGTGATCTCGCCCGCCGCCTCGACCGCCGCGTGGTGCAGGCAGGACGCGAAGGCGGCGGCGAGCAGCTGCTCCGGGGTCAGCCCCGAGCAGTGTGGCGCAAGTGGGGACGCCAGAGCCGTGGACAGGCTCCCGTCGTCGGTGCGTACGTGGCCGCCCTCGGCGGTCGCGGTGGCCGTCTCGTTCAGCCAGGAGCTCGATTCCGGCATCGCGTTCCTCCCGTCGCTCACCCGCCCGGCTACCCGGCCCCCGGGCCGTGAAACCGCAGGTGACCGGCGCGAGGAGGTTCAGCCGGCCTGGGTGGACCAGTCGGGCAGGGGAGCCGCCTCGGTCGCCTCGGCCGCCGCCCGCTCGGTCCACGGCGAGATCGGCCCGCCGCGCTGCCGCGGTATGGCCGGCTGGTGCAGCGGCACGTACACCCGGGCGTCCACCGCCTCCGCGAGCAGCAGCGCGGCCATCAGGCTCGACGGCCGGTCCGCCGGGTCGTCGGCCAGGCAGTTCGCGCACAGGTCGGCCACCTCCGGCGGCAGCCCCTCGATCTCCGGCAGCGGCAGCGGCGGCTGCCGCAGGCGCGCGCCGAGCAGCTGGGTCGTGCTGCCCGCCTCGTACGGCAGTCGCCCCGTCAGGCAGTAGTAGAGCAGCACGCCGAGGGCGTACATGTCGGCGGCCGGGGTGGCGGGCGCCCGTTCCAACTGCTCCGGCGCGAGGTAGGCCGGCGTGCCGACCACCATCCCCTCCGGTGACCGGTCGGGGGTGCCGGACGGGGTGGCGATGCCGAAGTCGAGCACCTTCACGCCGCTCGGGGTCAGGATGACGTTCGCCGGCTTGACGTCGCGGTGCACGATGCCGTGCGTGTGGGCGGCGGCGAGCGCGGCGCTCACCTCCGCGCAGACCCGTACGGCGATGCGCCAGTCCAGCGGCCCGGCCCGCAGGTGCTCGGCCAGCGTCTCGCCCTCGGCCAGCTCCATGACGATGTAGGGCACCCGGCCCTCGGGGCCCGTCCCGCAGGTGCCGAAGTCGTGCACGGAGGCCACGTTCGGGTGCACCAGCCGGGCGGCGGAGCGGGCCTCCGCGCGGATCCGCTCCACGGAGGTGTCCTGGCCCTCCTGCCCGGGGGACATCACCTTCACCGCGACCGGCCGGTCCAGCACCGCGTCGTGGGCCCGCCAGACCTCCGACATGCCGCCGATGCCGATGCGCTGTTCGAGCCGGTACCGCCCGTCCAGCGTTCTCATCGACCGCTCCCTGCCCCTCGTGGCCCGTCCCCACGACGGGTCGCCAACGCTGCGGTACCCGGGCTCCGATCAGGGCAAACCGTTGCCGGATCCGGGCGGGGCAACCCCCTGCTGCGGTAGCTTGCGAGCCAGACCCGGTGTCGGGGCGCGGTACGGGAGGGCGGGCGCAGGGATGAGCGAGGTGACCGTACGCTTCGTCGACGGCCCGGCCCACGACCTGGTCCGGGAGTTGCCCGCCGAGCCCGACGGCTCCCCGCCCGCGCACTGGATCCTGCGCCACCCCGACGGCGCGGGGCCGGGTACGGGTGGCGGGCCGGACCACCTCTACCGGCGGGAGCACCCCGTCGGCGGCGGCACCTGGACGATGCGCTTCGTGCGCACCTATCCGGTGGGCATGACCGAGTGAGCCCACCCGGCGCACGCCGGGCCACCCCGAGCAGCCCGACCCGCCGGGCTCGGCTGCCGCCCGGCTCGGGCGACCGGACTGGTCGACTGTCGGACTGGTCGGCTGCCGCTCGCGGCCGCCGGTCCGTGGGCGGAATGAGGCAGGCACAGCGGGGGCACAGGTGGCGCACAGGCCGGGCACAGCGCGCCGGCACACGATGGGGGCCATGGTGACGGACGGGCGGACCGGGGCGGGCCGCGTGGAGCTGCGCCGCCCCGACGGGGAGCCGGTGCGGGTGCTGGTGGTCGACGACGAGCCCACCCTGGCCGACCTGCTGTCGATGGCGCTGCGCTACGAGGGCTGGCAGGTGCGCACGGCCGGCGACGGCACGTCGGCGCTGAGCGCGGCGCGGCAGTTCCAGCCCGACGCCGTGGTGCTCGACGTGATGCTGCCCGACGTGAACGGCTTCGAGGTCCTGCGCCGGCTGCGCGAGCACGCCCCGACGGTGCCGGTGCTCTTCCTGACCGCCCGGGACGCGGTGGAGGAGCGGATCGCCGGGCTCACCGTGGGCGGCGACGACTACGTCACCAAGCCGTTCAGCCTGGAGGAGGTGATCGCCCGGCTGCGGGCGTTGCTGCGCCGCTCGGGCTTCGCCGTGGCCGCCCGCTCGGACGCGGTGCTCACCGTCGGCGACCTCAGCCTCGACGAGGACAGCCACGAGGTGCGCCGCGCCGGCCAGCCCATCACCCTCACCGCCACCGAGTTCGAGCTGCTGCGCTACCTCATGCGCAACCCGCGCCGGGTGCTCAGCAAGGCGCAGATCCTCGACCGGGTCTGGAACTACGACTTCGGCGGCCAGGCCAACGTGGTGGAGCTGTACATCTCGTACCTGCGGAAGAAGATCGACGCGGGCCGCAAGCCGATGATCCACACGCTGCGCGGCGCGGGGTATGTCCTCCGACCGGCGGAGTGAGCGCCCCGGTGGCCGGCTGCGCCACCGGCTCGCCGGGCTGTCGCTGCGTACCCGCCTGGTGGTCATCCTGGTCGCCCTGCTGGCCCTGGTCAGCGTCGCCATCGGCGGCATCACGACGGTCGCGCTGCGGCAGTTCCTGATCGACCGGGTCGACGACCAGCTGGCGCCGATGCGCGGGGGTCCCGGGCGCGTGCCGTCGCCCTTCGAGGTGCCGCCCGGCGCCATCGGCGGGCCGGAGGCGCGGATCCCCAGGGGCCTCCCGCCGGGAACCGTCGTCGCCGAGGTGGCCGACGGCCGGGTGGTCCGGGCCTGGACCCTGGCCGGTCGGGAGGAGCGCGCCGTACCCCCCGAGGACCTCAGCGGTCTCGCGGACGTGCCCACCGACGGCCGACCCCGCACCCGCGAACTCGGCGGGCACGGCGACTACCGGGTGGTGGCGCGCCAGCTTCCGGGCGGGACCGTGCGGGTGCTCGGCCTGCCGCTGTCGGGCGTGTCGGAGACCGTCTGGTGGCTGGTCGCCGCGCAGGCCGGCGTGGCGACCGTGGGGCTGCTGATCGCCGGCGGGGCCGGCGCCCTGATCGTGCAGGCGACCCTGCGCCCGCTGCGCCGCGTCGCCGCCACCGCCGGCCGGGTCAGCGAGCTGCCCCTGGACCGCGGCGAGGTCGCGCTGTCGGTGCGGGTCCCGGCCGCCGACACCGACCCGCGCACCGAGGTCGGGCAGGTGGGCGCGGCGCTCAACCGGATGCTGGGGCACGTCGGCGCCGCGCTCGCCGCCCGCCAGGCCAGCGAGACCCGCGTACGCCAGTTCGTCGCCGACGCCAGCCACGAGCTGCGCACCCCGCTGGCGGCCATCCGGGGGTACGCCGAGGTGGCCCGGCGCGGCCGGGACGAGGTGCCGCCCGACGTGGCCCACGCGCTGCGCCGGGTCGAGTCGGAGAGCGCCCGGATGACCAGCCTCGTCGACGACCTGCTGCTGCTCGCCCGGCTCGACTCGGGCCGCCCCCTCGCGGTCGAACCGGTGGACCTGTCCGCCCTGGTGGTGGACGCGGTCGGCGACGCGCACGTCGCGGGGCCGGAGCACCGCTGGCGCCTCGACCTGCCCGACACGGTCGTCCGGGTCCCCGGCGACCCGGCCCGGCTGCACCAGGTGCTGGCGAACCTGCTGGCCAACGCCCGCGTGCACACCCCGCCCGGGACCACGGTCACCACCACCCTGCGGGTGGCCGGCGACGTCGCCGTGCTCGGCGTCGTCGACGACGGTCCCGGCGTGCCGCCGGTGCTGCGGGACGAGGTGTTCGAACGCTTCTCCCGGGGCGACAGCTCCCGGTCGCGGGCGCACGGCAGCACCGGCCTGGGCCTCGCGATCGTGGCCGCCGTGGTGGAGGCCCACCACGGTGCGGTCGAGCTGGACACCCGGCCGGGGCGGACGGTGTTCACCGTCCGGCTGCCGGGCGCCACCACGGACGCCTGACCGCGCCCCTCCTCGCGCGCCCGACCTCCACACCTGCGCCGACGCCCGGGGTGCGGTGTCGGCGGACGGCCTTCAGGCGGCCAGCAGCTCGGCGAGGGCCTGCGCGATCCGTTCCGCGTGCCGCCCGTCCGGGTCCTCGTCGGCGTTGAAGTCGGTGACGCTCATCCCGATCAGTCGACCCGAGTGCACCAGTGGTCGGGCCAGGGCGGTCAGGTCGGCCCAGTCGAGGCCGTCCGGCTCCGGATAGCTGACCGCCGGCAGCACGAACGGGTCGAGCACGTCGAGGTCGAGGTGCAGCCAGGCGGGTGTCGTACCGGCGGCGAGGTCGCGGCCCACCGCTGCCGCGTCGGCACCGCGCAGCCGGGTGGCCGGCACCAGGTGCACGGCCGGGTCGACCCGGGAGGCCTCCCGGCCGTCCGTGTCCCGGTCGAGCGGCCGGTGGCCGAGCACGTGCACCTGGTCGGGGTCGACCAGCGGCCCCTCCCGGTCGAGGACCCCCGCCGGGCCGTGGTCGGTGACGATCGACAGGTCCATGTCGGCCGCCTCGCCGGTGGGCGAGGTGCGGCCGTCCTCGAAGTCGAGGTGGGCGTCGAGGAACCACAGGTCGAAACCGGAGGACAGCCCCTGCAGGATGCCCGGCAGGATCGCGCAGTCGCCGCCGAGCACCAGCGGCTGCCACCCCGTGTCGATCAGGGCCGTCACCCGTACGGCGATGGCCCGGGTGGCGCGGCGCACCTGCTCGACGCCGATCACCCCGGTCTCCGGGTCGCGGGCCGGGTCGTCGATCAGGGTGTCGACCGCACCGGCGTCGGCCACGCCCAGCCGGCCCAGCAGCCCGGCGGCCCGTAGCGCCGCGGGCGCCAGCCGCTCGCCCCGGCCGCGTCCGGAGGAGTCGAGGGGGGCGTCGAGCACCGACCATCGCACATTCGGAGGCTAGCCCGGCCGTGGCAGGCTGGGCGGCATGTACCGGGAACGTCCCGCCGGGTTCGCCGGCGCGGTGCTCTGGACCAGCGACACGGCGGCGGGCGCCGCCCCGACCAGGGTCCTTCCCGACGGCTGCGTCGACCTGCTCTGGTCGAGCCGCCGCGGGCTCACGGTGGCCGGCCCGGACCGCACCGCCCACCTCAGCGGCGGCGGGCCGGCGGAGCGCTGGGTGGGGCTGCGGCTGCCGCCGGGGACGGGCCGCGCGGTGCTCGGCGTACCGGCCGTCGAGTTGCGCGACCGGCGGGTGCCGCTGGCCGAGCTGTGGGGCGAGCGGGACGTCGCCCGGCTGGCCGAGCGGGCGGAGGCGGCCCCGGCCGAGGTGCTCACGGAGATCGCCGTGGGGCGGCTGCGGGCGGCCGGCGGGCCGGACCCGCTCGGCGCCCGGGTCACCGCCGCGCTGGCCGCCGGCGCGAGCGTGGCCGCGATCGCCGCCGGGACCGGCCTCGACCCGCGCGCCCTGCACCGCCGGTGCCGCGACCTGTTCGGGTACGGCCCGAAGACCCTGGCCCGGATCCTGCGGATGGGGCGCGCGCTGGCGCTGGCCCGCGCCGGCACCCCGCTGGCCGAGGTGGCGGCCCGCTGCGGATACGCCGACCAGGCCCACCTCACCCGCGACGTGCGCGACCTGGCCGGCGTGCCGCCGACGGCCCTGCTGCCCCGCTGAGCGGGCTGCTCAATGCTGCGGCAGCGGGCAGAACAGGTCCACGCCGTTGCCGTCGGGGTCGAGCACCACCGCGTACCGCTGGCCCCAGTAGGCGTCCCACGGCGGCAGGTGGCCCTCGTGGCCCTCGGCGACCAGCTCCGCGTAGAGCCGGTCCACCTCGGCCGGGTCGGCGCACCGGAAGGCGAGGCTGGCCCCGCCGCCGCTTGTGGGCGTGAAGTCCGGGTCGAACGCGCGGATGGTCTCGACGGTGTCCCAGGCCAGCCGCAGGCCGCCGGGCAGGGTGACCTCCACGTGCGGCGCGGTGTCGGCGTCGGCCGGGATGTCGAGGCCGAGCCGCCGGTAGAAGGCGAGGGAACGGGGCAGGTCGCTGCTGACCATGCCGATGAGATCGAGTGTCGGTGCCATGGCGCCACCGTAGGCACGCGCCCGCACGCGCGTCTTGAACGAAACGGACAGCGGACGGAGTGCCGGGTGTGGCCCGCACGACCGGGACGATCGGCGTACCGTGGCAGACAACTCCGGCTTTCCGGGCAAATCCTCCAAGAGGTCGTGCCCGCGTACGCCGATCTCGAGACGCGAGGGAAGGAGCGGTCGGTGGAACACCTGGCCTACCTGGACGCGGGGTCCGGCAGCCTGATCGTGCAGGCGGTGGTCGGCGGGGTGGCCGGCGCCGCGGTGGCGGCCAAGCTCTACTGGCGGCGACTGGTCGACCGGTTCCGCCGCCAGCCCACCGACCAGCGCTGACCCGGCCCATGGCGAACTCCCGCACCGGTCTGCGCGCCGAGCCAGGTTCCTTCCGCGACCCCGCCAACCGGGTCTTCCACCTCGACGGCGACGTGCTGCGCGGGCTGGACGAGCGGGCCGCCGGGGAGTGGCGCGCGCTGGCCGCCACCGAGTTCTTCCCACCGCTGCTCGCCGCCGGCAAGGTGTGCGGCACCGAGGCGGTCGAGTCGCCGACCGCGCCGGCGGGCGACCGGTGGGCCGCCGTGCTGCGCCACGAGCGCATCCCGTTCGTCTCCCACCCGTACGAGTGGTCCTTCACCATGCTGCGCGACGCGGCGCTGCTGCACCTGGAGATCCTGCGGGCGGCCCTGCCCGCCGGGTTCACCACGAAGGACGGCTCGGCCTACAACCTTCAGTGGCGCGGCGCCGAGCCGGTGTTCATCGACGTCGGCTCGTTCACCCCGGCCCGCGACGGCGAGCCCTGGGCCGGCTACCGGCAGTTCTGCCAGACCCTGCTCTACCCGCTGCTGCTCGGCGCCCACCTCGGGCTCGACTTCCAGCCCTGGCTGCGCGCCCGGGTCGACGGCATCGAGCCCGACCAGATGCGACGGCTGTTCGGCGGTGCGCGGCGGCTGCTGCCGGGCGTACCCACCCACGTGCACCTGCATGACGCCATGCAGCGACGAAACGCCCGGGCCAGCACCGCCGACGTCCGGTCCCAGCTGCGGGCGGCCGGCTACTCGCGAGAGCTGGCGCTGGCCACCGTACGGGGGATCGAGAAGCTCGTCCGGCGCCTGGAGCACCGCCCGCCGGCCAGCCACTGGGTCGACTACCAGCGCACGTGCGCGTACACGGCCGACGACCGGGCCGCGAAGGAGCGCTTCGTCGCCGAGGCGTTGGCCGACGGGCCCCGGCCCCGCCTGGCGCTGGACCTCGGCGCCAACGACGGCCGGTACGCCCGCCTCGCCGCCCGGCACGCCGACTACGTCGTCGCCGTCGAGCAGGACCCGGCCGTGCTGGACGGGCTCTACCGGGACCTGCGCGCGCAGGGGGAGCGGCGGATCCTGCCCCTGGTGATGGACCTCGCGGACCCGTCGCCCGGCGGTGGCTGGCGCGGCGTCGAGCGGGCCTCGTTCGCCGACCGGGCCGACGCCGACGCGATCCTCGCCCTGGCCGTGGTGCACCACCTGGCGATCGGGCGCAACGTGCCGCTGCCCGAGGTGCTGGACTGGCTGGTGGGGCTGGCCGCCCCCGGCGCCCGCGTGGTGGTGGAGTTCGTCCACCCCGAGGACCCGATGGCCCGGCGGCTGCTCGCCAACAAGCCCGAGGGGCTCTTCCCCGACTACCGGCCGGCCGAGTTCGAGCGGCTGCTCGCCGCGCGCTGCCGGATCACGCGGCGACTCGACCTGCCTTCGGGCACCCGCACGCTCTACACGGCGGTCGTGGGTGGCTGAGCCGGCACCCGGACCGAGCGCCGGACCGCCGGACCCCGGAGCGCAGGCCGCGTCGCACACCCGGCCGGCGTCCGGCCGGTGGCCGGGCTGGGCGGGCGGCTGGCGTACGGAGCTTGGGCGGCTGGCCGAGGTGACGGGGCTGGTCGGGCTCGTGGTCACCCAGCCGCTGCTGGACGTCCTCGGGCGCAGCCCCGACTTCTTCCTGTTCCACCGCGCCGGGCGTCGGGAGATCCTGCTGCTGGTGGCGCTGGTCGCGCTGGTGCCCACCGCCGCCGTGGCGCTGCTCGGCGCGCTGTCCCGGCTGGCCGGGCGCACCGCCCGCGCGGCGACGCACACCCTGCTGGTCGGCCTGCTGCTCGCCGCGCTGGCCGTGCAGGTCGGCCGGCACGGTACGCCGCTGCGGGGCGTACCGCTGCTGGTGCTCGCCGGCGTGGTGGGGGCCGCCGGGGCCGCCGCGCACCGGCGGTGGCGCGCGCCCGGGCGGGTGCTGCGGCTCGCCGCGCTCGGACCGCTGCTCTTCGTGGGCCTGTTCGTGTTCGCCTCGCCCACCACGACGGTGGTGCTGCCCCGGGGCGAGGGCGGCGCCGCCGGGATGGCCGGGCCGGGCAACCACCCGCCGGTGGTCGTGCTGGTCCTCGATGAGCTGCCCCTGGTCTCCCTGCTCGGCCCCGACGGGCGGATCGACGCCGCCCGGTTCCCGCACTTCGCCGAGCTGGCCGGCGGCTCCACCTGGTACCGCAACGCCACCGGCGTCAGCGGCTGGACGCCCTACGCGCTGCCGGCGATGCTCACCGGCCGGTACCCGCAGCGCGCGGCGGCGCCGCACTACTCGCAGTACCCGGACAACCTCTTCACCGCCTTCGGCGGCCTGTACGACATCCGGGCCGAGGAGAGCATCACCCGGCTCTGCCCGCCCAGCCGCTGCGAGCAGCCGGTCGCGCCGGAGCAGGGGATGGGGGTGCTGATCCGGCAGGCCGGCGGGCTGCTGCGCCAGCTCACCGCCCCGGTCGACAGCCGCGTCGACCCGGAGGACTCGTACCGCGAGCAGACCCGCGCGGAGGCGGGCATCGACGCCGCCGAGCCGGTGCCGGCGGACCCGAAGTTCCGCTGGGACAGCCTGGACGACAACCAGCCGGCCCGCTTCACCAGCTTCCTCGCCGGGCTGCGGCCGGCGCCCCGGCCCACCCTGCACTTCCTGCACCTGCTGATGCCGCACTCGCCGTGGGCGTACCTGCCGTCGGGGGTGCGCTACGACGCCCCGCACGACCTGCCGAACGACGGCGACGGCTGGGCGGAACTGGCCCGCCGGCGGCACCTCGCGCAGCTCGGCTACACCGACCGGCTGATCGGCCAGACCCTGCGTACGCTGCGCTCCGCCGGCCTCTACGACAAGGCCCTGCTGGTGGTCACCGCGGATCACGGCGTCAGCTTCACCCCGGGCGCGCAGGGCCGGGGCATGGACGCCATCCGGACCGCCCCCGGCGAGGTCGCCTGGGTGCCGACGTTCGTCAAGACCCCCGGCCAGCGCGCCGGGCGGATCGACGACCGGAACTGGCAGCACGTCGACCTGCTGCCCACCATCGCCGACGAGGCCGCGATCCGGCTCCCGGGGCCGGTCGACGGCCGCTCCGCCCGGCAGGCGCCGCGTGCCGAGGCGGGCAAGGTCTTCTACGACCGTCCCGGCGAGCCGACCCCGATCTCCGGGGGCGTGCCGGCCCCGGTCGCGCCGCCCGCGTCCCATCCGCTGGTGGGCACCGCCGTCGGCGACCGTCCGGTGGGCGGGAGCGCCCGCGTCGCCGACCTGGCCGCGTTCGGGGCGGTGGACCCGGACGCCGGGCGGCTGCCGGCCGCCGTCTGGGGCGACGTGCCGGAGGAGGTGCCCGACGGCACGCCGCTGGCGATCGCCGTCAACGGTCGGGTCGGCGCGGTCGTCCCGGTGGTCCCGCGCGACGCGGGCGGACGGCGCTTCGCCGCCCTGCTCGCCGACGACCGGCTCTTCCACGCGGGCGCCAACCGCCTCGACGTCTACCGCGTGGCCCCCGACGGCGCCCTGCTGCGCCTCGCCCTCTCCTGACCCGTCCCGCCCCGGGCATCCGATCGACGTCGGTCGAGGGGTCCGCGCCATCGGGAAAGCGCGTTCCAGGGCGCGGACCTCATGCTCAGCGTACGGCGGCGCCGGGGCGGGCGGTAGCGTTCCCAGGCGACGCCGGCTTCGATGCGTCCGGGATTGAGTGGGTTTCTCGGCCCGCAGGTCGGGAAACGGGTGACGCATGCCTCACCGTCGAACCACGACGGGCGGTACTACCTCGACCGTGATTACGGTAAAAGCGAAGGCAATTCAACGCAGATCTGCCGGCGAAGCGAGGGAAACATGACGGAAGTCAAGCTCGATCACTCCGGTGGGCAGCTTTCGATGCCGGTGCAATCCGCAGTCGAGGGCCCCGCCGGCATCGGGGTGGGCAAGCTGCTGAAGGAAACCGGGATGACGACGTACGACCCCGGTTTCGTCAACACCGCGGCCTGCTCGTCCGCCATCACCTACATCGACGGCGACGCGGGGATCCTGCGTTACCGCGGGTACCCGATCGAGCAGCTCGCGGAGAAGTCCTCCTTCCTGGAGGTCTCCTACCTGCTGATCTACGGTGAGCTGCCGACCCAGCAGCAGTTGACCGACTTCACCGAGCGCATCCGCCGGCACTCACTGCTGCACGAGGAGATGCGTCGCTTCTTCGACGGCTTCCCGCGCGACGCCCACCCGATGGCCGTGCTCTCCTCGGCCGTCAGCGCCATCTCCACCTTCTACCAGGACAGCCTGGACCCGTTCGACTCCCGCCACGTCGAGATGTCCACGGTGCGGCTGATGGCGAAGGTCCCCACCATCGCCTCGTACGCCTACAAGAAGTCGATCGGGCAGCCGCTGCTGTACCCGGACAACTCGCTGGGCTACGTGGAGAACCTCCTGCGGATGACCTTCGGCGTGCCGGCTGAGGCGTACGAGGTCGACCCGGTGATGGTCAAGGTGCTGGACATGCTGTTCATCCTGCACGCCGACCACGAGCAGAACTGCTCCACCTCGACCGTGCGGCTGGTCGGCTCCAGCAACGCCAACCTCTTCGCCTCGGTCTCGGCCGGCGTGAACGCGCTCTTCGGCCCGCTGCACGGCGGCGCCAACCAGGCCGTGCTGGAGATGCTGGAGAAGATCCAGGCCGACGGCGGCGACGTCGCGTCCTTCGTACGCAAGGTGAAGGACAAGCAGGACGGCGTGAAGCTGATGGGCTTCGGGCACCGGGTCTACAAGAACTACGACCCGCGCGCCGCGATCGTGAAGAAGGCGGCCCAGGACGTGCTCGGCCGGATGGCGAAGCCGGACCCGCTGCTGGACCTGGCCATGCAGCTGGAGGAGATCGCCCTCGCCGACGACTTCTTCGTCTCCCGCAAGCTCTACCCGAACGTGGACTTCTACACCGGCCTGATCTACAAGGCCATGGGCTTCCCGACCAAGATGTTCACGGTGCTCTTCGCGCTGGGCCGGCTCCCCGGCTGGATCGCCCAGTGGCGCGAGATGATCAACGACCCGGAGACCAAGATCGGTCGCCCGCGGCAGATCTACACCGGCTCCGCCGAGCGGGCGTACGCCCCGTTCTCCGAGCGCTGACCGCCACTCCACGGCACCTGCAGGCCGTCGACCCCACCCGGGTCGGCGGCCTGCCGCCGTTCCGTCGTCGGGGACACTCCTGCGGCGGTGCCGGAACGCGGCGGCCCCGCCGGCGCACCGGAGGTCAGGCTGTCCCGATTAGCTATTCAGGATCTTGCATATCCGGGTGCTCCCTCTTACGATCTTCGAAACCGCTTACCGGAATCGGAGCGGTCAACCACGGGGAGTAAGAAATGCGGAGATCCAAGTCGGTTGTCGCGCTCGCTCAGGCGGCGCTCACCCTGGCCGCGGCGGCCGGGATCGTGGCGGTCGCGGGGGCGCCGGCGAGCGCGGGTTGCAGCCACGCCTGGTCCGACAAGGACTACGGCAGCAACCAGGTGCAGGACGCCGGAACCACCGGCCTGGCCCTGCGTACCGGCCCGCACACCAGCTGCGGGCTCGTCACCCGGATCCCGAACGGGCACTGGGTGACCCTGGACTGCCAGGGCTACGGCGACACCATCAACGGCTGGAACGGCTGGACCCACGTGCGGTACGGCAACGGCGGTCCGACCTACTCGGGCTGGGTGTTCGACCACTACCTCGACGACGGCGGCTCGTACATCGACTGCTGACCCGTCCGCCTGGCGCGGGCGGTGGTGCGACGCCCGTCCAGCCATCCGAGATCTCGCACCTACGGACGTCTGCACTTTCGAAACCGTCCACCGATATCGGGGCGGTCGACCACGGGGAGTAAGAAATGCGGAGATCCAAGTCGGTTGTCGCGCTCGCTCAGGCGGCGCTCACCCTGGCCGCGGCGGCCGGGATCGTGGCGGTGGCGGGGGCGCCGGCGAGCGCGGGTTGCAGCCACGCCTGGTCCGACAAGGACTACGGCAGCAGCTACGTGGAAGGCGCCGGAAGTACCGGCCTGGCCCTGCGTACCGGCCCGCACACCAGCTGTGCACTCGTCACCCGGATCCCGAACGGGCACTGGGTGGCCTTCGACTGCTGGACGACGGGCGACTACTACAACTCCTACGACAACTTCTGGCAGCACGTGCGGTACGGCAACGGTGGCCCGACGTACTCCGGATGGATCGCCTCGTCCTACCTGCACGACCCCTACGACGGGAACCTCGCGGAGTGCTGAACCGGTCGGGCGGTGCCGCGCTGGCATCGCCCGACCTCCGGTCGCGGGGCGCGGACTGACCGGCCCGCCTGCCAGGGACGTCAGCACGACCCCGCGGCGCCGACGCAGCGGGGTCCGGAATCAGCGGAGGCCGGCGGCGGCCAGGAGGTTGCCCTCCGGGAGGGCCGGGAGGGTGCGTCCGCGGGACATGCGCTGTTCGGCGCGTTCGGCCGCGAAGGCCGGAGCGGTGGCGACAGCGGCAGCGTAGCTGGCTGCGGTGCGCTGGGCGATCGCCGACCAGCCGTACTGATCGTGCACCATCCGGCGGGCCCGGCGGGCCAGGGCACGGGCGCGCTCGGTGTCGGACAGCAGCGCGTGCACCGCCTCGGTGAGGCCGTCGGGATCGTGCGGGCGGAAGGTCATCCCGGTGACCCCCGGCTCGACGATCTCGGCGAGCCCGCCGGTCGCGGCCACGGCCAGGGGAGCGCCGGCGGCGGCGCCCTCCAGGGCCACCATGCCGAACGGCTCGTAGATGCTCGGCACGGCGAAGCAGTCCGACGCGGCCATCACGGCAGGCAGGTCGGTGCCGCCGAGGAAGCCCGGCAGGCTCACCGTCGCGCCGAGGCCCAGGCGGTGCACCTCGGCCTCCAACTCCGCGCGGTACGGCCCGTCGCCGACGATGACCGCGCGCAGCCCGGGGTGCCGCTCGCGTAGCCGGGGTAGCCCGGCGATCAGGTGCTGCACGCCCTTCTCGTAGACCAGCCGGCCGGCGAAGGTGACCAGCGGCCCGTCCCCGGCGAACCGGGCGCGGGCCTGCGCCACCGCCGCGGCCGGGACCTGCCAGCGGTGCGGCTCCACGCCGTTGGGCACCACCTCGACCCGGCCGGTCGGCACGCCGAACAGCCCGGTCACCTCGTCGCGCATGTAGCCGGAGCAGACGATGACCCGGCCCGACTCGCTGGCCAGCCAGTGCTCGACGCCGTGGATGGTGCGGTTCATCTCCTCCGGCAGCCAGCCCTGGTGCCGGCCGGCCTCGGTGGCGTGGATGGTGCTGACCAGTGGGATGTCGAGGTGCTCGCGCAGGGTCATCGCGGTGTGCGCGACGAGCCAGTCGTGGGCGTGGATGACGTCGTAGGCGCCGGCCTCGGTGGCGCGCAGGGCGGCGCGGGTGAGGGTGTGGTTGAAGGCCATG
Organism: Micromonospora sp. NPDC049048; assembly: GCF_043197615.1. Lineage (NCBI taxonomy): Bacteria > Bacillati > Actinomycetota > Actinomycetes > Micromonosporales > Micromonosporaceae > Micromonospora > Micromonospora sp. NPDC049048. The sequence continues at coordinate 373,483 of NZ_JBICTM010000004.1, read as the reverse complement.
GTCCAGGCGAGCAGGGAGGAGGTGGCCAGGGGGAAGGTGACCGGGTCCTCGGCGGCGCGGACGATGCGGACGCCGTCGGCGTACTCCTCGAGGGGTGCGTCGTCGGTGTGCCGGGTGACGACGGTGACCTCGTGCCCGGCGGCGGCCAGGGCGACGGAGAGGGCGTGCACGTGCCGGCCGAGGCCACCGACCAGGACCGGCGGGTACTCCCAGGAGAGCATGAGGATGCGTCGGGTCTGCGGGGGCGTGCCCTGCCCGGCCTGCGTCGGGACCTGGGGACGGGAGGTCAGGGTGGGCCGGTGGACCCGGCCCGGGGTGTTGGTGGGCTGCTCGCCGACCCGCAGGGTCGTCACATTGGTCTCCGTCCATGCATGGTGGAACGCGCCGGCAGCGGTGGCGGCGGAAGGGTGCGAGAGGGTTGGCCGAGAGGCCGGGTCGGGGCGCGCGCGGGCGCGCACCCGAGAACAAGCAAAGGGCATCGCGGCGGATCCCGCATCTCGAAAGGGCCCAAGGTGACGGAGGACACCTGACGGTGTCAGGCGGGGTCAGTCGGGGTGATTCCGGTCGACGGTCCGGCCCGGGGGGAGGGGCGCCGATCGGGTGCGGGGCGGCCGGACCTGCGGCGGGCGCGGGCGCGGGACGACGTCGGCCGCCGACCCCGCACACGGGGGTCGACGGCCGACGGTGCTACGCGCGACGGCGCGGGCTCAGTGGGAGTGGTCCTCCTCGTGGGCGGTGTCCGGCAGGTTGCCGAGCACCTTGTCGATCACGTGGATCCGGGCGCCGCTGGCCCGGTAGTCGGCGCAGACCGTCTCGGCCCGGTCGGCCAGCCGGGCGCCGGACCCGGCAGAGGTGACGGCGAGGTCGGTGCCGGCGAGCGTGGTGACGGGGCTGGCGGCCACCAGTTCGGCGACCGGGTGCGTCCCGGCGACCAGGTGTTCCCTCAGCAGCCCACGCAGCGTGGCGGTGTCCTTGAGCAGCAGGTTGTCGATGTTGGCGGTGGAGAACTTGGCCCGGAAGGCGTCGTCGGTCGGGGCGAGGATGGTCAGGCCGCCGGGGGCGGACAGCTCCTCGGCCATCCCGGTGGCCCGCACCGCCGCCTCGAACGTCGTGAGCACGGGGATCCAGGTGAGGGCCTCGTCGGGGGCCCGGCCCACCAGTGAGTCCGGGTTGCCCGGCTCGTCCCCCGATGGCAGCGCGTCGCACAGCGGTCCGCTGACGGTGACCGCGCCGGTGTCGCCGGTGCGGTCCGCCGGGGCGGGACTCTCCTGCGAGCTGGTGCAGCCGGTGGCCGCGACCAGGAGTGCCAGGGCCGCCCCGGCCATCGCCCGCCGGCGACGGGTGGCCCGCGGCGCGGACCCGGGGCGCGGGTTCGGGATGGGGGTCTGGGACACGGTCTCTCTCCACTCCGCAGCGGGTACGGGAGGCGCCGGCAGGACGGCGAGACCGTCCTGCCGGCGCCTCGTTTCAGGCGGGTTTCAGCAGGTCACAGCCGCGCGCACTGGGCGGAGCGCGGACCGCTCACCGAGTTGGCGACCTGATCGTTCGTCGGCGCCGAGGCGTTGCCCGTGCAGGACAGCGGACCCTGGACGGTGTTGCCGGCCACCAGCGGGCCGGTGCCCGTGCTGCCGACCACGCCGACCGGGCCGTTGATCTCGTTGCCGACCAGGACGACCGGGCCCCGGGTGGCGGTGGCGTTCACCGGACCGGAGACCTTGCTGTCGGTGACGACGAACCCGGCGGCGCCGGTGGCGTTCACCGGACCGTTGATCGAGCCGCCGTTGACGACCAGCGCGGCACCGGGCAGCACCTGGATCGGGCCCCGGACGGTGGCCCCGTCCAGGCAGGCGAACCCGGAGACGGTCAGCGGACCGTTGTGGGTGCCGGTCAGGGTGGCGGCCACCCGCTCGCCAGCGACCAGACCCTCGACGGCCTGCTCGTCGAGCAGCAGCGGGATCAGGCCCCGCTCCGGCTGCGACAGCGGCACCAGGTAGCTGTTGCCGACCTTGATCACCTTCCAGCCGTGCGCGGCGAGCCGCTGGGCCACGGTGGTGCGCTGACCGGCGGGGCCGTCGGTGCGCTCGCCGTTGTACTGCTCCTCGGTCAGCCGGTACGCGCAGGGCGCCTGCTCGAGGATCCGCGCCGGGGTGGGGGCGTCCAGCGGCGGCGGGGCCTCACCCGGGTGCGGGGCCGGGTACGCCTCGATCTCGCGGGAGCCCCGGAACACGATCCGTCCCTCGTTGGCGGACTGCGACACGATCCCCTCGGCACGGGCCTTGGTGATGCTGGCGACGTTGGCGCCGTGGTACGCGAAGAACTGGTTGAACGTCCACAGCGCGGAGTAGGTCTTGCGCCGGCGGTTGTTCGCGGTGTTGCCCTCGTCGGGCCGCGTCGGGCCACCGGAGCTGCGCAGCTCCAGCAGGGAGTTGACCACGTTCTTCAGGCCGAGGGTGTTACGCAGGATGGTTTCCTCGCTCAGGCCCACGTTGGCCCCGGGGGTGCACCCGTAAGGACAGGCCCACCAGCCGTCCTTGGCGCCCTGGGTGTACATGTGGCCTTCGATCATCTTCTGCGACTCGTCGAAGATGCCCTGCGCCACGTTCTGGTGCCGCGGCGGCAGCATCGGCAGGTCACCGGTGTTGGCGTTGCCGTACTCGTGGCCGTCGTAACCGGCGATCGGCCGGTAGTCGCGCACCATCTCGGCGAGGGCCCGGGTCTCCGGCTGGCGGATCAGCGAGTGGTCCCGGTTCAGGTCCTGGCCGGTGGAGTTGCCCCGGCTGTTGGCCGCCCGTCCGTCGCCGTTGATCGCCGGCACGATGAGCATCGTGGTCTTCGACAGCAGGTCGAGGGTCTTGGCGTCCTTGGTGAAGGCGAGCTGCCGAGCCATGATCAGGCAGGCCTCGCGGTCACCCGGCTCGTTGCCGTGGACGTTGCAGTTGACCAGCAGCGGGTTGGTCGCGGCCACCGCCTCCGGCGTCGCCGCCGGCCGGGGGTAGCCGATGATCAGCATGTTGATCGGCCGGTTCAGGACGGTACGGCCGATCTCGACGACGCGGACCCGCTCGCTGGCCTCGTCGAGCGCGGCGGTGTACGCGTACTCGTTGACGTCGCTGGTGTACTGCGCGCCCAGCGTCTCCTCCCACTGGGTGCGCAGGTTCTCACCCGGGGTGCCCGGGTCGCCCCAGTGGCCGCGCGTGGTGCCGCTGACCGGCGCCGAGTACGGCTGGACCTCGGTGCCGAACCGGGCCCGGACCCGCCACTGGAAGCTGTTCCCCGGTGCGAAACCAGCGTCGGCGAAGGTCGGCTCGTCGTTGTTGACCTGCCGGTTCGGACGCCAGACGCCGGCGATGACCGGCGTGCCGGGCGTGCCGTCGGCGGCGAGCGGGGTCCGCTCGATCTGGTAGTCGGTGGCGCCTTCCACCCGGGTCCACGCCAGCGTGACGTACCCGTCGCCCTGCACGGCCGTGAGGCCCTGTACCTGGTTGGGCTCCGCCTGCTGCAGGGCCGCGACCTGCTGCGCCTGCGCCTGCGCCGGCACCGCCGTCGCCACGAGGGCGGCGGCGAGCAGTGCGGAGAACACACCGGCCGTTGTCCGTCTGTATCTCAAAACGATCTCCAAACAGGAGGGATGGCTGGGTGCGCCCAGCACACCCGCAGCCGGCCCGGAGTTGGGAGGCCGCCGGTGATTCTTGAGGATCATCTGAGATTCCCCATGCGGGGGCCGGGGCATGGATGGCGGTAACGGTAACGCAAGGTCCTCAAGCGGTACGCAGCCGGTAGCCGACGCCGCGTACCGTCTCGACCAGACCGGCGTCGTCGAGCTTGCCCCGCAGGGCCGCGACGTGCACGTCGAGGTTGTGCCGGGTGCCCCAGGTGGTCTGCCAGACGTCCAACTGCAACCGGTCGCGGGGCACCACCGTGCCGGCCTGCCGGGCCAGCGCCACCAGCAGGTCGAACTCCTTGCGGGCCAGGCTGACCTCCCGCTCGCCCACCCACACCTGCCGGGCGTGCACGTCGATGCGCAACCTGCCGGCCCGCAACTCGCTCCTGCTGCGGGCGCTGCGGGTGGTGCGACGCGTCACCGCCTCGATGCGGGCCTGCAACTCCACCATCGAGAACGGCTTGACGACGTAGTCGTCGGCGCCGGCCCGCAGGCCGGCCACCCGGTCGTGCTCCTCGGCGCGGGCGCTCACCGCGATGATCGCGACATCCTCGTCGGCCTGCCGCAGCCGCCGGCAGACCTCCAGACCGTCCCGGTCGGGCAGGTTGAGGTCCAGCAGGACCAGATCGACGGCGTCGGCCTGGATCGCCTCGGCGGCCGTCAGCGCCGACACCACCTCGTGTCCCCGCCGGCGCAGGGCCTTGGCGAGGGCGGACGCCACCCGCAGATCGTCTTCGACCAGGAGTACCCGCACCCACACCTCCCCTGGACCTCGTCCCCGCCGGATGCTGCGAGTCTGGCCGACGATCAACGACTTGACCAGTGCAGACGCAAGATCCTGACCGCTCGTCCGAGCCGATCGTGGTACCGGGAGGGCAGGCAAGGATGACGTCCAGGGCAGGGGACGGCCAGTGCCTACCAGCCGGGTGTATCCCGATGATCGTCCGATCGGGTGGATTGGCGGCGGAGCGCGCGGGGCAATACCCGCACGCGCGCCACCCGGCCCCCGTCGTGTGGTGCGCTCAGGGTGCGGTGCCGCGCTCATGATCTCGCGCGAGGGAGCGACATGCAGGTCTGGCCGGGTGAGCGGTACCCCCTGGGGGCCACCTACGACGGGATGGGCACCAACTTCGCCATCTTCTCCGAGGTGGCCGAACGGGTCGAGCTGTGCCTGTTCGACGAGTGGGACACCGGGGCGGAACGGCGGGTCGAGCTGCGCGAGGTCGACGCGTACGTCTGGCACGCGTACATCCCCGGCATCGAGCCGGGCCAGCGCTACGGCTACCGCGTGCACGGGCCGTACGACCCGGCGAACGGGCTGCGCTGCAACCCGGCCAAGCTGCTGCTCGACCCGTACGCCAAGGCGGTCGACGGCGACGTGCGGTGGGACCCGGCCGTCTACGACTACGAGCACGGCGACCCGGAGCGGATGAACACGACCGACTCGGCGCCGTTCATGCCGAAGTCCGTGGTGGTGAACCCGTACTTCGACTGGGGCAACGACTCCCCGCCCCGCATCCCCTACCACCACTCGGTCATCTACGAGGCACACGTACGCGGCCTGACGATGCGCCACCCCGACATCCCCGAGGAACTGCGCGGCACGTACGCGGGCCTCGCCTCACCGCCGATGATCGAGCACCTGAGGAGGCTCGGGGTGACCGCCGTCGAGCTGATGCCGGTGCACCAGTTCGTGCACGACCACCGGCTGGCCGACCTGGGGCTGCGCAACTACTGGGGCTACAACACCATCGGCTTCTTCGCCCCGCACCACGGCTACTCGGCGCTCGGGCACCTCGGCCAGCAGGTCCAGGAGTTCCGGGGCATGGTCAAGGCGCTGCACGCCGCCGGCATCGAGGTCATCCTCGACGTGGTCTACAACCACACCGCCGAGGGCAACCACCTCGGCCCGACGCTGAGCTTCAAGGGCGTCGACAACCCCAGCTACTACCGCCTGAGCGAGGACGACCGCCGCTACTACGTCGACTACACCGGCACCGGCAACAGCCTCAACGTCCGCAGCCCGCACTCCCTGCAACTGATCATGGACTCGCTGCGCTACTGGGTGACCGAGATGCACGTCGACGGCTTCCGCTTCGACCTCGCCGCCACCCTCGCCCGCGAGTTCTACGAGGTCGACCGCCTCTCCACCTTCTTCGAGGTGGTGCAGCAGGACCCCGTGGTCAGCCAGGTCAAGCTCATCGCCGAGCCGTGGGACGTCGGGCCCGGCGGCTACCAGGTCGGCAACTTCCCGCCGGTGTGGACCGAGTGGAACGGCAAGTACCGCGACACCGTGCGCGACTTCTGGCGCGGCGAGCCGGCCACCCTCGCCGAGTTCGCCTCCCGCATCTCCGGCTCCGCCGACCTCTACCAGGACGACGGGCGCCGCCCGTTCCACAGCATCAACTTCGTCACCTGCCACGACGGGTTCACCCTGCGCGACCTGGTGTCGTACAACGACAAGCACAACGAGGCCAACGGCGAGGACAACCGCGACGGCGAGAGCCACAACCGGTCCTGGAACTGCGGCGTCGAGGGCGACACCGACGACGCGGCCGTACGCGCCCTGCGGGCCCGGCAACAGCGCAACTTCCTGGCCACCCTCATGCTGTCGCAGGGTGTGCCGATGATCGGCCACGGCGACGAGCTGGGCCGCACCCAGCGCGGCAACAACAACGCCTACTGCCAGGACAGCGAGCTGGCCTGGGTCGACTGGGACGACGCCGACCCCGACCTGCTGGAGTTCACCCGCAAGCTGGTCGACTTCCGTCGCCGCCACCAGGTGTTCCGCCGGCGACGCTTCTTCACCGGCCTGCCGGTGCGCTCCCGCCTCGTCGACGAACCCCTGCCCGACCTGGCCTGGTACACCCCCGACGGGCGGGAGATGACCGGCGAGGACTGGGGCAACGACTTCGGCCGTTCGGTGGCGCTCTTCGTCAACGGCGAGGGCATCCGCGAACGCGGCCAGTACGGCCAACGCCACGTGGACGCCTCCTTCCTGCTCTGCTTCAACGCCCACGACGCGCCACTGGACTTCACCGTGCCCGGCCCCGAGTTCGGGCGGCACTGGGAACTGGTGATCAGCACCGCGGAACCGGAACCGGAGAAGCCCACGGTGGTCGAGGCGGGCGGCACCCTGCGCGTACCCGACCGGTGCGTGGTGGTGCTGGAGAGGACGGCCTGACGTGTCGCACACCCCCCGACCCGACGCCGATCCCACGGACGCACCGGCCGCCCGGGTGGGCGCCACCTACCGCGTGCAGGTCCGCCCCGGCTTCGACCTCGACGCCACCGCCGGCCTCGCCGACTACCTGGCCGACCTGGGCGTCACCCACCTCTACAGCGCGCCCCTGCTCACCGCCACCCCCGGCTCCGCGCACGGCTACGACGTCGTCGACCACCGCGCCGTCAACCCGGAGCTGGGCGGCGAGGCGGCCCGGCAACGGCTGCTGCGCGCGCTGCGCACCGCCGGCCTCGGCCTCGTCGTCGACATCGTGCCCAACCACGCCGGGGTGGCCGTACCCGCCGCCAACCCCGCCTGGTGGGACGTGCTGCGCCGGGGCCGCGACTCGGCGTACGCCGGCTGGTTCGACATCGACTGGGACCGGGGCCGGCTGCTGCTGCCGGTGCTCGCCGACACCCCGGACGCGCTCGACGACCTCAAGCTCGCCGACGGGGAACTGCGCTACCACGAGCACCGCTTCCCGATCGCCGACGGCACCGGCGACGGCCGCGACGTCGGCGGAGCCGACCAGGGCAACCCCCGCGAGGTGCACGACCGGCAGCACTACGAGCTGGTCTCCTGGCGGCGCGGCGACGCCGAGCTGACGTACCGCCGGTTCTTCGCCGTCTCCGACCTGGCCGGGCTGCGCGTGGAGGACCCGGAGGTCTTCGCCGCCACCCACGAGCAGGTCCTGCGGTGGGCGGCGGCCGGCGAGGTCGACGGCATCCGCGTCGACCACCCCGACGGGCTGCGCGACCCCGCGGCCTACCTGGCCCGGCTGCGCGCCGCCGCGCCCGACGCGTGGCTGGTGGTGGAGAAGATCCTGGAGTACGGCGAGGAGCTGCCGGACTGGCCGGTGGACGGCACCACCGGCTACGACGCCCTCGCCGCCGTCTGCGGGCTCTTCGTCGACCCCGACGCCGAGGGCGACTTCACGGCCCTCGACACCCACCTCGTCGGCCGGCACACCTCCTGGCAGGACCTCACCCACGACACCAAGCTGGCCGCCGCCACCCGGCTGCTGTCGGCCGAGCTGACCCGCCTCGCCGCGCTCGCGCCCGACGTGGACCGCGACGCCGCCCGGGCGGCGCTGGCCGAGCTGGCCGCCGCCTTCGCCGTCTACCGGGGCTACCCGCCGCACGGCACCCGGCACCTGGCCGCCGCCCGCGCCGAGGCCGGCCGTCGCCGCCCGGACCTGACCGCCACGCTGGACGCCCTCACCCGCCGGCTGCGCGACCCCGACGACGAGCTGGCGGCACGCTTCCCGCAGCTCACCGGCGCGGTGATGGCCAAGGGCGTCGAGGACACCGCCTTCTACCGGTGGAGCCGCTTCGTCGCACTCAACGAGGTCGGCGGCAGCCCCGCCCACTTCGGCGTGCCGCCGGCCGAGTTCCACCGCTTCGCCGCCGCCCGGCAGGTGCGCTGGCCGGCGAGCATGACCACCCTCTCCACCCACGACACCAAGCGCGCCGAGGACGTCCGGGCCCGCCTCGCCGTGCTCAGCGAACTGCCGGGACGCTGGGCCGACCTGATCGCCCGGTGGACGGCCCGCGCGCCGCTGCCCGACCCGGCCTTCGCGCACCTGCTCTGGCAGACCGCCGTCGGTGCCTGGCCGATCGAGCGGGAACGGCTGCACGCGTACGCCGAGAAGGCCGCCCGCGAGGCGTCGGTGTCGACGAGCTGGGCCGACCCCGACCCCGCCTTCGAACGCGCCATGCACACCGTCGTCGACGCCATGTACGACGACCGGCAGCTGCACGCCGAGCTGACCGCCTTCGCCGCCGAGATCGCCCCCGCCGGCTGGTCCAACTCGCTCGGGCAGAAGCTCGTGCAGCTCGCCATGCCCGGCGTCCCCGACACCTACCAGGGCACCGAACTGTGGGACAACTCGCTGGTCGACCCCGACAACCGCCGCCCGGTCGACTTCGCCGTACGCCGGCAGCTGCTGGCCCGCCTCGACGCCGGCCCGCCCCCGCCGGTCGACGCGGACGGCGCCGCGAAGCTGCTCGTGGTGTCGCGCACGCTGCGGCTGCGCCGCGACCGCCCGGAGCTGTTCACCGGCTACCGGCCGGTGCCGGCCCACGGGCGCGCCGGCCGGCACGCGCTCGCCTTCGACCGGGGCGGCGCCGTCGCGGTCGCCACCCGGCTGCCGCTGGGCCTGGCCCGCGCCGGCGGCTGGGACGACACGACTCTGTCACTTCCCGTTCACGAGATGACCGACCTGTTCACGGGCCGGGCCTACAGTGGCGGGCAGACCCCGCTGGCCGACCTGCTGGCCACCTACCCCGTCGCGCTGCTGGCTCCCACCATCGAGTCCGTGGAGGCTTCATGACCGAGTTCACGGTGTGGGCGCCGCAGGCCGCCCGCGTCCGGCTGCGCCTGCCGGGCGACGCCGACCACGAGATGCGCGCCGGCTCGGACGGCTGGTGGCGGGTCGAGGTGCCCGCCGCCGGCCCCGGCACCGACTACGCCTTCCTGCTCGACGACGACGACCGGGCCCTGCCCGACCCCCGCTCGCCCTGGCAGCCGCACGGCGTGCACGGGCCGAGCCGGCGCTACGACCACGCCGCCTTCGTGTGGACCGACCAGGCCTGGACCGGCCGGCAGCTGCCCGGCGCCGTCCTCTACGAGCTGCACGTCGGCACGTTCACCCCCGAGGGCACCTTCGACGCCGCCATCGGCCGCCTCGACCACCTCGTCGACCTGGGCGTCGACATGATCGAGCTGCTGCCCGTCAACGCCTTCAACGGCGAGTACAACTGGGGCTACGACGGGGTCTGCTGGTTCGCCCCGCACCAGCCCTACGGCGGCCCCGACGGCCTGAAACGACTGGTCGACGCCGCCCACGCCAAGGGGCTGGGGGTGATCCTCGACGTCGTCTACAACCATTTCGGGCCCTCCGGGGCCTACGCGCCGATGTTCGCGCCGTACCTCACCGAGCAGAGCAACACCTGGGGCCGCACCGTCAACCTCGACGGCCCGCACTCCGACGGCGTACGCCGCTACATCACCGACAGCATCCTCATGTGGCTGCGCGACTACCACGTCGACGGGCTGCGGCTCGACGCCGTGCACGCCATGCCCGACTCCCGCGCCACCGGATGGCTCGAGGAGGTGGCCATCGAGGTCGAGGCGCTCGCCACCCACCTCGGCCGGCCGCTGTCGCTGATCGCCGAGTCCGACCTCAACGACCCCCGGCTGATCACGCCCCGGGAGGGCGGCGGCTTCGGCCTGCACGCCCAGTGGAACGACGACGCCCACCACGCCCTGCACACCCTGCTCACCGGCGAGCGGCAGGGCTACTACGGCGACTTCGGCTCCCTCGAATGCCTCACCGACGTGCTCACCGGCGGGTTCTTCCACGCCGGCACCTGGTCCAGCTTCCGCAACCGCCAGCACGGCCGGCCCGTCGACCGGCAGCGCACGCCCGGCCACCGGTTCGTCGCGTACCTCCAGAACCACGACCAGATCGGCAACCGGGCCACCGGCGACCGGATCTCCGCCACCCTCTCCCCGGGGCTGCTGCGCGTCGGCGCGACGCTGCTCTTCACCGCCCCGTTCACCCCGATGCTGTTCATGGGGGAGGAGTGGGCGGCCAGCACCCCGTGGCTGTTCTTCACCAGCCACCCCGAACCGGAGCTGGCGACCGCCGTCGCCACCGGCCGCAAGCGGGAGTTCGCCGCCCACGGCTGGCCGGAGGGCGACGTGCCGGACCCGCAGGACCCGCAGACCTTCGTCCGTTCCCGGCTCGACTGGGCCGAGCTGGACAAACCCGAACACCGCGAGATGTACGAGTTCCACAAGCGGCTCATCGCGCTGCGCAAGAGCCGGGCCGACCTGTCCGATCCTCGGCTGGACCGGGTCGACGTCCGCCACGGCGACCAGTTCCTGGTGATGCGCCGGGGCGAGTGCCTGGTGGCGGCGAACCTGGCCGCCAAGCCACAGCGGATCACGCTGCCGGGGGTGGCGCGCCGGGTGCTGCTGGCCACGGGGGAGGGGGTGTCGGTGACCCGCGACCGCATCGAGCTGCCCGCCGAGACGGCGGCGATCGTGGCGCTCTGACCGGCGCTGGTCAGCCCGCGTCGAGCACCTCGCGCAGCTTGGCCGCGAACTCGGCGGGCTTGCCCGCGTAGCCGAACTCGCCGTCGAGGAAACCGCCGTGGTGGCTTGGGAACACCACGGCCTCCTGGCCGAGCAGCGCCGCGGTGGCGACGGCCGTACGCGCCGTGTAGGTGCCCGTGGTCTCCTCGCCGACCGCGATCACGACCCGGGCCGGACCGGCGGTGAGCGCCGCCGCGTCGGGGCGGTAGTCGGTGACCGCCCAGGACGCCTTCGACAGCAGCGGGTCGTCGCGGGAGCCGTCGTCCTCGGTCGGCAGGCCGAACGCCGCCGGGTCGGGCGCGGGCTGGGCGAAGAAGTCGTCGGTGAACTCGCCCTGCCAGGAGGCCAACGCCATGAAGGCGGCCATGCCCGCGCCCATTCCCTTCGCCTCGTACGCCTCGTAGAAGGCGGTCCGGGCCCGCTCGGCGGCCTCGGCGTCGGGGAGCACGGAGTTGATCGGCGGCTCGTGCGCCACCAGCGTGCCGACGTCGCCGGGGTGGGCCGTGACCAGTTCGAGCCCGGTCACCGCACCGCCGCTGCTGCCGAACACGTCGACCGGTCCGGTGCCGAGCGCCTCGATCAGCAGGTGCAGGTCGGCCGCCTGCTGCTGCGGCTTGTGGTCCGACCGGCCGTCGCTGCGGACGCTGCGGCCCAGGCCACGCGGGTCGTAGGTGACGACCGTCCGGTCGGTGAAGTGGGCGGCGAGCGCGCCGAAGCCCTCCGCCGTCATCGGCTGACCGATCATGAGCAGCGTCCGGTGCCCGCCGGGGGCCGACACGGGCTCGCGTACGTCGTAGACCAGGTCGACGCCGGGCACGGCGAGGGTGTGGGTTTCCATCGTCGTCATGCCGGCGAGCGTACGACCGACGGGTGACAGATCCGGTGCTACGCGCGGGAAACGGCCCCACCCGCCCCGGGTTTCGGCACCGGCGTCAGGATCTGCGGTACGAAGTTCTTCTGCTATCACCGCGACCGGCGCGACTCCCTGGCTCTGCGCAAGGAGCTGCGCGAGGAGCACTGGTCCTACATGGACCGGTACGCGGAGCGGATGATCGCCCGTGGGCCGACGTTCGCCGCTGACGGGGAGACGCCGACCGGCAGCGTGCACATCGTCGACCTGCCCGGTCCCGCCGCCGCCCGGGCGTTCGCCCTCGACGAGCCCAACTACCAGGCCGGCGCGTACCGGGACGTGCTGCTGCGCCGGTGGCACAACACGCTGGGGCGCACCATGTGGGACTTCCCGGGCGGCCGGACGGGTGGTGACCGGTACCTCGTGCTCGGCCTCGGGGCGGGGGAGGCCGCCGACCTGGACGCGAGCGCGGACCGGGACGAGCTGATCGCGTACGGGCCGCTGCTGTCGGACGACGGTGTCAGGTGGCTGGGCACGGCGGCGCTGGTCCGGGCGGAGGACCCGGATGAGGCGCGTGCCGTGCTGACCCCGGACCGGTACGCCGAGATCGAGGTCCACGCGTGGGCGTTCGGCGGACCGTGACTTCATTGGCCCTCTCGGTTGGGCCGACCAGGGTCGTGCCGAGGTTCGGTTGTGCCGCGAACGCCCTACCGGGCTGACGTCGCCGTTCTGCCGCGAGCAAACCCGCTTGTCCTGTTGCGGCGCGCTGCGGAGGATCGGTGGATGGATCTCCTCACCGCGGAACGGCAACTCCAAGCCGCCCAGCGCGCCGCTGACGTCGAGTCCCTCGACGCGCTACTGCACCTGCAGGCCGTGGGTGCCGGACCGGACGGCACGGTCTTTAGCGATCGAATTACTCTGATCGCAATCTGGTGGAATGGCAGGTAGTTGACACTGACTCGTTGGCGACCGAAAAGGCTCACAGTCGACGGCGACAAAGCGAATCCGGCTCGAATAACAGCCTCGCCATGCGACGCAAATCCCACCGCCGCCAATTGAGCCCTTCTCAGTTCACGCGTCGGCCAGGCGGTGTCGCTTCCACATTTCCGACTGCGTACCGGGAAAGGGCGTTCACGCTCCGCCGCGCAGTGGCCGGAAAAAGTCCCGCAGGTCGTTGGCGAGCATGTCGGGCTCCTCCAGGGGCAGGAAATGGCCTCCGCGCGCGGGACCGCGCCACTGGCGCAGATCGCGATAGACGCGCTCGGCGTACTCGCGGGGGTAGTTGTGGTCCTCCCGCGTGAGCCGGACTCCTGCCGGCACGTCGACATCGGTCAGAGGTGGAGTCCGAGAGTCGTCGTAATAGGGCCTGAAGGACGAGCCGATCGTCCCGGTGACCCAGTAGAGGGTCACCATGGTGAGCAGCAGGTCCTTGCTGAACCGTGCTTCCGTGTCTCCGTCGCAGTCGCTCCAGGCCCGGTACTTCTCCACGATCCAGGCGGCCAGGCCGGCTGGGGAGTCGAGCAGAGCCGCGGCGAGGGTGTCCGGCCGGGTGCTCTGGATGGCGGCGTAACCGTCATCGCCACCGTCGTGCTCGTTCGATCGCGTCTCCAGGTATGCCTGCTCGGCGGCGGACAGCGGCTGGGTCTCGTCGAGAACGGGGTGCAGGCTCGGATGGTGGGTGTGGATCCCGACCACCCGCTGCCGGTGTCTGGCACCGAGAAAACCGGTGACATGAGAGCCGATGTCGCCGCCGTACGCGCCGAATGTGTCGTAGCCCAGGACGTCAGTCATCAGCCGGGCCCACAGGTCAGCGACGACCGGAGGGGTCACCGGGCCGTGACGCGGCAGCTCCGAGAACACGAAGCCGGGCAGGGACGGAACGACGACATCGAAGGCGTCGCCCGGGTCGCCGCCGTAGGCAGCCGGATTGGTCAGCCGGGCCGCCAGCGGCAACATCTCCACGAAGCTGCTCGGCCAGCCATGGGTCAGCACCAGCGGCAGCGGGGCGGAGGAACCGGTGGAGGTTGCCGCACGCATGTGCACGAAGTGCACACGTCGGTCGTCCAGGATGGCGGTGTAGTGCGGCACCGCGTTGAGTTCGCGTTCCCGGGCACGCCAGTCGAAGTCGCTGCGCCAGTGCGTCACCAGCTCACGCAGGTAGTCCGGGTCCGTGCCGGCACGCCATCCGGCCGCGGTGGGCTGGGGGAAACGGGTACGCGCCAGCCGTTCGGCCAAGTCCGTCAACACGTCGTCGGGCACGTCGATGGTGAATGGCACAGCTTGCGGCAAGGACGACATGGGAAGCGCCTCCGTGACCTGGAACGGATGGGATACGCGTCCCCAGGTCAGCTCGCCGTGTCGGCTCGCCCGATGGCTTCGAGGGAAGCACCTCCGGACACTACCGGGCAGGAACCCGGCAGCCAACCGGGTGAACGGTCGCCGTTGCCCAGCTGCGCCAACGCCAGGAGTGCGCCCACCACCTGTTGGGAAGCGCTCACTACTTGCATCCCGCCGCCCGGCAGCGCTCCAGGACCTCGCCGTAGGCGTTCCGCCTCTGCTCCAATGCCTCGGCTCGATCGACGATGGCCACATCCGGCCAGGAACGGCTGGCCGGCGCGATCAGCGGGTCAGGCCGACCAGCGTCGCCAGGCGCGCGACGTCGGCCGGCGCCGGGTGACCCCGGGCGACCTCCGCGATGACCGTACGCGCCAGCGGCCGGCACCGGACCTCGGCGGGCGCGACGGCGTCCGCCTCGACCAGCGCACGTCCCGCCCCCGACAGGTCACCGACCTGGAGGTACGCCCGCGCCACGTCCACCAGGTAGGCGGCCCGGTGCTCGGCCGGCAGCCGCCGCCACGCCTCCCGGCGTACCGTCTGCTCGTGCCGGCGCAGCGCCTGCCCGGCGTCCCCCCGCTCGATGGCCGCCACCACCCGGGCCGCCTCCACGGCACCCGGCCCGAAGCCGGTCCGGTGCGGGTCGTCAGCGGCGACCCGCGCCGCCAGGTCGACAGCCCGCCCGATCAGCTCCTCGCTGCGGGTGTCGCCGCAACCGGCCGCAGCCAGCCCGGCCTGGAGCAGCAACGCGCCGTGCACCGGCTCCGACGCGGACCCGACCCGGCGGGCGGCGGCCAGCGTCGCCACCAACGCCAGCCGGTCGCGGCCCAGCGCCCGCAGCGCCTGACCGACCGACACGGCCGCCGCCCCCGCCAGCACCGCGTCGCCGCCCGCCACCCCCGCCGCCCGGTCGGCGGCCAGCCACCCCAGGTCGGCCTCGCCGAGCTTCACCAGCACCGACGACGTGATCCGGTACGCCTGCACCAGCAACCCCGGCGCCTGCGCCCGCACACCCTGCGCGGCGGGCAGCAGCCTCGGCAGCAGGCGCACCACCTGGGCGTAGTGCGCATGCTGGTAGGTCAGCCAGGCGTGCGCGACGTGCCGGCCCGTCTCCGCCACCGACGCGGTCCCACAATGATCGTCGTAACGGGCGAGAGCGGCCCGCACACCGTCCACGCCGTCCGGTTGGCCGGTCGACGGCGGCGGGCGGCGCTCGCCGAGCAGCACCAGCGGATCGACGCGCAGCACCCGGGCGATCTCCTGGATCACCGGGTACCGGTCGAGCGGACGTACGCCCCGCTCGGTCTTGTCCACCCAGCTCTTCGACCTGCCGAGCCGGTCGGCGAACATCTGCTGCGTCATCCGCCGCCGCGCCCGCCAGCGCGCCACGCGCCGACCGATGGGCTCGTCAGCGCTGGTCACGCCGCCACCGCCGGTCCGGCACCGCCCGGGTGGTTTCCTCCACCGGTACGCGCTCCGCCTCGGCCTGATCCAGGAGGCGTCGCTTGGCCGCCTCCCGCTCCGTCGCCTCCACCTGCTCGCCCCGACTCGCCGACTCGTCGCCCTGCATCCCTATCTCCCCTCGATCGAGGAGCGCGGCGACAGGTGGAAGCACCCTGTCGCCGCGCTCGCAGGTTCCTGAGGCCAGCGAAGTCGACTGTTGGGCGCCGGACCAGATGGCGAGCGATGCGTCTGGTTGCGTCACCCTCGGTGCGGTGTTGCGCCGGGTTGCGCGGGGCCCCACGGTGCCGCAGTAGCCACATAGGCTCGTCACTGCTGGTAGTCGCTCGATACCTGGAGGCTCATTCATGGCGCGGCCGGTCACGAATACGGCGTTCGAGGCTCTGCTTCGCGCCGCCGGCTATGGCAACGCCCACGCCGCCTTCGCGCGTCAGCTCAACCACGCGGGTCGCATCCACGGCGCCTGGCGCTACGACGCTGCCAGCGTGTACTGGTGGCTCCGAGGGCGTCGCCCGGCCGAGCACGTCCAAGACGCCATGGCCAAGACGTTCGCCCGAAAGCTCGGCCGTTCCGTTACCGCAGCAGAACTCGGCTTCACGGCCAGAAATGTCACCACGAACGCCAGCTACCCTCGTTCTCCCAATCACGCTGTCGAGACCGCCGAGCAACTCTGGGCGATGCTTGCCGAGCAACTCTCCCCGCAAGCAACCGGGGCGTTCCAGAACGACGTAGCCCTGCATGCTGCGCTCGCCTGGCGGTACGACCTCCCGGACGAGACGGTGGCGAACAGCGGCCGGCAGCCGGTCACGACTGCTGACATCGATTCCCTGTATGCCCTCGCCGACCACTTCACGGAGCTCGATCGACGCCACGGGGGCGGTTCGCCGCGCACCCGGGCGATCATGATCGATCTACTGACGCGCCAGGTCTCCCCCATGCTGCGTGGCAACTACACGGACGCCACTGGGCGCAATCTCATGCGCGCAGTCGCAACGCTCTCCGGCCAGCTCGCCTTCATGTCCTACGACGCAGGCAACCACCCCGCCGCCCAAAGGCTTCTGACGGTCGCCCTACGGCTCGCCAAGGCTGCCGACGACCGCCTGTACGGCGCCCATCTGCTCGCCAACCTCGCCACGCAGGCCGTGTACCTCGGGCACGCTCAAGATGCTGCACGACTCGCCGAGGCCGCTATCGACGGAGCAGGCCGCGCTCCCGCCGCAGTCCGTGCCCGGTTGTACACGACCGCCGCCAGCGCATACGGCGGCTCGGGCGAACGGCGTGCCTGTCAAAGCGCCCTGGCAAAGGCCGAGCGTGCGTTGGACAGGATGGATGCGGGCAACTGCCCTCGGTGGGCTTCCTACTTCAGCGCGGCTCACTTCGCTGGCGCGGCGCTACGGTGTCTGAGCGACCTGCGCCTGTGTCGACAGGCCCTGCGACACGCGCCCAGCGCCGTCATGCTCGCCGATCAGAACGCCCGAACACGTGCCCTACACACCGCGCTCATTGCCACGATCCATGCTCGTGCCGGGGACATCGACGCCGCCTGCGACCGGGGGCGCGAGCTGGCGGGGTACGCGCCGGGCATCCACTCCGCCCGCGTGGCCCACCGCGTCCACGAACTCATCACCGCGCTCACCCCCCACAGGGCAATACCCCAGGTCAACGGCCTCCTTGTGCATCTTCCGGCTGGCAGAACGCACAACTGACGGCGAGACAACACGGAGACACGGCGGCTAGCGTCGCAAGGTGACCTGGACGGATCCCGCCACCTGGTATGCCAACCTGCCCGCCTTCCATGCTGCCGCAGGAGCGCTTATCACAGACCCGGTAGGAAAAGTTCTACTCGTGAAACCCACGTACCGCGATCACTGGGCCTTCCCAGGCGGGTACGTGGAAAAGGACGAGTATCCGCATGAAGCCTGCACCCGCGAGGTCCGCGAGGAACTGGGGCTGGCTGTCGATGCGGGTGATCTTCTCGTCGTGGACTGGGCGCCTGCCGCAGGCCAGCGGCCCCGCGCTCTGATCCACTTCACCTTCGACTGCGGAACACTCGACGGCCTTGAGGGCATCGACCTGCCTGGGCAGGAACTGGAAGATGTCGCCTTCTTTCCGCTTCCAGAGGTTGAGCAACGGCTTCCAGTCAATGTTGCACCCCGAGCCGACGCGGCGATACGAGCCCGAACCCAACATGTTCCGGTGTATCTCGCCGGAGGCGCCGTCCCTCGACGTTGAAGCGCGATAACTGCTTGTGGAACTCGCACATCCCACGGTGCTCTGGTCGTTCAGGTCAGCCGGGTACGAGGGGTCCACAGATCTTGCGGCTGCGGCTCCTTCGAGGTCATGGCGGTCGTCCGCCGAACACCCCGGCGTGGACCTCGATCTCGGCGTACCGGTCAAAGGCCGGCACGGCACGCGCCTCGCGATCATCGCAGCGGTGTAGCGGTCCATGTAGGACCGGTGCTCGGCGGCTACAGGTGCAACGACGGCAGTAGGCGTCCATGTGTCCGTACCGCGCCGGTACTAGCGGAAGGCCAACTCGTCGGTTGACGCGCCCACCGCGGAACGTTGCGAAAGTATTCCGGACAAACCGATTCAGATGGAGGTACGACATGAGGATGCGCCGGTTCGTCGCCGCCCTGACCGCAGCGACAGTCACGACGTTCGGTGCGGTGGCCATTGCCCCGGCACCCGCCCAGGCGGCCACCGGCTGGGACCTGACCGGCACTCCCGGTGACGTCGCCGGCGCCTGGGCTTACGGCACCTGGTGGTGGTCCGGCGGGCGCCTGTACGTGGAGGTGAAGCTCAAGGACACCAAATCCGACGGTTACTCGGCCGTCGTAGGCCTTACTGCCAGTTACAACGACGGCGGCACGCGGCACGAGCACGTGGGGAACACCAGTGGGTACGGCAAGACCGTCACCAAAGAGTTCAACTTCGCCGGAAACGTCACGAAGATCACCGGGGAGGAGTGCCTGGTGAACAGCAACACCAGCTGCATCAACCTTTCTAGCGGCCGAATCTACTGACGCGAACCGTCCGACGACAACGGTAGGAAAGGCGTGGGGTCGTCGTCTGCTGGCGGCGCCCCACACGCCACTCGGCGTCAACCAGGAACTGGCACTCCAGCAGGTGATCCCGCCGCCTTCCCGGCCGCCCGCGAACGACCACAGGAAAGCACTGGTCAACTGGCCTTGTAGGTGAGGTAAGAGCCCTTCGGCCAACTGTGGAAGTTGTTGAGCTCAGAGGCCTGACCGCTGCAGTCGGGGGTCCGGTAGCCGGGGACGCTCCGGAAGCCACCGCTCCAGGCCAGCAGCCAGGTCGCGTCGGCCGGGACCTGACGGCAGACGCCGTCAGGCGTGGCCTGCCTGCCGACCACCTCGGTCGGGTAGCTCGAGTAGAAGACCAGGCCCGTGTCGGGGCTCTGAAACGGTTCGCCGGCAGCGGCCGGCGACGCCGACAGCGTCGCGGTCAGCATGGTGAGCAGGGCGGCGGCGAGACCTGAGGCGATTCGGTAGGCGGACCTGCGCATGAGTGTCCTTCCGGGATGGCGCTCGGGGAGAGACCGAAGCTCGGTTCAAACCCAGGAGCAGAGTTATCTACATCGATGCCACGATCCACCCAGAAAGTTTCTGTGTCAACCAAACAGAAACCGGATCCGAGCCTTCCTCATCACGATCAGGCCTGTAGGCATCCGTGCCCTCGAAAGCGTCCACGCCGCGCGCCGGCGCATCGCACGCCACGCGGAGCGGGACCGTAGAGTTGCGATCCTCGCCCGGCCTGAAGGGCCGGGCCCTCCCTTGACAGGGAGAGTCTATGGCTTCGAAGACATCAGAATGCCGCCGAAGTGGAGCACGGGTTCAGTGAGCTCGCCCCCGTACGACGGACACCGAAGGGGCGCCCGCCTGGCGGCGGGTGCCCCTTCGCGAACAAACGTGTCTAGTGACTACCGGAAGGTGACGTCACTCCTGGTGACCTTGCAGTTGGCGTCGTTCCAGCCTTCACCGAGGTAGCTGGGTTCGCTGCCCTTGGGCACACCCTTGTACTTGCCGCAGATGGTGGCCGAGCCGATTACGACCACGCGAGTGATCGTCGCGGTGTCGTTCCAGTTGCTGTTGATGCCGGCGAGCATGTCGATGTCGTCGACGAGGACGTTGTCGATACGCACGTGACGGGTGTGCGAGGTGGAGCAGTTGCCACAGGCGCGGTACAGCTTGCCGGACCCCTTGAGGTAGAAGCCGGAGATGTTGACCGTGCCGTTGCCGTTGTGCTGGAAGGTCTTGTCGCTGCCGTTACGCGCGCCGCCACCGATGACGTAGGAGGTACCGCCGTTGGTCTGCTTGAAGGTGGCGGCGTCCTCACCGATGTCGTTCCACCACACGTTGCGCAGTGTGCAGGTGCCCTCGCAGTGCACGCCGTCACCGGCGGGCGAACCGAGGATGACGTTCTGCAGCGTGCCACCATTGGCGATCTTGAACATCGGGTCCTGCGACTCGCCCTGCCCACCGTCACCGATGCAGCAGTACGTCTTCATCCCGCCGTCGAAGGTGCCGGAGACGCTGACCGTGCCCGAGATGCTCACCGAGCCGGCCGACGACGGCCACGCACCAGTCGGCGCGCCCGGGTTGCTGGTCGGGTTGGCCGTCGGGCCGCTGGTCGGACTGGTGGTCGGGGTCGACCCGCCGCTGGAGTACGTCTCGAACTCGGCGATCCGTGGGGTGCCGGACGCGCTGGTGATGACAAAGGAGATCTTCTTCAGCGACGTCGAGGAGAAGTTGATGGTGCCTGGGGCGCTGCTGCCGCTGGCCAGGACGGAGCCCGTGTCGTGGTTCTTGAGCTGCCAGCCGCTGATCGAGCCGCCGCCCGAGGCCTGCACGATGGCGGCCGAGGACACCGTCGTGGCGCTGCCCCACTTGACCGAGACCGTGCCGGTCGAACCGCTCGGCGACCAGTAGGTGCTGGGGTTGCCGTCGATGACGTTGCCATAGCTGGTACCACTGGCTTTGCTGGAGCCGTCAGCGCCGGCGCCGAGGCTCAGGTTCGTGGCGGCCGAGGCGTTGGGAATCTGCAGCGCCAGGGCGACGACGGCACCTGCGACCGCGGTGGCACCACCGGCCAGCCACCGCGTGGCGACTTTGCGTCTCATCTGAGTTCACCTTTCAGGCATGAGCACCGGGACGGGAAAGCGCTTTCCAGCAACGATAGAGACTGACCAATAAAGAGGCAAGGGTCACTTCTTGTTGACGATCACATCCTGTGCGTGGTGCCACGCGGTGGTGGCCCCGACGGCGGATCCGGCGGCGAGGCAGGCGTAGGTGTCACCGGTGCGCAGGTGGGCCGGGGGCGCATCGCGCTGACCTGCAAGCTCAGGATAAAAGTGCTCGAAAAATCATCCTCGCCGGCTGACCACCGGCCCGATGCCAGGCAACGCCTTCACCCAGTTACGAGACGTCCCTCAGACCGGGACGAAGGTGGCGGCCAGCACCCGCCAGGTGCCGTCCTCACGCACCCAGAGTCGGGTGTAGCGCAACCGCGCGGACATGGCGGCACCGCCCTGAACGGCATCCACCGCAGCGACCATGCGAGTCACCCCAGTCTGACCGTCTTCCTGGACGTCGAGCGACTCCTCCACCAGGCTGGTGATTCGCAGTGCACCGGAGCGGTAGCTCTCCAAGTCGTCTTCCTTCGTAACGTTTCGCTGGTCCGTAATGGAGTACCCGAAATAGGGGGGCAACTCTTGAGATCAATCCTGCGCTGGTCCACATCGGTCAGCATGGCGCTCGCGCTGGTCCTGACCGGCTCGGCGGTCGCCCAGGCGAAGCCGAGCACGGTCGAGAAGAACGGCAACACCACCACCGTCGCCCGTACCAGGGACGGTCGTGCGATCACCAACAAGGCGATCGCCGCCGAGGTCGCCAGGTACTGGACGCCGGAACGCATGGCGAGCGCCGTCGACCTCGACATCGCGAAGCCCGCGAACGCCACCGCGTCGCTGGACCGGGCGCCGAAGCCCGACGGGCCGGCGGGCTCCGTCGCGCCGCGTCGACCGAGTGTCGCCAGCGGCTCTGACGTGGGCATCCAGCTCAACGAGTCGGCCGTCGTCGGCAAGGTCTACTTCACCACCCCCAGTGGCGGTGGCGCCTCGTGCTCGGCGAGCGCGGTCGCCAGCGGCAAGGCGCGACTGGTCATGACCGCCGGGCACTGCGTGCACCAGGGCGCCGGCGGGCAGTGGTACCGCAACTGGCAGTTCGTGCCGCGCTACCGCAACGGGGCGCGCCCGTTCGGCACGTTCGTGGCCTACCAGCTCACGGCCCGTACGGCGTGGACCAACAGCAGCAACCACGACGAGGACATGGGCATCGCCATCATGCACAACGGCGGAAACTGGGGCCTGAAGGTCGTGCAGACCGTCGGCGGCCACGGCATGCGCTGGAACTGGGGCTACAACATCAGCCTCGTGACGGCCCTCGGCTATCCGTCCAACCTGGGCGGCGGCGAGAGCCAGTACTACTGCCAGAGCGGCACCTGGCACGCGGGCGGCCAGCAGATCCGGATGTGGTGCAACATGACCTACGGATCCAGCGGCGGTCCCTGGTTGCAGGAATACAACGACCAGAACGGTCTCGGATACATCAACAGCGTCGTGAGCCACGGCGACAACCCGGGCAACGGGCAGTTCGACGGCCCGTACTTCGACAACGACATCAAGAGCCTCTACGACTTCGCGGAGGGTCTCTCCCCGGCGTGACAGGTAACTGACGGCAGAGCCCCGGCCATTGGCCGGGGCTCTGCGCGGCGGTGCGCGTCATCGGCGGGGAAACTCCCCTCCGAAACAACCGGTCACTTGAAGCGGATGAACTTCGAGAACTGGTTGTTGGCGGTGCCCACCGAGACGGTCCGGTGGCTGTACTTGTCCGCCGAAACGTAATTGTATTCGTCGATTTCGAAGGTGCCGTTCGCGTTTACCTTCGTCACGAAGGCGACGTGACCGTAGGTGCCGCCCAGGCGCACGGCGACGTCACCGGCCTTCGGGCTGTTGTAGACCGGCACACCGGCGCGTCCGGCGGCGGCCACCCACTCCTTGGCGTTGCCCCACCGCGCCTGACCCTTGTACTGGTTGTGGAAGGCGACGCCGACCCGGCTGCGCAGCGCCCACGCCACGAAGCTGGTGCACTGCCCCTTGTAGAAGTTCCAGGGGTCGATGCCCGAGGTCTGGCCCTTGTAGGGGTAGTCGTCCTTCGCCGGGTAGGTGGTCCCGGGGGAGATCAGCCGGTGCGAGGCGTTGTTGTTCTTCAGCGTGGAGTTGAGGTTCTTCTTCGCCCCGGCCGCGAAGTCCTGGTACGCGTGGGAGCCGTTGTAACCGGTGTTGTAGTAGACCCGCACCGTCTTGCCGGTGCGGTTCCACGCCGAGGCCGCGTTGTTCTTGATGCACTGGCCCTTGCCGCTGCCGGCGCCCTTGAACTCGTAGCAGCCCGGCTGGGTCGTGCCGTAGTCGGACAGCGAGCCGGCGTGGTCGGAGACCGAGCCCGCGTGGTCGCTGTTGTAGTAGAAGCAGAACTCGCCGGAGTTGCAGACGCCGTCGCGGGCCGCTGCCTGGGCCGGCGCGGCGACCGCCAGGACGCCGATGGTGGCGCTGAGCAAGCTCGCACTGAGGGCGCCGAGGACGCGAACGGTGACCGAGCGCATGATCACTTCCCTCCTGGGGTGGGTGAGGAGGGCCACGCTACAAGCCATCGACCGATTGCCATACCCCTCAATTGCGGCGCGGCGGGAGCAGGTTCGCGATGCGGGCGCGCCAATCTGCCATGTTCCGTGGCGTTCTGTCCCGATTCCGGCTCGTCGGGCCTGTGCTGCGCATAGCGTCAGGAGTGGCGGCTGTCCGCCGCCGGGCCCCGCCCTGTGCGGGTCAGGACGAGCTGACGGTGGTGCGACGTGGACGAGACCGAACCGATGCTGCTGGACCCGCGGGAGCGACACGCCGAGGGTGCCGGGCTGACCCGGGCACTGGGCGTGCTCAGCCTCGCCCTCGGCGCCGGTGGGCTGCTGGCCCCCCGCGTGCTGGCCCGGCTGACCGGCGTGGACGACTCACCCGCCGCGCGTACGGTCATCCCCGCCGTGGCCGCCCGCGAGCTGGCCCACGCGGCCGGGCTGCTCGCCGGCCGCCGGCCCGTCGGCTGGACGTGGACGCGGGTGGCCGGCGACGCGCTGGACCTCACCCTGCTCGCCCGGGCCTGGGCGGGCGGATGCGGCGAGCGGCGCCGGCGGACCGCCCTCACCACCGCCGCCGTCGCCGGCATCGCCGCCGTGGACCTGGTCGCCGCCGTACGCGCCGGGCGGGCCCGGGCCGCACGCCGCCGGATGATCGACATGGAGGTGGCGGTCACCGTCAACCGCTCCCCGGCCGAGGCGTACCGGTTCTGGCGGGACCTGGAGAACCTGCCCCGGTTCATGTCCCACCTGGAGTCGGTGCGCGCCGAGGACCTGCGTCGGTCGCACTGGACCGCGCGCGGGCCGGCCGGCCGGCGGGTCGAGTGGGACGCGGAGATCATCGACGACCAGCCGAACCGGTCGCTCGCCTGGCGTTCGATGCCCGGCACCCGGGTGCCCAACGCCGGGCGGGTGCGGTTCGTGCCCGCGCCGGGCGACCGAGGCACCGAGGTGCGCGTACGGCTGCGCTACGCCCCGCCGGCCGGCGCGCTCGGCCGGGCGGTGGCGAAGCTCTTCGGCGAGGAACCCGAGCAGCAGGTCCGCGACGACCTGCGCCGGTTCAAGCAGGTGGTGGAGACCGGTGAGGTGGTCCGCTCCGAGGGCAGCCCCGACGGCACCTCCGTGCGCCAGCAGGTCATGCAACGCCCCGCCCAGCCGGTGCCGACCGGCCGCCGCTGACCGCCCGCCACCGAGAGGACGAAGGATGAAGGCCACCGCCTGGATGGGCAGGGACAGCGTCAAGGTCGTCGACGTGCCCGATCCGAGCATCATGAACGCCCGCGACGCGATCGTACGCGTCACCTCCACCGCGATCTGCGGCTCCGACCTGCACCTCTACCACGGCTACATCCCCGACATGCGCAAGGGCGACATCCTCGGCCACGAGTTCATGGGGGAGGTGGTGGAGGTCGGACCGCAGGTACGCAACCTGCGCCCCGGCGACCGGGTGGTGGTGCCGTTCCCCATCGCCTGCGGCCACTGCTCCTCCTGCCAGCGTGGCCTCTACTCGGTGTGCGAGAACTCCAACCCCAACGCCGGGGTGGCCGAGAAGATCATGGGTCACTCGCCGGCCGGCATCTTCGGCTACTCCCACCTGCTCGGCGGCTACGCCGGCGGCCAGGCCGAGTACGCCCGCGTGCCGTTCGCCGACGTCGGCCCGATCAAGGTGCCCGACGAGGTGCCGGACGAGCAGGCGGTGCTGCTTGCCGACGTCCTGCCCACCGGCTACATGGGCGCGGAGATGTGCGACATCAAGCCCGGCGACGTCATCGCCGTGTGGGGCGCCGGCCCGGTGGGACTGCTCGCCGCCGCCAGCGCCCGGATGCTCGGCGCGGAGCGGGTGATCGTCATCGACCGGTACCCGTACCGGTTGCGGCTCGCCGAGGAGCACGCCGGCGCGGAGACCATCAACTACGACGACACCGACGTGCTCGACGCGCTCAACGCGATGACCGCCGGCCGGGGGCCGGACGCCTGCATCGACGCCGTCGGCCTGGAGGGGCACCACGGCAACGCCGCCGTGTACGCGTACGACCGGGCCAAGCAGGCCGCCCGGCTCGAGACGGAGCGGCCGTTCGCGCTACGCCAGGCGATCCTGGCGTGCCGCAGCGGAGGCGTGGTCTCGGTGATCGGCGCGTACGGGGGCTTCGTCGACAAGTTCCCGATGGGCGCGCTCATGAACCGGTCGTTGATCATGCGTACCGGCCAGTGCCACGTGCAGCGCTACACCCGTCCGCTGCTCGAACGCATCCAGCGCGGCGACATCGACCCCAGCTTCATCGTCAGCCACCGGATGCCGCTGAAGGACGCCGCCAAGGCGTACAGGATCTTCCAGAAGAAGCAGGACGACTGCACCAAGGTCGTCCTCAAGGTCTGAGCGGGAGGGCGGCGCGCCGCGACTCGGCCCGGGGGCGGCGAACACCCCCGGGCCTCGTCGACACAGGCTCAGGCCCAGGGGGCCGTCGGATACCAGGGGATGATCTCGCGGCGGGCGAGCAGCCGTACGTCCCAGTAGAGGAACGTGAAGGCGCCGGCGACGATGAACGCGACCGCGGTCAGCACCGCCAGGCGGCTCGGCCGGGCGCTGAACCAGCGTTGCAGGCGCGAGCCGGCCAGCCAGGCCAGCAGCAGGAACAGCACCGCCATGATGACGATGTTGCCGATGGACTGGAGTGTGAACGCCGCCGCGCCGTAGAGCGGGTTGCCGCTCTCGGCGGCGTCGCGGAACATCTGCCGGAACAGCGCGAAGGGCCGGCCGATCAGGAAGCCGGCGATCAGGGCGCCCATGAAGACCATCGGGGCGTTGGGGAACCGCCGGGCGATGCGGGCGAACGGGTCCGGTACGACGCCGAGCGCGGCCAGCCCGAGGTAGATCATGATGAGCCCGATCGCGCCGAAGACCACCATGGACTGGATGCTCCTCGGCGACAGCCCGCCGGGGGAGTTGGGCGCGGTGGAGAACTGCGGCATCGACGTGCCGACGAGGCCGACGATCGCGCCGTAGACGGCCGACACGGTGATCATGCCCACCGACATCCAGCCCAGCGGCTTCAGCGGCGTGACGATCCGGCTGAGGCGGCTGCCCGTGGTGCCGGTCAGCGGGGCCAGGGCGCCGAACGCGGCGATGTTGCAGGCGGTGAACGTGCCCGCGATGCCGGAGACGAACGCGAACAGGATGCCGGCCGCGATGCCCTGGATGGGCGTCTCCTTGGCGTCGTGGCCGAGCAGCGTGTTGGCGACGTTGTCGCCGATCGTCCGGTCCACGAACTCCGCCGACCAGATGACGGTCAGCAGGAACCCGCCGAGGACGCTGAGCAGGATGATCAGACCGCGCCGTCGCGGAAAGTGCCCGTTGACGAACGCGGACGTCCCGACCCGGGCGGTGTCGGAATCGAGTCGGACGGGCGCGTCGGGTCGCGGGGAAGACCTCTGGGTCTGCGTCACATGCGCTCCTCGGGGGTAGGAGGGGCCGGTCGGGAAGGGGGAAGCCGGCGCCCGCGACGGCACTGGTGACCACGATCGGCGTCGTGGCCACGAATCCGCCTCGGTGGGCCACCGATCGAGATGGACGCGCGCACGGCGCCCCGGACCGAATTGGCGCGGATCGATGTCCGCGCTTCATCATCGGGGGACGGCCACCACCCGGGTTCTTCCATCGTGCGCAATTCCGCCCCGCCCTCTCCGCCCCGCCTCGCCCCGGTTGAGTCGAGGACGATGTCTCCCCGAAGGGGTGCTCGGCGACCACCGCCGTGGTGATGCCTCTCTGTCCCTGTCGAGCTGATGTCGTAGACGATTCAGCCGATGCCCCTGATCCCGTGGCCGCCTCGGCTCGGTGCAGGCATGGTGGGCTCCTCGCAGCGGCCGGGGCAGGCGTGGACCCGCCGGGGGACGAGAAGCAGGACCCACTGCTCGGTGGCCTCCGCGCGTGGGCGACGCAGCTGACTTCGCCGACCGTGAATCGTTTACGACATCAGCTCGACAGGGCGCTCGGCACCATCGGCCCGGCTACCTGAACGCTGGGCGACCGCCGTGCTGGGCCCCGTACTGACGTGACGGCGGTCAGGGAATGGGCCACTCGTGGACCGGCCGGTTGCTGTGCATCAGCGTCACGTAGTGCCGTACCACCTCGCGCAGCGCCTCCGGCCGGTCGAGATGGTCGGCGGACTCCAGCCGGTGCAGGGTCTCCACCTGCCAGCTCGCGCCGTTGCGCCCGGTCAGGCACCGTTGCTCGATGATGCCGAGCAGCCGGTCCCGCTCGCCCGGCTCCAGGCCCCACCGGTCCAGCCCGTGGTGGGCCAGGGGGAGCAGCCGGCGCAGCACCAGCTCGGTGACCGGGAGGTAGCCGAGGCCGGGCCAGAAGACCTGGGCGTCGATGCCGTACCGGGCGCAGGCGGTGAAGTTCTCCTCGGCCGCGCTGAACGACATCTGCGACCACAGCGGCCGGTCGGCCTCGGCCAGGGCCCGGACGAGCCCGAAGTAGAAGGCGCCGTTGGCGACGGTGTCGAGCACCGTCGGCCCGGCCGGCAGCACGCGGTTCTCCACCCGCAGGTGCGGGCGGCCCTTCAGCACGTCGTACACGGGGCGGTTCCAGCGGTAGACGGTGCCGTTGTGTAGGCGCAGCTCGGCGAGCTTCGGCACGTCCCCGCGAGCCAGCGCCTCGGCCGGATCCTCCGCGTCGCAGACCGGCAGCAGCGCCGGGAAGTAGCGGACGTTCTCCTCGAACAGGTCGAACACCGTGGTGATCCACCGCTCGCCGAACCACACCCTCGGGCGTACGCCCTGGGCCTTGATCTCCTCCGGCCGGGTGTCGGTGGCCTGCTGGAACAGCGGGATGCGGGTCTCCCGCCACAACTCCCGGCCGAACAGCAGCGGCGAGTTCGCGCCCAGGGCCACCTGGATACCGGCGATCACCTGCGCGGCGTTCCAGTAGTCGGCGAACTGGGCCGGGCTGACCTGGAGGTGGAACTGGGTGCTCGTGCAGGCCGCCTCCGGGGTGATGGTGTCGGCGGTGACCGCCAGCCGTTCCACGCCGTTGATGGCGATCCGCAGATCCTCCCCGCGGGCGGCGAAGATCTGCTCGTTGAGCAGCGCGTAGCGCGGATTGGCCGACAGCGTCTCGGCGGTCAGGTGCTCCGGGCGCAGCGTCGGCAGGATGCCGATCATCACCATGTGCGCGCCCACGCCCCGCGCCCTGGTCTCGGCGGCGTTGAGGCTGGCGCGCACGCTCTGCTCGAACTCGCCGGTGCCCGTGCCGGCCAGCCGCCGCGGCGCCACGTTGATCTCGACGTTGAACTGGCCCAGCTCCGTCTGGAAGCTCGGGTCCGCGATGGCGGCCAGCACGTCGGCGTTGCGCATGGCCGGCATCGAGTCGTCGTCGACCAGGTTGAGCTCGATCTCCAGGCCGGTCATCGGCCGCTCGACGTCGAACCGGGACTCGCGGAGCATCTCGGCGAAGACGTCCAGGCACCGCCGTACCTTCTCGCGGTAGCGGGCCCGGTCCTCGCGACTGAAGGTCCGCACCCCGACGTCCTCGCCCATGGTCACCGCCCTGTCACCGTTGGTCCCCCTAACCTCGCACGCCCGGGGCGGGCCGGGGAAGACCCGAAGCTTCTTGTACGTACCCACCGGGGGCCCGGGTGATCCCTGTCGCCTTCACCGGTTGTGCGGCAGGTGCGCGCGGCGGGGTGGTTAGCATGTGCGGCAACCGGTGGGGGAGTGACAATGCGCGAGAAGATCACCCGGCTCTTCGTGGCGGCGGCGATCGCCGAGGCCTGCTCCTGGCTGGCCCTGCTCGTCGGCATGGCCGTCAAGTACGGCCCTCCGGGCAACGAGATCGGCGTACAGATCTTCGGCCCGATCCACGGCGCGCTCTTCGTCGCGTACGGGCTGCTGGTCCTCGCGATGGCCCGGGTGCACCGGTGGCGGCCCTGGCCCACCCTCGTGGCGCTGGCCTGCGCCGTGCCGCCGTTCGCCACCCTGTTCTTCGAGCGGTGGGCGGCGCGGCGCGGCATGCTGCGCACCGCCGGCGAGCCGGATCGCCCGCTGACCCCCGTCGGCTGACCGGCCACCCGACCCGCCGCCGGGTCATCGGCGGGCAGGCCGGTCCGGCGACCGGGTCACCGGCTGGCTGGCTGCCGGGTGGGTCAACCGGCGAGGAAATCGCCCAGCGCGGCGGCGAGCTGCTCCGGGGCCTCCTCGGCCATGTGGTGGCCCGAGTCGATCGCGGCCACCCGCACGTCGTCGGCCCAGTCCCGCCAGATCGCCGCCGGGTCGCCGTACAGGTCGACCATGTCGTCGCGCTCCGACCAGCAGAACAGCACCGGGCAGGCGATCCGCCGCCCGGCGGCCCGGTCGGCGTCGTCGGCCGCCCGGTCCGGGCCGAGTCCGGCGCGGTAGTCCTCGCACATCGCGTGCACCGTCGCCGGGTCGTGGATGGCCCGGCGGTAGTCGGCGTACGCCTCCTCGCCCATGGCGGCCGGCGACCCGCCGTACCAGGCATCGGGGTCGGCGGTGATCACCCGCTCCGCCGGCTTGTCCGACTGGCCGAGGAAGAACCAGTGCCACCAGCGGGCCGCGAAGCGGGCGTCGGCGCGGGCCAGTGCCTCCCCGATCGGCACCCCGTCGAGCACGCCCAGCCGGCTGACCCGCTCCGGGTGGTCCAGCGCCGTGCGCATCGCCACGTAGCAGCCCCGGTCGTGCCCCACCACCGCCGCGCGGTCGTGCCCGAGCGCGTCGAGCAGGCCGACCACGTCGCCGGCCATGGCCCGCTTGGCGTACGTGGTGTGCCCGGGGTCGCTCGGCGGCTTCGACGAGCCGCCGTAACCGCGCAGGTCCGGGCAGATGACGGTGTGCTCGCGGGCGAGCAGTGGCGCGACCCGGTGCCACGTCGCGTGGGTGCGCGGATGCCCGTGCAGCAGCACCACGGGTGGCCCCGAGCCGCCGTGGCGTACCCGCAGCCGGACCTCGCCGACGTCGATGTGTTCCAGCGTGAACCCCTCGAACATGGCTGCGACCGTGCCCGCCCGCGCGGCGCCGGAAACGCGCCGGCCGCCCGCTCGCAACGCCCCACGCTTCCCGGCAGCGCCAGCGCCAGCGGCGGCGGCGACGCGGCGGCCCGGCGGGAGGCGGCCCGGCCAGGCGGGGAACTGGCCGTCAGGTCAGCGCCGACCAGGTCACCAGGACGGCGACCAGCAGCGCGCCCAGCACCGCCTGGAGCAGCAGCGGCGGCCCGAGGTGCGACCACAGGGTGGCGGTACGCGGGGTGAGCAGCTGACCCGTCGTGAGGTTCACGATCCGCTCGATCTTCGGCGGCAGGTCCGGGTCACCCTGGCGGCGCAGTGTGAGTTGCACGTGGTCGGCCGGGTGCAGGGCGCTCTGCGGCAGGTGCCCGTGCAGCTCGACCTCGCAGAGCTGCCCGGCGCCGGTGCGCAGCCGCACCGGTGTGACCAGGTATTCGGGGCCCTTCTTCAGGTCCTTGAACCGTCGTCGGGTCGCGCCGGAGCCGGCGGAGAGCAGGGAGCGCACCAGCGCCACCAGTAGCCCGGCGATCCCGGCCGCCGCGAGCACGGCGACCAGCACCGGCTGACCGATGCGCACCTCGCGCGGGTAGCCGTCCATCAACCGCACGATCCGTCCCGTGACGATCCGTTCGGTCGGGTGGACGATCCGCCGGATGTGCAGGTCACTGTCCATCTAAACCACCCAGAGTCCGCTTGCGTTCACTCATGGTATCGGCCATTCGGGTTGAACGACATGAATGAAACCCCGTCACGCGCTCGCGGCGGTCAGGTGACAACGGCAGCGGCGCGGGTAAGCGGGGGGCCGAGCTGGAAAGGGGTCGAGCATGCAGCTGTCCTTCCTGCGCCCGCTCTACGACCGGCCGGGACCGTGGGTCTCGGTGTACCTGGACGCGTCCGCCAACACCCAGGACGCCCACCCGGCGCTCGATCTGCGCTGGCGGGCCCTGCGCCAACAACTCCAGCAGCAGCGCGCCGACTCGGGCACCATCGATGCCGTCGAGCGCGTCGTCCGGGAGCACGACCCGATGCCGGGGGACTACGGTCTGGCGGTCTTCGGCGCCCGGGGCCGGGTGGTGCTGTCGGAGTACCTCTCCGCGCCGCCGCTGCGGGACCTCGCCGCGTACACCCCGTTGCCGCACGTGATGCCGCTGCTGGCGCAGCGCGGCGAGCAGGTGGCCTGGGTGCGGGTGCTGGCCGACCGGACCGGCGCCGACGCCATGGCGATCAGCGCGGGCGGCGTGCCGCGCCGCGCCCACGTGACCGGCCGGGAGGACTTCCAGTTGCGCCGGGTGCAGCCCGGCGGCTGGTCGCAGTCCCGGTACCAGCGCGCCGCCATGGAGGCCTGGCACCACAACGCCGGTGACGTCACCGCGGCGACGGTGGAGCTGGCCGAGAAGGTCGGCGCCGAGGTGGTGGTGGTCGCCGGCGACGTGCGCGCCACCGGGATGATCGCCGCCCAGATGCCGCCGCGCTGGCAGGACGTGGTGGTCCGTACGGACGCCGGGTCCCGGGCCGGCGGCGCCGACCAGAGCCTGCTCGACGACCTCACCGTGCAGACCATCGCCGAGGTCGCCGACCAGCGGATCACCGCCGCGCTGGACCGCTTCGGCATGCAGGAGGACGTCGGCGCCGGGCTGGACGCCGTCGTGTCCGCCCTGCAACGCAACCAGGTCGAGACGATGCTCATCGTCGACGACCCGTCCGCCAGCGGGGAACTCTGGATCGGGCCGGACCCCACCGAGATCGCCACCGACCCGGGGCAGCTCGCCGCCATGTCCGTACGCGATCCGGAGAAGGTCCGTGCCGATGCCGCCCTCGTGCGCGCGCTGGTCGGCACCGACGCCGAACTGACCGTGCTGGGCCCGGACGAGGCGCCGGAGCTGACCGACGGCGTCGGCGCGGTGCTGCGGTACGTCGACGCCGCGACGCCGGGGCGCGGCGGTGGCTGAGCGTACGGTGGCCGACCTGGTGGTCGAGCGGCTGCGGGCCTGGCAGGTGCCCCGGGTCTTCGGCTACCCCGGAGCGGCCGTCGCCCCGGTGGTCGAGGCGTTGGACGCCTCGGGCGGGGACCCGGCGTTCGTGCCGGCCCGGCACGAGGAGACCGCCGCCTACATGGCCACCGGGCACGCCAAGTTCACCGGCGGGATCGGGGTCTGCCTGGCCACCCAGGGGCCGAGCGCGGTGCAACTGCTCAACGGCCTCTACGACGCCAAGCTGGACAACAAGCCGGTGGTGGCGATCGTCGGCGAGGACGTCGCCGGCCCGCTCGGCGGCGCCCACCAGGAGATCGGGCTGAGCCGGCTGTTCGCCGACGTGTGCAACCAGTTCGTCCAGTACGGCCGCCTGCCCGACGGGGTGCCGGCCCTGCTCGACCAGGCGTTCCGTACCGCCGCCGCCACCCGCAGCCCGGTCTGCGTGGTGCTGCCGCGCCAGTTGCAGGAGGCCGTGGTGCCCGACCTGCCGTCCCACGCGGCCGGGGTGCTCTCGGCGTCGCCGGGGGAGCCGCTGGCCCGGGTACTGCCGCACGCCGTCGACCTGGACGCCGCCGCCCAACTGCTCGGCAACGGCCAGCGGACCGCGATCCTGGTCGGGCAGGGTGCCCGGGGCGCGGCAGGTGAGATCGTCGCCCTCGCCGAGCGGCTCGGCGCCGGGGTGGCGGCCTCGCTGCTGGGCAAGCCGGTGCTCGACGAGCGGCTGCCCTTCCACGCGGGCGTGCTCGGCGAGGTCGGCACGACGGCCGCCGCCGAGCTGATGGGCGGCTGCGACACGCTGCTGCTGGTCGGCACGAACAACCCGTGGACGGACTACTTCCCGATGCCGGGGCAGACCCGCACGATCCAGATCGACATCGACGGCCGCCGCTTCGGCGCCCACTATCCGGTCGACGTCCCGCTCGTCGGCGACGCCCAGGAGACGCTGCGGGCGTTGCTGGACAGGGTGCCCGACAGGCCGAACGCCCGATGGCGGGAAACCGTCGAGGCCTCGGTCGACCGCTGGCGGGCCGAGCGGGCCGAACGGATCGCCGCCCCCGCCGAGCCGGTGAACCCGCAGCTCGTGCTGCACGAACTCGCCGCCCGGATGCCGCACCGCGGGGCGGTGGCGGTGGACGTCGGATCGGTCCTCTACTGGTACGCCCGGCACCTGGACCTGCCGCCGGGCGTCAACGCGCAGCTCTGCGGCACCCTCGGCTCGATGGGCTGCGCCCTGCCGTACGCGGTGTCGGCGAAGCTCGCCGCCCCGGACCGGCCCGTGATCGCCCTGCTCGGCGACGGCGCGATGCAGCTCAACGGACTGGCCGAGATGGTCACCGTGGCGCACCACTGGCAGGAGTGGCGCGATCCGCGCCTGGTGGTGCTGGTGCTCAACAACCGCGACCAGTCCGGCGTGGGCGGTCGTACGCCGATCGACCCGACCCGGCGCCGGCCCGATGTCCCGTACGCCGGCTGGGCGCGCCTGCTCGGCCTGCACGGGGTGCGGGTCGACCGGCCGGAGCTGGTGGGCGCCGCCTGGGACGAGGCGCTGGCGGCCGACCGTCCCTGCGTGCTGGAGGCGGTGGTCGACCCGTTGGTGCGCCTGGCGCCGCCCGAGCCCGCGTTCGCGGACCTGCGTGAGGTGTTCGCCGGGGGCGAGGCGGCCCGTCGGGTACGCGACCGGATGCTCGCCGGGCTGGCCGTGCAGGCCGACGACGTCGTTTGATCCACCCGGCGGCGGGCACTGAGGACGGGCAGTACGACGCTGGAGGTCACCTTGTCAGAGCCCCTCGACCGACCGTACGGTCGCGCGCCCCTGCCGCAGCCCCGTGGACCGGTCTCGGCGGCCCTGCTGGAGGCGCTGCGGCGCACGCCGCACGACCTTCCGGCGGGGCTCGGCGCCGCCCTGGACCCCGCCGACCCGCTCACCGACGAGGACCTCCAGCTCACCCTCTTCTGCTGCTACGAGCTGCACTACCGCGGCTGGCGGGGCGTCGACGACGACTGGGAGTGGCAGCCGTCCGTGCTGGCGCTGCGCGCGTACGCCGAACGGCACTTCGAGGCGGCGGTGCGGGCGCTGGTGGGGCCGCTGCCGACGCCGCTGCCCGGCGGGGTACCGGCGGCCCTGGCCGACGTGGTCGCCGCCGACGACGGGCCGTCGCTCGCCGGGCACCTGCAACGCCGCGCGTCGCTGGCCCAGTTCCGCGAGTTCGTCACCCACCGCTCGATCTACCACCTGCGCGAGGCCGACCCGCACAGCTGGGCCCTGCCGCGCCTCGGCGGGCCGGCCAAGGCCGCCCTGGTCGAGATCCAGATGGACGAGTACGGCAACGGGCGCCTCGACCGGATGCACGCCGAGCTGTTCCGGGTGACCATGGACCGGCTGGGGCTGGACACCGGCTACGCCGCGTACCTGGACGCGGTGCCGGCGGTCACCCTGGCCACCAACAACCTCATGTCGCTGTTCGGGTTGCACCGGCGGCTGCGCGGGGCGCTGCTGGGGCACCTGGCCGCGTACGAGATGACCTCCTCGCTGCCGAACCGCCGCTACGGCAACGGGCTGCGCCGCCTGGGCCTGGACGAGGCGGCCACCCGCTTCTACGACGAGCACGTCGAGGCCGACGCCGTGCACGAGCAGATCGCCGCGCACGACCTGTGCGGGGGACTGGTCCGGGTGGAGCCGGGGCTCGCCCCGGACGTGCTCTTCGGCGCCGCCGCGGCGCTGGCGGTGGACCGGCTCTTCGCCGCGCACCTGCTGGACGCCTGGGCCGCCGGTCGCACCTCCCTGCGCGCCCCCGCTCCGCTGCGCATGGAGGTGCGGAACCACCCCCATCCCGCCCCCGACCTCCCCGCCGCCGTGGCCTGACCGCCGGACCGTCACGTGTGACGGGAGTGGGGTCAGGAGGCGCGGGTGGTGCCCGCGCGGAAGCCGACGGCCTTGTGCGTACCGTCGCAGAACGGCTTGAGCGCCGACTTGCCGCAGCGGCACAGCGCCACCGTGCCGCGCCTCGCGTCGATGGTCTCCCCGTCCGGGGTGAGCAGGGCGAAGTCGCCCCGGACCAGCAGCGGCCCGTCCTCGTAGGGCGTGATGGTCGCCGCCGCGGGGGCGTCGTCGTCGGTGCGCATGGGCGCAGATGTGCCCCTTACCGCGGCACTGAAACCCCTGCTCACCGGCGTGCCGGGGCCGGCGGTGACCGCCGTCGTGGCCCCGTCCGGCGGGGCCGGCGCCGCCCCGCCCGGGATCTTCTGATTGGTCCCGCCCGGTGGGGGATGCCCTGTTTGAACCCCATCGGGACGGGAAGCCGGGCCGCGTGGTGAGCGAACGAGGCAAGGTGGGGCCGGTGCACAAGGTGCGCAAGGGGCTCACGGCCGAAGGTGCCGGGCTGGCGGGCGACCGGGTGGTGGCCGCCGGCAGCGCGGCGCGGGTGCTGGTGGCCGCCACGGCGCGGGCCCTGCGCGGGACCGACTGCGCCGACCTCGGGCACCCCGGACACCCGGGGCCGCTGTCGCGCTTCACCGGCGCGCCCGAGCCGGTACGCCGGGCGGCGGTGCTCCGGGCGGCCGGCCGGGTGGCGCTGACCCCCGGTCAGACGGCCGAGGTCGACGCCGGCCGGGTCGCCCGCTGGTTCGCCGAGCAGTACCCGGGCCGCCGCTACCCGGGGGTCCTGGTCGGCTCCCCGCACGGCGCCGCCGCGCACCTGGCGATGGCGCTCGGCGTGCCCTGGCTGCCGGCGGCGTTCGAGATGACCGTGCACTGGGCGCAGGGCGCCGTGGACCGGCCGCAGGCCGCCCTGGACCATGGTGCCGCGCTCACCGCCCGCCTCCTCGGCGGCAACGCCGACCTGCACGTACGCCAGGTGCACTGCCCCGCGAGCCGGGGCGCGCTGGCCGGCGCCACGGTGTCCCTGGGGGCCCGGTGGCGGTCCCTGCCGGCCGCGTACGCGCGCTTCCTGGCCGATCGGCTGGAGCCCGGCGCCCCGGTGCTGCTGCTGGGCGACGCCCGCACCTGGCCGGTGTTCGACTCCGCCCCGGGGCACAGCTTCCAGGTCGGCTGCCCGGGCAGCGGCCTCGACCCGGTCGACTTCCACCCGGACAGCCACGCCCTGCGCCAGGTGCTCCGCTCCGCCGGCGGGGACGGCGCGCACTGGCAGCCGCCGGAGGTCACCTCGCCGCCCGAGCCGGCGGAACACGGCGTGGAGTCCGGTTTCGAGGCCGCCGTCCGGGAGTGGACGGGGCGGCACGGGCATCCGCTGCACCGGGTTCTCGTGCCACGACCGGAGGCGCTCAGCGCCGCGACTGCAGACCTGTACCGGCGCTGGCTGCGCGCCGCCGGCAAGACCGGCGACCGGCTGGTGGTGGAGTGCGGCCGGCTGCTCGACCCGTGGCAGGTGGTGCGGGCCGGGATGGTGCCGTACTGGTGCGAGAACGCCACCCGGCGCAGCGTGGAGGAGGTGGAGTGGTGGCTCGCCGGCAGCGAGCCGTTCAGCTCGGTGGACGTGCTGCCCGAACCGCCCGGCCTGCGGTCGCCGGCGCTGGCCGGGCTGCCCCAGTGGCTGGCCGTCGCCGGCTTCGGTCGCCGCCGGCGGGCGCTGGACCGCACCTCGGCGCGCGGCTACCCGGTCACCTCGGTGCCCACCCGCCGGGCCACGGAGGTGCTGCGGGCGCAGCCGTACGACCTGCCGACGCCGCCGCCGATGACGGTCGCCGACGCCCTCGCGGCGCTGCGTGACGGCGGCGCCGGCCAGGGCCTGCTGGTCTGTTGAGCCGGCCCTTTCGAAACATCCTCGCGAACCCCGGGTCCCGTGATTGAGTACCTACGGAGCGGGAACACCGCTGGCTGCGACGGCCTGATCACGCCGTCCGGCGTGGCGCCGTCACCCGCTGACATCCCAGTCATGTGACCCACTTTCCGGCCCGGGCGTGGTGCGACCACGCGCGCGCACGACCGGTTCCTGAATCCGGGCGGGGGACCTTCCTGAGGGAGGCGCGGATGTTCGGACAGACCACCACGACCACACCACCGCCGACCGAGCGGGGCCTGGAGGACCTCGACGCCGCCGCACTGGCGTACGCGGCCCGCATCGAGGGCCTTCCGCCTGAACGACGCCAGGAGGCGCGCGACGACCTCGTCCGCTTCGCCCTGCCGTTCGCGGG
This sequence comes from Micromonospora sp. NPDC049048, assembly GCF_043197615.1. Taxonomy (NCBI): domain Bacteria; kingdom Bacillati; phylum Actinomycetota; class Actinomycetes; order Micromonosporales; family Micromonosporaceae; genus Micromonospora; species Micromonospora sp. NPDC049048. Next base: position 336,006 of record NZ_JBICTM010000004.1, on the reverse strand, counting down.
CCGGCTGGCCCGCCGCTACCGGGGGCGTGGTGAGCCGCTGGAGGACCTGGAGCAGGTCGCCCGGCTCGGTCTGGTCAACGCCGTCGACCGCTACGACCCGGAGCGGGGCTCGTTCACCGCGTACGCGGCCATCACCATCGTCGGCGAGATCAAGCGGCACTTCCGCGACCGCACCTGGGGCGTGCACGTGCCGCGCCGGCTGCGCGACCTGATCCTGGAGGTGGGGCAGGCGACGTCGGCGCTGACCAGTGAGCTGTCCCGGGCCCCGACGGTCGCCGAGCTGGCGGAGCGGCTGGAGACGCCGCAGGAGGAGATCCTCGCCGCGCTGGAGTCGGCCGCCGGCTACAGCCCGGCCTCGCTGAACGCCCCCGTCGGCGGGGAGAGCTCGGCCGAGTTCGGTGACCTGGTCGGCGAGTCCGACAACGCGCTGGAATCCGTCGACGACCGGGTGACGGTCAGCGGGCTGCTGCACCGGCTGCCCTGGCGGGAACGGCGGATCCTGGCGATGCGCTTCTACGGCAACCAGACCCAGGCGGAGATCGCCGCCCGCTTCGGCATCTCCCAGATGCACGTCTCCCGGCTGCTGTCGCGGGCGTTGACCTGGCTGCGTCAGGCGATGCTGGCCGACGCCCCGCCGCCGTGGCAGAACGGGGCCGCCGAGTCGGAGCCGGCGAAGACCCGGATCTCGGTCCGGCACAACGGCGACCGGGTGGTGGTGGAGGTCGGCGGTGAGGTCGACCGCGACGGCGCGGACCAGCTGCGCCGCGCGATGCTGGAGGCGGTGACCGGGCAGCCCGCCGAGGTGGTGGTCGACCTGGTCGGCGCGGGCGGCTTCGACGCCGGCGGCATCGCCGCGCTGATGGCCGGCCGCGAGGCCGCCGCCCGTACGGGGGTGCCGCTGCGGCTGACCCGGGTCCAGCCGGCCGTGCGCCGCTCGCTCACCGCGGCGGGACTCGCGGCGGCCCGCGAGAGCTGACCACGTCGAAAGGGCCGGCACCACGCGGTGCCGGCCCTTCCACGCGTACGCCCGCTCAGTGCTCGGGCGTGTCGCCGGGCCCGCGCGGGTGCCGCCAGCGGTCGTTCTCCTGCGGCTCCCGCTGGGCGCCGAGGTGGGTCTCCTCCGGCTCGTCGGTCTGCTCGAAGCTGGGCCGGCGCACCTCGTCCGGCTCCGGGACGTCCACCGGCCTGGCCCCGGACTGTGGGGCCGGCTGGTACTCGGCGGCCTCCCGTGCGCCGTGCGCCCCCTCGAGGGACGGCGACTCGGGCACGTGCCTCTCGCGGTGCAACTCGTCGCGGAAGTCCTGCGGCGGCTTCGTGGTGCGCTGCGGCAGGTCCCGGCCGAGGTCGGCGACGAGCGGGCCGTACTTGGCGTCGAAGGCGGGGCGCTCGGAGCGGATGCGGGGCATCCGGTCGAAGTTGCGCAGCGGCGGTGGGCAGGTGGTGGCCCACTCCAGCGAGTTGCCGAAGCCCCACGGGTCGTCGACGGTCACCTGTGCCCCGAAACGCCAGGACTTCCAGGCGTTCCAGATGAAGAACAGCGTGGAGGCGCCGAGCACGAAGGCGAAGATGCTGGAGAAGGTGTTGAGCGCGGTGAAGCCGTCGCTGGGCAGGTAGTCGGCGTAGCGGCGGGGCATCCCCTCGTTGCCGAGCCAGTGCTGGACGAGGAACGTGCCGTGGAAGCCGACGAACATCGTCCAGAAGTGGACCTTGCCGAGTCGCTCGTCGAGCAGCCGCCCGGTCATCTTCGGCCACCAGAAGTAGAAGCCACCGAAGAGCGCGAAGACCACCGTGCCGAACAGCACGTAGTGGAAGTGGCCCACGACGAAGTAGGTGTCGTGGGTGTGCCAGTCGGCGGGCGGGCTGGCCAGCAGCACCCCGGTGAGGCCGCCGAAGAGGAAGGTGACCAGGAAGCCGATCGCGAAGAGCATCGGCGTCTCGAAGGTGAGCTGCCCCTTCCACATGGTGCCGATCCAGTTGAAGAACTTCACCCCGGTGGGCACCGCGATCAGGTAGCTCAGGATGCTGAAGAACGGCAGCAGCACCTGGCCGGTGGCGAACATGTGGTGGGCCCAGACGGTCATCGACAGCACCGTGATCGCGGCGGTGGCCAGCACGAGGCCGGTGTAGCCGAAGATCGGCTTGCGGGCGAAGACCGGGATGATCTCGGTGATGATGCCGAAGAACGGCAGCGCGATGATGTAGACCTCGGGATGGCCGAAGAACCAGAACAGGTGCTGCCAGAGCATCGGCCCGGCGGTTCCCGGGTCGTAGACGTGGGCGTTGAGCAGCCGGTCCGCCGCGAGCGCCATCAGCGCGGCGGCGAGCAGCGGGAACACCAGGATCACCAGCACGCTGGTGAAGAGCATGTTCCAGGTGAAGATCGGCATCCGGAACATGGTCATGCCGGGCGCGCGCAGGGTGAGGATCGTGGTGATCAGGTTGACCGCGCCGAGGATGGTGCCCAGGCCGGAGACCACCAGGCCGATCACCCACAGGTTGGCGCCGACGCCGGGGGAGTGCTCCTGGCTGCTCAGCGGCGAGTACGCGGTCCAGCCGAAGTCGGCGGAGCCGCCCGGGGTGAGGAATCCCCCGACCACCATCAGCCCGCCGAACAGGTAGAGCCAGTACGCGAGGGCGTTGAGCCGGGGGAACGACACGTCCGGGGCGCCGATCTGGATCGGCACGATGTAGTTGCCGAACCCGAACGCCGCCGGGGTGGCGAACAGCAGCAGCATGACGGCGCCGTGCGAGGTGAAGAGCTGGTTGTACTGCTCGGCGGAGAGGAACTGCATGCCGGGGCGGGCCAGCTCGGCCCGCATCAGCATCGCCTGGATCCCCGCGACCAGGAAGAACCCGAACGAGGTCAGCAGGTAGAGCAGACCGATCTGCTTGTGGTCCGTGGTGGCCAGGAACCTGGTCAACTTCCCGCCGGGCAGGGCCTCGCGCATCGGCCCGGGGTAGCCGCCGAAGCGTGCCGGCGCCAGGATCGCCGGCCCCCGGTCCCGTGCAGGTGCGGTGTTTCCCCGCTTGGGCATGTGACTCTCACCCCGCCATGACGACAGATAGGACGGCGCGGCTACCCGCCCCACAGCCTATGAAACCAGGCGACAGCGGTTATTCAGGCGAGAGTGGTAAATTCGGTCAATTGGCCGGCAGTATGGCCCAGACGACCTTCCCGTCACCGGCCGGCGAGCTGCCCCAGCGCTGGGCCAGCTCGCGTACCAGCATCAGCCCCCGGCCGCCCTCGGCCCGCAGGTCGGGGCAGCGGGCCCGCACCGAGGTCCGGCTGCCGTCCGTCACCGCCACGTGCAGGTACGGCCGGCGCAGGGTGAGCGTCACCTGCATCGGCGTCCCGGCGTGCCGGACCACGTTGCCGACCAGCTCGCTGAGCACCAACGAGGCCGGACCGGCGACCTCGGGCAGGTTCCACCGGGCGCACGCGTCGGTGACCAGTTCCCGCGCCCGCCGGCAGGCCCCCGCGACCGGTTCGAGCCGGACCCGCAGCCGGGGTGTCGCTGCCGCGTTCGCCACCCGGGTCGCCTCGTCGCAGTCCCGGCGTACGGGCACCAACCGGCAGGCGGTCGACTGCGCCAGCCAGGTCGCCGCCTCGGCCGGCGGGGCACACAGCACCACGGGCACCGCGGGCCAGTCGGCCGCCCGGCGGGCGGCCGCGGCGAAGACCGCGAGGGCGAGCCGGTCACGCACGGTGATGTCGGCGAGGTCGACCACGAGCGCGTCGGGCTGGTTCGCGAGGCAGCCGTCCAGCACGGTGTGCACCGTGCGCATGGTGGCGAGGTCGAGGCTGCCACGCAGGCGTACGACGGTCACGGGTGACCCGTCGCGCACCTCGCAGGTGATCCTCCGCATCCGCGCCCTCGCTTCGCCTCGTCGAGGTCTGCGAACTACCCGGGGTCGGGTGGGGCGAAACCGCGACCGGCCGGGGCGCGACGCGCCCCGGCCGGTCCCGATGAGTCACCGCGCGGTACGGTCCCGCGTCGTCAGGACGCCGAGCGCGATCATGCCCACGCCGAGGAACAGGTGCAGCCAGTTGTCGGCGTTGTTGACGGGGATGAAGTTGGCCCCGCTGTTGTGGTCGACCACCAGGCCGTAGAGCCAGAGCACCAGGTAGATCGCGCCCCCACCGATCAGGTACGCCCGTGCGCCCGCGACGGTACGGGCCAGCGCCAGCCCGGCCACCCCGAAGAGCAGGTGGACGATGTTGTGCAGCACCGAGACCTGGAACAGGCCGAACAGCTTCGCCTCGGAGTCGTGCCCGGCGAAGCGCAGGTCGTAGTAGTCGCTGGTGATGCCCGGCACGAAGCCGAGCACGCCGACGAGGAGGAAGACCACCGCCACGACGGTGGCGGCCCGCCGGACGGGCGCCTTGCCGTCCGCCGGGTTGTGCCGGGCGCGGGAGCGCGCCATGGGACCGGTCACCGCCGTCTCCTCACTGTGCGGGAATACCGAGCGGACCGGGCCTTCCCACTGTTCGCACCGACAAACCCGCCGTCGGCGCGGATCGCCGGTCAGGCCGCCAACAGGCGCCCGGCGGTGGCGAGCTGGCGGACCCGCTCGTAGAGGCCCACGTACTTCTCCGCCATCACCGCGGGCGTGAAGCGCACGGCGGCCTCGCGCCGGCACTCGTCCGGGTCCAGCATGTCGGCGGCCAGCAGCAGCTCGCCGAGTTCCTCCTCGTCGGTGGTGAGCAGGCCGGTGCGGCCGTGCTCGATCAGCTCGGGCAGGCAGCCCCGGGCGGTGGCCACCACCGGCGTGCCCAGGGCCAGCGACTCGACCACCGCCGTGCCGCCCGGCTCCTCCCAGCGCAGCGGGAACAGCGAGGCCCGGGCGCCGGCCAGCAGGTCGTCGCGGTCCTGCCCGGCCACCGTGCCCACCCAGCGGACCAGGTCGCCGTCGACGTGCGGCGCCACCTCGTCGTAGAAGAACCGCACGTCCGGGTTCTGCCGGGCCTCGTCCCCGGCGGCGGCCAGGTCCTCCGGCCGGTGGTACGGGCCGACGGGACCGGCGAGCACCAGCGGCACCCCCACCCGCCGGGCGAGGCGCGCGCCCACGTCCTGCCCCTTGCCCGGGTTGATCCGGCCCAGGATGAGCGCGTAGTCGCCCTTGTCGGCGCGGGGCCGCCGGTCCGCGTCGACGGCGAGCGGGGTGGACAGGTGCACGTGGCCCACCGAGTGCTCCCGCAACGCCCGGGGCGCGCGGGCCAGCTGCGAGGCCGAGACGCCGTTGACCCGGACCCGGTCGCCGCCGTCGAGGTTGCCGTAGAGCGCCGGGTGCTTGGCCAGGTCCCAGTGCAGCGTGTGCAGCGCCGGCGGGGCGTCCGGGCCCATGGCGGTGAGCGTGGCCAGGCCGACCGCCTCCACGTGGTCGTGCACCAGGTCGATGTCGTCGCGCGAGTGCAGCACGCGCACCACCCCGTTCAGGTGCGCCTGGGAGATGCCGCAGACCTGGTTGTACGGCCGCTGCAGGGCGTGGAACTGCCCGTCGGGGAAGACGGAGAACTTCTCGTCGACCGGCAGGGCGCTGCTGTCGACCGACGCGAGCACCACCCGTACGCCGAGGCGGCGCAGCTCCGGCACGAGCGTGGCGATGACGTTCTCGATACCGCCGTAGCCCGGCGGCGGCACGGACAGCCACGGACCGGCGTTCATCAGGACGGTGAGGCTCATGCGACGTTCCTCTCGACGGGGCCGCGGGCCGTCCGCGCCCGGCGCGGCACGGGCACGACGGGTCGCGCGTTCACGCCGCGGCGACCCGTCGGCGGGGGATGCGGTGGCGCAGCTGCGCCAGGGGCGGCCGCTCCTCGACGGAGACGTCGCTGACGACGATCTCCCGGTCCAGGTTCGGCAGGGCGTCGGAGCCGCCCCGGCGGAACTGGGTCAGCAGCGCGGCCGGCATGGCACCCGGCGCCGCCCAGCCGCGCCGTTGCAGCCGCGACCAGGCGGTCAGCATGATCTGGGCCGACATCCGGCCCAGCGCGGCGGTGTCCTGGTGGCGGTGCTTGCGCTCGCCGAGGTCCACCTGGGCCAGCGCGTCCAGGCCGACCAGGTCGAGCAGGTCGATGAGCATCGCCGTCTCGACCCCGTAGCCGGAGACGAACGGCACCTGCTCCAGCACCTCCCGGCGGCCCGCGTACTCGCCGGCGAGGGGCTGCACGAAGCCCGCCAGCTCGGGCCAGAACAGGTTGAGCATCGGCCGGGCCATCAGCTCCGTCACCCGCCCGCCGCCGTCGGCCTCCACGCTGGACGCCCCGACCAGCGGACGGTGGTAGAAGCCCTTCACGAAGTCCACCGAGGGATCGGTCAGCAGCGGGCCGATCAGCCCGGTCACGAAGTGCGGACGGAACTCGCGCAGGTCGGCGTCGACGAACGCCACCACGTCGCCCTCGGCCGCGGCCAGCCCCGCCCAGAGCGCGTCGCCCTTGCCGGTCAGCCGGGGCAGCCCCCGGGTCATCGCGTCCTGGCTGACCACCTCCGCCCCGGCCGTACGGGCCACCTGGGCGGTGCGGTCGGTGGAGCGGGAGTCCACGACGATCAACTCGTCGATCAGCGGCACCCGTTCCATCAGGTGCTGGCGGATGGTCGACACGATCGCGCCGACCGTCGCCTCCTCGTTGTGGGCCGGCAGGACCACGCTGACCCTGCTGTCGCCCTTGGCGCGAATGAGGTGCCGGGCCGGCCAGTCACCCGCCGACGTGGTGCGGTAGGTGGCCCACGCCTCCACCACCGGTGACACGATCGTTTCCGCTTTCCGCACAGGCACCCCCAGATCGTGGCGGAAAAATCCTGCTCCTATTTCCCACTGCCGCGCTCGCGCTAACGCAGCATGCCTCACAGCCTGATCACGTCGGCGGCGTGGCCGGGTTCCGCCCTGGTGAACGTTTGGTTGCGCGCGTGCCGGGGGAGTGCTGTCGGCGACGCGAAACGGCGGCGAAGGGGCTTCACATGCGCACGTGCCGGGTGGGACTGGTAGGGGCCGGCGGGGTGGCGCGACGCCATGCCCGGGTGTTGGACGGATTCGCCGACGTGGAGCTGCTCGGGGTGACCGACGTGGTGCCGCAGGCCGCGGCGGAGTTGGCGCGCGCGCACGGCGCCCGCACCTTCGGCGACGTCGACGAGCTGCTGGCCGCCGGCCCGGACGCGGTCTACGTCTGCGTGCCGCCGTTCGCCCACGGACCGGCCGAGGAGGCGGTCGTCGCCGCCGGGGTGCCGATGTTCGTGGAGAAGCCCGTCGCCGTCGACCTGGTGACCGCCGAGCGGGTCGCCGACCTGGTGGCCCGGCGCGGGCTGCTCACCGGCGTCGGGCACCACTGGCGGTACCTGCCGGTGGTGCAGCAGGCCCGCGAGCTGCTCGGTGACCGTCCGGTGCGGATGGTGGCCGGCGCGTGGTGGGACAAGGTGCCCCCGGTGGACTGGTGGTCGCGGCGGGACCGCTCCGGCGGCCCGGTGGTCGAGCAGGCCGCGCACGTGCTGGACCTCGTCCGGCTCCTGGTCGGGGAGGCCACCGAGGTCACCGCGTACGGCGACGGCACCCCGCCGCCGGTCGACGGCGCCGACATCGACTCGGTCACCACCGCGGCGCTGCGGTTCGCCGGTGGTGCGGTCGGCACCCTCACCGCCGCCTGCGTGCTCGGCTGGAAGCACCGCGCCGGACTGGAGATCCTCGCCGACGGGCTCGCTCTGTCGTTGAGCGAGGACGGGCTGGTCGTGCGCGACGCCGACGGGGAACGTCGCTTCGCCGCCGACCCCGACGCCGCCCGGGTGGCCGTGGACCGGGCCTTCGTCGACGCGGTCCGGGGCGTCGGCGACGACGTCCGTGTCCCGTACGCCGAGGCCCTCGGCACCCAGCGGCTGGCCCTCGCGATCGCGGACTCCGCCCGCACCGGCCGGCCCGTACGGCTGGACGTGCCCGCCGCCGCGCCGCTCGCCGCCGGGGTGGCCGTCGATGCGTGACAAGGTGGTGGTGGTCAGCGGCCCGGGGCGGGTGGAGCTTGTCGAGCAGGACGCCGCCGAGCTGACCGACGGCACGTTCCGGGTCCGGACGCTGTTCAGCGGCGTGTCCGCGGGCACCGAACTCAGCTACGTCAAGGGCACCAATCCCTACCTCAACGTCACCTGGAACGCCGACCTCGGGCTCTTCCAGCCGGGCGCGGCCAGCACCCCCTTCCCGGTGACCCGCCTCGGTTACATGCAGGTCGGCAGGGTGGTGGAGAGCCGTACCCCGGCTGTCGCCGTGGGCACGGTCGGTGCCATGACGTACGGCCACCGCACCGGTTGGGTGGCCGACCCGGTCGCCGAGCGGTTCGTGCCGCTGCCCGACGACCTCGACCCGCTGCTCGGCGTCTACGTCGCGCACATGGGTCCGATCTGCGCCAACGGGGTGCTGCACGCCGCCGCCGACCTGCACGGCGCGGACGTGCGGTCGCTGGGCGACGGGGTGCGGGGCCGCCGGGTCGCGGTCGTCGGCGGCGGGGTGGTGGCCCTGCTCACCGCCCTGTTCGCCAGGCGGCACGGGGCCGCCTCGGTGGTGGTGCTCGACCCGACCCCGCAGCGGCGGGCCGTCGCCGAGGCGCTGGGCCTGCGGACCCTCGACCCGGAGGCCGACGACCCGGCGGTGGTGCTCAAGACCCGCTGGGCGCACGGCCCCGGCGACCGGGGCGCCGACGTGGTGTTCCAGTGCCGGGGGCAGGCGTGGGCGCTGCAGCTCGCCCTGCGCCTGCTGCGCCCCCAGGGCACGGTGGTCGACCTGGCCTTCTACCAGGCCGGCGCGGACGCGGTGCGCTTCGGCGAGGAGTTCCACCACAACGGGCTGACGCTGCGGTCTGCCCAGATCGGCCGGGTGCCGCGCGGGCTCGCCCCCACCTGGGACCGGGAGCGCCTCTCCGCCGAGACGATCGACCTGCTGCGCGCGTACGGGGACGTGATCCGCAAGCACCTGGTCTCGGCCGTGGTGCCGTTCGAGGACGCGCCGGCGCTGCTGACCGACCTCGCCGAGCGGCGCCGCCAGGAACTACAGGTGGTGCTGACCGTCTGACGCCCCGCGCCGGGCCGGGCGGGTGGCGCGGCCCGATACCGTGCCAGCATGAGCGCCGACGCGTCCGTCACGACCGCCGCCGACCCCCTCACGACCGCCGACGCGCCCGTCACGACCGCCGCCGGTGGTCCTGCCGGAGCCCCGGAGGACCGGCGGGTCGGCCTCGCCGCCCTGCTGCCGTACCTGCGTGCCCACCGCGGCACCCTGGCGGTGGTGGGCGTGCTGTCGCTCGCCGGGGCGGCGGCCTCGCTGGCGCAGCCGCTGCTCACCCGCTCGGTGCTGGACGGGCTCTCCGCCAGCCGGCCCGTGGCGGGGCTGGTCACGGCGCTGGTCGCCCTGGTGCTGATGGGCTCGGCGCTCGGCGGGGTGCGCGACTACCTGCTGCAACGCACCGCCGAGGGGGTCGTGCTGGACACCCGGCGGCGGCTGGCCGGGCACCTGCTGCGGCTGCCGATCGCCGAGTACGACCGCCGCCGCACCGGCGACCTGCTCTCCCGGGTCGGCTCGGACACCACCCTGCTGCGCGCCGTGGTCACCTCCGGGCTGTTCGAGGTGGTCACCGGCGCCGTGATGGTGCTCGGCGCGGCCGGGGCGATGCTCCTGCTCGACCCGGTGCTGTTCGGGGTGACCCTGCTCGGGGTGGCCGCCGGGATCGGCATCGCGGTCGCCTTCGCCCGCCGGGTGCGGGGCCTGGCCCGGGCCGCCCAGGAGCGCATCGGCGAGATGACCTCGGCGGTGGAGCGGGCCATCTCCGCCGCCCGCACGATCCGCGCCGCCCGCGCCGAGCGGCGCGAGGCCGACGCGATCGGCGTCAGCGCCGGGCAGGCGTACGCGGCCGGGCTGCGGGTGGCCCGGGTGCAGGCGTTCGTCGGCCCGGCCAGCAGCGTCACCATCCAGGGGGCGTTCCTGCTGGTCCTCGGGGTGGGCGGGGCGCGGGTGGCGGCGGGCGCGATCACCGTCGGGGACCTGGTCGCCTTCATCATGTTCCTGTTCTTCCTGGTGCTTCCGCTCGGGCAGGCGGTGCACGCCTACACCCAGTTGCAGACCGGCCTGGGCGCGCTCCAGCGGATCGAGGAGATGCTCGCCGTCCCGGTCGAGGGGGCCGCCGACCGGCCGGCCGCCGCCCCGGCCAAGGCCCCGTCCGGCGGGGCCCCGGCGTCGGTCGAGTTCGACCGGGTGGGCTTCGGCTACCCCGGCGGCCCGCCGGTGCTGCGCGAGGTGAGCTTCACCGTGCCGGCCGGCACCCGGACCGCCCTGGTCGGCCCCTCCGGCGCCGGGAAGTCGACACTGCTGGCGCTGGTCGAGCGCTTCTACGAGGTGATCGAGGGCACGCTGCGCGTCGACGGGGTGGACGTGCGGGACCTGCCCCGCGACGCGCTGCGCGCCCGGATCGGCTACGTCGAGCAGTCCGCCCCCGTGCTGGCCGGCACGCTGCGGGAGAACCTCCTGATCGGCGCGCCGCAGGCCACCGAGGCCCGGCTGCGCGCGGTGCTCGACGAGGTCAACCTGGGCCACCTCGCCGAGCGCGCCCCCGAGGGGCTGGACGTGCAGGTGGGTGAGGGCGGGGTGCTGCTCTCCGGCGGCGAGCGGCAGCGGCTGGCGATCGCCCGCGCCCTGCTGGCCGGGGCGCCGGTGCTGCTGCTCGACGAGCCGACCAGCAACCTCGACGCCCGCAACGAGGCCGCGCTGCGCCGGGCCATCGACGCGGTCGCGGCCCGGCGCACCCTGCTGATCGTGGCGCACCGGCTCTCCACCGTCGTCGACGCCGACCAGATCGTGGTGCTCGACGGGGGCCGGGTGGCGGCCACCGGCACCCACGACGAGCTCACCGGGACCAGCCCGCTCTACCGTGAGCTGGCCGCCCACCAGCTCCTGGTGACCTGAGCGCCGCACGCGTGCGACCCGCCTCGCGGCGACACCCGCGCGGTGGTACGCCGGGCGGGCCGCCAACGACGGCTCCGGTCGCGTACCGTTGCCGCTCATGGGTGTGTCGCAACGCTTGAAGACCAGGTTCCGCCGGTTCCTCCAGCGCCCGGGGACGACCGTCGACCTGGGGCCGCTGGAGAAGCTGCTGCCGGCCGTCGAGGCGCGCGAGGACGAGCTGTCGGCGCTCGACGACGCCGAGCTGACCGAGGCCGCCGGCAAGGCCACGGGCTACGAGGAGATCTGCGCGATCGGCCGCGAGGCCGCCCGCCGGGGCCTCGACCAGCGGCCGTACGACGTGCAGCTGCTGGGTGCGATGGCGCTGCTGTCGGGCAAGGTCGCCGAGATGGCCACCGGTGAGGGCAAGACGCTCACCGCCACCATCGCCGCGTACGGGCACGTCCGGCTGGGCAACGGCCCGGTGCACGTGCTCACCGTCAACGACTACCTGGCCCGGCGTGACGCCCTCTGGATGGAGCCGGTCTACACCCTGCTCGGCCTGACCGTCGGCTGGGTCAACGAGGCGTCCACCCCGCAGGAGCGGCGCGACGCGTACGCCTGTGACGTCACCTACGTCTCGGTCAGCGAGGCCGGCTTCGACTACCTGCGCGACCAGCTCGTCACCGACGTGGCGGACCGGGTGCAGCCGCCGCTGCGCACCGCCATCGTCGACGAGGCCGACTCGATCCTCATCGACGAGGCCCGGGTGCCGATGGTCCTCGCCGGCGCGGTCGCCGGCGAGCAGGACCCGGTGCACGCCGCCGCAGCCCAGGTGCGGGGCCTGCGCAAGGGCAAGCACTACACGGTGGCCGAGGACGGCCGCAGCGTCGCCTTCACCGCCGCCGGCCTGGCCGCCATCGAGGCGAAGCTCGGCATCGACCTCTACGACGAGGAACACGTCGCGCAGCTCTCCGCCGTGAACGTGGCCCTGCACGCGCACGCCCTGCTGCACCGCGACGTCGACTACATCGTCCGGGACAACTCCGTCGAGCTGATCGACGAGATGCGCGGCCGGGTCGCCCAGCGCCGCCGCTGGCCGGACGGACTCCAGGCGGCCGTGGAGGCCAAGGAGGGCCTCGACGCCACCGCCGAGGGCGAGGTGCTCGGCACGATCGCCGTGCAGGCGTACATCGCGCTCTATCCCAAGGTGTGCGGCATGACGGCGACCGCGGTGCTGGTCGGCGACCAGCTGCGGGAGTTCTTCGGCCTCGAGGTGGCGGTCATCCCGCCGAACACCCCGTGCGTGCGCGAGGACGAGCCGGACCGCATCTACGCCACCCGGGCGGAGAAGGAGGAGGCGCTGGTCGACGAGATCAAGCGCAACCACGAGCGCGGGCGGCCGGTGCTGGTCGGCACCCTGGACGTGAAGGAGTCCGAGGGGCTGGCCGCCGGCCTGAACGCCGCCGGGGTGTCCTGCGTGGTGCTCAACGCGAAGAACGACGACGAGGAGGCGGCGATCATCGCCGAGGCCGGCGCGTACGGCGCGGTGACCGTCTCCACCCAGATGGCCGGCCGGGGCGTGGACATCCGGCTGGGCGGCAGCGACCAGGCCGACCGCGACCGGGTCGCCGAGCTGGGCGGCCTCTACGTGATCGGCAGCGGCCGGCACGACAGCCGCCGGGTCGACGACCAGCTGCGCGGCCGGGCCGGGCGGCAGGGCGACCCGGGTGGCTCGGTCTTCTTCGTCAGCCTGGAGGACGACCTGGTCGTCCGGCACGCCGGCGACGCCGTTCCGGCTTCGCCCCGGATGAACGCCGACGGTCTCGTCACCGACGATCAGGTCGAGTACGCCGTCGAGCACGCCCAGCGGGTCGCGGAGGGCGTCAACCACGAGATCCACCGCAACACGTGGCGCTACAGCGTCGTGATCGAGCAGCAGCGCAAGGCCCTCGCGGAGCGTCGGGAACGGCTGCTGACCAGCGACGTGGCGGCGCTGATGCTGCTGGACCGGATGCCCGACAAGGCCGGCGAGATGGACGAGGACCTGCTCGCCCGGGCGGCCCGGTCGATCGCCCTCTACCACCTCGACCGGCTCTGGGCGGAGCACCTCGCGGAGCTCTCCGAGGTGCGCGAGGGCGTGCACCTGCGCGCGCTGGGCCGGCTCGACCCGCTGGACGAGTTCCACCGCGCGGCGGTGCCGGCGTTCAACGACCTGATCCCCGAGATCGAGCGGCGCACGCTCGCCACCTTCGAGGAGACGGAGTTCGCCGACGACTGGGAGCCGGACGAGGCGAAGCTGGTGCGGCCGAGCGCGACCTGGACGTACCTGGTGCACGACAACCCGTTCGGTTCGGAGCTGGACCGGTTGATTGCCTCGGTGGGACGGCGGCTCAGCTCCGCGTCGCGCTGACGCTGTAGGGGTCCCTTCCGACGCCTCCGGGCGCCCGGAAGGGGCCCCCTTTTGCGCCGTTTCGACCCCGGTTTGCGAGGGTAGTAGGCCGGGTCCGAAGAGTCGGGAGAGAACCAGGCGATGGAACAGGTGACGGCACCGGCCGGCCGTGCGGCGGCACGCGTTGCGACGACGGGGGCAGCGCGGCGGTGAACCTGGAGATGCGGGACCCGGCGGTGGAACGGCTCGGCGTCCTGGAGACCGCCGCCCTGCTGCGCGAGCTGACGGCCGCGCTGATCGCGGGCGACGACTTCGACCAGGCGCTGGGCGCGCTCGTACGCACCACCCGCGACGCGGTCGCCGGTGTGAGCTGGTGCGGCTTCACCACCCTGCGCGCCGGCGAACCGGCCGGGGCGGCGGCCTCCGACGCCCGCCTGGCGGGCCTGGACGACCTGCGGCACGGCCCCGACTCGCCCGCGATGGACGCGGTCCGGCGGCGGGAGATGATCCTCTCCGACCGGTTGGACCGCGAGGGGCGGTGGCCGGCCTGGACGCCACGGGCCCGGGAGTTGGGCGTGCACGGGGTGATCTCCGCGCCGGTCGACGTCGACGAACAGGTGATCGGGTCGATCAACCTGTACGCCGGCACCGCCGACCTGCTCACCCCCGGGCACCAGCTCACCGCGATGCTGCTCGCCGAGCACGCCGGGCTGCTGCTCGCGGCGGTCCGCGACCGGGCACGCAGGGCCGCCCAGGCCGGGGAACTGGATTCGGCGGTGCTCGGCGACGGGGTGGTCGGGCAGGCCATCGGCGTGATCATGACCCAGCGCGGCTGCCCGGCCGAGGAGGCGCTCGACGTGCTGCGCAGCGCGGCGTCGTCACTGGACATCCCGCTGCGTCAGGTGGCCGACCGGCTGGTCGCCACCGTGTCGCGCCCCCGGGACAACTGAACCTGGGCGGCCAGCCCGCCGTCGGGTCGGGGCCGGGTGACCGGTGGGACGATCGGGGCCGGTGGGCCGCGTGTCGTTTCGGCGTACGGGCGCCCGGGTAGCACCCTGGACTGGTGGACGCATGCCGACCTGGGGAGGAACCATGCAGAGCCGGCTGCGGGTGCAGGGGCACCCGATCCAACCGATGCTGGTGACGTTCCCGTTCGGGCTCTTCGTCAGCGCGACCGTGTTCGACCTGACCGACGTGCTCGGCGGGCCGGCCTTCCTCGGTGAGGTGGGCTACTGGACGACCGTGGCGGCCCTGTTCGCCGCCGCGCTGGCCGCCGTGGCCGGCATGATCGATCTGTGGGACGTGCCGGTCGACCGCACCCGGCGCACGGCGATCACCTTCAACCTGGTGAACGTGGCGATGGCGGCGCTGTTCCTGATCTCCTGCCTCGTCCGTGCGGACGCGCCGCAGCGGGGCGCGTCCGTCGTGCTGCTGCTCACCGAGCTGGTGGCGTTGGGCGTCGGCGCGGTCGGCGTCTCGCTGGGCGCCCGGCTGGTGCGCCGCTTCGACGCCGGACGCCGGGCCGAGGCCACCACCTTCGACGCGTTGGCCGGCACCCCGGACTCCACCATCGACCTGGCCCCCCACCGCCCCTGACGCCCCGCCCCGGCGGCGCCCCCCGCCCCGGCCCCAGCTGCGTCGATCATGCAGTCGTGGTGGCCGGTAGGGGCCGCTTCGCACCTTTCGCAGGGCACCACCACTGCATGATCGACGAGGCGCGACGCCACGCCGCACGGGCGACGCGAGCTGGAAGGGCGGGCGGCGGAGACGGCTAGCGGGGGTGGGATTCGGCGTGGTGGGCGGCGAGGACGTCCGCGCCGAAGTCGCTGGCGGGGCGGCGCAGGACCGTGTGCGCGTGGTTGCCGTCGTCGCTGGTGTTGTCGTACTCGATGAGCAGGTCGTCGCCCTGCACGCGGTAGTAGTGGCGGCGTCCGGGCACGGTCGGACCGGCCCAGGCGAAGTGCAGCCGCCCGGCGTCCAGCCGGCGCGCCTCCCGGATCGCCAGCTCGGGCGGGAGCCGGTCCAGATACAGCGCCACGAGTTGGTCCAGCAGGGCCCGTCCGGTCGGCCCGAGCCGGTCGGCGGGTACCCCGAGGGGCTCCAGCGGCCCGCCAACCTGGGCGCGGGTGGCGCTGATGATGTCCCCGGGGGCCTCGTCGGCGACGATGGCGGCGGACCGGCCGGCCGGGCCCATCGCGTCGAGCAGGGCGCGCCCCAGGTCCTCCTCCACGCCCAGCGGGCGGGAGACCGGGTGGCCGGCGTACCGGACGGTGGCCGGGTTGGCGCCGAGGAAGATCGGCGCGGGGGAGACCTGCCCGGCCACCACGGTCATGCTCACCGAGAGGTGGTGCCCCTCCAGGCGCCACGCCCAGGCGTCGTCGCGGGCCGGATCGCCGAAGACGGCCACCCAGTAGTCGCCGCTGTGCCGGCCCCGGCGCCAGCCCTCCGCCCGGTCCAGCACCTCCTCCAGCGCGACGATCGCCATCGCCTGGGCGTACGCCGGTGGGCTCAGCGCGGTGGCCAGCAGCCGGTGCGCGGCCTTGCGGCCCGCGCGGTCGAGGTCGGCCAGGCAGACTCCCGGGCGGGGCCGCGGCCGGTACTCGATCCAGCGGCGGGCCGCGTCGTCGTCGAACCGATGGGCGGCCCGGTCGCGGGCGGGCTCGTCCAGCGCGGCCAGCAGCGCCGCGGCGGCGGCGCGCATCTGTTCGGGCAGCGGATCCTCCACCGGACCTGTATACCGGCTGTCGGGCGCGTGCGCCGGGCGTCGCCGGCAGCGGTCAGCGGGGCACCTCGCGCACGACCGAGCGGGACACGGCGGCCGTCGCGGTCAGGCGGTCGGTGCCGTCAGCAGCGCGAACATCTCGGTCAGGTCGAAGAAGCGGGCGGTCTCCACCGCCGAGGGGCTGCCGTGGTGCGGGTCGGCTCCGGCGGCGAGCAGCGCCCGGACGGCCTCCGTGCTGCTGCGGAAGGTGGCGGCGGCCAGGGCCGTCTGGCCCCGGTCGTTGGCCCGGGTGTGGTCGGCGCCGCGGGCGAGCAGGGCGGCGACCGTCTCGGGGCGGGCGTGGTAGGCCGCCAGGAGCAGCAGGGTGTCACCCTTGTCGTTGGTCAGGTCGACGGGCAGCCCCGCGTCGACGTAGTCGGCCAGTTCGGCGGTGGCGCCGTCGCGCGCCAGGTCGAACATCCGGTGCGCGAACGCCAGCGTCTCGGCGTCGAGTTCCTCACTCACCGGTCCAGGTTAGTCGGAGCTCGGCCTGACGGGTCGCGCGGCCGGCGGGCTGGGAGGCGGAGCCGATGGATGGCGGTGGCGTCCCGAGTTCTGGGAATGCCTACTAAACCAATAGGGTTTGCAGCCTATGCTGGGTCGACGCTCCGCCGAACCGCGAGGACCGCCATGCCCGACCGACGCCCACCCGACCTGCTCACCGTCGCCCGCCGCTGGGCCGCCGACCCCGCCCGCTGGCCGGTGCCGCTGCGCTTCGATCCGGCCACCCGCTGGTACGCCCGGCTCGCCCACGACGCCGACCACGAGGTGTGGGCGTTGAGCTGGCTGCCCGGCCAGGGCACCGACCTGCACGACCACGGCGGCTGTGGCGGGGCGTTCCTGGTCGTCTCCGGGGTACTGACCGAGGAGACGGTCGGCGGGGGCGTGCTGCGCCCGCACCGGCTGCCGGCCGGCTCCGGTCGCCGGTTCGGCCCCCGGCACGTGCACCAGGTGTCCAACCGGGACGACGAGCCGGCGGTGAGCGTCCACGTCTACCGCCCCGCGCTGCGCAGGATGACCAGCTACCGGCTCACCGAGGGCCGGCTGCGCGTCGCCGAGGTGGCCGAGGCCGGAGTCGCCTGGTGAGCGCGACGCCGTCCCGTCCCCTCCGCCCGCGATCCGGTACGCGCCGCCCACCCCGCACCGGCCGTACACCGTCGTACGTGAACCGTCAGCACCCAGTGGAGGCAACGACCATGCCGCAGACCGACCCGCACGCGTGTCCGGCCCCGGTGGCCCCGCCGGGCGCCCGGGGTATCGACGAGATCCTGGCCGCCGCCCGGGCGCGGCTGGACCGGCTGGACCCCGAGCGCGCGCACCTGGAATACCGGGGCGGGGCGCTGCTGGTCGACATCCGTCCGGCCGCCCAACGGGCCGCCCACGGCACCGTGCCCGGCTCGCTGGTGATCGAACGCAACGTGCTGGAGTGGCGGTTCGATCCCCGCTGTGCCGCCCGGCTGCCCCAGGCGGTCGGCTACGACCTGCGGGTCATGGTCATCTGTCAGGAGGGCTACACCTCCTCCCTGGCCGCCGCCGCCCTCCAGGATCTCGGGCTGCACCGGGCCACGGACGTCGTCGGTGGCTTCGTCGCCTGGCGGCTCGCCGGCCTGCCCGTGCTCGGCCCCACCCCGCCGCGACCCACGTCCACCCCCGCGCCCCCGGTGACCGCCGGCCGGGCGCCGTCCTGACCGTCACGCTCCACCGGGCGTGGCGGCACCGCCGCCGCAGGAGGCTCCATGTCCGTCGTCGCCATCCCCACCCGAAACCACTCGACCGTACGCCCCGAGCGGACCGGGTCGGTCCGACCGCGAGCCACACCGAGCGTCACCATCACCCTCGACCTCGCCCCGGGGCCGGTCAGCCCCCGCCTGGCCCGGCTGTTGGAGCTGATCGGCGAACTCGCCGAGTCGGGGGAGGGGCGGCTGGGCTCCGGCGTCGCCGAGGAGCGGCCGGCGGCGCCCCGCGCGGTGCCGGCCGCCGTGGACCCCCACGCGATCCGGATCGCCACCGGCTCCCGGGTGGTCCACCAGGGCGCCCGCGTCATCCCGCTGACCCGCATCGAGTACGACCTGCTGCTGTTCCTGGCGCAGCAGCCCCGCCGGGTGTTCACCCGGCTGCAGTTGCTGAGCCGGGTGTGGGGCTACGAACACGCGGTGGCGCGCACCGTCGACGTGCACGTGCGCCGCCTGCGCGCCAAGCTCGACGAGGAGATGCCGGTGGTGACCACCGTCTACGGCGTCGGCTACCGCCTCGCCGACGAGGCCCGCATCGAGATCGAACACCACCGCTGACGGCGCCACCCGTGCGGCGTGCCCGGACCCGGGCGCGCCGCGCCGCCGTGTCCGGGTCCCGAACCGGGCGGGCACCCCCCTAACCGGCCAACCGGGCGGCTCTGCTGTAATCATCAGGCTTCGTACGCAGAGCGAGCATCCGGCTCCGATGCGTTCGTCAATTGTCACATTCATGCAACGCAGTCGCCCCTTGACCCTCGCGTGGGCGCCGGGAAACATCGATGAAGCGGCGTCCCGGGCCGTGGGGAACACCCGGACCAGCCAAGGAGGACCATGTCGGTCAGCCCCGCCTCGTCGCGCGCCGGATGGCATACGTCCCAGCCCGCTGTTCCCGGTCGTCCCCCGGGAGGCCAGCGGCGCCCCGCCCACACGGCCGCACCGATGCTGACGGTGACCCTGAACATCCCGCTGGCATCCGAGGAGTCGCTGACCCCGCCCGCCCGGCGGCTGCTGGAGGCCGCCCGGGAGATGCTGGAACGCGGCGAGGGCACCATCATCACCGCCGCCGTCGAGCGTCGCCCCGACCCGCTGCCCGCCGGCCGCTCGCCGGTCCGCCCGCCCGCCGCCACCATCCCCACCCTGCACATCCTGGCGTCGTCCCGCTCGGTGCTGCGCGACGGCGAGCCGTTGCCGCTGACCCGGCTGGAGTTCGACCTGCTGCTGCACCTCGTCGCCCATCCCCGCCGGGTGTTCACCCGGTTGCAGCTGCTCAACGCGGTGTGGGGCTACGAACACGCCGGCGTGCGCACCGTGGACGTGCACGTCCGCCGGCTGCGCGGCAAGGTCGGCGTCGACGTCCCGCTGGTCACCACCGTCTACGGCGTCGGCTACCGGCTGGCAGACGACGCCCACGTGACCATCGACCGCAACGGCTGACGACCGCCCTCACCGTGACCGGACGACCGCCCACCGCGTGACGACCGCCCGTAGTGGCTGACGGCCGCTGCCCCACCGCGTCTCGTGCGGGCGGCCCGTCCCCGGGCGGCCGGCGGGGCACCATTGTCGAATGCGCGTCCGACCCATCTCCCCGCAGCGGCTCGTCGCCGAGCTGACCGAGCGCCTCGCCGCCGCCGACGCCCCGGGCCGGCTACGGGTGGCGGTCGACGGCGCCCCGGCGGCCGGCCCGGACGAGCTCGCCGCCGCGCTGGTGGACCCGCTGCGCGCGCTCGGCCGACCCGCGCTGCACGTACGGGCCGACGACTTCCTCCGCCCCGCCTCGGTGCGCCTGGAATCCGGCCGGAGGAACCCCGACGCGTTCTACGAGGGCTGGGTCGACGAGCAGGGGCTGCGCCGGGAGGTGCTCGACCCGGCCGGGCCCGGCGGCTCCGGGCGCGTACTGCCGTCGCTGTGGGACGCCACCGCCGACCGGGCCAGTCGCGCCGCGTACGTCGATCTGCCGCCCGGGGGAGTCCTGCTGGTCAGCGGGGCGCTGCTGCTCGGCGGGGCCCTGCCCTTCGACGTCACCGTCCACCTGGCGCTCTCCCCGGCGGCCCTGGCTCGGCGCACCGACCCGGAGCTGCGCTGGACGCTGCCCGCCTTCGCCCGGTACGCCGACGAGGTCGCCCCCGCCTCCTTCGCCGACGTCGTGGTCCGCGCCGACGATCCCCGGCACCCGGCGCTGGTGGAGTCCCCGGTGTCGCCCTGACGCCTCGTCGTGGCGGAAAGTCGTCGGTTTGACCGTCGGCGGGGCGGGGTAATCGCCCGGCTCACAGAGCGCGGGTGATCCGCTCGCGCCGCAGACCACCACGGCGCTGGGCCCACGCACCGGTGCCCAGGCGTATCACCAGGGCAGAAAGGCAGGCAGCGATGCTCGTCCACGACACGATCGGTACGGGCCGGTCCCAGGCGGAGATCGACCAGATCCGGCGCTCCCTGCAGGCCCGCTACGACGAGATGTCCGCGGAGTACGAACAGGCGGTGCTGCAGAGCCAGGTGCTGCGGCTGGTGGAGGTGGGTGACACCGCCGGCGACGACCAGGCCGACAGCGGCACCAAGACGGCGGAGCGGGACACCGCGCAGTCCCTGCTGCGCAGCATCCTCGACCGCCGCGCCCAGTACGAGCACGCCCTCAACCGGCTCGAGGAGGGCACGTACGGCTTCTGCGAGGGCTGCACCTCGGCCATCCCCGTCGAGCGGCTGGAGATCTTCCCCTCCGCCACCACCTGCGTGCAGTGCAAGCAGAACCGGGAGCGCCGGGCGGCCTGACCCCCGGTTTCAGCGGCTGCGGGTCGGTCCGGGACGCGGTGAGGTCGACCGATGGGTGAGATCAGGGTCGGCACCGCCTCCTGGACCGACCGCACGCTGCTGGACTCCGGTTGGTACCCGCGGACGGCCGACACCCCCGAGAAGCGACTGGCGTACTACGCCCGCCAGTTTCCGCTGGTCGAGGTGGACGCCACCTACTACTCGCCGCCCGCCGAGCGGACGGCGAGGCTGTGGGCCGAGCGCACCCCGGCCGGCTTCACCTTCAACGTCAAGGCGTTCAGCCTGCTGACCGGGCACCCGACCCGGCCCAACGCGCTCTACAAGGACCTGCGCCCGGCGACGGAGAAGAAGAACCTGTACCCGGACGACCTGCCACCGCAGGCGTACGAGGAGGTCTGGACGCGCTTCCTCGCCGCGCTGGACCCGCTGGTCGAGGCGGGCAAGCTGGGCGCGCTGCTGTTCCAGTTCCCGCCCTGGTTCACCATCAAGCGCGACAACAAGCAGTACCTGCTGGAGGTCGCGAGGCGGTGCGCCCCGCTGCGCCCCGTCTACGAGTTCCGGCACGCCTCCTGGTTCGACGGCGACAACGCCGACGAGACCCTCTCCTTCCTGCGTGAGCACCGGCTCGCGTACGTCTGCGTGGACATGCCGCAGGGGCACCGCTCGTCGGTGCCCCCGGTGCTGGCCGCCACCGCGGACCTCGCGGTGGTCCGCTTCCACGGGCACAGCGACAAGTGGACCAGCCGCGACATCCACGAGAAGTTCGGCTACCGCTACTCCGACCGGGAGCTGCGCGACTGGGCGCCGAAGCTGCGCGAACTGGCCGACTCCACCAGCCAGACCCACGTGCTGATGAACAACTGCTACCGCGACTACGCGCAGACCAACGCCGCGACCCTCGCCGGGCTGCTCGACGCCGCCTGAACGGCGGCAGGCGCCCGGCTTTTCATCCCGTCCGGGTGAGGGCCGCTCACCCCGCCGCCGCGCAGCATGGACGGTGCGTGTGGTCGGCAGCGGCCACGCGAGGCGACACCACGGAGGTGGATGGTGATGACGGTTCGGGTGGTACCGGGTCGACGGCCCGGCGCCGTGCTGCACGTCGTCGGCACGTCCGCCGCCGCCCGGGGAGTGCCGCGCCCCGCCCGGGTCGGCCCGACCCGGCAGCCGCGTGGCCCGGTGGGGCCGCCGCGACGTGACGACGACCGACGGTGGGAGACCGACGTACGGGGGTGGAACGATGGCTGAGCAGCTGCATTCGGCGTTCGAGTCCTCGATGGACAAGACCAACCTGATCCTCAAGGAGATCGAGCAGGCCTACGGCTGGCCGAAGGAGCAACGCAACCAGTCCTACTGCGCGCTGCGCACCGTGCTGCACCTGCTGCGCGACCGGATGCCGGTGCAGGAGAGCGTGGAGTTCGCCGCGCAGCTGCCGGTGCTGGTGCGCGGGATCTACTTCGACGGCTGGAAGCCGCAGGACGTGCCGATCAAGCTCAACCGGGACGACTTCCTGCTGGAGGTCCGCCAGGGCTTCCCGTACGACGTCGAGGGAGGCCCGGAGCGCGTGGTACAGGTGGTGCTGGACACCCTGCGCTGGCACGTGACCCAGGGCGAGTGGGACGACGTGAAGGCCACGATGCCCCGGGACATGGCGAACATCATTCCCTGACGCGCCGCCCGTGGGCGACGGCCCGTTCCACCTCGGGTGGGGCGGGCCGTGGCGGCTCTCGAGGGCCGGGGGACCGGGCCCGGCGAAGCGCCGGTGTGAACCGGAACGGGCGTCTACGGTGGGGTTAGAGAAGATCGCGCGTGGGGTACCACCCGCTGCACGACGGAGACCCCGGCGCAACGGCGGGGCGGCACATCCCTAGGGAGCACCGATGGCACTCAACGACGACGACATGCAGACCACCAGCGGCGGCGGCCTCGAGGGCCCGGCCGACGGCGGTGCCACGCCGGGCCAGCAGGACGGTGGCGCCGACGGCGGTGCCGACCGCGGTGCCGAGCGCGGTGCCGACAAGGGGGCCGACCAGGGCGCGGAGGGTCCCGCCGACGGCGGTGCGACCCCCGGCCAGCACGACGGTGGTGCCGACGGCAGCGCGGAGGGCCCGGCCGACGGCGGTGCGACCCCGGGCCAGCACGACGGCGGCGCCGACGGCAGCGCCTGACGGATCGCCATGACTGACATCGACCCGCCGGGCGGCCACGGCCGCCCGGCGGTTCCGTCCGCGGCCGCCGCCGCGCTCGCCCGCTGCGTGTCGGTCGAGCAGGCGAAGTTCGCCGCCGCCCACTGGGGACGCACACCGCTGCTCTCCCGCGCCGACGAACTGCCCAACCCGGCCGGCTTCACCGACCTGCTCAGTCCCGCCGACGCCGACGAGCTGCTCAGCCGCCGCGGCCTGCGTACGCCGTTCCTGCGCATCGCCAAGGACGGTCAGCTCGTGCCGGCGACCCGCTTCACCGGCGGCGGCGGCGCGGGGGCCGAGATCGGCGACCAGGTCCTCGACGAGCGTGTGCTGGAGCTGTACGCCGACGGTGCCACCCTCGTCCTGCAGGGCCTGCACCGCACCTGGCCCGCGCTGGTCGACTTCGCCCGCGAGCTCGGCACCGCCGTCGGGCAGCCGTTGCAGGTCAACGCGTACCTGACCCCCGCCGGCAGCCAGGGCTTCGCCACCCACTACGACACCCACGACGTCTTCGTTCTGCAGGTCGACGGCCGCAAGCACTGGCGGATCCACCCGCCGGTGCTGCCCGACCCGCTGGAGAAGCAGCCGTGGGGCGGCCGGGCCGACGAGGTCGCCGCCACCGCCGACGGGCCCGCCGCGCTGGACGTGGTGCTCGCACCCGGCGACGCGCTCTACCTGCCCCGCGGCTGGCTGCACAGCGCGCAGGCCCAGGAGTCCAGCTCGCTGCACCTGACCGTCGGCGTACGGGCGCTGACCCGCTACGCCCTGGTCGAGGAACTGCTCGCCCTCGCCGCCGAGGACCAGCGGTTGCGCGCCACGCTGCCGTTCGGCGTCGACGTCGCCGACCCGGACGCGATCGAGCCGGAGCTGACGGAGACGGTGGAGGCGCTGCGCGACTGGCTGCTGCGGGCCGACCCGGCGGCGGTTGCCGGCCGGCTGCGGCAGCGGGCCTGGCCGGCCGCCCGGCCCGCGCCCATCCGGCCCCTGGCCCAGGCCGCCGCGCTGGCGACACTCGACGTCGACACCCGACTGGCCCCGCGACCCGGCCTACGGTGGCAGCTCGACCCGCGCGGGGACCGCGTCGCGCTGGTGCTGTTCGACCGCACGATCAGCCTGCCCGCGACGTGCGCGCCGGCCGTGCGCGCCCTGCTCGGCGCCGAATCCCTCCGGGTCGGCGACCTGCCGGGCCTCGACGACGACGCCGACCGGCTCACCCTGGCCCGCCGGCTGCTGCGCGAGGCGGTGCTGGTACCCGCCTGAGCCCGCCCACCGCCCCATCGCCGACGCGGCCCCGGCCGGGCCGTGCCATTTCGGCGCGGCCCGGCCGGCGGGCGCGGCCTTCCGAGCCGCGCCCGAGGAGGGGTCCGGCTCAGGCGGCGTCGACGGCCGCCACCGGGCGGACCTCGATCGGCAGGGTGGTCGCCCGGGACAGCTTCTCCGCCCAGCCCAACGCCGCGTCGAGATCCGGCACGGCGATCACCGTGAACCCGCCGATGTGCTCCTTACCCTCGGCGAACGGGCCGTCCGTCAGCAACGTCTCGCCGTCGCGGACCCGGACCACGCGGGCGGTGCGCGCCAGTTCCAGGCCGGCGCCGAAGACCCAGACACCGCTGCCGCGCATCTCCTGGTTGACGGCCTCGACGTCCCGCATGATCGGCTCGAGGAACTCCGGCGGCGGCGGGGCGTCCCCGTCGGGCTGGATCACGTTGAGCACGAAGTTCCGCATCGCACGCTCCCTCTTGTCGGGTGGCCGGCATGACCCGGCCCTCTCCGTCTACACGAACGGCGGGCGGGCGGATCGACGACGCGCTGCGGCAGCCTTGCCCGCACCGGCCCGGCGACGGCGGATCAGCGACCGGCGACCAGCAGCGCGACGGTGGTGACGAGCCCGGCGGCGAGCACGACGGTCATCGGCCGCGGGCCGAGCACCGCGTGCCGGCGGTCGGCGAGGACCTTCGCCGGCACCAGACCGACCAGCGGCCCCAGCAGCGTCACCACCAGGGCCAGCACCGGCAGCCCGACCCCCAGCTCGCCGCCGTACCGCTCGCCCGCCGCCCGCGCCGCGCTCCCGAGGGCGTACGCGAGCACCGCCCCGGCCACCCCGCACAACGCCAGCAGCGGGTTGACCGAGCCCGGCAGGTCACCCGGCTGGCGGGTGCGGTTGAGCAGCTCCCGCACCCCGGCCAGCAGCGGAGCCGGTCGACCCGTGGCACCGGGCACCGGCGCCGGTGGCCCGCCCGCCCGGCGGCCCGAGCCGCCCAGCCGACCACGCAGCGCCTGCCACAGGTCGGCGACCTCGGCGTCCACCCGCTCCTGCTCATCGCGGGCGTCGGCCAGCTCCCGCTCCGCGCGCCGCAGCTCGGCCTCCGCCTCGGCGACGGCCCGCTCGGCGGCGGCACACTGCTGGGCGTGCCAGGTGTGCGCCTCGGCCCGCTGCACGCGCACCCTCGCGCTCAACTCGGCCAGCCGACGGATCTGGGCCGCGTACGACTCACTGGTCACGGGTTCGTTCATCGCGCCGGCCCGTACGGAATGATGACCTGGCCGGTGCGGTGCACCGCCCGGTCGAAGAACAGCCCCCGCCAGGGGCGGGGATACCAGTCGGGCCCGCCGGTGCCCGGATACAGCGACGAGCCCAGCTCGCCGCCGTGGGCGTCCAGCGCCACCCAGGCGCCGATCTGGTCCGTCCGGGCCGCCGGCCCGCCCAGGTCGGCCCGCATCCGGGCGACACCCCGCCACCAGGCCAGCACGTGGGTACGCCGCTCCGGCCCGTCGTGCAGGATCCGGCGCAGCTCCTCCAGGCCGGTACGCCGCCCGATCCGCGTCGCCAACGTCCCCGCCGCCGCGTCGACGGCGAACAGCAGCAGGTAGTGCGGGATGCCCGGCGTGCCGAGCCCCTCGGCGGTCTCGACCATCAGCTCGCCGACGGTCTCCTCGTCGTACCAGGCGGCGTCGTCGGCGAGATCCTCGTAGAGGGACCGGGCGGCCGGGTCGGCGTCCGGGTCGAGGCAGGCGATGGAGAAACGCGCCGTGCCGGGGCGGTGCTGGCGGGCCAGGGAGCGGGCCGCCGCGTCGAGCACCGCGCACGCCTCGTCCACCCGGGTGCCGAGCACCGCCAGGTTGCGGCCGGGAGCCCGGGGCAGCCGCAGCGCCGCCGAGCGTGCCTGTACGTCGATGATCTCGCCGAGCAGCGCCACCGGCGTACGCGGGTGGCCGGTCTCCGGGGCGGCCAGCGCCCGGAAGTCCGGCGCCTCGGCGAGCTGAGGGATCGCGTCGCCGTCGAAGAGGCGGGCCGGTGCGGCGTCCTGCGGGCGCATCCGCCACAGCCGGTGCTGCAACCCGCTCCACGTCTCCCAGTCGCTGGCCGACGGGATCCGGGCCACCTGGTTGCCCTCGGCCATGCCCGACTCCGCGTTGACGACGGCGTGGTGGCGCGGCAGGGACTGGGCGGCGTCGTTGCGTTCGGCGAGGATCCGCAGGGCCTTCGGCAGCGCGATCCGCAACGTGAACTGCGCGACCAGCGCCGGACGACCCCACAGGGCCTCGATGCCGCGCACGTCCTGCGAGGCGAGCACCAGGTGGATGCCCTGGGAGCGGCCGCGCCGGGCCAGGTCCTCCAGCAGGTCGGCGGCCTCCCGGGCGACCACGTCCCGCCCCGCCAGCAGCATCTGGAACTCGTCGACCACCGCCACGATCCGCGGCCAGTGCCCCGTGGGGTCGACCGCGCGCAGCTCGGCGAGCTTGGTGACCTCGTGCTTCTTCGCCGCGTCGGCGCGCCGGCGCAGCTCCTCGGCGAGGAAGCGCAACAACGCCAGGCCGAACTCCCGGTCGGTGTTGACGTTGATCCCGACGAGCCGCATGTGCGGCAGCCAACTCGGGTCCCGGCGGCCCTTGGCGAACCGCGCGAAGGACACTCCCTCCTTGAAGTCCAACAGGTAGAACTCCAGCTCGGCGGGGGAGTAGCGGGCGGCCAGCGCGCCGATCCAGGCGAAGATCAGGTTCGTCTTGCCGGTGCCGGACGGGCCGCCGATCAGCGCGTGCGGCGGATAGTCGCCCAGCGTGAGCAGCACCGGCCGGCCGTGCGGGCCCTCGCCGATCGGGGCGGTCAGCCCGGTGGCGGAGTCCTCCCGCCACATCTGCTCCGGCGGCGGCAGCAGGTCGGTGAACGGGGTCGGGGCGGGGCCGGCGTTGACCCGCGCCGCCACGTCCCGGCAGGTCTCGGTGACCAGCACCGGCGGGGGCGGCGGGTCGAGGCGTACGGGCAGGCCGTTCGGCCCGCCGATCCGGGCGCCGTCGGCGTGCGCGCCCACCCGGGTCACGGTGGGATCCTCGGGCAGCGACACGCCCCGGACCACCAGGTGCACGCCGCAGGCCGCCCCGGTGCGGACCACCCGGTCGAGCTGCCCGCGCTCGTGCCGCGACAGCTCGTCGCCGCCCAGCAGCACCGCCACCCGCCACGGCTCGGGCCGGCGCCCGGTGACGGCGGCCAGCTCGCGTAACGAGCCGTACTCCCCGGCCAGCACCGTCTCGTTGATGCGGCGGATCTGCTCGACCAGGTCGTCGAGCAGCCGGGCCAGCCCGCCCGGGCCGACGAAGGTGAGCAGCCCGGCGGTGCCGAGGGGGGCGAACCCGGCGAGGCCGCCACCGAGGTGCTCGGGGTCGTAGCCGACCAGCCGGACGGCACCCGGGTCGGCCCGCCCGACGCCGCGCAGCAGCAGCGCCGACACCACCGCGTCGCAGCCCTCCCGGTCGTCGCCGGTCAGCTCGACATGGCCGGCGTCGAGCAGCGGCACCAGCGCCGGCACCGGTTCGGCGCCGGGGATGCGTACCGTGCCGATGCGCAGCGCGCCCGGTGCCTCGGCCCGCCGGGCCGGCGTGGGTCGCCACCGCGACCAGTCCGCCGAGGCGGCCCCGGGAGCCTCCCGCTGGGCCGCGTCCGCCGCCCGCCGGGCCAGTTCCGCGATCCGCGCGGCGTGCCGGTCGTCGATCTCGGCCAGCCGCCGGTCGCGCTGCGCGCCCACCCGCTCCGGCACGACCGCCGCGGCGCGGCGGACCTTCGCCAGGCGTTCCCGGGCCGTGGTCAGCTCGGCCTGTGCGGTCGACACCCGGGTCCGGGTCGCGCCGAGGGCCTCGCCCAGCATGCCCCGAACCCGGGTGACCAGCTGGTTGCGCCGGTCAGCCATCGACGCCCCGCCCGCGCGGATCCGCGCTGACGCCGGACGCCTGGCGGCCCGTGGGTGGGCTCGACCAGACGCGGCCGGCCGAGCCGGTCCGGCCCGGGGCTGGCCCGTCGCCGGCCGGGGCGCCCCGCCGGGCCGCCGCCTGGTCGCGGTTGTCGGGCGCTGCGCCGGGCCGGGCGGACGACGCCCGTTCCCGCGCTGCGGCCGCCTGGTCGTGGGCCGCCCCCGCCCGTTCCCGCGCGGCCGCGACCCGTTCCCGCGCGGCGGCCACCCGGCCCTTCGCGGCGTCGGCGCGGCGCTGCCACTCGGCGTCGTCCGCCCGGTCGCGGGCGGTCTCCGTCTGCCGCTCCCGCTCCGTGGCGGCACGTCGCTCCCGGGCGGTCTCGGCCTGCCGGGCCCGCTCGTCGTCGGTGGGCAGGTCCCGGCCGAGCCGGTCCAGCAGCACCCCGGTGAGCACCCCCGCGGTGACGGCCGGGTCGGCGGCGTGCGGCTGCTCCGTCTCGCCTCGTCGCGGCGGGGGCATCCGGCAGATCCGGGTGAGCAGGGTCTCCAGCACCGCCGGCGGCAGGCCGGGCAGCAGGTCCCGGACCCGGCCGTCCAGCTCGCGGCGCAACCGTCCCAGGTCCTCGGCGCGCGGCGGATGCCCGAGCAACTCTCCGGCCAGGTCGCGTAGCAGGGGCGGGGCCACCGCGGCCAGGCCGAGGCCGACGTCGGCGTGCGCGCGGCGCAGCTCGGTGTGCAGGCGGTCGCGGTCGCCGGCCCGGACCCCACCGACGACCCGGCGCAGCAGCTCCCGGGCGTCACCGACCTTCTCGTCGGGCTGCTCCGGCGGGCCCTCCCGGCCGCCGGTCAGCTCCGCCACCCGCACCGCCCACCAGCGGCGGGGCGCGGCCTCGGCGGCCGGCTCGGGTGCCGCGGCCTCCGGGGCCGCCTCGCGCGGCGCGTCGTGCGCGGGCCGGCGCTGCTGCTCCTGCGGCCCCGGGGCCGGGGAACCGTCGGCGGCCAACCCGATCGCGGCGAGGTACGCCGACAGCTGCTCCTGCGCGACGCGCAGCGCGTAGCCGGCGGTCTCGGCGTGCTCGGTGGCGGCCGACAGCTCCGGCACCCCCATCGGGTTGGCCGACTCCTGACGGACCCAGCGCAGCCGCTCGGCGGCCAGCCCGAACTTCTCCAGCGCCAGCGCCAGCTGCGCGAGCGGCAGGTCATCGGCGGCGGCGCGGACCTGTGCGCCGACGTCCTCGACGATGGACACGACCCCGCCTCAGAGCGTCGCGACGTAGAGTTGCGCCTGCTCGACGGCGACGAGTGTCGCGGCGAGGCACTCCTCCAGCTCCTGGCTGGCCTGGGTCAGCGAGGACTGGGCCGCCTCGACCGTCTCGTGCCCGCTGCCCTCCAGCGCGCCGGCCAGTGTCTGTTGCGCCTCGGCCAGCTTCTCGCCGGCCGCCTGCACGGCGCTCTGGCCGTCGCCGATCTGTTGGAGCGCGACATCGATGGCTGCCTTGAGCTCGGCGACGCTCGCCACGGCGAAACCTCCTGGGGGCGGGGAGGCCTCCATTAGAGCCTATCCCTCACGGTGAGAGAACTTCCGACTGTCAGTGTTCCTGCCCCGCCGACCGGTTGTCGACCGGAAGCGCCGGTAGTCCGATCAGTGGGACCCGTCGGGCGGGGTCGCCCGGTCGCGCAGCCAGCGCGGCCCGTACACCTCGGCACCGTGCGCGGCGACGCGTTCGCGCAGCTCACGGTCGGCGGTGACGACCAGCCGCCGGCGCTGCGGCGCGGCGGTGACCAGGTCGACGACGGCGTCGTCCCCGGACCCGGGGGCGGCGACCACCCGGACCTCGGCCGTGCCCGGCACGTCCCGGGCCCGGCCCTCCACCACCAACACCACCTCCACCGGCGGCGGCAGCCGCTGCGGCAGCCCGGTGGCGGCCACCGTGGCCAGCGAGTCGCGCAGCCGGGCGGTCGCGCCCGCGCGGTCACGCCACCAGCCGTCCGGGCGGGATCCCACCACGTTGGCGGCGTCCACGATCAGCAGCGGCGTCGTCGACTCCATACCGCCACCCTGCCATCCCACCCACCCCGCCCGCGAGGCGGAGGAAGGGTCCCTTCCGCCACCGCAGCGTGCCCTCGCCTCACCGGGCGGGTGGCGGGATTGTGGCGTTTGTCGGGCCGACCGCCGGGTAGCCCCTGGCGACCGTCGCGCCCGACTGCGGAGGACAGACATGATGGGACCCGGTGACTTCGGCTCCGACCCCTGGGACGAGTTCCTGGCCCGGTACTTCGGCCGGGGCGAGGGTGGGCGCCGACCCACGCACCGGGTCGACATCACCCGGCTGATGACCGCCGACGCCCGGGAGATGCTCGCCGACGCGGCCCGCCGGGCCGCCCAGCGGCAGAGCAGCGACCTCGACACCGACCACCTGCTCTGGGCCGCGCTGCAACGCGAACCGCTGCGCGACCTCGTCCGGCGCGCCGGCGCCGACCCGGACACGCTGCTCAACGCGCTCGGCGGGCGCGGCGAGGGCGCGCCGAGGGGCGAGGTGCCGCCGAACCTGTCGCTCACCCCGGCGGCCAAGCGGGCGTTGCTCGACGCCCACCAGCTGTCCCGGGCGATGGGCGCCAACTACATCGGCCCCGAGCACATCCTCATGGCGCTGCCGCTGAACCCGGAGTCCCCGGCCGGGCGGATGCTCGCCGCCGGGCGGATCCAGCCGGAGTCGTTGCAGGCCGCCAGCGCCGAGCGCGGGCCGATGACCGGGCCGAAGCCCGACCGGGGCACGCCCACCCTCGACCAGTACGGCCAGGACCTCACCGACCTGGCCCGCAACGACCAGATCGACCCGGTCATCGGCCGGGCCGACGAGATCGAGCAGGCCGTCGAGATCCTGTCCCGGCGGACGAAGAACAACCCGGTGCTGATCGGTGAGGCCGGTGTCGGCAAGACCGCGATCGTGGAGGGGCTGGCGGAGCGGATCTGCGACGGCGACGTGCCGCAGACGCTGCTCGGCAAGCGGGTGATCCAGCTCGACCTGGCCGGGCTGGTCGCCGGGACCCGGTACCGGGGCGACTTCGAGGAGCGGCTGAAGAAGGTCATCGACGAGATCCGGGCGCACCGCGAGGAGCTGATCGTCTTCCTGGACGAGATCCACACCCTGATCGGCGCGGGCGGGGCGGGCAGCGAGGGCGGCATGGACGCCTCCAACATGCTCAAGCCGGCGCTGGCCCGGGGCGAGCTGCGGGTGATCGGCGCGACCACGCTGGACGAGTACCGCAAGAGCATCGAGAAGGACGCGGCGCTGGCCCGCCGGTTCCAGCCGGTGTTCGTGCCGGAGCCCACCGTCGACGACACCGTGCAGATCCTGCGCGGCCTGCGGGACCGGTACGAGGCTCACCACCAGGTGCGCTTCACCGACGAGGCGCTGGTGGCCGCGGCCGAGCTGTCCGACCGGTACGTCACCGACCGGTTCCTGCCGGACAAGGCGATCGACCTGATCGACCAGGCGGGCGCCCGGGTCCGGCTGCGGACCCGCACCCCCGCCTCCGACGTGCGGGAGCTGGAGACGCAGCTCGACGAGGTACGCCGCGACAAGGAGCAGGCCGTCGCCGACGAGCAGTACGAGAAGGCGTCCACGCTGCGCGACCGGCTCGCCGAGCTGGACGAGCAGATCCGCCTGGCCCGGGGTGACGAGGGCGGCTCGTCGCAGGTGCCGGCCGTCGGGCCGCAGGAGATCGCCGAGGTGGTCTCCCGCGCCACCGGCATCCCGGTCAGCCAGCTCACCGAGGAGGAACGCGACCGGCTGCTGCGCCTGGAGGGGCACCTGCACGAGAAGGTGGTCGGCCAGCAGGACGCCGTCACCGCCGTCGCCGAGGCGGTCCGCCGGTCGCGTGCCGGGTTGGCCGACCCGGACCGCCCGATGGGCAGTTTCCTCTTCCTCGGGCCGACCGGCGTCGGCAAGACCGAGCTGGCCCGGGCCCTCGCGGAGGCGCTGTTCGGCGAGGCCGACCGGATGGTCCGGCTCGACATGAGCGAGTTCCAGGAACGGCACACGGTCAGCCGGCTCGTCGGCGCCCCGCCCGGGTACGTCGGCTACGAGGAGGCCGGCCAGCTCACGGAGGCGGTGCGCCGCCGCCCGTACGCGGTGGTGCTGCTCGACGAGATCGAGAAGGCCCACGCCGACGTGTTCAACATCCTGCTCCAGGTGCTCGACGAGGGGCGGCTCACCGACAGTCAGGGTCGGACGGTCAACTTCAAGAACACCGTACTGATCATGACGAGCAACCTGGGCTCGGAGCTGATCACCGGCGCCCAGCGCGCCGTCGGGTTCGGCACCGGCGCCGAGGGCAGCGACCAGGAGCGCGACGAGCTGCGCGAGCGGCTGATGCGCCGGCTCCAGGAGAACTTCCGGCCGGAGTTCCTCAACCGCATCGACGAGGTGATCATCTTCCGTCGGCTGGAGGCCGAGCAGCTGCGCCAGATCACGGGCCTGCTGCTGGAGGAGACCCGCCGCCGGCTGCACGCGCAGGACATCCAGGTCGACTTCACCACGCCCGCCATGGACTGGATCGCCGAGCACGGCTACCAGCCGGAGTTCGGCGCCCGGCCGCTGCGCCGGGTCATCCAGCGGGAGGTGGACAACCAGCTGTCCCGGATGCTGCTGGAGTCGGCGATCTCACCGAGCCAGAAGGTCACCGTGGACGCCCGCGACGGGCGGCTCGCCTTCGACGTGGCGGCCGGCGAGCGCGGCTACAGCCCGGCCGCGACGTCCCATCCCCGATGAGCGGAGGGCGGACATGACCGAACCCGAGGAGACCCACGACGAGAGCGACCGCACCGATCCGATCCTGGCCCCGCCGACCGCCAACCCCGCCCGGGTGCGGATGCCGCCGGGGGGCGCAGGCCAGCAGGGCGACGACCCCGAGCCGGCGGAGTCCGACCGCCGCCGAGAGGAGGGCTGATGGTACGCGAGCAGCGGCTCGAACCCGAGGTGGAGGTGCTCTGGGACGACTTCCACGCCCAGGTGAACGTCCCGTCGGAGCAGTTGCGGCAGTGGCTGCTGACCCGCGGCTCGGGCGAGGAGTCGTTCGGGCCCGACCCGGACCTCGACCTGCCCGGGTTGGGCCGGCGGATCCTGCGGGTGCTGACCAAACGCAAGGTCGACCTCACGCCTGAGGACATCCGGGTGATGCGGGACGCCATCGACGAGATCCAGACGCGGCTGGACGAGAAGCCGCCGCGCGGCAATGCCGACGACGAGTGGCGGCACGCCCTGCTCGATCTGGGCCACGACGTCCTCGTCGAGCGCTGACACCGCACGACTGGCGGCGCCCGGGGCCTCCCGGGCGCCGCTGGTCGTGCTCAGCGATCGTGGTCAGCCGTGCTCGCTCTCCAGGCTGCCGATCGTCAGGCCCGCGGCGTCGGCCGCCGCCTCACGGTCGGCGCGGGCCCGCTCCTCGCGGGTCAGCAGGTTGGCGTACTCGGTGATGTCCGCCGGGTCGGGCACGTCGGGCAGGCGACGCAGGAACGTCTCCACCTCGCGGGCGGCGGCGGTGTGCGTGGCGGCGGCCTGCCGGAGGACCTCCCGGTCGACGGCGGCGGGGTAGGGATCGGTCATGCCCGCCTGATACCCGGCGTCACGCCGTTCGCACCCCGTCGGCGTCGGCGGCCGTCAGCCCCCGTGCCCCGTAGGCCGGGTTGCGCAGCAGCCAGGACAGGTACTCCGGGTGGGCCGCCAGCGAGTCGGTGTACGCGGCCAGCGCGTTCTCCAGCACCAGGTCGGCGTCCCGGGCGGCGGGGGAGTCGGGGTGCCAGCCCAGCATCAGCCGCCAGCGTAGCGGCGTACCGGCGAGCATCCGGGTGACCAGCCCGGAGACCGGGCGGAAGGTGGCCTGGCAGAGCGCGATGGCCTCGCCCGAGTCCACCATGTCGATGCAGCAGCGCACGTCGGTCTCGTACACCTTGCGGGGGGTGAAGCCGGCGCGGGCGCAGGCGGCGGCGAAGCAGTCGCCGAAGCAGCCGTCGCCGGGCGCGGCGACCCACTGTTCGCCGCTGAGGTCCACCAGGCTCACCTCCGTCTGCCCGGCCAGCGGGTGGTGCTCCGGCAGCAGCACGAGGACCGGGTCGACCGCCACCTCCCGCCAGCTCAGCCCGAACTCGGCCGGTGGGGCCGCGTCGCCGCACACCCCGATCAGCGCGAAGTCCAGCCGCCCGCCGGCGACCAGCTGGGCCAGCTCCTCGGCGGACCAGGAGGCGTGCGTGGTGATCTGGGCCGGTGGCGGCTCGGCGGCGAGGCGGTGCACCAGACGGCCGAGGATGGGGCTGTTCACCCCGCCGAACCGGTACCGGCGGGGCACGTCCCCGGCGCCGGCCAGCCGCGCCGCCTCGTCCTGCAGGCCCTTCATCGCCGGCAGCAGCACCCGGGCCCGGGCGAGCACCAGCTCGCCGAGGGCGGTCGGGCGGGCGCCCCGGCGGTCCCGTTCGAACAGCGGCCCGCCCAGGGTCCGCTCGATGCGCTGGAGCTGGGCGGTGAGTGCCGGCTGGGCCAGGCCGAGCGTCGATGCCGCCTTGGTCACGCTCCCCGTCTCCGCGATCGCGCAGACCACCCTCAGGTGTCGCAGCTCCAGATTCATACCGTGACGGTATGACCCCGTAGCGATCGACGGAAGGCCCTGAACGGATCAACGATCCCCGATGTGCTTCCGATCTGCCCGCCGCGCCGCGAACGGGCCCACCGGCTCAGGCCGGCGGCGGCTCGGTCAGGTCGGCCAGGTCGGCCAGGTAGGTGGGTCGGCCGGTGACGGCGTCGCGCACCTTGTCGACCACACCCACGGCCGGCTCCACGACCCGGTTCCACGGAGGGCTCGCCGGGGTGCCGGGGTGCGGGCGCGTGGGGGCCGCCTCCTCGGCGATCTCCAACCGGTTGCCCAGCCGGATCAGCTCCTCGGCGGTGGCCACCTCGCGCAGCGCCGCGACCAGCGCGCCCGCCTCCTCGACGTGGCGGTGCACCCGCGCGGCGACGTCGGCGAGCCCGTCGCCGTCGAGTTCCCGCAGGGCGGTCAGCAGGGCCCGGTCGTCCGCGATGGCCCGGTCGATGCGCTCGGCGGCGTCGGGCAGGGCGGCGCGTACGGCGGGCAGCAGGTACTGCTCCTCGGCGGAGAGGTGCCGCGACAGCGCCGCCGTCAGCACCTCCAGGCCCCGCTCGGGGGCGGGCTCCGGGCCGGGGCCGGTGAGCCGCCCCAGCAACTCGCGCAACTGCCGGTGCTCGGTGTCGAGGATGTCGGCGATGCTGCGCCCGCCCGGCCGGAAGCCGTCGTCCTCTCCGGTCGGCGGCAGCGGTGGCAGGGGAACGGTCATGGTGCCCTCCTCTGGTGGCGGGCGGAGCGTGTGGTGGGTAACGGTCGCGAGCGGCGGTACCCGGCTCCGTCGGCGGCGAAACCGTGCCCGGTCGCCCGCCGGCCGTGGACCCCGACGGGCCCCTGGCGGTGGCGAGCGCGGCGGCGCCGGGCGGAGCGGAGCCGGCCGTCGGGGCGGGACGACCGCGCCGGGCGGGGCCCTGGTATGAAGAAGCGTTGACATCCTCCCCGCCCTAAAGGGCGGGGATTTCCTGGGTCACCCCAAAGGTTTCCTGCTTCACCGACGGACGCCCCGTCCGAGAGGACTCTCGTTGAGGTCTTACACCGCCTCCACAGGCAATCACGGAGAGCCCCTCCGCGAGAATGTTGCGGGCCGCGTTGACGTCGCGGTCGTGGGCGTTGCCGCACCGGCAGGTCCACGACCGCACGTTCAGCGGCATCCGCTCAGCGAGCGCACCACACGCCGAGCACAGCTTGGACGACGGGAACCAGCGGTCCACAACAACGAGGTTGCGGCCGTTCCAGTCGGCCTTGTATTCGAGCAGGGTGCGGAACTGTCGCCAAGCCGCGTCGCTGATAGCACGAGCCAGGCTGCGGTTTTTGACCATGTTGCGCACGGTCAGATCCTCGATCACGATCGTTTGGTTCTCACGAACGAGCCGAGTGGTCAACTTGTGCAGGTGATCCCGCCTGCGGTCGGTGATCCGGGCGTGCACGCGGGCGAGGTTGAGTCGGGCCTTGTCCCGGTTCGCGGAGCCTTTCTCCTTCTTGGACAGGTTCCGTTGGGCGCGGGCGAGCGCGGCCCGGTCACGGCGCTCATGCTTCGGGTTTACGACTTTCTCTCCGGTGGAGAGGGTCAGCAGGCTGTCAAGGCCGGCGTCAACGCCGACCATGCCCGAAGTGGGAACCTGCTCGATTCGGTCGTCGCACAGCAGCGACACGAACCAGCGACCGGCCGCGTCCTGCGACACGGTCACCGTGGACGGCTTCGCGCCCTCGGGCAGTGGTCGGGACCACACGATGTCCAGCGGCTCGGTCATCTTCGCCAGGGTGAGCCGGCCGTCGCGGTAGCGGAACCCGCTGGTGGTGTACTCCGCCGACCGGCGCGA
The DNA here is from genome assembly GCF_043197615.1 of Micromonospora sp. NPDC049048. Taxonomy (NCBI): domain Bacteria; kingdom Bacillati; phylum Actinomycetota; class Actinomycetes; order Micromonosporales; family Micromonosporaceae; genus Micromonospora; species Micromonospora sp. NPDC049048. The sequence goes on along the minus strand of NZ_JBICTM010000004.1, from coordinate 299,627 downwards.
CTTCTTCTTGCTCTTGAAGCTCGGGTACCGGGCTCGTTTGGCGAAGAAGTTCGTGAACGCGACTTGCAGGTGCCGCAGGCACTGTTGCAACGGCACCGACGACACCTCGCTGAGGAAGGCCAGGTCGTCGGTTTTCTTCCACGTGGTCAACATCGCCGACGTGGCGTTGTAGTTGACCCGTTCCTGGCGCAGCGTCCACGCCTCGGTGCGGGCCTGCAACGCCATGTTGTAAACCAGCCGGACACACCCGAACGTGCGGGCAAGCTCGGAAACCTGCGCGTCGGTCGGGTAGAAGCGGAACTTGAACGCCCGCTTCACGGTCTTGGGCACGTCTCACAATCTAGCAAGCTAGCCAGTAAGCCTTGCGGTGGCATGCGAGTGGGCGCCTATCCGCCTTGGCGGCGGATGGGCTTTTCCTGCCCTGCTCCGCAGGGGTTCCGTTTCCTCTCCGGCCTGAAGGCCGAAGTATCCACGGAAGGAATCCGATGACGAGCGACGCCTCCGCCCGACCCGACCCGACCGGCGAGGTCGTCGACCTCTGCCGCGACCTCCTGCGGATCGACACCACCAACACCGGGGACAACGACACCAGCGCCGGGGAACGCCTCGCCGCCGAGTACGTGGCGGAGAAGCTGGCCGAGGTGGGCGTCGAGCCGGTGATCCACGAGTCGGCGCCCGGTCGGGCCAACCTGGTCGCCCGCATCCCGGGCACCGACCCGAGCCGCGGGGCGCTGCTGGTGCACGGCCACCTCGACGTCGTACCGGCCGACGCCGACGAGTGGTCGGTGCACCCGTTCTCCGGGGAACTGCGTGACGGCTACCTGTGGGGCCGGGGCGCCATCGACATGAAGGACTTCGACGCGATGGTGCTGGCCGTGGTGCGGCACTGGCAACGCACCGGGGTACGCCCACCCCGCGACATCGTCCTCGCGTACACGGCCGACGAGGAGGCGGGCAGCGACTACGGCGCGCACTTCCTGGTCCAGCGGCACCGCGGGTTGCTCGACGGCTGCACCGAGGCGATCGGCGAGGTCGGCGGCTTCTCCTACTCGGTCAACGAGAACCAGCGGCTATACCTGATCGAGACCGCCGAGAAGGGCATCGACTGGCTGCGCCTGCACGCGCGGGGTCGCCCCGGGCACGGCTCGATGATCCACGACGATAACGCGGTCACCGCGCTCGCCGAGGCCGTGGCCCGGATCGGTCGGCACCGCTTTCCCGTGGTGGTGACCGACACCGTACGGGCGTTCCTGGAGGAGGTCTCCGACCTGCTCGGCATCGAGCTGGACCCGGAGGACCCGGAGACGGCCATCGCCAAGCTCGGGCCGATCGCCAACATCATCGGCGCGACGATCCGCAACACCGCCAACCCGACCCGGCTCGCGGCCGGGTACAAGGACAACGTGATCCCCGGCCGCGCCACCGCCACCATCGACTGCCGCAGCCTGCCCGGGCAGTCGGAGCTGCTGGAGCGGCAGCTGCACGAGCTGGTCGGCCCGGACATCGCCATCGAGTACCTCCAGCGTCAGCCGGCGCTGGAGACCACGTTCGACGGTGACCTGGTCGACGCGATGTCCGCCGCGCTGCGCGCGGAGGACCCGGGGGCGCACCCGGTGCCGTACATGCTCTCCGGCGGCACCGACGCCAAGGCGTTCTCGCAGCTCGGCATCCGCTGCTTCGGCTTCGCGCCGCTGCGGCTGCCCGCCGACCTGAACTTCTCCGCGTTGTTCCACGGCATCGACGAGCGGGTTCCGGTGGACGGACTACAGTTCGGCGTGCGGGTTCTCGACCGGTTCCTCCGCACCTGCTAGCCCCCGCCAGGCACCTCCGGCGGGAACCTCTGATCGTGAAGGGACTGACCCACATGACCGACCAGCACGGTGAGCTGGACGCCGCCCTCGAGCGCGTGATCGACGCGGCCCGTCACCACCTGGCCGCCGTCCGGGCCGCGCAGGGCCGCATCGACGACGACGACGTCTGGCAGGCGTACGTCGCGCTGAACAACGCGTCCTTCGCGTACGACGAGCAACTCCTGGACGCCTTCGGCGAGGTCACCCCCTGGGACGTCGAGTCGATCGACCCGGACGAGGCCGACCAGCGCTTCGGCGCCGTGGAGGGCGCGGAGCCCACCGACCCGCACCCGCGGGTCGTCTCGGTGCGGCAGCGGCGCGACTACCGGGTGCCGAGCGTGTCGGCGCTGATCCGCATCGCCGAGGCGGCCCGGCGGGAGAGCACCCCGGCCGAGGACGAGCCGGAGCCCGTGGAGGGGGTCGGCGAGGCCGTGCTGGAGCTGCTCCAGAGCGGCGACGGCTCGCTCGGCGCGCTGGACGTGCCGGAGCTGGAGGCGCTCGACGGCGTGGTGATGGTCAGCGAGGTCGGCACGCCGGTCGACCTGGAGTCCTTCGACGACGACGACCCGGTGGGCCCGTTCCAGCCGGCCGCCGACGACCGGCTGGTCGGCCGGCTCGACGAGCACCCGTTCATGGAGCTCGACGAGGAGCACGACCACGTCCACTAGGCGCTGACGGCACGCCCGCCACGGGCGAAGGCCCGGGGCCCGACCTGATGGTCGGCCCCGGGCCTTCTGTCGTGCTCAGTACGACAGGCCGGGCTGCGGCTGGTTGACCCGGCGGCGACGCAGCATGACCTGCCGCGTGCCGTCGCGGTACAGCCGTACCCGCGCCAACTCCCACCCGGAGAACTCCGCCTGGATCGCCAACTGCGCCGCGGCGGTCAACCGGTCGACGTTCGGCGGCAGCCGCAGCGGCGCGTACTCGTAGTCCATGGGATCCATGCTGCCCAGCCGGCCGGCCGTCCGCCACCCCCTCGCCGCCGCCACCGGGCGGGGCGTCGCGCGCGCGGCGCCCGACCCGGTCGCGCGGGGCGTCGGGAGAGATTGCCGAACCGATTGACAATCGATAGGTTGCGAGCGATAGTCGATGCATGTTGAACGAGCATCGAGCGGTGGCGCCGCTCAGAGTGTTCCTCGTGGTGCTGTTCGGGATCCTGGTCATGCTTCAGGCCTTCTCGCTGCCCGGGCAGTTCGCGCACATGGCCGAGGAGTCCCCCGACCTCGCCTACCTCAGGTGGCCGATGACCGCCGTCGCGGTCTTCTGGGTGCTGTGCGTCCAGGTCGTGATCGTGGCCACCTGGCGGCTGCTCACCATGGTCAGGAACGACCGCATCTTCAGCGACGCCGCCCTGGCGTGGGTGGACACGATCGTGTGGGCGGTCGTGGCCGCCTGGGTGGTGCTGCTGGGCGTGTTCCTCTACGTCGGCTTCAACGCGTCCGACCCCGGGCTGCCGCTGCTGCTGTTCCTGCTGCTGGTGGGCGTGGCCGTGCTGGGCCTGCTGATGGTCGTCATGCGCGCGCTGCTGCGGCAGGCCACGACGCTGCGGACCGACATGGAAGCGGTGATCTGATGCCCATCGTCGTCCGCATCGACGTGGAACTGGCGAAGCGCAAGATGAGCGTGGGCGAGTTCGCCGAGCGCGTCGGTCTCACCCCGGCGAACGTGGCGGTGCTCAAGAACGGCCGTGCCAAGGCCGTCCGGTTCAGCACCCTGGAGGCCATGTGCCGGGTGCTCGACTGCCAGCCCGGCGACCTGCTCGAATGGGTGGAGGAGACGCCATGAGGTATCTGCTCGCCGTTCTCGCCGGCGCGCTCGGTGTCGCCGGCGTGGTGCTCGGGGAGGCGGACGACTCGCCGGGCCTCCAACTCCTGGGCGGTCTGCTCGTCGTCGGCGCGGTCGCGTTCGGCGTACGGATCGCGCGGCGCGGCAGGTAGCGCGATCGGAAACGGGCCGGTCAGCCGGCGGGCGGGTTCGCCGCCAGCAGGGCGGCCAGCGACGACGCGCCGAGGGCCAGGGCGCGCGGGGTGCCCGCGTCCACCACCAGCCCCCACGCCGGGTCCGGCCAGTCCGCGAGCAGGTCCGCGCAGGGCACGGCGACGAACGGCACGCCCTCCCCGGCGAACGCGGTCAGCGCGTCCGGGGAGGTGAAGACGGGCAGCAGCGGCGCGCCCGTCGGGTCGGTGACGATCGTCCACGGCACGTCGCCGTCCGGCCCCGGCTCCGCCGCCAGCGGTACGCAGACGGCCGAGGCGGCCAGGATGCCGAGGTAGCCGGGCAGGTCCCGCCGCGCGCCGGCCTCGTCGAGCAGGTCCAGCACGGACGGGCCCGGAGGAGGCGGGGCGGGCGCCCGCACGGGGTCGGCAGCGGATTCCACCACGCCCGCGCCGGGCTGCGCGGATGCCCCGGCGGGGGCGACCGGCTCCGCGGAATCGCTGGCGGGCACGCCGGGGTGCGCGACGGGCGCGGCGGGTTCCGTGGCGTCCGCGACGGGCGCGGCGGGTCTCGTGGCGTCCGCGACGGGCGCGGCGGGTCTCGTGGCGTCCGCGACGGGCGCGGCGGGTCTCGCGGCCCGGCCGCGCGGCATCGTCGGCTCCGGCCGCACCCGGGGGCCGGTGGGCGGCAGGACCTGGCAGGACAGCGCGCCGGGCTCCGTGGTGAGAACCACGGCGGCGGTCTGCGCCGCGAACCCGCTCCACCAGCGCAGCCCCTCGGCGGTGCGGGGCGTCTCGTACCACCAGCCGCCGGCCCCGCGCGGCGCCTGCCAGCCGAGTTCGGCCAGGCGTCGCTCGTCGTAGGGCGGGCAGATCCCGCGCACGGAGTTCCGCCGCACCATGAGGTGCAGCCGGCGGGGGCCGGCGGCGAGCTCCAGGTCGGTGTCGTGGTCGCAGCCCGACAGCGTGTCGTGGAGCCGGGCGACGACGTCGGGCCAGCCCGACGAGGTCATGCCGGCGGCCCCGCGAGGCGGCCGTCGAGTCGCCCGAGCCGTCCCATGGCCTCCTCCAGCCGGCCGAGGGAGGCAAAGTCGCCGGGGGCGCCGAAGAGCCCGTTCAGGTCCGCGCCGAGCGTCGCGTCGAGACCCTCGGTGCGCTCGCCGAGCTGCGCGGTCGCCGCGGCGCGGGCCTGCCGGTACGCCTGGAGCACCATCGCCGCGAGATCCTCCGTGCCCGCCCGCAGCGCCGTCGGCGCGAGGCTCAGGTCGGTGAGCGCGCCGGTGGCGTCGACGGTCGCGGACACCAGGCCGCTGTCGTCGGTGGCCGTGGCGGTCAGCTCGTTGAGGTCGTCGGTGAGCCCGGCGAAGCGACGCTCGATGTCGGCGAGCCGTCCGGCGAGGGTGTCGAACGCGGACAGCGGGTCTGACATGAGAACCTCCCGTGCGCGGTGTCTTCCGGGGTGGCGGCTGGCGGCGACATGATCGTATCGTCGTCCCGCCGGGCGAACGGGGGAGGAACGGCGTGCCTGACATCGACGTCGACGTGCAGGCGGTACGTCGGCTGGAGGCGGCGGCGAAGCGGGTGGCCACCTCGCTGAGCGCGCTGGAGAGCCACATCGCGTCCGCCGGCGACATACCGGACGGGGCCTTCGGGCACCTGCCGTTCGTCAGCGACATGCTCCGCGACAAGTACGCCGAGCAGGTCACCGGCGGGGTGGAGCTGTTCCGCTCCGGCCACGACGCGTTCGAGCGGGTCGGCGGCACGCTGGGCGCCACGGCCGAGGCGTACGAGCGCACCGAGCAGGACATCGACGCCTCCTTCCGCGCCATCGGCGCCGGGATGACCCGGTGAGCGGGCCCGCGGGCACCGCCGTCGAACTCTGGAACGGCATCGACACCGCCCTCTCCGGCGTGGACAAGGCGGTGGACGCTGTCTGCCGTACCCTCGCCTGGCCGCTCATCCAGCTCGTCGACCTCGTCGACGGCGAACCGGCCGCGCTGCGCGCCAAGGCCACCGAGTGGGACACCCTCGCCGGCCAGGTGCGGGAGCTGGCCATGAACCACCGCGGCGTACGCGAGGCCGAGCAGGCCGCTTGGCGCTCCCCGTCCGGCGCGGCGTACGGGCGGCGGATGGCCGAGGTCGAGCAGCAACTGCTGGACGTCGCCGAACAGTTCGCCGCCACGGCCGAGTACCTGCGTGGCGTGGCCGACGCGCTGCAGACCGTGCACGACGTCCTGGTCGACATCTGCGTCGAGTTCGTCAACTTCCTGCTGGTGACCCTGGTCACCGCGTTGCTGATGGCGCCCTTCACCGCCGGGGCGTCCTGGGCGGCCGGGATGGCGCTCGGGGTCACCCGGGGCATGATCGCGCTCGCTCGGATGCTGAAGATCATCCGGCCGCTGGCGGCGCACCTGCAGAAGGTCATCCGGCTGCTGCAACGGGTCCTGCTGCACCTGCGCAAGCTGCGCAACCACCTGGACAAGCTGGTCGACAAGCAGAAGGCGCTGCGGGCCGGCCAGAAGTACGCCGACCGGCGCCGCGCCGCCGGCGCCGCCGACAAGTGGCACCACCGGTTCACCGACCCGGCGAAGGGCACCTGGAAGCTCGGCAAGTCCGGCACGCCGTTCGACATGAGCACGTTCGAGCGGCTCGGGGCGCTGCGGGCGCACGGCATGGCCGACGGGGCGCGCATGATCGGCCGGGACTGGGTCACCAACCTGCCGTGGAACATCCCGAACTCCGTCGTGCACGGCGTCACCTGGGGCACCGTGGCGACGGTCTCCGGCCTGTCGGTGCCCGGCACGGAGCAGGTCGGTGACAAGGTCGACGCGGCGGTACGGGGTGGCGCCGAGTGGATCGACCAGAATGTCTTCGGGCAGCCGCCGGCGCAGGAGCCGGCCGGCAGGTGACGGCCGATCGAGGGGGTGCGCGGTGTCCGAGGGGCGCAGCCGGCTGGGCCGGCTGACCGACGCGGTGCTGGGGGGTGCGCGCGCCGCCCGGGACAAGGCCCGGGAGCTGCGCGACGAGTTCCGCACCACCGACGAGCCCGAGCGCGCCCTCGTCGCGCCCCTGCTGCCCGGCGAGGAGATCCGCTACGTCGGCCTGGCGCCGGTACGGGCCCCGGAGACCCACCGGGCCGGCAGCCAGCTCGCCGACCGGGTGCACGCGGAACTGGCCGAGGCGCTCGACCCGCGTGCGCTGTTCGGGCTGCTCAACATCGTCAACCCGGTCGCCTGGGTCGACGCCGTGATGACGCCCGTACGCGTCGCCGCCGGCGTCCTGCTGCTGCCCGGCAAGGCCGCCGTCCTCGCCGCGGGCACGCCGGAGGCGGCCGAGCCGGAGCCGGCGCCGGGATCGGCGCCCCGGGAGCCGCTGCCGCTCACCGCCGAGCAGGAGGCGTTCCGGGCCCTGTTCCGGCTCAGCCGCCACCGACCGCTGGCCGACCAGCTCGCCGAGATCGCCTACCGGCGGCGGTACGTCTTCAGCGGCGACCTGGCCACGCTCGCCGGCAGCCTGCTGCTCTTCCTCGAGCGCTACACCGGCACCCCGCTGGCCGTCACCGACACCCACCTGCACCTGCTGCGGATGGGCCGCCGCCCCGACCCCGACCGCGAGGACCGGCGGCGTCCGCAGGTGCTGTGGAGCGTGCCGCGGCAGCGTGTCGCCCGCATCGACTCCGAGCACGGGGCCCGCCTGGTGCAGTTCCCGTCCACCATCGTGTTCGACGACGGCTCCTGGATCCGGATCGTCAACCCGGCCACCCGCGACGACCAGTCCCGCTTCCTCGCCGCCGTACGCGATCTTCCCGGCCAGCGCCCCACGGCCTGACCGCACGCGCACCCCCGGGCCGGGGTCAGCCGTCGCGCTCGGGGTAGCCCACGGGTACGGCCGACACGTCGTCCAGCGCGGTGACGATCTCCTCGGGCAGGGTCATCCGCTCGACCTGGAGCGCGCCGAGCAGCTGCCCGACCGTCCGCGCGCCGAGGATCGGGGCCACCACCCCGGGCCGGTCGCGGATCCACGCCAGCGCCACCTCCGTCGGGGAGACGCCCAGCCCGCCCGCGGCGATGGCCACCGCCTCCACGATGCTGGAGCAGCGGGGCTCCAGGTAGGTGGCGACGAACCGCTCGAAGTGCGCCGAGGCCGCCCGCGAGTCGGCGGGCCGGCCGTGCCGGTACTTGCCGGTGAGGACCCCGCGACCCAGCGGCGACCAGGGCAGCACGCCCAGCCCGAGGGCCTCGCAGGCGGGCAGCACCTCCCGCTCCACGCCCCGCTCCAGCAGCGAGTACTCCACCTGTGCCGCCACCACCGGCGCGCGCCCCGGCCAGGCGCTCTGCCAGGCCGCCGCCCGCGCGGTCTGCCAACCGGCGAAGTTCGACACGCCGACGTAGCGGACCCGGCCGCTGGCCACCGCGTGGTCGAGCGCCGCGAGGGTCTCCTCCAGCGGGGTGTCGGCGTCGTAGCCGTGCAGCTGGAACAGGTCGACGTGGTCGGTGCCGAGCCGGCGCAGCGAGGCGTCCAGGGTGCGCAGCAGGTGCCCACGGGAGCCGTCCCGCCGCCGGCCGCTGCCCGGGCGCAGCCCCGCCTTGGTGGCGATCAACAGTTCCTCGCGCGGCACCAGCGTGCCCAGCAGCGACCCGATCACCGACTCGGCGTCGCCGTCGCCGTAGACGTCGGCGGTGTCGATGAGGTTGCCGCCCGCGTCGAGGTAACTCTTCAGCTGGGCGGCCGCATCGTCGGCGTCGGTGTCCCGGCCCCAGGTCATGGTGCCGAGCGCGAGCCGCGAAACCGCCAGCCCGCTTCGGCCGAGCGGTCGCTGTTGCATGGGTGAACCTTATTTCGAACCGCGGTCCGCCGATATCCTCGCCGCCGTCAAGTGTGTCGGGCGCGTCGCTTTTCCGACCGTCCGGACGCCGTTCGGGTGGTGGTGACCGGTGGACGGGCCTCCTTCCGGCATTGCGTAACCTGATGCGACCTGTGGTGCGGATGGGGGAGGACCTAGTGCGACTCGGGCTCAGCCTCGGATACCAGACAGCATGGAGCACACCGGCCGATCACCTGGCCTTCGCCCAGGAGGCGGACCGGCTCGGCTACTCGGTGGTGTGGGCGGCGGAGGCCTACGGCTCCGACTCGCCGAGCATGCTCTCCTGGATGGCCGGGCAGACGGAACGGATCGACCTGGGCAGCGCGGTGATGCAGATCCCCGCCCGTACCCCGGCGATGACCGCGATGACCGCGGCGACCATCGACGCGCTCTCCGGCGGCCGGTTCCGGCTCGGCCTCGGCGTGTCCGGCCCGCAGGTCTCCGAGGGCTGGCACGGCGTGCGGTTCGGCAAGCCGCTCGCGCGGACCCGCGAGTTCGTGGACATCGTCAAGCTGGCCGTCGCCCGCAAGTCCGTCGCGTACGACGGCGAGTTCTACACGCTGCCGCTGCCCGACGGCCCGGGCAAGGCGCTGAAGCTGGGCTTCCACCCGCCGCGCGAGCACATCCCGATCTACCTCGCCGCTGTCGGCCCGAAGAACCTGGAACTGGCCGGCGAGATCGCCGACGGCTGGCTGGCGATCTTCTACAGCCCGGAGTTCGCCGAGGAGCAGCTGGCGTCGGTGCGCGCCGGGCGGGCGAAGGTCGGCAAGGAACTCGCCGGCTTCGACGTGGTCCCGTCGGTGCCCGTGGTGGTCGGCGACGACGTCGCCACCTGCGCCGAGCTGGTGCGCTGGTACGCGGCCCTCTACGTCGGCGGCATGGGCAGCCGTCAGCAGAACTTCTACAACCAGCTCGCCACCCGGATGGGCTACGGCGACGCCGCCCGCGAGGTGCAGGACCTCTACCTGGCCAAGCGGCAGCGCGACGCCGCCGCCGCGGTGCCGCTGGAGTTCATCGACCGCACCTCGCTGCTGGGTCCGAAGGAGCGCATCGCCGAGCGGATGCGGGAGTACGCCGCCTCCGGCGTCACCACCCTCTCCGTGACCCTGTTCGTCGGCGACCGGGACAGCGGTGTGCAGACCCTGCGTACCGTCGCCGAGGCGCTGGACCTCTCGGGAGTCGGCGAGTGACCTGGATCGAGGCCATCGTCCTGGGCATCGTCCAGGGACTGACCGAGTTCCTCCCGGTCAGCTCGTCCGGTCACCTGCGGATCACCTCGGCGATCTTCTTCGACCAGGACGCCGGGGCGTCGTTCACGGCGGTCACCCAGTTGGGCACCGAGGCGGCGGTGCTGATCTACTTCGCGAAGGACATCTGGCGCATCACCCGTACGTGGCTGGTCGGTATCCGGGACAAGTCGGTGCGTTCCAGCCTCGACTACCGGATGGGCTGGTACGTCATCGTCGGCTCGATCCCGATCGGGCTGTTCGGGTTCCTGTTCAAGGACCAGATCCGTACCGCCGGGCGCAACCTGTGGCTGGTGGCGACCACGCTGATCGTGTTCGCGTTCGTGCTGGCCTTCGCGGAGTACTGGGGGCGGCAGACCCGCACCCTGGAGAACTTCAGGATGCGCGACGGCGTGGTGATGGGCTTCGCCCAGGCGATGGCGCTCATCCCGGGAGTGTCCCGCTCCGGCGGCACGCTCACCGCCGGGCTGTTCCTCAACCTCACCCGGGAGGCCGCGGCGCGTTACTCGTTCCTGCTGGCCATCCCGGCGGTGGTGATGTCCGGGATCTTCAGCGTCGGTGACGTCTTCGAACCGGCGGCCCCCGGCACGTCGGTGCCGAGCCTGGCCCAGATGATCATCGCGACCATCATCGCCTTCGGCGTCGGCTACGCGGCCATCGCCTGGCTGCTGCGCTACGTCGCCCACCACACCCTGTACGTCTTCGTGCTGTACCGGGTCGCGGTGGGCACCCTGGTGCTCGCCCTGCTGATGACGGGCACCATCAGCGCCACCTGATCCGCCCGCACAAGCCGGCCCCCGGACCCCGCAGCGGGTGCGGGGGCCGGAGCTTGTCGTTTGGGTCTATCCGGCACAAGTGGGACTTCTCGGCTATAGCCTCGTGGTGTCGCGCCATCTCGGGAGGGGATCGCCTGTAGCTCGCGCGGGAGGGAGGGCGCCGTGTCTGCCAGCGGCGGCCGGCGACGCGGGCGGGGGCGGCCACCGAGGCGGAACCTCGTCGCGGTCCTCTCCGTCGTCGTCCTCTCCGGCGCCTTCTTCGGCTACGACCAGGGCGTCATCAGCGGGGCGCTGCGCGACATCCGCCGGACCTTCCAGGCCGACACCTTCGCCGTCGAGGTGGCGGCGAGCTGGGTGACCCCCGGGGCGCTGGTGGGGGCGTTGCTCGGTGGTCACCTCGCGGATCGGATCGGCCGTCGCGGGGCGCTCCGGGTCGCGGCGACCGCGTTCGTGGCGGGCACGATCCTGCAGGCGGCCGCGCCGGTGCTGGGGGTCCTGTTCGGGGCGCGGCTGATCCTGGGGCTGGGCATCGGGGTGGCGTCGGTCGCCGGGCCGATGTACGCGGCGGAGGCCGCGCCGGAACGCATCCGGGGCAGCCTGCTGGCCGTGTACCAGTTCTCCACCACGTTCGCCATCTTCATCGGCTACCTGGCCGACGAGCTGTTCGAGTCGGGCGGTTCCTGGCGCTATCTGCTGGGCGCGGCGGCGCTGCTGGGCGTCGCCCTGGCACTCGTCACCACCGTGATCCCGGACTCCGCCGTCTGGTACCTCAAGCGGGGAGACAAGCGCCGGGCGGAGGCGTCGCTGAAGGCGACCACGCCGGCGCAGAAGGTGCCGCAGCGACTGCACGCTGTCGAGGAGGGACTCACGGCGGGGCAGGCGGGCTGGCGGGAGGTGCTCTCGCGGCGGTGGCGGCGACCGCTGGCGCTCGGCGTCGGCCTGGCCCTGTTCCAGCAGTTGACCGGCATCAACGGGATCATCTACTACGCGGACCCGATCTTCTCGGCGGCGGGCTTCCACACCCCGCAGGAGCAGCTCACCGCGACCACCTGGGCGATCGGCGGGGTCGATTCGCTCTTCACGCTGGTCGCGGTCGCCTTCCTGGACCGGCTCGGCCGTCGTCCGTTGCTGCTGGTCGGCCTGCTGGGCATGGCGGTCTCGCTCGTGGTGGTCAGTCTCAGCTTCGCGCAGCTGGGGCCGGGCGCGGAGCGGGCCGCGGCGGCCGGGCACCAGCCCACCGACGCGGGCGTCTTCCTGCTGGTCGGCGTGGTCATGTTCGTCGCGTTCTACGCCATGTCGATCGGGCCGGCTGCGTGGACCGTGATCAACGAGATCTTCCCGGGACACATCCGGGGCCGGTGCGTGGCGATCGCCTCCGCCACGCACTGGGGTACGGAGTACCTCGTCACGCAGTTCTTCCTGAACATGCTCAGCGCCCTGGGGCGATCCGGGGTGTTCGCGCTCTTCGCCGGCACCTGTGTGATCGGCTTCCTGTTCCTCTGGCGGTACCTGCCGGAGACGAAGGGCAGGACCCTCGAGGAGATCCAGCAGATGTGGGCCGCCGGTGGGCGCGCCCGGCGCTCCCGCGGCGGCGCCGACCGCTCCGGCTGATCGGCGGACGCGTCGATACGGGACGCGGAGTTGCGTGATTCCGGTCCGCACCGGCAGCGCAAAGCGTACGGTCCTACTCGAAGCGACACTTAACCGGCGTAGCGGACATACTGGTCAAGCTGAGCTGCCGGTGCCAAGGCCGAGCCGAGTCCGTCCGGCCCGGCCGGTCGCCCCCGATCGACAGTCGCGAAGGACCCGAACAGTGCATCTGACACCGAAGGAATTCGACAAGCTCACGATCCTCTCGATGGCCGTCGTCGCCAACGCCCGCAAGGCCAGAGGGATCAAGCTCAACCACCCCGAGGCCGTCGCGGTGATCTGCGCCGCCGCGCTCGAGGGGGCCCGGGAGGGCAAGACCGTCGAAGAGGTCATGAACGAGGCCCGCAGCACACTGAGCGCCGACGACGTGATGCCGGGCGTGCCGGACATGTTGCCCATGGTGCAGGTCGAGGCGGTCTTCACCGACGGTTCCCGACTGGTCACCGTGCACTCGCCGATCCGGTAGGCGCAGGAGTCCGGACGCGATCTTCGAGAAAGGCGGAGCAGAGATGGCCAAGCAGCATCCCGGCCCCAACTCCAAGCACGTGCGGCCCATCGGCGGGTACGTGCTCAGCGACCAGCCGCTGGAGTTGAACGCGGGCCGGCCGGTCACGGAAGTCGTCGTGCAGAACACCGGCGACCGGCCGATCCAGGTCGGCTCGCACTTCCACTTCTTCGAGGCCAACCGGATGCTCGCCTTCGACCGCGAGGCGGCGTTCGGCAGGCGGCTCAACATCCCGGCGACGACGTCCATCCGCTTCGAGCCGGGCGACAAGAAGACCGTGCAGCTCATTCCCTTCGGCGGGCAGCAGCGCGTCTACGGGTTCAACGGGCTGGTGCAGGGCTGGAGCGGAAGCGAGTCGATGCCCAGCTACCGGCCGGACCGGACGGCGGCGATCCACAACGCCAAGACCCGGGGCTTCAAGTTCGGCCCGGAACAGCAGGAGAAGCCCGAGCAACAGGACAAGCCCGAGGGCAAGAAGAAGTAGGTCCACTATCCCGCAGGGCTGCCAGCCTCGGGCAGGAGAGAAGAACAGATGAGCCAGATCTCCCGGCAAGAGTATTCCGGAATGTACGGCCCCACGACGGGCGACCAGATCCGCCTCGGCGACACGGATCTCTACATCGAGATCGAGAAGGACCTGCGGGTCCTGGGCGACGAGGTGATGTACGGCGGCGGCAAGACCCTGCGCGACGGCATGGGGGTGCACAACCAGTACACCAACGCCGAGGGGGGCCTGGACCTGGTCATCACCAACGTGACCATCCTCGACGCGACCCTCGGCGTGGTCAAGGCCGACGTCGGGGTCAAGGACGGCAAGATCGCCGGCATCGGCAAGGCCGGCAACCCGAACATCATGGACGGGGTCACCCCCGAGCTGATCACCGGACCGGGCACCGAGGCGATCTCCGGCGAGCACCTCATCCTGACCGCCGGGGGCATCGACACGCACGTGCACCTGGTGACGCCGTTGCAGGCGCAGGCCGCCCTGAGCAACGGTGTGACCACCCTGTGGGGCGGCGGCACCGGCCCGACCGACAGCACGAACGGCGTCACCATCACTCCCGGGCCGTGGAACATCCAGGCGATGATGCGGGCCTTCGAGAGCATCCCCATCAACATCGGCCTGATGGCCAAGGGCAACAGCACCGGCCGCGCGCCCCTGGTGGAGCAGATCATGGCCGGCGCGCCGAGCTTCAAGATCCACGAGGACTGGGGCGCCCCGCCCGCGGTGATCCGGGCCTGCCTGGACGTCGCCGACGAGTTCGACGTGCAGGTCAGCATCCACACCGACACCCTCAACGAGAGCGGCTACCTGGAGGACAGCATCGCCGCGTTCGAGGGCCGGACGATCCACACCTTCCACACCGAGGGCGCCGGCGGCGGCCACGCGCCCGACGTCATCAAGATCGCCGGCCAGATGAACGTGCTGCCCAGCTCGACCACGCCCACGGTGCCCTACGGCATCAACAGCCAGTCCGAGCTGTACGACATGATCATGGTCTGCCACAACTTCAACCCGCAGGTCCCCTCGGACGTGGCCTTCGTCGAGAGCCGGATCCGCACGGAGACGATCGCAGCCGAGGACGTGCTGCTCGACGAGGGCGTCATCTCGATGATGCAGAGCGACTCGCAGGCCATGGGGCGCGTCGGCGAGACCTGGTTGCGGACCATCCAGCTCGCCGGGCAGATGAAGGCCACCCGCGGCAAGCTCGCCGAGGACTCCGACGCCAACGACAACTTCCGGGTGCTGCGGTACGTGGCCAAGATGACCATCAACCCGGCCATCACCCAGGGGATCTCGCACGTGCTGGGCTCGGTTACGCCGGGCAAGATGGCCGACCTCGTGCTCTGGGAGCCGGCCTTCTTCGGCACCAAGCCGAAGCTGGTCCTCAAGGGCGGCATGATCGCCTGGTCGATCATGGGCGACCCGAACGCCTCGCTGCCGACGCCGCAGCCGGTCTACTACCGGCCCTCGTTCGCCGCGTACGGCAGCCAGCTCGCCAAGACCTGCGTGACCTTCGTGTCCCGCGCCGCGTACGAGGCCGGCATCGCCGAGCGGCTCGGCCTGCAACGGCAGGTCATGCCGGTGTACCGGACCCGGGGACTGACCAAGCGCGACATGGTGCGCAACGACCGGACGCCGAAGCTCGAGGTTGATCCGGAGACCTTCGCCGTGAAGATGGACGGCGTCCACGCGACGGTGCCGCCGGCCCGCAACCTTCCCCTGAGCCAGCTCTACTTCTTCAGCTGACGCCGCCGGGACCGTCCGTCGAACGCGTGCGGTCCCGGCACACCGACCGAGAGGAGAGGCCCGTGCTCGTCGAGACGGTGCTGGGCAACATGAACGAGCCGGACTGGACGGCCCGGCTGAAGGAAGCGCGCGTCGACGACCTGGTGCTCGACCAGTGGGACGCCCAGAAGAGCCGCATCCGCAAGACGACGACTTCCGGCGCGGAACTGGCGGTCTCGCTGGCGCGGGGCGTGCGGCTGCGTGACGGCGACGTCCTGGCCTGGGACGACCTGACCGCCACGGCGGTGGTGGCCCGGGTGCGGTTGGGCGACGTCATGGTGGTCGACCTCGAGAAGCTGCGCGGGGAGTCGGCCGAACTGCTGATCCGCTCGGCCGTCGAACTCGGGCACGCCATCGGCAACCAGCACTGGCCGGCCGTGGTCAAGGGCTCGAAGATGTACGTCCCGCTGACCGTCGACCGCAAGGTCATGGACTCGGTGATGCGTACCCACGCCTTCACGGGCATCACCCACGAGTTCGTCCCCGGCACGGAGGTCATCGCGTACCTCGCGCCGCACGAGTCGCGGCGGTTGTTCGGCGGGGCCGACTCGACGCCGCACTCGCACCTGCCCGCCGACCTGAACTGAGGGGCCGGCGGTGCGCACGATGGTCGAGACCCTGAAGCTGTTGCAGTTCGGCGACTCGGTCTTCCCGGTGGGCGCCTTCTCCTTCTCCAACGGGCTGGAGATGGCCGTGGAGCACGGGGTCGTCCACGACCGCAGGACCCTCCAGGACTTCGTCCGGACGGTCACCCGGCTCGCCGCCACGGGAGACGGCGTCGCCCTGCTCGCAGGCCACCGGGGCGCCGCCGCCGGGGACCTCGACCGGATCCGGCTCGCGGACGAGGCCGTCCACCTGCGCAAGATCAACGAAGAGATGCGCGTCATGTCCGTACGCATGGGACGCAAGCTGGCCGAGGCCGCGACCCGGATCGTCGGGGAGACCCTGCTGAAGAAGCGGATCGGCGAGTCGGCGAACGGCGTGCCGGTCACCTACCCGGTCGCCCTCGGGGTGGTCTTCGCCGAACTCGGGGTCGGCGAGGAGGACGCCTTCGCGGCCCACCAGTACGGCACGGCCTCCACGGTGCTCGGCGCGGCCGTCCGGCTGATGCGGGTGGACCACCTCGACGCACAGTCGATCCTCTTCGCGGTCAACGAGAAGGTCGCCGACGACTACCGCGAGGTGCGCACCGCGGACCTCGACGACATGCAGACCTTCGGCCCCCACCTCGACGTCCTGGCCGCCGCGCACCAGCACACGCACGTGCGGATGTTCATGAGCTGAGTGCCCGGCGGAGAGCCGACGGGCGACCGCGCGAACCATCCCCTCCCGAATCTGAACCGAACTCCCCAGAAGGACAGGTCACGAGATGAAGTCGGCAAGTCGTATCGGAGTGGGCGGCCCGGTGGGCAGCGGCAAGACCGCGATCATCGAGGCGGTGGTGCCCCGGTTCGTGGAGAACGGACTGCGGGTGCTGGTGATCACCAACGACGTCGTCACCACGGAGGACGCCAAGCACGTGCGGCGCGCGCTGACCGGGGTGCTGGTCGAGGAGCGGATCCTGGGCGTGGAGACCGGCGCGTGCCCGCACACGGCGGTACGCGAGGACCCGAGCATGAACCTGGCGGCCGTGGAGGACATGGAGGCCCGCTTCCCGGACAGCGACGTGGTGCTGATCGAGAGCGGCGGGGACAACCTCACCCTGACCTTCAGCCCCGCGCTGGTCGACTACTTCATCTACGTCATCGACGTCGCGGCCGGCGACAAGATCCCACGCAAGAACGGTCCGGGCATCTCCAAGTCCGACATCCTCGTCATCAACAAGACGGACCTGGCGCCCTACGTGGACGCCGACCTCGCCGTCATGGCGCGCGACGCGGACGCGATGCGCGACGGCAAGCCGGTCGTGTTCACCAACTGCAAGACGGGCGAGGGCGTCGACGAGCTGGTCTCGCTGATCCGCCGCAACGCGCTCTTCGACGCCGAAGTGGTCGCATGATCACACTGGACAGTGCGCGGGAGCTGGAGCCGTACCAGGACCAACCGGCCCAGCTGCCCGCCGCGTCCAACGGCAAGGTCGGGGTGCTGCGCCTCGGGTTCGAGCGGCGCGGGGAGCGCACCATCCTGCACGACCTCTACCGGCAGTCGCCGCTGCTGGTGCAGCGGGCGCTCTACTGGGACGAGGAGATGCCGCAGTTGCCCTGCGTCATGATCCTCACCACCTCCGGCGGGGTGCTGCAGGGCGACCGGCTGCACGTGGACGTGGACCTGGCGCCCGGCAGCCAGGCGCACCTGGTGACCCAGTCCGCCACCAAGATCCAGGAGATGGACGCGAACTACGGCACGCAGATCCAGCGGTTCACCCTCGCCGAGGACGCCTACCTGGAGTACCTGCCGGAGCCCACCATCCCGTACCGGGGCAGCCGGTTCGTCACCGACACCCGGGTGCGGTTGCCGGCCAGCGCCACGCTGCTCTACGGCGAGATCCTGCAACCCGGCCGCAAGCACTACCGCGACGGCGAACTCTTCGCGTACGACCTGTTCTCCTGTTCCGTGCGGGCCGAGCGGCCCGACGGCCGGCAGCTGTTCGTGGAGAAGTTCGTGGCGGCCCCCGCCACGTTCGAGGCGGCCCGGGTCGGGGTCATGGACCGCTTCCACATCTTCGGCAACGTCGTGCTGCTCACCGGTCCCGAGCGGGCCGCCCGGGTCTACGAGCGGACCTCGGCGCCGGTCTGGGACGAGCGGACCCCGCTGGCCAGCGCCGTCAGCCGGCTGCCGAACGACGCGGGTCTCGTCTTCAAGGTCCTCGGCCAGGAGACGGAGCCGGTCCGCGCCGCGGTACGCGCCTTCTGCGTGGCCGCCCGCGAAGAGGTGACCGGCCACACCTTCCCGCCCGCGTTCAGCTGGCGTTGAGCCGACCAAGGAGGTTGCCGTGAGCGCTGTGACGCACGGCTGGCACAGGCTGAGCAGCCGCAACCCGTTGGTCGGCTTCGTCGACGCCTGCCTGCGCGGACCCGCTCAGGTCGTCTTCCAGAACAACGCGCTGACCGGCCTGCTCATCCTCGTGGCGCTCGCCTGGGGGGCGGTCGAGAACGGCCAGCCACGGGTCTTCGGCGGCGGCGTCCTCGGCCTCGTCGTCGGCACCGCCACGGCCCTCGTCCTCCAGGTGGACCGGACCTCGCTGCGGCAGGGGATGTTCGGCTTCAGCCCGCTGCTGACCGGGCTCGCCGTCCCGACCTTCCTCGACGACCGGCCGCTGATGTGGCTCTACCTGGTGCTGGGCGCCGCCGCCACGACCGTGGTCACGCTGGCCCTGAACGCGATCTTCAAGAAGTGGGGCCTGACCGCGTTCACGTTCCCGTTCGTGCTGACCACCTGGGTGCTGCTGCTGGCCGCGTACCAGTTCGACCGGTTCACCGTGCTGACCGACATGACACCGAAGTTCCCCGGGCAGGGACCGCTGGCCGGCGGCAGCTTCGACTGGGCCCTCGTGCCGACCTTCCTGCGCGGCGTGTCCCAGGTGTTTCTGATCAACAGCTGGGTCACCGGGCTGATCATCGTGGTCGCGCTGCTGGTCAACTCCCGCTGGTCGGCGCTCTTCGCGCTGGTCGGCGCCGTCGGCGCGACCCTGCTGGCGCTCTGGTTCGGCGCCGACGGGGCCTCGCTCGACAAGGGCCTGTACGGCTTCAACGCGGTGCTGACGGCCATCGCGGTGGGCGCGGTGATGCACCGCCCCGGCACGCTGGCGACGCTCTACACCCTGTTCGGCATCGCGCTGACGCTCTTCGTCCAGCTGGCCCTGGCCACCGTGCTCACCCCGCTGGCCATCCCCGCGCTGACCGGGCCGTTCAACGTCGCCACCTGGTTGCTGCTGCTGCCCAAGCGGCACTTCGCGCCGTTGCCCAACCACGAACGCGTCGAGGAGACCGTCGTCTCCGCGGTGAAGCGCACCGTCTGACCGTACCGAGAGAAGAGGTGAGCGCCGTGCTCGCTCAGCAAGCGGTGAACTCGGGCGACACCGCCTGGGTGCTGGTCTGCACCGGCCTCGTGCTGTTCATGACGCCCGGCCTGGCCGCCTTCTACGGCGGGATGGTCCGCACCCGCAACGTGCTCGCGATGCTGCAACAGAACATCATCGCGCTGGGCGTCGTCAGCCTCACCTGGGTGCTGGTCGGCTACACCATCGCCTTCGGCGACGACGCCGGCACCGGCCTCTTCGGCAACCTCGAACTGTTCGGGCTGACCGGCCTCGGCGTCCCGCCCGCGCCCAACCTGCACGTCGTCGCCGGCCAGGTGACCGTACCCACCCTGGCGTTCGTCGCCTACCAGATGATGTTCGCGGTGATCACCCCCGCGCTCGTCACCGGGGCCACCGCCGGCCGGCTGAAGTTCCTCGGCTGGGCGCTGTTCCTGGCCGTCTGGTCCATCGTGGTCTACGCCCCGATCGCGCACTGGCTCTGGCACCCCGACGGCTGGCTGGCGAAGTTCGGCACCCAGGACTGGGCCGGGGGACTGGTGGTCCACGCCTCGGCGGGGGCCGCGGTCCTGGGCACCCTGCT
Source organism: Micromonospora sp. NPDC049048 (assembly GCF_043197615.1). Taxonomy (NCBI): domain Bacteria; kingdom Bacillati; phylum Actinomycetota; class Actinomycetes; order Micromonosporales; family Micromonosporaceae; genus Micromonospora; species Micromonospora sp. NPDC049048. Next base: position 279,952 of record NZ_JBICTM010000004.1, on the reverse strand, counting down.
GGTGGTGAAACGCCGCCGGGGCTGGCCGCGCACCGCCGCCCCACCCAACTCCATCCCGTTGACCATCCTCGGTGCGGGCATCCTCTGGTTCGGCTGGTTCGGCTTCAACGGCGGCGACGGACTCCAGGCCAACGGGGTGGCCGCCCAGGCGCTGATCAACACCCACCTCGCCGCCGCGGCCGGCATGCTGCTCTGGCTGGTGGCGGAACGGTTCAAGGACGGCCACAGCACCGTGGTCGGCAGCGTCTCCGGTGCCGTCGCGGGGCTCGCGACCATCACCCCGGCCGCCGGGTACGTCAACACCATCTCCGCCATCGTCATCGGCGCGATCGCCGGCATCGTCTGCCACACGGCGCTGCGGCTGAAGTACCTGCTCCGGCTCGACGACGCGCTGGACGTCCTCGCGGTGCACTTCGTCGGCGGCATGCTCGGCACGCTGCTGCTCGGCCTCTTCGGCGACAGCGGCGTCAACCCGCTCGGCAAGGACGGGCTCTTCCTCGGTGGCGGCGGATCCCTGCTCTGGCACCAGCTCGTCGGCGTCCTCAGCGTGGTGGCCTTCGCCTTCGTGCTCAGCTGGGCGATTGCCGCCGCCGTGCAGGCGCTCGTCGGGCTCCGCGCCCCGGCTGACGAGCAGGACGACCTCGACCATGCCCAGCAGGGCGCCGCCGCGTACCACCTCGGCGGCGTCGCGGGGCTCAGCGGCACGGGCGCGCCGCAGCGCCGGCAGCACCGGGCCGGACGGGAAACGGCTGTGGCGCCCGCCCAGCCGGCCGGGCACGCCCGGCTGGTGACAGCGACGGTGGACCCGACCCTGCTGCCGACGACGCGGGAGCTGCGCGACGCCCTGCGTGCGGCGGGCGCCACCGCCATCGTGGTCTCCGACGCCACCGTTTCCACCGCCGAGCCGGCCTCCCGCGCGCTGCCCCGGGGCTACTGGCAGGACCAGGACCTCCTGGATCGGGCCCGGGTCGAGGTGGTGGTGCGGCAGGAGGCGGTGCCCTCGGTGCTGGACGTGCTGGGCCGCTACGGCGCGGACCGGTCGGAGAGCTTCGTGCAGGACGTCCAGCCCGCGACGGACGTACGCTGAGTTCCGGCCGGCCCGCCGGATCCGGCTCGCGGCACGGACGGGGGACCGGCGTACCCCGGTGGACCTCCGGCGGCGGGCTACGCCGGAGCGGGTCACCGCGCGGAGCGGACCTGCCGGAGCAGCAGCGCGACGGTCGACAGGGCGAGCGCCGCCCAGGCCGGCACCCAGAGCGGGCGTTCCTGCGCCACGGTTCCGACGCCGCCACCGGCGGCGTAGCAGGTCAGCCCCAGTAGCCCGAGGAGCGCGCCCTGCCTGGCCCGGCTGCGGCCCCGGCCCGGCCCCACGAGCCAACGGCCGACGCGCTCCCCGGTCTTCGCCACCGTGCCCGACTGGTAGGTGATGGCGGTGGTGATGCCGGCGGTGCGGGCGAACAGCGTCGCCAGGGCGCCCAGGGCGAGGCCGCCGGCGGCGGCCAGCGTGACGCGCGGCAGCCCGCCCTGGTGGCCGTAGCGGAGCAGGACGTTGAGCACCGCCCACAGCGACATCGCGAGCACGGCGGCGGCGAGCCCTCGCGCGGACGGCGAGCAGCGGCTGCGGGCCGCGCGTATCTGCGAGACCACGCCCGTGCCGACGGCGAATGCGACCAGCGAGGCCGCCGACTCGGGCCAGGTGGGATGCCGCCCGGCCATGCTCAGGCCCAGGAAGATGGCGTTGCCCGACTGGTTGGCGACGAACGCGCCGTAGCGCAGGAAGGCGAAGGCGTCCACGAAGCCGGCGATCGCCGTGGTGAGGGCCAGGACCAGCAGCGGTCGTCGGAACTCGCGGTACGAGTCGTCGGGGTCCGGGGCGTCGCGGCCCGTCGAGGACTGCGGGGAAGCCGAGTCGCCCATCGCGTCGCACGCACCCTCCGAGCCAGGACCTGGACCACCCGTCCGTTCCGTCGGCGCGGACCGATCAATTCTCATGTTATTGGACTTTCACGGGGGAACCGGGTTGATGCCGCATACCTGTCATCCCGACATGCCGGCGGAGGGCCGCTGTCGGGCGCAGGCCATAGGGTGGTCCCGTGGCGACCCTTCTGCTTCTGCGACACGGCCGGACGACCGCGAACGCGGACGGTGGGCTGGCCGGGCGCCAGCCCGTCGAGCTGGACGACACGGGCCGGGCCCAGGCGGGCGCGGTCGGCGAACGGCTGCGGGCCCTGCCGTTCGCGGCGGTGGTGACCAGCCCGCTGATCCGCTGCCGGCAGACCCTGGAGCTGGCGCTGCCCGGGGTCGCCCCGGTGGTGGAGGAGGGGCTGATCGAGTGCGGCTACGGAGCCTGGGAGGGCCAGCCGCTGAAGAAGCTGGCCAAGGACCCGCTCTGGCCGGTCGTCCAGCAGCACCCGAGCGCCGCGGTCTTCCCCCAGGGCGAGGCGATGGCGGCGATGGCGGCGCGGGCGGTCGCCGCGGTCCGCAGCTGGGACGCGCGGATCACCGCCGAGCACGGTCCGGAGGCGGTCTGGTTGGCGTGCAGCCACGGCGACGTGATCAAGGCGATCGTGGCCGACGCGCTCGGCGTACACCTGGATCTGTTCCAGCGGATCGTGGCCGACCCGGCGTCGGTGACGGCGATCCGCTACACCCCGCTGCGGCCCTTCCTGATGCGGCTCAACGACACCGGCGGCGACCTGGCCGGGCTGGTGCCGCCGCCGCGCAAGCGGCGCCGGGGGGCGGCGAAGTCCGCCGGCGCCGGCGACTCCGACGCGCCCGTCGGTGGCGGGGCGGGAGCGGGCCGGTGACCAGCCGGGAACGCCCCGGGCCGTGGCCTCGGGGCGCGGGGGACCCGGACCGGTTGGGCGGGTCGGCGGCGGGTCGGCTCCGGCCGCCCGCCACGCCCGGCTACGGCGGCCGGTGCGCCGGGCGCGGCGGGCGCGCGGCGATTCGCGTCGGTGGGGTGCGCGGTGCCGTGGCGCGCCGGATAGGGTCGTGGGTATGACCCACCAGGTGCACGCCTTCGAGCCGCCGGAGCGGTTCGTCGCCGGGACGGTCGGGCCGCCGGGGGAGCGCACGTTCTTCCTGCAGGCGCGCGGCGGTGGCCGGCTGGTCAGCGTCGCGCTGGAGAAGGTCCAGGTGTCGCTGCTCGCCGAGAAGCTCGAGGAGCTGCTCTCCGAGGCGCAGCGCCGATTCGGCGTGGAGCTGCCCGAGCCGGTGGCCGCGGTCGGCGACAACGACCCGCTGGACACACCGGTCGACGAGGAGTTCCGCGTCGGCACGCTCGGGCTGGCGTTCGACGTCGACACCGCGACCGTGGTGATCGAGGCCATCGCCGTCGGGGAGGGGGAGGCCGAGGTCGACCTCGGTGAGCCCGACGACGACGAGGAAGCCGAGGACGACGACGAGGAGCCGGACGACGACCTCGACCGGCTCCGGGTGCGGCTGACCCCCGAGGCGACCCGCCAGTTCATCGAGCGGGCCCGACGGGTGGTCAACGCGGGCCGGCCGCCCTGCCCGCTCTGCGGCCAGCCCCTCGATCCCGCCGGTCACCTCTGCCCGCGCCACAACGGTTACCACCGGTGACATCGGATCTCCAGCCCCGACAGGACGGCGAGGCCGCGCTCCGGTTGCTCCGCGACGGCCACCTTGACCTGGAGGGGCGGCTCGTCGACGCCTCCAACACGACCCTGCGCGGCATCCTGACCCTCGACGGGCTGACGGCCCGCTGCGTCTACAAGCCCATCCGCGGTGAGCGCCCACTGTGGGACTTCCCGGACGGCACGCTGGCCGGCCGGGAGGTCTCGGCGTACGTGGTCTCCCGGGCCACCGGGTGGGACCTGGTCCCGCCGACGGTGCTGCGCGACGGCCCGTTCGGCCCGGGGTCGTGCCAGCTCTGGATCGACGAGCCCGACGAGGCCGAGCCCCTCGTCGGGTTCGTGCCGGCCGACGCGCTGCCGCCCCGCTGGTTCCCCATCGCCGCGGCCCGCGACGACGACGGCGCGCCGTACGCGCTGGCGCACGCCGACGATCCGCGGCTGGCCCGGCTCGCGGTGCTCGACGCGGTGATCAACAACGCGGACCGCAAGGGCGGGCACGTCCTCGTCGGCCCCGACGACCGGATCTACGGCGTCGACCACGGGGTCAGCTTCCACGTCGAGGAGAAGCTGCGCACGGTGCTCTGGGGCTGGGCCGGCCGGCAGCTGCCGGCGGACGCCGTGGAGACCCTCGACGCCCTCGCCGGCCAGCTCCCCGGGGCACTCGGCACCGAGCTGGCCGAGCACCTGACCCTGCGGGAGGTCGCCGAGCTGGCGGCCCGGGTCGACCGGCTGCGGCGCAGCGGCCTGTTCCCGCAGCCGTCACAGGACTGGCCTGCGGTGCCCTGGCCCCCCATGTGAGCGCTCGCGGCTGGTCCACGACGTTGTCATGTTGATCACTGTGGGCCGGGCCTGCCGCGCTGAGCCGGCTGGTTAGGCTGACGGTCATGGACTCTTGGGCGGGACATGAGGTGCCGCGGCTGCCGGGCAGGGGCCAGCCGCTGTCGTTGTTCGACTCCGCGCGGCAGGGCACCCACCCGAGCGACCCGACCGGCACCGCGACCATGTACGTCTGCGGCATCACCCCTTACGACGCCACACACCTGGGGCACGCCGCCACCATGATCGCGTTCGACCTCGTGCAGCGGGTGTGGCGCGACACCGGCCTCGACGTGCGCTACGTGCAGAACGTCACCGACATCGACGACCCGCTGCTGGAGCGGGCCGAGCGCGACGGCGAGGACTGGAAGGTCCTGGCGATGCGGGAGACCGCGCTGTTCCGGGAGGACATGGAGGCGCTGCGGATCATTCCGCCGGCGCACTACGTCGGCGCGGTCGAGTCGATCCCCGACATCGCCGAGCGGGTCCTCCTGCTGCTCAAGGACGGGGCCGCGTACCGCCTGGAGGACGGCACCGGTGACGTCTACTTCGACATCGCCGCGTCCCCCCGCTTCGGCTACGAGTCCAACCTGACCCGGGAGCAGATGCTGGAGATCTTCCCCGAGCGCGGCGGCGATCCGGACCGGGCCGGCAAGCGCGACCCGCTCGACCCGCTGCTGTGGCGGGGCGCCCGTGAGGGCGAGCCGTCCTGGCCGGGCGGCGAGCTGGGCGCCGGCCGCCCCGGCTGGCACATCGAGTGCACCGTCATCGCGCTCAACCTGCTCGGCGACCGGATCGACGTGCAGGGCGGCGGCAACGACCTGATTTTTCCCCACCACGAGTGCTCGGCCGCGCACGCCGAGCGGCTCACCGGCGCGGCGCCGTTCGCCGCGCACTACGTGCACGCCGGCATGATCGGCCTGGACGGCGAGAAGATGTCGAAGTCCCGGGGCAACCTGGTGTTCGTCTCCCGGCTGCGCGCCGACCAGGTCGACCCGATGGCGGTCCGGCTGGCCCTGCTCTCCGGGCACTACCGCGCGGACCGCGCCTGGACCGACGAGCTGCTCGCGACGTCGCTGGAGCGGCTGGGCCGCTGGCGGCGGGCCGCCGCCGCGCCCGCCGGCCCGTCGGGCGAGGAGTTCCTGGCCGGCGTACGCGCGAGGCTCGCCGACGATCTCGACTCGCCCGGCGCACTGGCGCTGGCCGACGCGTGGGCCGAGGCGACCCTCGCCGGCGCTGCCGACGACCCCGCCGCCCCCGCCCTCTTCGCCACCACCCTGGACGCCCTCCTGGGCCTCCACCTCTGACCCCACCCACCCCGCCCCGCCCGCACCCCCTCGGGCGTCGATCATGCAGTTGTGGCGCCCCGCGAAGGGTGCGAATCGGCGGTGACCGCCCACCACAAGTGCATGATCGACGGGGCGTGGCGGGGGTGGGGTGTGGGCGGGGCGGTGGGTCAGCCCAGGACCAGACCCGGGTCCGGGGCGGGGTCGGGGGTCGGGGCGGGGATCTTGTACTCCTCGGTGAGCGTGGTGACCGGGCCGGGCCAGGTGGCCTGGGCTACCTCGATCGGCTTGCGGTGGGCGTCGTAGGCGACGTGCAGCAGGTGCAGTACCGGCGTGTCGGGGCGGATCTGGAGGATCTCGGCCTCCTCGCGGCTGGGCTGGCGGGCGCTGATCGTGTCGGTGGCGGAGACGTAGCGCCGGCCGGTGGCCTCCTCGGCCTCCTGGTAGAGCGGGCGGCCGAACGCCTCGGCGCGTTCGAGGGACGTGCCGGCGGTGTCGGCGGGCAGGAACCACGAGGCGCCCACCTCGACGGGGGAGTCCTCGGTGCGGACGAGGTGGCGGCGGCAGAGCAGGTCGGTGCCGTCGGCCACCCCGAACGCGTCGGCCACCTCGGGCGGGGCGGGGGCCCGGCCGACCGAGACGAGCTGTTGCCGGTACCGCGCGGCCAGGTCGGTGTGGTAGCCGCGGAAGCCGCCGTAGCGGCCCCGGGAGAGCCGGTTGAGCCGCCGCCGGGTGCCCCGGACGTACGTCCCGGAGCCGGGCTTGGTGATCAGGATGCCCTCGACCCGCAGCTGGTCGACGGCGCGCTGCACGGTCTGCTTGGCCACGCCGAACATCTCGGCGATGGCCGGGATGGACGGCAGCCGTTCGCCCGGCGCCCAGTCGCCGCGGCGGATCTGGGTCTTGAGCTGCGCGGCGATCTGCCGGTGCGGGAACTCGGCCGCGCCCGGATTGATCTGCATGCCTGCCTCCTCGATCACAGCTAGGTTCCTAGGATGTCCTAGGGGTGGTGACGGCGCCACCCCGGACACGCCGAGGTGCCGCGCACCGGCACACGAAAGGGCCCCGGACGACGAACGTCCGGGGCCCGACGGGGCAGGGGAGAGGGGCGCTACCAGGAGCCGGCGGTGGGGCCGGCGGAGCCGCCCCGCCGGCGCAGGTACTTCTCGAACTCCTGGGCGATCTCGTCACCGGTCAGCGGGGTGATGCCCGCGTCGCCGACGCGCTCCTCCAACTCACGCACATACTCGCCGAGCTCGGCGTCCTGCTCGGCGGCCCCGCGCACCCGCTGCTCCCACTCGGCGGCCTCCTCGGCCAGGTCGGCCATGGGAACCGGCAGGTCGAGCACCTCCTCGACCCGGTGCAGCAGGGCGAGGGTGGCCTTCGGGCAGGGCGGGTTGTTGGCGTAGTGCGGCACGTGCACCCAGAACGAGACGGCGTCGACCTCGGCGCGGTTGCAGGCGTCGTGCAGCACGCCGACGATCCCGGTCGGCCCGTCGTAGCGGGTGGGGGTGAGCTGGTAGCGCTGGGCTGCCTCCGCGTCGGAGGCGCTGCCGCTGATCGGCAACGGCCGGGTGTACGGCACGTCGGCCAGCAGCGCGCCGAGCACGACCACCCGCTCGACCTCCAGGCTGTGGCAGATCTCCAGCACCTGCTCGCAGAAGGTGCGCCAGCGCATGCTCGGCTCGATGCCCCGGATCAGTACGACGTCCCGCTCGGTGCCCTCGGGGCTGGCCACCATGAAGCGCGTCGTCGGCCACTCCACCCGGCGGGTCTCGCCCTCGGACATCGTGATGGTGGGGCGGCTGACCTGGAAGTCGTAGAAGTCCTCCGGGTCGATCTCGGTGACCTGCCGGGCCTGCCACACCTGCTCCAGGTGCTCGACCGCGGCGGTGGACGCGTCGGCGGCGTCGTTCCAGCCCTCGAACGCGGCGATCGCCACGGGGGACCGCAGCACCGGCAGTCCGTCGAACTCGGTCACGCCGTCACCTCACCCTGCTCGTCGGAGGCGGCGCCGGGACCGGACCCGGCCGTCCGCCCGCCGGGCGTGGTGCTGTCGCTGTAGTCCTTCACGTCCGTCAGCCTACGTGTCTGGGCGGGATGCGGCCCGTCGGCCGCGCCGGTCGCGCCCGGCGGGGGCCAGCCATACCGCGATGAACCGGACAGCGTGATCCCGCTGACACAATGTGGGAAGGGCCGTACGGGGGGATCGGTACGGCCTCGGCGGCACTAACCTGATCCCGTGCGGACCTCATTGCTCAACGTACTGGCAGACCGGATTCTCGTCGCCGACGGCGCCATGGGCACGATGCTGCAGGCGGCCGACCTCACCCTCGACGACTTCGAGGGCTTCGAGGGCTGCAACGAGGTCCTCAACGTGACCCGACCGGACGTGGTGCGTGGGGTGCACGAGGCGTACCTGGCCGCCGGCGCCGACTGCGTCGAGACGAACACCTTCGGCGCCAACCTCGCCAACCTCGGCGAGTACGACATCCAGCACCGCATCCGCGAGCTCTCCGAGGCCGGGGCGCGCCTCGCCCGGGAGGCCGCCGACGCGTACGCCACCCCCGAGCGGCCCCGCTTCGTGCTGGGCTCGATCGGCCCGGGCACCAAGCTGCCCACCCTCGGGCACGCCGACTACGCGACCCTGCGCGACGCGTACCAGGAGAACGCCGAGGGCCTGATCGACGGCGGGTCGGACGCGCTGATCGTGGAGACGTGCCAGGACCTGCTCCAGGTCAAGGCCGCGGTGGTCGGCTCGAAGCGGGCCATGGCCCGGCTCGGCCGCACGGTCCCGATCATCTGTCACGTCGCCGTGGAGACCACCGGCACCATGCTGGTGGGCAGCGAGATCGGGGCGGCGCTGGCCGCGATCGAGCCGCTGGGGGTCGACCTGATCGGGCTGAACTGCTCGACCGGGCCCGCCGAGATGGGCGAGCACCTGCGCTACCTCTCCCGGCACTCCCGGATTCCGCTGTCGGTGATGCCGAACGCGGGCCTGCCGGTGCTGACCGCCGACGGGGCGTACTTCCCGCTGACCCCGGTGGAGCTGGCCGACGCCCTGGAGCGGTTCGTCACCGAGTACGGCGTCTCGCTGGTCGGCGGTTGCTGCGGCACCACCCCCGAGCACGTCCGGGTCCTGGCCGAGCGGCTGCACGGCACGCGCCCCGCACCGCGCGAGCCGCGGCACGAGGCCGGCGTCTCGTCGGTCTACCACCCGGTGCCGTTCGCCCAGGACGCCTCCCTGCTGATGGTGGGGGAGCGCACCAACGCCAACGGCTCCAAGGCCTTCCGTGAGGCGATGCTCGCCGCCGACTGGCGGGCCTGCGTGGAGATCGCCCGCAGCCAGGCCCGCGACGGCTCGCACCTGCTGGACCTCTGCGTCGACTACGTCGGCCGCGACGGCACCCGCGACATGCGGGAGCTCGCCGGCCGCTTCGCCACCGCCTCCACCCTGCCGATCATGCTGGACTCGACCGAGCCGGCGGTGATCGAGGCGGGGCTGGAGATGCTCGGCGGCCGGTGCGTGGTCAACTCCGTCAACTTCGAGGACGGTGACGGGCCGGAGTCCCGCTACGCCCGGGTCATGCCCATCGTCAAGGAGCACGGGGCCGCCGTGGTGGCGCTGCTGATCGACGAGGAGGGGCAGGCGCGCACCGCCGAGTGGAAGGTGCGGGTCGCGGGCCGGCTGATCGACGACCTCACCGGGCGGTGGGGGATGGACCGCGCGGACATCCTGATCGACGCGCTGACGTTCCCGATCGCCACCGGCCAGGAGGAGACCCGGCGCGACGGCATCGAGACGATCGAGGCGATCCGGGAGATCGCCCGCCGCTGGCCGGGCGTCAACTTCACCCTCGGCATCTCCAACGTCTCCTTCGGGCTCAACCCGGCGGCCCGGCAGGTGCTCAACTCGGTCTTCCTGCACGAGTGCCGCGAGGCGGGCCTGACCAGCGCCATCGTGCACGCCAGCAAGATCCTGCCGTTCAACAAGATCCCCGACGCGCAGCGGGAGGCGGCGCTGGACCTGATCTACGACCGGCGCCGCGAGGGCTACGATCCGGTGCAGCGGTTCATCGAGATCTTCGAGGGCGTGGACGCCGCGTCGGCGCGGGCCGGGCGGGCGGAGGAGTTGGCCGCGCTGCCGCTGGAGGAGCGGCTCAAGCGGCGGATCATCGACGGAGAGCGCACCGGCCTGGAAGCCGACCTGGACGCGGCGATGGCGCAGGGGCGCAGCCCGCTGTCCATCATCAACGACATCCTGCTCGACGGCATGAAGGTCGTCGGCGAACTGTTCGGCTCGGGTCAGATGCAGCTGCCGTTCGTGCTGCAGTCCGCCGAGGTGATGAAGACGGCGGTGGCGTACCTGGAGCCGCACATGGAGACCGCCGAGGACGGCGGCAAGGGCCGCATCGTGCTGGCCACGGTGCGCGGCGACGTGCACGACATCGGTAAGAACCTCGTCGACATCATCCTGTCCAACAACGGCTACGAGGTCGTCAACATCGGCATCAAGCAGCCGATCAACGCGATCCTGGAGGCCGCCGAGCAGCACCGCGCCGACGCGATCGGCATGTCCGGCCTGCTGGTCAAGAGCACCGTGATCATGAAGGAGAACCTCGCCGAGATGGCCGCGCGCGGGGTCGCGGAGCGCTGGCCGGTCCTGCTGGGTGGGGCCGCGCTGACCCGGGCGTACGTCGAGGACGACCTGCGGGCGATGTTCCCCGGCCAGGTGCACTACGCCCGCGACGCCTTCGAGGGGCTGTCCCTGATGGACCGGGTGATGACGGCGAAGCGCGGCGGCGCGCCCGTGATCGACGCGGAGCGGGAGGCGGCCCTGGCGGCCCGCCGGGCGCGCCGCGAGCGGCAACGGGCGATCGTCAGCGAGTCGTTGCCGGAGCTGGACGACGCGTCGGTGCGCTCCGACGTGGCCACCGACGTGGAGGTGCCCACCCCGCCGTTCCTGGGCACCCGGGTCGTCAAGGGCGTGCCGTTGGCCGACTACGCGGCGCTGCTCGACGAGCGGGCCACCTTCCTCGGGCAGTGGGGCCTGCGGGGCGCCCGCAGTGGGCAGGGGCCGTCCTACGAGGAGCTGGTGGAGACCGAGGGGCGGCCGCGGCTGCGCTACTGGCTGGACCGGCTGATCGCCGACCAGGTGCTGGAGGCGGCCGTGGTGTACGGCTACTTCCCCGCGTACGCCGAGGGCAACGACCTGGTGGTGCTGGACGAGAACGGGCACTCGGAGCGGGCACGGTTCTCCTTCCCGCGGCAGCGGCAGGAGCGGCGGCTGTGCCTGGCCGACTTCTTCCGTCCGCGCGGCGACGAGCTGGACGTGGTGGCGTTGCAGCTGGTCACGGTGGGGCAGCCGATCAGCGAGTACACGGCGAAGATGTTCGCCCGCAACGAGTACCGCGACTACCTGGAGGTGCACGGGCTGTCCGTGCAGCTCACCGAGGCGCTCGCGGAGTACTGGCACCGGCGGATCCGCGCCGAGCTGACCCTGCCGGGCGGCCGTACGGTGGCCGACGACGATCCGGCGGACCTGGCGGGTCTGCTGCGCACCGACTACCGGGGCTGCCGGTACGCGTTCGGCTACCCGGCCTGCCCGGACCTGGAGGACCGGGCGAAGATCGTGGAGCTGCTGGGTGCGGAGCGGATCGGTGTGCAGTTGTCGGAGGAGTTCCAGCTGATGCCGGAGCAGGCGACGGACGCGATCGTGGTGCACCACCCGGAGGCGAGCTACTTCAACGCCAAGTGATCACCGCAGGCGCTCTGACCTGCGGTGGAGCGCCTGCAACAGCCCCGATTTCCATGATCATGCCGTCTCCATGCCGTCGGGGATCTGCGGGTCGTCGGCGAAGGCGTGGTCGATAGCGCGGCGGGTGCGGTCCTCGCTGGCCGGCAGCAGGTGCGTGTAGATCCGGAGCGTGAAGCCGGGGTCGGAGTGCCCGAGGTACGCCGAGAGGGCCTTGACGCTCTCGCCGGCGTCGAGCAGGACCGAGGCGTAGGTGTGCCGGAGCACGTGCATGCCGTTGTGTCGGTTGTCGGGGACGCCGGTGGCGCGGATGGCGGGCTTCCAGACTCCCGAGTTGAAGCCCGTCCGGCTCAGCGCCGTTCCGGCCGGGGTGGTCAGGTAGAGCGGCACGGTCCGCGGCTCGCCGGTCGAGGTGCCCCACGGCAGGGTGACGTCGACCGGCGGGTACTGCTTGGCGTGCTCGGCGAGCCGGCGCGATACCGACTCAGGTAGCGGAACGTCCCGGACCTTGCCGCCCTTGGGCGGCGCGAAGATCAGGCGGCCCCGGACGAGCTTCACCTGGCGGGTCACGTGCAGGACGGGCCGGGCAGAGTCGATGTCGTCCGGGCTGATGCCGAAGATCTCACCCTGCCGGAGCCCGCAGCCGGCGCCTCCAGGTCCACCGGAACCACCGGCTGACGCACCGTCACCGGCGGCATGGTCGGGCTGACCACGGTCACGTTGATGACCTCGCCGGAGTTCTCCGACAGCGCGTACAGGTGCACCGTCCACATCGGGTGCTTTGTCTCCCGGTCGAACTTCTGCTGACCGTTCTGGTCCAGCTTCGGCACCTGGTTCACCGACACCTCGTACGACACCCGCGAGGTGTCCAGCAGCAGACGTCCCATGACTGACTCCTTCATCTCATGAGCTGAGCCCGTATCGGTGGGCCAATTGCGTCCTTCTTGGACGGCAGCTCTTCTGGAATCAGGGTGCATCGATCAGTAGTGACGAGTTCACCACGAGACATGGACGACAAGGGACGTCCTTGTTAGGATTACTCGTCCCCCGAAACCGTCCCGCCATCCAGCCCGCAGGAGTCGAGATGCCAAACGACCGCCTACGCAGCGGGATGCTCAAGAAGGGCCTGACGCCAGCCACGCTCGCTGACAAGCTGGGCGTCGATCCGAAGACCGTCGAACGGTGGGTCACTCAAAGCCGGAACCCTTACCCGCGCTATCGCCACTCCATCGCCGAGCTGCTGGAGGAGAGCGAGTCGTACCTCTGGCCGGACGCTCTACCCACGCAGCGAGCCGTGCAGGTCAGCCAGTCTGAGGTCGTCCACATCTATCCGCGCCGTGGAGCCGTGCCGACCGACCTCTGGCAGCAGCTATTGGAGAAGGCAACCCGACAGGTCGGCGTGCTCGTCTACGGCGGACTATTCCTGCCGGAGTTCAACCACCGATGGGTGCCGACCCTGCGAGAGAAGGCGTTGGCCGGGGCTCAGGTTGAGCTGCTATTCGGCGACCCGGAGGGCAAGCACATCGCCGAACGCGGCGACGACGAAGGCATCGGCCAGGCTATGTCCAGCAAGGTCCTGAACGCGCTGGCCTTCTACAAGGACCTGCGGGACCTGCCCAACGTCGGGATCTACTACCACGACACGATCCTCTACAACTCCATCTACCGCTTCGACGACGAGATGCTCGTCAACACTCACCTCTACGGCACACCAGCCGCCTACGCCCCTGTGCTGCACCTGCGCCGGCTCGGCGGCGGGGACCTGTTCGACAGCTACGTCGCCAGCTTCAACCGAGTCCTCGGAAAGAAGCGGGCCGTCTGGCCGGAGCACTGAGTCACCAGCGATGAGAGGCTAGGGCTATGGCCCGGATCGAGCACTTCAACAACCCGAACGCCCCGAAGCCGAACAGCATCGTCGTGGCTGTAACCGTCTTCGTCCAGGACGAGCACGGACGGGTGCTGCTCATCCAGCGAACCGACAACGGCCTATGGGCACTGCCCGGCGGCGCCCAGGACTTCGGCGAGTACATCGCCGAGACGGCGGTACGCGAGACACGCGAGGAAGCTGGCGTCGAAATCGAGGTGACCAGCGTCGTCGGGATCTACACCAACCCACATCATGTGGTCGAGTACAGCGATGGCGAGGTGAGGCAGCAGTTCTCGATCTGCTTCCGTGGCCACTACGTCAGCGGTCAGCCAACGTCGAGCGACGAGTCCTCGGAGGTGCGGTGGGTCGCACGGGACAAGCTGAATGAGCTCTCGATCCACCCGTCGATGCGGCTGCGGATTGACCACGGCTTTGAGAACCGGCGGCAGCCGTACATCGGTTAGGCCGCCAGTCGCTCCTTCGTTCGGTGCACGGCTTCAAGCAGCGGTGCTTCTGCCTTCATCCAGAAGCGCGTCACCAGATCCTCCGGGCCGTAGCGTTCACGGATCTCAGCCAATCGCTCTTCCACGGTCAGGTCTTGCCCGTCAGGCCCCGTAGTCATGTCGGCGAACCAGAGGGCGTCGGAAGTCGGTGACTGTTCGAGGGGAAACTCCGCCATGAGGGCTGGCTTCAACCCCCGTTCCTCAGCTTCGTAAGACGCGCACGAGTGGTGGGCGACCAGACTTGCTAGTCGTGGGTGGAAGCCCCGCCGGAGCAGCCATCGAGCCCCATCCAGCGCGTGGAAGCCCGTGTCAGCGATGTCCGGGGCGTAGCCGATGTCGTGCAGCCATCCAGCAGCAGTAAGCAGTTCCGCGTCATCGCCGACGAGTCGGCCGAGGCTCTCAGCCTTCGCTCCGACGGCCTGTACGTGCTTCCATCGACGGGGAAGAGCCACAGAGAGGCACTGCTCGGAGAGTTGAGCGGCACGGTCAGCAAGACGGTTCACCGTGTCAGGCTACGGCTCCCTCGCCCAGAGTTGTAGAGGCTGGCGCATCTACTAGACGGTTGCGACAGGGTTGATTTGCGCCGTCACTGGAGCTGCCCTGGCAGGCCATAGGACCGCAAAGTCGCTCTCACTTCTCTGAGGCGATGCCGAAGATCGCCGCGTAGTGACCTGCGAGCAGAATGGAATCTGGATAGTCCCGGTCAACCCTCCGGATTCGGTTCAAGTCGTCGGCGGCTTCATGGAACCCCTCCGCCCAGTGTGCGAACGACATCCAAGCTCCCGCTACGCGTGCCAGTGGCATAGCCGGAACGCCGCCTTCGTTCGGCAGGAGGGAGAAACTCCCGTAGTTCTCGCTGATGAACATAAGTAAAACATAGAGCCGCGTCAGGCATCCTGGGTGCTCATCGCTGGGCTCGGAAACCCATTCGTCCCGCAAGTGCCCAATCGTCACCAGCGCGGTCGCTGCGCCCATAAGCGCCAGGTGAAGCCTCATTGGATCGACACCTTCGGAAGAAAACCTGCCCGCAATTATCAAGGTGGCCAACAGGTCCGCTTCCAGTTCCATTCGCTGCTCTGCGCTCAACCGGCTTACCAAGGGAAGGGTTTCGCTGGATGATCGCAGCTCGGCAAGCAGAGCAGCTACGGTCCTGTCGCGGCGTGACGACAGATCCCGCGCGACGTGGTGACTGATCTCATGGGCAATTGTGAACTCTTCGGCGTAGCGGGCGTGCAGGTCCAGAGCGTCGAGGTAGCTTTGGTCGGGGAACCCCATAAACTTCGTTCCCTTGACCGCGAGCAGGCCTCCAACCTTAAACCTTTCGATAGCCTCGTCGAGCTCCTCACGCATGCCATCCAAGATCTGCGCGGCCTCGTGGCGGGTTCTATTCCTTGAGTCGCCAATGCTTGCCATGTAGGTTAAGAATATTGCCGCATAAACAATGACTGCCGCACTAAATTCGCTAGACATCGCGACCATGCCACTGCGGACGTTCTGACCCGTGAATGCAGTGTCATCACTGCTGAGGGTGCGTCCTGCATATATATTGCTTGCCCGTGTACGCCATCTAGGGTCAACGAGGCCAACTATTTCCTCCACCATCCCATGCATCACGGGGCAATTGGATCGGCTTGAGGGAGCGGTCGGGTTCCAGTCGAGGAGGTCCTTCGGGATCTTCCCGCCAGCCCTTTCGATATCCGATCGAATGGCGCTGTTCGCCCAGTAGCTCAATCGCGGTTCGCCGGTTCGCGCAAAGAAGAGGCCGCGAGACTTCTTCAACTGCCAGGACATGCGACCCATCAAACCACTTGCATCGCCCCTACGTCACGTCTGGCGGATCGTTTGGGCGCGGCGGCAGTTGTCAACTTGTACCAGAGGGCATCGTTGTCCCAGTTCGGCCCCCAGGGCATGCCGAGCACGGGCACATCAGCTGACGGATCACAGCGTGTCGAGTGGGATGTCTAGTCCCACCACATGATTGACGGATGCGTCCCACCTGATGTTTGACGGTTGGTCTAGACATTAAGGGTGACCTTGCGGGGTCGGCTGGCTTTCAGGTTCCGGACGGGGTGGTCGGTGGTGCGGCGGACGGTGCGGGTGCCGTCGTCGCAGTGGATGGCCAGGTCGGTGTCGGTGACGTCGATGGTGACGGTCTTGTGGGCGTAGACCCGGCCGAGGGCGATCTTCTGACCGACGACCATGACGACGCCGCTGTTGGAGGCCCGCCGCTGCACTCGGACTGGTCCGGTGGCCGGTTGTGGTGGCGGTCCGGCGGGGCGGGCGCTGCGTAGCCGGGCCACCTGCGCGGGGGTCAACGGGTTGGGGCGGGTGCGCAGCAGCTCGCGGGTGTCCAGGTCGAAGAAGGCCAGGGTGTGTTCCTCGATGCGGACCCCGACGCGGCGGCCGGCGAGGATCTCGGCGGCTAGGACCATGTGCTGGCCCAAAGAGACACAGCCGTTGGCGCCAACGGTACGGTCGACTTCCACCGGCCCGGACGTCTGGCCTGTCGGCGCCGATGGCAGGGGTGGTGGTCCGGACGAAGGCCGACGGGATGGCTTGGAGGCGCTGTTTTCGGGTTGCACTCGAATGAATCCGCCCGGTCCATCGGGGTGGTTTAGCCTCTCTTACTGCGAGTCCTCGGCCAATGGAGGTTGGCGGTGTTCGGTTAGGTTAACAATGGAACTGTCAACGGCTCGTCGCGTTGGTGGCCAACCCGGTATTGGGATCTCTAGACCGAACCCTGCGACCCGCCATTCACCCACCTGCCAGCGAAGAATGAGGACGATACCCGAGACCTGTGTGTTGGGTTGCCAGACAAAGGGATCACCCCCTACTTCCGTCAGGAGAACCACTTCGTAATCCAGTTCGAAAGGTCGGGGTCGCTCAGCGGCGCCCCAAGTGTCAGGGTCATATCCCGCATACGCTACTTGGAACTCATTGAGCTGTGTTGAGAAGAAGTCCTCCCTCAGCCAGTGCTGTGGCTCTGGAAGCGAAAGATCCTGCGCGACTTCTTCTCTATCTACTCCCCTAAGCCGGGGATGGCGTTCGTTGGCTAGAATCCAGGCTTGGGCCAAGACTAGGCGCGTTTGACGATCCAAGCCCTTCCAAACATCCTCCATGCGCCCATCCTTGACCGCCTCCAGCCATCGGTGGGCCGTATCCACGGCACTGCCTTCACCGAAATGAGATCCCATTATTGCGAGAAGGGCCTGAAGCCTCTCAAATGCTTCATCGGCGACGCCTGACCTGGGTCCGAAGGTTAGCGTCCGCCTGAAAGCCGAGACGGCGGCGAGGAATTGTTCATCGTCCTCAAGCACGCATCCGAGAGTAAACGCCGCCCGAGCCGCCACCTTTCGATCAGGGGCGTCGACAGAGGCTGTCAGTATCTTTATGGCTTCCCTGGTTTCACCCGCTGCCAGCAGGTGCTTCGCCTGCGACAAGACGTCGAAGCCCGGTGTATCCGTGTCGCCGAAATCTATTGGTACCTCTCCGAGAGGCTCAGGCACGACCGCCGGCTTATTCAAGAGGTGGCGCAGCAGTGGGACTAGGTTCCGATCGTTAGGTCTTCCGATCGTGTACCTACTAGTCAGCGAGAGAGGGGAAGGGATGAGGTGATTGTCCGCCGCCTCAACCACAACGGGTATGAACTTTACGTTCTCTCGGTCTGAATAGTAAAGGTCACCTGTAACAATTGCGCCTTCCCATCGCACGCCGTATCCGCGCCCAGGCGTTTCTCTCCCAAGAAATCGTCGTGCATACTGCTCTGTAAAGACGAGCAGTACATAGGCTGATTCCGAAATCTGATCACGCATCCAGCGAGCCCAGTCCAGGGGTGGGTTTGCCTCGACGAACTGGTCGATCTGTGCGTCGATCCCCTGCCTACGAAGGTCCTGCGCCAAGCCCAATATGTTTCGCTTGTGATCATCGCTGTCGTGGCTGTAGGAGATAAAGACGCGAATAGCCTCAGAGGGACTGGGGTCGTTCAGCACTGCTCACCTGCTTCCGCTACGTGATTGATCAGATCTTATACGCAGGATTGGCTTGTGTTCGGGAGGTCGTGGGAGGCGGGCGATCCGTTGCGCCAAGCTGTCATGATCAATGCATGTCGCGCGAAGCTCACCTGCAAATGGTCCAATCGGTCATTTCGCGCCTATCGGCGCACTCTATGACAATTAAGGGATGGTGTGTCACGGTGACGGCAGGCTTGCTGGCGGCAGGCTCGGCAACTCCAGCTTCAGCGTTCGCGCCTCTGGTTGCCTTTTATGTGGTGCTTGCCTTCGCGGTCCTTGATGCCTACTACCTCTCCTTGGAGCGGGCATATCGCCTGTTGTATGGGCAGGTTGTGGCGAATCAGACCTCTGAATGGTCTCTAGATGTGCCGAGGCCGGCTACTCGTTCGGTGGCTAGCGCGCTCCTGAGTCCCGCGATTGCCATCCTCTACGGCATGTCTGCTTGCGCGTCGGCCTTGGCGGCTGCTTACCTCCTGATGCGATGAGCCAGCAACGGTGCGGGGTCAAGTAACGCCTAGAGTGGGGGTAGCGCGACGTACCAGCTGCGCACCAGTCGATGGAAATGATGGTGTCAGATCATCGACCCTTGGAAGATCTTCACGTTTAGTCCGGGCGTCAGTACCGTTTGCGAACATGGCGTCCCGCGGCAAGTCGAAGCTTTGGCAGTACTGGGGTTACGCGGTCCTCGCCGTGCTTCTTCTGTCCTTGGGCAACGCCAAGTTCGGCCCAGCCACATACGCGGTGCTCCTCGGGCTGCTGCTCTTCTTCGTCCTCTTCCAAGCTCCGGTGTACTGCGGCGCGATCAACCGGAAGCGCGGCAGCGTCGTGGAGTTCTGCCGCAACAACTCGACCGGGCTGATCCTCGGCTGCCACCTCCGCCAGCACAAGTGGCAGAAGCTCGGGCGCGAGTGGTGGTCGTTGGGCTGGCGCCAGAAGACCGAAGGGCTCTGGACCGGGGGCCAAGCGAAGCTCGCCACCCTCAGCTTCGTGGTTGGCACCGTGGTCAGCGTCGTCGGGCTCTTCAAGAAGTAGCCAGCCAGAAGGCCGCCGTTCGGCGATGTGGTGCGGCAGCGCTCAAGATCATGCCGTCTGCAGGCCGTCTGAGGTGAACCAGCGGTGACCAACGACGAGGAATGACGGCAGGTGTCGGTGCAGGTCAGCGGCCTTTCGGTCCGGTTGGCGGTGGTATGCCGATCAGCGTTCACATTGCAACGCCGTACCCGAGCTCCATCAGATGCTGGCCGATGGTGATCATGTCTGGTGTGGTGGGAATCCGCTCAGCGTTGACCATGTGTGAGCGGCCGCCGCCGATGATCGGGCTTTCAGGACCTGTGTGAGCGCGCCGTCGCCGATGATCGGGCTTTCAGGATCTGCGTGGACGCGCCGATCGGGAGCGGATCCCGATCGGCGCGTCGTGGAGCGCGGTGTCAGCCGAGGTGCCGGGCGAAGAAACGTAGCGCGCTGTCCAGCTCGAATGCCGGGATCTCGCCGTGCCTGCCGGGGTTGGCGTGCAGGGTCTTCTCGGTCGAGGCCAGGGCGTCGAACAGTGCCAAGCCCTGAGCCCGCGGCACCCGCTCGTCGTCCCACTGAAGCA
Organism: Micromonospora sp. NPDC049048; assembly: GCF_043197615.1. NCBI lineage: Bacteria > Bacillati > Actinomycetota > Actinomycetes > Micromonosporales > Micromonosporaceae > Micromonospora > Micromonospora sp. NPDC049048. Next base: position 260,522 of record NZ_JBICTM010000004.1, on the reverse strand, counting down.
GGAACTCCACCGGGACGGTGATCCGCGCGGCGGCCTGCGCTGATGCCAGCGCACCGCCCAGGCCCAGCACCGCCGCGCGGACCCGGGGTTCGGCGGCGACGAACGGCACACCGAGCCCGCAACCCAATGACACGCCCCAGTAGCCCACCGGACCGGCGCCGACGTACTCGAGACCGTGGAGCGCGTCCAGGACCGCCCTCCATTCGGGGACGGTCTGGCGGGCCACGAGCGCCTGGAAACCAGCGATCAGCGGTGCCAGGTCCTCTCCGGCGTCCACACGAGCCTGGTTCTCGGTCGCGATCCGGTCGTACTCCTCATCCTTCGGCCGGTCGCCGTGGCCAGGCGCGTCCACCGCCGCCACCGCGAAGTCACACTCGGCCACGAAGCGGCGTGCGCGGGCCACGATGCCGGGGGCCTTCTTGTGCTGGCCGCCGCCGTGTCCCATCAGGATCAGGGGGCGGGTACCGACGGCACCTTCCGCCGTCCACAGCACGCCGGGAATGCCATCGATGATGAACAGTTGTTCGCAGACGCCGTCGGACGACGTCGCAGAGTCGAAGTGCATAGCGCTCACGCCTTTCGGGATGCCTTGCGGGCGCTCCCTAGGCCATGCGAGGGAGGGAGTCCCGACCTGTCACAGCGTTGATCGGTCTCACCTCCTCGGTTCGCAGCAGCGCACAGCGACGCCGAAAGTATCACGAAGGCTCGCTCGCTTCTGCGCACGCAGGTCGCCGAGCGGAGGATGCTGCGGGAAGCAGCGTCCTGTCCCCGGATGGCCCGGCACCGCAACCAGGTGCGACGCCACGTGGCGCCGCCTGAGCCGGGAGAGGCCCGGGCGGGCTCGGTCCTGCACCGAGCCCGCCCGTCCCGTTGCCTGTTCCTGGTGGTGGGTTGTGGTGTGGAGTGGTCAGCGCTGCAGGGTGAGCAGGCCGGGTCGGTGGGGCAGGAGGCCGTAGTCGCCGCCGGAGTTGGGGGGTCGGCCTTGGTAGAGCAGTCGTAGGTTGCAGGGGTTGATGGTCATGGTCTGGTCGGCGTTGCTGCGGATCAACTCGCCGTGGCTGATGTCGTTGGTCCGGGTGGGCGGTTCGGGATCGTGACGTACGTGCTGTCGGAGAGATGGTGGGTAGCCACCGCGGCACCGAAGTAGCGACCTGACGGGTGTGGAACAAGATCCTGTTAGCGCTCACACCCATGGATGAGTGCGGATTCTCAGAAAGTTACGGGATTATCGAGCGATAGTTTCGCCGCTGTCGATGGCGTCGGCGACGGACCGGGCCGTCCCGGAAGCTGGCCGGGATCGATCAGGCGGCGGCCCGGCCGCAAGCCGACAAAGGGCTACAGGCGACTTCCCCGCCATGCGCCGGTGGGCTGGGTGCGGCCGCGCCGCGGTGTCTTCCGGAACGCGGCCGGTTGAGGATGTTATCGATAACCTGCTATCTTTCCGGCGGGAGTGAAGGGCACACTCCCTGTCACCTCAGTCGATCGGCAGGCGCCCCGAGGGGTACGCCCGCTCACCGCCTCGCCGGTCGAGGACCAGTCCGGGCCGCTGCGCCGATGTCATGTGACCGCGCGCGGCCGGGCGACTCCGTCCGGTCGTACGCCCAGCTTCCCTCGCCTTGTCGCCGGCGGCCCCGGTACCGGCTCGACCCGGATCGCCGACGGCGAGGAGAAGCGGTTCGAGTCGTCCGCGCCCTCTGTTCCGGCGGGGGTGCGGCCGGCGGTCGCCGGGTCGACGTCGCGCAGCGCCACCGGCACAGGACCAACGGCCAGGAGGTCAGGCAATGCTGAAACACCGGCACCTTCTCTCATCCATCGCGGCCGCGGCGGTCCTTGTCGCCGCGACCGCCGGCGCGCTGGGCGGCGGCTTCCGCACAACGACGGTGGCCGCGACGAACGGCACCCTCGCGGCCACCGCGGGCTGCGGCAAGGCCCCCACGCTCACCAGCGGGACGCGCACGATCCAGAGCGGCGGACAGAATCGCAGCTACATCCTGCGGATCCCGGACGGGTACGACAGGAACCGTCCCTATCGGCTGATCTTCGGCTTCCACTGGCTGAACGGCTCGGCCAGCAGCGTGGCCTCCGCCGGCTACTACGGGCTCGCGCCGCTGTCGGGCAACAGCACGATCTTCGTCGCGCCCCAGGGCATCGACGCCGGCTGGGCCAACACCAACGGTCGGGACCTGACCCTCTTCGACGACATCTCCCGGCAGGTCGAGGACGACCTCTGCGTCGACACGACCCAGCGCTTCGCGCTCGGCTGGAGCTACGGCGGGGCCATGAGCTATGCGGTCGCCTGCGCCCGGCCCACCGTCATCCGGGCAGTCACCGTCCTGTCGGGCGCCAACCTCAGCGGATGCAACGGTGGCACCCAACCCGTCGCGTACTTCGGCATCCACGGCCTCTACGACAGCGTGCTGAACATCTCGATGGGCCGGTCACTTCGCGACACGTTCGTCAGGAACAACGGTTGTACCGCGCAGAACCCGAGTGAGCCGAGCAGAGGCAGCCTCACCCACATCACCACCAGCTACTCCGGCTGCCGGCCCGGATATCCCGTGCAGTGGGCCGCGTTCGACGGAGACCACACCCCGAGTCCCGTCGACGGATCGTCCAGCCCCAACGACGCCAGGACCTGGACCTCGGGGGAGATCTGGCGGTTCTTCACCCAGCTCCCATCCACCACGCCGCCGCCCACGACCGCGCCGCCCACGACCGCGCCGCCCACGACCGCGCCGCCCACGACCGCGCCGCCCACCACGCCCCCGCCAACCGGCGGGCCGGGCGCCTGCGCCGCCACCTACCGCACGGTGAACAGTTGGCCCGGTGGGTTCCAGGGTGAGGTCGTGGTGGCCAACGTCAGCACCACCACGATCGACGGCTGGACCGTGCGTCTGACCCTGGCCGGCGGCCAGGCCATCAGCAGCCTCTGGAATGGCACCCACACGGCCACCGCCGGCGACATCACCGTCCGCAACGCCGCGTACAACGGCACGTTGGGCCCGAACGCCTCGACGACCTTCGGGTTCACCGCCACCGGCGACGGCGCCACCACGCCCAGCAACATCACCTGCACCAGCCCCTGAGCGCGGCGAGACCTGGGGCCCGGAGCCAGCTGGCTCCGGGCCCCAGCGGAGGAGAAAACCTTCCATTTTCAGATTGTGAGCCGTAGACATCTTTTATCGCCATCGACCTGCCGCTATATTGCGGGCACTGTCGATCTTTCCCGATGACGAGGTGCACATGTTCGACAACCCGACGCTGCGGCGGCGTACCCTCCTGGCTGGTGTCGCCGGTGCCGCGGCCGTCCCCATCGTCGCCAGCCCCGCGTGGGCGGCGTTGCCCAAGGTCTACATCGACCCGGGCCACGGTGGCACCGACCCCGGCGCGGTCGGCAACGGGCTGCAGGAGAAGAACCTGACGCTCGACATCTCCCTGCAACTGCGCAGCATCCTGCTGGCGAACTGGGCCGTCGACGTCCGCATGTCCCGCACGACCGACATCACCCGCAGCCTGGCGTACCGCACCGACGACGCCAACGCGTGGGGCGCGAACCTGCTCGTCAGCGTGCACATCAACTCCGGCGGCGGCACCGGCTTCGAGAGCTACCGGTACCCGTCGGCGAACGCCGCCACCGTCAACCTGCACAACGCCCTGCACCCGAAGGTGATCGGCAAGATGCGGACGATCGGCTCGGTCACCGACCGGGGTCTGAAGACCGCGAACTTCCACATGCTGCGCGAGTCGAACATGCCCGCGGTGCTGACCGAGAACCTCTTCATCGACTCCGTCGCCGACTCGAACCTGCTCAAGCGCGCGGACTTCATCACCGCGACCGCCCGCGGCCACGCCGAGGGGATCGCCGCCTACCTCGGCCTGGGCACGCCCACCCCGCCCGCGTTCAGCACCATCGTGGACAACGCCACGGCGGGGCGGTTCACGGCGAGCACCAACTGGGGCACCTCGTCGTACTCCGCCCAGCGCTACGGTGCCGACTACCGATTCGCCGACCCCACGCCCGCCAGCGACGCCGCCTGGTTCAAGGTGAACATCCCGGCGGCCGGCAACTACCGCATCGAGGTGCGGCACCCGGCCGACGCCGGCTACAACAGCTCGGCGCCGCACGTCGTCGTGACCGCCTCGGGCAACCAGACGGTCAACGTGGACCAGCGCTCCAGCGGCGGCGTCTGGCGCTCGCTGGGCACCTTCGCGCTGGCCGCCGGTGACCGGAACCTGGTCGCGGTCAGCCGCTGGACCAGCGCCACCGGCTATGTGGTGGCCGACGCCGTCCGGGTCACCCGGGTCTAGTCGTACCGCGAGGGCGACCGGGATCGCGTCGATTCGCGATCCCGGTCGCCCCGGCCGTTCCACACGCCGGGCGTCGTCAGTGCCAGTTGTGCGACTCGACCACCTGGCAGACAAGAACCGCGCCGCCGGTACGGGCCGACAGTTCCTCGGCGTCGCGCAGCGCGAACCGCACCGGCCAGCCCGCGCCGAGCTTCAGATAACGTTCCCTGCCGGTGGGCGGCAGGAGCAACTGGTAGGGCTGCAACTGCCCGCGCGAGGCCGGCCGTCTCTCCTCCGGCCACAGCCGTCGCTGCTGGCCGCCGTGCAGGAGCGCGACGCGGGCCAGCAGGGTCAGGGTGGTGTAGCCCATCGGGATCGCGCGGTGCAGTTCGTCCGCGGACGGTACGCGATCGGCCGGGAACACCCGCGACGGTTGCTCGCGCGCCCAGTACAGCAGCCCGGCCCAGGGCAACGCGCCGTCGAAGGGGTCGCCCCCGTACGTGGGCCAGTCGATGCCACGGTGCGCGGCCGTCCCGCCGTCGGTGAACACGACCGCGACTGTACCGAGCGGACGAGGGGCCTGCGTACCGCCGTCGCCGGTCGACGGGTCCTCGACGACACGCCCGGGGGCGACATGTGGGGTGTGACAACGCCGCCAACCCTATATATGGTGTCGGGCGCAGCTGGTTCGGCCGCCCATCCGGGGCGGTCGAGGCAAGAGGGAACCCGGTGGGAATCCGGGACTGCCCCGCAGCGGTGAGTGGGAACGACCGCCGTCATCAGCACTGGGCCGCCAGCGGCCTGGGAAGCGACGGCCAGTAGGAGACCGGCGCGTCCGGTCACGCCCGCGAGTCCGAAGACCTGCCAGTGCGCCGTACGCCCGCATCGGGGTGTGCGGCGGTCCGAGGCCGCGTGGGACGGCCGACGCCATCCCGACGCGTGCCCCGCGCGCGTCGTCGTCGGTGTCCGCTCCCCGCGTGCCCAGGAATCCGTCTGGGATCAAGGCTCGCGAGGAGTGAGTGGTGACAGTCACCGAGGTTGTTCCGGCCGCCGGCACGGCGGTCGACGATGTGGCCGTGACAGGCCAGCGGCGGCCACGGACGCGGGTCCGCACGCGCGACGGCGGCACCGAGCCGGTCGACGTCGACCGGATCGTCCGCGCGATCGAACGGTGGGCCGACGACCTCGCCGACGTCGACCCGCTGCGGGTGGCGACCCGCACGATCAGCGGCCTGTACGACGGGGCGACGGCGGACGAACTGGAGCGGCTGTGCGTCCAGACCGCCGCGGAGCTGATCGGCGAGGAGCCGCAGTACTCGCGGCTGGCCGCCCGACTGCTGGCCGGGTACGTCGACCGGGAGGTCCGTCGGCAGGGCATCGGCTCGTTCAGCGAGGCGATCGGCCGGGGGCACGCCGAGCGGCTGATCGGCGACGACACCGCCGCGTTCGTCGCCGCCCACGCCGGTGTGCTCGACGCCGCCGTCGACCCGCGCGGCGACCTGCGCTTCGAGTACTTCGGGCTGCGTACGGTCCACGACCGCTACCTGCTGCGCCACCCGACGAGCCGGCTGGTGCTGGAGACCCCGCAGTACTGGCTGCTGCGCGTGGCCTGCGGCCTGTCCCGCACGCCGGACGAGGCCATCGGGTTCTACCGGCTGATGTCGAGCCTGGCCTACCTGCCGAGTTCGCCGACGCTGTTCAACTCCGGCACCCGGCACACCCAGATGTCCTCCTGCTATCTGGTCGACTCCCCGCGCGACGAGCTGGACTCGATCTACCAGCGGTACGCGCAGGTGGCGAACCTGTCGAAGTTCGCCGGCGGCATCGGCATCGCCTTCTCGCGGGTGCGCTCCCGGGGCGCGCTGATCAGGGGCACCAACGGGCAGTCCAACGGGATCGTGCCGTGGCTGCGGACGCTGGACGCCTCGGTGGCGGCGGTCAACCAGGGTGGTCGGCGCAAGGGCGCGGCCTGCGTCTACCTGGAGCCGTGGCATCCGGACGTCGAGGAGTTCCTCCAGCTGCGCGACAACACCGGCGAGGACGCCCGGCGGACCCACAACCTGAACCTGGCCAACTGGATCCCGGACGAGTTCATGCGGCGGGTGGAGTCCGACGGGGTGTGGTCGCTGTTCGACCCCGACGTGGTGCCGGAGCTGCCGGACCTGTGGGGCGACGAGTTCGACGCGGCGTACCGGGCCGCCGAGGAGCAGGGCCGCTACGTGCGGCAGGTCCCGGCGCGGGAGCTGTACGGGCGGATGATGCGTACGCTCGCCCAGACCGGCAACGGGTGGATGACGTTCAAGGACGCCGCGAACCGGCTGTGCAACCAGACCGCCGAGGCCGGCAACGTGGTGCACCTGTCCAACCTGTGCACCGAGATCGTCGAGGTCTCCAGCGACGCGGAGACCGCCGTGTGCAACCTCGGCTCGGTCAACCTCGCCGCCCACCTGGGTGCGGACGGCATCGACTGGGAGCGGCTGCGTGCCACCGTCCGCACCGCCGTGACGTTCCTCGACCGGGTCATCGACATCAACTACTACCCGACGCCGCAGGCGGCGGCGAGCAACCCCCGCTGGCGGCCCGTCGGGCTGGGGCTGATGGGCCTGCAGGACGTGTTCTTCGCGCTGCGGCTGCCGTTCGACTCGCCGGCGGCCCGGGAGCTGTCCACCCGGATCAGCGAGGAGCTGTACCTGACGGCTCTGGAGACCTCCGCCGACCTGGCGCGCAGCGCGGGCGCCCACCCGGCGTACGGGCGGACCCGGGCGGCGCGCGGGCAGCTGCAACCCGACCTGTGGGGTGTCACGGGTACCCAGACGGCGCGGTGGGCCGCGCTGCGGGAACGGGTCGCCGCATACGGGCTGCGCAACTCGCTGCTGGTGGCGATCGCGCCGACCGCCACGATCGCCTCGATCGCCGGGTGCTACGAGTGCATCGAGCCGCAGGTGTCGAACCTGTTCAAGCGCGAGACCTTGTCGGGGGAGTTCCTCCAGGTCAACACGGCCCTCGTGCGGGAGCTGAAGGCCCGTGGTCTGTGGACGGAGCGGATCCGTGCGGCCATCAGGCGCGCCGAGGGCTCCGTGCAGGACGTCGTGGAGCTGCCGGCCGAGGTGCGGGAGCTGTTCCGTACGGCGTGGGAGCTGCCGCAGCGGGCGTTGATCGACCTGGCCGCCGCGCGTGCCCCGTACGTCGACCAGTCGCAGTCGCTGAACCTGTTCCTGGCGGCCCCGACGATCGGCAAGCTCTCCTCGATGTACCTCTACGCGTGGAAGGCCGGGCTGAAGACGACGTACTACCTGCGTTCCCGGCCGGCCACCCGGATCCAGCAGGCCACCGTCGCGCCCGTCGGGCCGGCTCCGGTCGGTGGTGTCGTGGCGCCGGTGGCGACCGTCGACGAGGCGCTGGCGTGTTCGTTGGAGAACCCCGAGGCGTGCGAGGCGTGCCAGTGACCATCTCCGACACCCGTGAATCAGTGACCACCCCCGACACCCGTGAGCCGGAGGCCACCCACATGCTGCTCGACCCGGGGATGGATCTCACCCTGCGCCCGATGCGTTACCCGCACTTCTTCGACCGGTTCCGTGACGCGATCCGCAACACGTGGACGGTGGAGGAGGTCGACCTGCACGCCGACCTCGCCGACCTCGACCGGCTCTCCCCGGCCGAGCGGCACCTGGTCAGCCGCCTCGTGGCGTTCTTCGCCACCGGCGACACCATCGTCGCCAACAACCTGGTGCTCAACCTCTACCAGCACGTCAACTCGCCCGAGGGTCGGCTCTACCTGTCGCGGCAGCTGTTCGAGGAGGCCGTGCACGTCCAGTTCTACCTGAACCTGCTCGACACGTACGTGCCCGACGACACCGAACGCTCCGCCGCGTTCGCCGCCATCGGGAACATTCCGTCGATCCGGCGCAAGGCCGAGTTCTGCTTCCGCTGGATCGACTCACTGGGCGAGCTGCGCGAGCTGCGTACGCGGGCGGACCGGCGGGCGTTCCTGCTGAACCTGATCTGCTTCGCCGCCTGCATCGAGGGGCTGTTCTTCTACGGCGCCTTCGCCTACGTCTACTTCCTGCGCTCCCGGGGGCTGCTGCACGGCCTGGCGTCGGGCACCAACTGGGTGTTCCGCGACGAGTCCATGCACATGGCCTTCGCCTTCGACGTGGTGGAGACCGTGCGGGCTGAGGAGCCGGACCTGTTCGACGACGAGCTGGCCGGGCAGGTGCGGCAGATGCTCACCGAGGCCGTCGAGTGCGAGGTCCAGTTCGCCGAGGACCTGCTCGGGCGGGGCGTGCCCGGGCTGTCCCTGGCCGACATGCGCGAGTACCTGCAACACGTCGCCGACCGGCGGCTCGTGCAGCTCGGCGTCCCCGCCCACTACGGGTCGGCCAACCCGTTCGCGTTCATGCAGTTGCAGGACGTCCAGGAGCTGTCCAACTTCTTCGAGCGGCGCGTGTCGGCGTACCAGGTGGGGGTGACTGGCACGGTGGCCTTCGACGACGACTTCTGAGCCCCGGCGCCGTCGTCGTGGCGGTGGGTCACGTCGCCTGCATCGAGATGTCGAAGGCGGCGTCGCGGACGTCGGCGACCGGATGCCCGCGCAGCAGGTGCAGCAGTTCCCGCCAGGGCGCGGACCAGCCGTACGCCCGGCCGCCGCCGGCCAGCGCCACCGCGAACAGGCCGGTGGTGGCCTCACCCCGGGCGGCGAGGTCGCGGGCCGTGGCGAGCACCGGCGTGGCGTCGAGGGGCTCCGGCGAGGCGGTGCGTCGGGACAGGAACCGGGCGAGCCGGGCGGCGAGCGCCGGCCGCCCGGCCACCAGTTCCGCGATGGCCAGCGTGTCGGCGGTCAGCCGGTCGCACGTCGGGCCGTCGAGCGGCAGCAGCGCCGTCAGCAGGGTGCCCGCCTGCGACACGTACGCGTGGTGTCGGCCCAGCTCGTCGGCCATCCGCCGCCACGGTGCGGCATCCGTGCGCGGGCCGGCCGTCCAGGCCGCGGAGGCCTCGGCCGCGATGGCGTCGATCCGTCGGCGGGCGGGGCGGTCCCGGGCGGGGCCGCCGAGGTCCGCGTCGGTGTCGTCGACGCGGACGAGGGCGCGCAGGGCGGCGACGAGCACGTGCTGCTCGGGGCGCTCCGGGTGGCGCAGCACCGCGTCGACGATGGGGCGCACCGCCTGCCAGTCGTGCTGTTCGTGCAGGTCGGTGAGGGCGGCCGTGACGAGTTCGGTGAGATCGGGCGCCCAGGGCAGCCAGTGCACGAGCCGGGGCCAGGCGATCCGGCCCACCTCCCGGTCGCCGCTCGCGCAGGCCCGGGCCACGAGGGCGGCGTAGCGGGGGCGATCCGGGGCGGCGACCGCGTCGGGCGGGGTCGCCAGGACGGTCAGCGACTCCTCCCGGCTGCCGGCGATGGCCTGTTCGAGGATCGGCCAGCTCTGCGGCGCGTGCAGTCGCTGCCGGGCGGCGGCGACGATCGCGGCCCGCACGTCGCGGTGCTGGTCGGGCTGCTGCCACGCGGCCACCAGCACCGCCATCGCCTCGGGGGGACCGAAGCGGCCGAGCAGCCGCAGCGCCTCCTTGCGGCTGGTCACCTTGCCCCGGCCCAGGGCGACGGCGGACAGCGGGGCCACCAGGTCGGCCGGGCGGGTGGAGCGGACGACGCGACCGGCCGCGTACAGGGCGGCCCTGGCCCGCTCGTCGTCGGCGTACGACAGCAGCAGCGGCAGCGTCTCGTCGGGCCGGCCGATCCACGGCAGGGCCGCCAGGGCCGCCTCGGCCAGGGTGACGTTCGTCGAGTCGACGTAGCGCAGCACCAGCTCGCGCCCGGCGTCCGGCACCCGCGCGGCGGCCCGTACGGCGGCGGCCCGGTGATGCAGCGGGGTGCCGGCGTCGGCGGCGAGGCGCGCCTGCAACCGCACGTACGCCTCCTGCTGGCGTGGCGGCCACCGCTCGGCGTGTACGGGTTGCCCGGGGATCCAGCGGGTGCCGGCGGTGAGGAACGCCCCCTTCGGCGGGCGGTGCAGCACCTGGTCGAGCAGGTCGTGACGTCGGGCGCTGACGGTCGACCACACGGTGGGCAGGGTGATGGTCGAGGTGTCGGAGTCCAGCACGTGGGCGACCCGCTGCGTCCGGGTCCTCGGGTCGGCCAGCCACAGCTCGACGGCCTCCCGTACGACGGCGGCGACGGTGCCCGGGGCCGTCGCGCGGCGCAGCAGCTCCTGCAGGTCGGGCAGCCGCCAGGCCCGCCGCCCGAGGGCGTGGGTCACCGCGAACAGCGCGGTGAACCGGCCCCGGGCCATGCCGGCCTCGATCCATCCGCGCAGCCGGGCGAGGACCAGCTGCTCCTGGCCCCGGCGTAGCGTCGTGTCGAACCGTCCGAGCGACGGCAGCCGGTGCCCGCCGAAGAGCCGGTCGAGGGTGTCCAGCGCCCACCGCAGCAGGGCTGGTTCGTCGACGTGTCGACCCAGCACCCGGGCGGCGAGGGTGCCGAGCGCGGAGAGGGTACGCGTCGACGCGTCGCGGGTGGTCGTGGCGTCGACGGTGATGCGGGTCAGCATCTGTGCGGCGTCCGCGCGCAGCAGCGGGGCCAGGTTCGCCAGCTCCGCCAGCGCCACGGCCCGGACCGGGTCCTGCTCGTTGCGCAGCCGATCCAGCTGGGCCAGGGCCTCGGCCGCCGCGTCGGGGTCGCGGCTGCGCCGTGCGGCGGCCAGCAGCAGTTGGTACGCGACGGCCCGGTCGTGCGCGTCGGCGGCGCGCAGGGCGGGGGTGAGCGCCGCCGACGCCGCCGGCCAGGGCAGCAGGGCGCTCCACGACCGTACCCGCGCCTCGTCGTGGCGGACCTCGTCGAGGGTGAGCACCCGTCGTGCCTCCCGCTCCCGCCAGGCGTGCGGCAGCACCTCCAGCAGCGACGCGTCGGGGATCCGGGTGGCGGTCTCGACGTCGGCGAACACGGCGTCGTACAGCTCGCCGCGCCGGGCCGGGGGCAGGGCCGCCAGCAGCCGCGTCAGCAGGTTGTCGTGGTCGCGTACCCGCCGGCCGAGGGCGACCAGGTCCGCCTGTGGCAGTCGTACGAGTCGACGCAGCAGCGCCGGGGGCAGCCCCTCGTGGCGCAGCCGGTCCACTCGGGACGCCTCGGTCAGCAGGGCCAGCACCCGCCCCGGGGCGGACGCGGCGAGCGCACCGTAGTCGGCCAGGGCGCCGGGGAGGCGTCCGTCAGGCGCGTACCGTTCGAGCAGCGTCAGGGCGCGCTCCGGTCGGCGCCGGCCGGCCACCAGGACCCGCTCGCCGTGGGTCGTCCACCAGCGGTCCCGTTCGGCGGGGGCGAGGTGGGGCAGCGTCGACTCGGCGTGGTCGAGCACCACGTCGCCGTGGCGACGGGCCAGGCGGACCGAGCCCGGCAACGCGTGTTCGACGGCCGGCAGCAGCCGGCGGACGGTGTCCGCCCCGCAGGCGGACAGCAGGGCGACCGCCTCGGTGGCGCCGAAGCGGTCCAGCACGTCGTCGACCAGGCCGTCGGCGACCGCCGGCCGGCGCATGCAGCCCAGCGTGCGGTAGACCAGGTGACGCAGGTCGGCCGGCGCGTCCCGGACGAATGCGCGCAGGTCGTCGCCGGCGAGCCAGCCGGCGCGTAGGCCCGCCTTCACGGCGACCGCCCGGACCGTGCCGTGCGGGTCGCCGACCGCTGCCAGCACCGCCGCGCGGTCGCCGACGATGGCGGCGGCGGTGACGGCCAGGAACCGGTGGTACGACGCGCCGCCACGCAGGTCCGCCAGGATCTGCGGCAGCTCGCCCGTGGTGGCCAGCTCGCGGGCCCGGCGCGCCAGCGCCGCCATGCGCTCCCCGTGGTCCAGCGCGTCCAGGACGCCGAGCAGCCGTCGTGTCGATCTCCGCACGCCGTTCATTGTGTCGGTCGCGGGGGCCGGGCCGCAGACCCGTTTTCCACCCGGCGTCCACCGGCGTCCCCCGGTCCCTGTCTGCCGGCGACGGTGCCGGGGCGAGGTGCCTTGCCGGCGTCTGCCATGCTCGGGCCGGTGACGACCGGCCACCCCACCAGCCCCCGCACCCACCGCCGTGTCCGCAGCCGCCGCACCCGCGTCGTGTTGATCTCCGGCGCGGTCGCCGTGCTTCTCGCCGCCGCCGTGTTCGTCGTCGCGGTGGTCGTGCCGCTGGTGCGGCCGGCGGGGCCGCGTCCGCTCTTCCAGCTTCCGGTCGCCTGCGGCGAGACGTGGCAGTTGGGCACCTATCCCGGTCACGACGACTACGACGTGGACCTGTTCCCGACCGAGGGCAAGGCGTGGGGGCGGCCGGTGCTCGCGTCGTACGCGGGGAAGGTGACCGTGGCGGGGATCAACGGATCGCTGGGTGGCCGTACGCCGGACGATCCGGACGGGCCGCGTGGCCGAGGCGGCGGCTACTGGGTGAAGATCGACCACGGCGGCAAGTGGGAGACGCAGTACCTGCACCTGCTGGAGCCACCGCTGGTCCGGGCCGGTCAGCGGGTCGCGCAGGGCGAGCAGATCGGGCGGGTGGGCAGCACCGGCAACTCCGGGGCGCCGCACCTGCACTACGAGCAGCGCCGGGGCTGGGAGAAGGTCGAGGCGTACTTCGACGGCGTGCCGTCGGGGATCACCCACGACGACACCGAGTACACGGTCACGCGCAAGAGCAACAACTGCGTCGGGGGATGACCGCCGGTGACCCCCGTGCGGCCGGGCTCGTGCTGAGCCCGGCCGCTGGGGCCGGCGACGTGGTGCCCGTGCTGAGCCACCGGAACGGCAGGTGCCTTGCCGCTCCGTTCGCACCTCGTCGGCGGTGTGGTGGGGCCGGGGGACCGCCCGCTGGCCCTGGTGCCGAGCCGCGAGCTGGCCTCCGGCCCCGGGGGGTCAGGAGGCGGTGGGGAAGTGGAAGTCCGACCCGATCGTCTCGGCCCGGCCCGGCCACCGGCTGGTGACGACCTTGCCGCGGGTGTAGAACGCCACCCCCTCCGTGCCGTGGATGTGGGTGTCACCGAAGAGCGAAGCCTTCCAGCCCCCGAAGGAGTGGTAGGCCATCGGCACCGGCAGCGGGACGTTCACGCCGATCATGCCGACCGTGACGTCCCGGACGAAGCGGCGGGCCGCCGCTCCACCGGAGGTGAACAGGGCGGTGCCGTTGCCGTACGGGTTGGAGTTAATGATCCGGACGGCCTCGTCCAGGGTGTCGGCGCGCAGCACGACCAGGACCGGTCCGAAGATCTCCTGCTGGTACGCGGCCATCTCGGGTGTGACCCGGTCCAGCAGGCACGGGCCGACGAAGTAGCCGCCGTCGTGGCCCTCCACCCGCAGGCCCCGGCCGTCGACGACCACCGTGGCGCCGGCTTCCTGCGCCTCGTTCACGGAGGTGATGACCCGCTCGCGCGCCTCGCTGGTGATGACCGGGCCCATCTGGGAGGACGCCTGGTCACCCGGGCCCACCACGATCGTCGACGCTTCCCTGGCCAGCAGTTCGATCAGCTCGTCGCCGGCCGTGCCGACCGCGACCACGGCGGAGATCGCCATGCAGCGCTGCCCCGCCGAGCCGTACGCGGCGGAGGTGATCTGCCGCGCCGCCTCGGCCAGGTCGGCGTCGGGGAGCACCACGGCGTGGTTCTTCGCTCCGCCCAGCGCCTGGACCCGCTTGCCGGAGGCTGCGGCGCGCTGGTGCACGTAACGGGCGATCGGGGTGGACCCGACGAACGACACCGCCGCGACGTCGGGGTGGTCGAGCAGCGCGTCAACGGCCGGCTTGCCGCCGTGCACCACGTTGAACACCCCGTCGGGCAGGCCGGCGTCGGCGTACAGCTGGGCGACGAGGTTCGAGGCGGACGGGTCGCGCTCGCTGGGCTTGAGGACGAAGGTGTTGCCGCAGGCGATGGCGATGGGGTGCATCCACATCGGCACCATGACGGGGAAGTTGAACGGGGTGATGCCGGCGCACACCCCCAGCGGGGCGCGCAGCGAGTACGAGTCGATGCCGGTGGAGACCTGGTCGGAGTAGGCGCCCTTGAGTAGTTGCGGGATGCCGCAGGCGAACTCGATCACCTCCCGGCCCCGGATCACCTCGCCGCGCGCGTCCTCGATCGTCTTGCCGTGCTCGGCGGTGACCAGCCGGGCCAGGTCGTCCTCGTGCCGCTCCACCAGGTCACGGAGCTTGAACAGGACCTTGGTCCGGCGGGACAGGGAGGTGTCGCCCCAGGACTCGTAGGCCTTGGCCGCCGTGGCGACGGCCTGGTCGATCTCGGGCTGCCCGCCGATCGCCACCTGTGCCTGGGGCTGTCCGGTCGCGCTCTGGTACACGGTCGCGTACCCGCTGCCGGCGACGGACGCCCCACCAATCCAGTGCTCGATGCTGCGCACCGCACTCTCCTTCGTCAATCGACGCTCCGAACGTCGCCGGATTCGTTCTGCGATTCGGTTCATGTGCTGTGGGTCGGGCGGGGTCCCGGCACGTCGTACGTGACCGGGATCCCGCCTGTGGGAGCTAGAGCCACCGGGTGCCGATTCCCCGCAGGTCGGGGGTGCTGAAGGAGTAGAGCAGCTCCATGCTGTCCGTGCTGTCGGTCTCGATCGCGTGGCCGACGCCGGCGGGGATGTACATCGCGGTGCCCGGGCCCGCCTCGAACTGTTCGTCGGCCACGGTGAACAGCGCCGTGCCGGACAGCACGTAGTAGAACTCGGCGGAGTCGGCGTGCAGGTGCAGCGGGTGCTTCATCCCCGGCTCCATGCGGTAGACGCCGGTGAGGAACTCGCACTCCGGATCGCCGGTCAGTTGCCGGTCGACGAGGCGGTGCACGAGGCCCTCGTCGTCCGGGTTGTGGTTGAGGGCGGAGATCAGCTCGTACGCGAGTTCGTCGCGGTGCACCACGAACGCCGGGCGTGGGCCCTTCGCCCCGGGGGTGGCGGCTGCTATCCGGCGGCCACCGGTGGGTAACGCCGTCACCGCTCGGCGTCCACGCTCGTCGCCCCGAGGGGGATCTGGGGGCTGGTGAGGGGGCCGTGGTGCTTGGAGAGGCAGAGCGCGTCCCAGCCGGTGACCACCCCGTGGATGACGCCCGGTTCCCAGCACAGGTACTCGCCCGAGCGGTAGACGTGCTCCGGGTCCGTGGCGCACCAGCCGCCGAGGAAGAAGATCTCCTCGGTGCTGTGGTGGAACTCCAGGGCGGTCTTGGCGAAGCGCCGGGGCAGGACGAACAGGATGGTGTCCTTGCCGGTCTCCTCGACCTTGCGCAGCCGGATGCACTGCGTGGGCACCTCGAGGTCGCCGTGGCTGCTCGTGTCGGTCACTCCCGCGAACGCCTCTCGCACGGGGAGCCAGCTGGTCGGGTCGAAGATGTCGACGGTCTCGCCGAACGGCTTCGACGGTGCGGGGCGCTCGTCCGTGCGGACCTCGAACGGCGAGTCGGTCCAGAAGATCAACGTCGCGCCCTGCTCCGACGAGACCGGGCCGATCTCGGTGCCGGACGGCAGGAAGAGGTAGTGCCCGCGCCGGCACTGGCGGCCGGCGATGGTGAGGTCACCGTCGCGCACCAGTAGTTCGAGGTCGGCGCTGTTCCAGTGTTCCGGCATGACCCAGCCGGGTGGGACGTCGACGACGAGCGTCTGTGCGCCGGTCTCCGGGTCTTCGTTGATGTGCCGGGTGAGCAGTCCGAAGGGCAGATCCTTGGCCCGCCACACCCGCTGGGATACCTGGTCGATGATGACCCGTCGCTTGCCGGAATGAGTCACGGTGGACCTCCTTCGGGTTGCGCAGGATTGTATGTAATCGCTGTGGCACCGTCTAGGCCGTCGTCCCGGTGGTCGGGATCTACGCAGTCGACGAAGGTGCAACCCGTGCTTCGGCGCGGACGGGCCGAAGATCATGTATGCAAAACCGTCCCTGTCGACCCGTTCCTGGTCGGCGGTCCGGCCCGCGGTGCGGATCTGCCGGAGTGGGCGGGGTGCGGGCGGCGCGCGCCGGGCGGCGGTGCCGACGACAGTATGCCCGCCCGCGGCCGGCGCCCGGGGTGGTCGCGGTGGTCGGGCTCCTTGTGCCTGGTCAGGTCACTTGTATACGATCCAGCGTCTAGTCGTCCTTCCAGCCGCGTTTCCTCATCTGCTCGGAATCGGGGAGAGATGTCGCGAAGATTCGGTCTCGTCGGTGGGACGGTGGTCACCGAGGACGGCGTACAGGCCTCTGACGTGCTCATCGAGTCCGGGCGTATCGAGAGCATCGGTCAGATACCGCCGTCGGCGGACATCGAGAAGGTTGATGTCCGAGGGAAGATCGTGATTCCCGGCGGCGTCGACGTGCATACACATTTGGATACGCCGTTCATGGGCGCCGTGACCTCCGACGACCATGCCTCGGCGAGCCGCGCCGCCGCCGTGGGTGGTACGACGACCTACGTCGACTACGCCTTCCAGCGACCCGGCGAGCGCCTGCCGGAGGTCCTGGGGCGGTGGGCCGGTCGGGCCGGGGGCCGTTCCGCCATCGACTTCAGCTTCCACCTGGCCGTGACCTCGCCGTACCCGGATCTCGTGGCGGACATGGCGCTGGTGGTCGCCGACGGCGTGACCAGCTTCAAGGTGTTCATGGCGTACAAGGGCCTGGCCATGCTCGACGACGGTCAGCTCTTCTCGATCCTCGACGAGTCGAGTCGGCTGGGCGCGACGCTCTGCGTGCACGCCGAGAACGGGCACGTCATCGACGTCCTCGCCGAGCGGCTCGTGCGGGCGGGCAGGACCGGGCCGCTGGCGCACATGCTGTCACGGCCGCCGGAGACCGAGGTGGAGGCCGTGCGACGCGCGATCACGCTCGCGAACATGGCCGACGCCCCGATCTACTTCGTGCACCTGTCGACCGCCGGCGCCGTCGCCGCCGTCGCGGAGGCCCAGCGGGCGGGGCGCCCGGTCTCGGGCGAGACCTGCACGCACTACCTCCTTCTCGACGAGGACCTCTACCACGCGCCCGGGTTCGAGGCGGCCAAGTACGTCGTCAGCCCGCCCCTGCGCGGTCGCGAGCACCGCGAGCAGCTGTGGCAGGGCCTGCGGGAGGGCACGCTGGGCGTGGTCAGTTCGGATCACTGTCCGTTCTGCATGGACGGACAGAAGACCCTGGGCGCCGACGACTTCAGGCGGATTCCCAATGGTGCGCCGGGCATCGAACACCGCGTTCCGCTGCTCTACGGGCACGGGGTGCGTCCGGGGCGACTGAGTCTCGAACGCTTCGTCGACGTGGTGTCGACCGAGCCGGCCCGCCGGTTCGGGCTCTACCCGACGAAGGGCGTGATCCGGCGCGGTTCGGACGCCGATCTCGTCGTGCTCGACCCGCAGGCGGCCTCGGTCGTGCTCGCGCAGACGATGACGCAGAACTGCGACTACACCCCCTTCGAGCGGTGGCACGTCCCGGGGCGTGTCGACGCGGTCTACCTCAGGGGCGAGCTGATCGCCCGTCGTGGGCGTTTCGTCGGACGTCAGGACGCCGGAAAGTTCCTGGCCCGTCGCCCTGCGTGATGGTTTTGGGATGTGGCCGTACGGAGCCTTGACAGCGCATGACTTGTATACAAACATCAGCGCTTGTGACCTGCTTCATAAGGTTTCTCTGCGTCAGCTGAAGCAACCTTGCACACAATGTGGAGGTGTTGGCATGGGAATACGTTCCGTGCGGGTACAGGCCGTGGCAGTGCTCGCCGTTGCGGGCCTGGCTCTCGCGGCCTGCGGGAACGATGCGAAGAAGTCTGATGCCGGCACCGGCCAGACCCTGACCATCGCCGCGCCCGGTGTCGTGTCGAGTCTCGACTCCGAGCGCTACCAGGGTTTCATCTCGATCGACCTGCTACCGAACACCGCTGGCACGCTCGTGCGCTTCAAGAAGCCCGAGGCCGGCGCGACGAAACTCCAGACCCCGGACCAGATCGAGCCCGAACTCGCGGAGTCGTGGAAGCTGAGCGACGACCGCAAGCAGATGACCTTCACCCTTCGTGAGGCCAAGAGCCAGTTCGGCAACACCCTCACCGCCCAGGACGTGAAGTGGTCGGTCGAGCGGATGGTCGAGAGCAAGGGTGTGCCGATCGCCAAGACCCTGATGGGCATCGGCGGCTGGGACATCGCCAACCCGATCACCGTCACCGACGACAAGACGTTCACGATCAACGTCGCCAAGCCGAACGCGGTGAGCGTCTCCATCCTGAGCACCTTCTTCATGACCATCTACGACTCGGTGGAGGCGAAGAAGCACGCCGCGGCGGACGACCCGTACGCCTACAAGTGGCTGGGGGAGAACACCGCCACCTTCGGGCCGTACCAGGTGAAGTCCTTCGACCCGGGCAAGGAGGTCCGCCTCACCGCCAACCAGAACTACTTCCGCGGTACGCCCAAGGTGACCGACGTGGTGGTGCGTGCCGTCGCCGACACCTCGAACCGGCTCCAACTCGCCCAGAGCGGGCAGGTCGACGTCGCCACCGCGATGACCTTCGACCAGCTCTCCTCGCTCGAGAAGAGCGGTGACGTGCGCCTCGAGCGGGTGCTCTACCCGAACATCGACGTGCTGGTGCCGAACCTCAAGGCGAAGCCGTTCGACGACAAGCGGGTGCGCGACGCCATCTCGCTCGCCGTGGACCGCAAGGCGATCGTCGACTCGGCGTACCAGGGCTTCGCCACCGCGTCGGCCGACTACATCCACGACGACTTCGGTGCCCCGGCGGCGGACAAGCCGTTCACCCACGACATCGACCGGGCCAAGCAGTTGCTGGCCGAGGCGGGACTGCCCAACGGCTTCTCGATGGAACTCGCCTACAACGCGGCGAACGTGGGGGCCCACAGCGAGCAGGTGGCCGTCCTGCTGCGCTCGCAGCTGGCCAAGGTCGGCATCGACGTCAAGCTGAACAACGTGGCCTCCGGCGCGGACTTCGACGCCGCCAAGCGTGAGGGCAAGCTGCAGACCTGGCTGGCCACCAGCACCCCGCTGGTGCCCGACCCCGCCTACTACCTGCAGGTCTTCTACTCCACCGGTGGACTCACCAACCTGCAGAACTACAGCTCGCCGACCCTCGACGACCTCAGCCGCAAGATCCTCGAAACCCAGCCGGGGGCCGAGCGGGAGGCGCTGGTCAAGCAGGTCAACGACTTCATGGTCGATGACATGCCCGCCGTGCCGCTGGTCGACGGCCAGAAGTACTACGTCTTCAAGAAGAGCGTGACCGGGTTCGTCAGCTACTCCCAGGGCCACGTGAACTACTACGACATCAACATCTCCTAGCCCCGGTCGGGCGTCCCCGGCACCGTGGCCGGGGACGCCCCGACGGGCGGTGGTTCCGGACGGACCGCCGTCGAGCCGGTCACCGCCACCGGCGCCTCTTCAGAAAGCTGGAACAGCCGACAAGACCGGTGTCTCCCCAGAAAGCAGGAAGTTCACTGATGTACCGACTAGGAGTTGACGTTGGTGGCACGTTCACGGACGTTCTGCTGATCGAAGAGGCGACCGGCAGGACGCGCCGGACGAAGGTGCCGTCGACGCCCCACGACCAGTCCGTCGGTGTCATCGAGGGCGTGACCCGCGTGCTCGCGGACGCCAAGGCCCGCGCGGCGGACGTCCGCCAGTTCCTGCACGGAACGACGGTGGCCACCAACGCCGTACTCGAACGTCGGGGGGCCCGGGTCGGCCTGATCGTGACCGTCGGCTACCGGCAGGTCCTGCACATCGCGCGCTCGTTCGTGCCGGGCGGTCTGGGCGGCTGGATCGTCTGGGACCGGCCGGCCGAACTGGTGGCGCTGGAGGACGTACGCGAGGTCGCCGGCCGGCTCGACTTCCGGGGCGACGAGGTCGAACCCCTCGACGAGTCGGCCGTCCGCGCCGCCGTCCGCCAGCTCGTCGACCGGGGCGTGGACGCCCTTGCCATCGGCTTCCTCAACTCCTACGCCAACCCGGCCCACGAACTGCGCGCCGCCGAGATCGCCGTCGAGGAGGCGCCGGGCGTACCGGTGTCCACCTCCGCCGGTGTCCTGCCCGAGCTGGGTGAGTACGAGCGCACGCTGACCACGGTGGCCAACGCCTACGTCCGCCCCGGCGTCGGGGCCTACCTGCGCAACCTCAGCACGAAACTCATCGCCGAAGGGCTCGTCGGCGAGCGTCGGGTGCTGCGCTCCGACGGCGGCCTGATGACCTTCGAGCGCGCCGAGGACATCCCCGTCAGCCTGCTGATGAGCGGGCCCGCCGGCGGGGTCGCCGCGGCGGTGGCCCTCGGGCCGGCCGCCGGCTACCGCGACCTGCTCACCCTCGACATGGGCGGCACCTCCACCGACGTCGCCCTGATCGAGGACGGCACCCCCGTCATCCGGCGCGAGACGACCGTGGCCGACCTCGCCGTGCGCGCCCCGTCGATCGACGTGCAGACCGTCGGGGCCGGCGGCGGTTCGATCGCGCACGTGCCCGAGCTGACCGGGGCGCTGCGGGTCGGCCCGGCCAGCGCCGGCGCCCTGCCCGGTCCGGCGACGTACGGCCGCGGGGGCGTGCTGCCCACCGTCACCGACGCGAACGTCGTGCTCGGCTACCTGCCGCACGCGCTGCTCGGCGGGGCGATGCCGCTCGACGTCGAGAAGGCCCGTACCGCGGTCGGGACCGTCGCGACCAAGCTCGGCGTGTCGGTGGAGGCCGCCGCCGCCGCGATCATCGACATCGTCAACGAGAACATGCTCGGCGCGCTCCGGCTGGTCTCGGTGCAGCGGGGCTACGACCCGCGGCGGTTCGCGCTCGTCGGGTTCGGCGGCGCGGGCCCCCTGCACGTCAACGCCCTGGCCAAGCTGCTCGGCTCCTGGCCGGTGCTGATCCCGCAGTCGCCGGGGGTGCTCTGCGCCTACGGCGACGCCTCGACGGGCGTGCGGGCCGAGGCGAACAGGTCGCTGGTACGCCCGCTCGACGACATCGACGAGGAGCAGTTGCGGCGTGAGTTCGCCGAGCTGTCCGCGCAGATCGACACGGAGTTCGACCGGGCCGCCGTGCCCGCGGACGCCCGTACGGTGCGCTTCGAGGCCGACGTGCGCTACCACGGCCAGGGCTTCGAGGTCTCCGTCGCCGTCGGGGAGTCCCGGCAGGAAGCGCTGATCCCGAAGCTGCGCAGCGGGTTCGACGAGGCCCACCAACGCCTGTTCGGCTTCGCCCTCGACGAGCAGCACGAGGTCGTCAACATCCGGGCGGTGGGGGTCTCCGAGGCCGGGCGGATCAAGCCGGTGGAGATCGAGCACGGCGACCGGGACGCCTCCCGCGCGATCATCGGCCGCCAGCAGGTGTACGTCGACGGGGGCTGGCAGGAGGCGTCGCTCTACGACCGCACCGCCCTGCGCGCCGGCAACGAGCTGCCCGGGCCGGCGATCGTCGTCGAGATGGATTCCACCAGCCTGGTCCTGCCGGGCTGCGTCGCACGCGTCGACAGGCTGGGCAACCTGCTCATCCTGCCGACCGAGGATGGAGTGGTCTGATGAGTGCGGTCATCGTCGAGACGCCGCGGCCGGCGCGTGCGGTGGAGGTCGAGCCAGCGGTGCTCGACATCGTCGAGAACGCGTTGCGCAACGCCCGCTTCGAGATGGACGCCGTCGTCCTGCGTACCGCGATGTCGCCCGGCATCCGGGAGCAGCACGACGCGTTCCCGCTGATCGCCGACCGGCGCGGGCGCATGGTCGCCGGGCAGTTCGGCTCCTTCATCGACGGCTTCCTCTCCGGCTACGACGGCACGGTCGAGGAGGGTGACGTCTTCTTCACCTCCGACCCGTACGCCTGTGACGGCGCCATCAGCCACGCCAACGACTGGCTGGTGCTGCTGCCGATCTACCACCAGCGGGCGCTGGTCGGCTGGGCGGCGATGTTCGGCCACATGAGCGACGTCGGCGGCAAGGTCCCCGGCAGCCTGCCGACCGACGCCGTGTCGATCCACGAGGAGGGGGTCATCGTCCCGCCGGTGAAGCTGTTCCGGGGCGGGACGCTCGACCAGCAGCTGCTGGACACCGTCCTCAACCAGGTGCGGCTGCCCAGCTGGAACCGGGCCGACCTGAACGCGGTCCTGGCGTCCTGCCGGACCGCCGAGACCCGGGTCCGGGAGCTCTGCGACCGGTTCGGCGTGGACACCTACCTGTCGACGCTGGACCTGCTGCTGGAGCGCAACCGGCAGGCGATGGCGAAGCTCTTCCGCCAGGTCATCCCGGAGCAGCCGGTCACCTTCGAGGACTTCGTCGACGACGACGGACGCGGTGAGGGACCGTTCCGCATCCGGTGCACGCTGTGGCGTGAGGGCGACCGGGTCGTGCTCGACTTCACCGGGACCAGCGACCAGGCCGACGGGTCGATCAACTTCCTGCTGAACGAGAACGTCCTGCGGATGTTCTTCGGCGTCTACACGATCATGGCGGTCGACCCGCTGATCCTGTTCAACGACGGGTTCTATCCGCTGGTCGACGTCCGTATCCCCGAGGGCAGCCTGCTCAAGCCCCGACGGCCGGCGGCCATCTCGTGCCGTACGCACGCCCTGGGCCGGCTCTTCGACGTCCTCGCCGGGCTGCTGGGACAGTGCGAGCCGGACTTCCTCTGCGCGGCCGGGTTCTCGTCGAGCCCGCACCTCATGTACTCCGGTCTGGACCGCTCGGGCAAGTGGTTCCAGCTGTACCAGATCGGCTTCGGTGGCGTGCCCGCCCGCCCGGCCGGCGACGGCTTCGACGGGCACTCCATGTGGCCCTCGTTCACCAACGTGCCGAACGAGTACCTGGAGGCCTACTACCCGCTGCGCATCGAGGCCTACGAGTCGATCCCCGACTCGGGCGGCGCGGGTCTGCACCGGGGCGGAAACGGCATCCGGGTCGGCTACCGGTTCCTCGAACCGGGTGAGGTGTCCATCCACGACGACCGGTGGTTCACCAAGCCCTGGGGCGTGCTCGGCGGCGAGCCGGGACAACGCGGCACGAAGATCCTCCAGAAGGCCGACGGCTCGCGGCAGGTGGTGCCGGCCAAGTGCGACCACGTCGCCGTGACGCCGGGCGACCTCCTGGACTTCGTCACCTGGGGTGGCGGCGGCTGGGGCGATCCGCTGCAGCGCGATCCGGAGCAGGTGCGCTACGACGTCGAGCAGGGTCTCGTCACCGTCGAGGGCGCCCGGCAGTACGGGGTCGTGCTGGTCGGCGACGACATCGACCACGACCGCACCCGGGCGCTGCGCGCCGAGCTGGCCGCCGCCCGGCCGGAACTGCCCCGCTTCAACCGGGGCGGCACGCTGGAGGAACTGAAGGCGCGCTGCCTCACCGAGACCGGGCTGGCCCCACCACGGGATCCGTCCCGCACCCGGGTGCGGGACGAGCCGACGGCGGCCCCCGCACGCACCGCTGCCACGACGCAGACCCGGCGCCCGGCCGACGCGGCCGGGGCGGGTGGCGTCCGGCCGGGAGCGGGACCGCGCCCGCAGACGCCGACGCTCTCCCCGTTGGAGGCGCTCGTGCACCACATCGCCCGGCAGGTGACCGGGCGATGATCCCCACCCCTTCCAGGACCAGCGACGTCCTGGACAACGGCGGGCACCCGCCCGTCGACCAACCCGCAGAGGAGAACTGTCATGGCTGACCTTCAGATGTCCGCGCTCGGAATGATCGAGACCCGTGGCCTGGTCGCGGCGGTCGAGGCCGCCGACGCGATGGTGAAGGCCGCCACCGTTGTGCTGGTGGGCACCGAGTACATCGGCGGTGGACTGGTCACGGTGGTGGTCCGCGGCGACGTCGGCGCGGTCAAGGCCGCCACGGACGCCGGCGCGGCCAGCGCCTCGCGGCTGGGCGAGGTCGTCTCCGTGCACGTCATCCCCCGCCCGCACAGCGAGGTCGAGGCGATCCTGCCCACCGGGGCGACCCGGGGCGGAAGCAAGGCCTGACCAAGGCGTCGCGTGCTCATCGAAGGAGCTGATACATGAGTCGGGTGTGGACTGCCGTCGATATCGAAGACATCGCCCGGTCGCACGAGCCGCGCGAAATCCTTCTGGGCCCGCGTGACCTGATCTCCCCGCATGCCGAGGACATCGCACGGGGCCTTGGCATCGACATTCGCAGGACAGGACAGGACGTGCCGCCGGAGTCGGCGCCAGCACCGGTCGCTGCCGGCTCCGGCGGGACGCAGGGCGGATGCGACGACGCCGACGGCTGCTCGTGCGGCTGCGCGGGCGCGGAGGAGGCGGAGCGGACCATCCGTACGATCGCCGCCGCGCTCTCGTCGGCGAACCCGGACGCGGACGCGTCGACGGTGGCCAGCGAGACGTTGCGGGCGCTCGGCGCCTTCGGCGGACCGGGCGTCGGTACTCCCGAGCAGGCGCAACCGCTGCCCGGTCAGCTGCTGCCCAAGAAGGCGAAGGGGGCCCGCCCCCAGTTCTTCGCCGACCCGGGCATGGAGGCCCTGGTCTCCACGGTGGTCACCCTCTCGTCCGAGGTGTGGGTGCTGCGCGAACGTCTGATGACGCTGGAACGTCTGCTCGCCGACCGGCGGGTGGTGGAGCGCGGCGCGGTGGACGACTTCACCGTCTCCGGCGAGGACGCGGAGGTCCGCGACACCGAGGCGGCGGCCTTCGTCGCCCGGGTGCTGCGGGTCTTCTACGAGTGGCGTGAGGAGATCGTGCGGGAGGAGACCCCGGAGTCGTACCGGGAAGTCGTCCGGCAGGCCTTCACGCAGGTGGGGGAGGGGAAGTGAAGCAACAACAGCAGCACGGCCTGTTGCCGAAGGAGAACCACGACGAACTCGCCCGGGAGAACTTCGTCCGGGCGCTGAAGTCGCACATCTCCAACGAGGTGACCCCGGGGGTCCGGGAGTTGTACACGCACCGCGTCGCCCCGCGGTACGAGCGGGAGGAAGGTGTCCCGCCGCGGGACCGGCAGTCGGTGCGCAGGGCGATGGAGCCGGAGCCGTACTACCAGCTCTGGAGTTCCGTACGCCGGGCGAGCCAGGACCTGCTCTGGAACGTGGTGGCGGACAGCATCGGCCGGCAACTGGACGACCTGAAGGCGCGGGCGAAACGGGCCGAGCGGGGGCTCGGCTCGCTCGAACTGGACCCCGACTTCACGCTGCCCTGGTACTTCTGGGGCATCGACATCCACGCCATGCCCGGCGGGTACCGGGGCGAGTACGTGGCGGAGGACCTCACCGCCGGGGCGCTCTACGACCGGGGCGTCTACGTGTACGCCATGGGCCAGATGGGCGCGCTCAACGACGACTACGGCCAGTCGGTGGTGAACAACTACCTGAAGAAGCAGCACCGGGACTTCCGTCCCCGGCGCATCCTGGAGATCGGGTGCGGGGTCGGCAACTCGACGCTGCCGTACGCGGAGGCCTATCCGGACGCCGAGGTGCACGGCATCGACGTCGGCGCGGCCCTGCTGCGCTACGGGCACGCCCGCGCGGAGTCGTTGGGCCGTAAGGTGCACTTCTCGCAGCAGAACGCGGAGGCGACGAACTTCCCCTCGGGGCACTTCGACCTGGTCGTCTCGCACATCCTGCTGCACGAGGTGCCGCCGGACGCGGTCCGCGCCATCCTGCGGGAGTGCCACCGGCTGCTCGCCCCCGGCGGCATGATGATCCACGCGGACTTCCCCGGCTACGCGGGCCTGGATCCGCTGGTGCAGTTCCTCATCGACTGGGACACCTGGAACAACAACGAGCCGTTCTGGGGCCCGATGCGGGACATGGATCTCGTCCAGGCCGCGCGCGACGCCGGGTTCACCGGCGACTGCTCGGAGCTGTCCTGCAAGCGGGAGTGCGTCGAGGAGGTCACCACGCCGACCGGCCGGATCCTGCAGAGTGGCGAGCGGCGGCGCAGCGGCAGCCTCGCCCTGCTCGTGGGCAGGCGCTGACGTGGCGCGCGAGGGCATCGAGCTGCGGACGTTCGCGTTCGTCGACCGGCTCCAGCCGCAGATGGCCGCCCTGATGGGCAGCATCATGTCCGGCGACCCGGTCGTCGAGGGGATGTCCCAGCTCTACCTGGAGATCTCGCCGGGCAGCGACGTGTACGCGCTGGTCGACGCGGCCGTGAAGGGGGCCGGGGTCCGGCCGGGCTCCCAGGTCGTCGAGCGGCAGTACGGCATGACGGAACTGCACTCGATGTCGCAGGACGCCGTCCGCCAGGCGGGCCAGACGATCCTCGACCTGCTCGGGATGACCGAGGCGGACGCGCAACCCGCGGAACTCGTCTCGGCGAAGATCGTCTCCAACATCGACGCCTACCAGGCGCAGTTGGTGAACCGGTCCAAGAAGGGTTCCCTGCTGGTGGCCGGCGAGTCGATGCTCGTCGTCGAGTGTCAGCCGGCCGCCTACATCTCGGCCGTCGCCAACGAGGTGGAGAAGTCGGCGGACGTCAAGATCGTGGACGTCCGGGGGGTGGGTCAGTTCGGGCGGTTGTGGGTCTCGGGGCTCCACTCCGAGGTCGACTCGGCCCGCGACGCCGTCCGGCATGCCTTCGAGAACACTCCCTGGTCCCACCGACGCTAGAGGAACGAGGTGGTTCGGCATGCGTATCGCCCGGGTGATCGGGTCGGTCGTCAGCACCGTCAAGGCCGACACGCTGACGGGAGCGAAACTGCTTGTCGTCGCGCCGCTGGGTGAGACGCCTGCCGCAGAGCCGTACGTCGCGGTCGACACCGTCGGCGCCGGCAGGGGAGAGGTCGTCCTGGTCGCTACCGGCGGGGCCGCGCGGCTTGCGGAGCGGCAATCCAGTCAGGCGCCTGTGGACTCCACCATCGTCGCGATCGTCGACCGGTTGGAGACCGAGGCGTGGATCAACTACGTGAAGGACTGACGTGGATCTGTGGGATGCGGGTGCCCTCGGCGTGGTCGAGACGCGCGGACTGGCCGCCTCGATCGTCGCCGTCGACGTGATGGCCAAGGCGGCCGAGGTGCGGGTGATCGGTGTCCGCCGGATCGGCGCCGGCCTCGTCACGGTGTCGTTCATCGGTGACATGGCGTCGGTGCGGGCGGCGATCGAGAGCGCGCGGCGCGCCGTCGCGGCGGTCGGCGGGACGCTCGACTCGACCGTCATCGGTCGGCCCGCCATCCCGACGGGACTGCTCCGCGAGGCGGCCCCGACCGTCGGGGAACAGGCCGCCGGGGAGCGGGCCGCGGGAGCGGAGTCTGCCGGTGAGCCGGCTGCCGGACGGGAGCCCGCCGGGAAACGGGTCGCCGCACCGGCGTCTGGCGTGGCGCCGGTCGGCGGCGACGAGGCCGGGGCACCGGCCGGGGGCGACGAGGCCGGGGCATCGGCCGGGGGCGACGAGGCCGGGGCGCCGGCGGGGAAGGCCGTGACCGGCGCAGGGCAGAAGCGGCGGTCGGCGCGCTCGGCCGCCCCGAGACGGCGCCCGCCGTCGGCCGGCCCGCCGTCCGACGGTGACTCGGTACCACCTACCGACCGACCACGAGGGAAGTGACATGCGCGGATACGTCGGCCCGGCGGGCGGGCAGATCCACTACCGCACGAGCGGTGACCGGGGACCCACGGTGGCGCTGTTCCACGAGTCGCCACAGGCGTCCAACGTCTTCGAACCCGCCATGGGCGCCCTCGGGCGGTCGCTTCGCGCGTTCGCCTTCGACACGCCCGGATACGGCCAGTCCGACCCGCCGGTCGGTCCGCTGGAGATCCCCGGGTACGCGCGCCTGCTGCTCGACGCGATCGACGCGCTGGGCATCGAGGAGTTCGCCGTCGCCGGGCAGCACACGGGTGCCTCCCTGGCCCTGGCGGTCGCCGAGATCGCCGAGCCCGGGCGGGTCACCCACGCGATCCTCTCGGGGCTCGTGCTCGACCGGGCCGAGCGGGAGGAGTTGGGCGCGTCCTGGGCGCCCGACAAGCCGATCGATCCGGCCGGCGGGCACCTGAGCGACCTCTGGGCGCGGTACCTGGAGATCTGGGAACAGCCGCCGGAGCTGGTCAACCTCGCCGTGGCGAACATCGCGTCGGTGTTCGAGCGCTACAACTGGGCGTACCGTGCCGCCTTCCGGTACGACCCGACCGACGCCCTGCGCGACGTGCCCTGTCCGGTGCTCCTGCTGACCGCCGAGCGGGACATGCTGGCCCACTGCGACGCGATCGCGCTGGCGGTCCGTCCGGACGCCAAGGCCGTCCGGCTGACCGACACCACCGGCCAACTGCCGTGGCGGGTGCCGGAGGAGTTCGCCGCGGTGGTGTCCTCCTTCGTCACCGAGGTTCCGGGAGGGGCGCCGTGAGCGAGGACGCGGATCTGATCGTCATCGGCGCCGGTACCGCGGGTCTGCCCTGTGCCATCGAGGCGGCGCGGGCCGGGCTGCGGGTCGAGTTGGTGGACGCCGACGACGACATCGGGGGGACACTGCGGGTCTCCGCCGGACACATGAGCGCCGCCGGCACCCGCCGGCAGCGGCTGGCGGGCATCGACGACGATCCGGACCGGCACTTCGCCGACGTGACGCGGATCGGGCACCACCGGGGGGACGCGGCCCTGATCCGGCTGGCGGTCGACGAGGCCCCCGGGGTCGTGGACTGGCTGGACGAGAACGGCTTCCCGTTCGTCCCGGGCACGCCGGTGGTCTACCACGGGCACTCCCCGTACTCGCGGCCCCGGACGTACTGGGGGGTGGCGCACGGCCGGTCGATCCGCGAGACGCTGCGGCCGCTCCTCGACGAGCAGGTGGCGTCGGGCCGGATCAACCTGCGGCTGCGGACCCGCGCCGCGCGCCTGAGCACCGAGGGCGGTGCCGTCACCGGCGCCGTCGTGGACACCGCCGAGGGCCCCCGCGAGCTGAGGGCGGGCGTGACGGTCCTCGCGTCGGGCGGCTACGGGGCCAACCCCGCGCTGTTCTCCGCGCTGACCCCGGGTGCGCCGCGTCTGGTGACCAACGCGGTGCCGACCGCGACGGGCGACGCGATCGAGATGGCCCTGCCGCTGGGCGCCGGGGTCCGCTTCGCCGACCTGCACACCCCACGGCTCGGCCTGCTCGAACGTCGCTCCCAGCCCGGGCGGGTGGACTTCTGGTCCGAGCTGGTGCACCTCGCCCCCGCCGAACGTCCGCCCCGGGAGATCTGGGTGAACGCGCGCGGTGAACGGTTCGTCGCCGAGGACCTCGACGACGTCACGCGGCACGAGCGGGCCGTGCAGGAGCAGCCGGGGGCCGAGTTCTGGATCGTGTTCGACGAGGCCAGCATCGACGCCGGGTCGTCCCTGGTGCCCTCCTGGGGCGCGGAGCGGCTCCGTGAGGAGGCGCGCCGGGGGGACGTGGCCTGGGTCGCCGACGACCTGGCGGGCCTCGCCCACCTCGCGGGCATCGACCCGGAGGGGCTGTCGCGTACGACGCGGGAGTACAACCTGGCGGTCGAGCGGGGATCGGATCCGCTGGGTCGGCGGGTCCTGGCGCACCGCGTCGCCCGGCCGCCCTACTACGCGGTGCGTTCGGTGGCCGCGTTGCTGTGCAGTTTCGGCGGGCTGGACGTCGACACCGACTTGCGGGTCCGGCGTGCCGATGGGGGTGTGGTCCCGGGGCTGCACGCCATCGGGGAGGCCCTCGGGATGGGGGCCACCAGCGGGGCCGCGTTCTGTGGGGGGATGGCGGTGACCCCGGCGCTGGCGTTCGGTCGCCTGCTCGGGCGGCGGTTGGGCGGCCGGCGCGATCAGCAGGGGGCGTACCTCTGATGCCCTGTATGCACTGAGGTCCGAATGTGGGCCTTCCCCAGATTCCCGTCGACGGAATCCGCCGTTGACAGTTGACAGCGAATAGCTGTTGTATACAACGACCACTCAGTGGGCTGTTATGAGAGGTGTCCAATGTCTAGCGATCTGCACCACGAAGGACCGCTCCACGGCGTGCGCGTGGTCGAGTTCGGGTCCCTGCTCGCCGGGCCCTTCTGCAGCCAGCTGCTGGCCGACTTCGGCGCCGAGGTCATCAAGTGTGAGCCACCCCGCCAGGGCGACCCGATGCGCGAGTGGGGTCAGGAGAAGCCCCACGGCAAGTCGTTGTGGTGGCCGATCGTGGCGCGTAACAAGAAGTCGATCACCGTCGACCTGCGGACGCCCGAGGGTCAGGCGGTCGCCCGGCGGCTGATCGCACAGTGCGACGTGGTGGTCGAGAACTTCCGCCCCGGGACCATGGAACGCTGGGGCCTCGGCTACGAGCAGACGTCGAAGGACAACCCCGGTCTGGTTATGGTCCGGGTGTCCGGCTTCGGCCAGACCGGGCCGTACTCGACGCGGCCCGGCTACGGCTCCGTCGGAGAGGCGATGGGCGGCCTGCGGTACGTCGTCGGCGACCCCCAGACGCCACCGAGCCGGGTGGGCATCAGCCTCGGCGACTCGCTGGCCGGGACCTTCGCCGCCCTCGGCGCGGTGATGGCCCTGCGGGTACGCGACCGCAGCGGCCGCGGCCAGGTCGTCGACTCGGCGATCTACGAGGCGGTGCTGGCGATGATGGAGTCGCTGCTGCCCGAGTACGCGTTGGGCGGTCACGTGCGCGAGCGCACCGGGGCCATCCTGCCCAACATCGCGCCCTCCAACGTGTACCCGACCCGTGACGGCGGGCTGGTGCTCATCGCGGCCAACCAGGACACGGTGTTCCGGCGGCTGGCGGCGGCCATGGACATGGCGGACCTGGGCACCGACCCGCGCTTCAGCACCCACGTCGCGCGCGGCCGCAACCAGGCCGAGCTGGACGAGACCATCTCGAAGTGGTCGGAGCAGCACGACACCGAGCAGCTGATGGCGCTGATGATCAAGCACGACGTCCCGGTCGGTCAGGTCTACCGCGCCCCGGAGATGCTGAACGACGAGCACTTCGCCGCCCGCGAGGCCATCGTCCGGCTGGCGCACCCCGAGTTCGGCGAGTTCCCGATGCAGAACGTCGTGCCGAGGCTGTCGATGACGCCGGGCAAGGTCAACTGGATCGGCCCGCAGCTCGGCGAGCACACCGACGAGGTGCTGACCGACGTCGTCGGCCTGGCGACCTCCGAGATCGACGAGCTGCGCGCCAGCGGCGTCATCTGAGGACGGACACGGTGAACGATCTCCACGCGGACTACCGCAGGGCCGGCTTCGGCGGCGACCTGGGGCGCGGCACGCGCCGGGCGCTGCTGCTGGTCGACTTCGTGCGGGCCTACCTCGACCCGGCGTCGCCGCTGTACGCCGGCGAGGAGGACCCGCCGGCCCTGCGCGCCTGCGCCACCCTCCTGGAAGCCGCCCGGCGGCACGGCACGCCGGTGGTCCACACCAGGGTGGAACTGAGCCCCGGCGGCCTCGACGGCGGCCTGTTCACGCGCAAGGTGCCGGCCCTGCGGGTCTTCGAGCGCGGCGGCGAGTTCGGCGTCGCGCCGCCGGCCCTGGCCCCGCTGGCCGGCGAACCGGTCGTGACCAAGCAGTACGCCAGCGCGTTCTTCGGCACCAGCCTGGCCAGCACCCTGCGGGTGCTGGGGGTGGACGCCCTGCTCGTCGCGGGCGCCTCGACGAGCGGGTGCGTCCGGGCCAGCGCGCTGGACGCGTTGCAGCACGGGTTCGTCCCGCTCGTCGTCGCCGACGCGTGCCTGGACCGGGATCCGCGTCCGCACGAGGCCGCCCTGTTCGACCTCGGGGCCAAGTACGCCGAGGTCCTGACCCTGGACGAGGCGACGACGCTACTCGGACCGGGAGGTGTGTGATGCGGGTCCTCGGGTACGCACGGCGGCGGTTGCTCTTCCTGCCGCTGGGGCTGCTGTCCGTCATCGTCCTGGCGTTCCTGCTGGTCAACGCCCTGCCAGGCAACCCTGTCGGGGTCATCGCGGGGCCGGCCGCCTCGCCGGAGGACCTGGTCGAGATCGAGCGCCGCCTCGGCCTGGACCGTCCCCTGTGGGAGCGGTTCGTCGACTACCTCGCCAACATGGTGCGTGGCGACCTCGGCTCGTCGTACTACACCGACCGGTCGATCGTGTCCGAGATCCTGCGGTTCGCCCCGGCCACCCTCGAACTGGTCTTCCTGTCGCTCGCCATCGCCGCGATTCTCGGCGTGGGCCTCGGCACCCTGGGCGCGTACTACAAGGGCACGATGGCCGACCGGACGTCCCGGTTCGTCATCACCACGTTCCAGTCGATTCCCGACTTCTTCCTGGCCCTGCTGCTCATCTACCTGTGCTTCTACGTCGCCGGGTGGGCGCCCGCGCCGGTGGGCCGGCTCGGCCTGATGGACGAGCCGCCACCGACCGTCACGGGGGCGCTGCTGGTCGACTCGCTGCTCTCCGGTGACATGCAGATCTTCCGGTCGGCGGCGGCGCACTCGATGCTGCCGGTGTTGACGCTGGGCATCTACTACTCGGCGTACTTCGCCCGCAGCACCTACGCGTCGCTCGTACCGGCCCTGGAGTCCAAGCAGGTCGAGTTCGCGCGGGCCTGCGGCCTTCCGGAGCGGACCGTCCTGGCGTACGCCTTCCGGCAGGCGCGGACCCCGATCCTGACCTACGGCGGCATCCTGCTGGCCGCGCTGCTCGGCGGCGCGGCGATCATCGAGACCATCTTCTCGTGGGGCGGCTTCGGGGAGTGGGCGATCGACTCCATCCTCCAGCTCGACATGCCGGCCGTGCAGGGCTTCATCCTGGCCGCCGGTTTCGGAACCCTGTTGGCCTTCACCGCACTGGACATCCTCGTCGCGGTGCTCGATCCGAGGGTGCGTTATGACTGAGACCCTGACCGCCGACCCCACCACGGTCACCGCCCCGGCGACCAGGAAGCGACGCGGGGGTCACCGGCGGCTGCGGCTGTGGGTACCGACCGCGATCCTGACGAGCATGCTGGCGGCGGCCTACTTCGCCCCGCTGCCCCACGATCCGGCCGAGCCCGCCGCCGCCACCCTCACGGCACCCGACGGCGAGCACTGGATGGGCACCGACAAGTTCGGGCTCGACGTGTTCAGCCGGTTGGTGGCCTCGGCGGGCGTGGACATCCCGCTGGCCCTCGCCGGCATGCTGATCTCGCTCGTGGTCGGCGTGCTGCTCGGGCTGGCCGCCCTGCACCGGGGGCCCTGGGGCGAACGCGTCGTGCGCGCGCTCGACGTCTTCCAGGCCTTTCCGCTGCTGATCCTGGCGATCGCCCTGGTCGCGCTGATGGGCAACAACATCGAGAACGTCGTCGTGGCCATCGCCATCATCAACGTTCCACGGTTCGTCCGGCTGGTACGCAGCGAGGGCCTGACCATCCGGGAGAGCCGGTACGTCGAGGCGGCCCATGCCATCGGCGCGACCGGACCACGCGTCATGTTCCGGCACATCCTGCCGAACATGACCGGCATCATCCTGGCCCAGGCGTCCCTGGCGGTGGCGCACTCGATCGTCGTGATCGCCTCGCTGTCCTTCCTGGGCATCGGCATCAACGCCGCGGACGCCAGCTGGGGAGCAATGATCCAGACAGGAGCGCAGAACATGACGACCGGCCAGTGGTGGGTCTCGGTCTTCCCCGGGCTCGCCATCTTCCTGACCGTGCTGTGCTTCAACGCCATCAGCGACGAACTGCAGGACTCCTTCGGCCGGGCGAGGCAACGATGAGCACCCTGAAGGCACTGCGCCGGCCACGGCGGCGCCCCACCGGCCCGGACACCGAGGGCGCGGGCCGCCGCCTCCTCGAGGTACGCGGGCTGACCACACGCTTCGACACGCCGGACGGAGTGGTGCACGCGGTCAACGGCGTCGACTTCCACGTCGACCGGGCGGAGATCGTCGGCGTGGTCGGCGAGAGCGGCTGCGGCAAGTCGGTCACCATCCGGTCGATCCTCGGCCTGGTACGCCCTCCGGGGCGGGTGGTGGACGGCACCGCCTGCTTCAACGGTGTCGACCTGCTCGGCCTGCGCGGCGCGGAACTGCGCCGGCTGCGGGGCAAGGAGATCGGCTTCATCGCGCAGAACCCGTTCAGCGCCCTGAACCCGGTGATGCGCATCCACCGGCAGTTCGCCAACATCATGGCCGCGCACGGCGCGAAGTCCGACGGCGAGGTCCGGGCCCGGGCGCGTGCGGCACTGAGCGACGTCGGCATCGCCGGCCCGGACCGGGTGCTCGACGGCTACGCGCACCAGTTGAGCGGCGGCATGGCCCAGCGGGTCGTCATCGCCATGGCCATGCTGCTCAACCCCGCGTTCGTCATCGCCGACGAACCGACGACCGGTCTCGACCTGACCGTGCAACGGCAGATCCTCGACCTGATCCGCGCCCTGGTCCGTGAGCACGACCGGTCGATGCTGCTGGTCACCCACGACCTCGGTGTCGTGGCCCAGTACTGCGACCGGGTGGTCGTCATGTACGCCGGCAAGGTCATCGAACACGGGACGGTGCGGGAGGTGCTCAACTCGCCGCGGCACCCGTACACGCAGGCGCTCATCCGGGCCATTCCCCGGCCGGGTCAGCCGCTTGTGCACCTCACCGGGCGACTGCCGAACCTCGTCGACTATCCGGTCGGGTGCCCGTTCCGGGACCGCTGCCCGCACGCCTTCGAGCCGTGCGGGCAGGTGGTCCCGGAAGCGGTGACCGAGGCGTCTGGCCAGACGTACTGGTGCCACCTGCCGCAGGAGAGGGGGGCCGTCGGATGAGCCTGCTGGAACTGGCGAACGTCAGCAAGGAGTTCGACCTCGGGGGAGACACGCGGGTCTACGCGCTCGACGACGTGTCGCTCTCGGTGGACGCCGGCGAGACGGTGGCGATCATCGGCGAGAGCGGGTCCGGGAAGTCGACCCTGGGCCGGCTGGCGCTGCGACTGATCGAACCGACCCGGGGAACGGTCCACTTCGAGGGTACGGACGTGCTCGCGTTGCCCGCCGCGGAGATGCGCAAGCTGCGCGCGAAGATGCAGATCATCTTCCAGGAGCCGTTCGAGTCGTTGAACCCGCGCATGCGGGTGGGCGACATCATCGGTGAGCCGCTCGCCATCCACCGGCCCGGAATGTCGGCGCAGGACCGCCGGGCCCGGGTCGACCGGGTCATCGAACAGGTGGGGCTCCCGCCGGACATGGCGCGGCGCTATCCCGGTGAGCTCAGCGGCGGGCAGCAGCAGCGGGTGGGCATCGCCCGGGCCGTCGTGACCGAGCCGTCCCTGATCGTCCTCGACGAGCCCACCTCGTCGCTCGACCTGTCGGTACGCGCCCAGATCCTGCAACTGCTGGCCGACCTGCAGGCGGAGCTCGGCATGGGCTACCTGTTCATCTCGCACGACATCCACACGGTCCGCTACGTCAGCGACCGGATCGCGGTCATGTACCGGGGCCGCGTCGTCGAGACGGGCCCCTCCGAGCGGGTGTTCGCCGACCCGCGGCACCCGTACACCCAGGCGCTGCTGGCCGCGGCCCTGCCCGTCGACCCCGACGAGGAGATGCCGCCGGCCCGCCTCGTCGGCGACCCGATGAGCCCGACCACGCTCGTGAAGGGATGCGTCCTGTACGGACGGTGCCCGGTGGGCGAGGACCGGTGTGCGCAGACCGAGGTGCGCCTGACCCCGGTCGACGCCGACCGCGAGGTGGCCTGCATCAAGCCGGGCGCGTCCGCGAGCTGACGACGGCCGGCCGGGTGTCGCCGAGGATCGGCGAGCACCCGGCCGGCCGTCGCCGGCCGCCCTCAGGCTTCGGAGCCGCCGTCCACCATGGCGTCCAGGAGCACCGTCCGGGCGGCCAGCACGTGTGCCCGCATGGTGCTCGCCGCCCAGTCGGCGTCCCTGGCCCGCAGCGCCGCCACGAGATCACGGTGGTGCGCCATGCTGCGGGCCAGCGCGTCCGGTGAGTACAGACGGAACGCCCGGACGATGAGCGGCACCTCCACGACCGCCGACAGCAGCGAGGTGAGCCGGGGGCTGGCGGCGGCGCTGATGACCAGTCCGTGCAGTTCGGAGTTGAGGTTGGCGATCTGCTCCAGGTCCGGCAGGGTCATCCGCTGCGCGCGTTCCTCCATCTGGTCGCAGAGCAGGCTCAGCTTCGGCAGGCAGTCGGCGTCGATGCGCTTGGCGGCCAGGGACGCGCCGTAGCTCTCCAGACGTGCGCGGATCTCGTAGATCTCCTGCAGGTCGACGAGCGACCACTCGGCCACCCGCGCGCCACGGTTGGGCTGGAAGACGACGAGGCCCTCGGCTGTGAGCCGGCGCAGGGCCTCCCGGATCGGGGTCCTGCTCACGCCGAACTGCCGGGACAGTTCGACCTCACCCAGGCGTTCGCGTGGGCCGATCGCGCCGCTCAGAATCGCGCTCCGTAACGCCTCGTAGGCGTCCTCCGCCGCATTCGTCAACCGTGCCTCCGTGGTGTGAGCGGCGTGCGGCACTACTCCTTGCCGCGTGCCCGACGGTCTGAGATTGTATACACATGGCAGTTCAATTGGTAGAAGTGTCCCCTCGCGACGGTTTGCAGAACGAAGCCGAGATCCTGCCGACGGCGCGCAAGGTCGAACTGATCCGGCGGTGCGTCGACGCGGGCGCCCGGCGGGTCGAGGCGGTGTCGTTCGTCCGCGCCGACCGGGTGCCCCAGATGGCCGACGCGGAGGCCGTCATGGCCGCGGTGCCCCGGCGCGACGACGTGTCGTACATCGGTCTGGTGCTCAACCGGCGCGGGCTGGACCGGGCGCTCGCGGCCGGGGTGGACGAGGTGAACTGCGTCGTCATCACCACCGAGACCTTCGGCCGGCGCAACCAGGGCGCCTCCGTCGACGAGATGGTCCGGGCGTGGCACGACATCGCGCGGGCCACCCACGCGGCCGGGCTGCGGGCCAGCGTCACCGTCGCCGCCGCCTTCGGCTGCCCCTTCGAGGGCGACGTCTCCCCGGCGACCGTCGGTGACCTCGTCCGCCGGCTGGCCGACGGCGGGCCCGACGAGATCGCCCTGGCCGACACCATCGGCGTGGGCGTGCCCAGCCAGGTCCGGGAACTGGTGGCCGCGGCGACGGCGGCGGCACCGGGCGTGCCCCTGCGTGGCCACTTCCACGACACGCGCAACACCGGCATCGCCAACGCCCTGGCGGCGGTCGAGGCCGGCATGACGGTGCTCGACGCGAGCGTCGGCGGGATCGGGGGCTGCCCCTTCGCCCCGGCGGCCACCGGTAACGTCGCCACCGAGGACCTGACCTACGCGCTGCACCGTTCCGGCCACCCGACCGGCCTCGACCCCCGCAAGGTCGTCGAGACGGCGGACTGGATCGGCGAGCAGCTCGGCAAGGCGGTGCTGCCGGGCGCGCTCGGCCGGGCCGGCTGGTTCCCGGGCGAGCTGGCCGGGAAGGGCTGAGCGGTCCGCGTCGAGTCGACAGGCGAGGGAAGCGTGGCGATGGGGGAGCAGGCGTCCGGGCCGCTCAGCGGCGTCCTCGTCGCCGACTTCTCACGGATCCTCGCCGGCCCGTACGCGACCATGCTCCTGGCCGACCTCGGCGCCGACGTCATCAAGGTGGAGGGGCCGGGCGGGGACGACACCCGGACGTGGACGCCGCCCGTGCGGGAGGGCACCTCCACCTACTACCTCGGCGTCAACCGCAACAAGCGTTCCATCGCCCTCGACCTCGCCGACCCCGCCGACCTGGACGTCGCCCGGGAGCTCGTCCGCCGCGCCGACGTCATGATCCAGAACTTCCGGCCCGGCGGTCTGCGGCGTTTCGGGCTCGACTACGACAGCGTCGCCGCCGTCAACGAGCGGATCGTCTACGCCTCGATCAGCGGGTTCGGCGCCGGTGGCGGCGCCGACCTGCCCGGCTACGACCTGGTGGTCCAGGCCGCCTCCGGGCTGATGAGCCTCACCGGCGAGCCGGACGGTCCGCCCTACAAGGCCGGGGTGGCCGTGTTCGACGTGATCGCGGGCCTGCACGCGGCCGTCGGCATCCTGGCCGCCCTGCGGCACCGCGACCGCTGCGGAACCGGCCAGCACGTCGAGGTGGACCTGCTCTCCTCCGCGCTGTCCGGCCTGGTCAACCAGAGCAGCGGCCACGTGGCCGGCGGCGCGACGCCGTTCCGGATGGGCAACGGGCATCCGAGCCTGTTCCCGTACGAGCCGCTGCCCACCGCCGACGGCGACCTCGTCGTCATCGCCGGCAACGACGGGCAGTTCCGCAAGCTGTGCCACGTGCTCGACCTGCCCGGGCTGCCCGACGACCCACGGTTCGGGCGCAACCAGGACCGCACGGTCAACCGGGAGGCACTGCGGCCCATCCTGGTCGCGCGACTGGCCGAGCGGACCCGCGACGAGTGGTTCCGGGACCTGCGCGCGGCGGGTGTGCCGTGTGCCCCCATCAACACCGTGGCCGGCGGCGTCGACCTGGCCCGGCAGCTCGGGCTGGACCCGGTGGTCGTCGCCGGCGGCGTGCCCGGCATCCGCAACCCGATCGGCTTCGCCGCGACGCCGCCCCGCTACGACCTGCCGCCGCCGGGGCTCGACGAGCACGGCGACGAGATCCGGGACTGGCTGACCGGCTGACCAGCCCGGCCGCGTGA
Source organism: Micromonospora sp. NPDC049048 (assembly GCF_043197615.1). Taxonomy (NCBI): domain Bacteria; kingdom Bacillati; phylum Actinomycetota; class Actinomycetes; order Micromonosporales; family Micromonosporaceae; genus Micromonospora; species Micromonospora sp. NPDC049048. The sequence goes on along the minus strand of NZ_JBICTM010000004.1, from coordinate 221,841 downwards.
AGAGGGCGTCAAGAAACGGCCCTCCGCCGTCATGATCGCGTCATCACCCCTGTCCCCTCGGGGAGCCACGGAGTTTCGATTGCCCGGCACGGCCGGAAGGCGGTCGTGCCGAGTGGTTCCGGTAAGGGAGTCAGCGTGTCCGACGTGGTGTTCGTCCTGGTGACGGTGGGACTGTTCGCCGTACTCGCCCTCGTGCTGAGGGGCGTGGAGAAGCTGTGAATGTCGTCGATGCCGTCGGCCTGGTGCTGGCGCTGGGCCTGGCTGTGTTCATGGTGGTCGCGTTGCTGTTCCCGGAGCGCTTCTGATGTCCACGACGACAGCCGGCGCCCTCTTCGTCCTGTCCCTGGTGGTGGCGCTGGTCGCCGTACACCGGCCGTTCGGCGACCACGTGTACCGGGTGGTCGCCGGGACCCGGCACACGCGCGTCGAGCGCGGGCTCTACCGCCTGGTCGGCGTCGATCCGGCCGCCGAGCAGACCTGGGGCGTGTACGCCCGCGCCGTACTGGCCTTCTCCGCCGTGTCGATCCTGTTCCTGTACGCGTTCCAGCGGTGCCAGGACCACCTGTGGCTGTCGCTCGGCCACGAACCGGTCGTCGCCCACGGCGCCTGGAACACCGCCGTGTCGTTCGTGACCAACACGAACTGGCAGTGGTACTCGGGCGAGTCGACCATGGGTCACCTGGTGCAGATGGCCGGCCTGGCGGTGCAGAACTTCGTCTCCGCCGCCGTCGGCGTCGCCGTGGCGGTGGCCCTGGTCCGCGGCTTCGCCCGCAGCCGTACCGGCGAACTGGGCAACTTCTGGGTCGACCTGACCCGGATCACGCTGCGGATCCTGCTGCCCGTCGCGGTTCTCGGGGCACTGGCGCTGATGGCGGGCGGGGTGGTGCAGAACCTCTCCGGCGGCACCGAGGCCGGCACCCTGACCGGTGGCACCCAGACCGTCACCGGCGGGCCCGTGGCCAGCCAGGAAGTGATCAAGGAACTCGGCACCAACGGCGGCGGCTTCTACAACGCCAACAGCGCGCACCCGTTCGAGAACCCGACCTCCTGGACGAACTGGATCGAGATCTTCCTGATCCTGCTGATCCCGTTCAGCCTGCCGCGCGTCTTCGGCCGGATGGTCGGCCAGACCCGGCAGGGCCACGCGATCGTCGCGGTCATGGCCGTCCTCGCGCTTGCGAGCGTCGCGCTGACCAACGTCTTCGAGCTCACCGCCGGTGGCACCGTCCCGCAGGCCGTCGGCGCCGCCATGGAGGGCAAGGAGGTGCGCTTCGACGTGTCGAACTCGGCCACCTTCGCCGCCGCGACGACGCTGACGTCGACCGGGGCCGTCAACTCGTTCCACGACTCGTACACGGCGCTGGGCGGCATGATGACGCTGGGCAACATGATGCTCGGCGAGGTCGCGCCGGGAGGTGTCGGCGCCGGTCTCTACGGGATGCTGGTGCTCGCCGTGATCACGGTTTTCGTGGCCGGGCTGATGGTCGGCCGCAGCCCCGAGTACGTGGGCAAACGGATCGGCTCCCGCGAGATCCGGTTCGCCTCGCTGTACTTCCTGGTCACCCCGGCGCTCGTGCTGGTCGGCACCGCCACCGCCTTCGCCACCGGCAACGACGCGACCGCGCTGAACGTCGGCCCGCACGCCCTCTCCGAGGTGCTCTACGCGTTCACCTCCGCCAGCAACAACAACGGCTCGGCCTTCGCCGGCATCACGGTGAGCACGCCGTGGTGGAACACGGCGCTGGGCCTGTGCATGCTGCTCGGCCGGTTCCTGCCGATCATCTTCGTGCTCGCCCTGGCCGGGTCGCTGGCCCGCCAGCGACCGGTGCCCGCCTCCGAGGGCACGCTGCCGACCCACCGGCCCCTGTTCGTCGCGATGGTCGCCGGCGTCACGGTGATCCTCGTGGCGCTGACCTTCCTGCCCGCGCTCGCGCTCGGCCCGCTGGCCGAAGGGCTGTGACCCGATGAGGAAAGTGACCATGACCGTCGACACGCGGGCACCGCACGACCGGGCCGAGGCGGGCACCCCCGCCGTACGCGGCAGCCGGGGCGGTGGCCTGCTGGACGCGCGGCAGCTGCTGCGGTCGCTGCCCGACGCGCTGCGCAAACTCGACCCCCGCACCCTGTGGCGCAACCCCGTGATGCTGATCGTCGAGATCGGCGCGGCCTGCACCACCGTCCTCGCGCTGGCCGACCCGTCGGCGTTCGCGTTCACCGTCACGGCCTGGCTGTGGCTGACCGTGCTCTTCGCCAACCTCGCCGAGGCCGTGGCCGAGGGGCGCGGCAAGGCCCAGGCCGCCAGCCTGCGCCAGGCCAGGAGGGACACCGTCGCCACCCGCCTGCACGGCTGGACGCCGGGCGCCGCGGCCGGCACCTACCGTGAGGAGGCCGTGCCCGCCCCGGAACTCGCGCAGGGCGACGTCGTCTCGGTGGAGGCGGGGCAGCTGATCCCGGGCGACGGCGACGTGGTGGAGGGCATCGCCAGCGTCGACGAGTCGGCCATCACCGGCGAGTCCGCCCCGGTGATCAGGGAGTCCGGCGGCGACCGCAGCGCGGTCACCGGCGGCACCCGGGTCCTCTCCGACCGGATCGTCGTACGGATCACCCAGCGGCCGGGGGAGAGCTTCGTCGATCGGATGATCGCGCTGGTCGAGGGCGCCAACCGGCAGAAGACGCCGAACGAGATCGCGCTGAACGTCCTGCTCGCCGCGCTCACCATCGTCTTCCTGCTGGTCGTGGCCACCCTCCAGCCGCTGGCCGTCTTCGCCAAGGGCTACCAGGCGGCGGCCCCCGACACCGGCGCGATCACCGACGCCGGCGTGACGGGCGTGGTGCTGGTGTCGCTGCTGGTCTGCCTCATCCCCACCACCATCGGGGCGCTGCTGTCGGCCATCGGCATCGCCGGCATGGACCGTCTGGTCCAGCGCAACGTGCTGGCCATGAGCGGCCGCGCCGTGGAGGCCGCCGGCGACGTGGACACGCTGCTGCTGGACAAGACCGGCACCATCACCCTCGGCAACCGGCAGGCCGCCGGGTTCCTGCCCGTCGACGGCGTCGACGCGAGCCTGCTCGCCGACGCGGCGCAGCTGGCCAGCCTCGCCGACGAGACCCCCGAGGGCCGTTCGGTGGTCGTCCTGGCCAAGCAGGAGTTCGGGCTGCGCGAGCGTGAGCCGGGCCTGATCCCGCACGCCACGTTCGTGCCGTTCACCGCGCAGACCCGGATGAGCGGCGTCGACGTCGACGCCGCCGGGAGCGCACCCCGGCCGTCCCGGCGGATCCGCAAGGGCGCCGCGTCCGCCGTCACGGCGTGGATCCGCGCGCACGGCGGCGAGCCCACGGAGCAGCTCGGGCGGACCGTCGACGAGATCAGCGGCGCAGGCGGCACACCCCTCGTGGTCGCCGAGCACGTCGACGGCGAGCCGGCCCGCGCCCTGGGGGTGATCCACCTCAAGGACGTGGTCAAGGCCGGCATGCGGGAGCGGTTCGACGAGATGCGCCGGATGGGCATCCGCACCGTGATGGTCACCGGCGACAACCCGCGTACGGCCGCGGCGATCGCCGCCGAGGCGGGCGTCGACGACTTCCTCGCCGAGGCCACCCCCGAGGACAAGCTCGCCCTGATCCGGCGTGAACAGCAGGGCGGCCGGCTCGTCGCGATGACCGGGGACGGCACCAACGACGCACCCGCCCTCGCCCAGGCCGACGTCGGCGTGGCGATGAACACCGGCACGTCGGCCGCGAAGGAGGCCGGCAACATGGTCGACCTCGACTCCGACCCGACCAAGCTGATCGAGATCGTGGAGATCGGCAAGCAGTTGCTGATCACCCGGGGCGCGCTGACCACGTTCTCCATCGCCAACGACGTGGCGAAGTACTTCGCGCTCATTCCCGCCATGTTCGCCGGCATCCACCCGGGCCTCGACGCGTTGAACGTCATGCGGCTGGCCAGTCCCGAATCGGCCATCCTCGCCGCCGTCGTCTTCAACGCCGTGGTCATCGTCGCCCTGATCCCGCTGGCCCTGCGCGGCGTGCGCTACCGGCCGGAGTCGGCGTCGCGGCTGCTGCGCCGCAACCTGCTGGTCTACGGCCTCGGCGGCATCGTCGTGCCGTTCGTCGGCATCAAGCTCGTCGACCTGCTCCTGCAACTCGTCCCGGGGGTCTCCTGATGCGCCTGCCCACCTGGCTCTCCGCACACGTGGCCGCGCTGCGCGCGCTGCTGGTCTTCACGGTGCTGCTCGGCCTGGCGTACCCGCTCGCCCTGGTCGGCGCCGGCCGGCTGCCCGGCCTGCGCGACAGGGCGGACGGGTCCCTGCTCACCGCCGACGGCCGGACGGTCGGCAGCGCGCTGATCGGCCAGGCGTTCACCGACGCCGACGGTGAGCCCGTGTCCCGGTACTTCCAGTCCCGGCCGTCGGCCGCCGGAGCCGGCTACGACCCGACGGCCACCGCCGCGTCCAACCTCGGCCCGGAGAGCGTGCTCGACACGCTCGCCGCGGATCCGCAGGGGTCGGGCCGGAGCCTGCTCAGCCAGGTCTGCGCCCGCAGCCGCGCCGTCGGCGAACTCGAGGGCGTCGACGGCCGGCGTCCCTACTGCACCGACGACGGCGTGGGGGCGGTGCTGGCGGTGTTCCGCGCCGGCGGGCTCACCGGCCCCGTCACCCGGGTCGTCAGCGCCAACCAGATCGCCCCGGCCACCCCGTTCCTCGCCACGTACGAGGGGGTGGCCGTGGAGCTGGCCCGGCCCGGCGAGGACCTCGTGGCCGCCGGGGGTCTGATCGTGCCGGTCCGGGGTGCCGCCCCGGACCTCCCCGCCGTGCCCGCCGACGCGGTCACCGCCAGCGGCAGCGGCCTCGACCCGCACATCAGTCCGGCGTACGCCGACATCCAGGTGGCCCGGGTGGCCCGGGAGCGTGGCGTGGCCCCGGCGGCGGTCCGGCGTCTCGTCGCCGAGCACACCCGGGGGCGGGCGCTCGGTTTCCTGGGCGCCCCCGCCGTCAACGTGCTGGAACTCAACCTCGCCCTCGACGAGGCGCTGCCCGTCGGGTGAGGGACGGCGTGGGGTGGGGCCGGCGTGCCCCGCCCCACCGTGGTCCGTGGTCCGACGACCGGCCGTGCCGGTGATCAGGGAGGATGTCTGCGTGCCCAGGGGAGAACTGCGCATCTACCTCGGGGCCGCGCCCGGCGTCGGCAAGACGTACGCGATGCTGGAGGAGGCCCGGCGGCGCGCCGAGCGCGGCACCGACGTGGTGGTCGGCCTGGTCGAGACCCACGGCCGCGCCCAGACCGCCGCGATGGTCGGCGACCTGGAGGTGCTGCCGCGCCGGGTGGTGACCTACCGCGGCGCCGCGTTCACCGAGATGGACCTCGACGCGGTGCTGGCCCGGCGGCCCGAGGTGGCCGTGGTCGACGAGTTGGCCCACACCAACGTGCCCGGCTCACGGCACGAGAAGCGCTGGCAGGACGTGCGGGAACTGCTCGACGCCGGCATCACCGTCCTGTCGACCGTCAACGTCCAGCACCTCGAATCCGTAAACGACGTCGTCGCGCGCATCACCGGCACCACCCAGCGGGAGACGGTGCCCGACGCGGTGGTCCGCGCCGCCGAGCAGGTCGAGCTGGTCGACATGACCCCGGAGGCGCTGCGCCGCCGGATGGCACACGGCAACATCTACCGGCCCGACCGGATCGACGCGGCTCTCGGCAACTACTTCCGGGTCGGCAACCTCACGGCCCTGCGTGAGCTGGCCCTGCTGTGGCTGGCCGACAAGGTCGACGAGCAGCTCGGCGCATACCGCGCCCAGCAGGGGATCTCCGAGACCTGGGAGGCCCGCGAGCGGGTGGTGGTGGCGCTCACGGGCGGGCCGGAGGGCGCGACGCTGGTCCGCCGCGCCGCGCGGGTCGCGGCCCGCAGCAAGGGCGCGGACCTGCTCGCGGTGCACGTCGCCCGCAGCGACGGGCTGGCCGGCGCCGATCCGGCACAGCTCGCCCGGCAGCGCGTCCTGGTGGAGAGCCTCGGCGGCACGTACCACCAGGTGCTCGGCACCGACATCCCGGCGGCCCTGCTCGACTTCGCCCGGGGCGTCAACGCGACCCAGTTGGTGCTCGGCGCGAGCCGGCGCGGGCGGTTCGCGCAGCTCTTCTCCCGTGGCGTGGGGGTGACCACCACGGCCCTGTCGGGGCCGATCGACGTGCACCTGGTCACCCATCCGGAGGTGGGCCGGGGGCGGCGCGGCGCGGGCGTGCCGGCCGCGCTGTCGCGGCGACGCCGGCTGCTCGGTTTCGGTCTCGCCGTGTTCGGCATGCCGTTGCTGACGGTGCTGCTGCGGGCGCTGCCGGACCTCAGCCTCACCAACGACATCCTGCTCTTCCTCACCGGCGTCGTCGGGGTCGCGCTGGTCGGTGGGCTGTGGCCGGCGTTGGTCGCCGCGCTCGGCGGGTCCCTGCTGCTGAACTGGTTCTTCACGCCCCCGTTCCGGACGCTGACCATCGCCGAGGCCGACAACCTGCTCGCCCTGGGTGTCTTCGTCGCCGTCGCCGTGGCCGTCAGCGGGGTCGTCGACGTCGCGGCGCGGCGCACGAGGGAGGCGGCGCGTGCCTCGGCCGACGCGCAGACCCTGGCCACGGTGGCCGGTGGTGTCCTGCGCGGCGAGCGGCCGCTGCCGGCGCTGCTGGACCGGCTGCGCGAGACGTTCGGGTTGCGCGCGGTCAGCGTCCTGGAACTCGTCGCCGACGCCGAAGGCCGACCGGGGCGCGCCAGCGAGGACGGGGCGTGGCGGATCGTGGCCGGCGTCGGTGAGGATCCGGCGGGCAACCCGGGTGCGGGTGAGACGGCCGTTCCGGTGGACGACCGGCTCACCGTGGTGCTCTCCGGCCGGCGGCTGGAGGCGGCGGACCGGCGCGTGGTGGAGGCGTTCGCCGCGCAGGCCGCCGTCGCGCTGCGCCAGGAACGCCTCGCCGAGGAGGCGGCCAGCGCGCGGCCGCTCGCCGAGGCCGACCGGATGCGTACGGCGCTGCTCGCCGCGGTCAGCCACGACCTGCGTACGCCGCTGGCCTCGGCGAAGGCCGCGGTGAGCAGCCTGCGCAGCCACGACGTCGAGTTCGACGCCGACGACCGCGACGAGCTGCTGGCCACCGCCGACGAGTCCCTGGACCGGCTCGGGCGGCTCGTGGCGAACCTGCTGGACATGAGCCGCCTGCAGGCCGGTGCCCTCGGGGTGACCCGCGTGCCGATCGGGCTGGAGGACGCGGTGCCGAGGGCGCTCGACGAGCTGGGTCCGCAGGCGGCCGAGGTCAGCACCGACATCCCCGCCGACCTGCCGGCCGCCGTCGCCGACCCGGGGCTGCTGGAACGGGTGCTGGTCAACATCGTCGCCAACGCGTTGCGGCACAGTCCGCCCGGACGGCCCCCGGCCATCACCGCCAGCGCCCACGCCGGGCGGGTGGAGCTGCGGGTCATCGACACGGGCCCCGGCATCCCGGAGGATCAGTGGGAGCACGTCTTCCTGCCGTTCCAGCGTCTGGGCGACCGGGACGCCGCCACCGGCGTCGGTCTCGGTCTGGCGCTGTCGCGTGGGCTCGCCGAGGCCATGGGTGGCAGCATCACTCCCGAGACCACCCCCGGGGGTGGCCTCACCATGGTGCTGCGGTTGCCCGCCGCCGCCCTGAGCGCCGCGGAGGGGCAGCCGGAATGACCCGCATCCTGGTCGTCGACGACGAGCCGCAGATTGTCCGCGCCCTGCGGATCAACCTGCGGGTCCGGGGCTACGACGTGCAGGCGGTGGCGACGGGCACGGCGGCGCTCAAGGCCGCCGCCGCCGATCCGCCCGACCTGGTGGTGCTCGACCTCGGCCTGCCCGACCTCGACGGGGTGGAGGTCATCCGGGGGCTGCGGGGCTGGACGCACGTGCCGATCATCGTGCTCTCCGGTCGGGCCGGCAGCCAGGACAAGGTGGCGGCCCTGGACGCCGGCGCCGACGACTACGTCACCAAGCCCTTCGGTATCGACGAGCTGCTCGCCCGCATCCGCGCCGTGACCCGACGGCTGCACGTCAGCGTCGACGCGACCACGGCCACGACGCGGGTGGGCCGGCACACCGTCGACCTCGCCGCCCGTACGGTCACCCGGGACGACGGTGTCGACGTCCGGCTGACCCCCACCCAGTGGGGGGTGCTCGAACTACTGCTGCGCCATCCGGGCAAGCTCGTCAGCCAACGTCAGCTCCTGCACGACGTCTGGGGGCCCGAGTACCAGAGTGAGACCAACTACCTGCGCCAGTACATGGCCCAGTTGCGCCGCAAGCTGGAGGACGACCCTGCCCGCCCCCGCCACCTCATCACCGAACCCGGCATGGGCTACCGGTTCCGGCCCTGACCGCGGCGCGCCCGCTCCGGTCGCACCTTCGGGTCACCGACGGGGTCAGGCGGGGGCGACCGGGAGCCGGGGACCGGTGGGTGGTGCCGTGGCGGCCAGACTGAGCAGGGTCTGTCCGGTGGCGTCGTCGACCACGGCGACCCGTACGGCGTCGGGTGCCCGGTCGGCCAGCGGCACGGCGAACACGGCGGTCATCGGTCGACCCTGGTAGCGCCCGGCGTGCCCGACGAAGCGCCAGTCGCCGTCGTCCCAGTGTTCCCGTACGTCCGAGCGGAGCAGCGGTGCCACGCGCCGGTAGGCGTCGCTGAGCTGTAGTTGCTGGACGGTGGCCAGCAGCGGCACGCCCGCGCCGCCGCGTAGCGGGTGGGTCAGCCGGGCGCGCAGCCGGCGCAGCGGCAGCAGCCACGTCCGGTCCAGCTCGGGTGAGAGTGCCACCACCGTCGCCAGTTCGGCGAGCAGCACGGCGCCAGCGGCCACGGGTCGGTCGGCGAGCGCGGCCGACCAGCCGTCGGTGGCCGTCCAGGCCAGTCCGCCCGCGGCCAGCAGCAGCCCGGCCCGGGCCAGGCTGCGGTCGGTGACGGGGGTCGGGGTGGCGCTCAGGCAGCCGCAGGACGATGCCGGTGCGGCTCGGCGGGAGTACGCGAGGAAGCCGAGGAAACCGGCTGCCAGCACGGCTGCGGCTACCGCCTCCAGGCGGTGGACGGGCGGCAGCAGGAGCAGCGCGCCGAGCGTCAGCTCGACGCCGCCGAGCAGCCGGTACGCGGGCAACGCCCGGCGTTGGCCGAGCAGTGGGGTGAGCGCGGAGTGGCCGGCCGCCGTGGCGGCGTGCCGGCTGACGAGCTTCACCCGGGCGGACCAGACCAGCACCGCACCGACGACCAGCGGTTGCAGCGCCGCGAGCATGTCGATCATGGAACCTCCATCGGATGGTCCGGGACAGGTCCCGGCGGTCGCGGGTGTGCCGCCGGGACCTGCGGGCTATGCGGCGGCGTAGACGGTGGCGATGTCGATCTCGTTGGTGTCCGGATGCCAGGCGCCGAGCACCTGCACGTGCCGGCCGACGCGCAGCAGCGACAGGTCGCTGACGGCCGGGGTGCCGTTGTAGACGGCGGCGGAGCGGTCCGGCACGACGTGCGCGACGATCCGGTGGCCCTTGTGGTCGAGGTGCAGCAGGTTGCGCCCGACCGCGGCGATGTGCGCGTGCAGGTTGACGATGTTGACCCAGACGGAGTCGGCGGCGAGGGTGCCGTCGGGCAGCCGGACGCCGCGGGCGTAGAGGCCGTCGCCGACGGCGATCCGGTCGAAGGTGGTCGGGTGCAGTTTCCAGATGCTCGTGCCGTCGGTGATGCGGATCGAGTGCAGTACGGTGTCCGAGCCGGTCACCAGCAGCATGCTGCCGGTGATCCTGCTGATCCGGCCCTCGGCGAAGTTCGGGTCGGGGGCGCCGGGTTCGACGACGGGGGCCTCGGCGGCGAAGGCCGCCTCGGGGGCGAGCGAGCCGAGGCCGGTGGCGCCGACCACGCCGCCGAGAGCGGCGGTGGCGAGCAGCCGGCGCCGGTCCAGGGTCTGGTGCATGGCGGGTCTCCCTCGTTCAGACGGAATCGACGGAGCAGGGCCGCAGCCCGGTGGAGAGACTGGCGATCGCGCTGTACGCGGCGGGCGTCAGGTCGATGATCCGGTTGCTGCCGCAGGCCGAGCCGCAGCAGGTGCGTTCGCCGCAGAACAGGTCGGTCTGTGGGCCGCAGTCGGCGATGGCGGTGCCGACGCGGGCGCCGTTGCAGAGGTTGGTGGTGTAGTGCCGGAAGCCGCAGCCTCGGCGGCTCATGCCGGTGATCCCGCACGCGTGGGGCCGGGTGATGGCCAGGCAGGCGTCCGAGGTGTTCGGCCAGGCGTGCTGGTAGTTGCCGGACGAGCAGGTGCCGCAGGCGCCTCCGCCGGCGGTGCCGCAGGGCCCCCAGGCGCTGCCGCAGCAGAACCAGGACACCTCTCCGGTCAGTGCTGCCATGGGTCCTCCCTCCGATTAATTGATCGATATCGATCAATTTCCGTGGAGGGTGATTGTTTCGGTACGAACAATCGAAGTCAATGGATGTATTCGAGTTCCTGCGTGCGCCGGGGAGATGCGCCGCGCCCCGTGCGGCACCGGGGCCCGCCGTCGCCGGGGGTGGGGTGGTGGATCGATCCAAAGAAATTTTTTGCCTCTGCTGGCGAGGGCCGTGGAACTTATCTCCATCGCGGGATACCCTCCGGGTGACACCTACCGTCCACCGTGGAGGAGACCGAACAATGCGCAAGCTGATGTCAGCGGTCGGAGCCGGGGCGATGCTGACCGTGGGGCTGCTGGCCGGTGCCGGCCCGGCACAGGCGGCGAGCTGCACCCTCGTGCAGTCCGAGATCTACAACGGCGCCAACATCATTCTCTGGTCACAGGGCTTGCAGGGCTGCTCGGGCGACGTCTACTGGGAGATCCAGTCGGGCGATCCCGGCACCAGCAGCTGGCAGGTCGCGCAGAGCGGTACCACGTACTACGACAACCAGGTGTCCAGCTACTACGGCGACGTCGAGCTGCCGTGCTACCTGCGGGTCTACGCGAAGTTCGGCACCCAGGAGAAGCTGACCCAGCCCGCGCACAACAACAACTGCGCGGGCTGACGAGCGGGACCGGACGGGGCGGGATGCCGCCCCGTCCGGCGTCTGCCGCGGCGGTTACCGGCTGGGGTAGCGCGTGAGGTAGACGGGGGCGCCGACCCGCGTCACGTCGGCCGCCTCGCCCACGCCGTTGACCACGTGGTCGATCGTGCCAGCGCTCAGGTTGACGGTCATGACGTGCCGCAGCCGTACGCCCGGCGTGACGGGGACCTCGAAACCGTTCTCGGTGCGGATCGACGGGTTGTTCTGGTTGAACACGTACACCCCGCCGCCGTGCAACGTGTGGTGCCGCACCCGGTCGCCGACCTTGTACCCGGCCCAGCCCTGGACGTCGCCGTTCATCCAGTCGGCCTGCGTCGGCGGGTCGTACGGCAGCTCGTTCTGGTAGAGGACCGTCGTGCCGTGCTCGCCGTTCCAGACCGTGTTGTACCGCTGGAAGTGCTCGACGAAGAGGCCGGTGGCCGTCACGTGGTCGCCGTTGATGACGGCGCCGTAGCGGCCGGTGTTCGTCCGCCAGCGGTCGGTGTCGCCGTTGACGCCCTCGGTGAAGCCCTCGACGCCGTGGTCCCCGCGCCACACCCAGGTGTGGTCGATCAGGACGTGGTCGGCGTTGACCTCCAGCGCGGTGTGCGTCCTGCCGACGTGCGGCCCACCGACGCGGAAGTACACGTCGGAGAGCGTGACGGGGTTGCGCGGGTCGCTGACGTTGCGGCCGTGCTCGCGCCCCACCCGCAGCAGCACCGGCGACTCGGTCAGGCCGGCGTCGATGGTCACCCCGGCGACGACGACGCCGGGCACGCCGGCGACGTCCAGCGGTACGGCGCCGTGCACGGCGGTGAGCGTGGCGTGACCGATGCCGAGCACCACGGTGTCGGGCCGCCGGACCTCGATGCTGCGGGCGATGTCGTACACGCCGGGGGTGAGCAGCAGGTGCTTGCCGCGGGCTAGCTGGCTGTTGATGACGTGCACCGGATCGGACGGCTTGGCGATGAAGAAGTCCCGGATGCCGATGGTGCGCCCCGGCGTCATGCCGTCACCCCAGGAGATGCCCCGGCTGTCGCGCCGGACGGCGGGGACGCGGACCTGGTAGCGGCCCCGGTCGTCGACGAAGAGGTACGGCTTCTCCCTGCTCACCGGCGTCGTGTCCAGCGTCGTGTAGGGCGGGTCGGGGAAGCCGGCGTCGTCCGGGGCGCCCACGGTGCCGGCGAAGACCTGGTTCCACACCGCGTTGGACCAGCTCTCGACCTCGCTGTTGCGGGTCAGCCACTGCTGCTGGGAGCCGTTGGTGGTGGCGGGCAGCCGGGAGTCGGCGATGAAGCCGCCGCTGGCGTACTGCGGGCCGGCGGTGCAGTAGTCCATCAGGGACAGGCCGCCGCCGCTGATGTCGAGCCGGCGCATGGAGACCGCCTGGGACACCGCCCAGAAGTTCGCCGAGGAGCGGCAGCCGTCCTGGCCGGCGGCGTTGATCGACAGCGACAGGTTGGACAGGGTGCGCCAGAAGTTGACCAGGGCGATGCAGTTGGCGGTCCCGCCGCCCTCGAGGCAGCGGTTGTATGCCTCGATCTTGCCGTTGACGGTGACGTCGGTGGGGGAGGCGCCCAGGCCGGAGACCTCGGTGTAGTAGCCGACCTTGACCTGTAGGGGCTGCGCGGGCGTGCCGTAGCTGCCGGGCTTGAAGAGGTACGCGTGCCGCGCGGTGCCCATCTCGGCGTCGACCTGCCGGGCGTGCGCCGCGTCGAGGGTCGCCTGGATCTCGGCGACCGGTGTGTCGGGGTCGAAGATCGTCACGTTGGGCCCGAAGTCCGGGGCGCCGTGCCGGGCCGGTCCGGCGGCGGCGGCCGTGCCGGTGGTGCTGGCGACGGCTGTCAGCACCAGGCCGAGGGCGAGCGTCCGGCGGAGCCGCCGTCGCGCGTCGGGGGACTGCATTCTCATAGTTCGTCCTCTCCGCCGGCCGGGCGCGGGTGCCGGGCTCGGCGACGTGGTGGGGAGGTGTTCCGGCACGGCGCGGGTGGGCGCGCCGATGGCCGGCTCGCGGTCGTCGTCAACCTGCTTCAAAGGGCGGCGGCGGGGGACGACGCCTTGTGAGAGCGCTCTCTCGCCATCGCGACTTCTGTCACGACGTGAAAGAAGGGTTGGCATGTTTCTACCCTGTCGATCCGCCCGGCGCTACTGCTGCGCCGCCGCGATCAGGGCGGGTTCTCGTCGAGCGACCGCGCCGGGCCGCGCACCGCACGACGCGGGTGGCGTGCCCCTGCCGGCTCGATCGATGTCGGTGTCGGCCGTCGATGGTAGGAACGTGCCTTCCGGTACGGGGGACGGCGGGGGTGCGCGTGATCGAGGTTCCTGATGCGGTGGTGGCGGAGTTGGCGGCACCCGTGGCCGCCGCGCTGCCACTCGTCGTCGCCCGTGTTCCGGCGGCACCGGCGGCCGAGCTCGGCCGGCTGCGGGCAGCCGACGAGGGGGGCGCCTGGCCGATCCGCGAATCCACGGTCGGGCACCCGGCGGTGCCCCGGTTCCGCTCCGGCTCCGGGGCAGGGCCGGACGACCCGCCGGTGCGGGACGCTCTCGGGTCGCTGCCGCCGTTGCTCGTCGAACGCCTGCTCGGCGCGCTGGAACTGACCGTGGCGGAGCTGGACCTGGCGGGCGGCACCCCGGACCTGGCCGGTCTCCTGGGCGCACCGATCACCGGCGCGTTCTCCATCGTCAGCATGGGCGGGCAGAGCGAGGCGATCAACGGCGCAGCCGTGCTGGAGCAGCTCCGGCCCGGCGTGTCGTCGCTGGTCGCCGCGCTGGCGCGCCGGCTGGCCACCCACCCGCAGGTGGCCGCCCATCTGGTGGTGGAGCCGGGGATCACCGCCGAGCAGGACATCGCCGCGGCGCACGGTGCGGCCCAGCTCGCGCTGGCCGTGGCCACCGCCACCGCCGTCCTGCGCCGGGTGGGCATCCCGCCCTGGGCCACCGAGGCGCCGGCCGTGCTCGGCGTCGCGATCGGCACCGCCGTCCTGCTGCTCCGGCAGGCCCCGATGCCCGCCGGCTACACCGCGGCCGTGCTCGCCCGGGCCCGGGCGGAGTACCTGCTGCCCCGCCACTCCAGCGGGTCGGCGCTGGTGTCGGGGCACCGGTTCGCGCTGCTGGAGGGCACCGGTGCCCCGGAGGTCGATTTCGGCGGCAACGGACTGGTCGCGGTCGTCCCGGGCGGTGCGGTGATTCGCACCGGTGTCGAGAGCGGACAGGTGCGGATCATGTTGAGCATCTTGGACGGGCCGCCACCGGACGTCGCGACCGGTTGGGAGGAGATCGTCGAGGTCAGCTGGCAGGCGGCCGTCGGCGGCGCCTCGGTGCTCGGGCCCCGCGCCGGTAAGTCGCACCGGGAGCCGGCCACCCCGCCCTGGCCGGGCGACTACCGGCTGCGGGTGCACGCCCGGGGGCGGGACGAGACCGACGAACGCGACGCCGAACACTACGAGATGGTGGTGTGGCAGGCGCCTGCCGCGCCCGAGATCGTGCATGCCCGTACGGACCGGCTCGGCCACCGGCTGCGCGGCGAGCCGGAGCCGGCGCGGCCCGAACGGCCCGAAGCCGCCTACCGGTGGCTGCGTCAGAGCGCACTGAGCGTGGCCGCGACGGTGACGGTGGTGACCGGGGCAGGCGTGCCGGACGTGCTGCGCGCCTTCGGGGCGGACCCGGCTCGACCGGAGTCGATGCGGGCCCTGCGCGAGGACCTGATGCGGCGGCGCTCGAGCGACCCGTGGGTGGCGGTGCTGGACGTCGGCGGCGCCGTGCTCGCCGTCGAGTACAACGACTGGCAGGGCTCGACGGGGCCCGTGCTGACGCGCGCGTCCGCCGGCGGCCGGGCCGCCAGCATGTTCTGGAACGTCAACGCGCTGACCCGACTGTCGTTCGCCGAGCGCGGCGAGGTACTGCTGTCGGTGGAGCCCTTCGGCGACCTCGGCGCGCCACCACCGGTGGCGGAGGTGCTCGCGGGCCTCGACTTCGCCGACCACCACCGTGGCAAGCAGCTGATGGGCCTGGTCGCGGTGCAGCGGTTCACCGGCCACGGCATCACCGCCGAGGACCTCGCCCGGATCGAGTCCGCCGACGTCGCCTTCCGGATCCCCCCGGACCTACCTACGCTGTAGCCGCGCCGGCCGCAGCCCGGTGTGTCCGTGTCAGGGGTGTCGTCGGCCGCGGTCGCGCTGCTGCGCGCGGCGTGGGCCGGTTACGCGTCAACGACCAGCCGGACCCTCACCTCCTCGCGACGGGCGGAGTGCCGCCGGCCGGTCCCGCGCCGGCCCAGCGGCGCTCGCGTCGTCAACGCCGATGGGGCAGCATGCAACCGTGCTCCTGATCGTCGCCTCGGACCCGCTACGACCGCGCCATCCGGACGCCCACTTCGCGCCGGAGGCCCGCGCCGCGCGGGAGGCCGGCGTCGAGGTCGCCGTCGTCGACCACGACGCGTTGGCCCGTGGCGACGACGTGTCGCGGGCGGTGTCGCGGGTGACGGCCGAGGGCGTCGCGGTCTACCGTGGCTGGATGCTGCGCAGCGAGCAGTACGCCGTCTTCGCGGACGCGTTGGCCCGACGGGGCGTCAGCCTGCGTACGAGCGGCGAGCAGTACCGGCGCGCCCACGAGCTGCCGGGCTGGTACCCGGACCTGGTCGAGCTGACGCCACGCTCGGCGTGGACGGTCGGCACCGAGCGTGCCGAATTCGACTGGGCGAGGCGTGCGCTCGGCGGCGGGGCGGCGGTGCTGCGCGACTTCACCAAGTCGATGAAGCACCACTGGCACGAGGCGGCGTTCATCCCGGACCTCGACGACGGCGATGCCGCCTGGCGGGTCGCCAGCCGCTTCCTCGACCTGCGCGGCGAGGACCTCGTCGGCGGCCTGGTGCTGCGCCGGTTCGAGCGGTTCACCACTGCCGAGGTCCGCACGTGGTGGGTCGACGGCGCCTGCGTCCTCGTCGGCGCCCATCCCGACAGTCCGCACGACACGCCGCCGGAGGCGTTCGACGCGGGCCCGGTGAGCGGTTCGGTGGCGGCGCTGGGGCTGCCGTTCGTGACCGTGGACCTGGCCCTGCGCGCCGACGGCGTCTGGCGGATCGTCGAACTCGGTGACGGGCAGGTCAGCGACCGACCGTCCACCATCGACCCGGCCGCTCTGGTCGACGTCCTGCGTCGCGGATCCTGACCTCCGAAACTTCCGGTGCTCCCGTCGACGTCGGCCCGGCTTGCGGGCAGGGCGTGAGCCTGCCCGAGGCGGCGATGGGGCGCGCATCCGTCGGAAGAATCCGATAACCGGGCGTTGAGGTTCCGGACATGTTCCGATACGGTCCGATGGAAGGGCTTCGATCAACTCACGGTGTCGAGGATGCTGACGTCGGCGTGGTCTCCGGGCGACCACCCCATCGGCACCGCACCGTGGCGGGCGGTTGCCGGGGCGACCTTCCTCATCCATCCGGTTCATCGAAAGGCTCTGCCATGGACAACGTTCCAACTCCTGCCGGTGGGCGCCCGGTCGCCCGCCGGGGGCCACGCGTCGCGCTGGCGTCGGTCGTGGTCGGTCTCTCCGCCGTCGCCGCGACGGTCGCGGTGGCGTCCAGCGCCAACGCCGGGACGACCCTGGGGGCGTCGGCCGCCGAGAAGGGGCGCTACTTCGGCGCCGCGGTGGCCGCCCACAAGCTCTCCGACACCACGTACGTGGGGATCCTCAACCGGGAGTTCAACTCGGTCACCCCCGAGAACGAGATGAAGATCGACGCCACCGAGCCGCAGCAGGGGCAGTTCACCTTCGGCAACGCGGACCGGATCGTCAACCATGCGCGCGCCAACGGGATGAAGGTGCGCGGGCACACGCTGGCCTGGCACTCCCAGCAGCCCGGCTGGATGCAGAACATGAGCGGCTCCGCCCTGCGTTCCGCGATGCTGAACCACGTCACCCAGGTCGCCACCTACTACCGCGGCAAGATCGACTCGTGGGACGTGGTCAACGAGGCGTTCGCCGACGGCGGCAGCGGGGCCCGGCGCGACTCGAACCTGCAGCGCACCGGCAACGACTGGATCGAGGCGGCGTTCCGCGCCGCGCGGGCGGCCGATCCTGGCGCGAAGCTCTGCTACAACGACTACAACACCGACGACTGGTCGCACGCCAAGACCCAGGCCGTCTACAACATGGTCCGCGACTTCAAGTCCCGGGGCGTGCCGATCGACTGCGTGGGCTTCCAGTCGCACTTCAACAGCGCCTCGCCCTACCCGGGCAACTACCGCACCACGCTGTCGAGCTTCGCGGCGCTCGGCGTCGACGTGCAGATCACCGAGCTGGACATCGAGGGCTCCGGCGACAGCCAGGCCACCGCGTACCGCAACGTGGTCAACGACTGCCTCGCCGTGGCCCGGTGCACCGGCATCACCGTGTGGGGCATCCGGGACACCGACTCCTGGCGGGCCAGCGGCACCCCGCTGCTGTTCGACGGGAACGGCAACAAGAAGCCGGCGTACACCGCCACCCTGAACGCCCTCAACGGCGGCAGCACCCCGCCGCCCACCACCGCGCCGCCGACCACCCCGCCGCCCTCGACCCCGCCGCCGTCCGGTGGCTGCGCCGCGACGGTCTCGCTGAACTCGTGGAACGGCGGCTTCGTCGCCACCGTACGCGTCACCGCCGGAAACACGGCGGTCAACGGCTGGACGGTCGCGCTCACCCTGCCCGGCGGTGCGACCGTCACCAACACGTGGAGCGCGCTCGCCACCGGTTCCAGCGGTGCCGTGACGTTCCGCAACGTCGACTACAACGGCCGACTGGCCGCCGGGGCGACCACCGAGTTCGGCTTCCAGGGCACCGGAACCGGACCCACCGCCACCCCCACCTGCACCGCGAGCTGATCCGTCGGCGGCCCGGCGGGGGAGACTTCCCCGCCGGGCCGCCGCAGGCACCTGTTGTTCCACCCGTGTGGCGCAGCGGTTCGACACGGAGGGCGGGCGTGTCCCGCCCTCCGCCGTCGTCACCCGGACGCCCGCCACCGCCTTCCCCCGACGTCAGGGAGGATGCGGCCTACGTGTCGCGGAGGCGAGCGAGCGTGTCCTCGATTCGTTCCTGTAGCAGCTCGTCGGCCCAGACGATGTCATCCGCGGAGCTGCCCACGCCGGAGCGGTCGTCGCGGTCGAGGAGTTCCTCCAGGGCGGGGATCGTCTCGACCGCCCGCAGCTCCAGGATGATCGCGAGGGCGAACCGGCCGCCGTAGTCGACGACTCCGCGGGTGAGCGGCTCGGCCAGCTCCGCCGTCGGTACGCCGAGCCGGGCGAGGGCTCGGGCGGCGGACAGCCTGCTCCAGCGGTCGCCCAGACGGTCGCGCAGCTGCGGTTCCAGATGGGCGACCGCCGCCGGGGCGGCGGACGCGAGGTCGGCGATGAGATCGGCGGCATGACGCGCGGGGGTGTCTCCGGCGACGAGCACGGCCTCCACCGTCGGCAGCACGCCCGCCGGTCCGGTCACGGCCGCTACCACCCGCGCCGCCAGGACCTGTCGCTCCCGCTGCGGGTGGATCCGGTCGGCGCTGCCGGTCAGCTGCGTGGTCGCGACGGGCAGCAGCGGCGCCAGGGCGTCGCCGAGCTCACCGACGTCCGACATGGACGTCCATGGCACCCGAGCGTCTCCGGTCAGGATGGCGCGCAGGGCGTCGAGCACCACGTCGGTGTCCCCGGTCAGCCGCCGGACGGCCAGGGCCGCTTGCAGGTCGCCCGTCCGCACCGCCTGGTTCCGCCAGTGCGGGACGGCGGCGTGCTCGTCGTGACCCGACATGAGGAGCGCCCCAGCGACCTGCGGACCGGCGTGCGGCATGGCGGCGAGCAGGTCCGGCACGAGCGCGGTGGCGTCCGTACCCCAGTGCCCGACCAGCCCCGCCAGCACCTCGGCGGACGCCGGATGGCTGACCAGTTGGCCCCGGACGGCGGCCAGGACCTCCGGTGTGCAGCGGACCGCGCCGGGGGTGAACCGGAATCGGTGGCCCCTGGCGGCCGCCGCACAGACCGGCTCGACCCAGCGCGGGTCACCGAGCCGCTGCAACGTCTCGACCGCCCGGTACTCGACGGTGAAGCCCGGTTCTCCGGCGGAGTCGGGGAAGCCGCCGGCGACCTCGGCCAGCACATCGGCGAACTGCCCCGCGGCCGCACCCGCCTGGCGCAGCACGTCGACGACCCCGTCGCGAACGTTCGGATCCGGGTCGTCGAGCAACGGCGCCACCAGCGGTACGAACACCGGCGGCGCCGCGCGCCGGGCATCGCAGCGCCTGCTCAACGCCCAGAGCCCGGACGTCCGGGTTCCCGGCTCGGTGGAGCGCAGCAGGTGCTCGACGACCGCGGCCGCCACCGGGGCGGACGGCGCGACCACGATCTCCTCCGACCACTCACCTCCGCGACTCCAGGCCCAGGTGACGCCCGCGTCGTCGTCGATCGCGGCCACCAGGGCGGGGATCGTGCCCGCCGGCCAGTCCAGGCGCGCACGGAGCAACGCCACCGCGGCGGCCACCCTGACCTGCGGGTCACCGTGCAGCGCCGCGTCACCCAGCACCGTTTCCGCGGCGGCGGAGTCCACCTCGCCCAACGCGAGTGCCAGCGCCGCCCGCGCCGCCGGATGGTCCTCCACCGCCCATCGCCGCCACAACGGCTCGGCGCCCGCCCCCGCCTTCGTCGCGGCGTAGGCCGCTGCCTCGCGGACCTGCGGGTCGGCGTCGTCGAGCAGGGCCACGAGACGCTCCCGTTGGTCGGCGACCGCCGCCCGTACCCGCGTGAAGGCGGCGCCGTAGGCGTGCCGGTCGTCGGCCAGCATGCCCAGCATCCAGGCGAGGTCGGTACGGCAGTTCGTGGCCCCGGCGGCGAGCTCCGCGAGGAACGGCACCGCGGTCACCGTGGCCGGGTAGACCGTGCCCTGATGGAAGATGCTCCCGTGCAGGTCGGAGATCGCCGCCGAGGCGACCGCGCCGTCCTCGGAGCCAGCCTTCCGCAGCAGTTCCGGTGTGTCGAGGGCGCTGCCGTAGGAATGTGACAGCTCGTCCCAGGCCACAGCGTCAAGATCGTCGAGCACGCGCGCAGCCTACGTGCCGTCCGCGACGGACGTCCGACCCCACCGGGGTCGCGGACCGGCCCGCTGATCTCCAGATGCGGGTCGAGATTGCGGTACGGTGCCGCTGACGGTCGCGAAGGGGCGGTGCGGCACGGTCCCGATCGGACGCCGGTCGTCGGCGGCTACGCGCGGACCCCGCCGACCCGCTGCGGTACGGCGACGAGGCCAGGGCGCCCGAGCCCCGAGCTGAGGGTGGACGCATGAACGCGAGAGGCGGACGGTGGTGACCAGGACCGGCTGGGCTCTCACCGGTGTCGGCTTCCTGGTCTGGGCGCTCTCGCCGCTCCTGTGGGTGACGGGGAAGCTTCCCCTGGACACCAGCCTGTTCATCGGCTCGACCGCACTGCTTCCCTGCATGATCTATTTCGGAATCGGAAAGCGTGGCAGGGGCGGCGACCGACACTAGCGGCGGGTCCCTGTGCCGAGGAGCGGAGCAGCGGGCGGACCGCCCTGCCGGTCAGCCGGCGCCGAAGCAGACGAAGGCGGCGGCGGTGGCATGGGCGGCGCCGCCACCGTCGTCGAACGCGCGTCGGGCGTCGGCGAGCGCCACCGCCGGTGCCGCGCCGGCGCGCATCCGCCGGTGCAGGTCCAGCATCAGCGCGGTGGTCAGGTCCGCGGGGACCGGTAGCACGGCGGCGATCAGGCTGCGGGCGCCCAGCGCCAGCAGTACGGCGGTGAAGCCCATCACCTCGTCGCCTGGCCGCACGCCGGAGAGGCCGGAGTCGCAGGCGGAGAGCACCACGCAGCCCGGCGGGCGGGTCAGCCGCTCCAACTCGTACGCGGTCAACGGTCCGTCGGCCAGTTCGAGGGTGGAGAAGAGCGGGTTGTCGGCGCGAAAGGTGCCGTGTGCGGCGATGTGCGCCAGCCCGGTCCCGTTCAGCGCGTCGGTGACCGCGTCGGCGGTGGCGGCAGCGCCGCTGAGGTGGCGGGCGCCGGGCAGGGCCGCGCCGAGCTGGCGTACCTCCGCCTCGGCGGCGGGCAGCCGGGGCCCGGCCACCAGCACCGGCGGGCCGGGCGGGACGCTCCGGCCGACGGCGCGCATCCAGACCGTCGCCGAGGGCGCCACGGTCACCGGCCGGCCGGCGCAGGTCGGCAGGCCCGACCACGGTACGGCGTGCAGCGCGCCGATCGGGACGATCACCAGTGGACGCTCGTCCAGCAGTTGGCGTACGGGGTCGAAGAGTTGCCGGTCCAGCGCGGTGGCGGCGAACTCGACGCCGGCCCGGGCGCTGGCCGAGTCGCCGGTGGTGACCAGCCGGCGCAGCCCGAAGCGGTGTCGGCGGGCGGAATCGAGCGCCTCGTCGAGCGGGCCGAGGTCGTGCAGGCTGGTCCGGCCGTCGCGGACCAGCACCGCCCGCAGCCGTGGCCCGTGCGCCACCAGTTCCAGCAGCACGGCGTCCCCGAGTGTGGCGGCGAGGGCGCGTACGGTGGGCGGCGCCACGAGCCCTCCGCCGTCTGTGCCCCGGGCTCCGCCGTCCGCGCCCCGGGCCAGTTCCCGGATGCGCTGTTCGAGTCGGCCCTGGCTGCGCCGCAGCGCGTGTCCGGGGTGGCCGGCCAGCAGCGCGTCCTCCAGGGCCGTGCTGACCATCCGTAGCTCGGCCAGGGCCGTGGCCAGCTCGGGGTCCTGCGGTGGCTGTACGGCGCGCATCCGCAGGGCGTTGGCCCGCCAGCGTTCCGCCCAGGCCAGCACCTGCGCGGGCGTGCCGGTGCGGATGGCGATGTCCAGCCCTTCGGCGGCCAGCTCGTGCCCGTACGCCCCGCTGTGCGCGCGTAGCTCCGTGGCGCCCAGGGAAGCCCGGTGGCCGTCGAGCACCGCCAGTCCCCGGCGCAGGGCCCGGGCCGCGCTCCGCAGGTCCCCGTCGAGCCGGCGGCGCAGCGCGAGCGCGTACCAGCCCTGGGCGCGGTGGGGTGCGGTGCCGCGGCGGTGCGCGCGGGCGGCCACCGCCAGCAGTTCGGCCGCGCGGGCGGGCCGGCCCAATGTCTCGGCCAGCCGGGCGGCCTCGATCCGGGTGGTCAGTGCCGGCGAGGGCCAGCCGGTGGCGTCGAGCTGTCCCGCGGTGCGCAGCATGGCGGTGAGCAGGGCCGTCGACCGGGTGCCCCGGGCGAACTCGGCGCGCAGCTCGACGTGCCGGGCGAAGGCGGCCCAGATGCGGCGTCCCTGGCGGCGGAAGCGGGCCCGTGCCGAGGCGGCGGCGGTCGCTGCGGTGTCCAGGTCGCCGGCGAGCAGGGCCGCCCGGGCCCGGGCCAGCAGTGCCTCGGCGAGGTCCGAGGCCATGCCCTGCCGGCGCAGCTCCGTCACGGCCGAGGTGGCCACCTCGACCGCCTCGTCGACCAGCGGCACCGAGAGCAGCAGCTCGAACCGGTCCAGCAGCAGCGCCGGTCGGGGCACCGACAGCCGGCGGTACTCGTCGTCGACGGCGGCGAAGCTGCGTAGCGCGCTGGCGACGTCGCCGCGCTGGCCGGCGGCGATGCCGATGTTCCAGCGGGCGTCGGCGGCGGCCAGGTCGAGGCCGAGGCGGCTGAAGATTGCCGCGGAGCGCGACAGGTCGTCGTCGGCGTTGCGGCCGGTGCCCCGGTGGGCGTTGAGCAGCCCGCGGTTGTTGCGGGCCCGTGCCTCCAGCAGCAGGTCGCCCTCGCGTTGGGCGATCTCCACCGCGATGGCGTAGTCCCGGACCGCCTCGTCGAACCTGCCCCGGTAGTGCAGCACGACGCCCCGCTGCATGCGGGCCCGGCCGGCGTCGGCGCCGGTCAGTCGGGGAAGTGCCAGGGTCACGGCGCGGAGCGCCGCGCCGGTGTGTCCGGCGTTGGCCAGGACGTACCCGAGGCTCATCCGGGCCAGTGCCCGTACGCGGGGCGAGTCGGCGACCCGAACCGCCCGGCGCAGGTGCCGCAGGGCGCCCGGCAGGTCGTTGAGTTCCCGCAGGGCGAGCCCGATGGCGCGTTCGGCGGTGGAGCGCTCGTCCGGGTCGGGATGACCGGCGGCGAGGATCTCTCGGCCGATCGCGATCGCCTCGCGGGGGTAGCGCTGGACGGCGTCGAGTGCGGCCTGGGCCGTGACGGCACCGGAAACGGCGCTGTCGGCCATGCCGGGAAGACTTCCCTAGTCGCGCTCTCCGGTCAATCGCGCTGACGGGTGTCGGACATGTCGCCTGGCCGACGATCAATTGACACTCAACTATCCTTTGAAATAATCGTCGGGTGCCTCGGAGAGCGCATCCGTAGCTGCCTGGCCCGTCGCCGACCACGCATCTTCGACCGCCTGGAGGACCGGTGCCGTCTGACGACTCCCTCGCGTCGCGTCCGCCTGCCGGGCTGTCCCGCCGGCAGGTGATGGCCTGGTCCACCCTGGCCGCGGCGGCGGCACCGCTCGGCCTCCTCGGGGCCGGTGGACCGGCCGTCGCCGACGAGTCGCCCGACGCCACCTACCAGCGGGTCTTCCTGGAGGCCCTGGCCGCCGACCCGGACCTGCGCCGGCACACCGTCAAGGGCCGGGAGTTCCTCTACCGCCCCCGGCAGCTCCTGGTGGCCCACCCGGACGTGCAGCGGGTCGTGAGCCGGTTGCGCAGCTACGGTCATCCGGTCACCGAGGGCGTCGGCTTCGGCGGGGTCGCCCGGCTCGTCTTCGCCGCCGAGACCGACGTCCCGGCGGTGGTGACCAGGCTCCGCGACCCGCAGCAGTGGCCCGGGCAGCAGCCTCC
The DNA here is from genome assembly GCF_043197615.1 of Micromonospora sp. NPDC049048. Lineage (NCBI taxonomy): Bacteria > Bacillati > Actinomycetota > Actinomycetes > Micromonosporales > Micromonosporaceae > Micromonospora > Micromonospora sp. NPDC049048. Next base: position 198,009 of record NZ_JBICTM010000004.1, on the reverse strand, counting down.
CCAGGTCCAGCCGCACCACGCCCTGCTCGGGTTCGGCAACATCATGGGCAATCCCGGAGGGCCGCCCCGGGTCGCCGCCGCCCTGCCGGCACCGGATCCGGCGCGGGCGGGCGAGGGCGCGGGAGTGACGGTGGGGATCTGCGACACCGGCATCTGGCGCCAGGCCGGCTCCCGCCATCCCCAGTGGCTGGCCGGCAGCTATCTTCCCGAGGTCGACGACGAGGACGCGGTCTACGTGGGCTCCGACGTGCTCGCGTTGCAGGGCGGCCACGGCACCTTCGTCGCCGGAGTGGTCCGGCAGGCCGCGCCGGGCGTACGTTTCGATCCCGAGGCCGCGCTGAACGCCACCGGCGTCGGCGACGAGGAGATGCTGGTCGCGGCCCTGGGGCGGCTCGATCCGCAGGTGTCGGTCGTCAACCTCTCGCTGGGCTACTTCACCCAGGACGATCAGCCTCCGCTGCCCCTGGTCAACGCGCTGGCCGGGCTGCCCGGCAGGGCTGTGGTCGCGTCGGCGGGCAACGCCGGCACCAGCCGTCGGGCCTGGCCCGCCGCCCTGGAGCGGGTCCTGGCGGTGGGCGCGGTGAGCGCCGGGCCCACCGGCCCGAGCCCGGCGCCGTACAGCAGCTACGGTTCATGGGTGGACGCCTGCGCGCTGGGGGATCGGACCAGCACCTACGTCAGGGGTCGGCTCCAGTTGCCGGGCCAGCCGACGCGGTACTTCGACGGCTTCGCCGCCTGGGCCGGCACCTCGTTCGCGACAGGTCACGTCGCCGGCCGCCTCGCGGCGCTGATGACCAGCGCCGGGCTCAGCGCCGAGGCGGCCCAGGCCGCGCTGGTCGCCGGCCCCCGCTGGCATCCCGACTACGGTGTACTCGTCGCGTGAGATCGGCGTCGGCGCCCCGGGCGGTGCCCGGATGAGCGAGCGCAGCACCGTGGGGCTGGTCGCCGCGGCCTCCGGTGGCGACGAGCCGGCGTGGGGCGAGTTGGTCCGCCGCTACACCCCCCTCGTGCTGTCGGTCATCCGGTCCCACGGGCTCGACCAGGTCGACGCGGCGGACGTGAACCAGACCGTCTGGCTGCGTGCGGTGGAGCACCTGGGGCGGCTTCGGGAGCCGAACGCCCTGCCCGCCTGGCTGGTCAGTACCACCCGGCGTGAGTGCTACCGGCTGCTGCGCCTCGGTCGACGGATCCAGCCGTTCGATCCGTACGACGACTCGGTCGACGGGCACGTCGGCGCCCGCCTGCTGGTGGATCCGGTCACCCCGGACGAGGGCCTGCTGCGCGCCGAGCGGCAGCAGGCGCTGCGGGAGGCGTTCGCTCAGTTGCCGCCGCGCTGCCGGGAGTTGCTCGCTTTGCTGATGGCCGATCCGCCGGTCAGCTACCGCGACATCGGTGCGCGGCTGGGCATGCCGGTGGGCAGCGTCGGCCCGACGCAGGCCCGGTGCCTGCAGAAACTGCGGAACTGTCCGGCTCTCGCTGCCTTGCTGAGGGCGCGTCCGGCCGGCGAGGGGAGCGGAGGTGACCGGGATGGAGCCGTGGCCGCCAGCCGCTGACGAGGCCCTGCTGGCCGAGTTGCGGGCCGCCCTGCGCGACGCCGACCCGGTGCCCGAGCACTTCCTGTCCGCGGCCAGGGCCGCGTTCGCCTGGCAGAGCATCGACGCCGAGCTGGAACTCGCCGAGCTGACCTTCGACTCGGTCTGCGACCCGGAGCCGGCCGGCCTCACCCGCTCCACCGGATCGACCCGTACGTTGATGTTCCGCAGCGGTCCGGTCGTGGTCGAGATCGAGGTGACCTCGACCGGGATCGTCGGGCAGGTCTCACCGGCCCGGGGTGGCCGGGTGGTGGCCCAGACCTCCGTCGGCCCGTACGAGGAGGTGCCGGTCGACGCGGTGGGCTTCTTCTCGATGGGGGTGCCGCCCGCCGGCCCGGTCCAGCTCTGCGCCCACACCTCGGGATTCACGGTGGCGACCGCCTGGGTCAGCCTGCGCTGAGCGGGCCGTGGGCGGGCGGTGCCCGGCCGGACAGGTGGAACGGAGGTCACGGGCCCCGTCCGTGACCTCCGTTCCCACCCGCCGGCAGGGTGACTACTTGGCCCGCTGGGCCACCGTGATGTCGTACCGGACGCCGCCGAGGTCGGCCCGTGCGGCGCCGGTGGTGTCCGGGCCGATCTGGGTCACGTTGACGGCGGTCCTCTCCTGCGTCGGCACGGTCGCCGTGAAGTTGAGCGAGAACACGAGCCGCTCACCGGGGTTGAGTTCCAGGTTGTCCAGGCTGGCCTGGCCGATCTCGACGATCTCGACCTGGTTGCGGCCGACCTCGCGGACGCCCTTGCCGGCCTTGCCGCCCTTGACCCAGCGCTCGAACAGGGTCGGTCCGAGGTCGGCGACGAGCCGGCCACCGGCGGCCTGGAACGGGGCCCCGGTCTGGCCGAAGACGACACTGCTGCGCGCCGGCCGGGTCAGGGTGTTGCCGATGGCGAACGGGCGAATCTGCGCCAGACCGCCGGCGGTCACCGCCACCGAGTCGACGTTGCGCCAGGCGATGTTGTTGTTGTGGCGGGTGTTGACGCCGATGTCCGGGCCCTCGAAGGTCATCGGGTCGTTGGGGGAGACCCAGCGCGCCAGCAGGCAGAAGTGACCCGGGCCGGGCACGTCGTCCCACGGGATGGTGACCGAGGTGACGCCCGGGTAGACCGGCACTGCCATCGCCCCGATCTGGGTCCACGCCCCCGGCCAGGCCGCCCCGCCGCCGGGGGTGGTCCGGTAGACCCAGATCGTGCCCTCCTCCATCACGCTGTCGCCGTACGGGCCGGGGTTGCGCAGCTTGATGAAGATGTAGTTCCGCTGGCCGACGATCGGGTTCTGGCTGGTCGCGCACTCGACGGCGGTGGGGCAGACCTTGATGTCCGAGCTCTGCCAGAGCGGGTTGAGCGCGTGCGGCTCGAACCCCAGGTCGGCGGGCGTGTCCTGCATGTACACGTCGACCGCGCTGGCGGTGCCGACGCCGCCAGCGCGGCTGTCCGCCGGGCCGGTCAGGGGAGCGGCCCCGGCCGAGGTGACGGACAGCAGCGTTGCCAGTGCCGCGCCGGTGAGCAGGGCGAGCGTCGAACGACGAGCCCTTCCTGCGAGTCTGGTAGACACATTTCCTCCCGATGATGGGGGATCGCCGCACGCCCCGGGGCGGTCGCGTCGGCGGGTGGACGCCTTTACGGAGCCCAATCGACGCCAATAAATACATCTGTCGCCGGTCGATGTCAGATGGCGGGGTTTCGTATCAAGCCGACGAAAGCCGCGCCGCGCTCGGAGGCCGGCCGTGGAAGAGGCTTCGCCGGGATCGCCGTGCCGGTCAACGCGCCGCGACCCGGCAGCTCCGACTCCTCGCCCTGCTCAAACACCTCCGGCCGCGCCGCCCGCAGCACCGGCAATCAGCCGGTCCGTGATCATCACGATCGCGGGCCGGGTCGGGCAGTGGGGTCCCCTGACGTCGAGCGAGTCGATCGACGACAATCGGAGACCGTCATCGTCCACAGTCGAGAGGACACGAGTGAAACGTCGCTTGCTACACGCCCTGACGGTCGCGACCGTCGTTGTCGCCGGTTCGGCCGTGGTGGCCGCGCCGGTGTCGGCGAGCGACGCGTGGGGCATCGTCTGCAATCTCCGGCAGAACACCTGGCTGCGCGCCGCACCGCACAGCCACGTGCTGCTCACCCTGACGGCCGGGCGCGGGTTCCGCTGGCACGGTCAGGTCTGGGCTGTCGACGACGACGTCTGGATCTACGGCCACGGCGCCGAGCACCCGTCCGTGGACGGCTGGGTCCCGGCCGGCAACACCACCTGCTGAACCGGCAGTCGAGTCGGGGTGGCCGCGGGCGGTCGCGGCACCCCGGCGCGGGGTGGCCGATCGCGGCCACCCCGACGCGCGGTGGCGGCCGGGAGCCGCCGACGTGCCGATCCCGGTCGTTCATCGAGCTGGGCATTGCACCAATCGCGGCGCCGACCCGATCGAGGGGCGGCGCCGCTACTGTTTCGGACCGCTGAGCATCGGCCGTGACCTGGATCACTAAATGGCCTCCCCTGGGAGGTGCGGCCGGCCGCTCCTGGTGCGTCACGGCGGACCGGAGCTGCGACTTCCACGGGTCTCGTCCTGTTCGTCCCGCCGACCCCGGCTCGGTTGCCCGGCCGATGGGTCGCTGTCGTGTCGGTCACTACTGTTAGCGTGCCCTCGTTGTCGATCACGGCCGATTCCTCACGAAATCTGGCTGTTCTGCCACTGCGGAGGGTGTTCCTGAATGGGCTGGCTAGCGGTGGGGGACTCTTACGAGATCTCTCTCGTGGACGGAAAGGTGGCGGCCCGGTCCACCGGCCCACGCGCCGGCGGCCGTCCACTGAAGACGCTGCCGAAGGTGCTGCGGGACGCCCCCGAGGTGGACCGGCTGCGCCAACTCGGCCAGTGGCTCGACCGGCACGCGGCGGAGTGCCTGGCCCGCGTCGACGCTTGGGTGGTGTCCTCGCTGCCGGTCCCGACCGGGCTGCTGGCCCGGGTCTGGCCGGACCCCGCCTGGCGGGACGCGCTGCGCGACCTCGTGGTGCTCGGTGACGACCCGGCGGAGCCGGGCTTCCTGCGCGACGTCACCGACACCGGTGACCTGCGGGTGGTCAACCTCGACGGGGAGACCGTCCGGCTCACGCCGGTCAGCGCCACGTTGCCCCACCCGGTGCGCCTGCCCGACCTGGTCGACCTGCGCGAGTTCGCCGAGGAACTGGACGTGACCCAGCGCGTCGAGCAGCTGCACCGCGGCACCTGGGCCAGGCCCGACGACCTCGGGCAGCGCGACACCACGATCCCCGACTTCCGCGGCACCACGGTCCCCAGCCGGCTGGCGGCCCGGGCCGGCACGCTCGGCTTCCGGGCCTCCGGCTCGCAGATCAGCTGCCGCGTCTGGGAGGCCGGCCGCACCGTCGAGGCGACCCTGTGGTTCGAGGAGGACTACTGGAGCTCCGAGGCGACCCTCGGCACCCTCTCGTGGCGGGTCGTGGACGGGCCGACGCTGCGGTTGACCGAGGTCGGGCCGGTGGCCTGGTCGGAAGGAATGCGGATGGCGACGGCCCTCTCCGGCGCCGTGACCGGGACGGGGAGCAAGGCGTGAGCGCGATGACGACTACGACGGACGGACAGTCGGCCGAGAGCCTGCTGGCCGCGGGCGCGGTGCTGCCGAGCGGTACCGCCGGGGCCGGGGACCGGGCGGTGCCCCTCACCGCCCGCACCTACCGGCACCCCGCCCTCGACGACCGGCCGGTGGTGCGCCTGGTCGACGCCGCGCTCGGCGAGGGCGAGGACATCGCCCTCGAGTTCCTCGGCCTGACGCCGGGCGCCGAGCCGGTCGTCGTAGGGCTGGGCCCCCGCCGCCCGTTGGCCTTCCCGGAGTGGGTGCTGGTGCACCACCCGGCGGACGGCCGGCACGCGCTGGCGGTGGTGCCGGAGTTGCAGAAGCTGGCCAAGCAGGTGCGCTCGCGCCCCAAGACCGCCCTGGACGCCCACCAGGGCATCGCCGACCGGTTCGCCCGTTCGCTGCCGCACTTCCTGCCGACGTTCTTCGAGCAGGCGGCGCGGGTGTTCCTCGCCGCCGGGCAGGACGCGTACGCCACGCAGCTGTTCAACAAGGCGCGCAAGGCGGAGGCGCAGCACGGCCTGCAGGTCGACCTGCACCGGCTGGACGAGGTCTACGTGGAGTTCGCGTCGGCAAAGGTGGTGTCCGCGACCGCGTTGGCCGGCTACGCGAAGGAGCTGTCCGCCCAGTTGCCGGCCGACGAGGCGCTGGACCGGTTCTGCCGGCTGGCGCTGCGGGCCGCGGCCGCCGGGGTGGTGCCGTCCACCCAGTCGGCCACCGCGGTGAACCGGCTGGTCCGTACGGCCAGCAAAGCCGCCGGCAAGGCAGCTGCCGCGGTCGCCGAGCGCGCGGACGTCTACCTGACCGAGCTGCTCCGGCTGCCGGTGGCCGCCGAGGCGCCGGCCGGCTGGTGGAAGGCGCACCTGCCGGCCGTGACGGCGCTGGCCGGTCGCGACCCGGCGATCCGTGGCAGCCTGCTCGACCTGATGCCCGCCGACAGCGACGAGCTGGTCGCCTGGCTGGCGCTGCTGGCTGACACCGGCGCGCTCGCCGGTCTGTGTGATCCGGACGTGCCGGACGCGGCACGCCCGCGCGACGGCTCCGTCGGCTGGCTGCGTCGCTTCCTGGGTCGGATCAGTTCCGTGAACCAGCACCGCCGCCGTCGGATGCCGCAGCTGTACCCGCTCGTCGAGCGGATGGCCGACCGGCTGCGCGTCGAGCTGGCCGGCAGCGGCGAGAGCCTCGACGTCGACGGTGACCTCGACCTGCTCGACCTGCTGCTCGCCCTCGGCCTGCCGGTGACGCCGCCCAAGCAGGGGGCCGCCCTCGACCTGGCGACGTGGGTCAAGCGTGACGGCGAGCGGGACCTGCTCGCCGTGGCCGGCGACGACCGGTTCACCGCCGCCCTGCGCCGGGGTCTCGACCAGCTCGACGGCCAGCAGCCGGCGTTGCGCCGGATGGTCGACACGCCGGGCGTCCGGCCGATGCTGGCCGACTGGCTGCGGGCGCGGATCCGCGCCCGCTTCGCCGCCGGGCTGCCGTACCTGCCGGCGGCGGTGGACTGGCTGGGCCGGATCCCGGTCGAGGCGCTGCGGCTGGTCTCCGACGTCGTGGGTGGGCTCGGCGAGCCGGGCAGGGCCGGCGACCTCGGCCAGGCCCTGGGCGTCGACCTCGCCGAGCGCGTCGCCCGCACCCTGCGCGGTGGCCTTGTCGACGAACTGGGCTGGCCGGACTGGGAGCTGGCCTGGCAGGAGGTGACCGGCGGTGACCGCACGGTCGAGCTCTCCCGGCAGGAAGCCTGGCCGTACGTCATCCTGGGTGGGCCGACCACGGTGCGTGTGATCGGCGCCGAGGGCATCGTGCTCCGCCACGACCTGCGCATCCCGGCCAACGACATGTGGGGCCAGCCCGGCTACCACTACGTCGACGGCCACCTGCTGGTCTACTGGCGTTCCAAGGCGCTCAACTACGACCTGCGCGGCTACTGGCACTCGGCGCCCGGTGAGCCGCAGCCCCTGCAGGGCCGCACCCAGGGCAGCCAGGCGCGTGGAAAGCAGAGCACCCTGCCGTTGGCGGGCGGCGGGCGCACCACCGGCGACGGCGTGCTGCACCCCGGTGACACCGTCGTGCCGTCGGAGCTGCCGGTCATCACCGACGGCACCGCCCACTGGGTCTACCGGCGCGGCGAAGACGACGACACGCACGGCTGGCGCGAGTACGACCCGGTCGCCAACACCCACGGCGGGTGTGGCCTGCCCCGGTTCCTGGCCGACCTCCCGGTCGACGGCAGCCGGCTGCGGGCGTCGGCCAGCTGGCTGCGTCCGGCCCTGTCCGACCGGGCCACCCCGGCAGCGGTCCCGGTAGACGGTCTGCTCGGCTGGCGGGTGGTCACCATGCCGGACGGCTCGGTACGCGGCGACGACCTCGCCGGTCGTACGGTGACCGTGGCCGCGGGGCAGGAGCCGATCGCGGCGCTGGTGCTGCCCGGCGACGACCGGCCCCGGGCCGTGCTCAACGGCCTCGTCCTGGTCGACCCCGACGGGACGGCGTCGGCGGCCCCCGGACCGCCGTCCAGCCGGGACTACAACCCCGCCGCCCCGCCGCTGCCGCCGCAGGCGTTCGTCGGTCACCTGCTGCCCCGGGACCCGGCCGGCTCCACCGCCCTGCGCCGGATGGACCGGGAGACCGCCGCCGCTCTGCTCAAGGTCGCGATCGACGAGCGGCGCGCCGCCCTGGCGGAAGAGGCCGCCCGCGCGGCGACGCGGTCCGGGCCGACCGTGGCCACGCAGGCGGTCACCGGCCTGCCCGTCGCCGTCGCGACCGCCACGGTCGCCGCCGCACCCGCCACCGACGAGGACGCCACCGACGAGCTGGTGGAGCTGGTCGGGTCGACGTTGCCGGCGATCGGCCACGACGCCCTGCTCGCCGGGGTCGCCGGGGCGCTGCGGCTGGCCGCCCGGGTGCGCACCGACCTGGACGCGGTGACCGAGCGGCTCACCCGGTCGTTGTCCGCCCCCGTCGCCGAGGCACCGCCAGCCGCTGCGGCCGGACCCACCGACAGGCAGCTGAGCGCGGCGCTGGACGGGCTGCGCGGCTCGATCTACGGGGCGGGCACCGTGGCGCACGCCTTCACCCAGTTCCGGGCGTTGGCCACCCAGCGCTCCGTCACCGGCGGGGGCAATCCCGCCGTACGGCTGCACCTGGACGGGCCGGCGCTGCCGTCCACCCTGAACTGGTGGTCGCTGCTCGGCGGCGTCGCCGCCGTCGCCTACCGGGCCGTCGCGGCGGTCACCCCCGACGAGCACCGGGAGGCGCTGCGCGCGCTGCTCACGGAGCTGGACGGGCTCGACCTGGGCGCGGCGGCCGAGCCGGGGCGGTGGCGCCGGTGCGTACTGCACGTGCTGGACGACGAAATGAGGAACCCCGACGGCTCGCGCCGCTACCCGCAGCCGGGCATCCTGCCGCTGCCCGACGGGGCGTTCCTCGCGGTGCTCAACTCCAGCGGCACGACCACCGGCTACTTCTTCGAGGCGCTGCACCACGACCCGGCCGGCGTCTTCGCCTTGCCCGAGCCGTACACTTTGCACTCCTTGGAGCCCGTCGGTGACGAACGGCCGGCCGGCTGGCTGGCCGCCTTCCGCACCGAGTGGGCCGCGCGTGGCCCGCTGCCCTGGCGGCCGGAGGCGGCCGAGCGGTTCGCCGAGCTGACCGGCATCACCCCCACCGCCGCGAAGCTGGTGCTGGCCGGCCTGCCGTACGCCGACTCGGCCGGCACCGTGCCCACCGAGCTGCGCAAGGCACTCGGGATCAGGCAGGTCGGCGAGGTCAAGCTGGCCTTCGGGGTCCTGCGGGAGGCGAGGCCGGCACTGCGGCTGGCCGTGGTCTCGGCGCTGCTGCCGGCCGACCCGGCCCGGCTGTGGACCGACGGACCGGACGTGGCCGCCGCCGCGGCGGTATGGAACGCCGCTCTGGGGCGCCGGGCGGTCGTGCCCGAACAGCTGCTCGCCGAGGCGACCCGTGCGATCCGCACCGGCTGGGCGCCCGCGAAGGCGTTGCCGGCGCTGCTCGACCCGGCCCGCTCGGCCGAGCTGAGCACCGACCTGGCCTTCGAGGTCCGGGGCAACCGGGCCCGGCCCGTCGCCAAGCGCACGGCGGGCTTCACCGGGCACGTGCTGCACTCCACCATCGCCCTGGCGGCCTGGGTAGCGCACCACACGCCGGTCGGCGACCCGTGCCGGGCGGCGCTGCCGGCCGCGTTGGCCACGATCCGGGACCGGCTGGCCAACCCCGACCTCATGCTCGACCTGGAGCAGTACGTCTACCTGCCCGAGTTCCGGCAGGTGGCGGGCACCCCGTCGGAGACGGGCCCGGGCTGGGAACGCTACGGCGCCATCGTGCTGTCCACCCACGACAGCCGACCGTTGCCCGCGCTGCGGCCGCAGCTGCTCGACGCCGACGGCACGGACCCGTACCTGCCGGCGCTGCGCAGGGACGTGGCCAAGCCGTACCCGGTGGAGGTGGCGCTGCGGCTGGTGCGCGACCCGCGCTTCGCGGCGCTGCTCGCCGACGCGGGAGAGCCCGCCGACGGCGCGCGGGCGGCGGACGGGACCTGGTGGCCGCAGGATCCCACCCGGTCGGCGTCCGACGTGGTCGCCGAGGTCGCCGAGGCGTACGGCCTGGGCACCGACGCGGCGGCGGCGTACCTGATGCTGCTGGCCATGCCCGACCCGACGGACCGCAACACGGCGAGATGGACGGGCTGGAAGCCGGCGCGGCTGAAGGCGGCACGCGCCGAGTTGGCCGGCACCGACCTGGTCGTCGAGGCCAGCCGGTCCCGGGCCGGCCGGTCGCTGTTCCTGCCCGGCCCGTGGCTGGAGCGCGGCGCCGGGCAGGTGCCGATCGAGGGCTGGAAGTTGGCCCTGTTCGACCTCGCCCCCGACGGCACGGCCGCGCTCGGGGTGACCGTGCCGTTCGAACCGGCCGCGGAACTCTACCGGCGGGCCTGGCGACGCCTCCGCGACGGCGACCGGCCCCGCCTCGCCGACCTGCCCGGCCGCTGACCCCTGTCCGGCGGGTGGTGGCGCCCGCGACGACCTTCCCCGGCCGTCGCGGCGCCGCCGCCCCGCCCACCCCTGTCCCGAAACACCCCAAGAGAGAGATCGAGGAACACCCGTGACCGTGACGGAAGACGTCCGCCCCTCCGAGGCGCCGGAGAACGCCGCCCAGGTCCTCTCGGCCGAGCAGCGGTACGCCGACGAGCTGGCGTTCCTGGCCGCGTACGACGACGGGGCCCGGCCCCCGGGCTGGGCGCTGACCCCGCGCGCCGTGGTCACCTTCATCCAGGGCAGCGACGGCGAGGCGCTGAAGCTGCTCGCCGACCGGCGCACCGGCGCGGACGGTGGCGCGCTGCCGGCCAGCATGACCATCCCGGCGAAGTTCGTCGGCGAGCGGAGCCTCGTCGAGCGGTGCGTGGTGACCCTGGCCGGTGAGCGGGGCCTGCTGCTGGTCGGCGAGCCCGGTACCGCCAAGTCCATGCTCTCCGAGCTGCTGGCCGCCGCCGTCTGCGGCACCAGCGCCCTGACGGTGCAGGGCACCGCCGGCACCACCGAGGACGCCTTCCGCTACGGCTGGAACTACGCCCTGCTGCTCGCCCAGGGCCCGACGCCGCAGGCGCTGGTCGACTCGCCGGTGCTGACCGCGATGCGTACCGGTCGGGTGGTGCGCATCGAGGAGGTCACCCGCTGCCTGCCCGAGGTGCAGGACGCGCTGGTGTCCATCCTGTCCGACCGGCGGATGAACGTGCCGGAGCTGTCCGGCACCGACGACGGCCTGATCCGCGCCGTGCCCGGGTTCACGGTGATCGCCACCGCCAACCTGCGGGACCGGGGCGTGTCGGAGATGTCCTCGGCCCTCAAGCGCCGGTTCAACTTCGAGACCATCCACCCGATCTCGGACGCGGGCGTCGAGACCGACCTGGTCCGCCGGCAGGCGACCGCCGCCGTGCAGCGCGCCGGCGCGCCGTACGCGGTGGACGACGCGGTGCTCGACGCGCTGGTGACCGTGTTCCGCGACCTGCGTTCGGGCCGCTCGGGCGAGGGCTGGGACGTGGAGCGGCCCGGTACGGTGATGTCCACCGCCGAGGCGGTGCAGGTGGCGGTGTCGCTCGGCCTGGCCACCGCGTACCTGCCCGGCGCGGACGCGCTCGACCTGGTGCCCGGGCACCTGCTGGGTGTGGTCCGCAAGGACGACCAGGACGACCACGCCCGGCTGCTCGGCTACTGGGACGGCCCGGTCCGCCGCCGTGCCGAGGACGGCTCGGCGATGTGGCGGCGGCTCTGGGACCTGCGGGAGAGCCTGCGGTGACGACCCTCTCTCGAACGTCGCCCGCCCCGCCGGCGGCCGACCGGTCGACGGCCGATCCGCGTGTCGTGCTCGACGCGCTCGCCGCTTCGGCCCACCCGTACCTGATCGGGGTGCGGCACCACAGCCCGGCGCTCGCGGCGGTGGTGCCGGACCTGCTGGACGCGGCCGGGGCCGAGGTGGTCTGTGTCGAGCTGCCGGCCGACTTCCAGCGCTGGCTGCCGTACCTGTCCGACCCGGCCGCCCGGGCCCCCCTGGCCCTCGTGGGCAGCCACGGCGCGGACGGGCAGATGGGCTTCTACCCGTTCGCCGACTTCTCCCCGGAGCTCGCCGCGATCCGCTGGGCCCGCCAGCGTGGCGTCGAGGTGCGCTGCTGCGACCTGCCGCTGGGCGATCCCGGCTGGACCGCCGAGACCGCCGAGCCGGCGACCGCACCCGGCCCGGGCCCCGACTCCGCCCCGACCGCCGGCGCCGGGTCCGCCGCCGGTGACGGCGCCGCCGAAGACGCCGGGGGGCCGGTGCCCGCACCGGGCCGGTCGTACGCCGCCGCGCTCGGCGCCAGCGGCACGGGCCGCGACGGTGACGACCTGTGGGACCGGGTGGTCGAGGTGCGTGCCCCGGGCTGCCCGCCCGAGGCGCTGCGTCGGGCCGCGCTCGGCGTCGGCTGGGCGATGCGCACCGACAGCGCCAGCCGTGACGGCGTACCGGCCCGGGACCTGGCCCGCGAGCGGCACATGCGGCGGGTGCTGGCCGAGGCCGGTGCCGACGGCCGGCGGGTCGCCGCCGTCGTCGGCGCCTTCCACGCCCCGGCCCTGCTCGCCGCCCCACCCGCGGTCGACGGTGCCGTCGAGGCCACCCGGCCCGCCCTCGCCCCGAACGGCCCGGTCCGGGCCGTGTCGGACCCGCCCGCGCCGGCCACCACCGGCGGCACGGCGGTCACCTCCCTGGTGCCGTACGCGTTCGACCTGCTCGACTCCCGTTCCGGCTACCCGGCGGGGATCCGCGACCCACGCTGGCAGCAGTCCGTCTTCACCGCGGCCGGCGACCCCGAGCGGATCCGGGCCGCGGCCGCCCGGGCGGTCACCGACGTGTGCCGGGAACTGCGCGCGGCGGGCCACACCGCCGGCACCGGCGAGGCCGCCGAGACGGTACGGCTCGCCGACGACCTGGCCCGGCTGCGGGACCTGCCCGCCCCGGGCCGCGGCGAGGTGCTGGAGGCGGTGACCACCGTGCTCGGCCAGGGCGAGTTGCTCGGCCGCGGCCGGGCGCTGGCCAGGGCGCTGGAGACGGTGCTGGTCGGGGCCGAACGGGGCCGCGTCGCCCCGGGCACGCCGCGCTCCGGGCTCGGCCCGGCCGTCGAGGCGGAACTCGCCACGCTGCGGCTGCCCAACCCCGACAGCCCGAAGTCCCGCGAGATACGGCTGGACCCGCTGCGCACTGAGCTGGACGGGCGGCGGGAGGTCCTGCTGCAACGCCTCCAGGTCTGCGGCGTCGGCTACGGCGAGGCGATCGCGGTGTCCGGCACCGGTGACGGCGCTGCCCTGACCACCCGCTGGGAACTGGCCTGGACGCCGTCCGTGGCGGCCCGGCTGGACCTGGTCGGCGTCCGCGGGGTGACCGCGGCGCTGGCCGCGACCGGCACGCTGCGGGAGCGGTTCCGCCGGGAGGCCGCCGACGGTGGCCCCACGGCCGCGCAGCTGCTCACCGGGCTCCGTGACGCCGCCCGGTGCGACCTGCCCGAGCTGGTCACCGACCGGCTCGAGCTGGCCGCCGCGGTGCTGCCGGGCACCGGCACGCTGCCCGAGCTGCTGGCCGCACTGGATCTGCTGGAGGCGCTGCGCCGCGAACACCTGCCCGGCACCACCGCCGACGGCCGGGCCCGGGCCGCCGAGTTGGCCGTCGTGCTGCTGGACGCGGCGGTACGCGGGCTGCCCGGACTGGCCGGCAGCGATGCCCCGGCCGACGCCGCCGCCCTGGTCGACCTCGCGGTGCGGGCCGGCGAGGACCGGATCGGTCTGCGCCTGGACGAGGCGCTCGACCACCTGGCCCGTGCCGGCTCGCCGCTGATCCAGGGCGCCGCCCTGGCCGCCCGGGTGCTGCTCGACCTGACCGACCTGGAGACGCTGGGCGGCCGGGTGGCCGGCTGGATCGACGCGGCGACCGGACCGGACACCCGGCGGCACCTGCACCGGCTGCTCGGCGGCCTGCTCGCCGGGGCGCACCCGCTGCTGCAGTCCGCCCCGGCCGCGCTGGACCCGCTGCTGGACCGGATCGAACGGCTGCCCGACGCCGACTTCCTGGACCGGCTGCCGGCGCTGCGCGGCGGGTTCGACGTGCTCACCCCGGCGGCCCGGGAGCGGCTGCTGCACACCGTCACCGAACGGCTGGGCGACCGGCTCGACCTGAGCCTGTCCGCCCCGCCCGAGCTGCTGGCCCGCTGGGCCGCCGCCGACGGGGCCGGCCGGGCCGCCCTGCTCGCCCGCCACATCCCGATCCCGGGCGCGCCGACCGGCGCGACCGACGCCCCCGGCGGCACCAGCGCCCCCGTCGACGCCGACGCCCCCGTCGACGCCGACGCCCCCGTCGACGCCGACGCCCCCGTCGACGCCGACGCCCCCGCCGGCGCCGAAGTCCCCGCCGGCAGCGAGGCCCCCGCCGGCGCCGGACCCGCGCTGGAGGACGGGCTCACCCCGACCGACCGCTGGCGGCTGCTGCTCGGCCGCCAACCCGACCGGTTGCCGGCCGACGCCCGCCGCTACGCCCGCGCCCTGGACGAGCTGTACGGGGCCGGCCAGGGCGAGGGCGCCACCGACCTCGGCCAGGCGGCCGGCGGAGGACAGGAGGCCTCCTTCCCGACCGCGCGCGAGTGGGCCGACGAACTCGAGGCGCTGTTCGGCACCGCGGTCCGCGAGGAGGTCATCGCCCGGGCGGCCGAGAACGGCCGTACGGACGTGCTCACCGAACTCGACCCGGCCGCGGTACGCCCCTCGATGGAGCTGCTGACCTCGGTGCTGTCGCTGGCCGGTGGTCTGCCCGAGGGGCAGTTGGCCAAGCTGCGGCCCCTGGTGCGGCGGCTGGTCGAGGAGCTGACGAAGCAACTGGCGACCCAGATGCGCCCGGCGCTGACGGGGCTGAGCAACCCGCGCCCGTCACGCCGTCCCGGCGGCCGGATCAACCTGGCCCGTACGCTGCGGGCGAACCTGGCGCACACCCAGCGGCTCGACGACGGCCGGACGGTGGTGGTGCCGCAACGCCCGGTCTTCAACACCCGCACCCGCAGGGAGGCCGACTGGCGGCTGGTGCTGGTGGTCGACGTCTCCGGCTCGATGGAGGCGTCGGTGGTGTGGTCGGCGCTGACCGCCGCCGTCCTGGCCGGGGTGCCCACCCTGTCCACCCACTTCCTCGCCTTCTCCACCGAGGTCGTCGACCTGACCGGCAGGGTCGACGACCCGCTCTCGCTGCTGCTGGAGGTGCGCGTCGGCGGCGGTACGCACATCGCCGCCGGGCTGGCCGCCGCCCGCTCGCTGGTGACCGTGCCGAGCCGCACCATCGTCGCGGTGGTCAGCGACTTCGAGGAGGGCTACCCGCTGGCCGGGCTGCTCGGCGAGGTCCGCACGCTGGTCGGCTCCGGCGTGCACCTGCTCGGCTGCGCCGCGCTGAACGACAGGGGAGCGCCCTGCTACTCGGTGCCGGTCGCCGAGCAGCTCGTCGCGGCCGGGATGCCCGTCGCCGCTCTCAGCCCGCTCGAACTCGCCCGCTGGGTGGGCGACCGCATCCGCGGAGGATCACGTTGACGGACCGCACAGCCACCGCCGCAGACACCGACCGGTTGCCGCCGGTGCTGCCGGCAGTCGCCGCCGCGGCGGTGGCGGCCCTGCCGCCCCGGCTGCACAAGCGGCTGGACGCCACCGTCGAGCGGCTGGCCGGCGTACCGGTCGGGCCGGTCGACGGGGGCGTGTCGGTCGACTGCGGCCCGGAGGCGCTGGTCACCCTGACGCCCGGGCCGACCGGCGCGGTCACCGACGCGCAGCAGGCGCGGTGCAGCTGCCTGCTGGCGCCGCGCTGCCTGCACCGTACGGCGGTCCTCCTCGCCTGCCCGGTCGCCGACCCGGCCACCCACCCCGATCCGGCGTCCGCCGCCGGGGGACCGTCGACCGCCGAGCCCGCCAGTCGCGCCCGGGGGACCGGGCGTACCGCAGGAGAGGCTGCCGGTCGTGGCCGCCGGGGCGCGGCGCCGACGAAGGCGCAACGGGCCGCCGCCGGCGCGTTGTGGCGGGCGGCCGTCGCGGTGCTCGCGGCCGGCGCGCCGGCCGCCGGGGCAGTGCCCCAGGCCGAACTGCTGCGGGCCGCCCACAGCGCCCGGCTGGCCGGCCTGCCGCGGGCCGAGAGCGCCGCGCTGCGTACGGTGCGTGGCCTGCGCGCACACCGGGGGCGGCAGAACGGTCACCGGCTGGCCGAGCTCGTCGAGGTGTTGCACGACCTGCTGTACGTCGCCGGCCGGCTGTCCGCCGGCGACCCAGACCCGGCGCTGGTCGGCGTCCTACGGCGTGCCTACCAGCCGGACGGCACGCTTGAGGTGTACGGCGTCTGCCGGGAACCGGTGATCAGCGCGACCGGGTACGCCGGGGTGGTCACCCACCTGGTGGCCGCCGACGGGCGCCAGCTCTCCTTCGGCGACGTCCGGCCGGGCGGCCCGGACCGGGCGCGGGACTGCGCCCGGGCGGTCACCGAGATGGGCGCGGTCGCGGTCAACCACGCGGTGCTGTCCCGTGGTGGCCTGCGGATCACCGGCACCACGGTCTCCCCGGACGGCCGCCTCGGCGCCGGCAAGGGGGTCCGGGCGACCCCGCTCGTCGAGACCGACTGGGCCACCGGGCCGGTGGCGGAACTGTTCGGCCGCCCGCTCGCCGAGGTGGTGACCGCCCAGCTCGCCGTCGAGGACCCCGAGGACCCGGGCCGGGCCGGGACCGCGCTGGTCGGCGGTGACCTGGTGGTGGTGGGCGCCGTCGGTGACCAGGTGCTGGCCCGCGAGCTCGCCCCCGCCGCCGGCGCGGCGGCGGAGCGCGTGCCGGTACCGGACGGGCCGGTGATCCGGCTGGTGGCGGTCAGCTCGCACCCGATGCTGGCCCACGTGGCCAACCTGCGGCGGCTCGCCTCCCGGCCCGGCCTGCGGATCCGGGTGGTCGGCCGGCTCGACCCGGACCGGGCCGGCACGCTCCGCCCGCTCGCGGTCGGTCCGGTCCCCGGCGAGGCCACGACGCTGCGGCTGCCGGCGGAGTGGCACGGGCGGGTGGACCTCGGCTACGACGAGCTCCAGGGCGGTCAGCTGCCACCCCGCGACCCGGCCGCGCCGGGTGGGCCGGTGCTCGCCGTCGGCGCGGACGCGGTCGCGGAGTCCCCGCTGTGGCGGGTCCGTCGGCTGGTGGAGCTGGCCGTCTCCGGCGGTCGCCGGGCCGTGGCCGAGGCGGCCCGTGGCGACGGGGCCGGCCTGGCCGGCCCGCTGCGCCGGGCGGGTTTCACCACGGCCGCCGCCGTGGCCGCCGGGCTCGCCGACGAGTCCGACCGGCGCGGCCGGGACGCGTTCGGTCGGCTCACCGATCCCGATCCGGACCGGTACGCCTGGGCGTGGCTGGCCGCGACCGCCCACCTCGCCGCGGCCGAGCGGGAGCTGATCCGGTCCTCCTGGACCGCACCGCCCCTCGGCTGACGCTGTCGACGCCGGCGACCCCGCGACCGGCGCCCCGCCCGAACCACGGGTGGGGCGCCGGTCGGTGAGCGTTCGGGGCCGGCGTCTGGCACGGTGGGTACGGCACACTGAGCGGCATTGGCGTGGCCGGGCGACCGGTACGTCGCGACGAGGGGGATTCGTGGACTTCACACTGTCGACCCGGCCGGGGCGTATCGGCACGGTGGTGGAGGTTGTCGGTGAGGTGGACATGAGCACCACACCCCAGTTGCGTGACCGGTTGCACGAGGTGGCACAGGGCGGTGCCCGGGTGGTGGTGGTCGACCTGACCGGCGTCGGGTTCCTGGACTCCAGCGGCGTGGGTGCGCTCGTGGTCGCCTACAAGGACCTTCGGGAACGGGGCGGGTGGCTCGGTCTGGCCGGGGTCAGTCGGCCGGTGCGCTCCGTGTTGTCGATCACTTCGGTCGACCGGGTCATCGGCATCTTCGACACCGTGCGGGACGCCGAGGAGGCGTCCGCCGCGGCGACGTGATGCCTCATTCCGTGCCGGCGCTGGCGCGGGCGGTGTCGGCGCCGGCGGTGCTGCGTCGCGGCCCGTGGCCGCCGTACCAGTCCACGATCAGCAGGGTGGCGTCGTCGGCGAGGGCAGGCCCGGCGGTCGCCAGCACCGCGTCCGACAACGCCCGGACCGCCTCACGGGGGTGCAGGTGCCCGATCTCGCGTAGGGCGGCGGGCAGATCGAGGTCGGCGGCGTTGCGTTCGCGTACCCCGTCGGTGACGACGACCAGCCGGTCGCCCGGCGTCAGGAGAATCTCGCCGCTGCGGTAGCGCTCGTCGGGGAACATGCCCAGGGGGAAGTTGGCGGGCAGTTCCACCGGCGTGGCCCGGCCGTCGCGGACCAGCAGCGGCGGGACGTGCCCGGCGTTGAGCAGTTCGCAACGCGCGGTCCGCAGGTCGATCCGGCCGAGCACGGCGGTCACGTAGGCGCCCCGTACGTTCGCGTGCTCGGCGACGGCCCGGTTGGCCTCCTCGGCCTGCTCGACGAGACCGCCGCCGCGGCGGCGGGTGTTGCGCAGGCTGCCCACGCCGAGGGTGGCGGTCAGCGCGCTCGCCACGCCGTGGCCCATCGCGTCGGTGACGCTGAGGTGCAGCAGGTCGCGGGCCACGCTGTAGTCGAAGGTGTCCCCGCCGACGCTCGCGGCCGGCTCCAGCCAGCCGGAGAGGGCGAACGCGGCGGCCTCGCAGGTGAACGAGGCGGGCAGCAGACGCCGCTGGATCTCCGCGGAGAGCGTGAACGGGGTGCTGCGCTGCCCCCACTCGAACAGGTCGGTGTGCCGGCGGTTGGCGATGACCACGAACGCCAGCGCGTGTGCTGCTGACCTGCGCGACCACGTCGGCGTTCGGCTCGTCCGGCAGGTCGATCTCCAGCAGGCCGATGGTCTCGCCGCGTTCGGTGACGGGCGCGAGCACCGTCCAGCTGCCGTCTCGGGCTACCACCTGGCTCTGCTGCTGGCGGAGGACCTGCTCGTGAGGTCCACCGTCGAAGGGGAGGACCTCGGCGTTCTCCTCGCCCTGACGCCGACCGGGGCCGTGGTCGACGGGCTCGTGGGTCAGGCGGACCAGGGCCCGGCCGCTGAGGTCGGCGATCAGCAGCGACACGCCGAGCGCGTCCAGGGCCGTGGCGATCGCACCGGTGACGGCGTGGACCGCCTCGACCGGCGGGGCGTCCTCAGCCGACTGCAACATTCCGGCCAGTACGGCCCGCTCACTGTCCTGCACCAGGCGAGCATAGGCAGCCGTCGCCCGGGCGTCGCGGCGGGCGAACAGGCGTGCGGCGACTGTCGGCGGCGGCTGCTCCATCCGTACGGCTCGCGGGTCAGTCGGCCGCTTCGATGTATGCCGCCAGGTTCGCCAGCGAGGAGGCGATCCCGGCCTCGTGGTCCGCCTGGTCGATGCCGGGTGGCACGTCCGTCGCGGTGACGGTCACCTCGGTTCCCGTCCCGGCGGCGGCGAGGTGCCAGGTCATCGTCATGGTGCCCGCGTACACCGGGTCGTCGGCCTCGAACACGGCCCGCTGCACCACGCACCGCGAGGGCACCAGGGCGGCGAACCCGACGTCGACGACGTCGGCCGCGTCCGACGTCTTGCCGGGGCTGTCCGCCGCGTCGAGGTAGGTCAGGACCATCCGGAATCCGCCACCCGGCCGGGGATCCCACCGCTCGATCCGCCCGCGCATGCCGTCCGGCGGCAGCCAGGCCTCCAGCGACGCCCGGTCGAGCAGGGCGCCGTAGACGGTCGCCGGTGGTGCCGCGATCACCCGGCTGGCGCGGTCGGTCCTTCCCACGGCCCCGATCCTAGGGCCGGGGTTCAGGCCTTGACCATCGTCCGCGCCGCCGGCGGGAGAGGAGCCGGCGTGCTCACTCGCCCGGGCCTGCGGGAGCTGGGCCGTTGTCGACGAAGTCGAAGGTCAGGCCCTCCCGGGCGGCACCGGCGCCCACCCGTTCGACGACCAGGCCCTGCCGGTCCGTCGCGCGGAGGCGGACCCCGCCCTCGCCGCTGATCGTGTAGGTCGGGCGGCCTTCGCTCTTCTCCCGCGTCTTCTCGATGGTGAACAGTTGGCCGGCCCGGCCGGCATCGCAGGCGGTGGCGACGACCGTCGTCGGGGCGCTGCCGTTGTCGCGCAACCCCATGCAGTCGGGCTCGCCGCCGGCGTGTGCCTTCGCGGTGCGGATCTGGTGGCGGCTGCCGCTGGCGGGCAGCAGCACGAACAGGCTCTTGTCCGTGTCGCCGGAGGTCATGCTCAGCCGTCCCTTGGCGTCGACGGCCAGGATCGACTCGAAGGACCCGACCGGCCGCAGGACGACCTGCCGTTCGCCCCGCAGGATCGGGTCGGTGCTGCCGGTCGCTCCCGGGCCTGTCGACGGCGACTGGTTGTCCGGCCCGTTGCCGGTGGGCGAGGGCGTGTTCGCGGTGCCGCTCGCGGGCGCCGACGTCGCCGGCGAGGTGGTGGGTCCCCCGGCCGTGGGAGTCGTCGAGGTGCAGGCTGCCATGGACGCGGCGGCACCGACGGCGAGCGCCGTCGCGACGGTGGCACGAAGGACAGCCGTGGCAGGGGACGACAGGTTCCGCATGGTCAGCTCCTTAGAGGATCCTCAGGAGCGTAATCCCCCGTCGCCATCCGCGCGGCAGTCGTACCGCCGCTGTGGCGAGCGGGTGCCGGTCGTCGTCACGACCCGCCGCTGCGGGCCGTCACGGGGTGTCGACGACCTCGCGGCCGAGGGGCCAGAACGCGGCCGGGACGAGCTTGAAGTTGGCGATCCCGAACGGGATGCCGATGATCGTGAGGCACAGCGCGGCACCGGTCAGGATGTGGGACAGGGCCAGCCACCAGCCGGCGAGCACCACCCAGAGGACGTTGGCGAGCCCGGACGCGACTCCGGCACCGGGCTTGGGCACGACGGTGCGGCCGAACGGCCACAGGGAGTAGACGGCGAGCCGGAGCGACGCGACGCCGAACGGGATCGTGACGACCAGGACGAAGCAGATCAGCGCGGCGATGCCGTAGCCGACGGCGAGGACGATGCCGCCGCCGAAGATCAGCCACAGCAGGTTGAGCACAAACCGGATCATGTCTCCGAGCATGACCGACGCGTGCCACCGGGTGGCGCGACCGACAGGGCCGGCAGCTTCCCGACCAGGCTCGCGGGCAGCGCCGTGACGCACGCCGCCACCCCTGCGTCCGCCGCTGCGCGGCCTGGAACCGCAGGTGGCCCCGCCCGGCGGCGGTAGGGCCTGAGATGTCCGACACACCGCGATCGTGGCGGTTCGGGGCGGCTACGGTTGGTGCTCCGGACGGTCCGGTGGGGGAGGCGTCGAACAGGCCGTGGACGGCTATGGCGTGCAGGTCACGCTGGTGCTCGTGTTGGTGTTGGTGAACGCGGTGTTCGCGGGCAGCGAGATGGCGTTGGTGTCGCTGCGGGAGAGCCAACTGCAGCGCCTGGAGCGGGCCTCCCGGTCGGGGCGGGTGCTGGCGAAGTTGGCGAGGGACCCCAACCGCTTCCTGGCCACCATTCAGATCGGCATCACCCTGGCCGGCTTCCTGGCCTCGGCGGCCGCGGCGGTGTCCCTCGCGGCACCGCTGGTGGGGCCGCTGGGGTTCCTGGGGTCGGCGGCGGAGCCGGTGTCGATCGTGCTGGTCACCATCGTGTTGACCTTCGTCACCCTGGTGCTGGGCGAGCTGGCGCCGAAGCGGATCGCGATGCAACGCGCGGAGGGCTGGGCGATGCTGGTCGCCCGCCCGCTGGACGCGTTGTCGGCGTTCTCCCGGCCGGTGGTGTGGCTGCTGAGCAAGGCCAGCGACGCGGTGGTGCGCCTGGCCGGCGGTGACCCCCGCGCCAGCCGCGAGGAGGTCACCACCGAGGAGTTGCGGGACATGGTCGCGGCGCAGCGCACCCTCACGCCCGAACACCGGATGATCATTTCGGGTGCGTTCGAGGTCGCCGAGCGGATCCTCCGGGAGATCCTCGTCCCGCGTCGCGAGGTGGTCACCCTGTCAGCGACGCTGTCGGCGCCGCAGGCGCTGCGGGAGCTGGGCAGGTCGGGGCAGACCCGTGCCCCGGTCGTGGGTCGTGGCGGCCTGGACGACACCGTCGGCGTGGTGCACATGCGCGACCTGCTCGACCAGGACGGCCCGGTCGCCGCGTACGCGAGTCCGCCGTTGTATCTGCCGGAGACGTTGAAGGTGACCGAGGCGATCCGGGAGATGCGCGCCCAGCGGCAGCAGTTCGCCCTCGTCGTGGACGAGCGGGGCTCCATCGACGGGATCGTCACGATGGAGGACCTCGTCGAGGAGATCGTCGGGGAGATCTACGACGAGACCGACCGGGACGTGCAGGCCGTCGTGCGGGAGGCGGACGGGGCGCTGTTGATGCCGGGCGGCTTCCCGCTGCACGACCTGCCGGACGTGGGCATCGACCTCGACGAGGACACCCTCGAGGTCGGTGACTACACGACGGTGGCGGGCCTGGTCCTGGCCCACCTCGGCCGGATCCCGAAGACACCCGGCGACACGGTCGAGGTGCCGGGCCTGACCGCCGAGGTCGCTGAGGTGACCGGGCGGGCCATCACCCGGGTACGCCTGCGTGCGACGCCGACGTACGGGCACGAGCCCGGCGAGGACGCGACGAGTTCCTGACCGGCCCGGCGGGCGACTCGCGGGCGAGTGGCGCGGGCGGCGGTGCCTCCGGGACAGGTGTCCTGCCGCCGGCCGTGCCTCCGGGGGCGGCGGCCATGCCGCCAGTCTTACCCGACAGTAGCGGCGTGAATTCCTTCAGCTACCTCTCAGGTGGCGTTGGTAGTTTCCCGGCGCGGCGGGATCCACGGTGGACGCCGCAGATTCCTTGTGCCGTAAGGGTTTCGTGTGGAAGTCCCATCGGGGGTACACAGTGGATCGGGTTCCTCGCCCTGTGATCTAATCGGGTGAGTTTGTCCGCAACCGGTCGGATTGCCCGATCGGGACTTGAAGGAGAGTGCATGCCCGTCACCGCCGACCTCACCAAGCTGGTCGACAAGGCCTACCAGGACAAGACCCTCGCCGAGATCGTCGACGCCCCGGTGTCCGCCCTCGCCGGGGTCAGCGACGGCGACGCCAAGCTGCTCAAGGACGCCTTCAACATCACCACCGTCGGCGACCTCGGCCGTAACCCGTACTTCCGCACCGCCAGCGCCCTGGTGGCCCTGAACGGCACCAACTAGCACCACGGCGGGCGCCCGGCTGCCGAGAGTCCTTCCGGCCGCCGGGCGCCTGCCCTTTCGGCCCGAATCCGCCGCCGCCCAGGCGCGGCGGGGTCCCGCCGATTGCGGGGCCGGCGGTGCGGCCCCGTCGAGGGGGGCATGGGTCACGCGGGGAGTGTGCCGCCGCCCGCTCCGCGCGCCGGGTGGCCCCGCCAGAGGGCTCGTCCTGTCCGTCCCGGCGCGGCCCGGAACCCGTCAGTCGTGTTCCGGCTCTCCCGTCACGTGGTGCGCGGCGGCGTGCAGAACCTCGGAAACCAGCCGGCGGACGTGTCCGCCGCGGGCGGTGTAGAGGGCGCGGCGGCCGTCGCGACGCACCGTCACCAGCCCGGCCAGGCGCAGCTTCGCCAGGTGCTGCGACACCGCCGGCCTCGCCACGCCGACAGCCGCCACCAGCGCGGTCACGTCCTGCTCGCCCTCGCCGAGCAGGACCATCAGCCGCAGGCGGGTGCCGTCGCCGAGCATCCGCAGCATGTCGACGGCGACGCCCACCTCGGCGTCGCCGGGCGGGCGCTGTTGCCGCCCGTTGGCACCTGCAACATTGTCGCGTGCGTACATGAGCACATATTATCGGGCTGCGAACCGGCGGGAAACGACCCTGCCGCGCCGTACCCGAGGGGGCCTCGATCGTGCGGAACCAGCACCACGACCACCATCACGGCCACGGCGGCGACGGCCGGCGGGACGCGCCGCACGCGGACAGCCACACGCACGACCACGCGCACGCGAGTGGGCCGGGGGCGTGGTGGCACCGGCTGCGGCACACGCTGGTGCCGCACTCGCACGACTCGCGGGCGAAGGTTGACCCGGCCCTCGAATCGTCCCGCGCGGGGCTGCGCGCGCTGTGGATCTCGCTGGTCGGGCTCGGGATCACCGCCGCCGCGCAGGCGGTCATCGTGGTCCTGTCCGGGTCGGTGGCGCTGCTCGGCGACACCCTGCACAACGTCGCCGACGCCCTGACCGCGGTGCCGCTGGGGATCGCGTTCCTGCTGGGCCGCCGTGCCGCGACCCGCGCCTACACCTACGGGTTCGGGCGGGCCGAGGACCTCGCCGGCATCGTCATCGTCCTGGTCATCGCCGGCTCCGCCGTCGCCGCCGCCTGGACCGCCGTCGACCGGCTGCTGCATCCCGCGCAGGTCACCCACCTGCCGTGGGTGTTCGCCGCCGGGATCGTCGGGTTCGCCGGCAACGAACTCGTCGCCCGGTACCGGATCCGGGTCGGGCGACGGATCGGCTCCGCGGCGCTGGTCGCCGACGGCCTGCACGCCCGTACCGACGGCTACACCTCACTCGCCGTCGTCGCCGCCGCGCTCGGCGCCTGGGCCGGTTGGAACTGGGCCGACCCCGTCGTGGGCCTGGCCATCGCCGTCGCGATCACTCTCGTCCTCAAGGACGCCGCCCGGGAGGTGTACCGGCGGCTGATGGACGCCGTCGACCCCGCGCTCGTCGACCAGGCCGAGACCACGCTGCGGGCCGTCGAGGGCGTCCGCGACGTGACCGCGGTACGGCTGCGGTGGATCGGCCACCGCCTGCACGCCGAAGCCGACCTGGTCGTCGACGCCGGCCTCAGCCTCGTCGCCGCACACGAGATCGCCGCTGACGCCGAACACCAGCTCACCCACGCCGTGCCCCGGCTGACCACCGCGACCGTCCACACCGACCCGCACAGCCATCCCGGCGCGCACCACCACACCGACCTGTCGCACCAACGCCGTAGCGCCGGAGAACCCGTCGCCGGCGAGCGCCCCTGAGGGGCACCGGCAGCGGCCCGCTCCTGCGCCCCACGCAGCGCCCGGCGGTCCTGACACCGGGTGGCGCGGTCAGGGCCGGACCCGGAGGCGGTCCCGCAGGTCGCGACGACCGTCGGGCCGTCATGGACAGTCGGGCACCGCGCCGGGCGACCCTGCCCGTCAGGCGTCGCGGCAGGTCCAGGTCACCGTGCCGTCCACCGCGTCGCCGGGCAGCCCGCCCGCACCGGTGGTGGCCAGCTTGGCGAACGTCCACGTCCCGCCCCCGCGGTCGTCGGTGACCACCTCGCTGGACGTGCTGTCCGGCCACGTGCCGTAGACCGTGCCGTCCACCGCGATGCTCGGCCGCGAGCCCGGGGCGACGAGTTGACCCTTGGGGTACGTGCCCGGTCCCGTGTACTCCTCGATCCACAGCTCCAGCGTGACCCGCCGGCCGTCGACCGGGCCGTCGAGCAGGCCGGCGCCGACGTAGAAGGTCCTGCCCTCCTCCCCGGTGCTGCCCTTCGCGTACTCGGCGCAGCTCGCCGGGATGGTGCCGTTGTTCGTCGGTGCCGCCGCCGTCTGGTCGCCCGCGAGCGTCGTCGCGCCGCTGAGGCTGAGCGTCACGTTCAGTTGCGGGCCGAGCGATCCGCCGCCCTCGTCGTCGCTCCACCCGACCTTCGGGCCGCCCGCTGCACCGCAGGCGGCGTTCGTCGCGAGCAGCATCGTCGTCAGGATCACCGAGCCGGTACGGCGTGTCCGTAGCATGGTTGCACTCCCTGTCTGGCCGTGCGGGCAAGCTTGACCGGTGCCGCCAAAATTGCGCCAAACACGAGGCGGAGGTGCGGGTGCGCTTCGAGGTACTGGGGCCGGTACGGGTGTGCACGCCGGACGGCGAGGCGACCCTGGCGCCGAAGCCGCGGGCGCTGCTCGCCGTGCTGCTGGCCGCCCGTGGCCGGTCGGTCACCGTCGAGAAGCTGCTGGCCGAGCTGTGGCCGCAGGGCGCCCCGTCGACGGCCGTGGCGACGCTGCAGATGCATGTCTCGGCGCTGCGCCGGGTGGTGGGCGAGCGGCTGCGTACCGCGCCCGGCGGCTACCGGCTCGACCTGGCCGGCGCCACCCTCGATGCCGCCGAGTTCGAGCAGACCGGCGCGCTCGACCTGTGGCGCGGTGACGCGTACGACGGGGTGCGGGCGGGGCCCTCCGTGGCAGCGGCGGCGGCCCGGCTCGCCGAACTGCGGCTCGCGGCCCGGCACGAGTGGGCGCAGCGGGCGCTGACGCAGGGCCGGCACGTCGAGGCCGCCACCGAGTTGGCCGGTTGGGTGGCCGAACAGCCCACGGCCGAAGGGCTCGTCCGGCAGTTGATGATCGCGCTGTACCGCTCCGGCCGCTCCGGCGACGCGCTGAGCGCGTACGACCAGGTCGCCGCCGCCCTCGGCGAGCTGGGCGCCCGGCCCGGCCCGGAGCTCGACGCGCTGGCCGCCGCCGTACGCCGGCAGGACCCCACCCTCGACCTGCCGGCCCCCGGAACACCCGCGCAGCGCAGCCGGTTCATCGGTCGCCGCCGCGAGTTGGACCGGGTGATCGGTCTGCTCGGCACGGCCCGGCTGCTCACCGTCGTCGGGCCCGGCGGCGCGGGTAAGACCCGGTTCAGCCTGGAGCTGGCCCGTGAGGTGGCCGACGATCACGACGCGGTGCACGTCGTCGAGCTTGCCGAGCACCGCGACGGACCGCTCGACGCCCGGCTGGCCGCGGCGACCGGCATCCGCGAGGAGCCCGGCGTGGCGGTGCGCGACACGGTCGTCCGGCAGCTGACCGGCCGCGTGCTGCTGGTGCTGGACAACTGCGAGCACGTCCGGGCGGACGCGGTGACACTCGCGCACGCGCTGCTCGGCGCCTGCCCCGGCCTGCGCCTCGTCGCGACCAGCCGGGAACCGCTCGGCCTCAGCGGCGAGGTGGTCTTCACGCTGGGTGGGCTCGCCACGCCGGTTGCGGGCGTGACCGATCCGCGTGCGGACGCGATGCGGCTGCTCGCCGACCGGGTCGCCGCGGCCCGCGGGGGTGCGGGGCTGGTCCCCGCCGAGCAGGCCGCGGCCGCCGAGCTGTGCCGCCGGCTCGACGGGTTGCCGCTCGCCATCGAGCTGGCCGCCGCCCGGCTGCGCGCGGTACCGCTGTCCGAGATCATGTCGCGTCTCGACCGGCGTCTCGACCTGCTGACCGGCACGTCGCCGGTGCCGCGGCACCAGACCATGCGAGCGGCCATCGACTGGGGCTACGACCTGCTCACCGAGCCGCAGCAGACACTGCTGCGGCGGCTCGGTGTGTTTGCCGGCGGCTTCGACCTGGCGACGGCGGCCGAGGTGGCCGGCGCGGATCCGCTCGACGCGCTCACCCAGCTGGTCGACCGGTCCATGGTGGAGTTCGAGCAGGGCCGCTACCGGCTGATCGAGACCATCCGCGAGTACGCCCGCGAGCGCCTCGACCCGGCCGAGCGCGCCGAGGCATACGGCAGGCTGGTCGCCGTCTGGGAGAGACGCCTCGCGGCGCCGCCGCCGCTGGACGGCCCGGCACACACCGAGTGGCTGGCCGGTGTCGGGGCCGACCACGACACGATCGTGGCGGTGCTCGACTGGACCCTGCGCGACGGTGACCCCGCGAAGGGGCTGGGGATCGCCGCGGCGATGTGGTGGTACTGGTGGGTGGCCGGGCGGATGGCCGAGGGCCGGGCCTGGCTCGGCCGTGCGCTCGCCACCGCCCCGCCGGAACCGTCCGCCCTGCGGGCCCGGGCGCTGCGGGCCGCCGCGGCGCTGGCCCGCAACTCCGGCGACCTGCCGGCGGCCCGCCGGCTGGGGGAGCAGGGCCTGGCCACGTTCCGGGAACTCGGCGACCGGACCGGCATGCTCGCGGCGCTGAACAACCTGCTGATCACCGCGCAGGCGCAGGAGGACTACCCGGCGTCGCTCGCGTTCGGCCACGAGGCGCTGCGGATCGCCGAGGACGACGCCGACGCGCGGATGGTCGCGGCGGCGTCCAACAACACCGCGGGCACGCTGCGCTGCATGGGCCGCCTCGACGAGGCGGAGGAGCTGTTCCACCGCGCGCTGGCGGGCTTCCGCGCCCTGAACGACCGGCGCGGTGAGGCGGCCGCGCTGACGAACCTGTCCACCATCGACCGCCGTCGCGGCCGTAACGCCCCCGCGCGTGCGGCCATGCGGGAGGCCCTGGCGATCTACACCGAGCTGGGCATCGCCGAAGGACAGCTGGACGCCGTCGAGGGGCTGGCGCAGCTCGACGTCGCCGAGGGCGACCCGGCGGGCGGGTTGCGGCTGCTGGCGCTCGCCGAGCGCGAACGGTCCGCGCTGGGCGCGCCCAGCTTCACGCCGGACGAGATCGCCGACCGCGACCGGGCGGAGGCCGAGGCCCGCGCCCGGCTGGGGCCGACGGAGGTGGCGCGCGCGTACCGGCAGGCGACCGTGACGACGCTGGCGGAGGCGGTGGCGCAGCTGCTCGGCGACTGACTTCCCGCGTGACCCACGCCCACCCCGGCGGGCCCACACCGCCGCCGTGCCGGCGTTTGGGTCTTCTTTGGCGCCGCCGCCCATCCTGTCGACGTGATCCGATTTGCCAGGCCAGCCGCCATCCTCCTGCTGAGCGCCGCGACGGTGTCGGGGTGCGCGGCAACCGGCCCGACCGCCCGGGACGGTGCCGTCGCGGCGACGCCGTCGGCCGACCCGTCCGCCGCCGCGACGGCGGAGGGCACCGGCGCGACGCCCGCCCCGACCCCCGAGTCGATCCAGACCGGTACGCCGGGGGCGACGGGGCCGGCCACCCCGAAGCCCGCCGGCAAGAAACCCGCCGGCAAGACGCCGTCGGCTCCGGCCACCGCGGAGGATGCCGGCCCGCGCATCGTCTACCTGCGCGTCGCCCGCAAGCCGAGGTGCGCCGAGGGGACCGCCGTCTTCCGGGCCGACCCGGTGCCGCTCGTGATCGAGTGGAAGATCACCGGCGCGACGGGTGGAGCCCTGTCGGTGGACGACCCGACGAACACCCCCGGCACGTACGGGCCGGTGGATCTCCAGGGCTCGCAGGAGTTCCTCTTCTCCTGCAACGGCGACGTCGGCAGCACCGAGACGCACACCTACACCCTTTACACCGTCGGCGGCGGGCCGGTGCGTTCCGCGACCGTCACCGCCTCGGCCAAGGTGCTCGACAAGGGGCTCGGGATGGGCTGATCCGACGCCGCCGCGCTCGCACCGGGGCTGACCGGGTGTCGGGGCGGCGCCGGTGTCGGCGCCGCCCCGGCCGGTTCAGGCGATCGTGCAGGTGGTGCCGTTGAGGGTGAACGAGGAGGGGTGCCCCGTGTCGCCGGTGTGGGTGGCCTGGAAGCCCACGCTGACCGACGCGCCGGGCGCGAGTGTGGCGTTGTAGGAGACGTTGCGGGCGGTGACCGCGCCGCTGCTGGGGGCGTACGTCGCGTTCCAGCCGTTGGTGATGCTCTGGCCTGCGGGCAGCGTGAACGCCAGCGACCAGCCGTTGAGCGTCGCGGTGCCCGTGTTGGTGACGGTCATCGAGGCGGTCAGCCCGGTGTTCCAGGCGTTCACGGTGTAGTCCACCCGGCAGGTGCCCGGCCCGGGCGGGGGAGTGCTGGGCGGGGGAGTGTTGGGCGGCGGCGTCGTCGGGGGCGCGGTGGTGGGGGGATGGGTGGTGGGCGGCGCCGTGGTGTCGAGCCCGAAGAAGCGGATCGCCTGCGCCGCGTCGACCGGCAGGTTGTGCGACACCCCCTGCATGCTGATCGCCTCGACCGGTGCCCGGTCGCCGCTGCCGCCGTAGCGGGTACGTGTGTAGCCGGCCTGCGGGCTGTCGGTGTACGTCGGCGTCTGGCTCAGCCCGTGCACGTTGGTCCACTGCTTGATCTGCTCGCCGAAGTTCGGGTAGCGCAGCACCTCGTCGTTCGTCCCGTGCCACGTCTGCATGCGGGGCCGGCGTCCGGTGTAGCCCGGGTAGGCGTTGCGGACCAGGTCCCCCCACTGCTGCGGGGTCCGGACGATCTGGCCGTTGGCGCACTCGCTGTTCCACTCGGAGCCGTTGGTGGTGGCGAAGCAGCCGAAGGGGACCCCGGAGAACGCCGCGCCGGCGCTGAACACGTCGGGGTAGAGCCCGAGCAGGACGTTTGTCATCATCGCGCCCGACGAGATGCCGGTGGCGAAGATCCGGTCGGGGTCGACGGCGTACCGCTGCCGGACGTGGTCGACCATCGACTTGATGCCCACCGGGTCGCTGCCGCCGTCGCGGCGCAGTGCCTGCGGCGAGGAGACGTCGAAGCACTGGCTGCTGCGGGTCACCGACGGGTAGACGACGATGTAGCCGTACCGGTCGGCCAGGGCCGCGTACTGGGTGCCGGAGTACATGGCGGGTCCGGTGCCGGTGCAGTAGTGCACCGCGACCAGCAGCCCCGGTCGGGGCGCGACGGAGTCCGGCACGTACAGGTACATCCGTAGGTTGCTCGGGTTGGGACCGAAGTTGGTCACCTCGGTCAGGGTCGCGGCGGACGCCGGCGGGGCGAGCGCCACCGCCGCCAGCGCCGTCAGCACGGCGGCGGCCAGGGCGGCGCCCAGCACTCGGAGTCGGGCTCTCATGGGTGGTTCCTCTCAGACGGCGGACAGGGCGGGGTTCCGATCGAGGGCTGCCCGGCTGCCCGATCACGTCCGGCTCAAGAACATCGACAAGTATCTATAAATGCGGCGGATCCCGCAAGCGCCGGCAGTGGGACCGTCGTCCCGCCGCCCGCGTCGTCACGGCGTCAGGCGCTTCTCGAACCAGTGGTGGGCGTACGGCTCGTCGTTGTACGCCTCGATCTCCCGGTAGCCGGCCGCCCGGTACATCGCAATCGCCTCCGTCAGGTTGCGGTTGGTGTCCAGCCGCACGGCGGTCCAGCCCCGCTCGGCGGCCTGGCGTTCCAGCTCGCCCAGCATCCGCCGCCCGAGCCCGAGCCCGCGTACGGAGTCCGCCACCCACACCCGCTTGATTTCGGCGGGCGCGTCACGGTGGAGCTTCACCGCGCCGCAGCCGACCGGCTCGGCGTTGAGGGTGGCGAGCAGGAACACGCCCGCCGGGGGGACGAGTTCCTCGTCGCGGACCGGGTTGCTCCGGGCCGGGTCGAACCCGTCGTCGAAGCGCCGCGCGACCTCCCGGGCGTAGGCCCGCATGCAGGCGCGGGCCCGAGGGTCGCCCGGCGGGCAGGGCTCGACGAGCACCATCGACGCGACGAGCAGCCGCTGCACCTCCGCCATCGCCGCGACGAGCCGCTCGCGGTGCCGCCCGCCCAGGGGGGCGAGGATCGACCGGGCGAACTCGTCGGAGCACTTGTCGAGTTCGGCCCACTCGGCGCGGCCGGCGTCGGTGAGCGTGGCCACCCGGACCCGCCCGTCCCCACCGGCCTGTTCGGACGGTCCGACGGCGACGAGGCCGTCGCCCTCGAGCGCGCGCAGGAGGCGGCTGAGGTGCCCCGAGTCCAGCCCGAGCCGGGACCGCAGGGCGGCGACCTCGGCCCCGCCGGGGCCGATCTCCCACAGCAGGCGGGCCTGCGCGAGGGGGCGGGCGCGCGCCATGTACTCGTCGTCGAGCGCCCCCACCCGCTGGGTCACCGTCCGGTTGAACCGCCGCACGGCGGCGATGAGCTCTGCTTCCACGAAGCCTGACTTTAGTCAGCCGTATGTGGCCCGCGCCAGTGTCTTCCGGCGAGTGCGACGACCTTCCGTGCGTCGCCGGTGGTGCGGGATCGAGCCGTACGCCGATCCGGCGGCGCCGGGGCGGCGCGCTGGGCGCCACCCCGGAGCCGTCCGGTGACGTGTGCTCAGGAGGCGGTGCAGGAATACACCTGGGGACGGGACCAGTTGCCGTTGGCCATCGTGGTGAACCCGAAGACGTTGCCGCTGCCGTTGGAGCGCATCGTCATGACGTTTCCGCTGCTGTCCCAGCTCGGGGTGCCGTTCCAGGTGGCGGAGACCTTCTGCGGGGGCGTCACCGCGACGACGACGGTCCAGTTGGTGGCCCCGCTGACCGTGACGTTGCTGTTGAACCGGTCGCCCCACCGGGTGCCGTCGCTCAGCGTCGCGGTGCAGCTACCGCCCGGCGGCGGGGTGGTCGGGCCGGTCGTCGGCGGCGGCGAGGTCGGCGGGGGCGTGCCGTTGTTGAGGGCGGCGAGGACCGCGTCGTACGCGGGCTTCTTGTTGCCGCTGCCGTCGAACAGCAACGGCGTGTCCGAGGCCCGCCAGGAGTCGCTGTCCCGGATGCCCCACACGGTGATGCCGGTGCACCGGGCGACCGCGAGGCAGTCGTTGACCACGTTGCGGTACGTGGTGGCTGAGGCCCCCGCGATGTCCAGCTCGGTGATCTGCACGTCGACGCCGAGCGCCGCGAAGCTGGACAGCGTGGTGCGGTAGTTGCCCGGGTAGGGCGAGCCGCTGTTGAAGTGCGACTGGAGGCCGACGCAGTCGATCGGTACGCCCCGGGCCTTGAAGTCGCGGACCATGTTGTAGACGGCCTGGGTCTTGGCGTGCGACCAGTCGTCGGTGTTGTAGTCGTTGTAGCAGAGCTTCGCGCCGGGGTCGGCGGCGCGCGCGGCGCGGAACGCCGCCTCGATCCAGTCGTTGCCGGTGCGTTGCAGGTTCGAGTCGCGCCGGGCCCCGCTGCCGCCGTCGGCGAACGCCTCGTTCACCACGTCCCACGAGTCGATCTTGCCGCGGTAGTAGGTGGCGACCTGGGTGACGTGGTTCAGCATCGCGGAACGCAGGGCGGAGCCGCTCATGTTCTGCATCCAGCCGGGCTGCTGGGAGTGCCAGGCCAGCGTGTGCCCCCGCACCTTCATCCCGTTGGCGCGCGCGTGGTTGACGATCCGGTCCGCGTTGCCGAAGGTGAACTGCCCCTGCTGCGGCTCGGTCGCGTCGATCTTCATCTCGTTCTCGGGCGTCACCGAGTTGAACTCACGGTTGAGGATCGTGACGTAGGTGTTGTCGCTGAGCTTGTTGGCGGCCACGGCGGCGCCGAAGTAGCGGCCGCGCTCCGCCGCCGACGCGCCCAGGGTGGTGCCGGCGCTCGCCGTGCCGGGCAGCACCGTGGCGCCGGTCGCCGCGAGCAGTCCCACGGCGGCGACGGCGAGAGCCGCGTGTACGCGCGAGCGTGATCTCGACCGGGTGTCCCGGTCGCACCTCTCGGTCATTCCTGCTCCTTCCGGGGCCCGGTCCGCACTGTCGGGGGTGGACCGGTGTGGTGGGGGTGTGTCGGATCGGGGCGCTCGGCGGGCTGTGCCGCGGGCCGGTCGACCCGCCTGATCGATCCCGATGGATGTGGAGTATGGCAGCGCGAGACATCGGCGAGCAACAATTTCCGGAAAACTAACGATAGCTAAGTCGGCGACCGCTCCGGTGCGCCTGTGGTGCCTGCCTGGTCAGCCGCACGCGTGGACGTGCGTCCGGGCGCGCTCATGGAAACGAGGCGATCGGAGATGAGTCGTGCCGGACGGATTTTCCGGAGTGCTTCCGTAACGGCTCACGGGCCGGGCGGCGACGGCGTGGCCGATCGACGGGCCGCCCGGATATGGTGGTCGCATGCAGGATCGGTACGGTCTCCGCCGCGCCGGCAAGCGGGTCTCGCTGCCGGCGCTGCTGATGCTGACCGTGCTGATCATGGTGCTCTCCGCGGCCCGCGCCGTCGGGCTGTGCATCGTCTTCCGGTGCACCAGGCGGGCCATCCCCGGCTGCGTGCCCGCCTGGTCGGCCGACCGCGCTCCGCCCGGGCTGGCGTTCGCCGTCTGAAGCCCGTCCGCCTTCCCCGCGTCCTGTGACGCGGGGCCCGTGGCTTGGAGCACCATGCCGACCCTGCCGCACCCTCGATCCATCCTGTCCCGGTCCGTCGACGACGGACCCCGACCCGGGGCGTACGCCGTCGCGGCCACCCCGCCACGGAGGCGGTGACCGTGCTGGCCCCCGGCGCGTACGCCCGCCTCGGCCTGCGCTATCCCGTCGCACTGGACCTGGGCACCTCGACCGTCCGGATGTGGACGCCGACGTCCGACGCGGTCGTCGCCGAGCCCGCCGTCGTCGCGTGGAACTCGGCCGGCGCCCAGGCCGTCGGGCGGGCCGCCATGCAGCTGCGCGACACCGGTGACGTGAAACTGGCGTGGCCGGTGCGGCACGGCGTGGTGACCGACTTCTTCGCCTGCGTACACCTGCTGCGGGTGGTGGCCGCGGCGAGCGGCCGGCCGGGCGACGACGTCTCCCCGGTCGTGGTCGGCGTGCCGGCCACCGCCACGCTGCGGCAGAAGGACCTCCTGGTCGCGGCCGTCCGCCACGCGTTCGGTGGGCGGGTCGCCACGGTCGAGGAGCCCCTGGCCGCGGCCCTGGCCTGCGGGGCCGACCTCGACGGGGACGACGTGGTCGTCGTCGACATCGGACACGGCCGCACCGAGATCGCCCACATCACCGACCGGGCCGTCGAGGCGGCCGAGCACATCGGCGTGCCCAACGTCCTCGACCAGGTGCCGCTGATCGCCGCCACGGTCCGACGCCTGGGCGCCCGGCCGGTCTGGCCGGGGCGACGACGGCTGCTGATCACCGGGGGCGGGGCGGTGCACCCTGAGCTCGGAGCCCGACTGGCCGCGCTGACCGGCCGGGTCGTCACGATGCCCGCCGACCCGCACCTCGCCACGCTCGCCGGCCTGCGCCTGCTGCTCACCCGCTGACCGGCACCGTGCCGCACAGCGGCCCGGCCGGCGGTGCACACCGCCGGCCGGGCACCCGCACCCCGCCCGGCTGCTCCGCACCCGCCCGACCGATCCCGCACGTTGATCGCCTGCCCGGCCGGGACCGAACCCCCGGCCTCTCACCCACCGAGGAGTTCCGATGGACGTCGAACTGACCCCCCTGCCCGGTATCGGGTACCGCCGCATGTTCACCACCGACGCGGGACTGCGCATCGGCGTGGTGACCCACTACGGCGGCGGCCGGCGTGAGCTGGTCTACCAGGACGGCGACGACCCCGACGCCACCCGCAGCATCACCCTGCGCCGCGACGAGGCCGTCACCCTCGCCGGACTGCTGGGCCTGCTCGACGTCCTCGACGTCACCGTCACCGGCCCCGATCCCCGGGGAGCCCCGGTGACGAGCACCCCCGCCGCCGGGTAGGCCGCCGGACCGGGCGAGGGGGAGCGGCCGAGGGGGCGAGCACCCGTGGCCTGGTCCGGCAACCTGTCGTCACCCCGGCCCGGCGCGTCGTACGCGCCGCCGTCGTGGTCGTGAGCGGCCTGTCCTCCGGCCCCGGGAACGCTGGTGCTCAGCCCTGTTGTCGCAGGTAGGGGCCCAGCAGTTCCCGGGTGAGGGCGAGCACGGCGGCTTCCGGGGTGCCGTTCTCAATCATCTGCGAGGACGCGTAGACCACCGCCTGGACCAGTTCCGCCGCGGCGTCCGGGTCGCTGGCGCCGTGCTCGGCCAGGGCCGCCACCAGGGGCGTACGCAACTGGTCGTGCAGGACGCGGGTCTCCTCGGCGAGGACGGCGCCCGGCACGCTGGCGGCGAGGCCGCGCATGACCGCGTGCTCCCCCTGGGCGACGAGGCGCAGGTTCGCCTCGACGTAGGCCAGCACCCGTCCGCCCGGATCGCCGGCCCGGTCCATCTGCTGCGTGACGTACGCCGACCACTCCGGGAACATGTCGGCGATGACGGCGTTGAGCAGATCCTCGCGGGACTTGAAGTACTGGTAGACGCTGGGGCGCGCCAAGCCTGTCCGCTTGCCCACCTCGGCCAGACTCGGCGCCTGTGCCCCGCTCTCCGCGAGGATCTCCCGCGCCGCCGCCAGGATCGCCCGTCGCTGCCGGGCACGGTGCTCGGCCACCGTGGGCGCCTGGATCTTCGGCACGGAAACCCCCTGTCGTCACGACACGGGCATGAGTCGCCCGTCGATCATCTCGTACACCGTCGTGCAGTGGCGCAGCACGTCGTGGTCGTGGGTGACCATGACGGTGGCGACGTCGTTCTCCTTGGTCTCGCGGGCGAGCAGCTCCACCACCTCGTGACTGCGGGCGCGGTCGAGGGCGGCGGTCGGCTCGTCCACCAAGAGTAGTCGCGGCCGGTTGACCAGGGCACGGGCGATGCCGACGCGTTGCCGTTCGCCACCCGAGAGCTGGTGCGGCCGGCGGTTCGCCTTGTGGGCCATCCCGACCTCGTCGAGCAGGGCCATCGCGTCGCGGGCCCGGGAGCCGTGACCGCCGAACCGGGCCGGCAACCGGACCTGGTCCACGGCGGTCAGCGCGGGAATGAGGTTGCCGGACTGGAACACGAAGCCGACGAACTCCCGGCGCAGGGCCGCCCGCGCCCGCGCGCTCGGCACGGTCATGTCGCGCTCGGCGAGGGTGACCGAGCCCGACGTCGGGACGGTCAGCCCGCCGGCCACCGCGAGCAGGCTGGACTTGCCCGCCCCCGAGGGGCCGACCACCGCGACGAACTGCCCGGGGGCGACCGTCAGGTCGACGGAGTCCAGGGCCGGCACGACGTCGTCGCCGTCGCCGAAGCGCAGGCTCACGCCGCGCATGACCAGGCCGGTGTCGGTCATCGGTTCGCTCCCAGTGCGGTCAGCGGATCCACCGCGGCGATCCGGACGATGGCCACGGCGGCTCCGGCCAGGCCGAGGAAGAGCAGGAGGAGGGCGGCCACCACGATCGCCGGCGCGCTGAGCGCGAACGGGATGCCGCTGCCGACCAGGCTGCCGGCGGCGGTGCCGACCGCGACGCCCGCGCCCACGGCGAGCAGCAGCAGGGCGAGGGCCTGGGCCAGCCCGTCGCGCAGCAGGTATCCCGTCGGAGCGCCCATGGCCCGCAGGACGGCGATCTCCGCGCGGCGTTGGATGGTCCACACGGTGAAGAAGGCGCCGACCACGAGCGCGGAGATGGCGTAGAGGAACCACTCGATCAGTCGCAGGGTCGACGTCTCGGCGGTGTATCCGGGCGAGGCGCCGTACGACTCGGTGCGGGACAGGCTTTCGGTGCCGGCGGCCCGGTCACCGGCGGCCAGGTCGATCTCGGCGCCGTCGGCGGCGCGCACCGCCACGGCGGTGATCTCGTCGTAGGTGCCGCCCGGCACGGGCTCGCCGGGGCGTACGCCGGCCTTGATCTCCTGCCAGATCCGCAGCGGCAGGTAGGCCACGTCGACGTGACCGAAGGTGTGCTGGTCGGCCATGGCGCCCACCACCGTGAGCTGGGTGCCGATCCGGTCGACGGTCACCGTGTCACCGACGCGCAGCCCGGCCTCGATCGCGGTCCGGCTCACCACGATGCCGTTCGCGTCGCCCAGCCGTGCGCCCTCGGCGACCGGTGGGGAGAGGAACGAGTCGGTGGGTACGCCGAACAACGCGAGGTCGATCTCCACGCCCGAGCCGCTGCGGGCGTTGATCAGCGCGTTGCCGAAGGGCGCCGCGTCGGCGACCTGGGGCTGCGCCTTCCACGAGTCGACCGCGGAGATGTCGATGACGCTGCGGGAGAAGGCCGAGTCGTGCTGCACCCCGTCGGCGAAGGCGAAGGAGGTCGCCGGGATGCGCTGGAGCCCCGACACGCCGTCGTTCACCAGGCCCGTGGAGAGCCCCGACAGCAGCACCACCAGCACCGCGATGAGCGCGACCACCGCCCCCATCAGGCCGAACCGGGCTTTGGCGAACCGCAGTTCGCGTAGCGCTAGGAACATGCCCACCACCGCGGGCGCACTTTTGCTGACAGCATGTCAGCATCGTATCAACATGCTGTCGGCATCATTCCCGGGCGTCGCCCCGGGGCCCGACCGGCGGGTGGTGGGTCCCTCCCTACGCCGACCCGACGAACTGGCTGACGTGGTAGGCGGTGCTGCGGTTGTCGGGCGTCCTGGTCCATTTCGAGACCATCAGGTGCAGGTCGTTGGCCCGCCGGCTGGACCACGGGTGGATGAAGCCGCCGTAGAGGCCCGGCTCCTGCCAGGAGGTGACCTGGATCCGCTCCGCCGTCCAGGCCCGGTCCGGCCCGTCCGCCGTGCGGGTGACGATGCACCCCGTGGCGCCGTTGAGGTACGACATGACCCAGGTGCCGTCGGCGAGCCGCCGCACCGAGGGCTCGCCGAAGCGACCGGTCAGGATGGGCGTGCACGGGCGGCCCCAGCCCCAGTTGCTGCCGTTGAAGCCCCATCCCTCGTACGACTCGGGGAAGAACAGCCGGTCCCAGCGGACCCGGCGCAGCATCATCGGCCCGTGCTGGCGCCCGGCGCGCACCGAGAAGACGTACACCCACTCCCCGTCGCGCTGCATCGTCCACATCTGGAACGGATCGGTGTTGGCGCCGTCGTTCCACCACTTCAGGGGCGTACGGATGAAGTCGTTGCCGTTGTCGCTGTAGGCCAGCCCGGCGTAGCGCGAGCGCCAGTGCGGCCCGGCTGGGCCGGCGGAGTTCCAGTTCTCGATGCTCATGTACGACACGAGCTGCCGGCCGGTCTCGGGGAAGGCGATGCCGTCGGTGGGGATGACGGTCACCTCCCACAGCCCGTCGATGCCGACGCCGTGGTGGCCGTTGTGCATCAGCTCCGGGGCCCGGCCGTTGCCCGCGACGCGGGCGGCGCTGTCGAAGACGATCCCGCCGGCGGCGCCCGGGTGCACGGCGGAGCGCAGCAGCACCGGCGAGCGCCAGTCGTTGGGCACCGGGGGGCCCTCCGGCCACGGAGTGTCGAACGTGTCGCCGAACAGGTATCCGATCGAGCCGTTCTCCAGCACGTACGGGATGCCGAGGTCGGTGCCCGCGACCCGCCACCGGTGGTTGGTGTCGAGGTCGGCGCCCGTGAGGCGCTTCTTCCAGGAGGCGGCGTGGGCCGTGCCGGGGGCGAGGACCGGCGCGACGGCCGTGGCCATGCCGGCCGCGGCGAGGGTGCCGAACAGCGCGCGTCGAGTGGGCATCGTGACCGTCCTTGTCGCGAGGGTCCCGCAGGGCACGGACATGACCGGACCCGGCGCATCAAACCATCAACATCGATGTAAGGGTGGAACCTACGACCAACCGGGCGGCGTGGTCAAGGAGCCCGCCCCGCGCAGTCGGTGCGGTGCGGACACGAGCTGGGACGGCGATCCCGCTGGTGGGGACACGGGTCGCGCAGCGGCTGCCCGCATCCCCTCGTGCCGGCCGGTGCGAGGCCGCGGAGAATAATCGGCCAGGGGTGTCCATCCGGCCGGCTCCCGTCCGTAGTGATGTCGTACGGCGTCGCCCGGCACGGGAGGGTGACGCGACACGGAGGGGAGTCGGATCGTGAAGTACATGCTGCTCATCAACGCGGGTGCGGTCGGCGAGGACGGCGGCGCCGACGGGTGTGAGGTCGGCGACTGGATGGCGTACGACAAGCAGGTCCGGGAGGCGGGCATCCTGGTCTCCGGCGAGTCGCTGGCGGACCTGGTCACCGCCACCACGGTCCGGGTCGGTCCGGACGGCAGGCGTACCGTCACGGACGGGCCGTTCGCGGAGACCCGCGAGATCCTCGGCGGTTTCTACGTGATCGACGTGCCCGATCTCGACGTCGCGCTCGACTGGGCGGCGCGCTGCCCCGGCGCGCGCGGGGGCGGATCCGTCGTGGTCCGGCCGGTCGCCGACTTCGCGGGCTGAGCGCGGTGGGCGAAGCGCCCGCCGGCAACGGGGCTACGGACGAGGATCCGGCGGCGGTCGTGGCGGCGGTGTTCCGCGAGGAACGCGGTCGGCTGCTGGCGGCCCTCGTCCGCCGCTTCGGCGACCTCGACCTGGCCGAGGAGGTCACCTCCGAGGCTGTCGAGGTGGCGCTGGCGCGGTGGCCGGTCGACGGTGTCCCGCCCCGCCCCGGCGCCTGGCTGATGACCACGGCGCGCCGCCGGGCCGTCGACCGGCTGCGCCGGGACCAGGCCCTCGCCGCGCGGCTGGCGATCCTCCAGGCGGAGGCGGACCGGGCGGACCCCGCCCCCGCGCCGGGGGCGGGTGGCGAACTGCCGGACGAGCGGCTCCAGCTCTTCTTCACCTGCGCGCATCCCGCGCTCGCGGCCGAGGACCGTGGGGCGCTGACCCTGCGCTACCTGGCCGGGCTGAGCACGCCCGAGGTGGCCCGCGCCTTTCTGGTGCCGACGGCGACGATGGCCAAGCGGCTCACCCGGGCGAAGAAGAAGATCCACGAGGCCCGGATCCCGTTCCGGGTGCCGGACGCGGGCGAACTGCCGCAGCGGCTGCCGGGAGTGCTCCAGGCGGTGTATTCGATCTTCACCGAGGGTTACGCGGCCAGCGAGGGGCCACGCCTGCAACGGCGCGATCTCGCCGAGGAGGCCATCCGGCTGGCCCGCATCCTGCGCCGGCTGCTGCCGGCCGAGCGGGAGGTCGCCGGGCTGCTCGCGCTCATGCTGCTGGTCCACGCCCGCCGCGAGGCGCGTACCGGGCCCGACGACGAACTGGTGCTGCTCGACGAGCAGGACCGTGGTCGCTGGGACCGCCCGATGATCGCCGAGGGACTCGACCTGGTGCCCGTCGCGCTGACCGGCGGGCCGCCCGGCCCGTACGGGGTGCAGGCCGCGATAGCCGCCCTGCACGTCGAGGCGCCGGACCTCGCCACCACCGACTGGCCGCAGATCGTCGCGCTCTACGACGTGCTGCTCGCCCTCGCGCCGTCCCCGGTCGTCGCGCTCAACCGGGCCGCCGCCGTGGCGATGCGCGACGGTCCGGAGGCGGGCCTGACCCTGCTGGCCGAACTGGCCGACGAGCCGCTGTTGCGGGGCCACCATCCGTACCCGGCCGCCCGGGCCGACCTGCTGTGCCGCCTCGGCCGGCACGCCGAGGCCGCCGAGGCGTACCGGGAGGCGCTCGGCCTGGCCGGCACCGAACCCGAACGGGCCCTGCTGCGCCGCAGGCTGGCGGCGATCGAGCGGTCCCGCGCACCGGGCACGTGACGGCGGGGGACGGCCGGCGGGATCGTCGGTGGCCGGACGATGGGCCCAACGGACAAGGCGGGCCCGTGAGGACCCGCCTTGCCACTGTTGGTGACTACCAGAGGACTTGAACCCCTGAACCACATCCGCGATTCGCAACCGTGCTAAGTGGCAGTCACCGCAAGCGTAGGCGGGACCCCCGCGGGCGCGCAGTCACCCATGTGACAGCTCAGCTGACGTTGCCCGAGTTCCGCGCACCGCCGCCGACCAGGATCTGACCGTCCGTCGACACGTTGTCGGTGACCGACCACAGGCGCTTGGCCGGCGCGCCGGACCAGGACGGGTTGCACATGATCCCGGGGTCGCAGTTCTGCGCGAGGTTGTCCCGGATCGCCATGATCGGGCCGCCGGCGCCGTACGCCCAGACGCCGAGGCCCGTGCCGGCGGCCACCGAGATCCGGTTGTCCGAGACGAACACGTGGCGCATGTTGCCGATCTTGATGCCGCGGATGGTCCCCGAGCCGCGCCACCACGCCTTGTAGAGGTGGATGTCGTTGCCGGTGACCCGGATCGTGCGACCGTGGATGGGCGGCCCCGGGCGGTAC
Source organism: Micromonospora sp. NPDC049048 (assembly GCF_043197615.1). Taxonomy (NCBI): domain Bacteria; kingdom Bacillati; phylum Actinomycetota; class Actinomycetes; order Micromonosporales; family Micromonosporaceae; genus Micromonospora; species Micromonospora sp. NPDC049048. Next base: position 156,803 of record NZ_JBICTM010000004.1, on the reverse strand, counting down.
GAGATCCCGATGTGGACGCCCTCCGCCACCTGGTCGAAGCGGCAGTCGGAGACCTCGACGTCGCCGACGGCGGTCCCGCCCCCGATCACCACCCCGCAGGCGCCCACCGAGGTCTCCGCCGCCGCCGTCAGCGCCAGCCGGTACGCGCGGGCGTACCGGTCGCCGAAGGCCGGCTCCAGCAGGATGCGGTCGGCGACGCTGCGCAGGTGCCGGGCGGCGGCCGACGGCGTCTGCACCGGGCGGGAGGGGGGCGAGGCGGCGACGGCGGCCTCCCACGCGCCCTGGCTCAGTGCCGAGTCGAAGCGCAGGCTCGCGCCGGGGGCGGGCAGCGCCACCTCGCGGCGGTCGCGGGCGATGTCGTCGGCCCGCCGTACGTCGAGCCCGCCGCCGACCAGGTAGTCGCGCAGCGTCTGGCGCCCCTCGTCGGTGTCGAAGATCCGCCCGGCGCTCTCGCCGAGGCGTCCCTTGAGCGAGGTGAGCTGCCGCTTGTAGGTGGGCAGCCGCCCGGGGTCCTGCGTGGCCAGCTCCACCAGGCGCAGCACGTACGCCCCGGCGGCCTCGTCGCCGCGCAGGTCCTCGGCCGTGGGCGGGTGGAGCGTGGTCAGGGTCCGCCACTCGCTCTCCGGCACGATCGAGTTCATCCGTACGCCCCACTGGCCGACCCGCACGACGGTGTTCCACTCGCCGCGCTCCAGCCGGTCGTCGCGGTCGAGGGCGAGGCGGCCGACGAGCTGGCCGGCCAGCTGGCCGCGGAACTTCTCGTCCTTGACCAGCTCGGCCAGCGTGAGCGAGGCGGGGCGGGGTGGGCAGGAGAAGCGGCACCGGGTGACGATCGCGTGGTCGGGGTTGACCAGCAGCACACCCTGCTGCCCGTGGCCGATGCGGAAGTCCGAGTCGAGCACCCGCACCCGGCCGGCCGGGGTGCCCTCGTCGTTGCGGACCGTCAGGCAGGTGTTCTGCGGCGACGCGCCGGCCACCCCGGTGAGCTGGACGTGCTCGACGGTGACCTCGGCGCAGTTGATCGCGGTGACGGGCCCGAGGCGGTTCGAGGCGTACGCCGGGCCGGGGGTCTCCACCGCCAGGTGGGCCACCGACACGGTGCCGCAGTTGACGAACATCAGCGCGTGCTCGTGCCCCTGCACCCGTACGCGGCTGGCCGGGCCGGCACCCAGCAGCCGGATGTTGGCCCGTCCGGTGAAGGTGACCGGCGTGGCGCTGGTGTACAGGCCGGGCGCGAAGCAGATCAGCACGTCGCCGGCGGGCAGCGTGTTGAGGGCCTGCACCCAGTCCATGCCCGGCCGGACGGTCACCGTCGCCCAGCCGCCGGTGGTGGCCGCCGCGAGCTGGTCGATGGCGGCCTGCACGGTGGTCGACCCGGCCAGCGCCGGGTGCCCGGTCGGGTCGTACGACACCCGGTCGGCGCGCGACAGGCTGGCCGTGAAGGTCAGCGGCAGGCCGGTGGGCTGCCCGGCCTCGTCGAGCAGGACGGCGGTGACCTCCTGGGTGGCGGTGGCGGAGTCGAGCTGCCAGGCGCAGCGGGCCCGCCCGTCGGCGCCCGTCTCGACGGTGACGGTGGCGGCGGTGGTGGACCCGGAGGTCACCCGGCCCTGGCCGACGCTGACGCTGAACCTGACCCGGGCCTTGGCGACGGGCCGCCCGCCGACGGCGACTCCGGCCACCAGGTCGTGGCCGAGCGGCACCAGGGTCGCCGGGCTGGCCGGCACCGGCACGGCCTCCTGGCCGTCGCCGCCGAGCAGGCTCAGGGCGAGCTGACCGGTCAGCGGGGCGAAGACCGGCCGGCAGTCGCGCAGCACGCTCCACTGGCTGCCGTCGTACGCGACGACGCCCAGCCGGCCGTGGGAGCGGCGTGGCCCCTGCGGGGTCTGCGGCACGGGCGTGGTGCCGACCCGTGGCCACTCCACGTCGTGCACCGCCGCGCGGGCGGGGAACGCCCACCAGTCGCCGGTACGGTAGCCGCCCGAGGCCGCGAAGCGGATCTTGATGCCGAGCTCCAGGTCGAGTTCGGCGCCGCCGGCGGGCACCGTGCCCCGCCCGTCCCAGCGGCGCACCCGTGGCCGGCTCGGGAAGTCGGCCCGGTCGAGGCTGCCCGTGGCCGTGGCGGGGCGGATCACGATCCGGTCGCCCTCGACCCGGTCGACCTGCACCAGGGTGCCGGGCAGGCCGTTCTGCTCCCGGCCGTCGTCGGTCAGCTCCACCCAGGAGCCGTTGGCGAAGCCGGCGCTGCCGTCGCGGCCGGGAACCTTCACGGTCAGCACGTCGACGTCGACGCTCTCCCACGTCGCCACCGTCGAGGCGTTGTCCCGGGACCACACGTAGGTGGCGCTGCCCGGGGCGCCGCCGGCGAGGATCTCCACCCGGTAGTACTGGTTGTCCAGCCCGGTGTACGGCGACCCCGTCGGGATGACGCAGTCGCCGCCGGCGGCGCCGGTCGGGTCGGCCCGGACGGCGAGGGTGCCGGTGGAGGCGGCGGTCAGCTCGGCCCAGCCCGGCGGGGTGTCCGCGCAGCCGACCGGCGTGTTCGGCGGCCCGGCCTGCACCAGCCGCACCTGCCAGACGGTACGCAGCCGGGTGGCGGTGTCCGGCCCGCCGAGGGCGACCTCGCGCAGGGCCGGGTCCTCGGTGGCGGTCACGTGCTGCGGCCACACCTGTAGCCAGGCGACGTAGACACCGGCGGGCACCGGGGCGCCGGTGGGCAGCCAGGTGCCGTCGAGGCGGCGGACGAACGGGCCGGCCGCCGGCAGGTCCGGCTGGGCGAAGACGGAGACCTGCGCGTCGTTTTCGCAGAGCACCCCGTCGAGGTAGTAGCGGCCGGCCGACAGCTTCAGGTCGGCCCCGCCGGTGAGCGCGAACGCCCCGCCGGCCAGCGGCGCGCCGACCGGGCCGACCACGTCGGTCAGCGCCGTGGCGCGCAGGTGCGCCTGGATGTCCTGCTGCTCGTTCCAGTCGGCGTCCAGGTCCACCCGGCCCTGCTGCTTGCGTACGCTCGTCGCGTGCCGCCGCTGGTCGAACGTGGCGCGGCTGATGTCGCCCTTCATGGTGTGGTTCCTCCGGTCGGCAGGACGGGCAGGGCAGCGGCCACCCGCCCCAGCGGCAGGTACTCCGCCAGCGCGAGGGCGAGGTTGTTGAGGCGTTGCGGGGTCAGGGCCCGCCGGAACGCGCCCATCTCGGCGCCGGACTCCGCGCCGGTGTGCAGCTCGGCGGCGGCGCTGCCGGCGAGGCGGCCGTAGGTGGCGTCGCCGTAGCGGGTGCTGGCGAACGCCGGGCCGACGCGGGTGGCCACGTCGGGGTCGCCGGGGTGGGCCTGCTCGGCCAGGTCCGGCTGGCAGCGGTAGCGGCGCGGCGTGACCGAGCCGGGCCGCAGGTAGCTGAAGCGGACGTGGCCCTGCTGGCGTCGGGCGACGGTCGCCGGCTGGTCGAAGAGGCAGTCCGTGGCGGTCAGCACCCGCACGTCGGTGACGCCCAGGACGGTCACCCCCACCAGGTCGGCCTCGGCGTCCGGGGCGGTGATCCCGCCGTGCACGAGGGTGTCGGCCACGGTGAGCGGGCCGTCGCCGGTGGCCAGCGCGCCCGTGACGCAGCGGTGCACGTCCACCCGCGTCCGGTCGTTGCCGGCGGCGACGGTCAGGCCCGTCGCCGCCGGGCCGACGGTGCAGTGCCGCAGCTCGATCCGGCCCAGGCCGGGCCCGCTTGCCGGGGGTGCGGCGACGCCCACCGCCCCGGAGACCAGCAGGCCGTCGAGGACCAGTTCGCCGGGGCGCTCGCCGGTGCCGGTGCCGGTCACCGAGAGGCCGCCGAGCAGGCAGGGCCGCACGCCGACCGGGTCGAGGTCGCTCTGCCGGCGTGGCCGGTCCGGCGGCTGGGGCCACCGGGCGGCCAGCACGCTCAGCCGGCTGCCCTGCCCGACCCGCACGACGAGGTCCTCCGCGTAGCGGTGGCTGTCGGTGAGCACGATGCGCCCGGCCGTGCCCGGGTGGGCGGCCTGCCAGTCGTGCCAGGCCGTGACGGCCTCGCCGATCGAGGCGACGACCTCGCCGGGGCGCGGCGGCTCGGTCACGCTCACCGCGAGCTGCCAGTCGACCGGCCCGTCGGCCGCGCCCAGGTCGCCCCGGCGCGGGTACGGGCCGGCGCCCACGTCGGCACCGAAGGCGTACCACCAGGAGACCGCCAGGCGGTGCACGGGCCGCCCGGCCGCGACCGTGATCCGGCCGCGTACCGGGTCGACCCGCACCAGGCTGCCGGTCGGCCGTTCCCACCCGGTCAGGTCGCAGATCCGCAGGTGCTCCAGCGGTACGGGGCGCAGCTCGTCGCCGGGGACCGGCTGGATCCATACCACGAAGGACGGGTCGTCCTCCCGGAACCAGCGCAGCTCCTCCGGGGCGGGCGGGGCGGCGGAGGCGAGCGCGGCCAGCTCGTCGCGCAGCGGGCGGCGGCGCAGCGGGCCGGGCACGTTGGCCTCGTCGGCGCGGTGGTCGATGTCCGGCTCGGTCACCGTCGGCCCGGTGAGCTGCCGGTCCACCCCGACCGGGTCGATCCACCACCGCCCGTCGGGTGGTTGCGCCACCGGGGCGGCGGTGGCCCGGTCCAGCCGGTACGACGGCAGCGGCCACACGTACATGCCGATGTTCGCGATGTTGGGGCGGCCCTGGCCGGCGTCCATGGCTCGTACGTCCACGCTGCGGCAGACCGGCTCGAACGGCCCGCCGACCAGTTCGAGGGGCCCCGCGTCGCGGATCGCGGCGGTGGCCGGCGCGGTCCGGACGTGGTTGACGTGCTGGGTGGTCACCAGGCGTTCGAAGAACTCCACGGCGGCGGTGCTCCAGCCGGTGTTCGCCCGGGTCAGCTCCTCCAGGGCGGCGGTGGTGCCCTTGCGCCGCCGGAACCGGATGGTGTCGGCCACCCGGGCCCGGTCGGAGAAGCCGGTGCCGTCGGCCAGCGGGTGCAGCCGGCCGGCGCCCACCAGCTCACCGAGGTACGGCACCACCCACTCGGCGCAGGTTTCCACGAACCAGTCGTCGGCGAGCTGGTCGACGTCGGCGCCCAGCGCCTCGGCCTGTTCCGCCATCACCTCGACCAGGGCGCGCAGCACACCGCCGGCCGCCTCGTCCTGGCTGCGCAGGGCTCCCGGCAGCAGCGCCCAGATCTCCTCGGCCCTCATGATGCCTCCAGCAGGGTGACGTCACCGGCGTCGGCGGTGAGCAGGTCGGCGGGGAGCAGCAGGTCGCCGGTGCGCCGCGCCGGTGCGGCGGGGATGACCTCGGCCCGGCCGGCGGGCTGCCCGGCCTCGTGCAGCAGCTCCAGCACCACCGCCGCGACCCCGGGCACCGTGTGCAGCAGCGCCTGCACCTCGCTGGCGCGTACCGGCTGGGCGTAGTCGCGGGCGTCGAAGCTCAGGCCGGCGACCAGCGCCGCCCGGGCGGCGCCGGCGACCGCGGTGAACCGGTACCCGGGCGCGACGAGCAGCCGGGCCGTCACCGTGACCCGGCGGCGGTGGTGGCCGAGGATGCGTACGGGCACGGCGGGCTGGCGGGCCGCGTCGAGGGCGCGCAGCAGGTCGGTGCGCACCGGTGCGTCCTCGGGGACCGCCGCGCCGTCGGGACCGGCCACGGTGAGCAGGACGATCTGCCGCTGCCCGTCCCAGACCAGGTCGGCGCGGGCCTTGCCGATGCCGGCGAACGCGCGGGCGAAGTCGGCGTGGTCGTGCAGGGAGACCACCCGGCCCAGGGTCCGTACGGCCAGCGGGGCGTTGCGGCGCGCCCGGTCCACGCCCTCCGGGTCGTCGGCGCCGGCGGCGGGCACCGGGTTGGTGACCTCCATCAGGCCCAGCGGCCGGGACAGTGGGATCGTCAGTCGTCCCGGCGCCAGGTCGGCCAGCCGGCCGATCCCGGACCGGTAGGTGGCCACCACGTTGTCCTGCCCGGTGGGCAGGCGCGCCCCGGTCCGGCCGTCGCCGAAGGTGACGCTGACGGTGCCGTCGTCGGCCCGCCGGACGGTGTAGACCCGGGCCGTGGGTGGCTGGCCGAGCAGCGCCGGCACCTCCTGCCAGCGGACCCCGTCGACCCAGACCGCCAGGGTGGTGCGCGAGCCGCTGGCGGTGGCGGCGGGCACGTGGGTCAGCGGCGCGTGCCGCAGCGTGAACCGTTGGAACGCCTGCCGGGCGTCGCCGCCGCCGAGCACCTCGGCCCGGCTCTCCCCGTGCGTCGCCTCGGCCACGTTGCCCAGCATGCGGACACTGTCGCGGCGGTAGGTGTGCGCGACGTTCGCCTCGAGGTCCACCGTGGTGGTGTCGCGGATCCGCTGGACGGTGACCACCTCGCGGACCGCCGCGCCGGCCGGGTCGACGCCGGTGAGCACCAGCCGCCGGCCGGGCTCCAGCCCCGGTGCCGGGCGGGCCAGCTCCAGTGTCGACGTCCGGGCCAGGGGTGCGGTGAGCGGCACCGGGGCCAGGGGGAGCAGCCGGCTGTCGCCCAGGACCGTCGTCGCGCGGCGGGAGAAGGTGTCCGAGTCGCCGCCGGTCACCGTGACGCGGGTGGTGCGGGCGGCGATGCCGAAGTCCGCCACCGGCAGGTCCGCGACCGTGTCCACCCGGCGTAGCTGCGGGGTCCCGCCGGTCTCCAGCACCAGCCACGACCCGGCCGTGATCGACGGGTACGACTGGTCCAGGTGCAGCTCGCGTACGCCCGCCGCGAACGGGGCGTCCACCCAGCTCTGCGCGCGGCCCGCGTACGCGCCGGGCAGCACCTGGTTCGTGCCCGGGTTCAGCTCGCCCACCCGCAGCGCCACGGGCAGCGCCGACCAGGGCTGGGCCTGGTGGCCGAACAGGGCGGCCCGCTGCGTCAGCAGGTGCACCTGCACGGCGGGCACCTGCTGGCGTAGCTCCGCGCCGAGCGCCCGGGCGGTCACCGGGGCGTCCAACCCGACCACCGTGTACGCGGGCACCACCTGGCCGCCGTCGAGGGCCGTGGCCGCCTGCGGCAGCACCGCCGTGACGGCCCGCACCCGGCGTACGTCGAACCAGTCGGGGCCGACCAGCAGCAGCGCGTGGCCGGGGACGAGCACGGTCTCGGTGCCGGCGAGGTGGAGCGTGTCGTCGCCGGGGCGCACGGCGCGGGGCTCGGTGACCCGTAGCCCGACGGCGTTCAGCTCGGGACGGGCGAGCAGCGGCTCGACCGTCTCGAACACCTGGGGCAGCTCGCCGGGGCCCGGCACGCTCTGCGCCTGGCTGCCCGCCGGGATCGGCACCCCGTCCGGCGCGCCGGGCGTGGCGGTGACGGTGATGGAGAGCCAGGTGGTGGCGGCGACGCCGGGCCGCAGCTCGTAGCCGATGGCCCGGGCCAGCATCAGCACCGAGCCGCGCTCGGTGGCGGTGCCGAGGAAGCCCTCGTTGGCGATGCGCTCCTGGTAGAAGGCGAGCACGTCCAGGGTGCCCGCCCAGGCGTGCAGCAGCGCGACGGCCGGGTCGTCGGCCTCGCGGGTGGTCAGCCCGGCCAGCTCCGGCCGGCCGCCGAGGCGGGCCAGCATGTCGGCCACGAAGTCCGCCTGCCGGCCCAGCCGGTAGTCGATGCCGCCGCGCCCGGGCGGGTTGGGCCCGCGGCCCGCTCGTGTCGTCACAGGCCACCCACCAGGTCGAGGTGCAGGATGCCGTGCTCCGGCACGCTGGGGTCGTTGTCGAGGCGGATCACCTCGGTGTCGCCGGTGCGCAGCACCCGGGCGGCCAGCTCGCCGCCGGGCGCCACACCCACCGGGTGCAGTTCGGTGACCCGGACGTCGGTGACGCCCGGGACCGTCACCGCGGCGGCCAGCAGCTGGCTGACGTAGAGCGGGGTGCCGAAGCTGAACCGGTCGGGGTGGAAGAACCCGCGACCTCCGCCGGGCAGGTCGCGGTCGGAGAACAGCTCCAGCAGGGCCCGGCGTACGTCGGAGCGGAACGCCCCGGGCGTCACGCACACCCACAGCCGCAGCTCCACCGGCAGGTCCACCGGGTCGCGTAGTTGCAGGTCGTAGCCGGCCACCCGGAACCGGTCGAGGCGGGCGGCGAGGCGGCGGGCCAGGCCCGGCTCGGCGGCCAGCCGCTGGCCGCCGAGCAGGTCGAGGGTGAGGAAGACCGTCCACCAGGATCCGGTCCAGCGGATCCGGGCGGTGGCGCCGGCCACCTCCGGCAGCCGCAGCGCCGCGGCCACCCAGTCGCCGGTGGTGACCGCCCGTTCCTGGGTGGCGAAGGCGACCGGTGCGTGCTGGCGGGCGTGCTCGACGTCCTCCGGATCGGTGCCGCCGACGGCGGGCAGCGGGTTGGTCACGCCGAGGACGCCGGCACGGTCGGTGACGAGGGTGGTCAGCGCGTCGTGGCCGAGGTTGCCGGCGGCGCCGCCGCCACGCCACCAGGTCGCCTGGAACACCGTGCCGGCCGGCGGCCGGCGGCCCGACACGTCGTCGCCGAAGCGCAGGCCGACCCGCCCGTCGCGTTCGCGCTCCGCGACGAAGCCCTGGTCGAAGCGGTCGGCGTTGAGCAGGTCCCGGCGGGGCCGCCAGCTGCCCTCGGTGGTCTCCAGCCGGATCAGCGGCAGCGCGGCGCGGGGGTCCTGTGCGAGGGCCTGGCTGGCCGGGGTGTCCGTCGGGAACGGGGCCGCCGCCGCCACCGGCTCGGCGGTGAGCACCGGCCGCCACCGGGCCTCGGCGGCGGGCGGCAGGTGTCCGCGTACGGCGATGGCGTGCTGGACGGCCACCACGTTGCCCCGGGCGACCGCGCAGGTGACGAGCTGGCCGGTGCCCGTACCGGCGACGGAGGCGGTGACGGTGAGCGGGAACGCCAGCCGGTCGGCGGCACCCCACTCGACCTCCAGCACCGGCAGCCCCTCCACCGGGTCGGTGCCCGGCCGTGCCGCCACCAGCCGGACGACCTGCCGGTGGGTGGGGTCCGCGTCGGCGTGTCGCCCGGTGGCGGGGGAGAGCACCTCCTCCAGCAGCAGCAGGTCGCCGGCGGCCAGCCCGGTGGCCGGCAGGTCGACCAGGGTGGCCCGGGTCGCGCCGGCCGGCAGGCGGCAGTCCCGGCCGCCCCAGACGTGCAGGGCGATCTCGTTGCGGGCGGCGCGGGGGGCGAGCGCGGTCAGCGTCTCGAAGCCGGTGGCGCCGTCGGCCAGCAGCGTCGCCGCGTCGGCGGGCGGCAGGACCGGGGTGGCCCGGTCGGCGGCCAGCACCGGGGTGCCGGCCGGCACCCCCCGGGTCTCGGCGTCGGAGCCGGCGGCGACGCGCACGCTGAGCCAGGCGCGGGCGGCGCAGCCGTCGTGCACCGTGTAGTCGAGCAGCCGGGCGTGCCGGCGCACCGAGACCCGGCTGCGGGCGGTGCCGAGGTACGCCTCGGTGCCGGCGGCGTCCTGCCGGTAGGAGAGCCGGTCGGCGACGTGCGCCAACGCCTCCACCACGGTGATCAGCGGGTCGGCCGGGTTGCGTTCGGCCCAGCCCGGCAGCGCCGCGAGCCGGTCGAGCATCAGCCGCCGGAAGCCGTCGTAGTCCTTGGCCAGGTAGTCGACCGCCGCGGGGGCGGCCGGTGGCGGGGGCACGGTCGGCGCGGCGGGGGCCGGGTCCAGGTCGCTGGGGCAGTTGGCCTTGAAGGAGAACACAGCCGCCGCCAGCACCGGGTCGAACCCGGGCGGCACCCGCTCGTCCACGGCTGAGCGCACCAGCCGCAGTGTGTACGGGGAGAAGTCGCCGGCCCGGTCCACCCGCACGGTGAGCACCGCGGCGGAGGCGGCGACGCTGAGTACCCGTACGCCGGTGATCCGCACGCCACCGTCGACGACCACGTTGCCGGCGACCAGCGCCGGGGCGCCGGGCACGCCGCCCGGCTGGCCGGGCAGCGGATGCAGGAAACCGACCCGCAGCAGCTTCTGGTCTGCCGCGTCCACCTCGACCCAGTCGATCCCGTTGAACGCGCTGCCGGGGCGGGCGACCTCGGCCCGGCGTTCGTCGTCGGTGCACCGCACGCTCATCCGGTCCCCCTCGAGATCCGTACCTCCGCCGGGCGGCCGGTGGCGCGCATCCGGTAGCCGACGTGCACGCGTACGGCCGCCTCGGCCAGGTCGACGCGGACCTCGTCGACCTCGATCAGCTCGCCGAGCCACCGTTGCAGTGCGCTGCGGGCCTGCAACTCGGCGGCGCCCACCACCGCCTCGTCGACGGGGGCGAAGAGCAGGTGGCCGAGCCCGGCGCCGAAGTCCGGCCGGTTGACCCGTTCGCCGGGCGCGGTGAACAGCACCGCCTCCACCAGGTCGGCGACGTGCCGTTCGGGGCCGGCCAGCCCCGAGCGGCCCCGGTTGTCGGGGCGCCACGGAAAGGCCGGGTACGTCACGACGCCACCACCCGGACCTGAAATCCGCTCACCGTGGGCGGGCCTTGCGGTATGCCCTCGGCGCTGACGCCCAGGCCGACGCTGGTGGTCAGCATCGCCGGTTGGCCGTTGACCAGCACGCGGGCGGCCGGGGTGGTCCACTGGATCCGGACGCACGGCTGGGGCTTGGTGCCGGCGCCGACGGGGACCTGGAAGGTGCAGCCGGCGACCGGATAGGCGTCGGCGGCGGTGAGCACCGGCAGCCCGTTGACGAGCACCCGGGAGTTGCCGGTCTGCGCGGTGACCGGCCCGGTGTGCGGGCAGGAGACGACGGCTCCGACGTGCAGCGGCGGGCCTGGCATCACGTCACCGTCAGGGCGGTCTGGTTGACGGCCACGGTCGGCCCGACCAGGGTGATCGAGGCGCCCTTGCCGTTGGAGATGACGATCCCGGTGTCGTTGATCGAGATCATCGCGCCGGTCAGCGTCTTGAGCAGGATGCCGCCGGCCGGGCCGGGCGCGTCGGAGATCATCAGGGTGGCCTGGCCGGGGGTCTGCAACACGATCGGCGGGGTGAGGGGCGGCGCGGCGGCCACCAGCGCGGGGATCTCGGCCTTCGAGCCGTACCAGCAGCCGGTCCAGATCGGATGGTCGGCGTCGCCCTGTTCGAACTCCACCCACACGCCGGTGCCGGGCAGCGGCACCGTGAACATGCCGGCCTGGATCCCGGCGAGGGGGAAGCAGGGCATCGCCCAGGTCGACGGGGGCAGCGTGACGTCGGGGACGGTCACCTGGATGCGGCCCTGCTGCAACGGGTCGACGTGGTTGACCACCGTGCCGCGATACTTGCCGTAGTACCTGGTCGTCATGGGTGTGCCCTCCCTGAGGTGGAGACGTGGGCGTTGCGGGCCAGGGAGAAGCGCTGCTTGACCTCGCCCGCCTTGACGGTGGTCGTCACGCTCTTCACCACGTACTCGCCGTCGTAGGCGCGTCCGGCGCCGCGCACCCCGACCAGCCGCCGGCACTGCAACAGCCGGCCGTAGCGCAGCACGTCCAGCGAGCCGGAGCCGGTGATCACGTTGGCCGACTGGGCGGCGCGGGCCAGGCCCCGGGCGAGGGTCTGCACCACGTCCATCCGGGCGGTGGCGTCGTCGGTGCCGGCCGGGTTCGACCGGCCGATGTTCATCCGCCGGTACGACAGCGGGACGGGGATCCTGCGGCCCAGCGGCGGGTTCAGCGGGGTGACGTCCGGCACCGGCAGCGGGATCGGCACCCGTACCTGCTCCGGGAAGGCGGTGAGCAGGTAGAGGGTCTTCTGCACCCCGTCGAACGAGAACGACAGGGACTCCACGTTGGAGCCGGCGTCGGCGTTGACGGTCAGCGCCGGCTGGGGCTGGCCCGCGCGGACCTCCGGCCCCCAGTAGGCGACGTTCATGCCGGGGGTGGGGCCCGGCTCGACGTAGAAGGTGTAGCCGACCTCGTCGGCCAGCTGCGACACGTACGCGAAGGTGGTGCCGCGTACCGCCGGGATCCGTTGGATCGGGTTCGGGGCGAAGACCAGCACGCTGGGCACCAGCATCGGCACCACCCCGTACGCGGCGAACGGGGCGAGCAGGGTCAGCACCCGGGCCTCGGCCGGCATCGGCATCGGCAGGTCCGACAGGTCGATCAGGTCCATCATCTGGCTCACGTCGACGCCGGTGAGGGTGAGCGTGGAGGCGCCGGCGTCGTTGCTGCGGGCCACGTCGTGGCGGGTGACGACCCCGTCGGAGAGCACCTGCGGGCGGCCGTCGAGGTGCAGCACCAGCAGGACCCGGGTCGGCGGGTCGAGGCTGCCGTCGGCGAGCATCCGTTCGGCCAGCGAGCCCCGGCCCAGGGCGAAGCGGAGCTGGAACCCGGAACGCTGCCCCGCGTTCTGGGTCACCTGCGCCTCCTGCAACGCCTCCACCAGCTCGTACGGGGCGGGGCGGAAGGTCAGCGGCCCGATGAGCAGTTGCAGGCGTACGCCCCTAGCCATCGCCGCCTCCCGGGAAGCCCTCGGGCAGCGCCACCCGCACGACCCGGCCCGGCTGTTCCAGCTCGGCCGGGTCGGCGGCGCCGTTGGCGTCGCAGAGCTGCCAGAACGCGGTCGGGTCGCCGAGCGTACGGGCAGCCAGCAGGTCGACCCGGTCGCCGTCGGCCACCTGCTCCCAGCCGGCCGTGGCCAGCCGCTCGGCGGGCGGCACGAAGCGGCGGCGCAGGTGGACCAGTTCCCGGCCGGTGTCGGGGTCGACGGTGACGGCGGTGCCGACGCCGGCGTACCGGCTCTGCGGGGGGATCGTTCCCGGCGACGGCTCGCCGACGCCGCCGGCGCCGGTGGCGGCGAAGAGGGTCTCCGCGACGCGGCTGTGCGCGGCCACCAGGGCCGGGTCGGTGTCGTTGGGCCCGGTCACGGCAGCCGGTCGATTCCGAGGTCGCCCAGCCGGCCGCCGCGGGCCCGGCCGGCGAGCTGTTCGAGCTGCTGGTGGGCGGCCATGGCGAGCCCGCCGGCCCGCCCGGCGGTGCCCACGTCGTTGACGGTCAGCACCCGCAGGCCCAACCGGATCTTCGCGCGGATCGGGTTCAGCATGGGATCGAACGCCTCCTCCGTGATGGTCAGTTCGGTGATGCGTACCGGCCAGAGCCGGCGCCGCCCGAAGGCCAGCAGCACCAGCGGGGCCGGTGGGGGGACGACCTCCAGGGTTCCGGCGGCCAGCAGCGCCGCCGCGTCCTGCACGGCGGCCAGGCTGGGGTAGGCCAGCGACTCCAGGGCGGCCAGCTGTGCGGTCAGGCCGAGTTCGGCGGTGTCGCGGTCGGCGAGCTGGTCGGCGGCGTCGAGTTCGGCCTCCAGGGTGAGGGTCTGCACGGGCGGGCCGGTGATCCGCAGCGCCTCGCCCTTCGCGCCGCCCTCCGCGCCGCCGGTCTTGAGCTGGAAGCCGCGGGTCAGCGCGTCCGGGTTGTACTGGAGGGTGATCACGCGCCGGGTCCGGCCGCTGTCCGGGTCGAGCACGACGAGGCCGGCGCGGAGCAGGCGGGGGCTGAGTGGGCTGGTCACGGGGTGCCTCCGGGGGCGGTACGCCGCCAGCGGATCCGCTCGGCGACGGCACGGGTGATCCGTCCGGTCAGCAGCTGCGGGCTGAGCCCGTCGAAGGTGAGCCGGGCGTCGGTGAGGTCGGTGATCCGGATCTGGCCGGTGGACACGCCGACGGAGTCGAAGAGCAGGTTCATCCGGGCGACGGTGGCGCGTTCCAGCGCGATGGGGCGCAGCGCGCCGGGGTGGCCGGTTCCGCCCGCGCCCCGCCGCATCCCTCCGCCGACCGTGAGGTGCGTCAGCGCGCCGGGGGCGAGGACGATCTCGTTGCCGGCGCCCAGCGGCAGGGTGATCTCGCGCGGGTTGTCGACCGACAGGTCCACGTCGACGTTGCGGATCTCCAGCCGGCCGGGCGGATCGGTCGACGGTTCGTCGTCGCCGAAGTCGGCGATGGTGTGCAGCAGGTCGTCGCGGGACTCGGGGGTCGGTTGGAGCAGCCGGTTCAGCCGCACCAGGCGTGCGGTGCGGGCCTGCTGCACCTCGCCGGTGGTGAGCTGCCAGCGCAGTACGTCGATGTCGCTGTCCGGCGGCGGCGCCCCCTCCGGGCCGACGGTGGGCACGTGCACCCGGTAGACGAGGGCGTCGCCCTCGACCATGAACCGGCCGGGTGTCCACCAGGGCAGCGCGCCGGTGAGCCGCCGGTAGTCCACCGCCCCGTCGCGCAGGGCCAGCCGGACCTCCCAGACGCGGGTGCCGTAGAGGAATCCGTCGTGGGCGACGTCGAGGTCGATGTGCCCGTTGAGGCTGTCGAGGACCTCGCTGAGGTTGTAGGTGTGCAGGATCCGCAGCAGCCCGTCCCACTGCGTCGCCATGGCGGCCCGCCGCTGGGCGCTGGTGGTGCGGGTGGGCGTGGTCGGGGCGGCGCCGCCGAGCAGCGTCGCGAGGTCGAGGCTGAACGTCGCGTCGCGGATGTCCAGCGAGGGCAGCTCGCCGGAGCCGGAGTTCAGGTCGTGGGTGAGGTCGCCGAGCAGTCCCCGTTCGACGAAGACGTGCAGGCCGAGGCCGGTGTCGGTGAAGTCGAGCCCGCTGATCTCCCCGCCCCGGGCGGTGACCCGACGTCCCGGCGCGGCCCCGCCGGGGGTGGCCGGGTCCTGTTCGTAGCCGATGGAGGTGAGGCGCAGCCCGTACTCGGGGCGGCCGGCCGGGGCGCCGAGCAGCCGTAGCTCCCGTCCGGATTCGGCGGTGACCTGCGCGCGGATCGCGGTGAGGGCGGGCTCGCGCAGGCTGAGTCGCAGCGCGCCCAGGTCGAGGAAGTCGACGGTGAGGCCGGCGGCGGCGAAGTCGGCGCTGCCGTGCGACAGGAACGTGGCGATGTCGAAGCCGACCCGGGGCGCGCTGATCGCGCCGATGTCGAGCCCGCCGAGGACGCGCATGCCGGCCGCGGTGCCGGTGGCCTCCACCACGAACCCCTCCTGGCCCGCGCCGGGGCGCAGCCGCAGCTCCCCGAGGACGGCCTCGCGGTCGGCGTCGAGGCGGATGGTGACGCCGTCGTGCAGGTCGACCAGCAGGCCGCTGGCGCGGGTCTCCTGCACCACCACCTCGCGTAGCAGCAGTCGCCGGAACCGGCCGCCCGGAGTGCCGGCGGGGTACAGGTCGATGCGTGCCCGCGCGGTGATGCCGGTGAAGGTGAGCGCGCCCTCCCCGGGGGCGATGCGCAGGCCGAGCGACTCGCCCTGCCAGTTCAGGGCGTCCACCGCGACCGTCGCCAGGCGCAGCCCGGGGGCGCCGTCCGGGCCGATCTCGATCCGGTCCGGCCCGACGCGGATCAGGCCCGTGTCCAGGCCCTGGATGCCGACGTGCTGCTCGTGTTCGCCGGGGCGCGGGCCCACGCCGAGGTGGCCTTCCCCGCCGACCACCCGGGCCTCGATGCGGCCGCCCCGGCCGAAGCCCAGCGTGAGCTGCGCGGCCCACAGCGCGCCGTCGACGTGCAGCGCGGCGTCGATCTGGCCGGCGATCTCGACCCGGGTGGCCCCGGTACGCAGCCGCCCGGCGGTCAGCCCGGCCGCCCGGGTCCAGCGCAGCCCGCGCAGGTCCACGTCGAGGATCTCCAGCGGCGGCAGGTCCGGCTCACCTGCCGGCACGGGGGTGGCCCGGCCGAGGCCGACGTCGAGCACGCCGCTGCGGTAGCGCAGGTCGCGGCCGGTGACCCGGTCGATGTGCAGCCGCTCGACGAACAGTTCGGCGGTGGCGGGGACGAGCCGTCCGGTGGCGTCGCGGTGTTCGGGGGTGCTGTCCCAGCGGCCGGTGACGGTCAGCCCGTCGAGCACGGTCGGCCCGCGCGAGGTGATCCGCCCGTCGCCCGCCCGCCAGTCGATCGCCGACAGTTCGATCCGGGACGGGCCGATGTCCTCGAACCGTAGCCCGCCGCCCTGCTCGGTCACGATGCGCCCGCTCACCCCGGCCCGGCGTACGGTGACGCGGCCGTCGGGCGTGCGCAGGGTGGTGTCGGTGAGGGTCACCCCGTCGAGGCGGGTGGCGACGGCGTCGGTGGGGTCGCTGATTACCCGTCCGGTGGCCGGGTCGACCTCGTGCGCGCCGGCGCGGATGAGGTCGACGGTGACCGCCGCCGCGCCCGGGCCGGTGGGCTGCCCGCCCACCGTGCCGGTGATCGTGGTCGGTGGTCCCTGCAGGGCGCGGGAGACCACGGCGAAGCGCAGTTGGTCGAGTTGGCCGACGGTGAGCCGCCCGGAGTAGGTCGCCTCCGCGCCGGAGAGGTCGACGTCGAGGTCGCGCAGCCGGACGCCGACCAGCGCCCCGGAGACCGCCTCCACCGAGTAGCCGGGCGCCGGCTCGGTGACGTCCATGCCGACCTGGTCGGCGTCGATCCGGTCGATGACCATGTTGCGTACCAGCGCGCCGCGGGTCTGCCGGCCTGAGCCCGTCGCGGCCGTGCGGACCAGCACGTCGAGGCTCATCCGCCCGATCCGGGTGCTGCCGCGCGAGTAGAGGCTGCGTCCCGGCGAGCGCAGGCTGACACCGGTCAGCTCGGTCTGCTCCACCACGAGGTCGGGCATGCTCAGGTCGTCGCCGCGCGGCACCACCCGGCCGTGGATCGCCTCGCCGGGGCGCCCGTCGGGTCGCGTCGGCGCGGTGAACGCGATCCGGCGGGCCTCCATGCCGGGGCCGCTCGCCCCGGTGACGACGAGTTCGCCGACGCCGAAGCCGACGGCGCTGCGCCGGGTCGGCAGGGCCTGCTCGGCGGCCGGGCCGGCCAGCTCGGGCGGCAGCAGCCCGCCGCCGTCGGTGTCGAGGTCGGCGCGCAGCCGCAGCCGGCGCGCCTCGACCCGCTCGATCGCGTACGCGCCGGCGCGCACGTCGGTGGCGGTGGCCTCGGCGAGCTGCACGCTCACCCCGAGGGTGGCCGGGTCGAGCGAGGCACCGAACCCGGTGAGGGCGAGCCCGCCGACGGAGACGCCGAAGTAGCGGCGGGCCTGCTCGCGCAGCTGTTGCAGCTCCTGCTCCTCGGCGCGGGTGCGGTGTCCCGGCACGTACCGGTCGGCGGCGTCGACCGGCTCGGCGGGGCGCGCCTGAAGTTCCCGGATCCGCGCCAGGCCGGTCAGCCAGCGGGTCAGCTCGGCGCGCCGCTGCGCGTGGCGGGGCTCGTCGGGCAGCGCGGCCAGTTGCTCGCGTACCTGCTCGGGGGTGGGCAGCTCGGCGGCGGTCAGGCGCAGGGCGGGCGCACCGTCGGCGCCGGGCAGCAGGCGTACGCCGGCGGCGTCGACCGACGCGGTGGCGGCGCGTACGGTGGCGGCGGGCTCGGGCGGGGTCCGGTCGGCGCGGAACCGGTCGATCAGCTCGTCGTCGGGGAGGTACTGTCCGACGCGGGAGGGCAGCGACGCCTCGGCGTGGACGGGGTCGATCTCCACGCCGGCGGCCTCGACGCGGCCGGTCAGCCCGGTGACCCGGATGCCGCCGATGTCGAGGGTGCCGCCGGCGCTCGACCGCAGCCGGTCGGACAGCTCGATCATGCGGCGGCGTTCGGCCTCGCTGAGCGAGTCGGCGTGCCAGCGGTGCCGCCCCTCCAGGCGGTGCAGCTCCCGCTCCAGCGGTTCCAGCTCGGTGACCTGCCGGCGTACGGCGGCCAGCCGCTCCCGCAGCGCGGGCTGCGCCGTGGGGTCGGCGCGGGTGAGCCGTTCCTCCAGCGACCGCTGCTCGGCGCGCAGCCGGGTGGGCAGGCTGGTGCCGACGCCGAGCAGCGTCCGGCCGATCTCCACCCGGCCGATCTGTTGCATGCCGGCGAAGGAGAGCCCTTCGGCGGTGGCGCTGGCGAAGCTGACCTGCAACGAGCGCAGCATGCCGGCGGCGTCCTCGACCCGCTCGCCGACCGTGCGGGGCGGCCGGAGGACGCCGTCGGTGATCAGGCCGATGGCGGAGTTCGCCAGGGGCGAGAAGATCTCCCCGGCGGTGTACGAGGCGAGCTGGCGGGCCAGGAACGGCGCACCGGCCGTGTACGGGGCGAGCAACGCGTCGCTGATCTTGGACAGGAAGGGCAGCCCGCCGTAGAACGAGATGACGTTGTGCAGCAGATGGATCAGCGGGTTGATCAGCGGGATGCCGATCCAGCCGCGCCGCGACGGCTCGTCCAGGTCCTCGGTGCCGGTGGCCCCGGCGCGGAAGAACAGGTGCGCCAGCCCGAACCGGGTCAGTCCCAGCGTCCCGCCGGGCAGCGACTCGCTGGCGAGGACCACGTCGGCGGCACTGACGCCGCCCACCCCGGCCTGCGCGCCGACCGGCCGCTCGTAGCCCCGGTCGGAGAAGGACGCCACGACGTCCAGGTCGGTGAGGGTGATCCGGCCGGTGCGCAGGGAGCTTCCGGTGAACACCCGGTTCACGCCACTGAGTTCCAGCCGGGGCAGCCGCAGCCGTACGACGCCCTGCCGGGCGTCGACCGACAGGGACAGTTCGTTGGACCGCTCGCCGGGGGTGCGGTCGCGCAGTCGCGCCCCGCCGACGTCGCCGCTGACCCACTGCAACTCGTGCAGGTCGAAGTCGCGGACCGTCACCTCCTCGGTGAACAGGCTCAGGCCGGTCCGGCTGAGGAAGAGCAGCTTCAGGCCGACGGCGACCAGCCGGCCCAGCTCGCCGAAGACCCGGGGCAGGCCGCCGGAGTCGAGCTGCTCGGGAACGAACGTCGGCCGGTTCCGCTCGTGGTAGAGGCGCAGCTGCTCGACGAGGGACTCCAGCCCCGGCACCCGGTCGGCCCGTACCTCCCGGGAGCGCAGGAACACCCAGCGGCGGTCGTCGAGGGCGTACAGCTGGATGACCAGCGAGCGCAGCTCGGTGGCCTGCGCGGCCGTCCAGAGCCGGTCGTCGCGCAGCCGGTCGCGCAGCGCGTCGCGGGTCTCCAGCCGGCGGGGTCCGGAGATGGCGGTGGTCGCCAGCGACGCGCGCATCTCGGGGGTCATCGCCGACTGCATGCGGGCCCAGCGGTCCGGGTCCTCGGCGGCGAGCCGGCTCTGCTCGGCGGCCGGCAGGTTGCGTACGAGGTGGAAGGCGAGACACGCCTCGCGGGGGTTGACCCCCCAGTCGAACAGCCCGACGTCGAGCAGTTGGCGGGCCTGCCGGGCCAACTGGGCGGGATCGCGGCGGGCGAACAGGTCCAGCAGCTCGGGGCGCCACCGCTCGTGGGTCAGGTACGCGTCGGGCAGCGCCTCGACGATCCGGTCCAGGTCCCGCAGCGCGTCCAACCGGCGGACCACCGAGGTGAGCGTCTCCCGGCCGGGCCCGGCCGGGTGGGCCGGGGCGACGGCGGTGTCCCGTTCCAGCCCGATCAGTCGGCGGACCAGCTCCACCGAGTTGTGCCCGTCCACCCCGGCCTGCACCTGCTGGTGGATCTCGGCGACGATGCGGTCGGCGTCGGCCCGGCCGCCGGTACGACGGGTCAGGTCGATCGGCTCGGCGAGGCTGCCGAGTCCGGCGTACCGGCCGCCGAGGATGTCCTCGGCCGGGATGTTCTCCTCCAGCCGGGCGAACCAGCGGCCCTGCTCCAGTCGCACCCACCGGTCCTGGGCGGCCAGTGGCAGGCTGCGCAGCAGCAGGTACGCGAAGCGGGCCTCGTGGTCGCGGATCGCCCAGTCGAAGATGCCGTACGACAGCAGCCCTTCGACGCGGGTGAGGTTGTGGTGTTCCTCCCGGGCGGCCAGCACGACGAGCAGCCGGGGACCGAGGGGCGCGCCGACCCGCTTCTCCTCCCACGGCAGCTGGTCCAGCAGGGCGTCGATGCGCCCGGCCTCGTCGAGCCGGCGGACCGCGTGCCGTAGCCGGGGGCCCGGCTCGGGCGGGCCGGCGGTGCCGGCCGTGGCCCCGGCGGTCGTCGCGTCGGCCGTGGCCCCGGCGGTGGGTGGGGCCGGTGCCAGTCCGGCCAGCAGTTCCAGCGCCTGAGCGCCCTGGCGCTGGCCGATGAGCCGCTCGACGCGGCGCAGCCGCTCCCGCAGTCCCGTGTCCTCGTCGAGCCGGGCGGCCTCGGCGGCGGTCCCGCCGAGCGCCGTGATCTGCTCGCGCAGGGCGTCGGCGTCGCTGCCCCGCTCCGGCGCCTGCGTCAGCAGGCCCCGGAAGTGTCTGCCGCGCTCGCCGGTGAGCAGTTCCCGCAGGACGCTGGTACGCAGGGCGCGCAGCACGTCCAGCGCCGTGCGCCGCTCGACGGGACCGAGTCCCTCGGTGTCCAGCCCGCGTACGTTGTCGGCCTCCAGCAGGCGCAGCAGGTAGGGCGTCTGGCCGCCGAGCGCGGCGAGGGCGGCACCCGGGTAGAGCCGGTGGTGGCCGTCGTCGAGGTTGCGGCCCAGGTCGGTGCGGCGTGCCGACGGCAGGCTGTGCACCAGGCTCCGGGCGACGAGGAACGGCAGCGTGTCCAGCACCCGCAGGCAGCCGCGCACGTCGTCGCCGGAGACCCACAGGCCGTCGAGCAGGTCGATGATCCGGGCCCGTTCGGCCCGGTACCGGCGCTCGACGAGTTCGCTGAGCTGCGCCTCCAGCGGTCCCGTACCGGCTTGCGCGTCGGGGGCCGGCGTGGGGCGGGCAGCGGTCGCGACGGCACCCGTGTCGGCGGCGACCGCGCCGGCCGGTAGCCGGGCCGACGGCGTCCAGAGTGCCCGCCCGGCCGCGGCTGCCTCCGCCAGCGCCCGCGCCTCGGCCTCCGGGTCGGTGCCGCGCTGCGTCGTGGTCGCGGCGGCGCCGGCCTGGGCCAGGTGGGCGAGTTCGTGGGCGAGCAGGGCCCGCCCGGTCGCGCGGGTCGGGTCGTAGCCGGGGGCCAGGTGCAGCGCCCCGTCGGCGAAGAGGCCTCTCGCGCCGTGGTTGGCGGCCCGCCGCCCGGCCTCGCCGAGGTGCACCCGCACGGTGTCGGGCCGCAGCCCCAGCGCGGGGGCGTACCGGTCGACGAGGTCCCGGGTCAGCCTGGCCAGGTCCGCGTCCCGGTCGCCGGGCGGGGACTGTGGGCGTACGGCCGCCTTCCGCTCGCTCACCGGTGGGCCTCCCGGCAGGCGGGGCGGCCCAGCTGCGCCCAGATCGCCTCGGCCAGTGCCCCCGGCAGGTCCGTTCCCGCCGGTGCCGGCAGCGGGCCGGTCGGGGGAGAGGTGGGCGGCAGGCCGCGCTCGGCGAGCAGCCGGGCCAGCCGTACGCCCACCGCGGTGCCGAGTGCGGCGGGATCGGGCGCCTCGACGCCGGTGAGGACGAGTTCCCGGATGTCGACCTCGACGTTCATGACCACAGCCCCGGGTCGGCGGGCCGGTCGTGCTTGGCGTACTCGGCGGCCACGGCGTCGAGCACGTGCCGCATCCGGACGGGGCCGCGCTCCCCGGCGGCGACGAGGGCGGCCCGCAGGGCGACGGTGTGGATGTCGCCGCCGGTGAGGTCCAGGCCGGCGAGGCGGTGCAGGTCGAGGTCCTCCGTGGCGACCTGCGGCGGGAAGGCGCGCCGCCACAGGTCGGCCCGTTCGGCCGGGCCGGGGTGCCCGAAGGACACCAGCACCCGCAGCCGGCGCAGGAACGCCGGGTCGATGGCGGTACGCATGTTGGTCGTCAGCACCGCCACGCCCCGGTACTGCTCCATGCGTTGCAGCAGGTACGACACCTCGATGTTGGCGTACCGGTCGTGGCTGTCCTTCACCTCGGAGCGGCGGCCGAACAGCGCGTCGGCCTCGTCGAAGAGCAGCACGGTGCCGCCGCGCTCGGCGGCGTCGAAGATGCGGCGCAGCTGCTTCTCGGTCTCGCCGATCCACTTGCTGACGACGGTGGCCAGGTCGACGCGGTGCAGGTCCAGGCCGAGGGCCCCGGCGACCACCTCGGCGGCGAGGGTCTTGCCGGTGCCGCTCGGGCCCGCGAAGAGCGCCGTGACCCCGAGCCCACGCCCCGTACGGCGCCCGAAGCCCCGCTCGGCGAGCAGCGCGCGGCCGGCCGCGGCGGCGGTCAGCTGCCGCAGTTGGGTCAGGGCCGGCGTGGGCAGCACCAGGTCGTCCCAGCCGGCCCGCACGTAGATCCGCTCGGCCACCCCGTCGAGGTCCCGGCGGACCCGCTCGCGGACCAGGTCCCGGGCGTGCGCGGCCGGATCGGGGGCGGGTCGGGCGGCGGTGGCGAGGATCTCGTGGTGCCCCAGGTCGAACTCGCGGGCCAGCTCGGCGGCCGGGCGTGCGGGCAGCAGTCCCCGCCACAGCGCCCGCTGTTCCTCGCGGCTCGGCCGGTCCACGTTCGGCCCGGCGGCGATCCCGTCGAGCGTGACGGCGTGCGGGGCGGAGATGACGACGTCGCCGATGAGCCGCCCCAGCAGGTGCGCCACGCGGCCGGTCAGCTCGGGCGGTTCGTCGCCGGTCAGCTCCACGACCAGCACCGGGTCGGCGAGCACCACCTCGCGGTTCCAGAGCCGGACGAGGGCGTCGCGGTCGGCGACGGCGTCCGGCAGGTCGCCGGCCGCCAGCCGGTGGGCGGGGCGGCCCACCGTCGCCGCGGCGGCGGCGATGACGTCCGTGCGGTCGGGCCGGTCCGGCCCGCTGATCCGCAGGGCGTGGCGGCCGGTCTGCCACGCGGCGCAGAGGTCGGTCGCGGCCCGCCGCCGGCTGGGCGGCAGGCTCGCCGGTGGTGCGGGCAGCTCCGTGACGTACGGCCGCAGCCGCTCGTCGAGCCGCCCGGCGCCGCGTACCTCGTGCAGGATCCGCTCGTCGGCGTGCAGCGGGGCGTGCGGCAGCGGGCCGTCGCCGAGTTCGACCAGCCGGGCGGCGCGCAGCGGACGGTCGGGGGACAGGGCGTCCCAGTGCCCGCCGGGTAGGGCGTCCAGGCACCAGGCGAAGGTGGGCGGGCGGTCCAGCAGGCCGAGTGCCCCGGCGAGGGCGGCGACGAGCACGTCGCGTTCGAAGCCGGTCAGCCCGAAGCCGCCGGCGATCCGGTCCAGGTGCGCGCCGTCGCGGCGGGTGGCCTGCGCGGGTTCGCCCTTGAGCAGCAGCCGGATCCGCTCCACCTCGGCGGCCAGCCCGTCGTCGGCCCGCTCGGCGACGGCGGGGGCGGGCCAGCGGGCGGGGGCGCGGGCGGCGGGCATCACAGCACCACGGAGGGGCCGGTGTAGCGGCCGGTGGGGTCGGTGCTCAGCGGACTGTCCACCCCGTCCACCCGCAGCCGGGCCAGGTACGTGCCGGCGGGCAGGTCGCGGAAGGCGAAGCGGATCCGGTCGGTGCTGTCGGCGCCCGGGGCGACGCCGTTGCCGGGCGGCGCCGGCAGGATGGTGCCGGCCGCCCCGGTCAGCGAGAGGGTGACCTGCTGCGTCGCCTCGACCCGCGGCTGTGCGGTGACGGTGACCGCGCCGGTACGCAGCACCACCGAGTCGACGGTGCGGCTGGAGTCGACGACCACGTCGGCGGGGGCGATGGTGATCGTCGGCCGGTAGGTGACCGGCACGGCGTCGGAGCTGAGCGCCGCCCGGGGCGCGGGCGGGTCGCCCAGGTCGACGGAGTGGGTGACGACCAGCCCTCGCAGGCCGGCGGCGACGGGCCGGTCGAAGGCCGACAGCGGCACCCGCAGCTCGGTGGCCGACGCGGTGGCGGGGCTGGCGGTGGCCGTACCGACGCGGATGCGGGTGTCGGGGCCGGTGAGGTTGCGGCCGGTCACGACGAGGGTCGCGGCGGCGGTGACCGGGGTGCCGGTCGGCCCGTCGGCGCGTACGGCGTCGACCTCGGGTCCGCGTACGTCGACCGTCCCGGCGGTGACCGCCCGTACGGGCAGCGGCTCCCGGGCTGCCCGCAGTGGGTCGATCAGCACGACCGAGACGTCGAAGAAGACGCTGCTGCGGTAGGGGGCGCTGAACGCCGACCAGAGCCGGAAGCTCTCCTCGCCGCCGGGGCTGTTGGCGACGGTGATCCGTAGCTGTTCGACCTGCTCGGCGAGGCGGGACTCGGCCACCGGCGCCGGCAGGGTCGGGTCCGGCGGGTCGGGGGCGAGCGACCGGCGGATCGCCGTGCGGGTCAGCACCGGCGTCTCGTGCAGCATCGCCAGCAGGTGCCCGAGGAGGATCTCGCCGGTCAGCGGGTCGTGGCCGTGGACGCTGGCCACGTAGTGCAGGTCGACGCCGAGCGGGACGGCGGCGACGTCGTCGCCGGCGGCGTTGCGCGGCGGTGGGCCGAGGTTGGCCCAGGTGGGGTTGCGGGTGACCCGGCTGAGGAAGAGGTTGACCTGGTTGCCTTCCTGGTTGCCCACGCTGACCCGGTCGGGCGGGCCGGCGGAGACGGACACCCCGCCGACGGTCGACGACGCGCCGGTGGCCCGCAGGTACGCCATCAGCTGGGCGCGCAGCACGGCGGTCACGGCGGCGAGGGCGTACGCGCTGCTCATCGGGGCCGTCCCTCCGGGTCGCGCAGGTATGCCTCCAGCTCGGGGGCGGGTCCCGGGTCCACGGCGGGCGCCGGCGCGACGGGCGTGACCGGCGCGGGCGCGGCGGGTGCGGTGCGCCGCCCGGGGGCGAGCCGCACGTCGATCCGGCCGATGTGCAGGTGCACGGTGGGGCGCTCGGGTGCCCGGGCGGCGGCGCGGGTCACCGGCACGGCGCGCGGGGCCGCACCGGTGGTCACCGGCCGGAGCACGGTCGCCGGGGCCACGGGCGGCGCGGCGGGTGGCGCCGGCGCGGGCGCGGGCGCGGCGGGAGGGTCCGGCCGGACGGGCGGCGGGGCTGGTCGGGGCGCCGGTGGCGGGTGCTCGGGGTCGACCGGTGCGGCGGCGGCCCGTACCGCCTCTCGTGGGCCGGTCGGTGCGGCCGGCTGCGGCGAGGGTGCGGGTGGTGGGGCGGTGACCGGCGCGGGTGGCGCGGTCCGCGCGGCGGTGGGGACCCTCGGCGGCCCGCGGTCGGGGGCCGGCTCGGCGGTCGGCGGCGGTGGGGGAGTGGCGGCGGGCGCGGCCGTCGGCGTCGCGACGTGCGGCGCGGGCGCGCCGGGCACGGCGGGGCGGGCCGCCGGCAGGGGCGGCGCCTCCCGCTCCATCTCGTACGCCTCGAAGCCGCCGCCCGGTTCGGGCTGCTGCGGTTCGAAGCGACCCGGGGTGCGGGGCCGCAGCCGGGGCGCGGCGTCGACGGCGAGAGCGGCCAGCGCCGCCAGGTAGTCGGTCACGGCACCTGCTCCAGGTACGCGGCGCGGCGGTGCGGGCCGAGGCCGAGCACCTCCGCCTCCGACCAGCCGTACGCGCGGGCCAGGCGGTGCACCTCGCCGAGCAGCCGCCGGACGCGGCCGTCCGCGGCCTGCCACGCCCAGCCGGGCACGTCGAGCAGCGCCTCGGTGGTGGTGCCGCAGCCCGGGCAGGTCAGGGTGACCGCGACGACTCCGAGGGGGTCGCGCGCGGCCATGGCGGCCGACACCTCCGGCAGGGTGGCGTCCGGATCGGCCAGCGGCGGGTCGGCGGCGAGCAGGCACGCCCGCAGCAGCCACCGCTCGGCCGCTGCGGCGTCCCCGGCCCGCGCCGCCCCCTGGAGGTCGGCTGGCGTGGGCAGCCGCAGGGTCAGCTGGTGCCCCCGCCAGCGCAGCGTGAACGTCCCGGTGGCCGGGCCGGCCTCCTGCCGGTCCGGCGCGGCGGCCAGCAGGTCGGCCACGGCGAAGTCGACCTCGAGGCGTTCCGGGCAGGCCGGGCAGTCCAGGGTGGCCTCCACCCGGTCGCCGGTCCAGGCCCGCGCCGTCGTCAGCAGCAGGGCCGCCACCTCGCCCACCGGCAGCCGGTCGGCGTCCTCGCGGCCCAGCAGCAGCAGGGGGCGTCGCGGTGCCGGCTGCCCGAGCGCGTGGTCCCAGGCGGAGACCAGCTCCGCCTCGGTCGGCGGCGGCCCGGCGGTCACGAGCCGAGCCGGGGTTCGGTCGGTTCGGTGACCGCCTCGTCGCGTTCCCAGCCCTCGTTCTCCAGCTTGATGTGCTCGATGGCCACCGCGTTGGCGTTGGCGTCCAGCTCCGGCAGCGCCTGGTACTCCGACACCCAGCAGCGGAACAGCCGGTACGACTGGGCGACCTGCCCGGCCTCGTTGAGCAGCTCGATGGTGATGTCGCGCCGGAAGTCGGCCAGCGACGCCTCCGAGCCGAGGCCGGCGTGCAGTGCCCAGATCCGCCCGGCCCACTGGGCGAACTCGGCGTCGTGGGTCAGGCCGCGCTCCAGCGTGACGGCCTCGAACTCCGTACGCCCGGGGGACTTGCGGCTGGTCGACGGGTCGCCGCCGTCGCGGTGCTTGACCACCTCGGTGGTGCGCTTGAGCGCGCTGACCTTGCTGACCCCGGCCACGTAGCGGCCGTCCCACTTGACCCGGAACTTGAAGTTCTTGTACGGGTCGAAGCGCGTCGGATTGACCGCGAACTGCACCATGACTCACACCTCTCAGGACGGGCTCTGGCCGGCGAGCTGCTGGATCCGCACGATCACGAACTCGGCGGGTTTGAGCGGGGCGAACCCGACGACGACGTTCACCACGCCCCGGTCCCGGTCGTCGCCGGTGGTGGTCTCCGCGTCGCACCGCACCAGGTACGCCTCGCGTGGCGTGCGCCCGGCGAACGCGCCCTTGCGGAACAGGTCCTGCATGAACGACGTCAGGTTCAGCCGCAGCTGGGACCAGAGTGGCTCGTCGTTGGGCTCGAAGACGGCCCACTGGGTGCCCCGGAAGACGCTCTCCTCGATGTAGAGCGCGAGGCGGCGCACCGGCGTGTACTTCCACTGGCTGGCCAGCACGTCGGCGCCGGCGGTGGTGCGCGCTCCCCAGTTGACGGTGCCGACGACCGGGAAGGTCCGTAGGCAGTTGAGCCCGAGCGGGTTGAGTACGCCGTTCTCGGCGTCGGTGAGGGGGTGGACCAGGTTGGTCACGCCGCGCAGTTGCGCATCCGTGCCCGCCGGGGCCTTCCACACGCCCCGCTCGGTGTCCTGGCGGGCGTACAGGCCGGCGAGGGTGCCGCCGGGGGCGACCGTACGCGGCCGGAAGCCGTCGGTCGGGTCGGGGATCCGCAGCCGGGGGAAGTGTGCCACCGCGTTGGGTCCCTTGACGCCGAGCTGGTTGATCCAGTCCAGCGCGCGGTCCGGGTCGTCGACCCCGGGCGGCGGGTCGACCAGCAGCATCGCCCGGCGCCGCGCGCACAGCTCGTAGGCGGCGGCCCAGACCGCGTCCGGGTCCAGCCCGGTGTCGACCGTCGTCGGGTCGCCGGGCTTGGCGCGGGTCGCGTCGGGGATGCAGAGCAGGTTGAACAGGTCGGTCCTGAGTAGGGCGTAGATGCCGGTGTAGGCGGCCTCGGAGCCGATCAGCGCGGCGGTGCCGGGCAGCGTCGTGCCGTCCGAGCCGGTGACCAGGTCGCCCTGGCCGAGCCGCTTGGCTCCGACGGGGGTGTACCGGCCGACGTTCGTGGTGGCGCCGCCGAGGCCGAGCAGGGCGGCGCCGTCGGCCACGTCGCCCGACGCGGTCGCGCCCGTGACGGTGAAGGCCGCGTCCACGGCCGCCGGGGCCACCAGCGGGTCGACGTCGCCGAGGACGCGCAGGCCGCCGTCGGCGGTGGGTAGCACGCGGACCCGCAGCCCGGCGGCCCCGTCGGCGGCGCCCAGCGCCGTGTTGATCTTGCGTTGCAGTAGCGCGGCCACGCCGGCGGGCGAGGACGGCAGCCGCTCGCCCTTCTCCAGCGCCGTGACGGTCACCGCGCCCACGGCCGGGACGGTCTTGGTGGGGTCCGCCGGGTCCGGCTTGGTGGGCCGGTCCGGTTGCACGGTGAGCCGGTAGTTCTTCGCGGCGTCGACCGTGGGCGAGCCGATGGCCGCGCCGACGGTGCCGCTGGGCACGGGCCGGCCCGCGCCGCTCGCCCCGGCCCGGGCCCGCACCAGGGCGGAGCCCCGGTCGGGGTCGTTGAGCACGGCGACGGCGTACGCGGCGCTCGCCGGGTCCGAGGACAGCCCGGTGAAGCGCTCCGTCGCGCCGGTGGCCGCGTCCTGGATGCTGAGGTTGAACGTCTTGGGGTCGGCGGCGTCGTCGTGGTCGACGTCGATCAGCAGACCGCTGCCCCACGCGCCGGTGCTCGCCGCGTCCAGCAGCAGCGCCGACTTCGGGCCGGTGCCCACCTTGTCCAGCAGGGTGACCGAGGCCGAACGGGCGTCGGCGCGGGGCACCCGTACGACGAGCGCGGCGGAGCCGCCGTTGCGGAAGAACTGCTGCACGGCGAGGCTGAGTTCGGAGTCCCGGTCGACGCCGCCGAAGCGGCGCTCGAACTCGCCGAAGCTGTTCACGCGTACGGCGCGGTGCTCCGGGCCGGTCCGGACGTATCCGACGAACGCGGCCACCCCGGTCGCCACGCCGATGACGGGCCGGACGCCGCTCGGGGCTTCCTCGATGTAGACGCCGGGGTAGCTCGGAGTCACGGGCATGACTACCTCGTCTCGGAGTGGAAAGTCGGCTGCCCACACCCTCCGCCCGCAGGTCAGCGCCCCCTAGCGGGCACCCGACCGTGTCGCGACGCGAACCCGACAATGCGTCCCCGCCTGGTCACATTCCGTTAACCGATCGGCTGCGGTGCGCCGCTGAAGGTCCCGGAGGTCGTGCGCCGTTCGGTCAGCGCGGCGGGCGGGTCTGATGGCGGTGAGGTCGGCACTGTCCGGCCCGGGGCGCTTCGCCGGCGCGGCTGGTGGCCCGGATGTCCGGGATTCGTCACTCAACGTGACTGTCGGGCCCGGTCGGCGCGTTCCCCTTCGGGCCCGGCGGCCGGTCCGGTCGGTCGGCATCGGCCCGTTTGTCCAGCGTGTTCATCGGACTCCGGTTTGCGGCGGCGGACTTCGGCCCCGTCGGCTGGAGCCAGCCCGCGGCTACTGTCTGTCGCAAGGAAGGTGAGGCCGAATCTCTTGACTGCGCCCGCCGCTCGGCAGTAGCGTCCCACATTAAGCAACGGTAACCATAATATGAGCCGCTAGGTATCTGGGGTAGCCATGAGAATGCGAGCATTGCGCGCTGCGGTAGCAGCCCTGCTGGTGACCGCCGCCGTTGCGGCCTGCGCGGAGAACCAGAGCCCGACCGAGTCCGGCGGAGGCGAGGCAGCCCCGTCGGTGGCGGTCAACTTCGGCGTCGGCGTCGACCCGGCGTACTCCCCGATCTACCTCGCCGACCAGGAGAAGCTGTTCCAGGCCAACGGCCTGAACGTCACGGTCACCCAGTTCCAGGAGGGCACCGGCGGCCTCGACGCGATCCTGGCCAAGCAGGGCCAGATCACCGCGAGCACCGAGTCGAGCCTGCTGAACCGGGCCACCCGCGGCGACATCAAGGGCCTGGCGGTCTTCTCGCAGTCGCCGAGCTTCATCAAGCTCGTGGCGCGCTCCGGCATCGCCGACGTGGCGGGCATCAAGAAGTACGGCGTCGTGCCCGGCACGGTCAACGAGTACGCCACCAACAAGGTCCTCGCGGCGCGCGGCATCAGCCGGGAGTCCGTCGAGTTCGTCAACGCCTCTCCCGCCGAGATGCCGGCCCTGCTCCAGCGCGGCGACGTGGACGGCTACATCATGTGGGAGCCGTGGCCGTCGCGCGGCGTCGCCAACGGCGGCAAGGTCCTGCTGACCAGCGGCGACATCGGCTACGTCTACAACCTCGTCATCGGGGTCGACGGCGCCTGGTACGAGGCCAACAAGGAGGCCGCCAAGAAGGTCGTCCAGACCATCGGCCAGGCGTGCGAGCAGCTCACCAGCGACCCGGCCAAGGCGGGCACCGTCACCGAGAAGGCCATCAAGGTGCCGGCGGCGGAGGCGCAGAAGCTGCTGGAGGGCGTCCAGTGCCAGGTCCGCGACTTCACCGACGAGGACCTCAAGCGCTACGGCGAGATCGCCCAGTTCCAGCAGGACAGCAAGATCGTCGCGCAGAAGGCGGACCCGGCGGCCGTCATGGTCAAGGGAGTGGCGTGACAGTCAACGGCACCGCCCCCGCCCCCACGGCCGGCCGACCCGCCGACCGCGCCGGCTCCCCGATCCGCATCCGCGACGTCGACATCCGCTTCGGTGAGTTCGTCGCCGTCAGCGGCGCGAGCCTCGACATCGCCGCCGGTGAGCTCGTCTGCCTGCTCGGGCCGAGCGGCTGCGGCAAGTCCACGCTGCTCAACGCGGTCGCCGGGTTCGTACGCCCGGCGGCCGGCGAGGTGAGCTGCGGCGGCGAACCGGTGACCGGGCCGGACGTGTCGCGAGGCGTGGTCTTCCAGAGCGCCGAGGCGCTGTTCCCCTGGCTGACCGTACGACAGAACGTCGCCTTCGGGCCGCAGATGCGCGGCGTGCCCAAGGCCCAGCGCGACGCGGTCGTCGACCGGTACCTGGCGATGGTCGGCCTCGCGCACAGCGCCGAGCGGTTCCCCGAGCAGCTCTCCGGCGGCATGCGCCAGCGGGCCCAGCTCGCCCGGGTCCTGGCCAACGACCCTTCGGTCGTGCTGATGGACGAGCCGTTCGGCGCGCTGGACGCCCAGACCCGGCTGGTGATGCAGGTCGAACTCGACCGGATCTGGCGCGAGACCGGGGCCACGATCGTCTTCGTCACCCACGACATCGGCGAGGCGATCCTGCTCGGCGACCGGATCGTCACGATGACGGCGGGACCGTCGGCGGCGATCAAGAAGGACTACCGCTGTGACCTGCCCCGGCCCCGTGACCTGACCGACCCGGCCTGCGCGGAGCTCTTCCGGGAGCTGCGCGAGGACATCGGCGCCGAGGTGGCCCGGACGCTGCGCGCCCAGGGACTCGACGACGGCCACGACGGCCGGCCCGGCGCGCACCGCGCCGACGACGACCGGAGGGAGGGGCGATGACCGTCGAGGCACCCACCGTCCCCGACCGCACCCGGGCGGCGGCCACCGCCGGCCCGCGCCGCAACCGCTGGCCCCGACTGACCCGGGTCGGGCTGTCGGTGCTGTCGGTGGTGCTCGGCGTGCTGATCTGGGACCTGGTCAGCCGCAACTACACCGCCTTCTTCCTGCCCTCGCCGCGGCTCACCCTCGACGGCGCGGTCGAACTCGTCCGCGACGGCACCCTGTGGGACTCGATCAGCGCGTCCTCGACCCGCATCCTCACCGGCTGGCTGCTCGGCGTGCTCATCGGCGTACCGATGGGTCTGCTGATGGGCTGCATCCCCTGGCTGCGGCTGATGCTCGACCCCTACATCCAGTTCTTCCGCTTCGTGCCGCCGATCGCCTTCGTCACCCTGGCCATCATCTGGCTCGGGCCGGGGGAGGCGTCGAAGGTGGCGCTGATCTTCTACACCACCGTCTTCATCGTCGCCCTCAACACCCTGGCCGGGGTGCTGTCGGTCAACGAGATCCGGATGCGGGCGGCCCGTGCCCTCGGCGCCGGCCCCGTACGCAGCCTGGTCTCGGTCGTGCTGCCGTCGACGGTGCCGCACGTGGTCACCGGCGCCCGGCTGGCGATGGGCAACTCGTTCCTGACGATCGTCTCCGCCGAGATCGTCGCCGCCCAGAGCGGCCTGGGATCGCTGATCTGGACGGCCCGCAACTACGCCAAGACGGAGTGGGTCTTCGTGGGCATCATCGCCCTCGGCCTGCTCGGCTACCTCTTCGACTGGATCCTGCGTCTGGTCACGGGACGGACCCTGCGCCGATACGGCGTCACGTTCTAGCGACCGACCCGTCGCCGACGCCATCCACCCCTACCCGAAAGGCTCGCCATGCTCTGCATCGGCGTCGACATCGGTGGCACCTTCACCGACGTCATCGTCTACGAGCCGGCCACCGCCCGGCTCGCCGAGGCCAAGACCCTCTCGACCCCGCACGACCCCGCGGCGGCCATCTTCGAGGGCCTGGCCAAGCTCGGCGTCAGCCTGGACACGGTCGACCGGTTCGTGCACGGCACCACCCGGGTCACGAACGCGCTGCTCGAAGGCTCCGGCGAGCCGGTGTCCGTGCTGGCCACCGAGGGCTTCCGGGACGTGCTGGAGATGGGCCTCGGGCACCGGCCGCGCCTCTATAGCGTCAAGGAGAGCGCCCGGCCGCCGCTGGTCGAACGCCGGCACCGGCACGTGCTGCGCGAGCGGATCGGCGCCGACGGCAGCGTCGTGCGTCCGCTCGACGTCGACGAGCTGGACGAGGCACTCGACCGGGTGGCCGCCGCCGGCCCCCGGGCGGTGGCGGTGTGCCTGCTGCACTCGTACCGCAATCCCGCCCACGAGCGGGCCGCGGCGCGGCGACTGGCGGAGCGCTACCCCGACCTGGTCTGCACCGTCTCCTCGGACGTGGTGCCGGAGCAGGGCGAGTACGAGCGCTTCGCCACCACCGTGCTCAACGCCAGCGTCCGGGCGACCGTCGCCGACTACCTGCGCGGGCTCGGCGACGCCCTCGCCGACGGCGGCTACGCCCACCCCCTGTCGATCATGACGAGCAGCGGCGGTGTCGTCTCCACCGACGAGGCCGGCCGGCTGCCGATCAACCTGGCCCTCTCCGGGCCCGCCGGCGGGGTCGCCGCCACCGTGCACCTGGCCACGCTGGCCGGCTACCCGAACGTCATCACCTGCGACATCGGCGGCACCAGCACGGACGTCTGCCTGATCAAGAACGGCACCCCGTTGATGACCAACGACGGGAAGATCGCCGGCTACCCGAACCGGACGTTCCAGGTGGAGATCAACACCATCGGCGCCGGTGGCGGCTCGATCGCCTGGCGCGACCTGGGCGGGGAACTGCGGGTCGGGCCGCGCAGCGCCGGATCGACCCCCGGCCCGGCCGCCTACGGCCGGGGCGGCACCGAGCCGACCACCACCGACGCGCACCTGCTCGTCGGTCACCTCGACCCGCAGGAGAGCCTCGGCGGTGAGGTGCCCCTCGACGCCGACGCCGCCCGTACGGCCCTGGCGGGGCTGGCCGGCACGTTCGGTCTCGACGAGCTGGAACTGGCGCACGGCATCCTCACCCTCGCCACGGTCAAGATGACCAGCGCCATCAAGGAGATCTCCGTGGCCTGCGGCCACGACCCGCGCGACTTCGTGCTGATGCCCTTCGGTGGCGCCGGCCCGATGCACGCCACCGACCTCGCCGACGAGCTCGGCATCCGTCGGGTCCTGGTGCCGCCGGTGCCGGGCAACTTCTCCGCGCTCGGCTTCGTCACCGCCCAGGCCCGCCACGACTACGTCCGTACCGTGCTGGTGCCGGCCGACGACGACGGCCTGGCGGCCGTCCGGGCGGCCCTGGCCGACCTGCGCGACGCCGCCCTGGCCCAGCTCAAGGCCGAGGACGGCGTGGAGCCGGACCAGGTCAGCTTCGGTCTGTCGGTCGGCATGCGGTTCCGGGGGCAGAGCTTCGACCTCGCCGTCGCCCTGCCCGAGCTGCCGGCCACCGCCGACGAGCTGGTGACGGCCTTCCACGCCGCCTACGCCGAGCGGTACGCCTACACCCGCTCCGACCACCCGGCCGAGATCGTCAACTGCCGGCTCACCGCGTTCGGGCCCCGCCCGGCGGTACGCTTCGCCGCCCCCGCCGGCGGCCCGGTGGAGCCCGGCCGGACCCGCCTCTACCGCCCGGGCGGCTGGGTCGAGGCGACGGTGTGGCGCCGTGCCGACCTGGGGCCCGGCTGCGCCGTCGCCGGTCCCGCCGTCGTCCGCGAGAACGGCAGCACCACCGTCGTCGGCGGCGGATGGAGCGCCACCGTCGACGACCACGGAAACCTGCTGCTGACCAAGGAGTGATCCGTGACCCCGCCCGCCCTCGACCTCACCGTGCTGGACCGCGCCGCCCGGGACCCGGACCGCGCCCTGTACGTCTTCGACGATCCGGGCCGACCCGTGACCACGGGGGAGTTCGCCGACCTCGCCGGCCGGGCGGCGGCCGTCCTGGCGGCCCAGGGCGTCGGCCGTGGCGACCGGATCGCGGTGTGGTCCGAGAACGGGCTGGCCTGGCTGGTGCTGCTGGCCGCCGCGGCCTGGCGGGGCGCCGCCCTGACCACCCTGCACCCCGGCCTCACCGGGCCCGAGCTGACCTCGGCGCTGGCCCGCAGCCGGCCACGGCGCCTCTACGCCGCCGAGCGGGTACGCGACCGGAACGGCCCGTCCACCGTCACGCAGGCCCTGGCGGCGTTGCCGCCCGGCGAGCGCCCGGACGGCTGGCACGTTCTCGGCGCCGACCTGGGCGCGGCGGCGCTGGCGGGACTGCCCGGCTGGGACGACCCGGTCCCGCCGCCCGTCGGTGACCCGGACGCCGCCTGCAACATCCAGTTCACCTCCGGCTCCACCGGCCCGGCCAAGATGGTGTCGCTGAGCGCGGCCAACCTGCTGGCCAACGCGGCCTGGACGGCCGAGGCGGCCCGGCTGCGCGCCGACGACCGGATCGCCTCGCCGCTGCCCCTGGCCCACGCGGCGGGGCTCGGCAGCGGGGCGATGCTGGCGCTCGTGACCGGCGCGCTGTGGGTCTCCACCCGCAGGTTCCGCACCGAGCCGGTCCTCGACCAGATCGAGCGGCACGCGTGCACGGTCCTGCAGGCCGTACCCACCATGGCCTCGATGCTCACCGACCGCGTCGAGCAGGACCCCGGGCGCTGGGACCTGTCGTCGTTGCGGGTCGGCTTCCTCGGCGGCGCCGCCTGCGCCCCGGCGCTGCTCACCCGCACCCGGCGGGTGCTCGGCCTGGACCGGGTGGCGGTCGTCTACGGGCAGACCGAGGCCGGCCCGACGATCAGCCTGGACCCCGGCGACGGGAGCTGCGGGGCACCCGGGCACACCGTCGGACGCGTCCTGCCGGCGCTGGAGGCCACCGTGGTCGACCCCGCCACCCGCACCCCGCTGCCCGCCGGGCAGGTCGGCGAGCTGCTGGTACGCGGCAGCTCGGTCACCTGCGGCTACGTCGACGACCCGGCCACCACCGCCGCCACGATCACCAGCGACGGCTGGCTGCGCACCGGCGACCTGGGCGCGCTGACCGGCGACCGGGTCCTCACCCTGGCGGGCCGGATCAAGGAGCTGATCATCCGTGGCGGCGAGAACGTGCACCCCGCCGAGGTGGAGGCCGTCCTCGCCGACGACCCGGCCGTGGCCCGGGTGTGCGTGCTCGGCGTGCCGTCGACCCGCTGGGGCGAGGAGATCGCGGCGCTGGTCGTGACCGTCCCGGGTGGGCACTGCGACGTCGACCGGCTCACCCGTACCGCCACCGAACGGCTGGCCCGGCACAAGGTGCCGACCCTGATCCGTACCGTCGCCGACCTGCCGCTGCTGCCGTCCGGGAAGGTCGACCGGCGGGCCGCGCGGGACCTGCTCGACGCTGCGGGGGAGGAACGCTGATGCAGCTCGGATCGTGCTTCCTGGACTCGCTCACCGTCACCAGCTTCTTCGGCAACGCCGAGATGCGTGGCGTCTTCAACGACCGCCAGCTCATGCAGTCCTGGCTCGACGTCGAGGCCGCCCTCGCCCGGGGGCAGGCGAAGCTGGGCATCATCCCGTCGGCCGCCGCGCAGGCGATCACCGAGGCGGCCCGCGTCGACCGGCTCGACACGGCGGTGCTCGCCGCCGACGCCGCCGACACCGTGCACCCGCTGGTGCCGCTGGTACGCGCGCTCACGGCCGCCTGCCCCGGCGACGCCGGTCGCTACGTCCACCTGGGTGCCACCACCCAGGACGTGATGGACACGGGCTTCGTCCTGCGGGCCCGCGACGGCCTGGACATCGTGCAGCGGCAGGTCGACGAGCTGGTCCGGGCGCTGCGGCGGCTGGCGCTGCGGCACCGCGCCACCCCGATGGCCGCCCGCACCCACGGCCAGCAGGCGCTGCCGACCACCTTCGGCCTGCGCTGCGCCGTGTGGCAGGACGAGTTGCAACGCCACCGCGTCCGGTTGCGGCAACTGCGCCAGCGGCTGCTGGTGACGAGCATGGGCGGCGCGGCCGGCACGATGGCCGGCTACGGCGCGCAGGCGTTCGCGCTGGAGCAGGCCGTCGCCGCTGACCTGGGGCTCGGCGTCGCCGCCACCCCCTGGCACGCCACCCAGGACCGCTTCGCCGAGTGCCTGATGGTCTTCGGTCTCGTCGCGGCCAGCGCCGAGAAGCTGGCCCGGGAGGTCTACTTCCTCGGCCGTACGGAGGTCGGTGAGGCGTACGAGTCGCAGCGGGCCACCCAGGTCGGCAGCAGCACGATGCCGCACAAGCGCAACCCGATCCGCTGCGAGGCGGTGATCGCCGCCGCCGGCACCCTGCGGGCCCAGGTGCCGCTGGCGTTGCAGACCATGGTCGCCCAGGACGACCGGGACATGGGCGTCGGGATGACGCTGTGGAAGCTGCTGCCGGAGTGTTTCATCCTGCTGGGTGGCGCGTTGCAGCGACTGGTCGACGTCTTCGGTGACCTCGGCGTCAACCCCGACCGGATGCGCGCCAACCTCGACCTCACCGGCGGGCTGGTGCTCTCCGAGGCGGTGATGCTGCGCCTGGCCGGCCCGCTCGGCCGGGAACAGGCCCACCACCTGGTCATGCGGATCGTCCGCGACAGCCTCGAGCAGGGGCGCCCGTTCGCCGAGACGCTGCGCGCCGACCCGCAGGTGGCCGCCGCCCTGCCCGCGGCCGAGCTCGCCGGCCTGCTGGATCCGCTGTCGTACGTCGGCCATGCCGCCGCGCTGGTCGACCGCGCCCTACTGAATTCGGAGTCGCCATGACCGACGCCCACCGTGCCGAGGAGTCCGTGCTGTTGCACCGCGACGGCCGGCTGGCCCGGGTGACGCTGAACCGGCCCGCCCGGCGCAACAGCTTCGACCTGGCGATGCTCGCCCGTTTCGAGGACGTGCTGCACGAGCTGTCCCGCGACGAGGGGACCGAGGTCGTCGTGCTCACCGGTGCCGGCACCGCGTTCTGCGCCGGCACCGATTTGCACGAGCTGGCCACCCTCGACGCCCGGGCCACGATGTCGGTGCAGCGGCGCACCGCCGAGCTGGTCGAACGCTGGTACCGGCTGGAACAGACCACCGTCACAGCGTTCAACGGCCCGGCCATCGGCTCCGGCGCCGTCCTCGGCCTGGCCAGCGACCTGCGGGTGGCCGCCGACACCTGCTTCGCGACCTTCCCGGAGGTGGGCTTCGGCATCCCGCTGACCTGGAGCGGCATGGCGATCCTCGCCGACCTCGTCGGCGCCGACCTGGCCAAGCGCTGGCTGCTGCTCGGCGAGCGGATCCCCGCCGACGAACTGCGCGCCCTGCGGCTGGTGACCGACGTGGTGCCCCCGGGGCGGCTCGCCGACGCCGCGACCGGGATCGCCGACCGGCTGCTGGCCACCTCGGCGGTCGGGCGGTCGATGACCAAGCGGGCCGCCCGCCTGGCCGGGCCCCGCTTCGAGGCCGCCGCCAACGACTCCTACCTGGGCGCGCTGAGCGTGGCGCTGCGCCCCGCCGGTGACTACCTCGCCAAGAGGTCCGAGTGAGGGCCGGCGAGGCGATCGCCGACGCCGTCGTGGCGCAGGGGGTCGACACGATCTTCGGGCTGCTCGGCGACGCCAACATGTTCCTGGTCGCGGACCTGGTCCAGCGCCACGGCGTCCGGTTCGTGGCGGCCCGCAACGAGAACGCCGCGGTGATGATGGCCGACGGTTGGGCCCGCGCCACGGGCCGGTGCGGCGTCGTCACCGTGACCCAGGGTCCCGGCCTGGCGGTCGCGGGCGCCGCGTTGACCATCGCCCGGCAGGCCCGCACCCCGCTGGTGCTGATCGCCGGCGACACCCCGCCCGGCGATCCGTTGCACGTGCAGAGCTTCCCGCAGCAGCCGTTCGCGCTGGCCACCGCCGGGGCGTTCGTGCCCGTGACGGCGCCGGCCACGGCGGCCCGCGACGTCGGCCTGGCGTTCCGGGCCGCCGCCGAGGGCCCCGGCCCGGTGGTCCTCGACGTGCCCATCGATCTGCAGGACGAGCCGGTGCCGGACGGGGCCCCGCCCGTGCCGGCCCGCGCGGTGACGCACCGGCCCGCGCCGACGCCGCCCACCGACACGGCGGTCGCCGACCTGGCCGGCCGGCTGGCTGCCGCCCGCCGCCCGGTGCTGCTGGCCGGGCGGGGCGCCGAGGCGGCGGCCGACGACGTACGCCACCTCGCCGACCGGTGCGGCGCGGTGCTCGCCACCACCGTGCTGGCCGCCGGGCTCTTCGCCGGCCACCCGTACCACCTCGGGGTGGCCGGGGGACTGGCCCGGCCGCTCACCCGGCGGGTGCTGGCCGAGGCGGACCTGGTGGTCACCTTCGGGGCCGGACTCAACCGGTGGACCGCCGACCACGGCGCGCTCTTTGCCGGGGCGCGGGTGGTCGCGGTCGACGTCGACGCGCGGGCGCTGGGGGCGCGCTGGCCGGTCGACGTGGGGATCGTCGGGGACGCGGCGGCCACCGCGCGGGCCGTGACGGCCCTGCTCGACACGATCGAGCGTCCGGACTGGCGCAGCTCCGCCCTGGCCCGGGAGATCGCCGCGGCCGACCCGTTCGATGGCATCGAGTTCGTCGAGGGTCCGGCGGCGATCGACCCCCGCGCGTTCCTGCGGGTCTGCGCCCGGCGGTTGCCGGCCCGGCGTACCACCGTGGTCGGGGTGGGGCAGTTCGGCGGCTGGCCCAATCTGCTGCTCGACTCGTCGGCCGTGGACCGCGCGTTCATCGCGCCCTGGGAGTTCGGCAGCATCGGGGTCGGCCTGCCGTATGCCGTCGGGGCGGGGGTGGGCCGTGCGGACCGGCCGGTGGTCGCGTTCGAGGGCGACGGCAGCCTGCTCACCGGTCTCGGTGAGCTGGACACGCTGGCCCGGGTGGGGGCGCCGGTGCTGCTGGTGGTCCTTGACGACGGTGGCTACGGCGCGGAGGTGCGCAAGTTCGGCCCGCGTGGGGTCGACCCGGCGTTGGCCCGGTTCCCGGCTCGGGATTTGGCTGCGGTGGCCCGGTCTTTGGGCGTGCCGGCGTGGACGGTCACCGACGAGGCGAGCGCCGAGGCGGCGTTCGACGCGGTGCTGCCGGTGACCGGGCCGGCGGTGCTGCACGTGCGGGTCCTGCCCGAGGTCACCCAGGAGCGGTTCTGACGGTGTGCGCCGCACTGCGCCGCCGCCGGCACCTGACGTGGTGCCGGCGCGACGGCGGGGGCCTGTGGTGACCGGTTCGTGGGCGGTGCGGTCAGTCGCCCCACCGGTCGCCGAAGCCGTGGCCGAGCTGTCGGGACAGTTCGGCGGCGGTGCGGCAGGCGGCGTCGGCGAGTTCCCGGGTGCGGGCGTCGTCGAGGCGGAAGATCGGCCCGGAGATGCTGATGGCCGCGGTCACCCGGTCGTGCCGGTCGCGTACGGGGGCGGCCACCACCCGCAGCCCGTGTTCGCTCTCCTGGTCGTTGAGGGCCCAGCCCTGCTGCCGGACGGTGGCCATGTGCGCCACGAAGGTGTCCAGGTCGGTGATGGTCTCGCTGGTCAGCGCCGTGAACGGCACGGTGGCGAGCAGGGCGCGCAGGGCGTCGTCGTCGTGGTCGATGAGCAGGGCCTTGCCGGCCGCGCTGCACCACAGGGGGATGCGTCGGCCGAGCCGGGAGACGAGTTGCACGTTGCGGGTGCCCTGGACCACGTAGAGCGAGAGGGCGTCGGAGCCTTCCAGGATGGCGAGGTTGACGCTCTCGCCCTCCTGCTCGGCGAGCTGGTGCAGCAGCGGGCGGGCCAGCGCGTGCAGGTCGATGCCGGCGAGGAAGCGGGCGCCCAGCTCGAAGACGGCGACGCCGAGCCGGTAGGTGCCGTTCTCCTCGTTGCGTTGCAGGAAGCCGGCGTCGGCCAGCGCGCGGAACAGTCGGCTGGCCGTGGACTTGTGCAGGCCCAGTTCGCGGCTGACGTCGCTGACCTTGCGTTCGATGGCGTCGCCCCGGAAGGCCAGCAGCACGCCCAGGGCGCGGTCGAGCGCCTGGGTGCCCGACTCGCGGGGGGCGACGCCCTCCTCGGGCGTCGGGTCAGTGGCGTACGGCATCTTGCTTCCCTGCCTTTCCGGCTGCTAGGTTTCATAATATAACTCTAGGACCACATGATGGTCCATTGCATGGTGGTCCACCGCGCGACGGTCCACTGCGCAGCGGCCCACCGCACGGTGGAGCACCCGCCCCGAACCAGCCCGGGCCCCGGTCCGGCGGCAGACACGGACCGACACCGGAAATCAGTGAGGCATCCGCATGACTGTGAATCCGATCGACCTGGAAGTCGTCACCGAAAGTCTCATCTCGATCGTCCGGGAGATGCGACAGACGATCTTCCGTACGGCGCACTCGCCGGTGATCGCCGACGCCCAGGACTTCTCCTGCGCGCTCTTCGACCCCTCCGGGCAGATGGTCGCCCAGGGACGGGACATGCCGGGGCACGTCATCGCCATGCCGGCCTCGGTCGCCGAGATCTTCGCCGACTTCGCCGCCGAGATGCGCCCGGGTGACCTCTACATCGTCAACGACCCGTACCGGGGCGGCAGCCACCTCAACGACGTCACCCTGATCAGCCCGGTCTTCGTCGGCGAACAGATGTTCCTCTTCCCCTGCGTCCGGATGCACTGGGCCGACATCGGCGGCATGACCCCCGGCAGCGTGTCGGGCCAGGCCACCGAGATCCTCCAGGAAGGGCTGCGGATCCCGCCGATCAAGCTGATCGAGGAAGGCCGCCCGAACCGGGCCGCCTTCGACATCCTCTTCGCCAACGTCCGCATGGCCGAGGAACGCCGCGGCGACCTCGAATCCAGCATCGCCGCCTGCCACACCGCCGAACGCCGGCTGCGCGAACTCGTCGACCGGTACGGCACCGACATGATCCTCGACTGCGTGACGGCCAACATGGACCGCACCGAGCAGCGCCTGCGGGACATGATCCGCGCGCTGCCCGACGGCACCTACCGCTACGAGGACTACCTCGACCTCTACACCGACAACGACTACGACGCCGCGATCGTCCGCTGCCGGCTGACCGTCGACGGCGACGAGATCGAAGCCGACTTCCGGGGCTCCTCCCACCAGGTCGCCGCAGTGGTCAACTCGTCGCGGGCGATGACCGTCGCCGGCGTTTTCATCGCGGTCAAGTCCGCCCTCGACCCCGGCGGACTGGTCAACCACGGGGCGTTCCGACCGCTGCGCGTGCTCACCGAGCCCGGCACGGTGGTGCACGTCAGCTACCCCGCCCCGGCCAACGCCCACAGCGAGGTCCGCAAGCGGGTCATCTCCGCCGTGATGGCCGCGTTGAGCCAGGTCGCACCCGACCTCATCGCCGCCGACCAGTTCGGCACCACCTTCCAGAACCTCATCGGCGGCGTGGACGAGCACACCGGACAGCCCTACCTGTACTACGACTACCCGGCCGGAGGCAACGGCGGATTCCTCGAATCCGACGGCCCCAGCGCGATGAACCCCGTCGACCTCGGCGACATCTCCACCATCCAGTCCGTCGAGCGGCTGGAAACCGAGATCCCGATCCTCGTCGAGGCGTGCGAGCTGCGCGCCGGATCCTGCGGCGACGGTACCCACCGGGGCGGCCTCGGCAGCCGGCGGGAGACCCGGCTGCTGGCCAGCGGCGGGGCGTACTCCGTGCAGACCGACCGCACCACCGTCCCCCCGTACGGGCTGCGCCACGGCGGCCCGGGCGCCCCGACGGTCACCCACCTGCGCCGCGCCGACGGCCAGCGGGTCGACTTCGACACCCCCGGCAAGGTCGCCGGCTTCCCCATGCGCGCCGGCGACGTCCTGGTGATGGAGTCCGCCGGTGGCGGCGGCTGGGGAGACCCGCTGGACCGCGAGCCCGAAGCCGTCGCCGAGGACGTCCGCCAGGACTACCTGACCGGCGACGAGGCCCGCCAGCGCTATGGCGTGCACCTCGACGCCGCCGGAGACGTCGACCGCGCCGCCACCGCCGAGGAGCGCCAACGGCTGCGCAACGAGCGGAACTGGCTGCGCCTCACCACCACCGACCGGCCCGCCTACACCGGGCGGCGCGGCCAGCGCCGACTGGCCTACGTCGCACCCGGCAGCGGCCTGGCCGAGGAAAGCCTCGTCGAACTGCACGGCGTGCACCCGGCCCCACTGCGGGCCTGGCTGCGGCACGACACCACGCTCGCCGCCGACGAGCTGGCCCTCGACGACGACGGGATGCAGATCCTCGGCACCAGCACCGAACACCGCGCGTACGTGCGCGTCCTCACCGGGGAGGAACGGTCATGAGCAGAGTCTTCCGCGTGCCGGTGCCGACAGCCACCGCCCGCACCGCGACCGGCACCGGCAGCGCCCCCGCCCCGCAGCCCGCGCCGGCCCGCGCCGGCATCGTCGCCGGCTGCCTCAGCCCGCACCCGCCCCACCTGATCTACGCGGAGAACCCGCCGCAGAACGAACCCCGCTCCACCGGCGGCTGGGAAACCCTGCGCTGGGCCTACGAGCGACTGCGCAAACGCATCCGCGAAGTGCACCGCCCCGACGTGCTGATCGTGCACGCCCCGCACTGGATCACGATGGTCGGCCACCACGTCAACTGCGCACCGAACCCGCGCGGCATCTCCGTCGAGCCGATCTTCCCGCACCTCTTCCGCTACCGGTACGACTTCCGTACCGACGTGGAACTCGGCGAGGCCATCGCCGACGAGGCCAGCGGCCTCGGCCTCGTCACCCGCAAGATGCGCGACCCCCGGGTACGCGTCGACTACGCCACCATCGGCGCGCTGCACCTGGCCAACCCCGCCTGGGACATCCCCGTGGTGTCCCTGTCGGCGAACAACAACCCGTACTTCTACTCCGACGCGTCGCTGGAGGAGATGGAGGTGCTCGGCGAGGCCACCCGCCGCGCCGTCGAGGCCACCGGCCGCCGCGCCGTCCTGCTCGCCTCCAACTCCCTGTCGCACCTGCACTGGCACGAGGAGCCGGCGCTGCCGGAGGACATGGAACGCGAACACCCGTACAACAACCACCAGTACCGGTGGGACATGAAGCTGCTCGAGGCGATCCGCCGGGGACCCACCGCCCCGCTGCGGGAACTCATCACCGAACACATCGAGGCGACCGCGTCGGAGACGAAGGCCGGCAGCCTCACCTGGATGCTCGCCGCGATGGGCTGGCCCAAGGTCGCCGGTGACGTGCTCGGCTACGGCACGATCATCGGCACCGGAAACGCCGTCGTCGAGTGGCTGCCCGAGGGGAGTCCCCATGGCTGACCGGACCGGAATCGTCGCCGGAGCGCTCCTGCCCGGCATGCCCCACCTGCTGGCGAAGGAACCCGCACCGAGCTGGGCGGCACTCGCCGCGGCGGCACGCGACGTGGGAGACCGACTGCGCCGGCTGGAGCCGGACGTCGTACTGCTGCTGTCCACGCAGTGGTTCACCGTCCTCGGCCACCAGTTCCAGTGCGACCCCAACCCGCGCGGCGAACACGTCGACGAGAACTGGTACGCCTACGACTACGGCCTGCACCGCTACGACCTGCGCTTCGACGTGGAGTTCACCGAACGGTGGGCCGACCGGGTGCAGGCCGACGGCAAGCAGGCGCGCCGCACCCGCTACGAGGGCTTCCCCATCGACACCGGCACCATCGTCACCTCGGCGCTGCTCGACCCGGAGCGCAAGCTGCGCTGGGCGCAGGTCTCCTGCAACCTGTACGCCGACGCCGACACCCTCGCTGACGTCGGCCGGGCCGGTGCCGCCGTCGCCCGCGAGGCCGGCGTACGCGCCGCCGTCGTGGTCGTGAGCGGCCTGTCCTCCGGCCTGATCCAGCAGTGGATCGAACCCGGGCAGGACCACATCGGCGCACCCGCGCACGAACAGTGGAACACCCGTGTACTCGACCTGCTGACCGCCGGCAAGGTCGACGAGGTGCTCGCCATCCGCGAGGACTACGCCCGGCAGGCCCAGGCGGACAGCCAGTTCCGGGCCCTCGCGTTCGCCGCCGGGACCGGCGTCGCGAGCGGCCCGGCGCAGCTGCACTCGTACGGCCCGATCTGGGGTACCGGCGGCGCCGTCCTGTCCTGGAACCTCCCCGAGCGTCCCTGACCGAAGCCGACCCGCAACCAGAGCAAGGAGTAGACATGCGAAACGTGGCCGTGGGCTTCGTCGAAGCCGAAGGGTTCACCCCCATCTTCGACGCCGTCGACGCGATGGTGAAGGCCACCGAGGTCGAGGTGACGAAGGTCGTACGCCTCGGCGGCGGCATCGTCGCGGTCGCCGTCCGCGGTGACCTCGCCACCGTCGAGGAGGCGGTGGACATCGGCGAGGAGACCGCCCGGGCGCGCAGCCGCTCGGTGCGCTCGATCGTCTTCGCCAGCCCCTGCGACGCCGTGAGCGCGCTGGCGGTTGAACCTGACCTCGTCGGCAACTGACAACCGGGTAAGGAGAATCAGACATGTCCTCAGACATCGCGATCGGAATCGTCGAGACGCGCGGCCTGGTGGCCCTCTCGGCGGGCATCGAAGCCATGATCAAGACCGCCGACGTCCGGTGCGTGGCCGTGGAACGGGTCACCAGCGGCTACCTCGCGGTCGCCGTCCGGGGCACCCTCGCCGCCGTACGCCAGGCCGTCTCCGCCGGTGAGGCCGCCATCCGCGCCCACGGCGAGCTGCGCAGCTCCCAGGTCTACCCGAAGCCCCACCCGACCACGGCGGCACTGCTGGACGCGGCC
Organism: Micromonospora sp. NPDC049048; assembly: GCF_043197615.1. Taxonomy (NCBI): domain Bacteria; kingdom Bacillati; phylum Actinomycetota; class Actinomycetes; order Micromonosporales; family Micromonosporaceae; genus Micromonospora; species Micromonospora sp. NPDC049048. The sequence continues at coordinate 112,348 of NZ_JBICTM010000004.1, read as the reverse complement.
GAACCGTCCCGCATCCGCGAGGTCATCGCCGGCCTGCGAGGAGAAACCGATGGTGCTCGGTGACGTCGTCGGCAAGGTGTGGGCCGACCGCATCCTGCCGGGGCTGCAGGGCAAACGACTCGTCCGGGTCCGGCCCCACGGCGACGGGCCCGAACTGGTCGCCGTCGACCCCCTGAACGTCGGCGTCGGCACCACCGTCCTGGTCGTCACCGACGAAGCCGCGGCGGCGGTGACCGGCCAACCCACCGTGGACGCCGCCGTGGTCGCGCTCGTCGCCGACTCCGGCAGCGAGCGGACCGAGCCCAGCACCTGAACCGGAAGGGACACCAGAGCATGCCCGAGTCATCCTGGCCGGTGAGCCTGCGCGACGGCCACCCGAGCGCCGACCCACCGGTCCTGCGCAACTTCGTCGGTGGTGAGTTCGTCGAGGGTGGGCGGCGGTTCGTCAAGCGCAGTCCGGTCACGGGCGAGCCCGTGTTCGAGGTCGTCGAGGCGGACCGGGCGTGTGTGGATGATGCGGTCGCGGCGGCGCGGGCCGCGTTGCGGGGGCCGTGGGGTCGGATGGGGGAGCGGGAACGCGCGGAGGTGTTGCGTCGGGTCGCCGATGAGTTGGAGCGGCGTTTCGATGATCTGGTGACCGCTGAGGTGGCGGATACGGGTAAGTCGATTTCGCAGGCGCGGACGTTGGATGTTCCGCGTGGTGCGGCGAACTTTCGCGCGTTCGCGGAGATCGTGGCGACGGCGCCGACGGAGTCGTTCACGACGGTCACCCCGTCGGGTGGGCGGGCGCTGAATTATGCGGTGCGTAAGCCGGTGGGTGTGGTGGCGGTGATCGTGCCGTGGAATTTGCCGTTGCTGCTGTTGACGTGGAAGGTCGCTCCTGCGTTGGCGTGCGGTAATGCGGTGGTGGTGAAGCCGAGTGAGGAGACGCCGGCGTCGGCGACGTTGTTGGCGGAGGTGATGGCGGCTGCGGGGGTGCCGGAGGGTGTGTTCAATCTGGTGCACGGGTTCGGTCCGGATTCGGCGGGGGAGTTCCTGACCCGGCATCCGGACGTGGACGCGATCACGTTTACCGGTGAGTCGTCGACGGGGAGCGCGATCATGCGGGCGGCGGCTGATGGGGTGCGGCCGGTGTCGTTCGAGTTGGGTGGGAAGAACGCGGGTCTGGTGTTCGCGGATGCGGATCTGGATGCGGCGGTGGCGGGTTCGGTGCGGTCGAGTTTCACCAATGGTGGTCAGGTGTGTCTCTGTACGGAGCGGATTTATGTGCAGCGGCCGGTGTTCGAGGAGTTCACGGCCCGGTTGGCGCAGCGGGCTGGTGAGTTGTCGTTCGGGTGGCCGGCGGATGAGGCGACGGTGAACATGCCGTTGATCTCGCATCAGCATCGGGAGAAGGTCCTCGGCTATTACGACGTGGCCCGTGGTGAGGGGGCGCAGGTGCTTGCCGGGGGCGGGGTGCCTGCGTTCGGTGACGCCCGTGACGGTGGGGCGTATGTGCAGCCGACGGTGTTGACGGGGCTGGGTGCGGATGCGCGTACCAATCGTGAGGAGATCTTCGGGCCGGTGGTGCACGTCGCCCCCTTTGACGACGAGGACGAGGCGTTCGCGCTGGCCAACGGCACGGAGTACGGGCTGGCGGCGGCGGTGTGGACCCGCGATGTGGGTCGGGCGCACCGGGCCGGTATGCGGTTGGACGCCGGCATCGTGTGGGTGAACACGTGGTTCCTGCGCGACCTGCGCACCCCGTTCGGTGGGGTGAAAGCGTCCGGGATCGGGCGTGAGGGTGGCGTACATTCCCTTGATTTCTATTCCGAGTTGACCAACGTCTGCGTGGACCTGACATGAGCGGCGGCGTTCGCATCAGTGACGTGGATGCGGTGGACGTGGCAAGCACATCGTGGGTCGGGCGCACCGGGCCGGCAAGGGGTTGGACGCCGGCATCAGTGTTGCGGGGTGTCCGTCCGGCTTCCGGTCGACCCGCGGCTTTCGGTAGCGGCGGCGAGTGGAGTGGAGAGCTGACATGAGCGTCGACTACGAGGCCGCCGCCAGGGATCTGGTCGAGGCGCGGGAGAGCGGCAAGCCGTGTCCGCCGCTGCGGGGGCGGCTGTTGCCGGAGGGCGACGTCACGTCGGCCTACCTGGTGCAGCAGCTCCAGGTCCGGCGGTGGTTGGACGCCGGCCACCGGCGGGTCGGTGCGAAGGTCGGGTTGACGTCGCGGGCGGTGCAGGAGTCGTTCGGCGTGTTCCAGCCGGACTTCGGTGTGCTGCTCGATGACATGGCGGTGCCTGACGGGGCCGAGGTGTCGATGGGCCGGCTGTTGCAGCCTCGGGTGGAGGCGGAGGTCGCGTTCGTGTTGGGCGCGGATCTGCCGGATGAGCGGATAACGAGTGCGGATGTGATCCGGGCGGTGGATCACGTGTTGCCGGCGATCGAGATCGTGGATTCGCGGGTGGCGGGTTGGGACATCTCGATCGTGGACACGGTGGCGGACAACGCTTCCAGTGGTCTGTTCGTGTTGGGCACGACGCCGCGTCGGTTGGCGGATGTGGATCTGCGGTTGTGCGGGATGGTCCTGGAGCAGGCGGGTGAGCCTGTGTCGGTGGGGGCGGGCGCGGCGTGTCTGGGTAATCCGTTGCATGCGGTGCAGTGGTTGGCGCAGACGATGGCCTGTTCCGGTGACTCGCTGCGCGCCGGGGACGTGGTGCTGTCCGGTGCGCTCGGCCCGATGGTTGCGGTGACGCCCGGCGCGGCGTACGAGGCGCGGATCTCCGGCCTGGGCTCTGTCCGCACGTGCTTCTCCAAGGAGGCGTCGTGAGTGCGGTGGGGGTCTTCGCGGTGCGTGCGCGGGGTGGCGGGGCGGCCGTCGCGGTCTTCGGTGAGGGGGAGGCGTCGTGAGCGTTGGTGTGGCGGTGATCGGGTCGGGCAACATCGGCACCGATTTGATGATCAAGGTGTTGCGGTTGTCGGAGTCGCTGCGGATGGTGGCGATGGTGGGCATCGACCCGGAGTCCGATGGGTTGGCGCGGGCGCGCCGGTTGGGTGTGGCGACGACTGCCGAGGGTGTCGACGGCCTGGTGGCGATGCCGGAGTTCGCCGAGGTGGAGTTGGTGTTCGATGCCACGTCGGCGGGTGCGCATCGGCGTAACGATGCGGTGTTGGCGGCGCATGGTCGCCTCGTGGTGGATCTGACGCCGGCGGCGATCGGCCCGTATGTGGTGCCGCCGGTGAATCTGGACGAGCATCTGCATCAGCGGAACGTGAACATGGTGACCTGTGGTGGGCAGGCGACGGTGCCGATCGTCGCGGCCGTCGGTCGGGTGACGCCGGTGGTGTACGGGGAGATCGTGGCGTCGATCGCGTCGAGGTCGGCGGGGCCGGGAACGCGGGCGAACATCGACGAGTTCACCGAGACGACGGCGCGGGCGATCGAGGTGGTCGGTGGCGCTGATCGTGGTAAGGCGATCATCGTGTTGAATCCGGCTGATCCGCCGTTGTTGATGCGCGACACGGTCTACTGCCTGTGTGAGGACGCCGACGCGGATCGGGCGGCGATCGCCGGGTCGGTGGCGGAGATGGTGGCGGCGGTGCAGGAGTACGTGCCGGGCTACCGGTTGAAGCAGGACGTGCAGTTCGACGTTGTGGATGCGTATGTGCCGTCGTTGGGGCGGCGTCTGCGGGGGTTGCAGGTGTCGGTGTTCCTGGAGGTCTCCGGCGCGGGCCATTACCTGCCGGCGTACGCGGGGAATCTGGACATCATGACGTCGGCGGCGTTGCGTACGGCGGAGCGGCTGGTCGGGCTGCGATCGGCGGCGTCCGGCAACGGCAGCGCGGGCCAGCACAGCACTGATGGCGCGGGTCGGGGTGTCGTGGAGGTGACCCGGTGACTGATCTGTACATCCAGGACGTGACGTTGCGCGACGGCATGCACGCCGTGGCTCACCGGTACACCGTGGAGCAGGTCCGTACGATCGCTGCCGCGTTGGATGCGGCGGGGGTGGCGGCGATCGAGGTCGCCCACGGCGACGGTCTCGCCGGGTCGAGTGTCAACTACGGCCATGGTGCGGCCAGTGACGCCGACTGGATTGCGGCGGCGGCCGAGGTGATGACGAACGCGAAACTCACCACCCTGCTGCTGCCCGGCATCGGCACCATCGCCGACTTGAAGGCGGCGAAGGCCCTGGGCGTGACGAGTGTGCGGATCGCGACGCACTGCACGGAGGCCGATATTTCGGCGCAGCACATCGCGTGGGCGCGGGAGAACGGCATGGACGTGTCCGGGTTCCTGATGATGTCGCACATGAACGATCCGGCCGGTCTGGCGGGGCAGGCGAAGTTGATGGAGTCGTACGGGGCGCACTGTGTCTACGTCACCGACTCCGGCGGCCGACTGCTCATGTCGGACGTGGCGCAGCGGGTGGACGCGTACCGGCAGGTGTTGGAGCCGACCACGCAGATCGGTATCCACGCCCACCACAACCTGTCCCTCGGCGTCGCCAACAGCGTCATCGCCGTCGAGCACGGCCGGATCCTCGGTGACGGGCCGCTCGGTTCGGCGCACGGGCGGACGGTGCGGGTGGATGCGTCGCTGGCCGGGCAGGGCGCCGGGGCCGGTAACGCGCCGTTGGAGGTGTTCGTGGCCGTCGCCGAGTTGCACGGGTGGGAGCACGGCTGTGACGTGTTCGCCCTGATGGACGCCGCTGACGACATCGTGCGGCCGTTGCAGGACCGGCCCGTGCAGGTGGACCGGGAAACCCTGTCGCTGGGCTACGCGGGGGTGTATTCGAGTTTTCTGCGGCACGCGGAGCGGGCGTCGGACAAGTACGGGGTGGACGTGCGGTCGATCCTGGTCGAGTTGGGACGCCGCCGGATGGTCGGCGGGCAGGAAGACATGATCGTGGACGTGGCACTGGACCTCGCCGGCAAGGAGACATCATGATCGGGCCGGACACCGCCGGTATCGCCGAGCGGTTGGGCGTGGCGGCGGACACCGCCACCGCCATCCCACAGTTGGCCGCCGAGACCGGTCTGGACGTGGACGCGGCGTATGGGGTGCAGACCGCGTTGATCCAGCGTCGTCTCGACCGGGGTGAGCGGCTCGTGGGGTTGAAGATGGGTCTGACCAGCAAGGCGAAGATGGCGCAGGTCGGCGTGGACGAGGTCATCTGGGGCCGCCTCACCGACACCATGCGCATCCCCGACGGCGGCACCCTCGACACCACCGCGTTCATCCACCCACGCGTGGAGCCGGAGGTGGCGTTCCTGCTCGACCGCCTGCCCGAACCGGGCGAGCCGGTCGGGGACTTCACCGACGCCGTCCGCGCCGTCGCCCCCGCGATCGAGATCATCGACTCCCGCTACGCCAACTTCAGCTTCTCCCTACCGGATGTGATCGCCGACAACACCTCCGCCGCCGCGTTCACCATCGGCGCCTGGTCCCCGGTCCCGGACGGCCTGGACAACCTGGGTGTGCTGCTGGAGATCGACGGACGGGTCGCGCAGGTCGGCTCCACCGCCGCGATCCTCGGCGACCCCCGCCGCGCCTTGGACGAGGGCATCCGGCTGGCCGGCCGCCACGGCGTACGCCTGCGCGAAGGGTGGGTGTTCCTCGCCGGCGCCGCCACCGCCGCCGTCCCCCTGAAACCCGGCGCCCACGTCCGCGTCGTCGTCGAACACCTCGGCACCACCTCCCTGCGAGCAGCCGCATGAGCGCACAGGCGCACGTCGTCGCCGGCAAAGCCGTACCCCGCGGCGCGTTTCCCCACGTCAAGGTCGCCGGCGGCTTCGTCTTCGTCTCCGGCACCTCCAGCCGCCGCCCCGACAACACCCTCGCCGGCGTGCAGGTCGACGAGCTCGGCACCACCAACCTCGACATCCGCGCCCAAACCCGCGCCGTCATCGACAACATCGCCGACCTACTACGCACCGTCGGCGCCGACCTGACCGACCTCGTCCAGGTCACCACCTACCTCGTCAACATGAACGACTTCGGCGGCTACAACCAGGTCTGGGCCGAATACTTCGACGCCACCGGCCCCACCCGCACCACCGTCGCCGTCCACCAGCTACCCCACCCACACCTGCTCATCGAGATCCAGGCCGTGGCCGTACTGCCCTGACGGACGAACAGTGCTTCACGGTGCGGACGACATGGTTTCGTAGACCGTCTCCAGGCCACGCTCCGCGCGGACCAGCGAAGCCAGCCACTCGCGCGTCTCGGGATCGGTCGAGTAGAGCAAGGTGCCGCGCATGCCCCGGGTCATCAGCACCTTGTAGGTGTTGCGGATCAGACGGTCCGCCTCGTTGTCGCTGAGCGCCTTGCGGCTGCGGAACGCCGGATCCTTCGACTCGGAGCGCCGGGTGACCAACTGCCCGTCGCGGGCGACCAGGTCCGGCCCGATGATCACGCCCGACCACTCGTACTCGAAGCCCTGGGCGGTGTAGACGCAGCCCACCTGGCCGAATCCGTGCGGGTCGGTGGCCCAGAACGCGCTGCCCGGCGCCTCGCCGACGCTGCGGTCGCTCTTGACGTTCCACGGCCGGGCCCAACTGCCCACCTGCACATCAGGAACGAGGGTGTCATCCGGGCGCGGATCGCTCCACGGCCAGCAGTATCCGGCAGACATCCGTGCCGTCTCCCCAGCCGCCTGCTTCCTGACGAGAAACGCCTCCAACTCATCCAGCGAGTCGGCGAGCCGAAGGTCGAAGCGGCCGTCGCCGGTCCAGACCGTCGGCTCGCCACCGTCGAGACCCAGGAGATCAAGCACCCACTTCTCGTACGCCTCGCTGCCGCCGCAGCGAAACTGGTCGTGTAGCGAAACGACCTCGACCTCCAGGCCGAGTTGCTCGGCATACCGGGAAATGACGTCGACGCTGCCGAGTTCGCCGGGCTTGACCACCTGGTGCTCGTCGAGCAGGAACACCGGCACCCGCGCGGCGGCGATCAGTTCGTCGACCTGCGGGCGGGCCTTGTCGCGCTTCGCTTTCGGCGTGAACCGGTTGACCGAGGTCTCCCGGATGCGGTGTGCCTCGTCGCAGATCAGCACGTCGAACCCGTTGCGTTCCGCGTTCGTGAAGCTGTTGAAGTAGGCGAACAGGTTCTTGATGCGGGTGGACCCCTTGCCGGCGTAGCGGCGTAGAGTCTGGGTGAACGACCGTGAGCCGGTGGCGTGCATGACCGACCGGTTCTGCCGGGCCAGTTCGCCGAGCACCGACAGGGCGATCACGCTCTTGCCGCTGCCCGGCCCACCGGCGACGACCACGACCGACTTGCGGTCCGCCGACTGGGCCCGCTCCACGGCGTGCAGGACCAACTCGTACGCCAGGCGCTGGCCGTCCAACAAGGTGAAGTGCGACCGTTCCTTCAGTTCCTGCGCGGCGTACGACAGAAGGTGCCTGCTGGGCCGGACGGAGCTGGTGAGGAACCGGTCCGCTGCGGATGCGCCCGGCGCCGGCGCGAGGTGCGTGCGGAGGTAGTCGAGGAACTGGCCGCGACGCTGTTTGGTGAAGATCCGGCTCTGCTCCGTGGGGCGACGCGCGAACAGGTCTTCGACGTCGCGGTCGACGGCGTTGTGCAGGTACGCGGCACCGCGCACCGGATTGTGCCGGTCGGCGAGGACACCGAGGAAGTCCGTCAGGTATTCGCAATAATCGCTGATCTGCACCCCCGGGTGGAGGCGCGGACCTCGGGCGTGCTCGACCAGAACGAGTCGGTCGGAGCCCTCATAGGACTCGGCCTGGGACCACTGCTTCAGCTCCACGACCACGTAGGAGTCCTCGGCGGTCCTCGGGTCGACACCGGCCAGCACCACGTCGACACGCTTGCTCGTCAGCGGAAGCTGGTACTCGACCAGCACCTCGACCTGTCCCAGCCCGGCGTCGGCGAGATCCTGACCGAGCACCAGGAGGCTGCGGGACCAGGACCGCCGTTCACTCTGGCTCACGGCGTGGCGGAGGTTCTCGGAGATCCGGTCGGCCAGGGTGCCGTTGGTGGCCAGTCGGAGCAGACCATCGGCGGAGGTGCGGAACGCTGACAACACTTGCCCCCGGGCAGCACGAAATGATCGTGCGCATGGGGGGCGTGTCCAGCCACAGCCGGAAGCCCGTCGTTACGCGCCTGTATGAGGGGACTGTAGCGAAGAGATCAACTCATCGCCACGATCAAGGCCGTGCCTTTGCGGCCGAGCCCTTCGCCCGCTCCACCGGATACCGGACGGCCACCTCGTCGAGTTTGGTCATGGCAGCTTCGACGAGGTCGATGTCGAGCACGTCGGCGAGTCGCGTCAGATAGACCATGACGTCGCCGATCTCGGCCTTGACCCGGGCACTGGCCTCTGGGTCGGACATGACCTCGGTGGCCTGCTCGGGCGTAAGCCACTGGAACTCGGCGATCAGTTCACCCACCTCGCCGGCGAGCGCCATGGCCAGGTTCTTGGGCGTGTGAAACTGTTGCCAATCACGTTCGTCCGCGAACGCGCGCAAGCGTGCCGCCAGGAGATCCATTCGCGTGATCCTGCCATGCCAAGCGTGGCTCGTCGTACGTCGGGCCTGGCAGCACATGCGAAAGCCGACCAGATCGGCGACGACGGAACCAGAACGGTCAGGCCCGTGAACCACCGAGCCTGACTGTTCTGTCACAGGCTGACGAACAGCGGCCCGGCCACGGTGGTGCGTGGGTCCGCGCCGCCGTCGCCGGGGCGGCCGGGTCCGCGGGCGTCGGAGGCGCGGGAGGTGGGCAGGGTCCGGGCCGGTACCCGCACGGCCGCCGACGGCAGGGTGAGGTCCCCGTGCGACCCGCGCTGCCCAGGGCAGCCCTTGGTGCCGTCGCTGGCCCTCGGGGTGGGCAGCACCCAGCACCGGCTCGCCGGCCTGAGGTGCCGGTGTCGCTGGCTCTTGGTGTCGGCAGCAGTCAGGCAGCGTCGGTCAGGGTGCGGTCCGCGTGTCCGGTGGGTGTGGCGCGTGCGGCGGTGGCATTCGCGGAGGAGCGGCTGTCGGCCGCCGTCGGTATCGGCGGCAGCGGGGTGGCGATGCCGGCGAGGCTTGGCCGGCGGGCCGCCCCGGCCGTTGGGGACATGTTCGACCCGTAGGCCACCGCGGTCGGGTCGGTAGTAGGCCGTGGCGGGTTCCGGTCGGTTCGATGAGGTCGGGCAGCCCGTACTGGTGGCCGGGGCCCTTGCCGTCACGGGCGCATGGTGTCGGCAACGTCCGCACCTCCCTGGAGTGGCTCGGCGGGAGTGGCCAGCAGGAACAGCCGGTCTCTGCGGTGGGCGGCGCCGACGTCGGATGCGCGTAGGCATAGCCAGCTCGTGTCGTATCTGATCGTGGCCAGATCACGGTGGACGATGTCAAGTCTTCGCTGAAGGAGAGCGGCGACGTTCTCCACGAAGAGCAGCTGCGGTCGAAGGACGCGAACGGCTTCGGCGACGTGGGTTCCAGACGCTGGAGTCTTTACCGGTGATGCCGACACGTCTCCCGGCATTGGAGATGTCCGCGAGCGACGCGTGTCCCGGGCGGCAGGTTCAGGGCGTGGGTCATGAGTCGAAGCTCCGTCGCAGCAGTTGATTGACGCGGTCGCGGTCGATGGCGGTGATCTGGCGCAGCGCGTCGTCCCATTCGGTGCTGGTGAAGTGCGGGCCGGATATCAGGTCGTGCAGCCGCTGGACCGGTGCCGCCCAGTCCTGCTGCCAGATCTCCGGTTCCAGGACGGTGCGCAGCTGATCGAGTGCCTGGTGTAGATAGGCCAGCCGGGGCAGGTGGCGGGGTGTGACCACCGCGTTCGCGCAGGCGGTGCAGGCCAGGAACGACGCCCAGCATGACTCTCCGGGCTCGCTGAACGGGCTGGCGTGGTAGCCGGTGCAGCCGGTGGTGGCGGTGTCGCGGCTCGGGTCGCTGTCGATGCGGCTGGCCCGGGCGTGGAAGGTCGTGTAGGCGGCCGCGATTGCGTCGGCGACGCCGGCGCTGATCTTCAGTGCGGCTTCGGCATGGGTGCGCGGGTCCGGCAACACGTAGCGCGTGTCGTGGGTCTCGCGGGTGTGCTGCGTCGGCGTGCGGCGATGCGCAATCACGACGGTTCTGCGCAGCCGTCGCAGATTGAGGCTGACCCCTTCGCCGAAGCTGGTGCGCCGGTTGTGCCAGATGTTGTCCTGCCAGCCGGTCTCGAACATCCGGCTGGGATCGCCCGCGACGCTGCGGGGACTCCATCCACGGCGCCAGATGATGAGAGCCGATCGGATGGCGTGCCCAGGGCGGGCGAGTGTCTCCCGGGCGGCCCACGTGGCCTCCAGCGCCTGGGTCACCAACCGGCAGGGTGAGTTCGCGCCCCAGTCGGCGAGGTTGCGGGTCTCGTACTGGGGCGCGGCACCGCGGCGCCGTTTCTCCAGTTCGATCCGGTGGATGATCTGGTCGGGGTTGCCGGCGTCCGGGGTCGAGTCCGGAATCCTCAGCTCCATCACCGGGGTGACGTTCCAGCCGTAGGCGGCCACTGTCAACGCCGGCTGAACTTTGGCTCTGGCACACATTTTGTGAGTCGCGCTCGTCGGTAGTTCGGGTTGGGTGCCGGGATGGAGATCATTCCGGCGTTGCTGCCGCACCTGACGGGCCTGCGGTTGGGTGCGGTGGTGGTCCGCGGCGTCGGGGTCAGGATCGACGCGGCGACCCAGACGGTGCGGGCGCGGTGTGGCGCGTGCGGCACCTGGTCAACCACTGTGCATGGTCGCTATGTGCGGCGGCTGGCCGATGTCAGGTTGGGTGGCCATGAGGTGCTGGTCGCGCTGACGGTCCGCCGATTCACCTGTGCGAACGCCGGATGCCTGCGGCGAACGTTCGTCGAGCAAGTGCCCGGTCTGACTCGTCGGCATGCCCGTCACACCGTCTTGGCGGCGGGCGACCTGGAGGCGGTCGCGGTGGCGTTGGGCGGTCGACCGGGCAGTCGGTTGGCGCAGCGGTTGGCGGTGTCGGTATCGCGGATGACGTTGATCCGGATGATCCGGCGGATGCCCGATCCGCCGCCAGGGACTCCGACGGTGCTGGGCGTGGACGATTTCGCCCGCCGTCGTGGCCACCGCTACGCGACCGTGCTGCTCGACATGCACACCCGCCGGCCGATCGACATCCTGCCCGACCGCACCGCCGACACCCTCGCCGCCTGGCTGCGCGACCATCCCGGCGTTCAGATCATCTGCCGCGATCGAGGCGGTAGCTATGCCGACGGCGCCCGCAAGGGAGCACCTGACGCGATTCAGATCGCCGACCGGTGGCACCTGCTGAAGAACCTCAGCGACACCGTCGAGAAAGTCATCCGCGGGCACCGCCGATGCCTACGTACGCACACCGCTTCGACACCCGCCCTGGCCCCGCCGACCGACGAGCCGGTCAGGACGGGACGTCGGGCAGCGAACACCCGCCAACGCCATACGGCCGTGCACGCCCTGCGAGCCGAAGGACTCTCAATCAGCGCGACCGCCCGCCGCCTCGACATGAACGTCAGAACTGCCCGCAAGTACGCCCACGCCGCCACCGCCGAGGCGTTGATCGGCCCGAACGCCAGCAGCCGACCCAGCGTCCTTGCCCCGTTCCACTCCTACCTGCGGCAACGCCTCACCGAGGGCACCCATCAGACCGCTGACTTGCACGGGGAGATCGTGGCCCGCGGCTATCAAGGGAGCTTGCGGGTGCTGCGGGACTGGCTCGCAACGAACCGCACCCGACCCACCCCTGCAACCGCAGTCCGGGTGCCGTCGGCACGGCGGATCACCGCCTGGATCATGCGACCCGGCCACAAACTCACCGACGACGACCGCGCTGATCTCGCCGACGCCCGCAGTCGCTGCCCGGACCTCGATACCGTCGCCGGTCTCGCCCGCAGGTTCGCCGCCCTGGTCCGCCACCAGGGCACCGGGCAGCACCTCGACGCCTGGATCGACCACGCCCGCCACGCCGGATACCCCGAGATCCGCGGCTTCGCCGCCGGCCTCGCTGGCGACCGCGACGCCGTCGTTGCCGGCCTCGCCCAGCCCTGGAGTTCAGGTCCGGTCGAGGGTCAGGTCAACCGCATCAAGACGATCAAGCGACAGATGTATGGCCGCGCGAACATCGACCTCCTACGCAAACGCGTCCTGACCAACCCGTGAGCCACCACCAAGACCAATCACAGAAAGTGTGCCAGAGCCAGTTTTCAGGCGGAGCCGACATCGGTTCCTGCTCGACTCGGGTATCGCTCCGGACGTGGTCGACGTGGCCACCCGCTCCAGCTCGACTGGGCCGCGCGGTGGCCGGCGGTCACGAGCGGGTTACCGCCGTTACACCACTGCGCTCTCGACGATCACGGGGCGACCGCAGGCTCCTCGGCATAGGCAGCGTTCAGAATGTGCAGGAATTCCTGGTCCTGGACGAGCGGCTCGTCGCCGAGTCGCGCGACCGCGATGCCCGGCGTCCACGAGTTCATCACCGCGGCCGCGAGACGCCCGCCGAGCTCGCCGCGCCTGACCTCCTGCGTCCGTTGAGGGACTCTTAGTGCGTCGAGTCGGCGCGTCAGGATCTGCATCGTGACGCCGGGGAGGACCTCGGCGCACGGCCAGATAACGGCCTCTCCGTCCCAGAAGGCGAGGTTCCAGATGGTGGCCTCGCTCAGCCGACCCGATCGGTCGGCGAACGCGGCGTCGTCGAAGCCCCGGGCGCTCGCGCGCCTGAGCAGGAGCGTCTTGGACACCTCGCCGACGTGCTTGACGCGGGGAAGATGCCGCTCGTGCTCGACGACGTCGAGCGAGAGAGGTCCGGACGGCGCAGTCGCGGGATCGGTGACCTTCACCAGCACGTCGAGGTCAACGTCGTCCCCAGCGGGGGCGAACTCTCTCGGCCGCGAGGAGACGAAGCATGTCAGCGACGCGTCCGGGGGAGCGGCCGCCAGAGCGCTGCGCATCTGCTCGAGGATCGTCTCGTCAGCCAGGTGGCGGCCGAAGAGCTCGTCGCTGGCGTCCCGGAGACGGGCCAGGTGCAGGTCCAGCCCCCGCACACGATGGTTCCGGACCTGCATCGCGGTGAAGTGGGCGAACCCGGCGAAGGCCAGTGGCGCGAGATCCGCCGCCTCGGCCGCCCTACCATTGAACAGAGTGATCGATGTGGTCATGCAAGCGACCGTAGGAGTTGACACCAGTGGCAGGGGCAAGCGGCGCGACCCAGGGAACGGCGCTGCGGATCGGCGATGTCGCGGCTCTCACGTCGGCCACGCCGCGGATGCTGCGTCACTACGAGAACCAGGGCCTCATCGCCGCGGAGCGCTCGTCCGCCGGCCAGCGCCTGTTCGATCCGTCCGTCGTCGAGCAGGTCCGCTCCATTCGGTGGCTGCTCGGCGCAGGGTTGCCCGTGGAGGCTATCCGCGAGCTCCTCGACTGCATCCACGACACCGACCGCCTCGAACCGTGCGCAGTTCCGCTGCTCGTGGAGCACCTTCAGGCGTACGACCGCCGCATCGCCGAGCTCACGACGACGAGGGACGCGCTGCAGGGGCTCATCGACGCGTCGAACGGGTGATGATCGATCATCTGCGTCCCTGATGGCGGCTTGGATCACCGTCGACACGATGTCGTTTCACGTATCAGTGCACGAGCCTCCGCCGATACTTGGATCATGGCGAAGGCGCGCGAGAAGGAACCCGAGACCATCACCGCGGACGGACTTCGCGCGGCGGCGGTGGAAGTCCCTGATGGCGAACACGGTCGCGCTGGTCGAGGACGCGGCGCTCCTCGCCTCCCATGACGGCCCCGGCCGGGCGCAGGCGCTGATCGTGCTCGCCATGGAGGAACTCGCCAAGGCGCGCTGGCTGTACGAGGCGGCCGAGCACCAGTGGACGGCTCCGCTTGGCCTCTACGGCCTCGAACCGAGGCCCGCGGGCGACGTGATCGTGCCGGAGGGTCTGAGCTCGACCCGACGGCCCGAGCAGGATCGCATCGCCGAAGCTGACCGGTTGCTCTCCGAACTCGGAGAAGATGATCGCGGTGCCATCGCGCACGATGATGATCCGCACGCAGTCGTACGCTGCCGGCCCGATGGGGCGGTGAATGCTGCGGGTTCGGGCCTTGAGCGGCTCAACCATCATCGCGGTGACCCGCCGGTTGGATGAGCGTCCCGCGGGTGTGGGGAGGCCCCGACATCGCCCGCAGGACGCTCATCTGTGGTTCGGCCGGTCTATGCGGTGACCTCGGCCTGCTCAGCGGCGGGTACGGCGTCTTCCTGCGTGGCTGCTTCGGGCAGGCGGAGGAAGATCGCGAGGATGATCGCTGCGCCGATGGCGATGGCGGCGTTGCCGCCGATCGCAAGCTGCAGGCCCGGCAGCAGGGTGGCTGCGACGACGCCGGTGGCGATGGCCGACATCACCGGGGTGCCGAGGGCGATGCCGACCTGCTGGCTCATCGTCACCAGCCCGGTTGCGAGGCCCTGCTTGTCGGCGGGGACGCCTGCGGTGGAGGCGACAACGTAGCCGACGATCGCCACGAGGTTCGCGATGCCGCCGATGAAGGTGAGGATCAGGATCGGGATCAGCCAGTTCCGGCTGTCGCCGGCGAACGCGAGCGGCGCCGTCGCTGCGGCCTGCACGATGAGCCCGGCGACGATCGCGGTCTTGGCGCTGGTCTTGCCGATGATCTTCGGCGCGATGAGCCCGCCGATGACGGTGCCGATGCCGAGCACGCCCAGGATGAGGCCTGCGGTGATCGCCGAATAGCCGAGGATCTGCTGGAGGTAGAGGGTGAGCAGGAACACGAGCGAGGTGAAGGTGCCGAACGCGAGGAGGCCGGCGGTGTTGCCCCAGCCGATGTTGCGGCGCTTCAGCAGCCCTGGGGCCACCAGCGGTTCCTTGACGCGACCCTCGATCGTGAAGAACACGACGAACAGGATCAGGGCGGCCAGGATCGGCCCCCAGGTTCCGGGGTGGGTCCACCCGGCGTGACCGGCGGTGTCGATCCCGAACACGAGGGCGACCAGGGCGAGGGTGATGGTGATCGCGCCGGGCACGTCGAGCTTCGGGCGCTGGCCGGCCGCGGGCTCGCGCAGGACGAACGGGGCGACGAAGATGACGGCGACGGCGACGGCGACATTGATGAAGAACGCCCACCGCCACGAGACCGCGCCGGTGAGGAGGCCGCCGAGCACAGCGCCCGCCGTGAACCCGGCCGCCATGAGCGCCCCGTTGAGTCCGAGCGCCTTGGAGCGTGCCGGACCCTCGGGGAACATCGTCGTCATCAGCGACAGCGCGGCGGGGGTGACCATCGCGGTGGCGATGCCCTGTCCGATCCGTGCCGCGATGAGCAGCACGGGCTCGGTGGCGAGCCCGCCGGCCAGCGACGAGCCGCCGAGCAGCACGATGCCGATCATGAACAGCCGCTTGCGGCCGAACAGGTCGGCAACACGGCCGAAGAACAGTGTGAACCCGGCGGCGCAGAGCGCGAAGGAGGTGACGATCCACTGCAGCGCGGAGGTCGGGAACCCGAGCTCCGTGCCGATGTGCGGGAGCGCGACGTTGAGGATCGAGAAGTCCACGGCGAGGGTGAAGTTCGCCGTCAGGAGGACGGCCATCGCGATCTTCTGGATCGGCGTGAAGCGCTCCGCCGGGATCGAGGTCGCGGCGGTGCGTGGTGGTGGTGCGGTGTCTGTTTTGCTCATGCCACCCAGACTCGGGCCGCGCGAATGAGGTAGCCAGATCCCCGGTTGCCTGGCCTATCGTTGCCTAGCACTCACAGGGTCAGGCTCCGCTCGCACGAGTGGCAGACAATGGATGCCATGGCAGCACAGTCTCTGGATACGGACGGCCCGGTCACCGAGCTGGGCGAGTTCCTGCGCTCACGCCGCGACCGCATCTCGCCCGACGAGGCCGGCGTCAACTCCTACGGCCGTCGCCGCGTGCCGGGCCTGCGCCGTGAAGAGCTCGCGCAGCTCGCCGGTGTTTCCGTCACGTATCTGACTCGGTTGGAGCAGGGGCAGTCGCAGAACGCCTCGGATGCGATCATCGACGCGCTCGCCCGTGCCCTGCAGTTGGATGCCGACGAACGCGCCCACCTGTACGCCCTCGCGCATCCGGCCCCGGTCAAGCGGCCCCAGGCGTCGAAGCCGGAGGTCGCCAAGCCGGGCGCGGAGCAGTTGCTGCACTCGATGGGCGATGTGCCTGCGGTGCTGCTGGGCCGGTTCAACGACATCCTTGCGTGGAATCGTGCTGGGCATCTGCTGCTGGCCGGGCACCTGGACTGCGACGCACCTTCCGACGTGGAGGATCGTCCGAACCAGCTCAAGCTCCTGTTCCTTGACGAGCACACCCGCGACCTCTACGTCGATTGGACCGACGAGGCCGCCCTTGCCGTCGCCTCGCTGCGGTATGTCGCGGCGCAGTTCGCCGAAGATCGCCGCCTCGCCGCGCTGGTCGGCGAGCTGTCGATGAACAGCCCCGAGTTCGCCCGCCTCTGGGCGGGCCACGACGTCCGCCTGTGCACGAACGGGTCGAAGCGGTTCCGCCATCCCGAGGTCGGAGAGCTGGAACTCGGGTACGAGGTGCTGCACCTGCCCGAGGGCAACGGGCAGCGCATCCTCACCCACACTGCCGAGCCCGGCAGCGCATCGTTCGCCGCCCTGCGGCTGCTGACCTCAACGTCCTGACGCCAGGCCTGAAAACGTCGAAGCGCTCCGAGGAAATCTCCTTGGAGCGCTTCACTGTGCGCAGCAGGCTATGCGGCGAAGCGTTCGGCGAGCAGCCGGTGGGAGGCCAGTCGGTCTGCGGGATCGCTGGTGAGGGTGTTGACCATGATTTCCTCAGCCCCGTGCGCCGCCGCGAGCGCGGTCAGCTCGGCATGTACCTCGTCGGGGGTGGCGGCGCTGATGGTCTTGCCGCGGGCCTTCGCGCGGATGCGCTCCTGATCGTTCCACCCGTGACGGGCCGTGGTCTCGGCGGACGGGATCGGCCCGTCCTGGCCGAGGTCTTTGCACGCCCGCCACAGCAGCAGCGCATCGCCCTGGGCTTGCGCCCGCTGCTCGGTCTGGGCCGTGATGACCCGCACCGCGAGCATCGTGTGCGCGGCGTGCCCGGCCTCGTCCGCGGCCTCCCGATAGGCGTTGGTGGCTTCCTCGCCGCCGCGGGGTACGGAAGAAGTGCTCGTGCGCATATCCCGCGCCGAGCTCGCCGGCCAGCGGCGCGGTCGAGCCGCCTGCGCCGAGCACCCACACCCGGCCAGCGGCTTGCCAGCCACCGGTCCGTGCGGCGAACCGCGCTCGCGAACGAGCTGGGCGGTCTTCTCGCCGTAGCGTTGGTCGTCCAGCGCCGCCCGTCCGGTGTCCACGCGATCTCCGTGCACCTGCCCGAGGGTTCCCATCACCTCAGCGACCTTGGACGCCGGGTACAGCGGGAGCAGGATGCGGCCAGTGCCGACCCGGGTCGTGGTGGTGCGTTCAAGGGCGAGGGAGGTCATCATCTCCGGGGCCGGGCTCGCGAACGAGCGCGAGCGGTGGTGCTCGGCGAACCAGATCCGCTGATACCCCAGCTCCTCAGCCTCCTGTGCGAAGCGGATGCCGCTCGCGACGGCCTCCGCCTCCGTGGGGGCGTGCTCGGTGAGGGGCACCTGGTCGAGGATCGAGATCCTCACGCCGACCACAGCTCCTCGCCTGCGGGGTGGAGGACGGGGATGATGCGCCAGTCACCACCGACCTGGAACACGAGATTGTGAATGTCCGCGCCCGCGATCGTGCGCAGCACCGGGATCAGCTCCTCGGCGTGCTCAGCCTTGGCGACATTGAGCGGCCATTCCCCGATTGTGGCGCCGCGCAGGTGCGGGTGGTGGATCCCGGCTCCGTAGGTGGCGATGATGCTGATCGGGGCGAGGTTCGCGGCCCGCTGCTCGGGCCAGGTCAGCAGCCAGGAAGCGATGAGTCCGCCGCGCTGGTCGCGGTGCAGGCCGGTGACCTGGATCTTCCCGGAGCCGGCGAGCAGGTGCTCGTTGAACTCTGCCAGCACCCGCCGCGTCGGGGCATCCAGGAGGTCAACGGCCTCGGCGAAGGCCGACTCCTTGCCGGAACGGGTGACGTGCCCGAAGTGGTTGCCGTCGCGCAGGTCGATGAAATGCCGGGTCAGCGCCTCCATGGGCGCAGGAACGGTCGTATCGATGGTGGTCATGAGGGGGCTCCTCTCGTTGTCGCGGTGTTGTGGTCAGGTCAGTTGCGGGTAGCGCTGAGCGCCGGAGTGGACAGTGCGGCTGCGACCGCCGCCGTCACGTTGCTGCCGGAGCGGAGCAGCTCTGCGTGCCCGGCGCCGGCGACGGTGTGCATCACCGGCACCCCGTCGGCACGGAGCCGGCCCGCGTAGGCGGCCACGTCATCGCGCACCGGATCGTCCTCACCGACCACCAGAGCGACCGGGGCGAGCCCGGCCAGATTCGATGCCGCGAGCGGTGCCGGCGGAAACGTCGGATCGGGCGCCCTGCCGAGCCAGAGCTGCCAGGCGACGCGCAGACTGGCGGCGCTCGGGAACGCACCGGAATCAGCCGCGTAGGAGGGGCGGTCGCATGCCGGGTCGAGCGGCGGATACGCGAGTAGGTGCGGCGGCACCGGCTCACCGGCGTCGCGGCGAGCGAGCACGGCGATGGCAGCGACGGTACCGCCGGCGCTATCGCCACCCACGACGACCGGCAAGCCTTCTGTCTGGTTCTCAGCCCAGGTGAGCGCGGCGAGCATATCGAGCACGGCGGCCGAAAAGCGGTGCTCCGGCGCGGGACGGTAGTCCACCGACGCGACCGCCCATCCCGAACGGGCGGTGAGCGCGGCCGTGACCGGCGCCCAGGCCGCGGCGGAACCATACTGCCAGGAGCCGCCGTGCGCCCACACCAGCCATCCCCGCGGCGTGCTCGGGCGGTGCGTCAGGATCGGCACCCGCGCACCGTCTGTGGCGACCGCACTGGTGAACGCCGCCTCGGGTGCAATGACAGTCGTCATGGTCATCCTGCTCCTCAGAGCTGGCGCAGCGCGCCGCCATCGACCGACCACTCCGCGCCCGTCACCTGTCCGGCCCGCGGCGAGAGCAGGTAGGCGATCACGCCGGCGACGTCCTCGGGGCGGCCGATCCTGCCGGTGGGCAGGCGGCGCTCCTCCCGGATGAACCGATCGACCGCGGTGTCGGGATCGGTGCCGAAGCGCGCGGCGAGCTGTTCGGCGAAGCCGCCCTGCGCATCGAACAGAGCAGTGCGGGTGGGGCCGGGCGAGACGACGTTCGAGCGCACCCCGACCGGGCCGAGCTCAGCTGCGAGCGACTTCGACAGCGACAGGATCGCTGCCTTCGACGCCGCATAGGGCGCCATCGTCGGATCGGGCATCCGGGCGGCCTCACTGCCCAGGTGCACGATGCTGCCGCCACCGGCCTCCCGCATCGCGGGAATCACCGTACGGGTCAGTCGGGCGACGGCGAACAGGTTGACCTCGAACGTCGACCGCCACAGCTCGTCCTCGATCTCGGCGAACGAGTCGCGGGTGTCGAACAGGGCGGCGTTGTTCACCAGGCCGTCGATGCGACCATGCCGTTCAAGAGTCTGCGCCACGAGCCGTGCCGTGGTTTCCGGGCTGGTGAGGTCGGCGGCGATGAAGTCGGCCGAGGCCGGCAGCACGCCGTCGCCGGGTTCGCGGCGGGCGACGGCGACGACGGTGGCGCCCTCGGCTGCGAGGTTGTGGGCGGTGGCGAGGCCGATGCCGCTGGTTGCGCCGGTGATGATGACGACGCGGCCGTCGAGTTCGAGATGCATGAGCGGGCTCCTTCTCAGGGAGTCAGGGACGGATGGATGCGGTCTTGCGGCGCGCGGCGATGCGGGCGGCCACGATGAGGGCGAGCCCGAGGAGGGTGAGCGCCCCGCCGGTGATGGTCGGGCTTCGCAGCCCCCATCCGGCGGCGATGGCCGCGCCTGCGAGGCTGACGCCGATGGTGTTGCCGAGGTTGAACGCGGCGATGTTCGTGGCCGACGCGAGTGTCGCGGCGCCCTGTGCGTGGCGCATCACCCGCGCTTGCAGGCCGGGCACCGTCGCGAAGCCGACGAGCCCGAGCAGGAACAGCAGGATCGCCACGAGGATCGGCATACCTGCGACGGCGCCGAGCGTCAGGATCACGACCGGCAGCAGGATCGACAGGACCAGCACCGCGTTGTCGGGGTTCCTGTCGGCGGCTCTCCCGCCGAGGATGTTCCCGGCGAACAGGCCCGCTCCGAAGACCACCAGCAGCGACGGAATCGCGGCGGTGGAGTAGCCGGTGACCTCGCGCAGCAGCGGCTCAATGTAGGTGAACACCCCGAACATGCCGCCGAACACCAGTGCGGTGGTGAGCAGTGAGGCGAGCACCTGCGGGCGGACCAGCGCACGGAACTGCTGAGCAACGGGGAGCTGATCCTGCTCGGGGTCGGTCTTGGGCACCAGGGCGATGAGCCCGGTGAGGGCGACGACGCCGAGTGCGCTGATGATCCAGAACACCGTCCGCCAGCCGAGCTGTTGCCCGACGAGCGCGCCGGCCGGCACGCCGAGCACGTTCGCGATCGTCAGTCCCGCGAACAACGCAGCCACCGCAGAAGCCCGCTTGCTCGTTGGTACGAGCGCGGCGGCGAGCACGGCGCCGATGCCGAAGTAGCCGCCGTGTGCGAGCGCCGCGACGATCCGGCCTGCGAGCATCACCTCGTATGTCGGCGCCCATGCCGAGAGCATGTTGCCGACGACGAAGAACCCCAACAACAGAACGAGCGCGTACTTCGGGGGTTGCCGCATGAGGAACGGGGTGATGATGAGCGCGCCCGGCACAACCGCGAGTGCGTAGACGCCGACGAGGTGCCCGGCCTGGCTGATTGTGACGCCGAGATCGTCGGCCACCTCGGTGAGCAGGCCGGCGATGACGAACTCGGTCAACCCGATCCCGAACCCGCCCACGCTGAGCGCGAGCAGCGCCAACGACGCGGCACGGCGCGTCACACCAGTGGACTTGGTCGAAGGGGCGGCAGCGGTCGTCATTCGGCGTTTTCCTCCTCGGTCGGGTTTCCTGAGGAGCGGCCGTATCTGCCATGGCCCAGTCCCATATCCACCATGCGTGGGTGCCGAGGAGGTAGCCAGAACCCTCGGTTGCCTAGCACTGGCAGGGATAGGCTCTGTGTGCGCCCTGTTCACCTCGTGGATATGACGGTCTCGATGCGGGTGATGTCGGCCGGTGCCGGCTACGAGTACCTGCTGCGCACCGTCGCCGTCGGCGATGGCGACCGTGATTTCTCGACTCCGTTGACGAGGTATTACACGGAGGAGGGAACTCCTCCGGGGTTTTGGATGGGGTCGGGTCTGCCGTATCTCGGCGGCGGTGAGCTCGCCGAGGATGGGCAGGTGTCCGAGGCGCAGCTTCAGCTCCTGGTTGGGATGGGCCGCGACCCGATCACGGGTGAGCCGCTGGGTGAGGCGTATCGGCAGTACGCGAGCGTGCAGGACCGCGTCGGCCGGCGGGTCGTCGACCTCGACCCGGAGCTTGGGCCGGTGTCTCGTGCGGAGCAGGTCGCGACGATTGAGGCGGAAGAGGCCGAGCGCGGCTCCCGTCGGGCGGTTGCGGGCTACGATCTGACGTTCTCGGTGCCGAAGTCGCTGTCGGCGTGGTGGGGTGACGCGGACGCGGGCACGCAGTCGCTGATCGCGGACGCGCACCATCAGGCGGTGGCGAAGGTGATCGCGTTTCTCGAACGCGAGGTCGCGGCCACCCACGTCGGCGCGGCCGGACCGGAGGGCGCGGTCGCGCATGTCGATGTCGCAGGCGCGCTCGCGACCGCGTTCGATCACCACGATTCCCGCTCCGGCGACCCGCAACTGCACACGCACGTGGTGGTGAGCAACAAGGTGCTCACGGTGCAAGATCAGAAGTGGCGGACCCTGGCCGGGCGGCCGGTGCACGCCTCGGTCGTCGCACTGTCCGAGCTGTACAACGCGACCCTCGCCGACCGGATCACCGACATGTTCGGGATCGAGTGGGAGGGCCGGGATCGGAACCCGGTGTGGGAGCTCGCCCCGGTGCCCGAACTGGTCGACAAGTTCTCCTCACGGTCCCGGCAGATTGAGGAGGAGAAGCCCCGCCTGATCGACGCCTACCGGAACAAGCCGGAACAAACACGGCCGCGAGCCGTCGGCGAAGACCGTGCTCAAGCTTCGCGCCCAGGCGACGCTGGCGACTCGTCCGGAGAAGCGGGTGCAGTCGCTCGCTGACCTCACCGTCGGATGGCGACACCGCGCCACCGAGCTGCTGGGTGAGGACGCGACCGCCTGGGCACGCACCCTCACCACAACCGGAGAGCAGGCGGCCTTGTTGCGGGCCGATGACGTACCGATCGACACCATCACGGACCTCGGCCGTTCGGTGGTCGCGGCGGTGGGTGAGAAGCGGTCGACGTGGCGGCGCTGGAACCTCCACGCCTCGGGTGAAGGCGTGCAGATGAGGTAGATCGCCCGCGCGGACCTGGACCATCCAGAGCGAGAGCTGGTCGGCGTTTCTCGGCTGTGGCGTCAGGAGTTCGGCGAAGCCGGCGCCGCTCACGCGTCGATCACGCCGATGTCCTGGCGAAACGCCAGATCAGCGAAGTGCGGCTGGAGTACTAGTCGATGCGTTTACTGCCGGCACCGCGATGTTGACGGACGTTCTGGACTCGGCCCATTCGACCCGTGCGCCTGGCGAGTCGGGGCCGGTTCTACCGGATGCGCCTACAGCCAGGCAGTAACCAGCGTCATCTCATCGGCTACGACAGCGCATTGCGCCGGGCGCGGCCAACGCGCGGACAGCGGCTACTTGTTTCATTGACCTGCGACCGTGGCCCGGCCAGGCTTCGGTCGAGGCGCCCGGGTTGTCGCTCTCATTGCGGCTGCCCACGCTGGTCGTGTGGCTCTCATTTGGCCTGCGCAGCCCGGGCGTCGCCCCAGGGCGGGGAGAGGCTCAAGAGGGGTTTGCTCTGCTCGAAGTAGCGTTGCCCTCCCGGCTCGACAACCCAGGTGGATCGAGCAATGGAGGACCTGTTGAGCGTCGCGTTGGATCGCGTGGTCATCGGTATGGACCCGCACAAGCGTTCCGCCACCATCGAGGTCATGGCCCGCGACGAGACCATCGTCGGCGGCGGCCGGTTCGACACCGACCGCGACGGCTACACGGCGATGAGGACCTACGCTAGGCGGTGGCCGCACCGGGTCTGGGCGATCGAGGGCTGCCAGGGCATCGGCCGGCACATCGCCAACCGGCTGCTCGCCGACGGCGAGCAGGTCGTCGACGTCCCGCCGAAGCTGTCCGCCAGGACGCGGGTGTTCGCCACCGGGCAGGGCCGCAAGACCGACGCCACCGACGCCCACTCCATCGCGCTGGTCGGCACCCGCATGGCCGGGCTGCGCCCGGTGGTCAACGATGAGCAACTGGCCCTGCTGCGGATCCTGGTCGACCGACGCCGCTCCCTCGGCGTCGACCACACCCGGATGGTGTCCCAGCTGCACCAACTACTCCTCGAGCTGATCCCCGGCGGGGCGAAGAAGAGCCTCTCCGCCGCCCAGGCCAAGGCACTGCTGGCTACAGTCCGGCCCCGGGACGCGGTCGGCAAGGCCCGACGGCGGGTCGCCGCGGAGCTGATCAGCGACCTCGAACGGATCTACCAACGCACCAAGCAAGCCGACAAGGAACTGAAAGAACTGGTCGCGGCCACCGGCACCACGCTGATGGACCTGCACGGCATCGGACCCTCCGGCGCCGCCCGACTGCTGGTCGAGGTCGGCAACATCACCCGGTTCCCCAACCGAGCCCACTTTGCCTCCTGGAACGGCACCGCCCCCATCGACGCATCATCCGGCGACCAGGTACGACACCGACTCTCCCGCGCAGGGAACAGGCAGATCAACCGGGTGCTGCACATCATGGCCACCGTCCAACTCCGCAACCCCACCGAAGGACGCGCCTACTTCGACCGGAAGAAAGCCGGCGGTAAGACATCGATGGAAGCGATGCGCGCTCTGAAACGACGCCTGTCCGACATCGTCTACCGACGCATGATCAACGATGCGGTGGCCACGGCGGCGGGCCCGGGAGGACAACGGGGAACGGCAACTGGCTCCAGCGTGACCGGCTCTCATCCCCCAGCCGGCTCTTCGGAGAAGTCACTTCCCGGACCCGCCGAGACCCAGGATAGAACGCTCCTCCCGGCGGTGTCTTGACACAGAGGGGAGCCAGATCCGGATGGTAGCCAGCGAACTCGGTTGCCGCTCTGTCGATGCCTGTGACACGGTGCAGATCCCCGACCCCCGGCTCCGAGGCCCAGATGACGATCTACTTCTACGGTGCCGACGAGGTTCCGTACGGTTGCTTCTCCAACTTCTCCGGCCACGGCTTCGACCTCGACGGCCACTGGTGGACGACCTCCGAGCACTATTTCCAGGCTCAGAAGTTCCCCGGTACCCGCCACGCCGAACTCATCCGGCGGACGGCGTCCCCGTTGCGGGCCGCCGAGCTGGGCCGCGACCGGTCCCGGCCGCTGCGCCGCGACTGGGATCGGGTCAAAGACGACGTGATGCGCCAGGCCGTGACGGCCAAGTTCACCGCCCACGCCGACATCCGCGCCATCCTGTTGGACACCGGCGACGAGGAAATCGTCGAGGACACCAGCACTGACCACTACTGGGGACGCGGCCGGAGTGGCACCGGCAAGAACATGCTCGGACGGATCTTGATGCGCACCCGCACCCAGCTACGCACCGACCTCACCCAGAACGCCAATGGCCGGGCTACCTCATCCTCGACGTGGTCCACGACGAGATCAGGTACGTCGAAGTGCTGTACCGATCACCGCTGTGCTGACAGCGCTCGCCTCCACAGTCGCGCGGTCGGCGGCATGAGCGTGCAGCCGACCTAGCCTTCAAGCTGCCCGGGGAAACGCACCTCGACGACCTCGGCCACGGCTTCGCTGTCGCCGCTTTCCGCCACCGTGAGTAGGGCACGGTCTTGGTCTAACGAGATCCCGACGTGCCCGCCTCGCAGGCGGATCGCTGTTCGAGCCGGAAAACCGTTTGAGTCCTCCTTCCGCGTTCCCGTAGGTTGCCGATGCCCCGTCGCAGCGAGGACAGAGGACAAACCGCGTGACCCCGCCCGCTCTTTAGACCTGACGCCTTCTTCCGCGCATCTACAGGCCGACCCTCCCGTCGGTTCTGCCGGGCTGCCCGCGTGCGCCCGTCCATGCAGCGTTTGAGGCCGCGCGCAATCGGCCTCGTGTCAGGTCTTTAGAGAGATCATCATGTCTTCACAACCTCATACTGTGCTGCCCTGGATCGTTCGCCGAACCAGGCTGCCTCTGCTGTCGTTGCGGTGCGTGGACTGCCGGTCGGAGTCGGCCACCACCGGCGAAGGCAGGTTCCGCGTCAACGCCAACGGCAAGCTGCTGGACGTGTGGCTACTGGTCCGTTGCGTCTCCTGCAATCGGACGAGCAAACTCACCGTGCACGAGCGATCGTCCGTCAGATCCCTCGATCCGGCGTTACTCGACGGTTACCACGCCAACGATCCGGAACTCGTGGCGGCCACGCTGCTGGATCCGCTGCTCGCTCGGCGCAACCGGTACACCCTGGACTGGCAGGGGGCCTGGCAGCTGGACACCCCACCGGCACAGCTCGACGAGGCGTGGCCCCTGCAGGTGGAGGTCGACTTCCAGGATCCGGTGCCGGTCCGCCCGGAGCGGCTCATCGCGCAGGGGCTCCACCTCAGCAGAAACGAGGTACTGCGCCGGATCAAGTGTGATATTTCCCTGCGCCGTCCGACGAGCACCGGATTCACTTTTGTCGTGATGATGAGGGACTCGATGAACTAATTTGCACTCCCAGCGGTGCGAGTCGCAGCCGCTACCACGTCACATACGCATACAGCGGGAATCAGAAGTGGGGACATAGGCCGGCTCGCCTATGTCCCCACTTCTGACAATGTTCGTTCGTTGCCGTCTACCGCTCCTGACTTGATCAAATGCACTCAACTCGGCAGATCCGCGCATTGGCGTGCGGCACCAGCAGTCTTGACCCTTACGCACCGTTACTTGGCTCTCGGCGAGGCCGCCCGTGGTGGGTCCCTTTATGGCCGCCCCGGTGGAGCCCATTTCGGCCGTCATAGCCATGATGACCAAGGATCGGTTGTGGGTCCTGAGCAAGGCGCGCACCGAGAAGTCCACCGTGGCGGAGTGGGCTCATGGTATGCGCGCTCCTCTCTGGGCGGTGACGGCGTTGGCAGCGGCTGGGGCTGGAGCTAGTACTGCAACAGCAGTAGGCGAATCGAGTTCGGCTCGCGTTCGTTGGTCTGCCTGTGACGGATGTTGATGTTGGCCGGTGGCATGGGAGTTGGACCGGTTGCACGCGCGGATCGGGCCTCGGTTTCGTCGGTCGCAGCCGCGGCGGCGGGCGCGTCAGTACCTGTGTGGGCTGGTCTCGGGTCTGGGCCGTAAGAACGGTTGGACCCTGGCTGAGCAGGTCGGGATGTGTCGCCGGACGGTATGCAGCGGTTGTTGCGGTGGGCGGACTGGGTCGTCGACGCGGTCCGTGACGATGTGCGGGACTACGTGGTCGAGCACCTCGGCGATCCGGGCGGTGTGCTGATCGTCGACGACACCGGCTTCCTGAAGAAGGGCAACCGGTCGGCCGGAGTGCAACGGCAGTACTCCGGCACCGCCGGTGACGCGTGGCCGGCCGGTGACCGGGCCAGGTCAGAGCGCCGGCGACAGGTACAGGAGACGGTTGGGCGAGCCGACCCCCGGGTTGATCACGACCGGGCTGGCGACGCTGAACAGGTAGCTGGCCACCTGGGCCGGCGTCCAGGTCGGGTTGTTGCTGAGGACCCGAGCGGCGACGCCGGCGACGAGCGGTGCGGCGTGTGAGGTGCCGCTGATTGTCTGGGTCGCGGTGATCGAGCTCCACCAGGCCGACGTGATGCGCTCGCCGGGGGCGAAGATGTCCAGGCAGGGTCCGAAGTTTGACCAGCTTGCCCGGTTGTCGTTCGTTGACGTCGCGCCTACGGTCAGCGCGGTCGGCACCGATGCGGGCGAGACGTTGCAGGCGCTCACGTTCGAGTTGCCGGCCGGGACCGTTACCGTGATGCCGTCGGCGACCGCGTTCGTCACTGCGGTGTTGAGCGCGACGGTGGGGCTGGTCAGCACGCCGATGTTCGCCACGGCCGGCTGCCCGGCGGGGTGGTTGGCGATCATCCAGTTGATCCCGTTGATCAGCATTGACAGCGTGCTCGGCAGGGCGCAGTCGAACACCTTGACCGCCACCAGCACGACGTCCTTGGCTGCCCCGTAGGTCGTCCCGCCGACGGTGCCGGCGGCGTGGGTGCCGTGTCCGCTGCAGTCGTTGGCCGGGAGTGCGCCGTCTACGGCGTCGTAGCCGTACACCGCCTGGCCGCCGAAGTCGGCATGGCTGATCTGGATCCCGCTGTCCACGATGTACGCCCGGACGCCGGTCCCGACACTGGTGAAGTTGTAGGTACCACTGAGCCCCAGTGATGCGTCGATCCGATCAAGGTTCCACGGCGCGTTCGTCTGGGTGGTCGCCAAGCTGGTCAACCGGTCCTGCTCCACGACCGCTACCGCCGGGTCGGCGGCCAAGCGCCGGGCCACCGGCTCGGAGGTCCGCACGGAGAAGCCGTTCAGCGCGTCACGCCAGACCTGGTCGGGACGGAAGCCGAACCGGTCGGCGAGGCGGGATACGTCAGCCTGCCGATCCCCGACCGTATCGCCGCTGTCCTTGAGGATGACCACGTAGCTGCCGGGCACCGGGGTGGCGTCGCCGGTGCCGAGGATCTCACCGGTCGTCTCGGAACGCGGTTCGGGGACGGGTGTCGCAGTGGCCGGTCCGGCAGCCGCGGTGAGGAGCATGACCGTGGTGGCGAGCGTGGCAATGGCGGCCGTTCCTGCTCGACGCTCGCGGGCGAAGATCGTGTGGCGGTGGAGCCTCATCTCCCAGCCTCCCTTTGTTCCGGCCATTTCGGCGGGCGTACGACGCGCCGATTGAATGGTCTGAATGGTTTTGCTGGATCGTATCGCCGATATGCAGATGGATTCCATAGCCAATGCATAGAGTTCAATCGACGGAGGTCTTTTTGCGCATCAAGTGAGAAGAGTTCCGGCTCGATGTATCAGGGCTGCTTCCGGTGCTCCGCCTGCGGCTGCTGCTGTCTGCGGGGGCCGCGTTGCGGCCTCGTGCTGGGTGCGGCCCCAGGCCTCGTCAAAGTCGTGGCTGGGTCGGAGTCCGATGAAGCTCGACTGCCTTCGCTCGGGGAGGGCCTGGCCATAGCCCGCGCCGTGGGCAACGTCTTGGCCGCCCGCCGGCGATGGCCCGGAGGAGCTCGCGTAAGTCAATCCTTCTGGGAAGAATTCTGGTGTTGGAACGTTGTTTCGCTGCTGCGCACCGTCACAGGACGACCACAGGCCCTGGTGTCGTACCGCTGATCGAAGCTGCGGCGGCAGGGCGGGGTGGCCCGTGCGTGCGGGGAGGACGGACAGGTCACCCCTGCCAGCCCGCGAGGGAGAGACCGGCAGCAGATGAGCGTCCGCAACCAGCGACCGGCAGCGAACTACCGCCTCTCGGCGTACACCAGTCTGCTGCCGTGGCAGGTTCGCGAGCGACTCTTCAACCCGGTCGGCCTCGGACGCTGCGGCCTGGAGCCCGCCGACGTCTACGACTTCCTCGATTGAGTCGCCGGCGACATGGCCAACGTCTACGCCGCCCTGGCCGCCAGCCACCGGGAGGCCGCCGTCCTCAAGGACACGCTGCGCCGCCGGCGGTCCGAGCAGCCTCGCATCCGCGCCGACCGGGGAAACCGGGCATGACCCAGCGGTACGTCGTCCATCTGCCCGTCGCCGCCGCCGACCTGCCGGCCGCGCAGCGCTGGCCGGAGTGATCAACCGTTGGCTGCTGGTGCTGCCGCAGACCGACCCGGGAAGATCACCGTTTCGGAAGAAGACAACCAGCACGTGCGTTAGGTTCTGTCTCGCGGATCTTGGTCGTCGGGGATGGCGCGTAGCCAGTCGAGGGTTTCGACCAGGTCGAGGGTGGCCTGGAAGTTGGCGGCCAACTTGTCGTATCGGGTGGCGAGTCCTCGCCAGTGTTTGCGCCGGTTGAAGCCCCGTTCGACCTGGTTACGGCGTCGGTAGGCGACCGGGTCGAACGTCGGGGGTCGGCCGCCGCGTCGTCCTTGCCGCTTCCGGTTGGCGATCTGGTCGTTGGGCTCGGGGATGACTGTGGTGATGCGCTTGTCCCGCAGTGCGGTCCGGTTCGCTCGGGAGGAGTACGCCTTGTCGCCGGTGAGCGAGTCTGGCCGCTTACGGGGTCGGCCCATGCCGCCGGGGCGGGGCACCCGGATCTGTTCCAGCAGCGGGATCAACTGGCGGGTGTCGGCCGCCTGACCAGGAGTGATCCGGGTGGCCAGGGAACGGCCACGCCCGTCGGCCAGGGTGTGGATCTTCGTGGTGAGACCACCCGGCGATCGGCCGATGGCCTGTGCTGCCCGCGGCTCCTCACGGGTCAGCCCCCTTTACGGGCACCGGCGGCATGCTGGTGGGCACGCACGATGGTGGCGTCGACCTGGGCGTTCCAGTCGATGCCGTCGTCTAACTCGGCCAGGGCGATGACGTGGGCCTTCAACCGGGCCCACGTCCCGTCGGCCGCCCATCGGCTGAACCGTCCGTGAGCGGTTTTCCATGACCCGTACCGTTCCGGCAGGTCCCGCCACGGCGAGCCGGTGCGTTTCACCCAGCAGATCGCGTTGATGACCTGCCGATGATCCCGCCACCGGCCGCCCCGCACGGGCTGCGCCGGCAACAATGGCGCCAACACAGCCCACTCGTGGTTCGTGAGGTCACCTCGCGCCATACCAGGCTTAACGAGCGAGACTCATGATCCGCAAGACAGAACCTAGCGGGTCTTCTGTGACCTGCGGATGCCTGAGGGCCGGCGCTGCCTGCTCCGTGCCGACCACGACGGCCCTTGCTCCCGCCGCCTTCCTCGGTGAGCACTCCGACAGTGCACCTGTTGAGTTGCGGGCCGAACTGGTTCCCTACTCGGGATAGCCAGCGGAGTAGGTCGCGTCCACGAGTTCTTGAAGGTGTCGGATGACCGAGGCCTTGTGGTCCGTCTCCGGAAGTTGTTGCTCGCCAGCCTTGACGAGCCCGCCTCGCCAGTGGCGGATGATCTCGCGCTGGGCCCTTGTGGACAGCTGGTCGATCCAGAGAGATCCGAGGTTGTTGTCGATGATTTCTTGAAGATGGTCGGCAGCTTCCCGGTCGGAGAGCCGTTCGACCAGAAACTCCAGTGTCCAGTCGAAGAGACCACCGGTGGCGGTCCAGTCGACCCCGGGTTTCAACACGATCAGGCCGGCCATCACTTCCCCACGATGAATACCCGTGGACCGAGATCACGGTCCGCTAGGAACTGTTCAACCCTGGCCGTCTGCTCGGCCGAGAACTTTGAGACGTCAACGGGCACGAAGTCGGCCTTGTCCAGGTGTCGTTCGATCTGATACTGAAGCTGCGGCCACTGCCGGTCGAAGAACTGGCCGGGGAAGTTACCGACGGCATCATATGTGCGCCCCGCGTCGTCGACCCAGTCGGCCGAGGAATCTGCAGGGGCGCGACTGAGTTGAACGCCGATGAGTTGTTCCAACCGTACCGCGGTTTCGGCCTCGCCTGGCCTGAACTTCCCGGTCGCCGGGTCCATGCCGAGAGCGTGGACGCGTTCTTCCTCGCTGGCGTGTCGAGCGGGGGGCTCACGAGGCGTCCCGGGAGTCGAGGTGCCGTCACCGGATCTGCCTGGTTGGCTACTGACCAGCCGCCCCAGAGCCTGCTTCAGCTTCTCGATGAGGTCGCCGAGTCGCCGGATCTCCGGCATCAGCCGTCGCAGGCTGGCCAGTAGTCCTCGTAGCAGCCGTGCGATCCGCCCCGCCCATGACGCCACCAGCGTCGTCACCTGCTCCACCACCAGCGGCGCGGCGAAGCCGCCGGTGACGACCAGTTCGCCGGCGTACACGATGAGCCGGGAGACGCAGGTGGCGATGGCGTCGCGGACCAGCAGCCGGACGGCGGCGACCAGGCCGGCGGCTCCTTCGGTGACGGCGGCGAGGGTGTCGGCGCCCTGGGCCAGCCCGCCGATGGCCTGCTGCTGCTCGGCGGCCCAGGCTCGGTAGGCGGGGCCGGCGCCGCCACCCCAGCCTGCGACGTCGGTACGGACGGCGGCGGCCAGGTCGGCGGCCTCCCTGCGCAGCGACGCGGCGACGTTGCGCCAGGTCTGGGCGTGGGCGGTGATCTGCGCCGGGTCGCCCGCGAGCCAGTCCAGTGCCTCGCTGAGCGGTTTGACGTGTTCGATCAGCCAGGCGATGCCGTACTGAAGCAGCGCGCCGACCGGGTCGGAGACGAAGGCGAGGGCGTCCAGGCCGGCGCTGACGACGCCGAGGGTGCCGTCGATCCAGCTGCCGGTGCGGACGCCCTGGGCGATGAGCTCGATGTCCTCGCAGATCCAGATGCCGGCCCAGGTGCTGGGCGGGGTGTCGGATGCGGTGGCGACGAGCGGGTTGGTGGTCACTCCTTGTGCCGTATCCGCTGTAGCGACCGCTCGGCCCGAGCGTCGGCGGCCCGGTAGCGGTCGGCGCCGGTCCGCAGCCTGTCGGCCGTGTCGCGTACCGAGCCGGCCGCGGTGTCGATGCCCTGGACCAGGGTCTGCTGGAGGCCGTCGAGTAGCACCGGCATGACCGCGCAGAGCCGTCCGTACGCCTCGGCGCCCAGCCGGACGTGCTGGCCGGCCTGGCGGGCGGTGTCGAGACTGTCGGCGCGGCGGTCGAGGCGTGCGGCGTGGCGGGTCAGGTCGTCGGGGTCGACCTGGATGCCCTCAGCGCCGGGCATCCGGTGTGCCCCGGTCGGGATCCAGCCGGCGGCGGTACGACTCGACCAGCGCCGCCGCTGTCGGATCCTCGGCGCCGAGGACGCCCGTGGTCGCCTCGGTGATCCTGCTCAGGAGGTCGGTGTGAGCGGCTTGGGTGGTCGCCAGGATCTGCCGGGCGGTGTGCGCCGCGGAGTGTTGTCGGGTCCGTTCGTCCAGCCGCAGGCCGACCAGCAGGCCCGATGAGTCGACGGTGACCTCGATCGCCCGGTCGGGGCTGGTCGCCGTGCCCCTCAGCGCCTGCACCCGCGAAGCCAGCTCCTTGGCCCGGGTCGCCCGGTCCGCGACGGACGTTTCCCAGTCGTCGAGCCGGCGCGTCGCCTCGTCCAGCGCGGCTTCGTCCGTCCACATGACTGACCCTCCCCAGGGCATCGACGCCGACCGGTCGGTGTCGCCGTCACGCTATCAATCAATGGCATCGCGTACGGTGACGGCCGCCGCTCTGGCCCCGCACGCGTCGGCACGCTCTGGTTACGGAAAGTTTGTAGATCATGGTTGACAAACCGTGCTCGAGGTCTACTTTGTAGACAGGGTTCTACAAGGAGGTGAAGGGCCCGTGGTGCGAGAGATGCTCAGCGTGGCTGACATCGCGGCGATGTTCGGCGTCGAACCGAAGACGGTCAGCATGTGGCGGCTGCGCTACCCGGAGTTTCCCGAACCGGACGTTCTCGTCGGCGGCATGGCGGGCTGGGATCCCGAGCGGGCCGAAGAGATCCGTGTCTGGGAGAGCCGGCGCCCCGGACAGGGGCGGCGCGCGATGCTGGCCGAGCACATCCAGGAGACGTTGCGGCGGACGTTCATCTTCCGGTTCATGCGCCCCGATGACTTCGCCTGGGCACCGATCGACTTCCCCGGCATCGAATACGAAGACGGTCGGCTCGCGGACGGCATGCAGGTCAAGGCCGCGGAGCACCTGATCGGCGCACTTCGCGACCAGGGCTACGAGATCGTCTTCCAGGACCCCGGCACCGACACGACGGAGGCCGTGCGACACGTGCTCTGGGACCGGTGGACCGCGCAGGAGGTCGGGGGGAACGAGTTCCTCGGGCAGTTGTTCGATGACTACGGACGGATCTACCGCGGCTGCACGGCCTTCGATGCCGCCTCCTACACGCTGAACCGGCTCGAAGCGCTCGGCGGCGAGATCCGCACCGTACTCGGACCGTCGCCGCAGGTACGGGCCCGCCGGTCGCGATAGCGCGATTGCGCGGCCCCGAACAGCACAGTCCCCTCTCGGGGGCATCGACCCGACGCACAACTGGTCGCCGGACGACACCGGACAGGAATCGAGCGGCCGGCGTGACGGCATCCTGGAGGCTGGAGACTTCGTGGAGACATCCGAGCACCACATCGAGCCCGCCGTCGGCAGGCTGGGCGTCCTGACAATCGGGCTCGGCGCCGTGGCGTCGACCTTCATCGCCGGCGTCGAGCTGATCAGGCGCGGCCTCGCTGAGCCCGTCGGCTCGCTCACCCAGATGGGCACCATCCGCCTCGGCAAGCGGACCGAGCACCGCGTGCCGCTCATTCGCGACTTCGTACCGCTGGCCGGCCTCGACCAGCTGGTCTTCGGAGCCTGGGACCCGATCTCGGACACGGCCTACGACGCCGCGCTCAAGTGCGGTGTGCTCGACCGGTACACACACATCGAACCGATCGCGGCCGCGCTCAAGGAGATCGAGCCCATGCCGGCCGTCTTCGACCAGCGTTACGTACGGCGGCTCGACGGCACCAACGTCAAGCCCGCAGCGACCAAGCGCGAGCTGGTCGAGGCCATCCGCAGGGACATCCGCGAGTTCAAGGCGAAGCACTCCTGCGCCCGGCTCGTGATGATCTGGTGCGCGTCCACCGAGACCTACATCGAGCTTGGCCCGGCCCACCAGGACCTGGAGGCGTTCAACGCCGCGATCGACGCGAACGACGAGACCATTGCGCCCTCGATGCTCTACGCGTACGCGGCGCTCACCGAGGGCGTCCCATTCCTCAATGGCGCACCGAACCTCACCACCGACATGCCGGCGCTCACGGAACTCGCCCACACGGCCGGCGTACCGATCGGTGGCAAGGACTTCAAGACGGGGCAGACGCTTCTGAAGACCGTGCTGGCGCCGATGTTGAAGGCCCGCATGCTCGGGCTTCAGGGCTGGTACTCGACCAACATCCTCGGTAACCGCGACGGCGAGGTGTTGGACGACCCCGACAGCTTCCGCACCAAGGAGAAGTCCAAGCTGGGCGTGCTCGAGCACATCCTGCAGCCGAGCCTCCATCCCGAACTCTACGGCGACTACTACCACAAGGTACGCATCAACTACTACCCGCCCCGCGGCGACCAGAAGGAAGGCTGGGACAACATCGACATCGTCGGCTGGCTCGGCTATCCGATGCAGATCAAGGTCGACTTCCTATGTCGTGACTCGATCCTGGCAGCCCCCCTGGTACTCGACCTGGTGCTCTTCACGGACCTCGCCCAGCGGGCGGGGCTCAGGGGCGTGCAGGAATGGCTGTCGTTCTACTTCAAGGATCCGCAGCATGCGCCCAGCGTCTATCCCGAGCACGACCTGTTCATCCAGCAGACCAAGCTGAAGAACACCCTCCGCTGGCTGATGGGCGAGGAGCAGATCACCCACCTGGGAGCCGAGTACTACCAGGACTGAAAACCGGCTCGTCCCCGCCCGCCGAGCACGGTCAGCGGGCGGGGACGAGCCGGCCCCACTGACATGGCCGACCAAGCGTCGGCGTTCGCCACGGACCGACCGGCGGCCTTCTGCGAACCCGACAGCCGTCGACGACCGTACGGCCAGCACCTCCGCGAGTTCGTCGGCCAGCCAGCAGGCGGCCTACCGGGACGGCAGCGGGGCGGCCGGACGAACCGCGGTGAACTGGTCGTGCTCGTAGCGGGTGGCGGAGAGCAGCAGCAGCCACTCGTCGCAGCCCTGCCACGGGTAGAGGTCGGCGGCGCCACCGCGTACGGTCCGGGGTCCGTCGCCGGTACGTGGCCGGGCATCCGCCGGCGCACCCGCGAAACCGGGGATCCACACGTCGGCGCAGATCTCCCCAGCCGAGCCCATCGCCGCCAGGCCGAAGGCATTCTCCCCGGCGGCCGTGCGCTCCTCGTCGCCGAAGTCGTCGAGGATCTGCTCCTCGTCGGGTTTGTCATCGCCACGGAACGTCAGCGTGGTGGTGCCGGCGCGGGCCGCGTACTCCCACTCGGCTTCGCTGGGCAGCCGGAAGGGCAGGGCGTCGAGCAGGTCGTCCAGATCGTCCTCGAGCCGGGCCGTGTTGGTGTCCTCGTCGGCGTAGTCGTCGTCATAGTCGGCCAGCCAGTGCCGGACCTGCCCGACCGTCAGCGGGTGCCAGGCGAGCAGGAACGGTGCGACCCGCACCTCACGCACCGGCTGGGCGTCCCTGGCGGCCCTGAAGAAGGGCTCGAGGGTGTCCTCGACTCCTCCGTCGCGCTCGATCGCACGTACGGCCTCCAGTTCCGCCTCGGACAGACCCATGCGGAACGTGCCGCCGGGCACCTCCCGGAACACCACCCCCGACGCGGTGTGCCGCCACGCCGGACGTCCGGCCACGATCTGCTCCGTCCACATGGCGCCGAACGCTAGCAGCCGAGGCATCCCGCGGTGGAGCCGTCCGCCCGGATCGTGGTCGCCGCGCGCCGGACGTTCACCGCGCGCCGTCGGCGGAGGGTCAGTCGGGCTGGATGCGTAGCGTCGTGATGGTCGTGGCAAGCATGACGTAGTGCCCGACCAGCAAGCACAGCTCGATGCACTCGCGTTCGTCCAGATGGGCGCGCAGCGCCGCCCACGCCTCGTCGTCGAGGTCGCGCTCGCGAACCAGCGCATCGACCGCGACCAGCACGGCGTGAACGCGGCCAGACCACCCGGCGCCGACGTCGTCACCGGTGACGCGCTCGATCTCCGCGTCGGTGACGCCGGCCCGCCGCGCGAGCCTCAGGTGGTGGTCGTGCTCGTAGCGGCAGGCGCACAGGTGCGCGACCCGCAGGATGACCAGTTCGGTCTCCCGGCGGGGCAGCACGCCGCCCGGCATCAGACGACGGGCGAAGCGCAGCCAGCCGCGAAACAGCGGGCGGTGACGGCCGAGCGTGAGGAACAGGTTCGGCGGACCGGTGCCCGTGACCCGGCCCGCCGCCCGGCTGAACAGCCAGCCGAACGTACCGACGTCATGCCGGCCGCCCGGGCTGATGCGTGGCCCGGTCACGGCTGGTCGGCCGGCTGCGGCGTGGTCAGCGGCGGACGCTCCTCCCGCGCGATGCGCAGCACGTCGGCCAGCCCGCGTTGGAACCTCCGGTCGAGCAGCGGCTGGACCGCCATGCGCAGCGGCAGCACGGGCCGCACCCAGCCGGGGGCGACGATCCGCCGGCTCCGTCGGGCGATGCCGCGCTCCAGCGCGGCGACGCCGACCTCCAACGAGGCGACGCGGTGCAGCCGGCTGCCGCGCAGCAACGCCGTCGCGGCTTCGGTGCCGAACCCGCGCGAGGTCATGTCGGTGTCCAACTCGGCGAAGTACGCGACGCCGGCGCGGGCGCCGGAGGGCCGCAGCTCGACCCGCAGCGTGTTGCCCAACGCCTCGACCGCGGCCTTGGAGGCGCTGTACGCACCGAGCAGCGGCGCGTGCACCGCCGCGGCGAGTGACGCGATCACCAACGCGTAGCCGTTCGGGTGACTGATGTGCGGGCACGCGGCGCGCAGCGTGTAGTAGGTGCCGAGCACGTTGACGGCGTTCGTCCGCTCGAACACGTCCGGGTCACCGCCGACCAGCGGCAGTTGGGCGGCGACTCCCGCGTTGGCCACGACGACGTCGAGCCCACCGAGCCGGTCCACGGCCATGTCGACCGCGGCCTCGACCTGGGCCCGGGAACGGACGTCGCAGGTGCGCCACGGTGCGTCGCCGCACGCCGCCGACACCTCGGCCAGCAGCTCGGGCTCCAACCCGACGACGGCGACCCTGGCGCCCCGCTGGTGCAACCGACGGGCCAGCGCGGCGCCGATCCCACGGGCGGCACCGGTGACGAGGACCCGCCTGCCGGCCAGCGAACCCGAACCAACGTTCATGGCGGAAGTATAGATACGTCCGGATGGACTGCGAGGTGCGAAGCCTGCCGGCTCAGCGGCGTCAGCATCGGTGCCGCTCGGGGCGAGGGGTTCCGGACGGTCACCGCCCCGGCTCTGGCTCCCGCCGTTCGGGCTCGTCTTCGGCCCGCCCACGACTGAGGAAGTACGCCCCGAGGGCGCCGGCGAGGGTGCCGAACACCACCACGGAGTAGACGGCCAGCACCAGTTCCAGTATCTGCGCGAACGTGTCGGTGGCATCGAGCGGCACCCCGGTGATAGTGGTGAGCGCGGCATCATGCAGGGCCTGTCCGAGCGTCGGGTAGGAGCCGGTGAGCGTCAGCAACTGCCCGGCGGTGACGGCGATCGTCACGGTCACGACGGTGAGCCAGGCCAACCGGTCGGTGAGCAGCCGGCCCGCCGAACGGGAGCCGCGGACGGCGGCGGCGATCACCCCGGCTCCCCGGGCGGCCCGAAGCGCGATGGCCGCGCGGGCGAAACGTAGGAAGGGCACGGCGAGGAAGATCACCTGCCACCAGTTCTGCTTCCAGAACTGCCGGGCGCAGCGCCGAGCCAACCAGGCACGAAGGACGAACTCCGCCACGAAGACGGCCCACAGGATCCAGCTGGCGACAGTGAGGACGGTGCTGAGCGGCTCGTCGTGGGTGACCGCCTGGACGAGCACCAGCAGCAGGAACAGCACGCCGAGGGCACCCATCGGCTTGTCCAGCC
Organism: Micromonospora sp. NPDC049048; assembly: GCF_043197615.1. Taxonomy (NCBI): domain Bacteria; kingdom Bacillati; phylum Actinomycetota; class Actinomycetes; order Micromonosporales; family Micromonosporaceae; genus Micromonospora; species Micromonospora sp. NPDC049048. The sequence continues at coordinate 74,597 of NZ_JBICTM010000004.1, read as the reverse complement.
GGCGGACGAGGTCGTCGAGATCGGTGGACACCGTCAGGCACCGGACGCACGGGTGTCGGGTTCGGCCGTACCGGCCGGGCGCAGCCGGGCGACGCGGCTTCGACCGATGTCCAGGGTCGGGTCACCGGTTGCCTGCATGTTCTGGCTCCTCGGGCCGGTCGTCCGGGGTGCGACGTCGATTACCGACCGTAGGGCTCGACCGCGCCGTGACCCGCTGTTTCCGGCAAGCGCCGGATATTCGCAGGCCACCCGACGACCCGGTGAGCCCGTCGTCGCGCTCGATGCCTGCCGTACGGGGTCGCGGCTGACCGACGTTCAGTCGTCGCAGCCGATCCCGTCGCCGTCCCGGTCGAGGTCGTAGATGTCGCTGCCCACCACTCGGACCGGTCCGTGGACGTAGGCGGGACCGTTGCCGCTGCCGCCCGCGCAGTCGACGTCACTGGCGATGGGTACGCACGCCCCGCTGTAGTTCGGGTCGCACTGCCGCGTCTCCTTGGTCCCGACCCTGACCACCCGAGTGACCGGCGCCTTCGTGATCTCCGACTTGACCAGCTTCCTGGCCGTCTGCACGCCGTCGGTGTGGGTGACCTGGTAGGTGAGCGTCCTGACGCCGGCGACTCCCCGGGTGGACACCTTCCTGGTGCCCTTCGGCAGGGAGGAGTCGCGGATCGTCCTGGTCTGGAAGGCGATCCGCTGCGTCTCGGTGACCGTGCGCGTCCGCACCACCGGCGCCGCGGGCGTCGTCGGTTCCGCTGCCCCGGTGGGCGTAGCGACCTGCTGAGGGGAGGCCGGCACGGTCACGGGCGGGGTGGCATCGGCGGCCGGGACAGTCGGCACGGCCTCGGCGGCGGGCTGCTTCTGGCCCTGCGGCTCCGGAGGGGCAGCGACGATCGTCGAGATGATGACACCACCGCAGCACAACAGCACCAGCGTGACGGCGCTGATCAGCGCGACCTGCACGCTGGTGCCGCGCTTCGGTGGCGCCGGGAGAGCCCCGCCGGCGGGAAACTGCGCGATCGGGTACGGCGGTGGCCCGGGTGCGGGGAGAGGTGGGGTCTGCCCGTGCCACGGTTCCTGGGGGTACGTCACGGCTGAAAGTGTGCGCACCAGGGCCACCGACCAGCACCGGCCAGTCAGCCACGTTCCGTAGCAGTCTGCTGACGGCGCACCGTTCGTTCGTCGGGCCGCTGCCGTCATGAGGTGAAGATCGCCGTCGATCGTTCCTGCGCGCAGTGCGACGGAATCGTGCGGTCAGCCGTCCGGCTCGCGACGAGCCACCGTACGCCCTCGTGCTCACACCGATGGGCGCGCCCATCGGGTCAGAGGGTCGGCACCGCCGTGATGCTGCGCGGTTGGAGCCGGATCGTGAACCGTACGCCCCCGATCGTGGTGACGCTGTCGCTCTCGGCGTTCTTCTCCGCCCAGTCGTACGCCTGCTGGCGCAGTTCCGGGTTTCCGGCGAGCACGGCGTCGGCCGTGGTGGCGAAGAGCGAGGCGCACACCTTGGCGCCCGGCTTGAACGCACAGTCCGCCCGGATGAGGCGCACGTGGGTCTCGTCGTCGAACTCGATGGAGACGGTCAGGTCCCACCTCAGGTTGCCCGGCGCCGTGCACTGCTGGAACTGGGGGGCCTCGCTGACTGTCCTAGAGGGCCGTTCGGGAGGCGTACAGGTGTAGGAGTTGGTCTTCTTCAGCCAGTCCTCGGCGATGGTCGCGACCTTGACGCCGGGCAGGTAGCGGCGATCCGCGGAGGGGAAGTCGGCGCCGGTCGACGGCAGCGCCGACGGCCCGACCGGATCGGTGGTGAGCGTGCCGGCGGCCCCGCCCGAGACCGCGCCGGCGAGCCCGCAGAGGACCAGGGACACGACCACGGCCAGCACCAGCGCGATCCTGCCCGGCCCGGGGGAGCGCCCTGCTGCTCCGGGTGACGGCGGCGTGGCGCCCGGTCCGGTGCCGATGCCGACGGGCGGCTGAGGTGGCGTGCTCATCCCTGCCCCACCCAGACCCGCAGGCGCAGGGATTCCTTGCCGGCGGCCGTCAACTCGTAGCGGTAGGCGCCGATGGTCGCCTTGGCGCTCTCGCCGCCATCGAGGCGCTGGTCGAGCCAACCGCGCACCTCCCCGACGGTGACCGGGTCGTGGGAGACCGGGATGGACCCGAGCCAGGTGAGGAAGGACCTGGTCGTCGCGGGGACCTTGTCGCCGTAGTCGGAACGCACCGACCCGGACAGGTTGGTGATCAGGTTCTCGTGGCTGTCGACGTATGTCGTGAACTCCGCTCCGGCGATCCCGAGCTCGCACGTCGAGACGCCGTGGCCGCGCTCCTCGCAGGTGAAGCCCTTTTGCGTGAGCGCGTCGGTGAGCATGGCCGGGCTGAGGCCGGGGATGCAGCGGCCGCCGCCGCACCGGGCGGTCTGCGCGCCGAGCTCCGAGTTCCGGGCGACGGCGTAGCCGCCGGCCCCGGCGCCGAGCAGCGCGACCAGGCCGACCACCCCGGCGACGAGAGCGAGTCGCCGCCAGCTCGCCGCGCGCCGCCCCTTCACCTGGCCGGCATCGCCCGGCCCTGAAGGACCGGCCGGTGTGCCGGAGGGACTGGCCGGGTCAGGGCCCGGGGTGGGGGGCGTCGGCTGCACCGCGTCACGCTCCACTTCGTACGAAGGTTGCCCACTGCTGGGTGAAGGCGCTGCTCGTCATGCCGAGCACCCGCTTGCAGACGGCGTTGAAGATCGGCGTCTGCACCAACGGTTCGCCCTCGGTGTCGTTGTACTTGATCACGCTGGCGTAGAACTCGACCGCGGCCGTCCGGCCCTTCGTCCGTTCCACGAAGTAGAAGACCGTCGAGGACAACGCGTACTTGAAGCTGGCGTCCCGGTCGTAGAAGTCCTTCGAGGTCGGCACCGCGCCGCGGAAGGCGCCGGCCGCCACCCGACTGTTCAGGTAGGGGCGGTCGTTGACCTGCTCGGCCCAGCGGGCGAAGCCCTCGACGGCCCAGGTCGGCGCGCCCAGCACCCAGCCACCCGGGCTGAGCGCGGTCACCCGGGCGCCGACACTGTGCGCCACCTCGTGGCGGATCACCCGGCGCGGGTCGTCACCGATGGCCGCGATGTTCTTGAGGTTGACCACGACCCGGGAGCCGGCGTACTGGTCCTGGTAGACGTCGCCGTTCTGCCGTACGCCCTGCTGCGGGATCTGGAAACCCTCGATCTCGGGCTTGAAGTTGCTGCTGCCGCCGAGGCCGTACCACCTGCGGTAGTTCTCCGCGTCGCGGGTCAGGAACAGCACGTGCCCCGGGAACCGGAGCCGGTCGCCCCAGAGCGACTCGACGTGGCGGATCTCGCCGCGTGCGGCGTCGGCGTAGCGCTGGAGATCCGGCACGCTGGCGTCGCCGATCAGGCAGGCGTTGTCGACATGGTGGACGGTCAGCGGCGAGAGGTGCCAGGGAGCGTCGCCGCGCAGGCCGTACGCACCCATCTCGTCGGCGTTGTCGCGGGTGAGCGGCAGGATCTCGGTGATCACCAGCCGGCCGTCGCGGCGTGCCAGCGAGTAGCGGAAACTGGAGGCCGGCGCCACCCCGCCGGGCCCGGCGTCTGCGGTCAGCTGCACGACCTCCTGCACCGGCGTGAACCGGTGCACCTCGCCCTCCGGCGTGCCGATGGCCTGCTCGGCGATGTACCCGAACGTGGTCAGCTTCAGCTTGCGCAGGTTGTCGAAGAGGAGCTTCTGCGCCTGGACCAGCTTGGCGTCGGAGTGGTTCAGGTCTGCCAGGAACGCGGCCTCGTCGCCCTGCCGCAACGCCTCGGCCCGGCGGTCGAGCAGGGCTTGCAGGGCCTGCTTGGTGGGCTCGCCCGTGGACTGGCTGCCCTCGTCGCGGAGCCGGGGCCGTTCCTGTTGGCCGCAGCCGGCGACGACGAGACCGGTGGTCAGCAACAACGCGCGCCGTGACCAACCACCACAGGCTCTGCTGCCAGGTTGCTGTCGCACTGCCGCTCTCCCTGAGATCCACCGAACGTCCGACGAGCCGCGAGCGAGATCATGCCACGGGCAGGCGGTGCCCGAGTACCCACGGGGCGTTCGCCACCCCGGGCCGGTGGCAGACACGGCCGTGCCGACGGGAGGCGTCACGCCGGGGCGCAGCGCCTCATTCCGGCTCGTGCAGCCGGTCCAGGCGGTCGCGATGCGCCCGCGTCAGGTGGAGCCCTTCCGCCGCGAGGTTCTCCTCCAAGTGGGCGATCCGTGCGGTGCCGGGGATCGGAAGGATCACCGGCGACCGGCTCAGCAGCCAGGCGAGGGCAACCTGCGTGGCGGTGGCACCAAGCTCAGCGGCCACGGCGGCGATCTGCGCCGTCGCTCCCGTCGCCCCGGCTGCGACGGGCCGCCACGGCAGGAACGCGATTCCCGCCTGCTCGCAGGCCTCGACGACAGGCTCGTGCTCCCGGTCGAGGATGTTGTACCGGTTCTGCACGCTCGCCACGTCGACGATCTGCCGCGCCTGGTCGAGTTCGGCGGCGGTGACCTCGGACAATCCGATCCGTCCGATCTTGCCCTCGGCCCGCAGCTCCCTGAGCGTGCCGAGCTGGTCCGCGAGCGGCGTCTCCGGATCGATCCGGTGCAGCTGAAGTAGCTCGATGCGCTCGACGCGCAGTCGGCGCAGCGCCTGCTCGACCTGGGCGCGCAGGATCGATGGACGCCCGTCCAGTTTCCACTCGCCCCGGGGCCCCGTCCGCGCGACGCCGACCTTGGTCGTGACGAGCAGCCCGTCCGGATAGGGGTGCAGGGCCTCGGCGAGTAGTTCCTCGTTTGCGCCGCCGCCGTACAGGTGGGCGGTGTCGATCAGGGTGACGCCCAGCTCGACGGCCCGCCGAGCCACCGCCCGGGAGGACTCGCGGGCGGGCTGCGGATCGGTGGGCAGGTGCATGGCACCGAACCCCAGCCGCCGAACCTCCAGGTCTCCGCCGATACGAAACGTCGTCGATGTCATGCGTCCCCCTCGCCGGGCGGTCACGGTAGCAGCACGGATCGGGTCGTGCGGACCGTCCGGACCAGAGCTGGGGGAGTGGACCGCCGGCTTCCCCGCGCCGGGCGCGGCCCCTGCTCCCGCCGACTCCTGATATCGGATTTCCGTCAACCGGCGCGGACGCACACTTCGACCGAGGTGAACTGGTGAGGACGGAACGACGGCCGTCTGTGTCCTCATTTCCGGGAGCTGGTCAAGCGCTGCTGCTTGCGCGCCAACACCACCTCCGATGCACAATGGGCAGCGAGAAGGAGCGCGCCGGCACGACCAATGAGATTCGCCGACATCGATGGAGGCACGTCCATGGCGTTGACCCCGGCGGCTGGCGGCGGTTGCGGCGAGTCGTCGATGCCACCCCCGCCGATCCGGTCTCTGCAACCGGTGAATTCCGACGTCGAGTGGGACAGCTTCGACCCCCAGGCATACGTCCGGCACAACTACGCGGTGCTGCGTGCCGACGATCGGGAAATCCTCTGCCGGACCAGAGACTTTCTCGCCAGGGCGAAGCTCTCCGACGCGGACTGTGTCGACGTGGGATCGGGGGCGAACCTCTACCCGGCGCTGTCGCTCCTGCCGTTCGCGCGCAGGGTCGACCTGTGCGACTGGTCGACGTCCAATGTGAGCTGGTTACGTACGCAGATCCACGGCTATGACGAACTCTGGGACCCGTACTGGCAGGTGTGCGCGGAAAATCCGGCGTACTCGGCGCTGACCGATCCACGAGGCCGCCTGGCGCGGGTGGGCCGGGTGCGGAAAACCTCCGTCTTCGACGTGCCGAGGCACGCCTGGGACGCCGGCACCATGTTCTTCGTGGCCTGCTCCATATCGGCCGACCGGGCGGAGGCCGAACGCGCGATCGGCCGGTTCCTCGACGCGCTGCGGCCCGGCTCGCCCTTTGCCGTGGCGGTCATGCTCGGCTCCCGCGGCTACCACGTGGGCCAGCGCCTGTACCCGGCCGTGGCGCTGCGGCGCGCCGAGGTGGTGGCCCGCATCGCGGCGGGCGCGTACGACCTGGACGTCCACGAGGTGCGGCTCACGCCGCCGCTGCGGGACGGATACCGCAGCATGCTGCTGGCCACCGGCCGTACCCGCGGTTGATCACAATGCCTGGTGACGGGAGGCGCCGGCCCATCGACCCGGCCTGCCCGTACGGCATTCACCTCGCACCCCGACCGGCCGACACGCGGCTGTCGAAGCCGTTCGAGTGGCACTCGACTGGCCCGCTACCATGTTGTTGCACGTCTTTGTGGATCACCGTGGATCATCGCGTGAACGGCAATACCCAGCAGTTTCTTGTCGACGACTACAGCAGACGGCGGTGAATCGTGCGGATACAACCACGCCAGGAGATCCTCGACATCTGGCGTGCCACGGTGCGAAGTTGCTGGCAGAACGGCGAATGGCGCTGGGGTGGCCGAAGCGGCAGCAACTCGATCAGCGATGCGGAGCAACTGCTGACGCTGCTGCTCCCGGCGGCCAAGGTCCCCGTGCTGTCACTCGACGACCCGGATCGCGCCGACGACGAGGTGATCGAGGCACTCAGCCCGCTCGGCGGCGCGATCGAAATTCCCCGCCGGCTGGTCAGCGTGATCACCGACTACTTCACGCGGTACACCGACGACACCGGCACCCCGGTCTTCAGCGGCGGAACCTACCTCACTCCGCTCGACGGCGGCGCGGAACTCACCGACGAGCAACGCTCCCTGGACATCGTCGACTCGTTCGCGGTGTCCGTCACGCTGACCCTGGCGACGATCGGTTTCGTCAAGGTCTACCGCGGCACCACCAAACGACGCGACCTGCTGGCGCAACTGGACGCCCTGGACCAGATGGCCAGCGCGCGGCTCACCGCGGCCATGGTCGGCCTGCTCCGCAGTTTCAGTACCTTCGTCTTCTCCGCCAGCGACGAGTACGGCGTCCGACTGTGCGACATGATCAACCAGGACGAGGTGCCGCGCCGCGAACTCGTCGCCGCGCTGCGCGAGCAGTTGCGCGAGACGATGGCCAGCCTGCGCAGCGTCGTCATCGGGTCGGGCCGGGTGACCGAGGACCTGGACAACAGCGAGATGCTGTTCGAGTGCGGCTGGTCGTGGGGGCTCATCGCCGGGGCCGAGGAGGTCCCGACCACCGAGCCGATCGGCCTGCAGCGCGACGGCGCGGCGGAGAACGCCCCCTACCTCTACTTCACGGTCATCGCGATGGACGCCATCGAGGACCTGAACTCCGAACGCACCCGCCTGCTCGGGTTGCTCAACGAGGAGCAGCAGCGGCTGTCCCGGGCGCTGCAACTACGCTGGGAGCTGACCCGGACGTACTGGGCGACGGTGGCGACCTTCGGCAACCGACGGCGCTGGCCCATCGAGGACATTCCCTGGCGGACGACCGACGGCGACCGGACCGACTACTACACCCTCCAGGCCACGTCGCTGGCGGTCAAGGGCCTGGTCGCCGGCGGGCGCGGCGGCGACGAGGAGTTCGGCCGGATCGCCGCGGTGCTGGTGGAGCTGGCGCAGCGCGCGCGGATCACCCGGCGTGCCTCGCCCGACGAGCCGGCGCTGCTCGTGCACGCGCCCGGCAAACGGGTGACCCTGATCGACGACACGTCGAAACCGATCATGACGTGGAACGTGAACGAGTACTCCACGGTGCTGCTCCAGCGGGCGGCCACCGTCGCCGGTCTGCTGAACAACGCCCGGCGGCGCAGCGAACTGCTCGAGCTGGCGGACGAGGTGTGGGAGCACCTGCTGCTGCGGCGCATCCCCGACGGCCAGCACCGAGGCCTGTGGGACCACGCCGGAGGCGCCTTCCCCGGGCTGGCGCCGAAGCCCGACGCACCCTCGTGGTATCTGACCGAGCGGGTGGTGGAGGCGCTGGTCAGCGCCGGTCAGCTGCTCTGGGACCGGCCGTTCCCGCGGGCCGGCCGACTCGCCTCCTACGCGCAGGACCTCATCGACGAGGCCGAATACCTCTTCGACCGGGAGCTGATGCGCGGCACGTTCGCCGGCGAGGCGATGCAGCGCAGCATGCGCAGCATCCGGGCCAGCCTGCGCCGGGCGCAGTCGCTGGTGGACGAGCGCCCCGGCACGGCGGCCGCCCTGGCGAACTCCCTGCTGCTGCTGCTCAACGACATCGCCACCGGGCAGCAGAAAGCCAGCGAGGGGATCTGAATGCTGGTCTTCGTCACGTCGCACAAGGGCGGCACCGGACGTTCGGTGACCGCAGCGAACATCGCCTACCGCAGCGCGCTGTCCGGCCGTCCCACCTGCTACCTGGACTACGACTTCGGCTCGCCCACCGCCGGCATCACCTTTCAGATCCCACAGGCCGTCAACGGGGTGGAGGGCGCCGGGCCCAACGGCGGCGGCCTGCACCGGTATCTGCGCGGAGAGATCCCGTCTCCGGAGCAGCTGGACGTGTGGGGCACATCAGAGCGGGCCAGCCTGCGCCAACGGCCCATCGGGTCCGGTCCGCTGGTGCTCCTGCCCGGGCAGCGCAACGGCAGCGAGTTCGGGTTCACCAACGACATCGCCAAACGCTGCGCCGAACTCTTCCTCCGCCTAGAGGAGGAGTTCGACCTGACCCTGGTGGACCTCAGCGCCGGCCGGTCGTACGCCAGCCAGATCGCGCTGGCGGCCACGGCCATCGCCACCCTGCGCAAGGTCACCGTTCGCTGGCTGGTCTTCCACCGGTGGACTCCCCAGCACGTCACCGCGGCCGCCGACCTGGCCTTCGAGGCGGGCGGGATCGTGGCCATGGGCAAGGAGTACGGCCACGAGCCGGACCGGCTGCGGGAATCGCTGCGGTTCATCCGTACGGCGGTGATCGATTCCCGCGGCCCCGAGGTCGGCCACCTCGACCTCGCGCAGCAGGCGTTCCTGCGTAAGTGCGACGCCGAGCTGTCGGAGTTGGCCCGACGACGGGGCGTCGGGCGCACCACGCTGTTCGGCGTGGTGCCGCTGGATCCCCTGCTGCAGTGGCGGGAGCAACTCATCTCGGACCACGACGTGCAAAGCAAGATCGCGAACGTCAAGACCGTGGACGCCTTCGTGGATCTGACCGAGAAGCTCTTCGACGAGACGGCATGGGAGACCGTGTGATTGGCGTGGATGTCAGGTTCCAGGAGGCAGCTGCGGTGCGACGTACAGAGAGCGTGGCGTACTCGCATCTGTCGGTGGAGTTGGGGCACTTCTACGCGAAGGACTTCGGCGACGGATGTCAGGAACTGCGACGCCGGTTCGCCCGGATCGCGGACTTCTCCGCCGCGATCCCGGCCCTCGCCCGACGAGGGCTGCCTCCACACCGCCAACCGCGGATCAGCACCTGCTTCATGGTGGACGACTACTTCAATCGCTTCGGCAGCCCCCGCGACGTGATCCCGCAGGTGCAGAGCGCCGCGGCGGAACACGGGCTGACGCTGGACTACGTGGCCCGGGAGTCGAGTTTCGCGCGGCACGACGGCGTCGAGCTCGCCCAACTGGTGGTCGACACCCTGGTGGTGGAGCCGCCACGGCACACCACCGGGAGCCGCCCACCGCTGAGCGAGTCGGGATGGCTGTCCAACGGCAAACGCTCGCCCGGGCACGCCGACGCCCCCGCGATGACCCTGCCCCGGCCGTGGTCCCCGCCGGTGCAGTCCGGTGACCCCCAGCACTCCATCTTCGTCGACATCGAGCTGTGGTCCGACGAGCCGAAGACCCGGGTGTGGGCCTGCGCGCTGCTCGCCTCGGTCTGGCAGCTGACCCGGCTGGGAGTGCTACGGCACCGGGGCGAGACGGTCCGGCAGCCCTGCCAGCTCGCCGGGGAGCTGCCCGCCGACTGGGACGAGCTGCCGGCGATCGTCCAGCTGAATCCGCTCGCCGCGCCGTTCTGCGCGTACCGCACGCTGACCCTCATGAACACCCACTACCTGCCGGTGGAGCTGGCCGTACGGACCATCCTCAGCCAGGTGGCGGTACCGTCCGCAGTCGCGCAGCAGGTCGCCAAGCGGGCCGGCGGCGAGGGCCTGCAACTGCCCAGCGAACTGGTCGACCGGTTGAGCTACGTGTTCATCGGCGAGTGAGCGTGCTCAGCGCCCGCACGGCTGGGTGACCGCCACCCGGTTGGCCAGGTCACGTAGCAGAGCCATGTTGTTGACGCTGATCTGGTCCCGGATCCAGTTGACCGACGACTTCCACTGCCGGCTGAACCCGGGCACCTGCTCCAGGCGGTCCCAGATCGGCCGCAGTCGCGGGTGGACCCGAGCGCCCGGCAGCCACAGGTGCAGCAGGTGCTCCAGCACCGGCCGCAGCCGCTCGATGTGCTCCTGCCCCCCGGAGGCCGGTCGCGTGACCGCGGCCTCCACCAGGGACGACAGCATGGTCAGCAGCCAGTCGTGCAACGCGAGGTCCTCGCAGAGGCCGGCCACGGCAGCCGGCACGTCCTGCGGGCCGACCACGAGTTCGACCGTGCGCAGCGTGGGGGAGTCCACGGTGACCACCGCCGAGACGTCCTGTCCCGGCTGCTGGTCGACCCGCGCCGTCCACCGCAGCCGGGTGCGCGCCGCGCGCAGCGGCGGGTGCCGGTCCAGCAGGCCGGACATCTGCACGCCGTCGAGCACCCGGCCGGTGATCGCCTCCAGGTTCAGCACGTCCGCGTTGTTGCCGTGCAGGAAGCCCGCGGCCAGGTCAGCGGCGTCCAGCTTGCCGACCGTCTCGAGGACGCCGGGGTTGGCCAGATAGTGCGACCACGGCTGGCGGCGCTCGCCGGCGACGACCTGGATGACCGAGGAGGCCTGCACGATCCGGCCGCCCGTGATGATGGCCCGGGTGACCACGGCACCCACCCCGCGCAGCTGACGGTTCCTGGCGCTGGGTAGCCAGCAGTCCACGCCGGTGCGGACATCGGGCGACACCGCGTAGAGCGAGGGGCGTCGGGAGGTCAGCACGACCTCGCCCTCGACCAGGCCGAGTACCTCCGAGCTCTGCTCCTGGGCCAGCGCCGTGCTGTGCTGCAGCAGGCTGGTGTGCACCTCACCCACCGTGAGCATGGCTTCCTCCGCATCGCAGGCACCGTCCGCGGTCGCCCCGCGGAATGCGGTCCCATGGTGATTGACGTACGCCGCCGTGACCCGCACCGACACGGATCCGTGTGGTATTACCGAACTCCTCGCGAGCCGGAATGCGGCTCGCCGGAACCATCTCTGTCCTGCGGTCATCATAGGCCGCCTGTTCGCGGGAATCCCACGCATGGGCGGGGTCGCGAGTGTTCGCGGGTCAGAGCGGTGTGAAGGCAGCTGATATTTTCATTGGTGCGGTCGCCAGCCACCCCCTGGAGTTTGCCGTTGATGAAGGTCTACATTTCGGCCACCCAAAAGGACCTGCTGGAATATCGGGCCGCCGTGCACGTCGTGGCGCGTCGTCTCGAGATCGAGGACGTGGCCATGGAGGCGTACGGCGCCGACATCCGGCCACCGTTGGAACGCTGCCTGGCCGACGTGCGCCGGTGCGACCTCTACGTGGGCCTGTTCGCCTGGCGCTACGGGTTCCGGCCACCCGGGCAGGAGTCCTCCATCACCGAGCTCGAGTACCGTGAGGCGCTCGCGGCCGGAAAGCCCTGCCTGATCTTCCTGCTCGCCGAGGACACCCCCTGGCCGGTCGACATGATCGACCGCGACGCCGACTGGCAGCAGATCGTCGCGCTGCGCGGCGAGCTCAAGGAGCGCCACCTCTGTGCCTTCTTCTCCGGAGTGGACGACCTCGCGGCCAAGGTGACCATGGCGCTGGCCGAAGTACGCAGCGGCCGGTCGCCGGCGCGCCAGCTCGCCGACCCGGGCACCCCCCTGCCCGAATCCGTGCGCAACCAGTACCACAAGCAGCTGGCACTGCGCTACCAGGCCGTCCCGCTGGACGCGGTCTCACCGCGCCCCACAATCGGATATCTGACGCTCGGCCTACCGAAGATGTTCGTGGAGCCCCGCGTACACGAGGACAGCCGGCCGGAGATGCCGAAGGCCTGGTGGCGCTGGGCCAGCTCCACCACCGACGGTGACGGCGGGCTGCCCGGGGTGGTCGACTCGGAGGAGGTGGAGCGGCTCTGGGAGGAGTACGCGGCCAAGGACGCGCTGGCACTGTTCGACGTGGTGTGCGATCCGGGCCGGCGGGCGATCGTACTGCTCGGCGACCCCGGCTCCGGCAAGTCGGCGGCCGCGCAGTACCTGGCGCTGGCGCTGGCCGGGGTCTGCGACGAGCCTCGGCTGGCGGCGCTGGACCGCTACCTCCCCGTCCTGATCGAGCTGCGCTCCTACGCCGCGCACTGCGGCGACGGACGGTGCGACGGCCTGCTGGACTACATGGGCCACCGCCACCAGCAGGGACTGGCCGGGATCGAGCAGAGCGTGCTGGAGGCGTACCTGCGGCACGGCGGACAGGCGCTCTTCCTGTTCGACGGCCTGGACGAGGTGTTCGACCCCACGCAGCGCGAGGAGGTGGCCGCACAGATCGCCACGTTCGCCAGCGAATACCCCGGAGTGCGGACCATGGTCACCTCACGGGCGGCCGGATACCTGCGGCACACCTTCGCCAACGCCGGCTTCGACCACTTCACACTGGAGGACCTCGACGACGAGCGGATCGCCCGTTTCCTCAGCAACTGGTACCGCTACGTGATGCCCACACCGGCGACCGAAGCCGACCGGCAGCGGCGACAAATTCTCGACGTGGTCCGCAGATCCCGGGCGATGCACGAGATCGCCGGCAACCCCCTGCTGCTCATGCTCATGGCGATCGTCGGCCGAGGCCACCCGCTGCCCCGCAACCGGCACCGGCTCTACGCCCACGTCACAGACGTCCTGATCTCCGAGTGGGACGTGACCAAACAGTTGCGCGAGAGCCACGGCGACGTCCCGCTGCTGGACCTACAGGCAAAGCGCCGGTTGGTGCGCCACCTGGCGTACTGGATGCAGTTCCGGGAGTCCGGCCCGGCAGGAAACTATATTGAACCCGACGAGCTGGCGCGGATCTTCCGGGACCACCTCGTCGCGTTCTACGGTTTCGAGAACGAGCGGGCGCTCGCCATGGCCTACTCGATGATCGACAAATTGCGTCAGCGAAGCTTCATCCTGGAACGGTACGGGCTGCGACTGTTCGGGTTCGTGCACCGCACGTTCCTGGAGTTCTTCTGCGCCGAGGAGATCGTGGACAGGTTCAAGCACGATCCGGACGCCTGGGGCCTCGACCGACTGCGCGCGTTGTTCCGCGACCACTGGGCCGACCCCTCCTGGCGTGAGGTGCTCCGGCTGGTCGCCAGCGCCCTGCCCGCCCAGACCGCCAACGACCTGGTCATCCTGCTCGCCACCGAGGCCAACCAGCCCTGGCCGCCGCTGAACCTCACCGGCCCACCGTGGAACCTGGTGCTGGCCGCGCAGTGCGTGGCGGAGGCGCCGCAGCCCGCCGAACTGGCCGGCGCGGGCGACGCGGTGCTGTGCCAGCTCGTACGGCTGGTCGAACACGGCATCTCCGCCGACGACCCCAACCTGGCGGAACTCACCGAGCAGGAACTGCTCTCCTCGATCCGGGCCCTCGGGTCGAACTGGCCCGGCCGGCAGGCATTCCTGCACTGGTACCGCCGACGCGGCGTGCACACCAGTTGGCGCTCCGGCTCCGCGTTCGCCACCCGGGTCGCCGCGGTGCTCTCCACCGCCGAGGAGCAACTGGAGGAACTGCTCGCCCAGGAACTCGGGCAGGGCCGCGAGCGGCAGGCCCACCTCACCCTGGTCGCAGGGCTGGCCGAGACCGCCGGCCGGCTGGACGCCACCAGCCCCAGCCGCCGCCGCTGCCGGGACCTCCTGCTCGCCGAGGCGCAGGCCGAGGTCTCCACCACGGTCCGGCAGGCCGCCGTACGGGCACTGGTCGCGCACTTCAGCACCGACCGCGACCACGTCGACATCCTGCGCGACCTGGCCCGCTCACCCGATCTCGCGGTGCGCGCACTGGCCGTGCAGTCCCTCGGCGGCCGCAGCGAGCTGTCCGAGGACGTCCGCCAGGTGCTGGTCAACGCCACCGAAGACCACGCCACCGCAGTGCGGCGGGCCGCCACCGCAGTCCTCACCGCGCGCTGCGCCGACCTGCCGGGCGCCACCGGGACGCTGCAGCGGCTGCTGGCCACCGACACCGACCCCGGCGTGGTGCAGCGCGCCCTGGAGGGCCTGCTGGCACTGCCGGAACACGCCGAGACCGCCCGCACCCGGGCGTTGCAGCGGGTGACCGGCGACTCCCCGGACGAGGTGCGGCGCTGCGTGGTGACCGAGCTGCTGCCCGGGCGGCCCGGCCCGGAAAGCACCGAACTGCTGCTGAAACTGGCCGGCTCGGACCCGTCCCCCCGGCTCCGCGCGGTCGCCGTGCAACGGCTGGCGCTCGTGCCCGACCCGGACGGGCGCTGCCGAGCCCGGCTGGTCGATCAGATCACGCGCGACGAGGACGCCTCCGTGCGCGCCGCCGCCGTGACCGCGCTGATCGACCGGGGCCGTGCCGACGACATAGGATGGACCGTGGTGGCGAAGGCGGCCCGTGTCGACGAGGACGCGACGGTGCGCCTGGCCGCGGTACGCGCGCTGGCCGAGGCCTACCCGGACCACCGCACCGGGGAACTGCTGCTGGAGAAAGCCGACAGCGACCCGACCGCGAGCGTCCGACTCGCCGCGGTCGACCTGCTCACCGGCCGACCGCTGCTCGGCCACGCCACCCGTGACCTGCTCATCAGCCGCGCCGCCCAGGAGCGGGACGCGATCGTCCGGCTGCGGGTCACCCTCCGCCTGACCCGGCTGGCCGACCCGCCCGACCCCGAGGTGCGCAAGTGCCTGGCCGAACAGGTCAGCCGAGACCCCGACCCGAACGTGCTGCGCGCGGCCGCCCAGGCGCTCGCCCGGCACGGCGAGACCGACGCCCTGATGGAGACGCTGTGCCGGCGGGCCCGCCGGGACAGCTACGTCGGCATCCGGATGGCCGCCGTGCAGACCCTCTGCGCGCACGGAAGCCCCGACGTAGTGACCGACGTGCTGCTCGAGTGCGTCGAGTCGGACACCGACCCCACCGTCTTCGACGCGGCGGTGCGCTGCCTGGCCGAGCAGGGCTCCGCATCCATGGCGGTGACACTGCGGCTCCTGCGCCGCCTGGCGGACCAGGACCCGGCGATCCGCGCCCGCATCGCCGCCGCGCTCGGCGCGCACTTCGGAGCCGACCCGGAGGTCCGAGTGCTGCTCGTAGGGCTGGTCCGCGACGATCCGGACCTGGAGGTCCGGCGCCGGGCCGTGGAACAGCTCGGAGCCGCGCTGGCCGGCCAGGTGGGGGTGCGGGAGCTGCTGCTACGGCTGGCGGACGACGACGACTGGGAGATCCGCCGGACCGCGCTGCTCGGGCTGACCCGGCACTACTCCAGGGACAGCCGGACCCGGGGCGTGCTCGTGAGGCTCGCCCGCCAGGAGGACGACAGCGTACGGCGGCTGGCCGGGCAACTACTGGCCGCGCTGCCCGACACCAGGCCCGACGACTTCCCGTGACCGGGCCCGACCGACCGCCGGACCAGCGGTGCCGCCGCCGGTGAGCGGGCCGAGCCGGCGGGGGCGCCGACCGCCGTTCGCCGCAGCCGGTAACGCGCCGGCGGGCGCGCGCCGAGCGCCGTCCTGATCGACCTGGTCAAATAAAATGCCGGTCATGACAGACCCGGTCGCCACCTCGCGCCACCTGGTCGAATGGTGGCTCCGAGCCGTGTTCGGAGTCATCGGGCTGGCCGCCTTCATCCTCGGCTACATCGGCTTCGACCGCCTGCTCCAGGCCCGGCCGGAGACCGCGCACGACCCGTTCGACGTGCTCTACTACGACCTGCAACTCTTCGTCTTCGGCGCCGAGCCCTTCCAGAACGCCGGGCCCTACCCGTGGCAGCTACAGGTCGCCCGGTTCGCCGCCCCGCTGTTCACCCTCCTCGCCGTGGCCGAGGCCAGCCGGCTGCTACTGGCCGCCGAGAGCCGCCGCCTCCGGGCCCGGCGAGCCCGTGGTCACGTCCTGGTCTGCGGCGACTCCCCGTTCGCCCACATGCTCGCCGACCGGCTCTTCGCCGACGGTGAACGCGTGGTCGTCGTGCGCTCCGAACCATTCGGGCCACTGGAATACCGCCTCCGCCGGTATCTCGGCGTCGTCGGCGACCCGGCCAGCCCCCAGGTGTTGCGCGGCGCCGGCCTGCCCCGGGCCCACACCATCTACGCCTGCAGCGAGGACGACGACCGCAACCACGCCATCGCCAACACCGTCAGCCGGCTCATCCAGGACCGGCGGCAACCACCCCGGGTCTACGTGCTGGTCCACGACTCCGAGATGTGCCTGTCGCTGCAGGCCCGGCGACTCGGCGCCGCCGGATCCAGCCGGCTACGACTGGACTACTTCCACGTCGACGACATCGCCGCCCGCGCGCTGCACCGGCACCACCCGCTGCCAGCCGTGACCGGCCGACCCACCAGGGTCCTCATCGCCGGCACCGGCAGCTTCCGCCGAGCCCTCCTGGTGGAGACCGCGCGGCACTGGCGGGCACGCCGGGCCGACACCCCTCCCGGCCACGCCGTGCCGCCCCTGCGGGTGGACCTCGTGGCCCCGGACGCCGGCACCGAGCTGGCCGTCGCGGCGTCGCGCTACCCGTTCCTGAACACGGTCTGCCAGCTCACCGCGTACGACCGGGACCTCGACGGCCTCGTCGGGCTCGACCAGGTCGGCCGCGACCGCTACGACCGCATCTACGTCTGCGCGCCGGAGGAGACCAGCGGCCTGCAGTTCGTGCTGGACACGCCCGCCCTCTGGCAGCGCGCCGAGAATTCCGTCTTCGTACCGGTCTACCAGCAGGCGGCGCTCGCCGCCGCCTTCCACGGCGACTCCCGCCACGACCTGCTCGACGAGGTGCACGGCAAGCTGCGCCTCTACCCGGTACTGACCCGCGCCTGCGATGCCCGGCTGATCGCCGAGGACCTCACCGAACGGCTGGCCCGGCTGATCCACGAGCGGTACCTGCAGGCCCAGCAACGCGCCGGCGTACGCCCCGGCGACGCGCCGGCCATGGTGGACTGGTCGCGACTGCCCGAGTCGCTACGGCGGGCCAACCGGGCACACGTCCAGGACATCGCCGCAAAGCTGCTCAACCTCGGGTGCGTCGTGGCGCCCCGGCGCGGCGGCAGCAGCGACGCCGCCGCCGGGCAGATCATCGACGACCGGATCGAGGAACTCGCCCGCCTCGAGCACGAACGGTGGTGCCGAGAACGACGCGGGGAAGGCTGGACGCACGGCGAACCCCGCGACGACGCCCGGCGACGGCATCCCGCCCTGCGGCCCTGGGCCGAGTTGCCCCTCGACGTCCAGGAGCAGAACCGCGCGGAGATCCGGGCACTGCCGGACGTCCTGTCCGACAGCGGATTCGCGCTGATCCGGCTGGCGCCCGCAGTGCCCGCGCAGCGGAGAGGACCGAGCGATGCCGGCTGAGCCCGCACCGGTACGCGTCGGCGTGACCGGGCACATCAACCTGACCCGGGACACCGAGTTGCTCGTCGCCGACGCGCTCCTCGTCGAGCTGCGCCGGATCAGCGACCGGCCGGTGCACGGCGTCACCTGCCTGGCGGCCGGTGCCGATCAGCTCTTCGTGCACGCGATCCTGGAACTGGGCGGCACGTACGAGGTGATCCTCCCGGCCCGCGACTACCGGACCGCCGTGATCGACCCGGAGAACCGGACGACCTTCGACGACCTGCTCGCCCGGGCGGCGGCGGTCGTCCACACCGGCCACGACCACTCGGACACCGCCGCCTACGTGGCCGCCAACCGGGAACTGGTACGCCGGGTGCAGCGACTCGTGGCGGTGTGGGACGGGGAACCCGGCTGCCACGCGGCGTCGACGGACCGGACGGTCGACTGGGCGCGGGGCCTCGGCATCCCGACCACGGTCCTCTGGCCCGCCGGCGCCCGCCGGATGCCCCGCAGCGACTGACTCCCGAATGATGTCCATTTTTCGATGTCGTTGTAGGGTGCTGCGGTGCCTCCCCCTTCCACCGTCAGCGCGCCACCGGGCGACCGCGCACCGACCTCCGAACCCGCGCCGTCCACCGCCCGGCAAGTGCGGCGCGCACGCTTCAGCGAATCCGGTCTCGCCTGGCTGATGCTGCTGCCCTCGGTGGCGGTCTTCGCCCTGTTCGTGTTCTGGCCGCTCGGGCGCACCCTCTACCTGTCCGTGCACGGCAACGACATCTTCGGCGCCGCGTCCGAGTACGTCGGCGCGGCGCACTACCAGGACATGCTGTCCGGCGAGTTCGGCAAGGTGCTGGCCACGACGGCGCTGTTCACGCTCTTCTCGGTGGTCCCGGCCGTGCTGGGCGCGCTCTTCGTGGTGCTGCTGCTGGAGGCGCGCATCCGCGGCGTACGGGCGCTGCGCACCGCGTTCGCGCTGCCGTTCGCGTTCTCGGTGGCGACCGCCTCGGTCATCTTCGCCGTCATCTACAACCCGGCGATCGGGGTGGCCAACGGCCTGCTCGGCTCCCTCGGCATCGACCGCGTCAACTGGCTCACCGACCCGTCGATCGCGCTGCCCGCCGTCTGCGCCGCGACGGTGTGGATGAACTTCGGCTACAACATCCTCGTGCTCTCCGCCGGGGTCTCGGCGATCTCGCCCGAGGTGGTCGAGGCGGCCCGGCTGGACGGCGCCACGGGCTGGCGGCTGGCGACACGGATCACCGTGCCGCTGCTCTCCCCGCAGCTGTTCTTCCTCGTCGTGGTGTCCACGATCCACGCCCTGCAGAGCTTCGGGCAGATCCACATCCTGACCAAGGGCGGGCCGGACCAGGCCACGACGACGCTGGTCTACTCGATCTACGAGAAGGCGTTCGCGTTCGGCTCCTCGGACTTCGGCGCCGCCAGCGCGCAGGCCGTCGTGCTGCTGGTCATCATGCTCGGCTGCACGGCTGTCCAATTCGGCGTCCTCGAACGGCGGGTCCACTACCGATGAGAAAGCTCAACCTCGGGCGGGTCGCCGTCTACGTCGTGCTCGGCCTGGCCGCGATCCCCGTGCTGTTCCCGGTCTACTACGGCTTCGTCGGCGCCGTCATGGGCCCCGGCGACCTGGCGACCTATCCGCCCGCGCTGGTACCGAGCGCGCTGCACTGGCAGAACATCACCGACGTGTTCCGCTCGGTGCCGCTCGGCCGCTTCTACGCGAACTCCGCCGTGCAGGCCGGCGTCATCACCGTGGCGCAGGTCGTCACGAGCATCTTCGCCGCGTACGCCTTCGCGTTCCTGCGCCTGCCGGCGAAGGCCGCGACGTTCAGCCTGTTCCTCGCCACCCTCATGGTGCCGTGGGAAGCGATCATCATCCCCAACTACCTGGCCATCTCCGACTGGGGCCTGACGCGCGGCGGGCTGACGTACCTCGGCCTGGTGCTGCCGTTCCTCGCCTCGGCGTTCGGCACGTTCCTGCTGCGCCAGGCGTTCCTGCAGTTCCCGACCGAGCTGCGCGACGCGGCGGTGATCGACGGGTGCGGCCACTGGCGCCTGCTGTGGCGGGTCATCGTGCCGCTGTCCAAGCCCTCCATCGCGGCGGTCGGCGTCTACGTCTTCCTCTCGGCGTGGAACCAGTACTTCTGGCCGCTGATCCTGATCCGCGACACCGAGTTCCAGACCCTGCAGATCGGCATCTCCCAGCTCAACGACGCCGAGGCCGCACAGCCGGGTCTCGTCCTGGCCGGCGTCGCGTTGTCCCTGCTCCCCACGCTGGCCGTCGTGATCTTCGGCCAGCGCTACATCGTCCGCGGGCTGACCGCCGGGGCGCTGCGTTGAACCATCGAGAAGGAGAAGCAATGAGAAGACCTCGGCTCCGCCGGACCGCGGCGGCGTTCGTCGCCGTCGTGGCCGCCGCCGCGCTCACGGCCTGCGGCGACTCCGGCTCAGGCACCGACGGCGACAGCGGCGCGCTCGACGCGCCCGGCGCCGAGGTGCTGGAGAAGGCCACGGACAAGACCACGATCGAGTTCTGGCACGCGATGAAGGGGGCCAACGCCACCGCCGTCGACCAGCTCGTCGCCGACTTCAACGCCCAGAGCGGCGGCAAGGTCGAGGTCAAGGCGGTCTTCCAGGGAAGCTACGACGAGACGATCGCGAAGTACAAGGCGTCGGTGCAGCAGAAGAGCACGCCGGCCCTGGTGCAGATCTACGACATCGGCAGCCGCTTCATGGTCGACTCGAAGCAGGTCGTGCCGATGCACAAGTTCATCGAGAAGGACGGCTTCAACGCCGCCGACATCGAGCCGAACATCGCCAGCTACTACTCGGTCGACGGCAAGCTGTGGTCGATGCCGTTCAACTCGTCGACGCCCCTGCTGTACCTCAACAAGGAGGCGTTCGAGCGGGCCAAGCTCGACCCGACCAAGCCGCCGAAGAACCTCGACGAGATCGGCGAGCTGGCGAAGAAGCTCACGGTCAAGGACGCCAGCGGCAAGACCGTCCAGTACGGCTTCAACGCCGCCATCTACGGCTGGCTGGTGGAGCAGCTGCTCGCCACCGACGGCAAGGAGTACTGCGACAAGGGCAACGGGCGCAGCGGCCTGGCCACGAAGGTGCAGTTCGACCAGGAGACGGCCGTGCGCGTCGCGCAGTGGTGGACGGACCTGGTGAAGGGCGGCTACGCGACGAACACCGGCCGCAAGACCGACGACGCCCAGGCCGCCTTCAAGTCGGGCACGGTCGCCATGCACCTGGAGTCCACCAGCGTGCTGCGCGGCTACGTCGACGCCGCGAAGGGCAAGTTCACCGTACTCACCGCCCCGTACCCGAAGGTGAGCGCCTCCTCGACGGGTGGTCCGATCATCGGCGGCGCCTCGCTGTGGATCAACGGCGTCGGCCACAGCGACAAGGAGAAGCGGGCCGCCTGGGAGTTCGTGAAGTTCGCCTCCGGGCCGGTCGAGCAGGCCAAGTGGCACACCAGCACCGGGTACGTGCCGATCAACGCCAAGGCGCTTGACGAGCAGATCGACAAGGACTGGATGGCGAAGTTCCCCCAGTTCCGTACCGCCGTCGACCAGCTGCACGCGCTGCCGCCGTCGGTCGCGTCGGCCGGCTGTCTGCTGGGTGTGATGCCGCAGGCCCGCAAGGCCTCCGAGGACGGCCTCGAGGCGGCGATCGTCGGTAGCAAGCCGGCCGAGCAGGCCATGAAGGACGCGGCGGCGAGCGTGCAGGGCGCCATCGACAGCTACAACAAGTCGGTCGGCTGACCCCGCGCCACGTGATCGTCGAGAAGGGCCAGTTCCCCACGGAACTGGCCCTTCTCGCTGCCGGCCCACGGTCGGTGCCGCCGGCACCGGTCCCGGCGGCACCGGTCCCGGCGGCACCGGTCCCGGCGGCACCGGTCCCGGCGGCACCGGTCCCGGCGGCACCGGAGTCCGGGCTCCGCCGCAGGAGCACCGAGCCCCTCGCCGGTGCGCATCTCGTCCGGCGGGGTGCGGGCGGATCCTAGGGTGGGCCGTGCCACCGATCGAGGGAGAGACCGTTGCCGCTGTCGTACCGCCCGCCCCGTTGGAGCCCGACAGGGGCGGCCCTGAGCCTGCTCGTCGGGCTCGCCGCCTGCACCGTGCCGGGGAGGGAGCCGCCGGAGCCGCAGATCGTGGTGACCCAGGAGAACCTGCGCGGAAAGGAGACCCCGGCGGGGCAGGAGGGCCCGGCGCCACTCTGGTCGGTGCCGGTCAGGCGGCTCGACCAGCCGTTGACACAGCTCGGCCAAGTCGTCGTCGTGCCCGACGGGCGGGAACTGCGCGCCGTGGACCGTTCCACGGGGCAGGACCGGTGGCGTCACCCGTTCCCGGTGAGCTACCAGTACGCGGTCGCCGGTGAGCTGATCGTCGTCAGCGCCAGCAACGGGGGGCCGCTGGAGGTGCTCGACGCGGCCACCGGCGCCACCCGCTGGCGGGCGGAGGACACCCAGGACGTCGTCGTCCAGCAACGGAACGTCTACCACCGGGCATGCGTCGGCACCGGCCGGTCCGCGACGTGTGTGGTCGTCGCCCGGGACGTCCGCGACGGTCGGCACCTGTGGAAACTGCCCGCCGACCGGTTCGCCCGGGTGTCCGACGACGCGGTCGGTGTCCGTCCGCCCCACGCCGCGCCCACCGAGCGGTACGTGGTGGTGCGGCTGACCGCGTCCACCCGGACCTACACCGTGATCGCGGCCAGCACCGGCAAGGCCGGCGCCGGGCGGCTGCCGAGCCGGGCCTGGTACGGCTTCCTCGCCGGTGACCTGCTGGTGAGCACCGACCACGATCCGCCCCGCGGCGACCGGCTGTGCACGGTCAGCATCGCCACCGTCAACGCGGCCACCGGCGCCAGAGGCTGGTCCGGTGAGGTCTTCAGCGGGCGGCGCGAGGACGGCGAGTGCGTCAAGCGGCTGGCGTACGACCACAGCGGGTTGACCATGATCGGGGTCGGCACCCGGCTCGTCGCGGTCACCGCCGACGGCCGGCCACAGGCGGTCGACCTGCGCACCGGCAAGGCGGAGTGGGAGGGCACCAGCCCCGGCGTGCCGATCAACGGGGACGACCGGTCCGTGCTGGTGCGGCGCACCGCCGACGAGGGCGAGCTGGCGCTGCTCGACATGGACACGGGCGCGACGCGGTGGAGCGCCCCGGATCCGGGGATGTCCGGCACCTCGGCGAGCTGGCGGGCGAGCGTGACCCGGCGCCTCGTGGCGGTCAGCGGCACGGTCGGCGAGCGGCCGTTCGTGCTCGTCCACGACGTGTCGACCGGTCGCCAACTCGGCCGGTATCCCGGTTGGCTCGCCGGCGCCGGGGACGACTGGGTCGCGGTCAGCCGTTCCGGGGGACCGGACGGGATCGCCCTGGACCTGCACGCCTTCTGAACCGGCCCACGGGAGCGGCGGCCGGCCAGCCGCCGCTCCCACTCGACGGAGCAGCGGCCACCCGGCTGACCGATCCGTGCCGCCCGACCGAGCAGCGCCGCCCGACCGAGCAGCGTCGTCCGGCTGGCCAAGCAGTGCCGCCCGCGCGACGCGGAGAAGACGGTCCCCGGCCCGCCCGGGCCGGGGACCATCAGCGGACGCCGGTCGCTCCGGCACGCCGCCCTCAGCGCAGACGGGCCTCGATGGCCTCGATGACGCGCGGGCGCAGCTCCGCCGCGCGGATGACGGCGTCGACGGAGCCGACCTCGACGGCGCGCTGGATGTTGTGCACCCGGTCGAACTCGGCGGCCACCTCGCCCAGCTTCTCCACCCGTACCGTCGAGCGCAGTTCGTCGAGTTCCGCCGTCAGCGCCGCACGGTCGGTGCCGGAGGCCGCCGCGACGCGGGCCTCCAGCTCCCGCACGCGCGGGTCGGCGGCGGTACGGGCGTTCACGTCACCGGAGAACACCACGGCGGCGGCGGGGGCGCCGCCGAGCACCGAGGCGAACGAGCCCTCCAACGCGAGCACCGTCATGTTCGGGTTCAGCGCCTTGGAGAACACCACGAACGCGCCCCCGTGGTAGCGCGAGATCACGCAGAACACGATGGGCCCGCGGAAGTTCACGATCGCCCGGCCGATCTCGGCGCCGTACTCCAGCTGCAGGTTGCGCATCGACTCCGGCGAGCCGTCGAAGCCCGACAGGTTCGCCAGCACCACCAGCGGCCGGTTGCCGCTGGCCGCGTTGATCGCCCGCGCGGCCTTCTTCGACGACCGCGGGAACAGCGTGCCAGCGGTGTAGGTGTCCGGGCCGTCGGTGGGCGGGAAGCCGCGCCGCGGCACCGCCCGCGACTCGATGCCGAGCAGGCACACCGGCATGCCCCCGAGGTGGACGTCCTGCACCGCCACGGTCTCCGCGTCGGCCATGCCCGCCCACCGTTCCAGCACCGGGTGGTCCTGGTCGGAGAGCGCCCGCATGACGGTGCGGATGTCGAACGGCTTCTTGCGGTCCGGGTTGGCCTCGGCGGAGAAGATCTCACCGACGGTGGTGAAGTCGCTGCCCACCACGACGTGCGGGAAGGTGGAGATGTCCCGGTCGACGGGGTCGCTCGTCCGCGTCCGCCGCGGCCCCTGCTCGCCGGGCGCGACGTACGTGTGCTCGTAGTGCGCCATCAGCACGTCCCGCGCGGCGGCCAGGTTCGGCGCCCAGTACTGCGCCTGCCCGTTGGGGCCCATCACCCGGTCGTAGCCGCCGATGCCGAAGTTGTCCTCGGCCGACACCCCGCCGGAGAAGTCGAGCGACTGCTTGCCGGTGAGGACCATCGCCGAGTCCGGCGTCATCACCAGGATGCCCCTGGTGTGCATGAGCATCGTCGCCTCGGCGTTCCAGTACGGCTGGGCGCCGACGGTGATGCCCGCGACCACGATGTTGATCTCGCCGCCGTCCTGGGTGAACTCGACGATGCGCTTGAGCGCCGCCGCCACCCAGTCCATGTTCTCCGTGCCCGACTCCATGGAGATCCGGGCACCCGCGGACAGCGCGTACCACTCCAGCGGCACCCGCATCCGCTCGGCCAGGTCCAGCGCGGCGATGACCCGGCGGCACTCCGCCTCCGACAGCGCGCCGAGCGCCTTCGTCGGATCGCCGAGCAGCACGACCCGGGTGACGCCCTGCGGGTGCCGACGGGTCGGCGTGGTCACCACGCCCGCCACGATCGCCGCCTTGTTACGCCCCTTCGGCCGGTCGACCGGCACGAGCGCGTGGTCGTCGTCGAGATCGTGCTCGACGAAGGTGCCGAGCAGGCCGGTCAGCTCGTACGGGTACACCGCGTTACGGCTGCTCGCGCGAAGCACCTTCTGCCGGTAGTCGTCGAGCGGCTCGACCGGCTCCTCCGACGGCTCGCCGACGGTCAGCTCCGTACCGCCGGTGGCGTCGAAGGAGATCCGCACAGCGATCTTGGCCAGCTCGCCGGTCCTGGCGTCGCGCTGCCGCGCGATGAACAGGATCTCCTCCAGCCCGGCGCCCGCCGTCGTCGGCAGCACCCGCCGGGCGATCATCTTCAGTTCGGCGCGGGTCAGCTCGCTCGGCGGCCAGACGTAGATCACGATCCGGTTGGTGCTGAAGCGCTTTTTCGACGGCCGCAGCGACTGCGCGCGGCGGATCGAGTCGAGGCAGGTGGCGAGGACGTCCTCGGCCGTGGGCAGCGCCACCAGCCGCCCGTCGTGCTCGCGCAGCTCGGCCAGGTCGCGTACCTGGGCGAACGCGACGAGCCGGTCGTCCGACGGGTTCTCCCGCGCGACGCACTGGAAGAGGTAGACCTCCTCGTCCGACGACGGCAGGCGGGTGAGGTCGAACCTGCTCAGCCGCTCCATCTGCATGCGCTGCGCGATGTACGGGTGCAGGCCCCGGATCAGCCGCTCCTCGACCATCCTGACCGTCGACGGCCGGAAGGTGAAGTGGTGGTGCATGACGGCGCCGCTGCGACCCGCGACGGTGGTGGTCAACCTGCGGACCTGGTTCGGCAGGGGGTGCGCGTTGACGACCTCGTGCAGCGCCGCGGCCATCGCGTCGAAGTCCTCCGGCTGCCCCTCCCAGGCCAGGTAGATGTCGACGTCGATGGCGTCGCGGCTGCTCGCCAGCTCCGCGAGGCCGCGCAGCGCGTCGCCCAGCGCCTCGAAGCTGACGGCGGAGGAGACCACGCACAGCCCGGGCCGCTCGGCGACCACGAACGTGCAGCCCTCGGCCACACTGGTGCGTACGCCGGTGAGGCCCTTGTTGCCGTAGTAGCGCCGGGTCAGCACCTCCAGCATCACCGCGTTGTCCAGATCGTCGCGGACGAGCCGCTGACCGAGCAGCCGCACCAGCGGCTCGGTGGAGCGCACCATCTCGGCGATGCGCTCGGCGCGGTCCGGTGCCTCCGGGTGCGCGTCGAGGTGCCGCAGGTGCTTGCGGACGTCGGCGTAGACGCGGGCGCGGTTGCGGCGCAGCAGCGGCTGGGCGAACCAGGCGAACACCACACCCCGCGCGAGGTCGGAGACCACCGGGAAGCGAACCTGCGTCGCGGCCACGAGCCGCTCCAGCGCGAGACCGGCGGGCTCGCGCAGCGACTCGTCCGGCGGCGGCTCCCGCAGCCAGGCGCGCAGCAACGTCGCGACGACCGTGGCGTCGGCCGACGCGCGTTGCAGGGCGAGGAAGATCCGGAACACGGCGGCTTCGAGCTCGGGGGAGCGCTCCAGGTCGGTGACGCCGTAGTGCCCGAGCGCCTTCGCGAGCTTGGCCTGGAACGCCTCCGGCAGCCCGGCCCGCTCCACGTCGAGGCACTGGAGGTAGGTGTGGAAGTACTCGCGGGCGCTGGGCACATGGCCGGCGCCGCCGCCGTCCTCGCCCGTCGGCCGGTTACGGCTCAGCTCGGTGAGGTCGGCGAACACGTCGATGAGGTCGAGTTCCTCGGCCAGCGTCCGGTGGCCGTCCTCGGTGGCCGCCCGGCGTGCGGCGAGGTAGTCGTCGAGCAGCCGGCGCTCGTCGTGCGGGTCGACGTCGAAGCCGAGCAGCAGGCTGCGCAGGTCCTCCTGGCCGCGCGCGGCGCGCTCGCGGGCCGGGACGGTGCCGGACGCGGCGGGCAGGTCCAGCTCGACGGACTCGTCGGCCGAGGTCTCCCCGGCCTCGGCGTCGTCGGCGAGCGGCTCCAGCCGCAGCAGCGGCGCACCCGTCTCCACCTGGGAACCCACGGCGACGACGCATTCCTTCAGCCGCGCCTTGAACGGTGCCCGTAGCACCGTCTCCATCTTCATGCTCTCCAGCACCAGCACGGGCGCGCCCGCCTCGACCTCGGCGCCGACCCGCAACGGCGTGGCGACGACCAGCGCGGGCATGGGCGAACGCAGGACGCCGCCTTCGTCGCGGGTGACCCGGTGCGCCACGCCGTCGACCTCGACCAGGTGGATCGGTCCGTGCGTGCCGATGAGCAGGCGGTAGCGGGCGCCGTTGACGAGGATCTGGCCGGTGTGCCGGTCGAAGCGCTCCAGTTCGACGTCGGCGGTGCGGACGGCCCCACCCGCTTCGATGCCGACCCGGAAGCGGTGCGCGCCGACCCGCGCGACGCGTACCCGGTAGCCGACGCCACGCAGCTTGAGGTCCAGCGGCCGGCCGCTCTCGTGCTGCACCTGCGGGCGCCCGCCGAACGCCGTCGACAGCAGCCGCTGCCGCTCGACGCGTTCCTCCTCCTCGTACGCCTCGATGGCGGCGGCCGCCAGCGCGACGGCGGAGTGCCGGTGCGAGACGAGCCTGCCCTCGCCCCGGACGCGGTCGATCCAGCCGGTGTCCGCGCTGGCGTCGATCACCTCCGGCTGGTCGAGCAGGTCGAGCACGAAGCTCTTGTTCGTCGCGCCGCCATCGATGATCACCGTCGTCTGGGCCATCGCGCGGCGCAGCCTGCCGAGCGCCTCGTCGCGGTCGCGGCCGTACGCGATGATCTTCGCGATCATGGAGTCGAAGTCGGCGGGGATGGTGTCGCCCTCGCTGACGCCGGTGTCCACGCGGATGCCGGGCCCGGCGGGCAGGTCCAGCCGCGCGATGCGGCCGGGGGAGGGCGCGAAGTCGCGGTCGGGGTCCTCGGCGTTGAGCCGGGCCTCGATGGCGTGGCCGCGCTCCACGGGCGGCTCGCCTTCGAGGCGCCCGCCCGCGGCCACGTGCAGCTGCGCCTTGACCAGGTCGAAGCCGGTGGTGGACTCCGTGATCGGGTGCTCGACCTGCAACCGGGTGTTGACTTCCAGGAACGCGAACAGGCGGTCGCCGGGGTGGTAGAGGAACTCGACGGTCGCCGCGCCGCGGTAGCCGACCGCGACGGCCAGCCGCTCGGCCGACGCCTTGAGCTCGGCCGCCTGCTCGGGGCCGAGCACCGGCGACGCCGACTCCTCGATGACCTTCTGGTTGCGCCGCTGCACCGAGCAGTCGCGGACCCCGAGCGCCCACGCGGTGCCCTGGCCGTCGGCGATGACCTGGACCTCCACGTGCCGGGCGCCGGTGACCAGGCGCTCCAGGAACACGACGCCGCTGCCGAACGCCCGCGCGGCCTCCTGGCTGGTGCGCTCGTAGGCGTCGGCGAGTTCCGCCTCGTTGGTGATTACGCGGATGCCGCGCCCGCCGCCACCCGCGGTCGCCTTCAGCATCAGCGGGTAGCCGATCTCGGCCGCCGCCGCCAGGGCGGCGTCCAGGGTCTCGACCGCGCCGCGGCTCCACGGCGCGACGGGCACGCCGACCTCCTCGGCGATCAGCTTCGCGCCGATCTTGTCGCCGAGCTTGCGCATGGCGTCCGGGCTCGGCCCGACGAAGGTGACGCCGACCCGCTCGCACAGCTCCGCGAACGCCGGGTCCTCGGCGACGAAGCCCCAGCCGACCCAGGCGGCGTCGGCGCCGGTCTCCACCAGCGCGCGCTCCAGCACCTTCAGATCGAGGTACGGGCGCGCGGAGGCGGGACCGAGGTCGTAGGACAGGTCCGCCTCGCGGACGAAGGTGGCCGTGCGGTCGACGTCGGTGTGCAGGGCGACGGTCTCGATCCGTGTCCCGGTCTGCGCGGCGATGTCCCGGACAGCGTGGATGAGCCGCATGGCGGCCTCACCGCGGTTGACGATGGCGACACGACTGAACACCGACCAGCCCTCCTGTAGCCCAATGATGCGCGGGCCGCGACGTCGCGGCACCTTCGGCAGTGTCCACCCTCCCGCCTGTGGATCAAAAGGCCAGGGATCCGAATCGACGCGGCCAACGTGGAGGATTGTGGCTCTGACCAGGCAAAACGCTGGCCACCTTCTTGATCGTTTCCCGGTATGTGTTAGGGGGTATCCACATGGTGGGAAAGTGATGTCCGCGCCGGGCGCAGATGTTACTGACGGGTCAGGGGGCGCTGCCGCCGTCGAGGTCAGCGACGAGCGACTCCGGGACGCGCATGCGCCACGCGTCGGTGACGAGTTCACCCAGGCGCTCGGCGTCCACCTGCGCCAGCCGCAGCATGACCAGAGGCAGCCCGTCGTACGCGGGCGTGGTGAAGAAGAGCTCGGGCTCGCCGAGGAGCAACGCCTGCTTCTCCGCCTCGTCGCCGACATACAGCACCGCGACGTCGGTCCGGATGAGGCGCGGCCGGCCGGGCCGACGCTCCGGGTAGGACCAGACGAACCCCTTGTCGGCGACCCGGAAGTCGAAGCCCTCGCTGTCGATCTCGACCACGTGCGGCAGCGCCCCTGCCAGGTGACGGACGTCGTCGGCGTCAGCCATCGAGGTCGCTCCGGACCATGTTCTCCCGCATGCGCGCAGACTAACGGCCACCTCCGACACCGATCGGCTGTGAGCTCGGTTACCTCACCGCCCGGCGGGAATGAGATCGCCGGATCCGGATTTGGAGCCAGATGTGACTTCCTCACCCTTCCCGGCCCGGCTGCGCACCGACCGGTCGGCGGCGAGCCGATGACGGCCGCCGTCGACGCCCCTGACAGGACGGCAGCCCCACTGACGCGGGGTGACCTGATGAGCCCCCGGCAACGCCTGCGGCTCGTCCTCGTCCTCGGCTCGCTGACCGCCGTGGGCCCGCTGACCATCGACATGTACCTGCCCGCGCTGCCCGCGCTCGTCGCCGAATTCCAGACCACGTCGGCGGCGGTCCAACTGACCCTCACCGGCACGCTGGCAGGCCTCGCCCTCGGCCAGTTGTTGATCGGCCCGCTGTCCGACGCCGTCGGCCGACGCGTACCGCTGATCGCCGGCGTCGCGCTGCACGTCGTGGCGTCGCTACTCTGCGTCGTCGCGCCGAACATCGCGGTTCTCGGCGCGCTGCGGGTGGTGCAGGGCCTCGGCGTCGCCGCGGCCTCGGTGGTCGCGATGGCCGTGGTCCGTGACCTGTTCGACGGCGCGGCCTTCGCCAAGCTGCTCTCCCGGCTGCTGCTGGTCATGGGGGCCGCGCCGATCCTCGCGCCGACCCTCGGGGGTGGGCTGCTGCGCTGGACGGACTGGCGCGGCGTGTTCGTGGCACTGGCCGCCTTCGGCGTGCTGCTCGCCGTGGTCGCCGCCCTCGGCCTGCCCGAGACGCTGCCACCCGACCGGCGCCGGCGCGGCGGCGTGGTCGCGACGGTGGGCGTCTACGGCGCACTGCTGCGCGACCGCACATTCGTCGGCCTGGTCCTGGTCGCGGGGCTGGCCATGGCGGCGTTGTTCGCGTACGTGGCCGGCTCGTCGTTCGTCCTGCAGGAGCAGTACGGCCTCGACGAGCAGGAGTTCGGATTCGCCTTCGGCGCGGGCGCGGTCGGGCTGATCGCGGCGACCCAGTTCAACGTACGGCTGCTGCGCCGCCACTCACCGCAACGGATCCTCGTCGTCGCCCTGGGCGTGGGGACCGTGGCCGGACTCGCGCTGCTCGCCTTCGCTGTCACCGGAGTCGGCGGGCTGCCGAGCCTGCTGGCGTCGCTGTGGGTGGTGCTCGCGGCGGCGGGCCTCGCGATGCCCAACGCGCCCGCCCTGGCCCTGTCCCGGCACGGGGAGACGGCCGGTACGGCCTCCGCCCTGCTCGGCGCCGTGCAGTTCGGCGTCGGTGCGCTGGCCGCGCCCCTGGTGGGCGTGCTCGG
Organism: Micromonospora sp. NPDC049048; assembly: GCF_043197615.1. Taxonomy (NCBI): domain Bacteria; kingdom Bacillati; phylum Actinomycetota; class Actinomycetes; order Micromonosporales; family Micromonosporaceae; genus Micromonospora; species Micromonospora sp. NPDC049048. The sequence goes on along the minus strand of NZ_JBICTM010000004.1, from coordinate 44,038 downwards.
CACCGGCGCGGTCGCCATGGCCGTCGTCGTCGCGGGGGGCATGCTGGCGGCCATGGCGGTCCTGCTCGTCGTGGTGCGGCCGGCCCGGCTCGCCGGCATCGAGCCGGACGCGGTGGTCCTGGCGACGCACTGAGGCACTGGCGGGGGCGCGTTTCAGGAACACCCCCCGCGCGTGCGGAGACCAGGGCGGTCGCTCCCACGTCGGTCGAAAAGACCAGGTGTTGCGGGGCGCGAGGGTGACGACGCTCGCTCCCGCAACCCGGTTGCATGCTGACCGGTGGGTGTGAATAGTCTTTGCACCATGTCGAGCCCTGAGGCATCCAAGGTGGGGGCTTTCGGTCACGCCGTCAGCTCCCTGAACCGCTGAGTTCTTAGCCCGCCTCCCAGCAGTCTTTGCTGCCTGGGACATTTGCGCGCGGCCCTGGGGCGCTGGCCGCGGTGACGAGACGTCTCCTTCTCCTTCTCGCTCACCTCGGAGCTCTTGATGCCTCTCCCGCTCTACCTGCTTGCCGTGGCGGTCTTCGCCATGGGCACCTCGGAGTTCATGCTTGCCGGCCTGGTGCCGGACATCGCCACAAGCCTTGACGTGTCGGTCGGGGCCGCCGGGCTTCTGACCTCGGCGTTCGCTGTCGGGATGATTGTCGGCGCGCCGCTGATGGCGGCGCTTGCGCGCCGTTGGCCTGCCCGGGCCAGCCTGTTGAGCTTTGTGCTGGTCTTCGCCGTGGCCCACGTCGTGGGCGCCCTCACGACGAGTTTCGCGGTTCTGCTCGTCACCCGCGTGCTCGCCGCCCTGGCCAACGCGGGCTTCCTGGCGGTGGCACTGAGTACGGCGGCCACGCTCGTCGCATCTGATCAGAAAGGGCGCGCGCTGGCGGTGCTGCTTTCGGGTACGACGGTGGCCACCATCGCCGGAGTTCCCGGCGGTGCGGTGCTCGGCACGCTGCTCGGCTGGCGGGCAACCTTCTGGGCGATCGCACTGCTGTGCCTTCCCGCTGCCTACGGCGTCGTGAAGGGCATCCCGGCCCGTGCCGGACAGACCCCTCAGGGCACTGCGGCCGGCTCGTCTCTTCGGCACGAGATCGCCCAGCTCGCGATGCCCCGGCTGGTGCTGGTCATGCTGCTCGGTGCCCTCGTCAACGCCGCCACCTTCGCCACGTTCACCTTCCTGGCGCCGATCGTGACTGACACCGCCGGCTTGGGCGACTTGTGGGTCTCGGTCGTGCTGGTGCTCTTTGGGATCGGGTCCTTCACCGGCGTCACCCTCGCGGGACGGCTCTCCGATCAGCATCCCCGCCTCGTGATCGCAGTCGGTGGCCCGTTGCTGCTGCTCGGCTGGGTCGCGTTGGCGGCCCTGGCCGCCCAGCCGATGGCGCTTCTGCTCCTCGTGTTCGTGCAGGGCGCGCTTTCCTTCGCGTTGGGCAGCACCCTGATTGCCAGGGTGCTCTATGAGGCAGCAAGCGCCCCCACCATGGGAGGGTCGTATGCGACCGCGGCGCTCAACATCGGTGCTGCCGGCGGCCCCGTCGTTGCAGCAATGACCCTGGGGACCGATATTGGCCACCTCGGCCCGGTATGGGTCAGCGGCGTCATGGTTGCGATTGCACTGGTCATCGCCCTGCCGCTCCGGCGATTCATTACACCCCGCGTCGGTCAGGCGATCCGATGACCCACGCGAACGCTCCGCTGAGCATTGAGGGACGGCGGCGACTCATCAAGCGCTGCCGACAGTGGGGTCTCCGGTAGAGGTTTTTCGACCAAGAAGAACCTGACACCGGAGACCTCGTGGCCACCTTGGCGGTGACGAGGCGGCACGACCTGACCGACGCCCAGTGGGCGGTGCTGGCACCGCTGCTGCCTGCGGGTAAGCGGCCAGGTCGGCCGTGGCAGTGGAACAAACGGCAGCTCATCGACGGCATCCAGTGGCGGGTTCGCGTCGGTGCGCCGTGGCAGGGGAAAGCAGTTGTCGGCGGAGACCGGGGACACCTAGCCTGCTGGCTGTGTATGCCTCCTGCCTGCGGACGCGCCGGGTGTCCCGGTGAGCGGTCGCCTTCGTGAGATAGCCCGGCAGACGGTGGCGATCGCCGAGTCCGGCCGGTACCGCGACGGCGGCGGCGCCGAGGTCGTCATCGGCGCGCAGGTGCGGGCCGCGGTCGCCGGCACCCGGCACCACCTTCCGGACGAGGCGCTCCCGGTGGCGGACACGCGGGCCGGAGCCGGCGACGTCGAGGTGACGTACGAGTCGACGTTGCAGGCGGCCCGCCGGGTGGGGCCGGACGCGGCGTGCCTGGTGTTCGCGTCGGCCAAGAATCCCGGCGGCGGATTCCTCGGCGGAGCCAAGGCGCAGGAGGAGAGCATCGCCCGATCGTCCGCCCTGTACCCGTGCCTGCTCGCCGTGCCCGACTTCTACGCGTTCCACCGCGGCCAGCACGACCTGCGGTACAGCGACCGGGTCATCTACTCCCCGCGGGTGCCGGTGTTCCGTGACGACAAGGGCACTCTGCTCGACCTGCCGTACACCGCGTCGTTCCTGACGGCCGCGGCGCCGAACCTCGGCGCGATCGTCCGCAACCAGCCCGAGTACACCGCCGACGTTCCGGGGGTGCTGCGCCGTCGGGCGCGTCGGGTGCTCGAGGTGGCCGCCGCGCACGGGCATCGGACGATCGTGTTGGGCGCCTGGGGGTGCGGGGTGTTCCGCAACGATCCCGCCACGGTGGCGGAGGCCTTCGCCGACGCGCTGCGGGCGGTCGACCGGTTTGACCGGGTGGTCTTCGCCATCCGCGACAACCTGTCGGGCACACCCGTGTACCACGCGTTCACGCGGCGTTTCGGCGGCGGAGGGCCGGGGCCGGCGGGTGACGGCTGAGCGGACCGCCACGTCGCGCTGACCGCCGTACCGGCCGAACTGGGGTGCGACGCCGCTGCCGGCGAAAGGCGCCCAGCCGCCGACGCCGGGCTCAGCGCGGCTGCTCGGCGAGGTCCCGGATGCCCCGCAACGTGCCGGCCATGGCCTCCCGCAGCGCACCCAACCGGCGTTCGATGATCTCCTCCTCGTTCTCCGGTGCCTGGTCGATGATGAGGCTGAGCCCCGTGCGGCTGGGGCCGATCCGCACGGAGTGCGACAGCCGGCAGCCGTCGTCCTCGGCGACGAGACGGTACTGCCAGGAGGCGCCCGGGTGCCCGGGGTCGGGAGGCCCGCCGCCGAAGCGGTCGTCCGGGTCGGTCACCACCCAACCGAAGACCCGCGGCTCGTCGTAGAGCACGACGTGCGAGACGGTACGCCACTCGCCCAGCAGCGGATGGTGGTTGTAGCCCTCGAACCGGGCGCCGAGGGCCGGCCCACCGCTGCCGTCCAGCCAGCGCACCCGGCGCAGCTCCGGACTGAACCGCGCGGGCAGCTCGATGTCCGTGACCAGTTCCCACACCCGGGCGGGATCCGCCGCCAGGTGGAGGTCGCATTCGACCGCCGGGCCGTCGACATAGCGCACGGCATCCTCCCTCGTGTCCTGCGGTTCGCTGATCCGCCGGCTGGCTCCGCTGTCACCGGACGGCGACAACCGCACCGACCATGATGGACCGTGCTGGGCCGTCCACGCAGCCCCGGCACGGTCGGGCACCCGTCACCACACTGGACGGACGGCGCCTTCCGGGATCTGTGGGTGCGCGATAGGATCCGCCCGGCCACAATGCACATGCTGCGGAGGCGACCATGAAGCTGCAATGGCTGACGAAGGCCTACGCGGCGGGAGCCGGGGCAGCGATCCTGGCCCTGGCGGGCACCGTCTTCGCCATCGGTACCACCGCGCAGCAGCCATCGGTCGTCGACGGCGCCTCGTGGCTGTGGAGCCGGAACACCGGCGAGGCCACCCAGGTCAACGCCGTGTCGGGCATCGTCGCGCTGCGTCAGCCGATGATCGACGCGCAGGGCCACCGGGTCCGGATCAGCCAGAGCGAGCAGTACGTGATCCTGCACGACCTGGACACGGGCCGGGCCACCTCCATCGACCTGGCCCGACTGGGCTTCTCGGGCTCGCTGGAGCTGGGCCTCAAGGAGGAGACCGCGCTGCTGCTCGACAAGGCGATGGCGGTCCTGGTCGACCGCACCAGAGGCATCGTGCGCCCGGTCGACCCCGCGACCCTCCAAGCCGCCGGCGAGCCGATGCGCCTGCCCGCCCCGCTGGTCGGCGGCGCATTCGACAAATCAGGACGACTGTGGCTGAGCGTGCCGAGCCAGGGCACGGCGATCGCGCTCACGCTCCACGCTGGCCAGCTGAAGGTCGAGCGGACCGAGGCGGTCACGGCCCCCGGCCGCCCCCAGGCGCTCTCGGTGCTCGACGACGGCGCGCTCGTCGCCGACCGCAGCGGCGCCGACACGATCACGGTCGTCGGCCCGCAGGGCGCCCGGAAGATCACGTCGCCGGTGCCGCTCGCCAGCGCGATCATGCCGGCCCGCACGGTCGGTACCACCGCGGTGATCACCGTGCCGGCCGAACGGAAGGTCGTCACGATCGGCGACGTGACGGACGGCGCGAAGGTGGGCGTCCTGCCGCTGCCCAGCAAGGGCGAGGCGACGCAGCCCGCGGTCAGCTTCGCCGGCCGGGTGTACGTGCCCGATCAGTCAGCCGGCATCGTCAAGGTCTTCGAAGCCGACGGCGACCCCGCCGGAAAAATAGACGTCGGTGCGCCGCAGACGTCGGTGGAGCTGGAGGTCCGGGAGGACCACCTCTTCATCAACGCTCCCGAGGCGGACAGCGCAGTGATGATCAACAGCGAGGGCAAGTCCTCCCGGGTGCAGAAGTACGACCCGAACCCGGCAGCCACCCCGACGCCGGACGCCACCCCGTCGCTGGGCACGCCGCCCACCGTCGCGCCGCCGTCCACGCGACCCGTCGACCCGCCGCAGCCGACCTCCCCGGCCGAGCCGCCGACCGATCCGGCGCCGACCCGGACCCGGGTACCGGTGCAGCCCCAGCGCCCCGGGCCACCGGTCCCGGTCACCGCGCTGGCCGGAGACGGGGAGGTGCGGCTCTCCTGGGGCCGTGCGACGCGCGGGTCGGCACCCGTGCGCAGCTACACGATCACCTGGGACGAGGGTGGCGGCGGCCAGGTCCGGGTCGGCGGCGACGTGCTGCGCAGGACGATCAGCGGCTTGACCAACGGCACCACGTACCGGTTCCGGGTCGTCGCCACGAACGCGGTCGGCGCCGGACCGCCGGCGCTCTCCCAGTCGGTGCGGCCGCAGGCCACCACTCCACCGGCGACACCCGCTGCCCCCAGGGCCGCCCTGGAAGTCGGCAGCGCCGGTAACCCCACCGGCGCGGTCGAGGTCGACTGGGCGGCGGTGCCGCAGGCCGCCGACTACGTGGTGACGCCGATCCTGGACGGCGAGGCCGGTGCCCACCCGCCGCAGACGGTCTCCGGCACGAGCGCGAGGTTCCCGGGCCTCACCGCCGGGCGGACCTACACGTTCACCCTCACGGCACGCAACGCGGCCGGTCGGGCCTCGGCCGCCAGCCCGCCGAGCGCACCGGTGCGGGTCCACTACGCCCCCGGCGCGCCGGGTGGCGTGTCCGGCCAGCAGAGCGGCCCGGACACGTACCTCATCCGGTGGACCGCCGCGCGCGCCCACGGCGTCCCGGTCACGTCCTACGTCGTACGCGACAGCCGGGGCACGGTGCTGGCCCGGGTCAACGGCTCCACGCTCACCGCCACCGTCACCGCGAGCGGCCTGACGTCGGTGACGGTGACCGCCGGCAGCGCCGACGGCGACGGCCCGCCTGGCTCCGGCCGGGTCCAGGCCGCCACCGCACCACGGGTCACGATCACGTCGACGAGCGCCACCCAGAACTCGATCACGGTCAGGTTCACCGTGGACGGGGGCGGCTCCCCCCGGTGCACGGTCAGCGTCGGCCAGCAACGGGTCGACTCCTGCACGTCGCCGGTGACGGTACGCGGGCTGAACGCGGACACGGCCTACCCGGTGACCGTTGAGGCGACGAACTTCGCCGGCACCGGCAGGGCCCGGGCCGACCAGCGCACCAGGCAGGTGACCTACGGGGCACAGGTCACCTGCACCGACGCGCCGAGCAACCCGCAGCCGGACTTCTGCGCGAACGGCCTGCCGGTCTACTCCGCCAGCAACGACGACGGCGCGGTGCGGCGACGCGTCGCCAACGGCGCGCGCATCGTCGTCACCTGCAAGGTCCACGGCGAGAACCAGCAGGCCGGGCCGTACAACCACGACAAGGAGGGCGACCACTGGGTGCGCCTGACCGACGGTGGTTGGATGTCGTGGGTGTGGCTGCGGTTCGACAACGGCGACAACGTGGAAGCGATCCAGAACTGTTGATCAGACCCACCACACGGGGGACGGGCACGGCACTGGGCGGCGGCCTCCTGCTCCTGGCCGGCCTGCTGCTCGGGTACCGCGAACTGTTCATGCTGGGCGCGGCCGGCCTGAGCGCGGTGACGCTGTGCGCCGCCTGGGGCCTGGTCACGCCCTCGCTGCTGGTCGACCGCGCCGTCGTACCGGGTCGGGTCCGGCGCGACGAACCCGCCGAGTCCGTCGTCGACGTCACGGCCCGAGGCCGCGTCGGCGGGCTCCTCTCGCTGCACGACGGCGTCTGGGACGCGGACGGCAGGCCGGTGTCGGAGCCCGTCACCACCGACGTGGTCGCCCGTCCCTCCCTGGCGGTCCGGGTACGGCTGGAGTTGCCCACGGCCCGTCGGGGCGTCTTCCAGGTCGGGCCGTTGCGGGTCGGCCGCACCGACCCGCTGGGCCTGTGGTCGGCACTACGGCCCGTCGGTCGAGCGCAACAGCTCATCGTCTGGCCGAACTGGCACGCCGTGCCCGCGTCGACGATCGGGCGCACCGCGCAGGTCGACGCGACCCGGGATGCCCGACACACGGAGAGCACCACCTTCCACACGCTCCGCGAGTACGTCCCGGGCGACGACCTGCGCCACGTCCACTGGCGCACCTCGGCCCGGACGGGCACCCTGATGGTCCGTCGGCACGAGGGTTCGTCCCTGGCACGACTGGTGCTGCTGATCGACGACCGCGCGGCGTCGTACGCCGACCCGGACAGCTTCGAGGAGGCCGTCGAGGTCGCCGCCTCGGTGCTGGTGTCGATGACGGACGCCGGACGCCGGCTGGCGGTGGTGAGCGCCGCGGACCCGACCCGCGACCCGGCGACCTCGGTCAGCGCCGGGCTCGATCTGCTCGCCGCAGCCCGGCTGACCGGTGCGGGCGCGTCCGACGAGCGGATCCAGGCCCAGCTCCGGCTACACCCGATGGGCGACGCCCTGCTCGTCGTGACCGGCGGCGCGGTGGCGCTGGCCGGCCCACTCGCATCGAGGTACCACTCGGTGCGGACCCTGGTGCTCGGGCCGGAAGCCCCTTCCGATGCCGCCGCCGGGGTGACCGCCGCACCCACCGCCGTCGGCATCGTCGAGCGGCTGCGGGAGCAACGATGAACCGCCTGCTGCTCGTCCTCGCCGTCGCTGTCGCCGGGTTCGCCGGCGGCGGCCAGATCGCGGACGGCTACGCCGGCGGCGCGGCCCTCTGGGCGATCGCCGCCGCCGCCGTCGGCGCCGCCGCCGTCGGGCAACTGACCGCCAGACACCGGTCCCTGACCCTGCCTGCCAACGCGCTGGGCCTCCTCGCGCTGCTGTTCACCCTGCACCGGCTCATGCCGGTCCCGGACGGGCTGCTCGACGCGCTCCTGCATACCGGTGCCCGCCTGCTGACCAGCGCCACCCCCATCCCACCCCGGGTGGACACCCTGGCCCTGCCCGTGGCGGCCACCTGGATCGCGGTCGCGGTGAGCGGCGCCCTGGCCCGGGGACGTCGCCCCGGCACCGCCGCGCTCGCGCCCGTCATGCTCGCCGCCGCGATGCTCGCCCTGGCCGGCCCGCGTCGGCACCCCGGCTACCTGCTCACCGCGATCCTGGTCGCGGCGCTCGTCCTGCTGCTCGCCCTGACCCGGGCACCGCGAACGGTCCACCGGCGACCGCGCGCGGCCCGACCGGGCACGACGATCGTTCTCGCCACGGTCCTGGCCGCAGGAGCGGGGCTGCTGACACCGGTGCTGTTGCGCAACACCACGTCGACGCCGCCGGACCTGCGCACAATGGTGCTGCCCCCGGTGCAGGCAGAGGATCAGGTGCACCCGCTGAGCCTGCTGGGCCGCTGGCAGGCCCACCCGGAGCAGCCGCTGCTCGCCATCGACTCGAACCGCCCGGTCGTGCTGCGGTGGGCCGTACTTCCCGACTTCGACGGCACGAGCTGGCAGCCAGCCCCGTCCTACCTCGCCGCGGGCGGCGACCGGGCACCACGCCGGCCGGCGGTCGCCGCCGAACCCGTACGCGCGAAGGTCGCCGTCATGGGCCTGACGGGTGGCTGGTTGCCGGTACCCGACGGACTGGACCGGGTCAGCGGGGTGTCGATAGCCATCGACGAGGAATCCGGCGGCGTCGTCGTCCCGGACGGACTGCGCCCCGGACAGTCGTACGAGGTCGAGGCCGCGGTGCCCACGCCGACGACGGAGCAGCTGGTCACCGCGCAGCTGCCGGTATCGGCCGCCCTGGACGACTACCGGGCACTTCCGCCCGGCAACACCGGCCCGATCTTCTCGCTGGCCCTCGACGCCGCCGGTGACGGCCTGCCGTTCCAGCAGGCGACCGCGCTGGCCGGGTGGCTGAAGCGGAACTTCCGCTACGATCCGTCGGCCCCGGGAGGCAGCGGCTACCCGAGCATCGTCCGCTTCCTCACCGCCACCCCGCAGCTCGGCGGTGGACGAGGCACGTCGGAACAGTTCGCCGCCGCGTACGCCGTCTTGGCCCGCGCGCTCGGCATCCCGGCGCGGGTCGTCGTCGGATTCGGGGCGAAGGCCGCCAGGCAGGGCTCGGCCATAACCGTCGTCACCGCCGGTGACGCGCGGGCGTGGCCCGAGATCTACCTGGAACCGGTCGGTTGGATCCCGATGGACGTCACGGCCCCCCGAGCGACCGGCGATCCCTTGACGCACACGGCGCCCCCGCCCGCCCCGTCCGCCGCCGCGACGGCGTTGCCGCAGGCAGCGGTACCGGAGATCCCGGACGCGGAGACGCCGGACGGCGGCGGCTCCGGCGTCACCTGGCGGTACCTCGCCCTGCTGCCGGCGCTGGCGGCCGGCCTACCCGGGCTGATCGTGGCGCTGCGCCTGCGTCTCAGTCGCCGGCGACGCGTCGGCACGGACGAGCTGAGCCGGCTGCGGGGAGCGTGGGCGGAACTACTCGACGCCGCGCGCCTCGCCGGGATCCGCGTCGAGCCGCACTGGACGGTTGGCGCGACGGTCGCCGCGGTGAGCACGGCCGTGGCGACCGTCCCCGAACCGCACCTGGTGACGGCGGTCAACCGCACCTGGTACGCGGCCAGGCCGGACGCCGACGGCGCGGGGCGGGCCGTCACCCAGGCCACGGCGCTCGCACACGGCGTCCGCCGCAACGCGAGCCGGCTGCGTCGCCTCATCTGGTGGCTCGACCCCCGACCACTGTGGTGGTGACGGCACTCGCTTCCGGCTCATTCCTGCGCGACGGCGGAGGTCGTCGGCGCGTCATCAGGCCGGACGCGACACCGACTCGACATACGCGGTCAACGTCTTCTCATGCGATGCGAGCTGGCTCTCCAGCCGCTGTCGCCCGAACTGGTCCGGCTGGCGTCGATACGCGGCGCGCCCGACGTCGGAGGTGAACGCATCGGCCGGCACGGCTGCCTCGCCGGGAGGGATGAACTTCAAGACCTCCCGCAGCGCCGCGAGGCCCATCCGTAGCTCGGCACAGCACCGCGCCCGCTGTGACCCGTTCACCAGGGCGGGATCGGGCGGGACGATTCGCACGGCTCGCTGGAAGCGCTGCAGGAACTGGGCCGGATCAATGATCCGCGAGAGTTGGTCCCCGCCGAAGGAGAACGGTGGCGCCAGCGTGTCCGGAATCGCAAAGCGGAACTCTCGCGTCGCGGCACAACGGGGGCACGGCCCCTCGTACACCGAGATCCGTTCCTCGCCGGGAATCACGTAGTGCTGATGCCACTCGAACCGGTCCTCCCCGCAGGCGCACGGGTGCAGGCTCATGTAGAGGTGGCACTCCTCCGGCGTCCGCGCCCACAGCATGGTGTCCTCCAAATTTTCTCGACATCAACCGCCATCACCGCCCGCCCGGCGACGGAGCCCGCGTCAATCCGATGTTCAACGGCGGAATCTCCACGCTGACCACCACCGCCGCTCGTTCCTCCCGGGCTGCGGCTCCGCGCTCCGGTTCCCGTCGACGAAGCCCGCCGCCAGCTTCAGGTCGAGGTGCAGCATCCGGTCCGCCTCGAGCCAGCGCCGTTCGTCGGGCCCGAGCTGCTCCAGGAACTCGGTCGCGAGCGCGGAACCCGTCGCCCTGGGCAGCTCCGGGCATACGAGCAGAGCGTGCAGTGTCGCCGCCTGGTGCATGAACACATTCCGCGGGCTCCTGTCCTGCAATGTGCTGATGGCCCGGGCGAATGCCAGCGCGGCCTGCCAGCTGAGCCGCTGCTCGGGCGAGAGCACCGCTTCCGGACCACGCGGTGACCCGCGACGTGCCTCGGTGCCGTCAGCGCGCGGTGGGGCTCCGTAGAGCGATCGCAGGCGGTCCTCGAGATCAGCCAGGGGACCCGCCACACTCCCCACCCATCTGTCGGCGGGAACGCCGTCCAAGCGGGCGGCTCCCACCGCGTCCGCGAGCGCCAGTGCCGAGCTGAGCCACTCCCAGTTCAGCTCCGGACCGTCCGGCATCGCGTCGACCGCGGTCAGCACCGCGGACATCGCCGAGACGCCCACCTCGGCATCGGGGACGTGGGCCTCGATCTCGGCAAAGGATGAGTCGTCGCCGTGCGTCGTGGTGATCGCGATCCGGTGTACGGGGTGAACCGCATCGAGAAAACCGGCACCGAGTTCCCGCCGTTCCACCGGCGTGAGTGGAAGCTCGCGCAGCAACCGTGCCACCACCCGGGCACGCTCCAGGACCAACCGATCCGGTGACCAGTTTTCGGCCCGGGCACGCGACGCGGTCTCGCAAGCGGCCGACCATGCCGTGCGCAGGCTCAGCGGCAACGAGTCGGGGTCGTCGTGCAACCGCCGGATCCGGGCGCCGATCCTGTCCAAGGCCAGCTGTGGATCCGTCGCCGTAGATTCTGCCCCCTGCGGCGGTGGCAGTACCGCCAGCTCGAAAGCCGCTTGCAGCCAGGCCCAGCTCATGCGGTCGAAGCCCGGCATCCTGGCCGCCCAGCCCCGGGCCAGGTGCGCCAGGAAGAGCTCCTGCGCGGAACTCACCGCCTCGTCCAGCAGCCCGGCCCGGATCAGGCGCAGCGCCGCCCCGACCACCATCGGTAGCTGCGCCACGTCGATGCCGGCGCCGAGTTCGATCCGGTACGCGCGGGGGCCGTCCTGGCGGACCTCCACGTGCCATCCTCGGCCCACGCCGGTGACGATGTCCACGGCCGCGGGATTGTCGAGCCCGGCGTCGGGTCTCAGCTGGCCGCGAAGGACGTCGGATCGAAAGCCGATTTCCGACACGTACGCGGTCTCTCCGTCTCTCGTACGCATCGCCGCGCTGTCGATGAGGAGATAGTCGGGCCCTTCCACCGCGTACAGCAGCGCCTGCCTGGCGATCCTCGTCACCTGTGCCGGGTCGCCGACCGCGAGAAAGTCAGGTTGCAGGGTGGAGCCGGCGATCGGCTCGAAGGTCAAGACCGGGCCGGCCTGCCAGATCGCGTGCTGACCGGGGCCGAACCCGTCCGAGCGGAGGGGTCGGGTGGCTGTCCAGTCGTCACTGTCCAGCACCCGCGCGCCGAGCCAGCCGTACCGGGTGTGCTGCGTCATGACGGCCTGCCAGTCCCACGGCGGCTCAGTGGACGGGTCGGACGGCGGCGGCCACGTGCCTTCCCCCCTCCGCCACCCCAGCCGGATCAGCCGCGCGAGCGGCACGTTCTCCGCAGCGGCTGCCAGTTCGGTTCGGAGCTCCCGCACCTCGTTTCGCAGCTCGCGTAGGTGTTCCTCGACGACCGGGTACCGGCCGGTACCCGGGTCCACACCCTCCGGATCGGCGATCGCCCGGTCCAGGCGGGCCTCCTCGGCGGCCAGCCGGGACAACACCACGCCGACCGATCCGTGGTCGAGGCGGAACCCGTCGGGGTTCGCGTCGATGCTGCTGGGATGGGCACGCACGGTGGTCACGCCCAGCTCCGCCAGCAGCGGTTCCGCAGCCCGGTCGAACACGTCGACGAAGTCACGTCCCAATCGGGGGTCTGTGTAGTCACGACGATAGAGCAGGCTGCCGTCCTCGCGCACCACCAGGGTCCGCTCCACGGGAGCCTCGATGTCGTTCACCTCGAGTCGCACCGTGACCGCGTTCCCGCTGACCCTCGCGAAGGAACTTCGGATCTCGAACCGGGGGTCTCCGGGGTCGAACAGCATTGCGGGCCACCCGGCCCACGCCGCCTCGCGTTGATCGGGTGGCAGGTCGGCCACGTACGCGGCGAGGATCGCCCATCTGGCTCGCCAGTCCCACGACACCCGCCGCACCACGTCGGCGAGCACCGGCGCGCGCCGCAGGAGTGTCATGACCAGTGCCATCCGCCCGCCCTGCGTCGGATGGATGCTGCCGACGGCGTCGCGTATCGCGTGCATCCGCCACTGCGAGCGCGGTGCGGACGGATCCAGCTCGACGGCGGCGTCCAGGAGCCGGAACGCTTCGGCCACGGTCGCGGGGGCGTGCGCCTGCCGCATGATCCACGCCCGTCGATCCGCCCGCTGGCCGGGGTCGGTGCCGAGTTCCCGGTCGAGCTCGGCGAATCCGAACACCGCCGACAGCCACGGCCACACCCGGTGCGCGTCGCCCGGCGCGTCGTCCGGCTGGTCGAGGACCCGCAGTGCGAGCAGCTCCATCTCGGCCACCCGCCCGTGCAGGTGGGCCTCGTCCGGGGGCACATCCAGCCCACGAGCCAGGATCTCGCGCATCTCGTGGACGAGCGCCTGCGCGATGTCCGCACGCCGGGTCCCGGTGCCGATCGTCACCTGCCACGTCGCCCGCCGGTCCTCAACGGCAAGACGACGCGACATGGCGGACGGCGTCTCCTCGTAGCCCAGCCGCGAGAGATCACCGACTCCCAGCCGCAACCGTATGGACACCCCCGCCACGTCGATGTCCAGGACATCGGGGCGGCCGGGATCCGAGGTGACCTGGGCGTCCGGGCCGAATCCCGATCTCGCCACCTCGCGGGACAGCCTGAGCGTTTCCGCCAGTTGCTCCGCGTCGTCCTCCGGCCGGGTCCCGGTCACGTAGTCGCCCCGGAACGGGCTTCCCGGCCGCGCCGACGCCGTGAGTTCCTCAGGGCTCGGCTCCCCATCCTCGGAATCCTCGGCCTGGGAACCTTCGGTCGGGGGTGCGTCCCCCCGGGGTGCCTCGCCCAGGCGTTCCGGGTCGGGCTGGCGAGGCCGGCCGAAGGCGTCCACGGGCAGTTCGGGCAGCAGTCGTCCGTCGGGCATCGCCCGGTAGCGGCGCACGGTGCCGTCGGGTGACTGCACGTCGATGACGACCACGGCGCCGTACTCGCGCGCGACCCGGGCCGCCCGGAGCTTCGGGTCGAGCACGCCCTGCGCGTCCGGCTCGACCGCGGCGAGGTGGATCTCCTCGACCCGCCGGCGCCCTCGGGTCAGTCGCAGGGCGAGCTCCTCGTGTACGACGGTGGGTAGCACGCCGCGTAGCAGCGCCTGCTCGACCAGGTCGTCCAACGACGGGGGAGGAAGCGCGCGTCGGAGCAGCCGACGCCACCGCCTGCCCGGCAGAACCCGGGCCGGCGGTGGGCCAGCCCATATCGAGGACTGCCCCGGCCCGTCGCCGTTGGTGATCCGGTCGAGGTCGCTGGCGGGAAGCTCGGCGAATGCGATCCCGGGCACGACCGAACCGAGCCGGTGCGGGACGGCGCCGTACCGGGGGCTCAGACGCGACAGTCCCGGGCGGGGGCGATCGACGATCCAGATCGTCACGTCGTGGTCAACCCGGAACCTGACCATCCTGCCGGCGTCGTTAAAGAGCATTCCCGTCTCATCGCGGTCTCCCAGCTTCTCGGTCGCGACCAGCGCCCTGCGTGTGCCGCGCCCGCCGCTGACGGAGCCGAGCACGAAGCCGACGCTTCCGGAAAGGGCCGTTCCCTCGCTGCTCTCGTTCGTCCGCTCGGCGATGTGCTGTGTCCGGTCGGCGCTGCCGAACCTGACCTCCCCCCGGTGGTGCGTGACCGTGACGTCCGAGATCCGGGCGTGGACCTCGATGATGATCTGCTGCCGTGGCCTGCCGGGCACCGCGATCGGCTGTAGTCGGTGTCCGGTCGGAGAGGTCATCCTCGGCAGGAGGACGAGATAGGAGGTGGGAGCCAGCGCGGCCTGCACGGCGTGTGCGATCTCGGCCACGCGACCGCCAACCAGCCCTCGAAGACGCCCCAGGATCGCCTCGGCCAGCGGCCCGGGATCGACCGCGCTGACCTTGGCCAAGCGTGGAAGAACGACCGCGCCGGGCTCGGCGACGACGTCGCCATCCGTCACCTCGCCGTCGAGCACGTCCTGAGGGACGAGCTGAACGACCGTCCCGGTCAGATTCAGCGGCGTCGCCCCGCGGAGGCCGGCCTCGGACTCGAGTGCGACGCGCACCGTGAGGCTCATCGACCGCTGCACCCGCGCGAACGGGGTGAAGCTGGCCAGGTGGAAGAGGCGGGTCAGCTGCTCGCTGGCGCCGCCGGCGACCGAGACGGATCTGGGGTTTTCGAGCGAGACCTTGGGCGAGAGCTTCAACGACGAATAGGGGAACGAGAAATTCGGGAACAGGGCCCGGCCGAGCGTCGAGGTGAGCGTTCTCGCGGCACTCGTCGTCCAGCTCTCCGCTCCCTCCTCGTAGTGGTAGTTCTGATTGATGATGGCAACATGATCGGCCTCGCCCAGCACCGTGCCCTCGCGGCCCAGCTCCATTCCCGTCATCTCGATCACCAACCGGTCGTGGCCGGTTCCGTTTCGTCGGGGAACGTCGATCGTGGTCCGCCACACCTGGGAGCCCCGCGCGTCGTCGATGCCCGTGAGCCATCGGCCGAAGGCGAACCTGTTGTAGAGGTCCTGCCACAGGCCTGGTGTCTGCTCGATCAGGCCCGGAGCCCTCTCCTCGACCATCTGCGTGATTCTCTTGAAGAGTTCCTCGACGGGCCGTCCCTGCTCATCGGCCAGGTCCACGTCGTAGATGCGGTTCTGTCCGATGCCGTGGTGAAGGTGCTCCGGCAGGCCCTGCGCCTGACGAACGGACGGAAGCAGCGATCTGGCTTCATCCCCTGAGCGCAGGGCGGCCAGCAGCGCGACAAGGCCCGGCTGTTCAGACAACTCCGACCGCACATCCACGAACTCCGTCCCCAGCTGAGTGGCCAGCGCGTCATCGATCTTCGGCAGAAGGCTCTCCCACGCCTTGGGGGCGTCCTCGGCGTAGCGGTGCAGCAGTCCCACCGCGGTCAACCGGTCGAGCTTGAGCTCACCGATGGTGTAACGCTTGATGGCGTCGGTCACCAAGTCGGTGGGCAGGTCGAGCCGGCGGGCAGCGTAACCGGCCACCTCCTCGCTCTCGGGCGTGACGTAGAGGACGGTGTGGTCAGTGCTCCTCTCCTCGGTCCTCCTGGGACCGCCGTCGGACCTTTCCGGCGCCGTTACCGTCACCGTGAAACTGGCCGACGCGGTGCGGAACACGTGCTGCCCCAGATGAAGGACGAGGCCTTCGTCGCCGACGATCTGCGCGGACGAGTGGGATGTCGCCTCCTGCGCGGAGACGGCGATGGACCGTTCGCTGCTGGAGGGGCCGAGGAGGCCTTCGTGGCCGAGAGGGTCGGAGGTGCCTGCCTGGCCGAGAGCGTCGGCGATTCCCGGCATGTCGAGTTGCGTGAGCATCGAGCCGGAGAGGGAACCTTGCACCGAGCGATCGACGCCGTGTGACTCGCCCACAGTGTGCATGCCGAAGAGGATGTCCGCTGACACGATGTCCCCGGCGCTGATGACCGTCGAGTCGGCGAGTGTGCCGTCAACACGAATGGTGGTTCTGACTGGCACGCCTCTCCCGTCGAGGGCCATCACCTCGATTCGGTGTCCCACGCCGGTGAAGAGGCCGGGACCGGCGGCGATGAGGCTCCGTACGTTCGTGCCCGCGGCAAGGGGAACGAACGCGGGTGAGCCCGGGTCGACGGTCAGGCCAGCCTCCGCGAGCGCGTGCTCGACGACGGCACGTATCCGCCCGTCCAGGTGGAGGACCATCGCATGACGCAGGTCGCGCGGTGTCGGCCGCTCCGACTCGCCCGGCTGCGACCAGAGCTTACGGTCCGCAAGGAGCGCAACCGGCACAAGGACGTTGGCGGTGGCGCCGTCCACCGTCCCGATGGTGTGGTAGCCGCCCCGCTCCCTGTTTTCGTCATCGTGGCCGTTCCTGCCCTCGTCCCACAACTCCGCCACGAGGGTGAGGGTGTCGCGGTAGACCATGCTGCCCTCTCCACCACCCTCGACCAGCGTCCCTCGGTTGACCCAGTTCGAGGTGCGGCCACTGCTCCGCGTCGACCCGGCCGCTGTCACCGACCCGCCGACGGTGCCGCTGCCCGCAGCGCCCTCCTCGCCGTACGTCGTGCCAGGTCCTCCACCGGCATTGACGCCTGCACTGGAACCCATGCCCGCCCCGGATCCGCCGGAGTGGATGTCCAGGTTGACCACCGTCTGGGCGTAGGCGTGCCCGACCTCTTCGACACGTCGTGGCTCCGCACGTAGCCGCAGCGTCCGCCGCTGCCCCTGGGCGTCGTGAAGGAAAACGTCGATGCCGTCCTGCAGCAACTGGTCGTAGCTCGCCTCGAGGCGCTCGGTGCTGATCTCCTCCAGCACACGGTCGCTGACCGCCTTGTCCAGGGCCGCCGAGTGAGGGCCCTCGCCGGGCAGGAGGCCCCGCTCGTGCAGGGCAGCCGCCACCTGTGCCCGCAACTCCTCGACGCCGGTGAGGTCCTGGACCAGACCTGGTCCGACACCGGGCGCCAGCACACGCCAGTGAGGATTTCGAGGGTCGCGGTGGGGCGGAGCTTCCGGGAGGACATCCCCCTTCAACACCAGGCCGTCACTGCCGAGCAGCGGTTGGCCATCATCGCCGGTCCGTACCGCCCGAGCGGACACCGGCAGACCGGCCCGGTACGCGTACCGCTCCGGCGCGACGACGAGGGCTCGACCGTCCACGGCCTCGACCGGCACGGAACCGGAGCGCCCGGGAAACCGAATCGACGCCCGGTGGACGACCCCCATGTCGTAGACCGCGTTGTCGCCGGCGAACCGCTGCACGCTGGGGTGGATCGCCGAGGCACCCGAGCTTGCGTTGCCCGAACGTGACCGGCTCCCGGCGATTCGGGCTGCGAACTTCCCGAGTTCGTTGATGAACCCGAGGAGCCTGTTCGGGGCTTCGCCCTCCTCCTGCGCGCCCAGGGCGAGCGAAAGGGAACGGTTACGGGACCAGCCGCGCTCGCTGGAGGCCTGGGAGAACGTGACTCGCAGCCATTCCAGGAAGATCTTGGCGCTACGAGAGCCCAACAAACGGGCGTCGGTGACGTCCACATCCGTGGTGACCTGCACGGTGACCAGGCCAGCATCGGCCGTGAGGTTGATCTGCCAGGTCACCGGACGGCCGTTGGCGGTTTGCCGTACGCGTGCCGGATAGACCTCCAGGAGTTGGGCGCGGAGTTGGGCGTGCAGCCGAGCCTCCGCCGCGCTGCCGGGCACGGTGAGATCGCTGAGCTGCGCGAGGAGCCGGTCGTACAGCTTGGTCAGGCCGGTCATGCCCACCAGCGCGTGTTCCGGCATCGGCCTTCGCTCCACCTCCGGAGGGAGCGTGATCGTGGCGCCGGGCTCCTCCAACAGCGGGTCGGGTAGCCACACCGGCGTCCGTACCTGGCGCGCGGGGGGCGGTAGCTCGATCGGTTGCCATGCTTGCGGGTTGTCGTCCGTCGGGTGCCGCCGGACGGATATCTCCAGCTCGGCAGCGAACTCCAGATAGGTGGAGGGGCCGCGGCTGTCAAGCACCGATCCGGGCATGGCGTACTCCGCCCCGGTCGCCGAGAACGATCCGCCCCGTGCCCATCCACGCGTCGCGTCGGCCTTGATCGGCGTACGACGCTCGAACCATCTCGTCAGGCCGGAGAGCGCGGTGGTCAGCGACAGAGGGTTCGACACGATGCCGAGAAATACCGCGGACAGCCGGTCCAGCGGCAGGGTCAGTGAGCTGTTGCGGGATTCGCTGAGCACCAGCTTCCAGATCTGGCTGCTGTGCGCGAAGTACGGGATCTGGCCGATGATCTGCTCGGCGGCGGTGACCGGCGGCGTTTCGGTTTCGATGGCGCTGCCCTCGGGCAGCCGCACCAGCACCTCGACGGTGTTGGCGCCCTCGCCGAACTGGAACACGGCGCCGTCGCCGACCATCCACCGCCACGAAGCCCGCAACATGCCGTCCAGATTCTCCGGGTCGACGAGGTGGGGATGATCGTCCCAGGGCCGCAGCCGCCATCGCTGGCGTAGGTGGCTGTTGATCGCCAAAGCGGCCGTGTCGATCCAGGGCAGTCGATCGTGCGGCACAGTGGCCGCCAGCAGGGCGGTGTCGGGTCGCAGTGCCGCCACGGCCTCCTCGAACTGACCGAGCAGGACAAGCGCCCGTGCCGCGGCGGCCACAGCATCCGACGTGGAGGTGCCGTTCGGATCCGCGCGCCGGGCGCCCGCGAGCGCTGCCAACTCCTCTTCCAGAGCCTCTGCGTGCTCCGCGGCGGCGGTGAACCTCGCCGAAAGACGGCTGTTGCGTGGCTGGACCTCGCCCTCCTGGTACTCCCTCTCTCGCCTCTTCTCGGCGGCGCGGGCTTCAGCCAGACGGTCACCGAGGTCCGTGGCCGAGTCCCCTGTGGTATCCGCGGTTGCGGTGGTGGCGTCGGAATCCGCCGCCTTCCTGGCCGCATCGGCCTTGTTGGCCCGGTCTGTCGCTCGATCCCTGAACATCTTGTTCGCCTCGGCGAACTCAGCCCGGGCGAAGCTCCACGTGCTGGCGGCCACCGATTCAGGGTCGAGCTGTCCCTGAGCCAATCGGGTCAGCGTCGCGCGTAGGCCGTCGACGGCCCTTGGACCCAGCAGCCGACGGGGATCCGGCGTCGCGTCCTTGACCGGGTCGACAGCATCGAGCTTCCGTGTCGCGGCATTGAGCAGTCCGACCGTCGTGGCCGTCAGGTGTCGCGAGGGCACGTACCGGATCTCCGGGCGGTCGGTGAGGATCTCGACCGCCACGTCGACCGCGGCCTTGCCGACAGCCGACCCGGGCCCCTCCGACTTCCACAGCTCGGCCAGACCGGTGAGCGCGTTGACCGCCGGCGTGCGGGTCTCGCCCAGCACGAGGAGCCGGAGCCGTCCAGGACGGGAGCCTGCCAGGTAGCGTGCGACCACCGCAGTGACCACCGCCCGTGCCCGAGGCACGGGATCGACGTCTGCTTCCGTCCCTGCCCTGAGCCAGGCCGCGACGGAACCCACCAGCCACGTGAACATGTCCGGTGTGGCGGAGCTCGGCTCCGATCCGAGGGCATCGTTCACGAACGACTGAGCGAGCCGTTCCGGGAGTTGGACGGCCAGATCGGCCGGCAGGGCGGGGTCGCCACGCAGGGCGGTCAGGCGGTCGGTGCCCATGCTGCTGAACTCGCGGCGTAGTTCGTCGGCCGTGGCCTGCCGCCCACGTTCCACAGCGGCCCAGTACCGTCCGGCCTGCGCGAGGCGCTCGGTGACCGAATCGTGCAACCGGCTCGCTTCGATGCGGTATGTGAGGCCGCGCAGCCCGGCTCGCCGCGCCTGCCGCTCGATGGCGGTGCGTTGCTCTGCTGTCGTGGCGACAGCTCGTTGCCGCAACGTACGCCGTTCCTCCCGCCGGGTGGCAGCGAGGCGCTCGGCCCGACGGACCCTTGGTTGCCGGTAGTAGCTACGGTGAGCGGTGGCGACAGCGCGGCTGGCTTCGGTGAGGTGCCGCACCATCTGTCCGTGCTCTTCGATCCACCGATTCAGCCGGCCCTGGTCGCCGACGCCCTCGCCACGGTGCTGATCACGCCGTTGGACGAGGAGATTCCGCGCGTTGAGGTGCTGCTGGAGAAGCTCGTCGAGTTCGGTGACCATCGCCCCAAGTGCCTGCTCCTCCCGCACCTGTTGGGACCTCGGGTCCTCCGATCTGTCGTGTCGCAGCAGCCGCCGGTAGTTGGCATACTCCTCGACGAGCTGCGTGGGTGAGACCGACCGTTGCGGGGATCGGGCATCGTCGCCGGCCACCTCACCCGACCGCACCGTGTCGGCCAGTTCGATCGCCTTGTCGGACAACACGGCCTGGTCGGCGACCCGCGGCAGCAGGGAGACGAACCGGTGCCGGGCCTGGTCCCGCGTGCGCGTCGACATCGTCGGGTCGGTCGCCAGGCTGGCCAGCACGTGCATCTGGGTCCGCAACGCCGCCTGCCGCGCCCGGCCGCCGGCGCCCGGCCGCAGCCGCATGATCCTGGGCCGGCTGAAGCCGGTGACGAGGTCGGCCAGCTTCGCGGCCAGCAGGACACGCAGCTGACCCTCGTCGAGGGCGTCGAGAGAGGCGCTGATTCCCGCGCCCAGCCTGGCCACCTGGATCGTCCTGGATGTTCCGTTCACCTCCACCCGGACCTCGCCGGTGTCCGCCAGGTCCGCCAGTGCGACCGGGCCGACCTGAACGTCGCCGGACGCGGCCGACATAGCGATCACGACATCACGGACAGCGAACAGCAGATCCACTGGTGCTGCGGTGCGATGGCCGGCGGGAAGATCGGCCGCGTAGGCGTTGAGGATCGCCAGCCGGGCCGGCCGATCCCAGGACAAGCGCCCCAACAGACGAGCGAGAACCTCGTCCTGACGGGCGGCCGTCGTCATCACCGACTCGTGCCCGGCGGGTTCCTCGGGGAGGGTGTCGACGGCATCGCGTACCGCAGCCGTCCGCCAATCCGGTGGCGGCGCAGATGGGTCCCCAACAGCGGCGTCCATGAGCCGGAAGGCTTCGGCCACGGTGTCGGGGGTTTGCGCGTGCTGCAGGACCCAAGTCCGACGTTCCGCCCGTTGGTCAGGGGTGGTGCCGAGTTCCCGGTCGAGGGCGGCGAACTCCATCACCGCCGACAGCCACGGCCACACCTGCTCCGCGGCCTCTGACGAGTCGACTGGTTGCGCGCGGACCTGGGCCGCGAGCACCTCGAACTCGACCACCCGTCCGTGTAGGTGGGCCTCGTCCGGCGGAGCGTCCGACTCACGGGCAAGGATTTCGCGTATCTCGTGGGCCAGCGCCCGCTCGACGTCCGCCGCGCGGGTGCCCGTGCTGACCGTCACGCTCCAGGCGGCTCGATCGTCCTCGCGGGGAAGGGCACGCGACACCGCTGTCGGCGGCACACCGTCGCCCTGCCGTGGAAAATCGCCGACGCCCAGTTGTAGCCGCAGGGCGATCCCGGTGACGTCGACGTCCACCGTGTCGGGGCGGCCGGGAACCGGGGTGACCACCGCCTCTGGACCGAACCCCCACTGCGCCGCGTTGCCGACCAGGGCGAGCGTCAGACCCTGGCGGCTGGCATCGCTGTCCGGTTCGGTCCGCCAGTCGCCCCGGTACGCGCTCCCCGACACCGCGGACGAAGTGATTTGATCGGCGGAGCCCGCCAGCAGCGTGAGATCGAGGTAAAGCTCCCTGTCCGCCGCGAGCCAGCGCAGCTCGTCAGGGCTGAGCTTGTTCAGGAAGCCCTCGGCGAGCGTGGTGCTCATCGTCCTCGGCACACCAGGATGCGTGAGCAGTGCCCGCAGTCCCGAGGCCTGCGCCAGGATCTCGTCCGGCGAGCTGTCGTGGCCGGCATCGAGCGGGCCCTGCTCGTCTGTCGTCTGCTGCCCAGTGGTCGTGAGCGGGTCTGACCCGACACCGTGTCGTTGCGGAGTCGGCACCCGATCCGGCCGCACTGGTCGAGTCTGTTGCGGTCGGCTGCCATCGCGGGGCAGTTGCTGGCGGGCGTCGTCCTGCACGGCGGGGCCGGGCGGATCGCCGAGTTCCGGCC
Organism: Micromonospora sp. NPDC049048; assembly: GCF_043197615.1. NCBI lineage: Bacteria > Bacillati > Actinomycetota > Actinomycetes > Micromonosporales > Micromonosporaceae > Micromonospora > Micromonospora sp. NPDC049048. The sequence goes on along the minus strand of NZ_JBICTM010000004.1, from coordinate 21,882 downwards.
GCGCCCGCGTCGAGTCGGCCCTGACGCCGGCCGCGCTCACTGCCGGGAGTACGTCCGGTGTCGGAGTGGCAACCGGGCCCGCGCTTGAGCGCGGGGTGCTGTCCGACTGCGGCTGATCGTGTGGGGCTGTGGGGTCCGGGGCGGACTCCGGCGATGGGGCCGCGGCCTCTTGCGGGTCGGCCGTCGGCCTGGTCGCGGGCTCGGAGCCGGGCCGGTCACGCCTTCTGCCTGCTTCCGGGGCCCACCGGCCGGCGGCCGGGGTGGCAGCGCCGGGAGTGGATCGGTCGGCGTTGGCTGATGAGGCGGCGGCCTGCGGAGTGCCGGAGGTAGCCGACGGGGCGGAGGGCGTGGTCGTGGGGCCAGCTGCGCCGGTCACCGGTGACGCGCTGGCGGCGGCCGGATCGGTGCCTGCGGCCGCTGTCCCGGCGGTCGGGACGGTTCCGCTGGCCGGTGCTGTTGGGTCGCCAGCCAAGGGGGCGCCGTCAGCGCCGGTCGCCGGGGAGGTGTCGGGTGTTGCGGGTGTGGTGGGGGAGCCGGCCGGGGGGGTGGTGTCGGGACCGGCCGGCCCGTCGGCGGCTGGGGCGGTGTCGCCGGGTGTGGTGGGGGTGTCGATGTCCGCGTCGAGGCCGGCGTGGGTCAGGGCGATTCCGGCGGCGCGTGCGGCTTCGACGTGGGCGCCCATGGCGTGGTGGGCGGCGGTGACGGCTGCGGGGACTGTGGGCGCAGTTTCGATCGAGGCGGTGGCGCGGGCGGCGTTCTGGGCGGCCTCGCTGGCGTTCTGGGCGGCGCGGGCGGCGCTGTCGGCGCTGCGTTGCGTCAGGTCCCGGGAGTTCTCGGCGGTCTGTGCGCGTTCGTTGGCGTCACGGATCTGCGTGGCCGTCGCGGTGCCGCTGGCGGCGACGTTTCGGGCGTGGTCGCGGGCGGCGGTGGCGGCGGTGGCGGCCTCCGCGGCCTGCCGCGCGGCGACGTCGGCGGCGTGTTGGGCGCGCTCGGCGCTCCGTTCCGCTCCGCGTTGGGCTTCCCGGGCCGCTTCGGTGGCGGACGCGCGGGTGTCGACCTGCCGCTGGTTCTCGAGGCCGAACCGGGATCGGAGGCGGTCCTCGACGCGGTTGGTGAGTTGGGCGCCCTCGCTGATGCGGTCCCGGACCATCCCGGCGGCGACCCGCGAGCCGAGGTTGTCGAGATTGAGTCCCCAGTTGTCGTAGACGACGCCGTTGGCGACGGTCTCGGCACCGACCTCGGTGACCGTTTCGTCGATCGCCCGGGTGCCGAGGTTGCCGGCCGTGCGGGTCACCCACGAGTCGAGTCGTCTGGAGAGGTTGTTTCCAAGCGGCGACAGGCCTGACAGGACGGCGCCGGTCGCGCCACCGAGGGCCGCTGCCGCGGTCTTCTTGGTGTCCCACTCCGTACGCGTGCCCATGCCGAGTTGCGTCAACTGCGCGCCGAGGTCCACGCCGGTCTCGGCGAAGACCTCGTTGAGGATCTCGCGGGGCAGATGTGTGAGCCACACCCGCATGTCGGTCAGCAGGCTGGACCTGACCCCGCGCTGGGCGAAGGACTGCCCGGCGCGTTGCACGAACAGTCTGAAGCTCTGCGAGATCACGGCCCGGGTCGCCGCGATCCGCGCACCGGAGGCGATCAGCGCCAGTCCGAACGTCAGCCACGCGGCCACCGCGAAGACGAAGATCTCCAGGATGAGTACCGCGGTCTGGATCAGGGTGGAGAGCTTCTCGTGCTCGATGTCGAGCGCCGCCTGGTCGATCGAGGCGATGATGCCCGGTAGTACTTTCAGGATCTCGTTCGGCGTGTCGATCCCGATTTCCTGCCACAGTTCGGCGAAGGCGGCACCGGAGGTGCCACCCCACGTTTCCTGAAGATCCGCCGCGGCCCTGCCGGCGGCGCTGAATCCGACCTCCAGTTGGGAGAGCAGGGCCTGCCAGTCGGCGGCGAGTTGACGGATCTGGTCCTCGTTGCCCTGGGGCCACCCGGCGCCGCCGGAGCCCACCCAGATGACGGCATCCCGGATCTGGTTCCAGGGCTCGCCGAAGTCCCAGAGTTCGATCATCGCCCGTTGGTCAGGAACCGGGGCGGCGCAGGTCGTCCGCTTCGACGATCGCGATCAACGCGCTTTTCACCGAGCTGGAAAGCGTGACGAGACCGCTGGTCAGGGTCTCGATCGCCGGCCGGATCTGCTCGCCGGCCTTCGCGTAGTTCTGTCGGTACTCACGTCCGCCCGCGTCGTCGCCCCACAACGGTGACATCTGTTCGGTACGCGCGACGAGCGCCGCGGCACTGACGGCGGCGTCGTTCAGGTCGTGCAGCGCGGCGGTGAGCCGGTGCGCCGCCGCCATCGCGGCCGTGGTGTCCCTGACGTCGGTCTGACTGACCATCATCGCTCCCGGATCAGATCGGCGAAGCCGGTGACGAGGCTGTCGGCGTCGCGGCTCAGGTGGGCATCCACCAACTCCTCCGGCACGTGCTGCCGGAGGATCTCCCTGACCCGCTCCTGCACCCCCTGCGCGGCGACCTCGATCGTCTCCTCGATGGTGCGGGCGAGGTGCTCGGCGTCGGGCTGGTGGTAGATGCCAGGGTCGATCATCAGCCGACGCAGCCGACCGTCCGCGCCCACGACGGCTGTCACCAGGCGATCAGCCGAGACGGCGGTCGCCTCCAGCAGGCCGAACTCCTCGCTGATCCGGCGGAAGGAGCCGGTCGCGCGCTCCACCTGCGCACGCAGCCGGTCGGCGGTGTCGCGGAGTGCTTCGACCTCGTCGCGGGTGGCTGACATGGGCCCACGGTACGTCAATCCACATCGCTGGGATAGACACCACTATGGACGATGTGCGGTGGCTACGATGCGCACGTGCGACGCACCCTGATCTGCGCCGTCGCGGCGCTCGCCACGCTGTGGCCGATGGCGGTTCCGACCCCCGCGACGGCAGCCGCCGCATGCTCCCGTGGCCGGGCGGAGGGCACCAGACCCACCACCCAGACCCCGTGGGAGCGGCAGTGGCTCGACCTCGACCACGCGTGGACGATGGCCGGCGCACCGACCACCGTCAGGGTCGCCGTCATCGACACCGGGGTCGACGTACGGCATCCGCAGCTGGCGCGCGCGGTGCTGCCCGGAACCGACCTCGTCGACGGCGGTGACGGCCGGGTCGACTGCACCGGTCACGGCACCGCGTTGGCCTCGCTCGTCGGCGCCAGGACGGAGGCGAAGGTTCCCTTCGCGGGGGTCGCCCCGCAGGCCCGGATCCTGCCCGTACGGGTGGCCGAGCGCATCGACGACGACATGGACCCGCGGTTGGTCGCCGATGGCCTGGACTGGGCGGTGGCCCGGGGCGCACGGATCGCGGTCATGGCGTACACGCTGCCGACCGACAGCCCTGCCGTGCGGGCCGCGGTGGCGCGGGCGGTGGCCCGCGACGTACTGGTCATCGCCTCGGCGGGCACCGTCGCGGGAGGAGCGGAGACCCGGGGCGCTCCCGTCCCGGCAACCTACCCGGGGGTGCTCGGCGTGAGCGCGGTCGACGGCACCGGAACGGTCCAGCCGGAGACGTATCCCGGCCCGCACGTGGACCTCGCAGCTCCCGGCGTGGGCATCACGGCGGCGGCGCCCGCGCGCGGCCACACCAACTACTCAGGCCCCGACATGGCCGCCGCCGTCACGGCGGGCGTGGCCGCGCTGGTCTGGGCCGACGATCCGCAGGCCGCTGCCGGAGCGGTGACCCGCCGCCTGGCCGCGACGGCTGATCCGTCACCGGGCGGCGCGGGCAGCCCCTCCTACGGGGCGGGCATAGTCAACCCGGTACGCGCCCTCAGCGAGCCGGTCGCGACCGGCGAGCCGCGGTTGCCGAACGCGTTCCTGCCGGTACCTGCGGCCGCGGGCGGGGCTGGGCCGGCGCGCGGTGCCGTGATCGGTGCCATCTGCGTCGTCGCGGCGCTGGGGGTGACCGGTCTCGGCGCGCTACGACGGGCCCGCCGACGTTCCCGCCAGTAGGAGCGAGCCGCCTGGCCCGGATCGGCGAGGCCTGACCGTCGGCGGTCGGCGCGTCGGACACCCCCGGCAGGTCGTGTCCGCGAGCTGCTGCCCGCACCTGGCCGTAAACGCACCCGGCCGTAACGCACCCGCCCGGAAACGCATTTGCGCCGGCCAGGGCCGACGCAAACGGTTTGGTGCTCGCGGAGGGGCAGGCTCTGCGGCTATGCCCGGATCGAAGCGTTCTGGAAGTTCTTCGAGACGCCGTCTTCGGTTTCCCGCATGTTGGCGTTGGCCCGCTGAACCCTGATCGCGATCTCCTGGGCGATCTCGCTCATCTTCACCTCGGCGCCGTCCCAGATGGTCTTGGTCTCCTGGTAGGCGGCGAGACCGGTACCGTCCCAGTCGGCGAGACTGCCGTCGAGCCTTCTCCGCAACCCGTCGAGCTCGTTGCGCACCTGACCGATAGCGTTGATCATCGCTCGGGCGCAGTCGTCGATCGTGTCGAACTCGTACCGGACGATCCCCGCCATGTCAGACCTGCCTCGTCGTCGTCAGAGCGGCGCCGACCTTGCCGGCGCCGAGATCCACCGCTGCCACGTGTTGGGCGGCGCTGTCCTCCGCCTCCTGGTAGGTGCCGCTGGAGCCCTGAACCCGCTTACCGAGGTCCTCCAGCGACTCGTAGAGCTTCATCAGCTGCGCCTCGTACTGCGGGTAGAGCTGGCCGAACACCTGCTGCGCGGAGCCCTTCCACCCGGACCCGTCCAGGATGGGGGCCAGGGAGTTCTTGAGCTGCGCCTGAATAGCGACCAAGTTGGCCGTGGTCGACCCGATATCACGCGCCGCCTCATCGAGGCCGGCGGTCTCGTGCTGAGATGGGGCCATCCCAATCCTCCGTCTGATAGGCCTGAGGCGACCACAGCGGTGGCGGATGCCACACGCGCGAACTCTGGTGCCATCACGGCCGGATCCCATTATCGCGGTGGAGAAACTGTGCTGCCGTCGCCCGAGCGTCTTACCACAGAGGACAATAGCGGGCCGATCGGCATTCCGACAGTATCCATTCACGACCACGAAACGTGGCCCTGCCGAAAGGCCACGGCTGATCAGCGGGGCCGCAGCGGCGTGGCCAACCGGGCCCGGGCGGGGTCGAGCGCCACGCCCTCCTGCACCCGGGCGAGCAGGGCCCCCGGCAGCGGCACCGGTGTGCCGGAAAAGCCCAGCATGGCCGGCACGTCCCCGCTGGCGCACGCGTGCCGCACGCCGAGATCGGTGACGAGCACCAGCGGCCCGCCAGACGCACCGGGACTCGCCATGCTGCGGGCGAGCACCGCGTGGCCCGGTGCCACGAGCACGGCGTCAGCGAGCGGAGCGCCGTCACCGGCGGCACGTCGAGCGACGGCACCGGCCGCCTTCGTCGGCAGCTCGCCGTCGACGGTGACGGTGATCGCGTCGCCGAGCATCCCGGCGCACAGCAGGCCCGCCCGCGGTCGGACGAAGGCGGGAACCTGCTCCGGCGGGGCGAAGCCGGGCAGCGTCATCCGCGACACGATGGGCGCACCGGCGAGTTCGGCGGGCGTCACCGTCACCGACTGCGCACCGGCGGCGCCCCGCACCAGGGCCTGCTGCAACGCGGTCAGCTCCTGCAGGCCCTCGCGGCGTACGAGGTAGATCCGCTCCGCGCTTTCCGCGCCGGACAGGCGGACCAGCTGACCGACCCTGGCGTGCGGGAACCTGGCCAGTCGGGAGCCCCGCCCGGGAACGTCGACGGGACCGAGCCGCGCTCCCAGCGGAATCGGCGCGAGCCACGCGTCGTTGACCGGCACCCCGTCCTGCGCCGAGAAGCCCAGGGCCGGCAGGACGTACCCGGGCTCGGTTATCGGGAACCGGTGGCCCGACCACAGCAGGTAACGGGTGCCGTCGGGGCCGGCGAGCAGCACCGCCTGCTCACCGACCGGTGTGGCGGCGACGGGCTGCGCTCCGGCCAGGATGACGGTGGCCGGGCCGCTCTGGCCGGCGGCGTCCGTACGCGGCATGGAACACAGGCTCCACGCCCCGGTCAGGTACTTCTTGACCGGTACGAGCTCGTCCGGCGCGCCGGGGAGGCCGAGTAGCGCCCCCCTGGACCAGGTCAGCGACGCGCCGGCGACCCGGGCCGACCTGTTGCCACCCATGATCAGTGCGGCGGAGCTGAAGTTCGCCACCGGATAGAGCGTCTTCGAGGTCGCATCGCACACGTACGTCGCGCCGGTGTCGCGTTCGACGATGACGGTGTCGCAACGCTGCCAGGTGGTCTTGCCACCCGGGAAGATGAGGCCGACCACCGCCGTGCCGGCCAACGCGATGACCAGGATCATGATGCCGGCGAAGGCGGTCGCCCCGCCGTGCCGCCCGGCCCAGTCCAGCGGATCCGGTTTGTGGGCGAGCAAAGCCCGCACCTGCCGCAGCATCAGGTACTGCTGCGACTGGATGAGATCTCGACGGCTGAGCATCCCCGTCAGCCTCCCAGGCCGCGGAAGTAGCCGAACAGCCCGAGCACGAGCGCCACCAGCACGGGCACCGCCGCGGTGAGCACCATCGACATGATGTCGGCGAGTCGACCCAGCCGGGGCGGCGCCGGTCGCCGGGACAACCGCAGCCCGAGCGCCAGCGACACCAGCGCGACCCCGATCAGGCCGGCCACGAGCGCAGCCGCCGCCATCGGCGTACGCGTCGGGCCGGTCCACGCGTACCAGGCCAGGCTGAGCGCCCCGACGATCGCGGCGCCGATCAGCGGGGCGCGGTGCCGCACGGCCGCGAACGCGCGCGCCCGCAGCGCGCAGGCCACCGTCATCGCGCCCACCAGCAGCAGGCCGCCGACGGTGTGCGCGCGGGTCAGGAGTACGAGGCTGACGCCCGTGGCCACCATGGTGCCGAACAGCAGGCCGGTCAGGAGGCTGTCGGCCCGGCGCACCGCCGCCTTCAGCTCACCGGCCGCAGGGGGCGGGCCCTCGGCCGCACCGGTGATGGAGGGGACCGCCGGCGCCGGAACGCCCCCGATCGACATGGCCAGGCGCGGCAGCGCGAAGAGCCCGATCACGACCAGCCCGCCGACGACCGCGGCGGCGCCCTCCACGGTGGTGAGCCCGGTCGCCGCCAGCACGGCAATCCCGCCCAGGCCGCTCGCGAGGGCGGCTCCGGTCACGAACGGCACTGACGGGAGCAGCAGTTGACCGGCGAGTGAGACGAGCAGCAGGGCGGCGGCGGCACCGGCGACCGGCCACGGGCGCAGCTGGACGGCCTCGCCCTCCGTGCCCGTCAGCAGGGCCCCGACCGCCGCGTAGAGCAGGGCGGCGGCCCCGGTGAGCTGGGCGGTGGCGTGGTCGCGCGCGACGCGGTCGGCGAAGATCGCCGTGAGCAGCAGCGTCGCCGCCCCGGCGAGGGTCAGCGCGCCGGCCTGCCACGAGGCCGGGCCGGTGAGCAGCAGCACGGCGCCGGCCGCGAGCACCGCCGTGGCGACCGCGCGCCCCGCCCACCGGGTCGACTGCGCGCTCCACTGCGCCCCGAGGCCGGTGGCCTCGTCCGCGATGGCCTCCGCGACGTCGTCGAACGCCGGTTCGGGCCAGGTCGCGTCATGGGGGGAGAGGACGAGCGTCTCGCCGTCGAGTACGTTCTGCATGGCCAACGAATGGGCGTTGTCCAGTCGCTGGCCGTCGATCCGACGGAGGACCCAGCCGCCCCGCTCGACACCGTCCTCACCGAGTGCCGGCCCGGCGTGCCGCAGCAAGGTGGGCATGATCCTGGCGAGCGCGACGTGCTCCGGAACGGTCACTTCCATGCGGCGGTTCGGTGCGATGACGACGATTCGCGCCAGTCCCGTCTGCTGCTGCACTCGTCAGCCTCCCTTGTCGGATCCACAGTAGACAAGATCGTGATCGCCGTCACTACTATGTGTCGGTGGCGACGATCATCCGCAGACGACGGGCCCGACGTGCAGCTCCGCCCTTCCCGGCCGGCGACATCGTGCTGGAGCCGCCCGCGGAGATTCCCGATCCCGAGGGCGGCCTCGCCGGGCGTCTGATCATGATCCTGCCGATGGTGGCCGGAGCCGCCGCGATGATGCTCCTCTTCGCCGGAAACTCGGGCGGACTGCTGCGCATCATCACCGGAGGGCTGCTCGGGATCGCGATGCTCGGCATGGTCGGCACCCAGCTGACCCGGTCGTCCGGCGGCGGCAAGGCGCAGATGAACCAGCTGCGCCGCAGCTACCTGTTCGAACTGGCCGGGGTACGACGTACCGTCCGCAACGCCGTCCGGGTCCAACGCACGGCCGAGTACTACCGGCACGTCGCCCCGGGCATGCTCTGGTCGATGGTGGACACCAGCCGGCTGTGGGAGCGGCTCCCCGCCGACTCGGACTTCGGTCAGATCCGCATCGGGTTGGGCCCGCGCGAGTTGACCGCGCCGCTGGTGGCGCCGCCGTTCGTGCCGGTCGAGAAGGCCGAGCCGGTCAGCGCGGGCGCGCTACGTCGGTTCCTGACGACCTACCGGCAGGTGGAGGACCTGCCGGTGGTGGTGGCGCTCGACGGGTTCGCCACCATCCACCTCTGCGGCGACCCGGACAGGGCCCGCTCGGTGGCCCGGGCCATGATGGCGCAGGCGGCCTTCGGTCACGCCCCGAACGACATGATGGTCGCGGTCTGCTCGGCCGAGGACCGGCGCTACCTGTGGGAGTGGTGCAAGTGGCTCCCGCACGCGGCCCACCCGTCGCAGACCGACGCGCTGGGCCCGCTGCGCCTGATCAACACCTCGGTGGTGGGCCTCGAGGCGATGGTCGAGGAACTGCTGGTGGCCCGGCCGCGGTTCAACCCGTCGGCCAGCGAGGTCAGCTTCGAGGGGCCGCATCTGCTCGCCGTCATCGACGGAGCGGAGACCGCCGGCTCCGACCACCTCGCCACCGACACGGGCCTCGAGGGCGTCACGGTCGTACACGTCTGTGGTGAACCGCCACGCCACCCGGACCGCACCTGCCTCGTGCTCGACATGGGCGAGGACGGCACCATGACCGCGACCACCCACGGCAGCAGCCAGGTGCTGGGCCGGGGAGACGAGATGCCGCTGGTGCTGGCGGAGAGTCTGGCCCAGCAGCTAGCCCCGCTGCGGCTCGCCCAGGCCGGGACGGGCGAGCAGGCCATGAACTACACCCACGAACTCACCGACCTGCTGGAGCTCGACGAGCCGGAGCAGATCGACCTGTCGCGCACCTGGCAGCCGCGACCGAACCGGCAGCGGCTCCGCGTACCCATCGGTGTCATGCCGGACGGGGAGCGCCTCGAGCTGGACCTGAAGGAAGCGGCCCAGGACGGCATGGGCCCGCACGGCCTGCTCGTGGGCGCGACCGGCTCGGGCAAGTCGGAGCTGCTGCGCACCCTCGTCCTGGCGCTCTCCGTGACCCACTCGCCGGAGGCGCTCAACTTCGTCCTGGTCGACTTCAAGGGCGGCGCGACCTTCACCAAGCTGGACAGGCTGCCCCACACCAGCGCGGTCATCACCAACCTCGCCGACGAGCTGCCACTGGTCGACCGGATGGCGGACGCGATCAACGGCGAGCTGGTACGCCGCCAGGAGCTGCTGCGCCGCGCCGGCAACTACGCGTCGCTGCGGGACTACGAACGGGCGCGCGCCGCCGGTGCGCCACTCGACCCGGTGCCCAGCCTGCTGATCATCTGCGACGAGTTCAGCGAGCTGCTCTCCGTAAAGCCCGACTTCATCGACATGTTCGTGCAGATCGGGCGGGTCGGCCGTTCACTCGGGGTGCACCTGCTGCTGGCCAGCCAGCGCCTGGAGGAGGGCCGGCTGCGCGGCCTGGACACCCACCTGTCGTACCGCATCGGTCTGCGCACGTTCTCCCCGATGGAGAGCCGGGCGGTGCTCGGCGTCACCGACGCCTACGAGCTTCCACGTGCCCCGGGACACGGCTTCCTCAAGTACGGCAGCGAGTCGTTGCAGCGCTTCCGCGCCGCGTACGTCTCCGGCGTGTACCGGCGGGCGACCGCCGCCCCCACGCAGGTGGAGGACTTCCCCGTCTCCGTGTTCACGTCCGGCTACGTGGCCGGCCCGGTCGCCCAGGCCGTCACCGACGCGGAACTGGGGGAGGAGGCCGAGGAACCCGCCGACGAGGCGACCGGCGATACGCTGCTCGACCTCATCACCGAACGCCTCGTCGGTCAGGGGGTGCCCGCCCACCAGGTGTGGCTGCCCCCGCTCAGCGAGTCGGACACCATCGAGGACACGCTCGGCGGCCTGGTCACCGACCCCGAGCTGGGCCTGACCACGGCGGACGCCGCACTGCGGGGCACGCTCGACGCGGTGGTCGGTGTCGTCGACCGCCCCTTCGACCAGCGGTCGGACCCGCTGCGGCTGCCGCTGGCCGGCTCGGCCGGGCACGTCGCCGTCATCGGCGCGCCGCAGTCCGGGAAGAGCACCCTGCTGCGCACCCTGGTGCTGGGTCTCGCGCTCACCCACACCCCGGAGCAGGTGCAGTTCGCCTGCCTCGACTTCGGCGGCGGTGGCCTCACCGCCCTCACCGAGCTGCCACACGTGTCGGCCGTCGCGACCCGCCGCGAGTCCGACCTGGTGCGGCGCGTCGTCGCGGAGGTGACCCACCTGATCGCCGAACGGGAGCAGCTCTTCCTCGACCACCGCGTCGACTCGATCGCCGCCTTCCGCCGGCGGGCGGCGGAAGGCGAGTTCGGACCGGCCCGGCGCGCCGACGTCATGCTGGTGATCGACGGCATGCTGACGCTGCGCAACGAGTTCGAGGACCTGGAGGCGAGCGTCATCGACGTGGCCAACCGGGGCCTCGCCTACGGAGTCCACCTCGTGGTCGCCGGCAGCCGGTGGTTCGACCTGCGACCCGCCATCCGGGACGCCTTCGGCAGCCGGCTGGAGCTGCGCCTGGGCGATCCGTCCGACTCCACCATCGGACGGCGGGCGGCGGCGAACGTGCCCGTCCAGGCCCCGGGGCGGGGCATCACCCCCGACGCGTACCAGTTCCTGTCCAGCCGGCCGCAGCTCAACTCGGCCGCCTCCGCCGACAACGCCGTCAGCGAGGCGGCCGCGGCCGTACGCGCCGCCTGGCCGGGCCGGACGGCGCCGCCGGTGCGCCTGCTGCCCAGGGAGGTCACCTACGCCGCGGTGGCCGGCATGAGCGACCGGCCAGGTCTGCCGATCGGTCTCGCCGAGGCCGATCTCGGCCCCGTCCACCTCGACCCCGACGCGGACCCGCACGTCGTCGTCTTCGGCGACACCGAGTGCGGCAAGTCGTCGTTCCTGCGCATGCTGGCGGCCAGCGTCGCGGACCGGCACACACCTGAACAGGCCCGCATCATCGCCATCGACTACCGGCGCAGCCTGCTCGGCGCGCTGCCCGAGCAGCACCTCATCGACTACGCCACCACCGCCGAACAGGGACTGGCGCTGCTCAAGGAGGCAGCCGTCGCCCTGCGCGAACGGCTGCCCGACTCGGACGTACGCCCCGACCAGCTGCGCGCGCGCAGCTGGTGGACGGGCGCCGAGCTGTACGTCCTCGTCGACGACTACGACCTGGTCGCCGGGGACGGCAACCCGCTGATGGCGCTGCACAGCCTGATACCGCAGTCCCGCGAGGTGGGGCTGCACCTCGTGATCGCCCGCCGCAGCGGTGGCGCCTCCCGGGCCATGTACGACCCGATCCTCAGTCGGCTGCGTGACCTCAACGCGCCAGGGCTGGTCATGTCTGGCGACCGCAACGAGGGACCGCTGCTCGGCAACGTACGCCCGAGCGCCCTGCCGCCGGGACGGGGCTGGCTGGTGACGCGCAAGGAGGGCGTCCGGCTGGTCCAACTGGCCTGGTTGGACAGTCAGGTGTGACGGCGCGGGGTAGCCGGGGCAGGGTGGCCATCAGTACGCTCATGAGTCGTGGGCGATGGTGATCTGCTCCAGGCCGAGCTCGCCGGGCTGCGGACGTTCGCCGACACCGCCGCCGGCACCGGTGCGGCCTTCACCGACGACGCGCGACGACAACTCGGTGGCATCGCCGACACCACCGCGCTGCTCGGGCAGCCGGCGGGCTTCCGCGAGATGCGCTGGTTCGCCCGCGTGGCCGACACCGACCTCGACGCGCTGCGCGCGTTCGCGGAAGAGTTCACCGACGGTCTCGCCAGCACCGCCCGCGGCGCGGACCTCGCCCACCGGTGGTACACGAGGATGGAGGGGCGCTCCACCCAGCAGCTCGACCGGATCGAGGACGCCCTGGCCACGGGCGACCTTCCCGGCCCGTCCTACGACGATGGCACCTCAGCACCCGCCGGCCCGGTTACCGGGCCGGTCGCATACGGCTACGACCTGCCCGGCGTGCAGCGCACCAACTGGGCGGCGCTCGACGCCGACCAGATCGCCACCCTGGTGCTCGGGGTGCGACCGGAGGTCGCCGACGCGCTCGCGACGCAGTGGCAGGTCATCGCCGAGTCGATCGGAGCGGCCGGGGTGACGCTGAAGGCCCAGGCCGACCCCCTGCACTGGTACGGCCAGGGCGGGCGGGAGTTCCGCCGCAACGTCAACCTGACGGTCGCCTCGGCCAGAGCCTGGCGCGACAGCGCCGCCAACCGGGCCGCCGACTACGACGACGCCCGGCGGGTGATCCTCGACGCCCAGCGCGAGCTACGCGCGATCGTGTCGCAACGTGAGGGGCAACTGGGCAACCTGCGGCTCGATCTGGCGGTCGCCATCTCCCCGCTCGGGCAGGCGGGTGTCCAGGCACAGATCGCCGGCGCCGAGCGGGCCGCGACCGAGGCGGCCAGAGCCGTCGCCACGCGGCTCAGCACGACGCTGGCCGCCATCGTGGACGGATGGCGGCCGGCCGCCCCGTACCGTGGATTGCTCGGTCTCGCCCCGGGTGCCGCTGGCGCACCGCTGGTGGACGGTCCCGCCACGCTGATGTCGCCCGCAGCCGGGCCGGCGCTACCCCCCGGCTTCGGGCCCGACCCGGGGCCGACGGAAGCCGGTCCCCAGCCCGGTCCCCAGCCCGGTCCGGGTCCCGCCGGGTCCGCCGGGCCGGGCAGCGTTCCCGGCGGGCAGCCGCCGGGCATGCTTCCGCCGGGCGCGTTCACCGGGCCGGGCACGCCCGGTCAGACCGTCCTGCCGCCCGCGCTCCGCGCTCCCCGGGTGCCGCCGATGCCAAGCGGTCTTCCCGCCGGCACGACGCCCGGCGGCCTGCTCGGGCCGGGCGGCGTGCTGCGGCCCGGCCTGAGCGGCGTGGGACCGGGAGGCATCGGCGGTCCCGGATCCGGGCGGGGGGTGCCGGCGCTCGGCCGTTCACCCGATCGGAACCCGCCGGTACACCACCTCGCCCCGGACAGCCCCGACGTCCGGGAGCCCACCCTCGGCGCGCGGACGCCGCAACTACCCACGGCACGGGAGAACGAGGCGTTCATGCCGATGATGCCCGGCCTCCTGGGCAGGCCGGTGCCGGAGCCGGCGGGACCACAACGCCCATCGGCATACCGGAACCGCACCGCGACTTCCGCCGAGGGCAACCTCTCCGGGCGCGCGGCCAGTGCGCAGACCTCGGTGGCTAGCCGTCCGGACGATCGACCCGGCGTGCTGCGGTCACGTCCCAGCCGGCGTGAGGATGCGAAGGCGGCACCCCCTGCGCTTCCCGCCCCGACCGTGCCGGCCCTTGCTCGCGTGGTGGAAGACAGTCGGCCTGCCAACCCCGCACCCCAGGAAGGCGGCACCCATGGCTGACCCCGTCTCGTTGAAGGCGCAGATAGCGGACATGCGTCATGTCGCCGCCACCATCGGCCGGGCAGCTACCGAGTTCATCGAGGAAACGGACGACATACTCGGTTCCATGGGCGGTGCAAAGTTCACCGTCTTGAACACGGTGACGGGAGCACACCCGATTTCCGAAGTGGGTCACTTCGTCGACTCGCTGAAGACCTGGCTGGGCGGGCCGGAAAATGGAATCGTTGGATATTTGTTTGTCGTGCGGTCTGCCCTCGAAGCCTACCGCCGAGCTGTCGATTTCGCGGCGGACTCCTATGCTTCCCAGGACGGATGGTCCCAGAACCAGCTCAGGAAGCTCGACGTCGACCTGCTGAGCAAAATGGGCATCACCGACATCTCGATGGACGAGAAGGATCCGGACTACACGAAAGAGGGGCTCTCCAGCAGCGGCGTCCAAGCGTTGGCGAAAAACAGCTCCTTCGAGCCCCGGGGGAAACTCGTCAGATCAAACTGGATGGGGGTCGACATCGAATCCATGTATCTGATGCTCACCTCTCCCCAACCGGAGCCGCTGCGGCGGGTGGCGAGCGGAATTGCCGAACTCGCCACGACGCTCAGAACCCACTCCGGCATCCTCGACCAGAGGGTCGACGACGTGGTGAGCCCCGACAGGTGGGACGGCAAGGCCGCCAAACGCTACGCCACGCTCGCTACCGAGACGTACCGGTCGTTGAATTCCTGGTCGGAGAACCTGGTCAGGCTGGCGCTGACCGTGGTGTACAGCGCCGACAAGCTCGCGGAGGCCAAACAGAACGCGCAGACGGTCTATGGCGAATATCGAGGCTACGTCGACTTGGCGACAAGAAACTACGATAAGTACTTCAGCAACATTAATGATTACAACGCATATGTAGCGCAGGTGAGGGATAACTACACCAAGACCATGCGGACGGTCGCTACGGATCTGACCGACACGTTCGAGGCGAGGTCGTCGTGGCACCTGCCGGGACCGTACGCAGGGCTGTGGATGCCGGGCACGACGGACCTGGCGGCTCCCGGGCCGGGTCCGGGGCCTGTCGGCGGGCCGGGAGGTGGGCCCGGTGGCGGTCCGGGAGGCGGCCCGGGCCCCGGGCCGAACGCGACCCCGAAGGGACCCGACACGGGGCTCGGGCCGCTCATCCTGCCGGACCAGGATCCGCCGAAGGACGACAAGAAGCCGACCAACCAGGACGACCCGAACAAGAGGCCGGACGGCGCGAACCCCAACAACCGTCCTGACGTGCCGACCCCGAGCCTGCCGGGGCCTGGCAACGCGGCGGGGCCCGGTGGGCTGCCGGGGCTGAACGACCTGCCAGGCTTGGACAACCTGCCGGGACTCGGAAACGCGCCAGGGTTGGGAGCCGACCCGGGACTCACCCCGGGGCTTCCGACCCTCCCCGTCCTCCCCGGCATCACACCGGGAGTACCCACCCTGCCCGGTGCTCGGCCCACTCTTCCTGGTGTGTCGCCGGTGGACACCCCTTCGGCCACCCCGCTGCCCGGCAACGGGGTCTCACTTCCCGGCCGTACCGGTGGAGGGCGGCTCGGCGGCGGGATCGGCGGTGACCCGGTGACCAGCCTGCCCGCCGCGAACGTCACCCCGTTGCCCCCCGCAGCCGTCACCCCCGTCTCCGCCGCCAGCATCGGCCCCGGTGGCGGCGGTGGCGGCGAGGGGAGCAACGGGGTGCCGATGATGCCGCCGATGATGGGTGGCATGCCGCCGGGCGCCGGGGGCGGCGGTGGTCAGGGTGGCGGCCCTCGGCCCGTACGCCGGGGTGGCCCACGGCTCGTCGACCCGGGCGCGGGCAGTGGCCCCGCCGCGCTCAGTGGCCGTAGCCGGGATCAGCGCCGCGACCAGCCGAAGGTCGTTTCGGTGGACACCGAGAGCTGGACCGTCGACCAGGAGCCGGTGCAGGCGCCGAGTAAGCCGCAGGCCCGCCCCATGCCGGGCGTCGGCTGAGCGCCGGCCGGTCCGACCTGCCGTTCCTCTACGCGGCACGGTGGCAAAGCACGACCCGGCCGCCGCGCCGTCCTGGACAGCGGGCGGCCGGCGCGTCGTGTCCTACGCGATGGCGGCGGCCAGGTCGTCGAGCAGCAGCAACTGCAGTTCGTCGGCGCTGGGGACCCGGCGTAGCTGCCGCAGCCGTTGCGCCTGCGCCTTGCGGATCCCGTCGAAGAGCTTGCGCGCCTCCCGGGCGTTGCCGAAGTTGCGGTCCTTGCCCATCGCGGCGAAGTAGCCGCCGATCGACGCGTGCAACTCGTCCGACAGCCGGTACTCGTGGGACTCGGCCATGGTGGCGAGGATGCTGACCAGCTCGTGCGGCGAGTAGTCCTCGAAGACGATCGTCTTGTTGAACCGGGACGCCAGGCCGGGGTTGGCGTCGAGGAACTCCACCATCTCACCGGTGTAGCCGGCGGCGATCACGGCGATCTCGTGCCGGTGATCCTCCATCAGCTTGACCAGCGTGTCGATCGCCTCCTGGCCGAAGTCGCCACCGGATCCGAACGACCGCGACAGCGTGTACGCCTCGTCGATGAAAAGCACGCCGCCGATGGCCTTCTCGAACGCCGCCGCCGTCTTCTCCGCCGTGTGCCCGAGATACTGCCCGACGAGGTCCCGGCGGGCCACCTCGACGAACTCGCCGCGTGGCAGGACGCCCAGGGAGGCGAGCAGTTGGCCGTAGATGCGGGCCACCGTGGTCTTGCCGGTGCCCGGGGAGCCCGCGAAGATCAGATGGTTCGTGGACGGGGCGACCGTCAGCCCGCCACGGCGCCGCCACTCGTTGACCTGCAGCTCGTCGATGATCCCGAGCACCTCGGCCTTGACGCCGGGCAGACCGACCAGCGCGTCGAGCTCGGCGAGCAGTTCCTCGGAACGCTTGGGGTCCTGGGCGCGCATCGCCACCGGCTCCACCCGGGCGGCCGGGCGACCGGCTTCCAGCATCTCGACGTTGCTGCCCGGGGCCAGCAGGATTCCGGGGGCGGCCGTCTGCTCGGTGGTACAGCCGGTGATCTGCCCGCCGCAGTCCGGCCCGACGCTGACGCCCACCCCGACCGTCTCGGAGATCCGGCACCGGCGGAGCACCACGCTGCTGGCCTGGACCACGGACACGCCGATGTCCCCGGTGCGGGAGACCGTGCAGTTCTCCAGGGTCGGGCGGGAGTAGTCGTACACGTAGATGCCCCGGTAGCCGGCATCGGTGACCAGGCAGTTGCGCAGGACCGGGTCCGCCGAGCGGATCAGGATGCCGTCGGAGACGATCTCCGACACGGTGCAGTTCGAGATCGAGCCGGCGCAGTCGTCGATCTGGATGCCCAGCCGCGCGCCGACCACGCGGCAGCCGTCCAGGTCGAACTCGGTGCGGGCACCGAGCTGGATGCCCGCGGCGGACGCCGCCGAGCATTCGCAGCCGACCATCGTCAACTTCGTGCCGGTCGCGCTGACGGCCGGGGCGTCCACACTGGTGATGCGCAGGTGGCGGAGTTCGACCGTGCCCCGCTCGCAGTGCACCGCCGGGCGCTGGGTGTCGGGCGCGAGCAGGGTCACGCTGTCGGCCTCGGCCGCCACGATGCTCAACGACCTGTCGGTGAGCACCAGGTTCTCGCGGTATTCGCCAGGCCCGACCACGACCTGGTCGCCCGGGCCGGCCGCCGCCACCGCGTCGCTGATCCGGGGGTACGCGCCCGCGTGGCTGGTCGACACGAACAAGGTCGTCATGGTTTCGCCGTCCCGAATCGAGTGGTGCAGACCTGCACCGAAGAAGCAACCTGGTCAACCGAGAGCACAGCCACCACGACGAAACAGTAGTCCACCTCAGGATTGACCGCGTTGATGCGTACCGACGTCGCGCCCTTGGGCGCCTCGGCCAGGGTCGTCGGTGGCAGGCCGACCGGGCCGCCGATGACGTAGAAGGGCGCCTTGCCTGCGCTGCGGTCGGCGAAGGTGAGGGTGACGGTCACCCGTTCGTCCTGCATGTTGGTGACCACCGGCGCGGATTCGGCCAGTTGGGCGGCGTCCGGCAGCGACGACGGGCCCGGCGAGCCGGATCCGGTCCCCACGACACCCCGGCTGAGGGCCACGCCAGCCACGAGCAGCGCGACCACCACCGCGCCGACGAGTAGCCAGCGCCGGATGTGCGACACCGACGTCGCCGCGCCGCGGCCGGCTGGCGCGGCTGGCGAGGACTCCGTTGGTGGGTCCGCCGGTGCCGCCGGGCTCTCGACCGCGGGTGACTCCGCCCGCGCCGGTCGGCCGGGCGCCTGCTTGTCGGGGGAACGGGTCGCCGACACGGTTGACGTCGCCGGCGTCGCCGGCGTGGCCGGCGTCCGGGCGGGCCGCTCCGGGGCGGCGGCATCAGGTGACCGCGAGGTCGTGAGCCGGGCCGACACCGGCAGCAGCTGCCCGCAGCTCGGGTTCATGCAGTACGAACTGTCCCCGTGCTCGTCATGCCCGCACTGACGGCAGGTCACCTTCCGCATGCCGATGATTGTGGCACGGAGGACCATCGGAAGGGATCACGCGAGCCGTTGCCACGGCCCGGCTCGAGGCCACAATCGTCCACTTACGACAGCCGTCACGGGTTCGGTGGGGCCTTGAAGAGTTCCACGACCTCGTCGGGCCGCAGGGCCCGCGTCCACAGCCGGACACCGTCGATGTCGCCGCGCAGGTAGTTGCCCGGCTCGCCGTTCCACTTGGCCCGCCCGATCGTGAACGGACCGGCCGCCCGCCACGGCTTGCCGATGGTCCGGGTGGTGCCCGCCACACCGTTGACGTAGACCTGGATCCGCTTCGTCTTCGCGTCGTAGGTCCCCACCAGATGCGTCCACTGCGTGGTCACCGGCTCGTCCGACGTGGCCGTGGCGTTGTCGACCGGATCGATGACGTCGGCCGCCATCCAGTTGAAGGCCCACTTGCGGTGGTACCAGCTGTATTGCAGGTAGAAGCCGCTGGCGTTGGTGCCGTCCTGCCCGACCGCCGCCATGGCCAGCTTGCCAGGGTGGGCGGCGAGCTTGACCCACGCCGACACCGAGTAGCTGGCCGTCGTGTCGACCATGGCACCGGCCGTCGCGCAGTACTCGTTGCTGCCGTTGAGGGTGACCACCGAGCCGCGGACCGGATCTGTGCGCCAGTCCATGCCGTTCTGGCACTCCGCGACGGCGACTGCGCGCTCGTCGACCGCGAGCTGCACCATGTCGGGAAGGTCGGGCAGCACCGGGGCGGCCGGCTCACGCGCAGGCGCCGGCCACAGCACCACCACCGCGGCGACGAGTACGGCCACACCTGCGCTGAGTCCGGCAAGGACCGTCACCGTTCGCGACTGCACGACTCTCCCGAGGCTCGATACTGCGGTTGTGGGCGCATCAGCGCGTCGACCTTGGTGCTCAACCGAGCGGGCCACGGACGGTGGCACCCCGGATGCAGCGGTAGTCGGACCAGGTGACCACGGCCGGGTCGTCCCAGAAGATCACGAGACCGGCCCGGAAGCAGTAGCCGGTGTCCGGGTCGAGACCGTCGACGCGGACCTCGCCCCGCTGAACGGTCACCGGTTCGACCCGGGAGCGCATCCCGCCGCCGGTGGCGAGGACCTGGACGAGACGTTGTTCGTCACCCTTGTCCGAATTGGCCCAGTGCAGGACGGCCGCGGTCCGCTCGTCGCGGACCTCGAGCCCGGTGGGCCGGGTCTGTTCCAGCACCTGAGCCACCAGCTCGGGGTTCATCGACGCGCTGGTGGCCCGGGGGACTTCCGTGACACCGTCATCGTCCTGCAGCAGCGCGACGACGCTGACGGTCAGCGCCGCGACGGTCACCAGCGCGGCGGCGAGCACGAACTGCCGTCGACCGGACCGCTGCCCGACCGGCGGCACGGTCACCGCCGCCGGGACGGGTTCGGCGGCCGGCTGGCGCGCTGTGTCGGCGGTCGGAGCGTCGCCCTCGCGTCGGGTCTGCCCGGCCGGGGCAGGGGCCTTCCGTTCTACTGTGGTCAGCAACGCGCCGCACGCGGGATTCATGCAGTATGAACTGTCGCCGTGCTGTGAGTGTCCACATGCGGCGCAGGCGGCATCGGCCATGGCGCCGATTCTGACACGGATCCCCGGATCCTGGCGGCCCGCCCGCGTCGGTCGCGCACCAGACCGCCCGCTTCGGTCGCGCACCGGGGCCGCCGGCTTCGGTCGTGCACTGGCCGCCCGCCCCGGCCGCGCGCCGGGACACCCGGCCGGCGGCCAGCCACGCCGTATCCGGAGAACCTCTGCTCAGGCGGGTGCCTGTGCGACGATCGTCCTGCGCGTCGACCGGTCCGGCCCGCCCTCGCACCGATCTCTGGCAGGAACGCGGAAGCCTCACACCTCGTACCCCTTGGAGAACATGATGCCCCTTTCCCCGGCCCGGGTCCTCGCCGCGCTGAACGCGGTGCGACCCCCCGACCGGACGTCCCCGGTCATCGGAAGGGCCGTCGTGGTCGGCGGCAGCGTCGCGGGGATGCTGGCGGCTCGCGTGCTGTCCGACTACGCGGAGAGCGTCCTCGTCGTCGACCGGGACGACCTGCAGGTGACCGGCGAGCGGCCGGGCGTGCCCCAGGGCACCCAACTGCACGCACTGCTGCCCGGCGGCTTCCTCCAACTCGAGCACCTGTTCCCCGGTTTCCGCGAGCAGGCCGTGGCCCAGGGCGCGATCGAGGCGCCACCGGCGGCGCGGCGCAGCTACCTCGACGGCCGCCGCAAGGTCGTCGTACCGGACGACGCCGACAGCCTCGCGGGCACCCGGCCCCTGCTGGAGGGGCTGATCCGTCAGCGGGTCCTGCGGCTGCCCAACGTCAAGACGGTCACCGCCCGCGCCACGGGTCTCGTGTGCGACGGCGCCGTGGTCACCGGGATCCGCTGCGACGTCGGCGGGATGGCCGGCGTCGAGTCGAGCGACCTCGTGGTGGACGCCATGGGGCGATCGAGCCGGCTCTCCGACTGGTTGGAGCAGGCCGGCTGGGAGCGGCCCGCCCTGCGGCGGATGACCGTCAACCTCAACTACGCGACCGCGCTGTTCCGCCGCCCGGAGACGGACCCGGAGGCCACGGTGGTCATGGCGTTGCACACCCCCGAGACCCGGTCGGACGTGGCCGGCGCCGCGTTCTTCGCCGTCGAGGACGGCCGGTGGATGGCCATGATGGCTGGCTACGAAGACAACCGTCCGGGGCGCACGGCCGACGACTTCCGACGCCGGCTGCGCGAGCAGTTCCCGCCGGAGTTCGGCGAGATCGCCGGGCACGAGATGCTCGGCGAGGTCCGGACCTACCGCCACGCCGACAGCCGGCGGCGGGACTTCCACGCGCTGCGGCGATTTCCGGCCGGGCTCGTCAGCGTCGGTGACGCGGTCGCGTCGTTCAACCCGGTGTACGGGCAGGGGATCACCGCGGCGGCCCTGCACGCGGCCTGCCTGTCGACGTACCTGCGGGAAGGCCCGGATCCGAGCCTTCCCGCACGTCGCTTCTTCGACCTGCAGAAGGTCGTGGTGGACGTCGCCTGGTCGATGTCGACCTCCGCCGACCTGGCGCAGCCCCACGTCGACGGGCCCTACCCGCGCGGCTACCGGCTCTCCAGTTGGTTCAGCAGGCGGATCGTGGAGGCGACCGTCACGGACGTGTCGACGGCGCGCCGCTTCAACGACGTCGTCTCCCTGCGCGTACACCCGAGGTCGCTGGCCACGCCCGCCGTGGTCCTGGGCGCCCTGCGCGCCAACCTGCGCGCCCGCTGACCCGGCCGACGGCCCCGCGCCGGACGTCCCCGCCGCCACGACCCGTTCCGGTGCGGCGGCGGGGACGTCCGGCGACCGACGCCTGGGCGCGGCCCACGGACCGGCGTGGACCAGGGCGTTGCTCAGCTCACCGATGCCCGACGTGTCAGAGGGTGGTTTCGCCGTTGAGGCCGAAGTAGTCGTGCCATTTGGTGCTGGGGTTGAAGGTGGTGCCGGTGGAGAGTCCTACGTAGACGTCGTTGGTGTTGCCTTTGGTGAAGACGATGATGTCGTCCTTGCCGTCGCCGTTGGCGTCGGCGAGGTAGGGGAATTCGCCGTTGAGGCAGAAGAAGTCGTTCCATTTGATGGTGGTGCCGGCGAATGATGTGCC
>NZ_JBICTM010000003.1:572374-941262 GCF_043197615.1 Micromonospora sp. NPDC049048 | reverse complement strand
ACACCCACCAGGCACAGCACGACCAGATGGCTATCGTTCAACCTGAGCCCACCGGCGCCAGGTAACCAACCCTCCGGCAAACCGGGGGAACCTCACCGCTACCGCCAGGCACGCGCGATGCTAGACGCCACCCAACCGGGCGAACCATGGGAAGACGCCGTCACTGCCTGCCTGCTCCTGCTGATGCCAGACTCCGATCCCGCAGACGACCAGGCGAACAAGGCGCTGACCGCCTACCACGCCCTCGGACCCGCCAAGCCCGGACTCACCGTCTTCCACACCCGGCTTGGCCTCACCCTTCTAGACGCCCTCGATAACGATCACCCAGCCGCCGAGCAGCTCGGCGTCGAACTGATCCAACACGCTGCTGGCGACGGGTACGCCGCACGCGATCTACTGACTCATCCCACTTGCCTCGCCGCCGCCCACCATCAACGGGTCAATCAGCTCAAGACGCTCGTATCAACATGCGGCTTGGACGCAGGCACCCTGTCGGCGGCGCAGCAAAGAGCCCTGCTCCGCGCGCTCGACATGGCCGAATCGGTAATCCGTGCCCCTTCGGGCGCTCTACCAGCCGTCCCGCGGGGCAGCTGAACGGCGTCCGTCCTCTCTGGGCGCACAGCGCTGCTCCTGGCCGCAGCCGGTGGCGCTCTTTGCCGATCGTCTTTGCCGGGCTTCGTCAGGGGGAGCACGGCTCTCAAGTACGGCATCAACCCGCCGATCTCCCAGGCGACCGAGAGCCAGGCTGCTACCATCTGCACCGCTTCGGCCACACGTCCGCCGCTTAGCGGTGGACTTGTGGGTGGGGCTGTTGGTTGGATCACGCGGCCGGGGGGTTGCCGCTTCGTTCGTTCGCGGACGATGTTCCCCCGGCCGTTCCAACCGCTGGCCACCGATGCAGGCAGGGGTAGGCATGGAAATCCGGAACATTGGTGGCCGGCCACACACGGACATAGCCGGCGCAGCCGAGCTGACCGGACGGTCCGAACAGACGGTGCGGCTCAAGACGTCACCGAAGCAGCGCGCCCAAGGGTCAGGCTGGCCCGCGTCGGTCAAGCAGGACAAGAAGGCGTGGCTTCCCATCGACGAGCTGAAGCACGTCCGGGATGTCCTCCTACCGCAGATCGTGGAATCCTCCCGAGCGCGGGTCCATCATGTCGACCTCATCGGCGACCCCGAGGAGCTCATCTCCGCCACCGAGTTCCGGGAGATTCTCACCATCACGCAGGGCGGGTGGGACAAGTACGTCGGAATGAGCAAGGCCGCGTGGGACCGCGGCGAGGACGGCTACCTTCCCATGCCTGACCGCGAAGAACCCGCACCAGTACAGGGATCTACTCGTTACTGGAAACGCAGACGCGTGCAGGAATGGATCAACACCCGGAGCGGGAAGGTGCTCAGCGCCACGCCGCCCGATTTGCCAACCAGTGACTCCTAATGCAGCCGCTGCCTGAAGCGAATTTGCCGTAAGGCAAGACGACTGCTTCCGGATGTAGACCCATTCGCACCACTCGACGCCCGCTAGCCCGCCCGGTCCGACAGCCGTCTCGCCGCTTGGGCTGAATCGACCTTCGGTCGATGGCCTCCAGCCGGGTCAGCGTCCCGCCGCTGAACCGCGGCGCCTCGCCGGCGAGGCAGGCTCCGGGAAGGGGAAGGCAGCGCCGATCCTTCCCGGCGACCTGACCCCACAGGGCCAACCATGTTTGGCTGTGGAGGTCAAGCCACACCCCAGGCTTGACCCCCACAGCCAAACATGGTCGATCAAAGATCAGGCCACCGGGAAGGCTCTCTGACGCACATCACATAACCGACTGCGCCGACTAATTCACCAATCAGCACGTAGAGACACGTTAGTAGATCATGCGTTATTAATTACCGACGGTCACACATTGGCCACGCTGGAATTTCACGAATTGAACGGTCTCAAGTGGACTCTGCGGGGGTCGTCATGTATCATTAAATACATGAGGGAGGGGACGGCAACCCCCGCCCTCGCAGCCAACACCCCAACCGAAAGGGATCAACGGTGAGCAACGCGCTCGACACCATCCCCCTGGCCGCCCGGCACGCGACGCTGCCGGACCTGCACCGCATCCTCGACCTCCAGCAGGCGCACAAGCTCGACATCGTCGCTGGCACGGCGATGCTGCGAGCCGAGGCCGGACACCTGCGCATCACCGGCGCGGAACCCATCCTCAGCGAATCGGGTGTCACCCCCTCCGACGGGCTCTACCGGCCCACCGAACTGGGCGACGCGGGACTCGGCGAAAAGCTCGGCATCCCCACCAGCTACCTGCGCAAGACCCGCGCGCAGGCACTGCACCTCTACGACGCCAACATCAACGGCTGGCTCGACCTCAGCCAGGGCAAGCGCTATCTCGCCCGCTGCCTGTCCGACGGCAACGGTGGCGGCATCCTGCGCGCCTTCCTTAGCGACGGATACAAGATCATCGACAACCTCGACGTGCTGATGGCCGTCCTGTCCGGCATCCGCGAGTCGGGCATGAGCGTCAAATTGGATTGCGACCTGAGCGAGCGCCGGATGGTCGTCCGGGTGCACTCCGAGGCCATCAAGAGCCTCGCCCGCAACCTGCTGCGCAACTACCGCAGCCCCTTCACCGGAGCCACCGGCGCGGACAACCCAACCGTCTTCGCCGGTCTCGTCTTCACGAACAGCGAGACAGGCTCTGGCGCGTTCACTGTCACTCCCCGCATCGTCGTGCAGGTCTGCGACAACGGCCTCACCATCACCAAAGACGCCCTGCGAGCGGTGCACCTCGGCGCGAAGATGGACGAGGGCACCATCCGGTGGAGCAACGACACCCACCAGGCGAACCTCAACCTGATCGGTAAGCAGACCCGCGACGCCGTGCGCCGATTCCTCGACGTCCGCTACGTGCAGCGCAAGATCGAAGAGATCGAGGAGAAGGCCGGCCGCCGGATCCCCGACCCCGACCACACCGTCCGGGTCGTCGCCCAGCGGCTGCGGTTCACCGAGGACGAGCAGCGGCTCATCCTGAACCACTTCATCGACGGCGGCGACCGCACGGCCGGAGGCATCATGCACGCCGTCACCAGCGCCGCAAAGACCCTCACCGACCCCGACGCCGCGTACGAGATGGAGGGCGTCGGCATCCGGGCGATGGAAATCGCGGCCACGCTCTGACCCGACCTCCCGGGTGCCGCTGGCGCAACCCGCCAGCGGCACCCGGACCCAGCGCCCAGCCGCACGGCTGACCGCGTCGACGCGCATCGAGCACGCCGACGCGGGGCTACCGCTCCCGCACCGCACGGCCACAACAACCCGGCCTCAGCCCGCCCACGGCCGTGCGCTGGAAACCCACCGCTGCGCACCTTGGGAGAAGCAATGCCCCTGTTCATCGGGTTGCCCCACGGCGTGTCCCTGCCCCGCAACCTTGCCGAGCCCGACGCCCGACACCTCGTCTCCGTGCTCGCCCGCACCTACCAATGGACCGGACCGCTGTTCGGCCGGGCAGAAGTCGAGGCGTACCTACGCGCCCAGGCCGACGACCCCGGCAGCCTCCACGACCCAGCCCTGAACACGGAGGACTGGCGCCGCGTCCAGAACACCGCCGCATGGAAGAACCTCGCGGCAACAGCCCGCCGCGCCGTCACCACCGCCGACGTGATCGGCCAGGCACTACGCCAGGCCGGCCTGTACTGCGCCCAATGTGACTCCCCCATCGCCGGTCCCTCGACCGCCAATTGGGGGCTTTGCCCCACCTGCCTCAACGCCGCCGACATCAGCGACCTGCAAACCCGCCCCTGCCCAGCCGGCGACGGCGCAAGCCCACACCGGTGGAACAGCACCACCTGCACCGAATGCGCCATGCCCGCACCAGCCGCCCGCCCCCGCCTCACCGCCCTCGCCACAGCCGCCTAACAGCGGCGCGACGTTCCTCCTTTCAGTGGCAACTCCGCAGCGACCCGACACGGATACGCCAGCGCCGCTGAACGCAGCGGCCCCGAAATCACCGGTCAGGCCCGGACGGCAACCCGGGCCTGACCGGCCAACCAACAAACCCACAACCGAAGGGAGCACACTCGTGCTCACGATCACCGCAACCGACGCGCAGCCCAGCGCGGAAACCGACCAGCCCAACCCGGACGGACTGCCCGACCTGTCGACCACCCCCACCGACCCGGCGCAAGCAGCCGACACCGAGCACACCGTCGCCAAGCCCGCCCTGCCCGGCGGCTACGAACTGCTGCCCATCAAGCAGATCAAGCCCAACCCCGACAACGTCCGCGACGACGCCCAAGCCCTGCCCGGCATCGTGGAAAACCTGCAAGAGGACGGCGTTCGCGGGCTGCTCGCCCCGGTCATCGTCACGCCGCTAGACAACGACACGTACCTGATCATCGACGGCGAGCAGCGATACTGGTCCGCCGTCGAAGCCGAGCAGGAGTACATCCCGGCCATCGTCCGGGACGACCTGGCCGGCAACCGCGATCAGATCATCAGCATGTTGCGGCAGGTCCACCGCAAGGACCCCACCGCCGCACAGGTATCCCGAGGCATCCAGCAGCTCGCCCTCGACGGCATGAGCGACGAGGAGATCGCCCGCAGCACCGGCTACCACCCCGAACAGGTCAAGGCCGGCCGCTGCGTCGCTGCCCTGGACAAGCACACCGCCGAGCGCACCCACGCACTCGGACTGGACTTCACCCAGGCCGCCGCACTCGCCGAGTTCACCGACGAACCCGACACCATCGAAACGCTGTTGCAGGAAGCCGAAGACGCCGGACCGTTCGCGTTCGCCCGAGCCGTCGAACAGGCCCGCTCCGCCCGCAACGCCCGCGAAGCCGAAGCCGCGCGCCGCGCCGAGCTGACCGCCGCCGGGGTGACCCTGCTGACCGAACACCCCAGCTACCACGACGCGAAGGTCAAGGAGATCAGCGACCTCCGCGATGCCGAAGGCCAGCGCATCACCGTCGAGGACCACAGCGCCTGCCCCGGCCACGCCGTCCTGCTGTACCTGGCCTACGACCACCGCCTCACCGAACGCACCTACTGCACCGACTGGCGCAGGCACGGACACACCCAATACAGCTACGGCACGAACGTCGCCCGCAGCAGCCCCATGACCGAAGAGCAGAAGGCCGAGCGGCGGCGCGTCATCGAAAACAACAAACTGATGGAAGCCGCGAACACCGTCCGGCGTGAGTGGCTGACCAACCTGCTCGCTGGCAAGACCCCACCCAAGGGCACCAACAAGCTCATCGCAGAGATGCTGGCCGACTCCGGCTACATCCTGTCCACCTGGGTCAACGGCGGCCGCAAGATGCTGGACGACCTCCTCTCGCCCGGCAAGACCAAGCGAGCCGGCACCAGCCGCGTCCCCGCCCGCGTCAGCGACGCCCGCTACACGGTCATCTCACTGGCCGCCATCGCCGCCGCGAACGAAAGCGCCATCACCCGCAGCTCCTGGCGTGCCCCGGACCCGGCCGTCGCGAAGTGGTTGCAGTGGTGCATCACCAACGGCTTCCAGGTCGGCAAGGTCGAACAGCTCATCATCGACGGCGTCGCCAACCGCACCACGAACCGGCGAACGGCCCCCGCCGTAGCCACGAACACGGAGCCAGACGACCCGCAGCCTGCCCGCACCGAGGACGAACCCGAGCAGGCAGAGAGCGAGGGCCACGGCGTTGACGCGGCAACCGCCGCTGCTGCTGACACCGCAGACACCGACGGGGAGGCGGACCCCGACACCGCGTACAACCTCGCCGCCTAGCCGCTGCCGGTCGGGGGCCACAACCGGCCCCCGACCGGCACCACCCAAGACCGATTTTGTCCCGAGCCCGTCGTGCTCCAGGCCGTTGCTCCCGCGGCCACCGGACGGGCCGGAACACGTCCGCGTCCCATCAGGTCCGCAGCCGGCCCGCCCTGCCAGCTCCGCGTGCGCCACAATCCGCGCTCAGCCCACACACCCGATGCGGGTATAGTAATGACCTTTATCCGGAGACGGCGAACCTCCGGAGGCCCACCACACCAACCCACGGGATCCGACCATGCCAAACCGGCCGCTCAGCCAGAACGCGACCACCACACCAGTACGGCACCCACCTGGCCAAGCCCCGCTCGACGGACAGCGGGATATCGCGCGGCTGCTCGGAGGCGATGGCCGCTGGCGCCTCTTCCGGGACAACAATCCCCACGGCCTCCGGCTCGACACCTACAGCGACAGGTGGACTCTCACCCGCGAGTTCCACGTCCACATCAACGGCACCGACGGTAAACGATGGGACATGATCACCGAACCATCGCCCGTCTGCGTCGGGGGATGGGACGCCCAGCGCTGCGAGTACGTGGCGCGCAGGCTGCCGACCGGGCAGGTGATCGCCAGGGGCGACACGCAATACGGGGTCCTGGCGCGCGCCGCGCGACGGTGCCTTCCCAATGCCCGGCACCACCCACCGCAGGGCCAGTGACCACACCGCCCCGGCACCCTTGGGGCGACTGCTCGGCGGAGGCCGGGGGGTTAGTTTGGCGAACTCCCCCCGGCCGCCTGGCATCCGACGCCACACGGGCCCCAACGAACCCTTACGCCGGACACGTGCCGCCCATCGTACGGCAGCCCCCAGCCAGCGACCGTGAAGCAGACCATGAGAAGCGTCCTCAGCCGCCATCCGCCGACCATGCGGCTCGCCCACCAGTGCGTACGGCATCATCACTCCATGTCCACGCGCTCCCCACACGGCCGCGATGTCGTCAACCGGGTCGAAGCAGCGGCGATGCTCGGCATCTCCGTCAGCCACCTCGACCGGCTCTACCGCGAGCGCGACAGCAACGGCTTCCCCGAGCGCGCCGCCGACGGCCGCACATGGCACCGTCAGGACATCGCCAAATACGAACTGCCACGCGAACAGGCCACGCGCAGCGCACGCGACAGCGTCGACCGCTCCGGGGACCCGGACGAATTGGTCGACACCGCGACAGCGGCCCGCATCCTCGGCTACCGCGACCGAAGCGCCCTCGCCGGAAACAACCCCGTGTGGCTACGGCTGCAGCAGCAGGTGGATGACGAATCGTTGACCCCATCCGGCCGCAAACGCAGACGGTGGAAGCGCCGCACCGTGTGGGAGATCGCGGAAAACCGCATCGGCAAGGGAGGCGCGACGCGCACCGGACGGCCAGCCGGCACCCCCCACGGCCACCCCGACCGCTCCGGCAACCCAGACGAACTGGTGGGCAAAGCCGAAGCCGCCAGAGTGCTCGGCTACAGCACCGCCAACGCCCTACCCAATCGCGTGCTGGAGCGCGCCGATGAGCAGACAGCAGGCCCAAAGGGGCGCTACCGCCGCAAGTGGAGGCGCGAAACGCTGTGGGCCATCCTGGACGAGCGGGACAGCACACCACCCCACCCCTGATCTGCTCAGCTGACCCTCGGCGTAGGTCTGCTGCCGCCGACCCCGACCGATCACCGCACTTCCGCTCACCGAGGCGTCCGGCCCTGGCGGGCCGGGTAAACCGGAAGCGGCCTCTGGCCGCACTGCCCAAACCCCCTTCACCGGTGGGGGCCGCAACAGGCTAGCGACGTGCTCGCTCCGGTCAAGTCCGGGCGCGGCTCGGAAACATCATGCACACCCCGCATGATCTTTCCTCGAAACCCCGCGCCCGGACTTGACCTCCACTGCGCGCGCCGCGGGTCGAGTGAACTCGCCCCCACCGCCAAAGGAAGTGGGGGACGCGCCGTGTCCGTACCCCGCAGCGTGATCGGCGTAGCCGCTGGCAAACCACCGTCAAGATCATAAAAATTTCTCAACCACCAGGCCGAATCGGATAGATCCACATCCTCGAAAGAGGTATAGTAATGACTGTTCGGAGGGGACGGCGAACCCCCACCGCACACCACACAAACCCCAACCCAAAGGAGACACATGGACTCCCACGACGTCGGCACTCCGCCGATCGTCGAGGGGTACGGCTGCACGACGTGCGGCGTACCCCTCACCGTGATCACCACCCCGGCCGGCGGACGGACGTTCCTTCATCCCCGCCACAGCAACCACGACCACGAACCCAACCCGGTGCCGCTCGCACAGCTCACGCATGTCGAAATGACCTGCGACTTTTGCTCCGCACCTCGCCCGGTAGCGTCGTTCACCTTCGCAAAACTCGAAATCGCCATGACGACCACAGCCGACGTCAGCGGCATGGCGATGCACAACCTCGGCGGCAGTTGGGCAGCGTGCGAGGGATGCGCGCGCCTGGTCGAGCAACGCGACCCCGAAGGGCTGACCGCTCGCGCCGTCAAACGCGCCCGCCGCCGTGGCCTGTCGGACGACGCGCAGAGCTTCTTCCGACCCCTGCACCAAGCCCTCTTCGCCGCCACTCCCAGCACCCCGGCACGACAACCGCTCCCCTACAGGGCGAACAACCGCAGTCGCCCTCGCGCACAGGACGCCGCTCCCGCCCCCGAGGTACGGTCGCTGCGCCCGCAGATGCTGCCAAAGGTGCGGGATCGGCTCGTGCGTTTCTGGCGCACGTCCGGCGGCTCGCATCTCCTGCGCCTGCTCGACAGCGGCGAGACGTACA
This sequence comes from Micromonospora sp. NPDC049048, assembly GCF_043197615.1. Taxonomy (NCBI): domain Bacteria; kingdom Bacillati; phylum Actinomycetota; class Actinomycetes; order Micromonosporales; family Micromonosporaceae; genus Micromonospora; species Micromonospora sp. NPDC049048. The sequence goes on along the minus strand of NZ_JBICTM010000003.1, from coordinate 932,702 downwards.
AGATCCCCGGACACCTGTTCCCCGGCGCACCAGTCGACGCCCCCGCCGCGATCGTTGACGCCCACAACCCCGAAGCACTGCGCCAGTACACCGCCCTGATGGCAAACCACGCGGAAAACGGACGCGTGTTCTGGATCGACCCCGATTTCACCGCCCTCGCCGCACACGCGGCGCGCGATCTTCCTGACGTGCGCGTCGAGCAAGTCGAGATACCGGCATCCGACGGCCTGCTCGTCTGGCACACGCCGATTTATCAGCCGGTGGAGCCACACACCGGCCTAACGGTGCCAATCGTCGCGGCACAGTGGGGACCGATCCCCGGTGGCGTTTGGATCACCTTCTACACCCCCGCCGAAACCCTCATGCAGGGCCGCCAGCCCACCGAGTTGGAGTTGCAGGGGCTACGCGAGCGCATCGGCTGGCTCGCCCCAGTCAGTAGCGGCGCTGGACTGCGCTTCGGTCAGCCGTACTCACCCAACAGCGAACAGACGCGCGTGATGCTGTGCTCGCTGATCGCCACGTGGATCCTGTCGACGCAGCCCGACGCCGAGGTCACCGAGGAACCAGCCGACAAGGCGACGCGCAAGGCATACCAGCGCGCCAACCGACCTGCGCCAACGGTGCGGCTGGTGCGGCTGCGACGCAAGCAGCAGGCCCGCCAGGACAGCCCCGATGGCACGACCACGCGCGTCTACACCCGCCGATGGTGGGTCGCCGGATTCTTCCGGCAGCAGCCCTACGGCCCCGGCCGCGCACTGCGCCGCCGAACCTACGTCCGTCCTCACATCAAGGGACCGGCCGACGCCCCGCTCATCCTGACCGATCAGGTTCACGTGCTCGGCGACGCCCGCAGGCGACACCAGCCGTAGAGACGTAACAGGGGAGCCGGCCGCGCCGGCTCCCCTGTTACCCGTCGATGGCAACACCTCGACAAATGAAAGCGTGATCGGCGCAGCCGCCGGCACATCAAATCATTGAGGTTTCTCGACCGTGCGGGCCGAATTGGATAGACCGACACCATCAGATTAGGTATAGTAATGGTTGTTCGGAGGGGACGGCGAACCCCCACCGCGCACCACACAAACCTCAACCCCAGGGAGCACCCGAATGCACACGGCGTGGCAAACGATCCTGCTCGCAATTACCACCGCCAGCCTCGTCGCACTCCTGGCACAAAACCGACGACTTCGCACCGCCCTCGCCACCGCTCGCCACGAGGCCGACCACGACCCGCTGACCGGCCTCCCCAACCGCCGCGCGTTGCTGCGCCACCTGAACGCGCTCCTAGCCGACCGCGCCCGGCCCGTCAGCGTCGCCCTGCTCGACCTCAACGACTTCAAAACGATCAACGACCAGCACGGGCACGCCGCAGGCGACAGCCTGCTCATCCACGTCGCGGACACCCTCACCGCACTCGACCTACCCGCCGCCTACATCGGCCGAATGAGCGGCGACGAGTTCTTGATCGTCACCGACGGCGGCGAACGCACCAGCCGCGAGAACGCCACCGCCGCAGCCGATGCCCTCGACCGCAGCACGCTCGCGATCTTCGGTGAGCCCGTCAACTGCCGCGCAAGCGTTGGCCTCGCGATAGCCGACCACGGCACCCGTACGGCCTCCGACCTGCTCACTCGGGCTGATGCTGCTATGTACGACGCCAAGCGCCACGGCGCAGCCGTCCAGGTGTGGCACCACACCACCGCAACCACCGCCGCCAAGGCAGCCACCTCACGCCGCCGCTACCGCTAACGCCCCGGCGCGGCCCGGGTCACCCCACCCGGGCCGCCCCTCCCCCTCGCACCACGCGCGCCATCCGGGCGGAACGGCGAACACCGCCCCACACGAACGCCAACACGAGGAGCCCCTATGTCTGCCCTCACGGCACCCACGACATTGATCCCGGCGGCAACGCCCGCCCTCCGCCGCGCCGGTCAAATCCTGGCCATGCTTGAAGACGCCCGCCGCCGCATGGCGCACGTCATCAGCCACCTCGACTTGTGCGACCACCGCCCCACGTGGCCCACCGAGCCGGTCCACGACCTGACCACCGCTGTACAACTGCGCGCCGCAACCGTCGCACTCATCAAGTACGCCCGCCGGCACCACTGCGAGGACTGCAACCCCGGACGAATGCGCGCCACCCTGCGACTGGCCGCGATGCTGCTCGACCTCTGGCAGCACGGCAAGCACTACGTGCAGCGCCCCAACCTGTACCCGATCACGCTCGCCCACAGCGCGCACCGGCTGTTCAGCGACTGCGCCGGATGGACCACCACCGGCGACCCCGGACGCCTGCTCGGCCAGCACCCCTGACCCCGCGCCCACCCGCCGCGCGCAGCGGCCGGGCGGCACGGGACGTCGTCGGCGCGCATCGAGCACGCCGCCGCCGGCTGCCGCTCCCGACTCTCACCCCACGTCCCACAGCGCATCCGCAGGTCAGCCGCCATCCACCAGGCCGGCGGCTGACCCGGCATCACCCATCACGCCCCCGTGCGACACGACCTCCGGCGCAGGCGGCCGGCCACGACGCGGCATCACCGACCCCAACTGCGCGATGCGCTCGCGCACCGCCTTACCCTCCACCGTCCGCCGCAGCGCCCGAACCCTGCTCACGTCCACACCGGCCAACTCAGCGGCCAACCCGTCGTCACGGAGGATCGTCGCAAGGACCACCACCGACAGTTCATGTGCCGCCGTTGCGTCCCGCATCTCCCCGTCTACTTTTGCCAGCAACTCGCGCCGCCGCTCGGCAGCATCCGCAAGCGCCGACGCCGATTGCGCGACAGCCCGCACGGCACGCCGCTCGACCTCCTGCCGGGCCCGAAGCGCACGGACCGCATCATTCCCCGTTCGACTCGCCATATCCCGACCGTAGCGACTTTCCGATCCCACCAACACATCCCGAGCCCGCCATCTTGCCTACTCGTTCGATCCTGGCCGCAATTTCAGGAATCACCTCGGACCTTCACTCGAACCAGCCACATAGCCTTCCACCTGCACGAACGTTCGCCCTCATAATTCTTGCCGCCTTAAAGGCGACACACCCTCTTGCATTCTCTGCCACCCACTTCTAGTTGATCTTCTACGGTTTTCGCATGTTGTCCATCACGCGAATCTCGCCCGGCAGCGGATATCGCTATCTGATGGAGCAAGTCGCGGCCGGCCGGCACGACATGCGCGCCCTGACCGCCGGGGGCCCGGCCAAGTACTACATGGACCCAACGGCGCGGGGTGAGAGCCGCGGCTGGTGGGCTGGCGACGGCGCCACGGTCCTCGGAATGAGCGGCTGGGTCACCGAGAGCCAGATGCGCTTCCTCGTCGGCCAGGGACGCCATCCCCGCGCCGGCTATCAGCTCGGACAGCGGTGGCGCACCTACGCGCCGCAGACAGACGCGTACCGGGCCGCAGCCGCACAGCGAGCGCTGTCACTCCTGCCCGATGACGCCACGGTCGAACAGCGGGACAAGGCGTGGTACGACGCGATGACCGCCCCAGAGCGACGGGCTGTGTCCGCGTTCGACGTCACCGTGTCTCCGGTCAAGTCCGTGTCGCTGCTGTGGGCCTTCGGCGACGACGACATCAAACGCGACGTCATGGCCGCCCACCACGCCGGGGTACGGGTCGCGCTTGACCACCTGCAACGGCACGGCGCCTACGCCCGCGCCGGCGCCGGAGGCGTCCGCCAACTCGACACCGCAGGCCTGGCGGCCATGGTCTTCGACCACCGCCTCAGCCGCGAACGTGACCCCCAACTCCACGCGCACATCGTGGTCTCCGCCAAAGTTCAAGCCCACAGCCACGACGCGAAACCCCAGTGGCTCGCCCTCGACGGCCGGGCCCTCTACCGCGCCGCGATCGGCGCCCGCGTCGCCTACGAACGCGCGATCGAAGCCGAGCTACGCCAGCGCCGCGGCATCACCTTCGCCCCACGGCCCGATACCGGCATCCGTGAAATCGTCGGCATCAGCGACGACTCCCTGCGCCACTACGCCAAACGACGCACCGCCATCACCGAAGAGATCCACCGCGGCGCGTCCCCGCTTCAGCGCATGGCACCGCGACGGTGGCGCACTCGCGCCCAGGACGCCACCCTGCGCACCCGCCGCCCTCACAAAGGCGCCGAGTCGACCCACGAAGCCGTACGCCGCTGGCTCGCCGAAGACCGCAAGATGGGCCTCGACACCAGCGGGCAGATCCAACGTCTTCTCGCCGGTCACGCGCACGATGACACCGCCGCCATCGCGCTACGGGTGCTGCGCCGGGCCCGCCGTCTCGCAGCCGACCCCGCCGCCCTGGACGAGGCCACGCTACGGGACGCCGCCGCCCAGCTTCACGTCGCCCGCACGCACCGACCGCGCGTCATCGACGCCGCCATTCGCGCCGACGACCGATTGGCGGTTGCCCGTGCCGTGCACACGCTCAGCCGTCAGCGCGCGGTCTTCGGCCGCGACCACCTCGAACTCGCCATCGGTCAGGTCCTCGACATCACACCCGGGCACTCGCCCGCCGCGGACTGGCAACGCGTGCAGCGCCTCGCCGCGCGCGCCGTCGCCGAAGGGGCTGCGGGCCTGCGCGTCCTGACTCCCCCAGCGCTCGTGCAGTGGGGACCGAGCCTGCAACGCGCCAGCGACCTGCACAGCGAATACACCCGCCACCGGGACCTGCACCTGACCACCCACGCCGTCCTCGCCGCCGAGCACCAGGTCATCGCCTACGCCCGTCAACGCGGCGCACGGCCAACCCCCGCCGAGGTCGTCAACGCCGCCGTCGAGCAGTTGGACCTGTTTGAAGAGAAAGCCGAGGTACTGCGGTTCCTCATCGGCGACGACCGGCGCGTCACCGGCGTCATCGGTCCCGCCGGCACCGGTAAGACGCACCTTCAACGGGCCGTCGTCGCCGCAGCCCACGCCGCAGGCATACCGGTGCTGGGTCTCGCCGTCGGTCAGGCCGCCGCAAACCTGCTCGCTGACGCCACCCGCCAACCCGACGGCACCACCCTGCGCACCGAGAACGTCGCGCGGTGGCTGCACGCCCAACATCGCCCCCCGCCCGGCACCCGAGCCCGCCACTGGACGTTCACCACCGGGCAATGGGTCATCGTCGACGAGGCATCACAGATCTCCAGCCACGATCTGGCCCGCATCACCGCCCAGCTCGACCAGGTTCGCGGCAAGCTCATCCTCGTCGGTGACCCCAACCAGACATCCGCCGTCGGACCTGGTGGGCTGCTCCGCTACCTCGCCACCCTCGGCGTCACCATTTCCCTGTCGCACGTACATCGCTTCACCCACGCCTGGGAAGGCCCCGCCTCACTACGGCTCCGCCACGGCGACGCCACCGTCCTAGACGAGTACGACCGGCGCGGACGCCTCATCGGCGGGCACCGCCGCCACCTCGTCGACCAGATGCTCACCCGATGGCTCGCCGACATCACCACCGGCCGCCGCAGCATGATGCTCGTCGACACCACCGAAGAGGCCAGCGACATCGCCCACCGCGCGCGCAACCTGCTCATCACCACGGGCCACGTGCAGCCCGGCCGAGCCGTCCGCCTGCGGGACGGCAACCTGGCCAGCGTGGGCGACATCATCGTCACCCGCCGCAACGACCGGCGCATCGCCGCCGGCCCCGACTACGTCACCAACCGCGACCAGTGGCGCATCAAGGCCGTCACCCGCGACGGGCAACTTCACGTCACCAACATCACCACCGGCACAGCCGCCGTCTTGCCCGCTGCCTACACCGCCCAGCACACCCATCTCGCGTACGCCCAAACCGTCGACTCGGTCCAAGGGCAGACCGTCCACACCGCCCGCGCGCTCATCGACGACAGCACCTCCCTCGCCCGCGTCTACGTCATGCTCACCCGCGGCCAGACGCTCAACGAGGCGTACGTCGTCACCGACGACGACCCCCGCGAAGGCACCCCACCCGCCCCACCCACCGCCCGCGTCGCCGTGCTCGCCGACATCATGCGCCGCGCCACCCCCGAGCGCTCCGCCACCGAAACCGAACAGCAGCTCTGGGCCGACGCCGACGCCCTGCACACCTGGACGCCCATCTACGACGACCTCACCGCCCGCGCCCGCATCCCCGAATACCTCGCCCTCGTCCGCCAACTCAGCGGCCCCGCCCTCGCCGACCGGCTCGCCCACGACCTCGCCCTACCGACGCTCATCAGCCGACTCACCACCTACGCCGCCGCCGGACACGAACCCCGCGGTGTCCTCCGCCGCGTCATCCGCGTACGCGAACTCGACACCGCAGACGACATCGCCGCCGTCCTCAGCTGGCGCATCGACCGCCTCATGCAACGAGCCACCGCCGACCCCGCCGTCGCCGAACGCCCAGAACACTGGCGCACCCACACCGACCGCCTCCCGGCCGACCTCACCGGCGAAATCGGTGACGCGCTACGCCAGGTCGCCGCCATCTGCGACCGCCGCGCCGAAGCACTCGCGCACCTCGCCGCAGAGACCCGGCCCGCCTGGAGTCTCGCCCTCGGCGACATTCCCGCCGACGACACCGGCCGTCAACAGTGGCTCACCCGCGCTGAGGTCGTCGCCGCCTACCGGGACACCTACCAGCTCATTGGTGACCACCCCATCGGGCGTGAGCCCCGCACCAGCGACATCACCCGATGGAACGCCTGGCACCGCGCCCGCCTTGTTCTCGGCGCCGCCACCCTCGCCGGCAAGCTCACCACCGCACCCGACGCCGAACTCACCCGCCTCATCACCGCGCAACGCGACATCGACGGCACCGCACCCGCCTACGTCGCCGACGAGCTGCGCACCACCTACCGCGCCCTCACCGACACCGAACACCACCGCCACGACCTCACGCAACTGCTCGCCACCGCCGACGCCACCCACCGCCGAACCGTGCTGCGCGCGCAACGGATGCAACCCCGCTGGTGGCACCGCGGCCCCTCACGTGCCCGACGCCTCACCGCACAACGCGACCTGCACACCCACGCCGCCGCAGCGGCTGACCAGGTCGGGAGCCTTCAGCAGAAGCTGGCCAGCCTCGACCACAAGATCGCCAAGCACAGCCGACGCGCCACGGTCCTCGACGCCCAGCACGCGGCGTGGAAGCGCTGGTACGACAGCGCCCTACCGACGCGCTACGCCGGCCTCGCCGCCGCCTCCGAACAAGCCCGCCGCGCGGCCATTCGCAACGCCGCCCTCGCCGGCGCCGTGGCCGCCACCACCGCCCGCGTCCACGCCGTCAACGACACCCGCCCTATGCCCCACACCACACCCGTCCCCGAGCACCTTCGCCAGCACGCACACGAAGCACACCAACGCATAACCACGCCTGCCGACCTCAGCGAGACGGAGATCGACTGATGCACCCCACCGCCCTCGTCGACAAGTCACGGCGCAACCGCGCCACCCGGCCCTGGCGCCATACCTCATGTCTGCCGTCATCATCAACCACGACGAGCTGGCACCGGCGCTCGCCGCCGCAAGCGCAGCCGCACGTGGCCAGCTTTACCACTCGTCTCTGCTTTGGGACGCAGGCACGTAGGCATCACCGAAGCGGGCGCACCACCGCCTCGTCAGGCTTTCGACCGGCGCGGTCCCGAGACGGGCCGGGCTGGCGCGAGGTCAGTCCCAGGACAACTTATTGGCCTCAGCGTGATTCCGGCAGGTTGTATGGGCACCACTTCGGCACGTTCTTTGGGCACCAGTGGCATCTGGAGTCGCGGGTCAGCCGAATGGCGGGCAGCGTGTACGCGCGAGAGACGGTCAAAGGTCGGTGGGCTCGCCGTTGGCTGGGCATCCGGGAGGGGGCTGCCCGGCCCGATCATTTCCACATCCGGTCGGTCCCGACGTCAACATGGGCGTCCGTGATGACCACGTTGGTGGCGGGGAACTCAGTGCGGGCCGCGGTGAGGTCGAAGGACACGGTGAGACGGAACCGGGTGACCACGTCTGCTCCCACGTCGATGTAGATGAGCTCAAAGTCGGGGGCGTCGGGGTCGGCGTCGTGCACGAGGGCGCTGTAGTGAGCCTCCAGCTGCCCGCTCACCTGGCAGGTCATAAGGCTGCCGTCGCGGCGGACATCGGCGATCTCCATCGAGGCCGTCAGACTGTCGGTGCTGCTGGACACGATGCCGGCGGTGTCGCCGCACTCGTTACGGATGGCCTGCTCGAGTGAGGCCTGCGCGTGGGTGACCAGATCGCGCATGCCGTCCTCGACGAGGTCGGGCCAGGCCCTACCGCAGATCTCCTCTACCCACGCGTACCTCGCGCGGCCTCGCGCATCGAGGGTGAGAGACGCCTGCATGATGTCGCCGCTGAGGTACAGAAAGATGTCGCGGTGCACGAAGAAGTCGGCGCGGTCCTCGTCCAGCAGCGCCAAGGTCTGCACGACCGCCGGCGCGAACTCCAGGAACTCATCCCGAGCTTGCGGCCCGGTCAGGTCCGCAGTTGCGGCGGCGATAAGCGCGCGGCCGACCGTGACGGCCGTCTTGTAGGCATTGACCCGCCGGACGACCGCCGGCGCGCGCCGGTCTGCGTCGACCAGCTTCTTGTGTAGGACAGGTGCATCGAGGTAGTCGCCGTCGCGCTTGTCGTTGTTGCATGACGGGCAGATCGGGGCGAGGTTGGCCGGCGCGTCCAGGTCAAAGCGGTCGGGCAGGCGGTGCTGCGCAGTGAGTTCGGCGAGCCGGGCCGGCGTAACGGTGCGCGGGATGATGTGATCGATCTGCGCGGTGGAGACATCCAACGGCTCGCCGCGCCAGTAACAGCACCAGCCCCACTCCTCTAACAGTGCCAGCCGCAGCACGCGGTCGTCGGCCCCGCCGTAGCGGACCCGCGCCGGAGCACGGCGGCGGGCGGTCACCGGGCGGGCCCGGTGCCGGTGGCGATGAAGCCGCTGCCGATCAGTGCGGCGAACCGCGTCTCGTACCAGCGGTCGGCATCGTTGGCTCGACGAGCCAGCGGGGCGTGCTGCTGCTCGTCGGCGTTTCCGGCGGCCTCAGCCGGCCGCGAGTCCCAGCACCACGACCTACCCTGTCGTCCAGGCGCACCAGGAAGTCCGGGGCATGCCGCCGCGACTTGTCCCCGCGCTCGGTCCAGTACAGCCGGAACGGCTGCGACGCTATCGCCACGACTGACGGGTCGAAGTCGAGGGCGATCGGCTGGTCTCGCTCGACCCAGGACTCGAACTCGATCTGGTGCCCCACGATGGCTGACCAGTACCAACCCGGGAAGTTGCGCTGGCCCCCGGTACGACGGGAACGAACGCGCCGGACGACTCAGCTCGTCAACAACCTGCGGCATCTCCCGCCATGGCAGCCGCTGCTCGGCACTGTCCTCGCCGGCGTACACGACCTCGAACCATTCATCGGGGCTCGAACGCCTCAACCCTGTCTCAAGCACCACGACATCATCTCGTCCGCCACATTGGCTGAGAACTCGCCACTACGCCGTCACGACGCATGAGAACTCGCCAGGTCGAGCGCGAAGCGACAGTTCCAGGAGAGCGACCCCGGCGGACCGCTCGCGGCAGTCGGCGGTGGGACGGATCGGACCTGGTGCCCGAACAACAGGCCGATCATGTGCTGGTGCCGAAAGATGTTGTCGAGCCATCACTATCGATGCTTGCGGCCGGACGGTGGTGCCGAGAGAACCTGTCGAGGTGGTGCATGACCGTGGTAATGAAATCACCTCAGCGACAGGTACGGCTACGGAAGGGTAGTGGGCGACAACCCACTCACCGAACCATTCGCCTGTACGCGCACCGGCCGGACTGCGGCGAGCCGTACGGGCGCGGGTCCGAGGACGGATGCGAGTAGCTGCCCACCCTGATCCGCCACCCAGCTGAAGACGGCCGCGACGTCGATCGACCTCCTACACTCCGCCACCATGACCCACAGCGACGTCCATCCCTCGGCGATCACCGAGGCCGCCACCGCCAACGAGCGGCAGCAGGTGCAGCGCCTGTTCGAGGAGACCATCGGCGACATTGCCCCGGGGGCGGTGCCCGCCCCTGCCAACTCCTACTTCCCGGCTCTGGTGGCGCAGTACCGGCCCCCGGACACCAGCGTCCTGGCTGGCGCGGCACTGGCGGTCCGCAGTCAACTCGCCGGCCGAGCCGCCGAACTCGCGGCAGCCGGCGCGCCCCTGCCACCTCCGCTGCGGCGGCTGCTGGCACCCGGGGTGTTGGACCGGCACCGCGAACTCGACCTGATCGGGGTGCGGCGTGACTTCCGCGATCGTGGCATCGGGTCGCAGCTCCTCGCCTACGTGGAGGGCCGGCTGCGGGCAGACGGGGTGAGGGTGCTGTTCGGCAACGTCACCGACGGGCTGGACGCCGAGGCGCTACGCCGGTTCTACGGCCGACACGGCTACCGGGTGCTGGACGACGGGCAGGACCTGCCGCCGCTGCTGGGGGCGGAGTTGATGCCCCCGATGGCTGCGCTGCCGGTGCCGCCTCGGTTCTTCTTCTTCAAGATGCTGACCGGGTAGTGCCCGTCGGCCGCATGGGTCGCGCCGAGCCGGCGCAGACGGGTGGAGGCCGCCCGCACCGGCTCGGCGTCCCGGCTCAGTCCAGGACCCGGTGGGCGGCGACGAGCACGGTGGTGCCCGCGCCGATCGCTGCGAGCGGCCCCCCGACGAGGTAGCCGATGGTGGCCGCGGCGGCCGTGACCATCGCGATGATGGCCCACCGCTGGGGCAGTCGCTGTGGATCTCCCGGCTCCTGGCCGGCGGTCCGTCGGGGACGTGGACCTATTCTGGACATGCGGCATCTCCTTGGTTGAGCACGAAGGCTGATCCGCACTGCGGCCTCCGGGGTGGATCCCGGGGGCCGTCCGCGGTACCGGCGGACGGCTGGCGCAGTGCATGTGCGGCGAGGAGGTCCAACTGGTTGATGGGCCCTGCCGTGGCGGGGCGGTGATCGCCCGGCTGGTGTCCATAGAAGCGCCAGCGGGGCAGCCCGCCAAGTGGATCATGTATCATGGTCAACACGCTTCGTTCCGTCCGACGTCTACTGGGACATGAAGAGACGGAGATGACGCATAAGACGGATCAAAACGTTCGGGGAAGAACGTCGGTATCCCCGGCCGCTGAGCTTGCGAGGGAAGGTTGATCATGGCCGCGACCCACCCCTTCGACCCGGACAAGCCACCGTCCGCAGCGGAGCGCAAGCACCTGGAAACCCGGCTGCGCCGTCTCTACGACGCGGAGAAGTCCTACGTCAAGGCAAGGGCGAACCTGGTCACGATTGCCACGCGCAGCATGTCCAGCAGCCCGGTCGCCAAGGGCGAGGTACGGGTCCGGGACACGTTCGTCTACCGCGAGGACCCCGCCCCCGGAGACGCGTCGGACCGCAAGCTCCCACCAAAGGAGTACTGGCCGCCCGCCGGCCGGCTGGCGAACCCCCGCGGCGCGGCGCTGCGGCTGATGCTCATCGCCCTGTTCGAGGCGCAGGCCCGCACGATGCCCGGTCAGCGGCCGGACAACCCGCGCCCGTTGCAGGGCAAGGGCAACGAGATCGGATGGACGGACCTGCTGGCGACCGACGCGAAGCCGGCCTTGGACGGGCTCACGGCGATGAGCGTTTCGGCCAAGAAGGGCCGACACCTGTTCAGCGCTCTGGAGCTGCTGCACGCGGAGGACCTGATCTCGCTGCCCCACGGCCAGGATCGCAAGAACAAGCACCGGGGGTTCCTGCTCAACGACGAGGGCGGAGAGCGGGCCAGCGGCCCCAACGACCTCTACGTGGTGCCACGCAAGACCGAGGACTACTTCTCTCTCCCCATCGCGCTGTTCACGAACGGCTGGATTCACGTCCTCGAGGACAGCGAGTTGCGGTACCTGCTGATGCTGTGCCGCTACCACCACATGGTGCCGGATGGGTTCGGGTTCAAGGTCAAGGCGGGAACCAGGTTGCTGCACATGGCCATCGGGCCGGACACCTATGACAGGCACATCTGGTTCACCCGGTTCGGCCTCAACGAGGTGACCGCAGACGACGGCCGCCGCGATGACGGCACGGTCGAGGAGTACGGCAAGGGCGGCAAGGCCATCCCGCACACGCTGCGGCTACTCCTCAAGGGGTTCGAACGGGACGGCCTGAGGATCGTCACGAAGGTGATCGACGAGCAGTTGAACCGCTAATCCGTCGGCCGGCGCACCCAATAGCGGGGGCCAAGCGAGTGGCCGGCTCCGTGGCCGGCTGGCCGGCGTCCCAGAGTACGTCTCGCACTCCGCCGTTTAGGCTTCGGTTGGCGGCCCGCTCGCAAGCTCGCTGGCTCTGGGAGGCTGCCCCTCAACCTCTTAGGAGATCGCGTGAACCCGGACGACATCGTTACCGACAAGGACCGGTGGGGCTACCTGAAGGGCGCCCGGTTCGTCGGGCCAGACGAATGGGACCAGCACCGGTCCAAGCACATCGACCGGCGACGCCTGTTCCTGGAACCGCTGGCAGAAGGGTTGTCCCTCGCCGCCGACAAGAAGGGGCGGATCCTGGACTTCTGGCCGAACCGCTTCTACGAGGGCCCCATGTCGGATGCGATGCGCGACGAGGACGACCCGGAGTCGTGGAAGCTGACGTATGACCGGTTCACGGCGATGACCTTTTCGGTATTCATGTTCGAGCTGGTGGAGTCCGGGTTGCTGGCAACGCGGGGCAATGGGGACTCGGTGGACTACCGGCTCTGCCTGCCTGGCGGTGGGGCGTGACCGCCGAGGTAGAGCCGCCGGAGACGCACCCGGCGTACCAGGTCGCGGTCGACATGGGTCATGGGCCCACGTTCGAGGTGCAGGCCGTGCCGTTCAGCGACCCGAGCTGCGATACCCCGCACGCCAACCTGTGGTTCCGTGTGACTGGCGGCGACTACGACATGGCGCTCTCGTGCCGGTCGCTGCTCTCCGACGAGGACATGAGTGCGCTGATCGACGCCTTGACGAGTGCCCGTGAGGACGCGCGCAAGCAGGCTGCGCTGTTCGGCTGGACGCCGGTGGCGGGGCAGCCGGGCGAGTAGCGCACCCGAACATGCGCGATGCCGGCTACCCGTTCGAGGTAGCCGGCATCGCGCTGTCTGAGTTCAGCGTACCGCCCCGCCATGACCAACGCGACGTACATCCTCGCTGTCAGGAGTGCAGTCGCCAGGCTGCTGCGGCGGCTGCGGCAGGCAGCAGTGCGGTGAGGGCCAGCGCGGCGGCTGGTCCCCATGGCTGCCACAGGGCGGCGCAGAGCGCGGTGCCGCCACCACCGCCTACGAAGGTGGCAAGGGTGAGCAGTCCGATCGCGCCGCCGCGGCAAGGTGGCGGTGCGTGTCTGGTGGCTTCTGCGGTGAGCAGCATCTGCGCGATCGCCGAGGCGGCGAACGCGGCCGTGGCGGCTGCCGTGACGCCGATCGGACCGGGGTCGATGGCGGCGTAGCACAGCGTGGCCGCGAACAGCAGGCTGGCTGCCGACATGACGTACCGGGCAGGCAAGCGACGGGCGGCGGCTGCGGCGCCTCGGGCCAGCGCGGCACCAACGGCGGCGCCGGGCAGCAGGAGAAGCCCGATGTGCGTGGTGCCGTAGCCGAGCTTCGCCAGCATGTGGGGTGCCGCGAAGAGGATGGCGAACAGGCCGGCGTAGACGCCCGCGCCGGTGAGCGCCGCGCGCCGAAACCATGCGGCCGACAAGACGCCGTCGAGGACGAACCCGCCGGGGTGGCGTCGGCTGCGGATGGCGAGGATGAGCCCGGTGGCTGCGGTGGCGGCAGCCGCCGCCGTGATGGTGACCGCGCTGGTGTGTTGGGCCGCGGTTTGGGCGGTCAGGAGGAGTCCGGCGGCGACGATCGCGAGCAGTCCCGCTCCGAGCCAGTCCAGCGGTTCTCGGTGTCGTCGTGGGGTGGTGAGGGGCCAGCACAGCGGGATTGCGGCGATGGACAGCACAGGCAGGGCGAGTGCCACCCGCCACGACCAGGCCACTGCCACTGTCCCGGCCAACGGCGCAGTAGCACTAAATACGGCTAGGCAGGCGCCGAACCGGGCCAATGCCGCCGGGCGTTGCGACGCCGGCAGGTGGGCGGCCATCGCGAGCGCGGTGGCTTGGACCGCGCCGGAGCCCACCGCCAGCAGGATTCGACCTGTCACGACGGCGGCCAGGTTGGGGGCGACCGCGCATGCCAGCGCTCCGGCGGTCAGCAGCGTGACGGCGATCAGGAGGACCGGGCGGCTGCCCCAAAGATCGGTGATGCGTCCGGCGGTGACCGCACCGACGCCAATACCCACGGCGTACGCGGTGAGGATCCATGCGAGCGCTGGGCCGCTGGCGTGGAGATGCTGGGCTGCGTCCGGGAGAGCGACGGCGGCGGCGCTGACGCCATAGACAGCGGGCCCGTAGAGGATGCCCAGCCGCCATCCGGGTCCGGGTGCGTTGGGCACTTCGCTATGAGGAACGGCCTCGTCGGCCAGCATGGTCGTCCGCCCTGTCATCGGGTCCCCACCTTCGCCGCTGCCCAACGGGCACGGGCGCCGCCGAGAGGGGCGCGGCGATCGGATGTTGCCGGTCACCGGGCGCCCTCCCCCCTCGGGGTGGCGTCGTCCGGGCGGGAGCGGGCGGCCACCACGCGCAGCACGTGGGCGATGTTGTCTCTTGGCGGCATCCCTGGGCCGGCGAACAGCTCCGCCTGCCGGGCGTGCACGAGGCGTTGCAGCTCCCGTGCAAGGTCCAGGCCGGCCTGCGTGGGTCTGACGACGACGCGCCGGCGGTCACGCTCGTGTAGCTGGCGGCGCACGAGGTCCCGGTCGACGAGCATGCTGAGCGTGTTGGTGAGGGTGGCCTTGGCGATGCCCACCTCCACGGCGATGGCGCGGGGCTCGACCACGCGGCGGGCGCAGATGAGCACCAGCACGTCGTAGCTGGTCCAGGTCATACCCGCCTCCCGCAACACCGTGCGTTCGAGATGCGCGCGGACGGTGTTCGCGGTGCGGCAGAGCTGCGCCACTGCGTCCGGGCGCGGCGGCGGGACCGGTCGAGAGTTGACGGGTGGGCGGTAGACCCCTGCGATCTGCCGCCGGGTGGAGGCGCTCATCGTGGCCTCCGCAGGTGTCGCGGTCGGCGCAGGGTGTGCCGGTTGCGATGTTGGCCCTTGCTGCCGGCGCGGTCGGCCGGTGGCGGCGGTTCAGGTGTGGGCAGGCGTGGATGCTGGTTCTGGTCGATGCGCATGTTTCACCCCCGTGATGTGTGCGCGGTCGGATGTGGTGTCGTGGTGCGAGGTCGGGCCTCACCTGCCCTCGTCGAGCGGGGCGCCGCGTTCGCGCATGAACGGCACCGGATCGGTGGAGTTGGCGTTGCTGAGGTCGCAGCGCGATCCGTCGCAGACCGCCTGGTGGGTTTCGAAGTGCAGGTGCGGGCCGGAGGAATGGCCGCTGGTGCCGACCAGTCCGATCGGCTGGCCCGCTTGCACGGTGTCGCCGACGCGTACGTCGGGACGGCGAACCATGTGGCAATACCGCGTGCCGAAGCCGCCGGCGTGCACCAGGTCCACGTACCAGCCACATCCGCGGGTGCTCGGGCTGCCGTCGATGTCGCAGTTGCCGGTGCCGGGGTCGCAGCCGGACCACACCACCTCGCCGGCGCTGGCCGCGCGGATGACGGTGTTGCGGGCGGCGATCAAGTCCACGCCAGCGTGGAGCCGTCCGGCGCGCGGCCCGTATCCGCTACCTAGGAGCGCCTGCACAGGCAGGGTCCATCCCGACGCGGCTACGTTCGGGGCGGTGCCGCACACGGCGAGGCTGGCCCCGGGCAGATCGCTGATCGTGGCGACGCCGGTCACGGCCGCGACGACCTGCTCGGCGTCCTGCTCGTACTCGCCGTACTTGTCGGGGAACGCCGAGACCTGGACCCGTTGCGCGGCGACGGTCAGTGGCAGCTGCTGCCAGTCGGGAATGCGCAGCAGCTTGTCGTAGAACTTCCCGGCAGCGTAGACCGGGTCGAGGATCTGCGCCGGGGCGCCCCAGCCCTGGCTGGGCCGCTGCTGGAACAGGCCAACGGAGTCGCGGTCGCCGCCGCCCAGGTTCCGCAGGCTGGACTCGACCATCGCCGTGGCCACCGCGATCACCCAGCCTCGGGCCGGTATCCCCCGCTGCTGGCCCACTGTGACGATCGTGGCCGCGTTGGTGACCTGCTCGCCGTTCCACCGGCCGACCCCGCCGCGCGTGCCCGCGCTGCTCATGGCCTGGGCAGCAGCGGGAGCGCAGGCCACGGCCGGCGCTTCGGTGATCACCGACGCTAACGGCAGGCCACACACCAGCAGCAGCGCAGCCACCACAGCGACGCCGATGCCGGCCCGCTGCCCGTTCATCGCCGGGTGTCCTTCGGCATCCCGAGGGTGGCCACCAGCCAGCGTTGCCCGTCGCTTACGCACACCACGCGCAGGACGCCCGCGTCCGTGCCGACGTCGACCTCCGCCCGGTCAGGGGTGGTGGTGACGACGCGGGCGGGTGCGGTGATCCGGGTGGCGGGCACGTTGGCCGGGTCGACGGTGTCGAGCAGGTCCGCGTAGCCGGGCACGGCGTAGCGGCGCACGTCGGCGCGCCACTGGGCGGCGGGCAGGTCCGGGCGTGCCCACCGGGCGACGAACCGTGTCGCCGTGGCCGCGGCTGCGGGGTCCGCGGCGGTGGAGCGGGTGGGCAGGACACCGTCAGGGTCCGGAAGCATATCGGCCGGCGGTGTCACCGCCGGAGGGCTGCTTGCCTGCGGGGCGGGAGCTCCGGTCGTACGGCTGGTACAGCCGGCCGCCAGCAG
Organism: Micromonospora sp. NPDC049048; assembly: GCF_043197615.1. NCBI lineage: Bacteria > Bacillati > Actinomycetota > Actinomycetes > Micromonosporales > Micromonosporaceae > Micromonospora > Micromonospora sp. NPDC049048. The sequence goes on along the minus strand of NZ_JBICTM010000003.1, from coordinate 915,941 downwards.
CATCGCAGCCACCAGAAGTGCGCCTCGGCTGCAAGTGCGGATCATGCCTGCTCCGAGGGCTCGTGGGGCGACGGGTCCTGGGCTGGCGGGGAGCCGAGCGCGGCGTTGACGCGCTGCCCGAGCAAACGCAACTGGTGGTGGACGTCCACCAGCGCGGCGCGCCGCTGCGCGGTGGGATGCCGGCTGGCCGCGTCAACGAGGGCGCCGACGTCGCCGCGCAGATGGGTGAGGCTGTTGCTGATCGCGGCGAGCGGAGCGTCGAACGAGGTGCTTGTCGTCACTCGTCGACGTCGCGGGTGTAGTCGCCGTCGAGGTGCCCGTCGCTGGCCCAGTCCAGCTCCGTGTCCCGTCGTGTCTGCTCGTCGATGTCCGTCCACTGCTGCCTCTCTTCGTCGTCGCGCCAGGTGTCGCGTGTCTCGTGGATGCCGGCGATGAAGTCGTCGAGGGTGTCGACCCCGACGCGCAGCCCGGTAAGGGCGGCCTCGAACCGCTGCCAGTCCCAGACGCTGGTGATCTCGGCTGGATGTGTCATGTCCTGCCCCCTGTCTCCTGGGCCGCCGCCGCATGCGCTGGCCGTGTGCGGATGTCCTCGCTGACCGCATGGTCGGCGATGTCTGGCCAGGGCTGCGACCAGACGGTGTCCGGGCTGCGGGGGGTGTGCTGGCCGTGCCTGCAGCGGGTGGTGTCCCACTGCTGCCAGCGGGTCCGTGCGCGGTGCAGCGCCTCGTGCCATCGCAGCGGCGCGTCGGGGTCGGCCTTGGCCGAGTAGGCGTGGTGCCACGACACGGCCAGGGCGGTCAGCTCCTCCACCAGGGCCGGATGCGCCGGCCAGCACGCGCCGAGGTCCTGCGCCAGCCCGTACCGGTCGGACAGCCACCGGGTCCAGGCGATCAGCCACGCCCACAGCTCACGGGCGTCGTCGCGGTGAAGGTCCCGCCAGCAGTGCCGTGCCGGCACGAACCCGGTCGGGCTGTCGAGAGCGTCGACGCGGTCGGACAGCGCGACGTGCGCCTCGGCGAGCTGTTCCACCGCGCCGCGCAGCGTGTCGATCAGCCCGGCCAGCTCGGCGGTGGCGCGCTCCTGCGGTGACGCCTGCTCTGGGATGTCGAACAGGAAGGTGCGATCCGGCATCAGCGTGCCTCCCGAAGTCGGGCGCTGAAAGCGGCCTGCGCCCGCTGGAACCGGTCGGCGTCCGTGCGCTCCCACCAGGCCGGTTGCACCACCTCGACCGGTGGCATGTTGCCCAGCAGCACCAGGGCATGCCCGGTCGGCAGTGTGCGCAGCTCCGCCAGGTCGACCAGGTACTCCCGGCGGGTGTTCTCCTGGACGCTGGCCCGACCGCCACCCCAGGACGCCGCCGAGGACAACTCCTGCACCTGCCCGAGCAGCGACTGGGCGTCCTTGAGCGCGTTGACGTCCTGGGTGCCGCCCATCACGAAGCGGGCGTTCGCGCCATCGCGTAGCGCTTGGCCGCCGTCGCGACCCCACCGTTCTTCCAGTTGGTGGGTGTTCTGGCAGGCGATCGACAGGGCGATGCCGGCGCCGCCGCCCTCGGATGCCAGCGCGGGCAGCGACGGCAGCGGCGCAATGTTGGTGATCTCGTCACCGATCAGGTACAGGCAGGGCTCGACCCGCCCGCCCGGCGCGAGGAACGACCGCTGCAGGGTGCGGTAGATGATGTCCTCGGCGATGGCGGCGAACAACGGCGCGATCAGCGCCTGCCCGCTGCGGGTGCCGACCAGGTAGAGGGTGCCGGACTCGTCGAGCCACTGCTCGGGATGGAACTGCTGCCCGCGCGGCGGTGAGCACGCGTGCAGGATCCGGGGGTTGCTGAACGCGTCAAGCGCGCCGAACACCACCGACTGGATGGCGTCGCGGCTGCGGCCCGTGGTCTCCCGGTGGAACGCGAGACGGTCGGCCCACACGATCTGCCCGTGGTGGCGCAGAATCCGCTCTGCGCGCGGGTCGGCGGGGTTGGCCGCCCAGCTCGCAACCTCGGTCATCGTGGCGCGCTCGTCCAAGGCTGCGGCGTGCAGCAGACCGCGGATGATCGACGCCGCCTGATCCTGAAAGTATTGGCCGTTGTCGACGTTTTCCTTGAGGCCGGCGCCGGCCGCGAAACCTTTGGCGCGCAGCGCCGCGATGTCGGGATCTTCCGCGCCGTCGATGGGTGACCAGCGCAGTCGTGGCACCCCCGGCACCTGGCCCTGCGGCTCGAAGATCCACGTCGGGCCGACCTCGGCGCGCAGGTCGTAGGTGACCGATGCGACGTCGAGGCGGGTGGAGGTAGAGATGACCGCGCCGCGGGCGTCGGCGACCCTCGGGATGATGTAGCGGCTCGTCTTGTTGGCGAACCGGGCCGCCCCGGCCAGCAGTTCGGTGTACTCGTTGGCCAGGTACAGCGGCTCACCCGTCAGCGCGTGGTGGCCGAGCAGCCGGGCCACCTCCAGCGGGTCCATACGGCGCCGCTGCTTCACCGTCACGGTCTCGGGTGGGTCGGCGTCGCGGATGGTCAGGCCCGGCCGCAGCACGTCGACGCGGCGCAGCACCGCCTCGGCCGTCACCACCCGGTCGAGGTCCTTACGGCCGGCGAAGCCACGCCGGCGTACCCACCGCCGCGCCACCCGCATCGTCACCGCGCCGATGCCGACGACAGTGGCGCTGAGCAGGACGGCCCACAGCCCGTACAGCAGAGGCGCTGGCGGCAGCGTGTCACGGGCGGCGGGCGGCCACGCCCGGACCGGGTCGCCCGGGTTGGTGATGAGCCGCACGGCGATCCCTGGGGCGTCCGCAGGTGAGCTGTCCGGCCAGGCCGCGTGGGTGAGCAGCCCGCCGGCCTGCCCGGCGAGCCACAGCGTGACGGTGCCCGACAGCACCAGCAGCGCCGCGATGCCCGCAAGCGTCAGTCGGGCCAGGATGTCGGCGCGGGCCACTCCCCGGCGGGGCAGCCGGTGCCCCGGGGACATGAGCGAGCCGGCCATCACCGCACCCGCCCCACCACGACGGCCTGCTCCCCCAGCGACGGCGCCCTCTCCGGCTCGGCATCGGGGGTTTGCCGCATCCGGCTGTCGGTGTCGACCATGCGCCGTTCAATGGAGGAGAGCTGGTGCTTGACGACGTAGGAGCGCAGCCCGACCTTCCACAGCCCGACACCGCGGCGCAGGTGCAGCAGCAGGTTGGTCTCCACGTCCGTGGTGCCCAGGAACTCGCGCGCCGCATCCAGGGAGCCGGGCGCCTGCCGGTAGGACACCCGCACGCCGGTGTCCTCGATCAGCCCTCGGGCGATGCGAACCTGCTCGGAATCGGCGCTGCCGCTGGCCGACAAGTCCGTGAAGCGATGGAAGGCCAGGATGTTCGCCGTGCCAAGCGCTCGGGCAAGCTTCAACTGCTCGCGCATGCGCCTCATCAGCCCGAGATGGCGGCTAACCAGCGCGAACTCGTCGTACAGGCAAACGCGGGCGGGGGCGTTCGGGCGAGTCAGCTCAGCCTCCAGCCACGACTGCGCGCAGGTCATCGCCATCGCGGTCATCTGGTCGGACGCGCGGACTGCCCGCAGGTCCAGGATCGCGCCCGGCTGATCGAAGTCGATCGCCAGCGTCGACGCGGCCGGGGCGTCGAAGATCCCGCCGAGCGCGCCGGTGATCAGCCGTTCCAGGGCCAGCCGGACGCGGCGGCTGTCGGCGGTGAACTGGTCGACGTCGTAATGCACCCCAGCCAGCCGGTGCGCCCACCGGGACGGGTCGCCCATCGCGGCCAGGACCCGCGACAGGGTCGGGGTGGCCATCCGGTCCGGGCTAGTGCCGTCGTCGGCGCGGGTGACCGCGTCGAGGGCGTATTCGACCAACGATCGTTCCGCCTCGCTCAGCGGCCCGCCGAGCTGAATCTCCAACAGCCCTTCCAGCAGCAACAACCTGCGTGCCCGCTGGATCTGCAACCACTCCGCCTCACCCTGATCGGGCAGCCGGCGGATGCCCGCCAGAGGGTTCATCACCACGCCGGAACCGGGGCCGACCCGCACCGGCTGGATGCCGGCTACGTCGGCGAGAGTGTCGTACTCGCCCTTGACATCGACGATGTAGAACCGCACCCCGAACGGGATCCCGCGGAACGCGATGGTCTTGAGCAGCGACGACTTCGCCGACCCGATCTCCCCGGTGACCACCATGTTGGGAGCGCTGAGCACGCCCGCCCGATACAGCTCGTGCACCGAGAACACGAACCCGGCGCGGGAGTACACCTCCTGCCCGATCAGCGGCCCGTCCACACCCAGGCCCGGGTCGGCGACGAACGGGTACACGCTGCACAACTGCGCGCTGGTGGTGACCAGCGGCGGCAGCCGCAGCCGCCAGAACACCCGCCCCGCGGCCCGTCCAAACGCACCCCGCCCGTCGACGGAGGGCGGGCCCAACAGCTGCTCAGTCAGCCGCCGCAGCGCCCGCTGCTCCCGTGCCAAGTCCGCCTGCGCCGCCGCAAGGTCGCGCCGGGCGGCGGAATCCGCGAGGCGCTGCGACCACGACCCTTCCCGGCGTACCCGGGGCGTCGCCTGCCTGCGTGTACGGGTCATGCGAACCACCCCCGCATCGGCTTGAGGCCGCGCGCTAGGGGCAGCGCCCCGGCCACGAATGCTTGGTCCTGCTCGCCGTAAAGCACCACCGCCTGGCAGCCGCACCGGCCCAGCACCCGCCTGACGGCGCGCACGTCGTAGCGCAGCTGCTCCGGGCTGTCGGCCGTCACGGTGACCAGCACGGCGTACCGGTAGCGGACGTGCCCGGCGGCTTGCTCCCGGTCGATCTGCTCGACCGCGCGGGCTTCCTCGTCCTCCCGGGCGGTGCGGACCAGCCGCATCCTCCGCTTGGTCACCTCGTCACCGGCGCGGGCGACCTTGTCCCGCCGGGTCGCCAGTTGCGCCAGCTGCGCCGGCACCGGCTCGGCGACCACCGTCACCGTGCGCCGGCCGACGGTGCGGGTGAACAGCGGCGTCATCCACGTCATCGGCACCGGCTGGCGGGGCATCTCGTACACCCACAGCGTCTGCGAGAAACCGGAGTCGTGCCGGTACGACGACCAGCCCACCGTCTCCGCCGCTACCGGCCCCGCCGTGTGCGGCGCCACCTCGAGGTCGCTGTCCTCCGGGTCGAACTGGCCACGCAGCACCGCCGCGTACTGCCGGGGCGTCAACCAGCCCCCAGTCTCGATGCCGGCCTCCCGCACCGCCGCCCGAACACCGGTCAGCTTGTCCAGCACCACCGTGGCGATGGCAGCGTCCGTGCCGCCCGCGTCCGCGACCTCTCCGGACAGCTTCCGAACGTCGAACACCACGGTCAGGAACACGTCGTGGCGCTGCGTGCCAGGCCCTGCCGCCGCAGTGAGCTCGGCCAGCGACCGGTACGCCGCCGTGCCGGTGTCGACCGCCTGCTTCGCGAGGTACCGCTGTGCCCGGTTGCTGACATCCGGCACGGCCCGCGCCGTCAGCGACCACCGCGCAAGGCCGCTGTCGGCGTACTCGGTGCCGAGCAGGTTCGCCACGTCCGCCCACGCGGTGAGCCGCTGATGCTGCACCGACGTGTCCGCCAGGACGAGGTTGCTGCCCGCGCACGCCAGCGTCGCGGTCACGCTGCCCTCCCGCCGGTGGTGCAGCAACCCCACCTCGGTCAGCCCGTCCGCAGCCACCGCCGGTAGCCACTGGTAGCCGGCCGCCGGGCCGGGCAGGTGCAGATGCTTCGTGCCTGGATTCGCCGCCCAAACCGCGCCGCGGTAGCGGTCCTGCCGGGCTACCCGCTGCGCCAAAGCCCCCGCGACGATCGGCGTCCACTCGGTGACTCGGCGACCCCGGATCCGCAACAGCCCCATCGTGAGCAGCAGCACCGCCGCCAGCAGCAGACCACCGGCGGCGCCCTGCCGGCCGACCGCCAGCATGTTCGCGGCGATGACCAGGCAGATCACCCCGGCCACCGCCGTGCCGATCTGCCCCCAGGAGAAACCCAGGATCGACCCGCGGGTGGACCGCGGAGGAAAGTGGAACTGAGTCACGCCTACTCCTCTGCTCGCCTAGACGGGCACGATCGGAATCTCGGCGGCTGCACCGGCAGCGGCGGCACTGCCCTGCCCGCCCGCCGCCCCGCCCGCCTGGCCGGCAGCCGGGCTACTGCTCGTCGGTGTCGCGCCTCCGCTACCGGCCTCGTCGACCGGCGGCAGCTCGGGGCTGCTGCCAGGACCCGGCGCGCCGCTGACAGCAGACGGTGGGCTGCCGGCGACAGGGGCATCAGTTCCGGTGAACGCGGTTGCCTGTTCGCGCGCCCCCTGCGGGGTCACCGGCAGCGCACCCTGCTCGCCGGTGGCGTCGCCGGGCAGCGTGAGCTGGCCGTGGGCCACATCGCCCTGCGCCGTGCGGGAGTCGCGCTCCACCCCGGCGGCCTCGTCGGCGTTCTCGCCCCCGCCCTGCTCGCCGCCCGCCTGCCCGGCGGGCTCGCCGAACTGATGGCTGTCCCCCCGGCCGTGCAGAGCCTCGACCGTGTCGGGTAGCCCGGCGAGCGCGCCGACTGGCCCGCCGGGGTTGGTCGGGCTGGTGGGGATCGCCTCGGAGTTGCCCTGCATCAGCGACGTCGCGTCCATGTCGCCACCGCCGCCGCTCAACGGCTCGGCCAGACGCCGCGAAGCGGCGTCCATCCCCACCGCCGTCGCCGCCGAGGTCAGGAACCCGCGGGCATCGACGTCGGCGAGGTAGCCGTCCCACATGCTCGTCAGCCGCAGCAGGATCCACGGCGCGAGGACCATCAGCACGATGATGAACAGGCCGCGCAGCACGTTGACCACGTTGTCGCTCTCGTAGCTGGTGCGGGTGCCGTAGATCCAGAGCGCGGCGATGAAGAACTTGCTGCTGGCCAACGCGTTGCACGTCCAGAACCACTTCCGGCCCCACGCGCGGGTCTCGGCCATGACCTGGCCGGTCATCGCCATCGCCCCGAACAGCGCCGCCCCGGCGGCCAGCAACGACCGGAACAGCAGCATCACGAACACCAGCACCAGCCCGATCACGCCAACGATCGCGACGATGAAGGCCAGCAGGATCGTGCCGGTGTCGGCGGTGAGCGTGTTGAGCGCGTCGACCCACATGCTCGGCTGCCAGTCCCGCTGCTGGTTGCGGGCGATCAACGCCACCGTCGCCTCGTCCCAGGCCGCCATCAGCAGGTACGCGATGCCGCCAGCGAACGCGATGCCGAACATCGCCCGGACCAGCCCGCCCAGGCTCGACAGCGGCCCAGGTCCACTCAGCCGGAGCCCGTTGATCGCCGTTGAGAGCACGAAGACCACCAGCACCACGACAATCAGCACCCCGCTGATGTCGTTGTAGACGCCGTAGAACGGTTCGTCGGCGACGGTGGAGGACTGCGTAAACACGACCTCGGCCAACTTGCCCAGCGCCCACGCGAACCCTGCGACGGCAATGTCGGCCAGGCCTTCGAAGCCCGTACGGGCCGCCTCCTTGACCTGCGCTCCAACCTTGCAGGACACGTCCACCAGGCCACATTCCGACGACGGCTTCAGTGACGACGACGCCACCAGCACCGGGCGCAGCGCACGGCAGCGGTCCGCTTTCGCCTTCCACCGCTCGGCATTCTCCTGGTCCTGCGTTGCTTTCTCGTTCAGACGCTCGCAGCGCACCGGCTGCTCACCACCGGCAGGCAGGCGCTCGTCGAGGACCGATGGCGTGCCGTCCGGGGGCGGTGACTGCTCGGTCAGCGCCACCGCGTCGCAGCGTTCCTGATCGGCGGCGCTGGCCGCCGCGCTGCACACCGTCGTCCAACCGTCGCCCTCCTGCCACCGCACCCACGGCAGGCACCAATTCACCTGCGGCTGCGCCAGCGGCACCGCCCCAGCACCGGGCCGGGCATCAACTGGCGGGGATGGGCACGCCGAAGCGGACGGTGACGGCACTGGCGTCGGTGCCGCCGCAGCCCGTCCCGCCGCAGCCAGCCCGACCGTCGTCAGCGACAGCGCCGCCAGCAGCAGCCGCAGCATCGCGGGCACCACGGCCATCTGTCACACCGTCCCCGGCGCCCACGACCGCGCGCGGAGCACGTCGACGAGGGGCTGAGTGTCCCGCGGTCCGCCGTCGCGGCGCGCACCGCGCTGATCCGGAGGCGGCACCGGCACCGGGCGCTCCGCTGTCACCAGCCGCCACCGAGCCTGCGACCAGCGCACCGTCACCGACTGCACATACCAGCCGCCCGCCAATCCGGGATTCGGATCCGCAGGGCTGCTCGTCGTGACGCCGCTCAAGGTGCAGACGAGCATCCGCACCAACACCTCGCGGTCCTCGGGTACCACCGCGTCGAGGTCCGCGTCAGGCACCCAGACCCGCGCCACGACCGTCTGCGAGATCGTCTCTCCGTGCGCCGCCGGCCCCACGAGGGGCTGCACCGCCGATCCGGCTCCCTCGGCGGCGATCAGGTCCAACACTGCCTGTCTGCTCGTCGCAGACCGCGTACCGGCAGAGGCCAGCGACTGCGTGTACGCCGCCGCCGCGTCTCCGCCGCCGCGTGGCGTGCCCGGGAAGCCCACGGGCACCCCGGCCTGAATCCGCTCGACATACCGCGCAGGCACCTGCCGTTCCGGCGTACTCGCGCGTCCGGCGGCGAACACCGCCACGCCGGCGAGCGCCACCACGATCAGCACTGCAGCCACCATCGGCATCCGGCGGCCGGTGGTCGGCTTGAACTCCGCTCTGCTCATGACCGCCACCTGCTAAATCTCGGTGAGCAGGAACGCGATGATCGACGTGGCTGACCCGACCACGATCGCCACCAGGCCCGCTTTCCACATCATCGACTTCCCGCGATCGCTGATGATGTGCGCGCCGAAGATCGGGCCGATGCCGAACGCGATCGCCCCCGCCGCCAGCCCCGCCACCGCCGAGATCACGCCGAGGAACAGCGCGGCGTTGGCCAGCTTGTAGAACAGGTCCGACCGCGGCACGGCCGACGGGTCCGGGCTGATCCGGCTGAAGTCGAAACCATCGCCCGACGGTTCGGGCGTCGGCGTTGGCGCCAGCAGTGCCGCCACCGCCGGGGCACGCACCGTCAGGGCCGCCGCAAGCTGATGCAACACGATTAGTCCTCCCCGTTTGAATCCGGCGATGAAGTGCCGGAGAAAGCCGCGGGCTCGACCGGGCACCGGTCGATCACCGCTGCGGCGACCTCGGTCAACGCCGACCGAGTGGCCTTACTCAGCGCCCGCGGGTCAAGCGGATCCGCCCGCGCAAGCCCTGGGTCATACGGCACACGCACCAGGTCCGCAGCGGCCTGCCGCGCCAACTGCTCCACCGCCCGCACCTCACGCGCCACGGACGGAGAGGTTGCTATGACCACCACCACTGCCCGGTTCGGCACATGCGCGAGGCCCGCCGCCCGCATGTGGGCCAGCAGCCGCAGTGTGTGCTGCACCCCGTCCACCGTCGCCCTCGACACCAGCACCGGCACCGTCGACCAGCCCAGAGCACGCCACGTCGATGTGCTGTCGGCCGTCGGCAGATCCAACAGCGCCAACCGATAGACCGACCGCAGATGGCCGATCACGCCGAACATCTCCGGCCACGTCGGTGGGCGCCGCTGCGCGGTCAACTTGCTCTCCCCCACCAGCACCCGCAGCCCCGTCGGCCCTACCTGCGTCAACCGCTCCGCAGCCCCGCTGTCCGCCAAGCCGGCATCCGCGGCCACCGCGTCCCACACCGTCGACGAGCTGCGCCGGGCCACCCGATGCTCCAGGCCACCCCACGCCCGCAAAGTCGCGTCGACCGCCACCACCGGGTCGGGAACAGCAAGAGCCAGCAGCCCGCCTAGCCCGACGGTCAACACCGAACGGCCCACACCGCCGTCCGCTGAGGACACACACACCAGCGGACAGCCCGATCGCAGCGACGCCGCCCGCCACCACAGCCTCTCCACCCGGGTTCCCGCGCCGAACTCTCGCGGAATCTCCCGCACCGCCGCCTCACCAACAAGGCGCGGCCCCGAAGGCACCAAGGCCAGAGCCCGGGCGGCAACCTCCTCGGGGGTGGGAGCCGGCGGGAGGGCCCTCTCCCTACCCGCCGGCTCCCCCTGCTCACCGCCACGCCCGCCCAAAGGCGCGCGGGCGGCGAGCTGTTCGGGCTGCTCGTCCGATGGACCTTGCACGTCCGCCTCCCCGTAAGGCTTGCCGTACAGCACAGACCGACGTCGACATCGACGCGGCCGGTCCCCCGTTACTGTCACGACCTGGACGCTGACCAGACGAAGCAGGCCCTACAGCGACGACGTGTCCCCTCCTGCGCCGCCGCTCGCGGCCGGGATGCCATCTCGCGCACGGCGGCCCGATCCGCTACGCTCCAGGCAACTCCAGTTCGGGTTCAACCGAACCGCAGTTGCGAGCGATACCGAGAGCTAAGCACAGGTCACAGAAGAGCGTCAACCGCAGTTTTTGTTGTGGCCAACTGTGGTTGGAGTTGGGGGACTCCATGAAGGACACACCAGCCGACCAGGCCGAGGCTGCAGCCTCACACCTGATCCAAACGAGGCTCCGAACCCTCTTCGAGGCCCGCACCGAAGGTCGGCCACCTTACACAGAGGCCGAGGTTGCCCGGGAGCTCACCAAGGCCGGCCACCGCATCACCGCCGAGGGCATCCGCAACCTGCTGCGCGCACCTCGAATCAACCCCAAAGCATCCACGCTCCGCGCGCTCGCCCAGTTCTTCGACGTGCCCGCCGGCTACCTACTCGGCGACCAAGAAGAGCCTGAAGAACACAGCCGGCGCGTCCGCGTGATGGCACGATCCATCACCAAGCTCTCACCGGCCGCCCAAGACGGCATCGCCGTCATCATCGACAACCTTCTACGAGTTGAGGAAACCGCTCGAGGGGGCGACAGCAAGAGGCCAAGCCACCGACCTGGCCCTGAGCAGGAACCAGACAGCTCAAGGCAATAGGCCCCCATCTGCTTGGGGCCCTCGCAGCCGGCGACGTCGGCCGCGGCCTGCGTCCAGCCTCGCCAGTTCAGGAACGTCGTGGTCTGCTCGCAGCGGCCGATCGTGGCACACGGGACCGACAACTGCTTACCCTCACACCTCACAGAAGTGGCTCGTCGTAAGGCATAGAGCACGAGCGGAGCAGGGGCCGAAATTTTGGACCCGGAAGCCTAGCCGTTCAACCTCGGAGGGCAATCGTCAGGACTGCTCCTTCGTGAGCCAGTCCTTCGCCTTCTGTGACATCGTGTCCGGATAGTTCTTCTGAACAAACTCCAAGAACTGTTGCATACCTGCCGATTGGTCGTTGCCGTACGAGTCCTTTGTCGGTAGATCCAGCAAGCGGTCGAGGTCAGCTTCGGTGACCTCATCGACCACGAGCTCAAGCCGCATCAGCACGATGTTGCTGTGGTCGTAGCTCCGGGTGAAGTCAGCCTCGTCCAGCCACTTGGTCTTGAGCACCTTACGCACCGCAGAGGACTGAACTTTGGCAGGGAGCGTCAGGTTTCGAAGCCACTTGCCATCCTCGAAGTCACGGTAAAAGGCGCCTGCGGTTCGGTAGCTCTGGCGCTTGGCGAGAACCAGATCTTCAAGCTCTTTGATCGTGTCTTCGCTGACGTATCGCGTGATCAGGTCGTAGGCGAGGCTCGCCAGCGAGATGTAGTGCACGGCAAGGTTGGGTTCGAGAGGTGTTGCCGGTGTGTGGGCCTTCTCGTTTCTGAGATGCTGGACACCCAAGTGTAGGTACCCGATACCTCGGAAGAAGTCTGCTTCCGCGTCGTTGGCAGGTGTCGCCTTACCGAACAGGGCTTCGTAGTGTGCAGTGTTCTGGGCGCTGTTGTTGAAGACGTCCGAGGCCTTCTCCTTGCCCGTGATCTCGCGGAGCTTCCCGCGCACCAGCTTGTAGGACTCCTCGACTGCATGGAAGTAGTCCCCACTCGCCAGGTACTGCCCGATGTGGTTGTAAATGTCCCCGTGGATCTCGACCTGAATCTTGTTCTTTGAAACCGTCGCTTCGGTGGTGAAGATGGCGGGCGTGGGGTCAGCTACGTCGTCGGCCGACGTTGTCTGCCCCATACCAGCAGACGGTGCACCATCGAGATCCGCCCCGATCCTTCGGATCCTAGCGATCTGGTCATCCGTGATCTCCTCGCGGAAGCCTGAAAAGCCCGGAGCAGCCTGCTTCGCTTCGATGTAGTCCGCGAGGGTACCGAGCGTTGATGCGACCTCGGAATCTGAGCCGATCTTCCACAGAGTCCTCAACCTGTTTGCCTTCGACACTCCGTACTCGGCGTACTTATCCTCGTAGATGTCGATGGCGAGGTCGTCGAATAGCTGCGCCAATGATGTGTTTGTGAGGTCGAGGACATATCCACCACTCATGCCCAGCACAGCCTCCAAGAAGGTCTTGTCTGGCAACGACAGCTTGCTCACGATTCGTTGCTCCTCTGCTCGGCCTGTCGTTCCGTAGTGAGCCAGCATGATGACGTCTGCCCGTCTTCACGACCGAGCACAGGATTATTGCCAAGATCGGGTGTGCTGTCATCGGCACGTCGGACATCCGACACCACAACCTCCGTCATGCTCCGTAGCGAGCGGTTCACGGCTACTTAGAGACCGGATGTCAAGATCGGTCGAGGACTGCAATTCAGTCAGGCCGCACGCCGGGCTTGTAGGGCTGATGAACGCCGCGTCCTGCCCGATTATCGGTCCCGACAGTGGTGGTCACTGGAGTCGTAGAGGACGAGGAAGCCCCAGCGGGTTGGTGAAGGCTAATCCCGAGCAGGTATACGAGCGCCTGCCTGCCGGGTGGAGCGCAATGCAGTCCTGCGACCGCGATGGGTGTGGGTCTCAGTCGATGGTGCCTTCGATCTTGTCGGTCAGGTCGAGGATGTCAGGGACGGCGTCCAACACGGTGACCTCGACCAAGGCGCCATCGCGGCCGTACCGGCGGCGGTACTCGGCGTAGGGGTAGTCGGCGATCGGCAGCCAGGATCGATGCCCCCGCATGGGGTGGTTCTTCTGCGTCACGGCCCCGGAGTTGAGCCGGCGGAGTTCGATTCGTGGGCCGTGTCGCTCGACAAGGGCGCGGGTGTCGACGTGCAGGACCACCTGGTCCTCGGTGCGGTACTCCTTCGCTTGACGCAGCCGGTCCAGCCGCTCAGCGCTGGCCCAGAAGAAAACCCGGGAGTTGATGGCCGCGAGCGGCGTCATGCCTCGCACCACAGTCGACGAGCCCGTACAAGCACCACCGTCGAGACATCTTTCTGCTTCAAATGTGGCGGCGTCCAGGCAAGCACTACTTTGGCTGCGGTAAACGCCCGTCTCAACGAAATTCCGCTCAATTCGCCCCATTTGGACGCCGTCGCCGGCTTGGATGACGCCGTACACCTACTACGTTGTGAGCAGGCAGCGACATGTCACTATTTCTTAGTGGCTGTCAATGAGAATGTCGACGTCGAAGCGCGGGTGGCGGCCGTCGAGGTGTGGATCGCCGCGACGAAGCAGGCGCTTGTCATTGGTGACCTGACCTGGGATGCAGCCTGGTCCGACCTTCGCCGGATCGCGGTTAACTACATCCTTCGGCGTCAGCTCGAAGCGCTTGACGCCACCGTGGTGCTGGCCAAGGTCGGGCTGGGTCATCTGGCGGTCGGGTTCATCCGGCCCGCTCTCGATGAGTTGCTTTGGATGCTGTGGGTGAAGGACCTGCCGCAGGAGGATGCGCAGAATCTGCTCATGGTCATGGGGCGGTCCGACGGTATCCGCTCACTGCTCGCCCAGCGTGCCTACGTCGGCGATGCTGTGATGCAGGAGCTGTGGTATCCGGTAACCTTTTTAGACGCCCAGGAGCAGCAGCTAACTCGTGTGAACGATGAGCTGGCGAAGATCCGCGAACAGTTCAATTGGTCGGGGCGCCCGCTGCCGAGCGCGAGTTGGGTCGCAAAGCAGACCGGCCATAAAGACCTGTACGACTACTTGCATGCCGCCGCGAGTCGCGCCCTGCACTTTTCGATGGGCGAAGTGATGCGCAACGGTTGGGGCGAGCCTGACGGAAAGGTGGTCACCCTGAAACCAGAGTTTCGCGAGTACCGGACCAACTTCGCGCTTTACCAGCTACCCTCGCTATTCCTCAAAACCGCGTCTGCCTGCCAGGAATTCTTCGAATATGCAGGGATCATAGAACGGGAGGACGAGGCCGTGGGGAAGCAGGTTCTCGCCGCAACCGAGGCCCTCGGCAAGTTCGGACGCGTACCGCTCGTCCATGCCCACGAATGGAATCTGACGCCAAGCGGTCCGCTGAGGCTTCCTAAGAAGAATTGACAAAGCCCAAGGCTGCCAAACCGCATCAGCCGTGCAAGTCGGCGAATGGGCGAACGCCCTGACATCGGCAACCTCGTGCACCTGATCATGACGCCGTCCCGGGCCACGGTCGAGACCCGCACGCAACAGGCTGGTTCCGTTCGGATACCTACGGGGTTGCTGGTGTTACCGATCTTCGCTGATAGGGGTGGCCTGCCAGTTGAGCCTCAACCGGCCGTGCAACGGCGATGATTGCGTTCGCGCTGACTCGGCGCTAAAGATCGTAGGCCGAGTCACAGCCCTATTGTCGTGCCGGAACCTCTGTTGGCAGTTCACGAGACCGCTGCGCGAGCACGGAAGTGTAAGCGTCGATGTTCATAGCTGAGACCGTGCCCATTTGTTGGAGCCGGGCAAGGAGCCGCATCGCGAAGAATGCTAGGCCGACCTCGGCGTCCGCGGTGACGAGGCCGGGATCTGCGGTGGTGTGTTCGGGTAGCTCGAACGCGCCGTGTTCGAGACCGCAGCCGAAGTCGATGCGCTCGTCCTCGGTGAGATTGTCCAAGCCTTTGCGCAGTGCGTGGCCGAAGGGTGGATTCCAGTCGCTTCGGCAGGCCAGCAGGCCACTGAGGATTCGTGGCGGCGGCTTCGGATTGTTGACGGTGCCGCCTGCGTGCACGATGGGCGCGGTTGTGCGATGCAGCTGGCGGACACTGGCCGCCTTTTCTCCGGCCTCGCGCAGATATTCGAGGTTGAGTTCCTGCTTGGCTTCGAAGACGGCGTAGACGCTCTCTGCGGGCAGGAAGAGAGCATCGCCCATCTCCCAGAACAATGGGGTGAAGTGCCGGTCGTATACGACGACGTCGAGTTGGAGGCTTTGGTGGCCGCAGCTGTCGACGACGAAGGCCTTGTCGACGGCGTATCGCCTCGGTAGGAAGTCGCGAAGCATTGTGATCCATTCGGCTTCGCTGCCGTCGCCGATAGTCGGCATGTGACCGACGAGCTCCGGTGCGGCCTCCATGACGGCCCGTAGTCGCTTCGACTTCGCGGCGAAGGCGGTGCGCAGGTTAAATGGCCGGTTGTCGTCGGATTTGGCGCTCAAGAAGACTCCCTTGTCGTGAGGGCCGTGGCTTCGGCTTCCAGGCTGGCTGCCGGGTCCTCGGTGATCGCTACCTCAGCCTTCTCGATCTGGACGGGGTTGATGGCGACCACGGGCCAAATGTCTTGGCGGATTGCAACGCGGCCGTGGAGATGCGAGAGCCCCTGGGCTGGGTCGGCGAGGACGACGAGTGCTACGGGCCCCTGGGCGAGGCGGGCGATGGCTGCGAGGGCGCGCAGGTCGGTCCGGCTCGGGCCGATGTCAACGGGATGGGTGTGCCATTCGCCGACGTATCCCACCACGGGCGGGGCATCGCCGCGCCCGATGGCCATTCGGGCTTGTGCTTGGCGGTGGCGCCGCAGGTAGCCGCGTCGGCTGCTCTGCGGATCCGCGACCGTGACCGTGCGGGTGACCACAATGAGGTTTGGTGTGCGAAAGCCGAGCAGGATGCCGCCAGTTTCGTGCGGAAGCGCCGCCATCCCGTCGGCGATCGTCGCGTCGAGGGCTTGCCGGGTAATGAGGATGTCGCCCTGGTGCGCAGTCACTGATCCTGCCCTTCGGCGAGGGCACGTTGTTCGCCAGGCGCGGCGGCGCCGGGATTTAGCAGCAGGCCGATGGTGTGGCGGACGGCAAGGGCGGCGGCCTCCCACACCGCCGCCGGTGGTGTCTGGCTGATGGGACTGCCGCACCCGGTTTCGTAGACGTCGCTGCGGGGTGGCGGCAGTTGCGGGAGTGGCAGCGGCTGCTCGCCGTCACGGACGGGAGTGCGGTCGACTCGGATGGCGTAGCCGTCAGCGAGGACGCAGACGGACAGCAGGTGCCCGGCGCCAGCTCGCGCCGCCGCCGTGAGCATTGCGGTGGCGGTGGAGTCGGCCGTGGCATCGACGACAACATCGTGACCGGCGAGCAGGGTGAGAGCGTCGGCAACGGATCGCAGCCGCTCGTCTTGCCACTGCACGGCACCGAACCGGGGACGTGTCTTGCACAGGGCTTCCGCGACTGCACGGGCCTTCGGCAACCCGACCGCATCGCCGTCGAGCAGGTGGCGCGTGGTGTTGCCCGGCAGAAGGAGGTCACCATCGATCAGCACCAGTTCCCCGACGCCGCTGCGATGTAGCAGGTCAGCGACCACCGACCCGATAGCGCCGACGCCGACGACCGCGACTCGTTTGCTGCCGAGCACCTCCGCTCGGGGGTGAGCGCGGATGGTGCGCGTGGCGAGGTCGTCGGGAGCCGTTTTCAGGGACTTCACGGTCACCTTGTCGTCCTTGTCGGCGGCGAGCGCGAGTCCCAGTACTCCTCGAACGGTGCGGTGGCGGTAGATCAGCATTACCTTCCGCAGGCCGTCGTCGTAGGCGCGGGCCAGAGTACGGGCACCGTCAGCATCAACGGCGGCGCAGAGGTCGTCCCAGTCCCGGATCGGGCCGTCCAACTCCTTAGCGTCCAGAATGAGCACGGTGTCGGACGGCCAGATTCGGTGGCCGCTGGCGCGGCCCCGCCGCCGAGGCGCCGCTACTGGGCCGACGCGAAGAACGCCGTGGCGTTTCCGGCGCAGCTGGAGCACTTTGCCCTCGTGTCCGGCCAGATTGCCGTACAGGATGAGGGCTCGCTCTGCCGAGGGGTGCAGGTACCGGTCGAGGTCCAGCGCGGGTACGTCGTCGCCCCACCCTGCCGCGTCCTGGGCCAGCCAGGCACGGGCCTGGTCCAGCAACTGCTCGCCGTCGGCCCAGGGGATCCGAGTGTGATCTGCCTGGATGAACAGGCACATCGCACGGTCGAGGTCGCGGTGCCAGCCGTTGCTGGCCTCGTAATAGCTGTCGGTGAACGTTCGCCCGGTTACCTGCTCGGCCCAGCCACGGCTCAGCGGCAAGACCTTCGGTGCAGTGAAGGGGAAGTCTTCCTCAAGGACGACCTCGACCAGCGTCGTTCGCACCGACCCGTTGTCTCGATTGGCTGGCTGGAACGTCAGGGCACCGCGCCAGCGATCCTCTGGGCCGGCAACACGCCGGAAGCCGGCCTGGGCCAGAACGTCCAGGAGCGCGTCGCGGGCGACGGCCCTGCCGATACGCAGCGCTTCGGCCGCGTCGCTTCCTTCGACGGTGGTCATCCGAACCGGCGGTTACCTGCTGGAACGGCACGGTCTCCAGCGGTCACTGACGCGAACCGCTTGGCGGTGCCGTCAGCGTTGCAGTCCGCGGGCATCGGGAACACGTAGTCGTTGTCCCCTTGGTCATCGACGGCCTTACCGAGCAGATCACGAAACGCCTTCGCGGCAGCGCACCGATTATCGCTGGCCAAAGCTTCCTCGGCCCGATCGGCGGCGTCCAGAAAGGCATTGGCGAGGTCGCGCTTGTCCTCGTCCTCTGCCCGGACGGCCACCTTCTCGCCGGGGATCGTCGGATCATCGAGCCCGAAGCCGAGTACGAACGCGTCGTGCAGGACGTTCCCGGTCTCCCGTAGTGCGCTGGCGTAGTAGTCGGCCTGCGTCGGCCCCTCAACCAGGCCGGTGCGGAAAGCGTGCAGGGCGGCAATCTCGACGGTGAGCCCACCGGGCTTGCGCTTACCCATCAGACTTCGGCGCGTCTGCCGCAGCAGCTTGATAGTTGGCACGTAGAAGCCGTCGAAGTTGTCCGCGTTGTTCAACTCACTGGTCAGGCGGGTCAGCTCGTGAGGGTTCGTCGCCTGCCAGCCCTGCGGATCGTCACCGTCCTCGCGCTTCGGCAGCTGCCACGCCTCGACGCCAGTAGGCGAAGTCCATGGCCGCGCCGGGACCGCGTCCACGTACAGCCCGTCGTACTCCGGAAAGCTCACCTGGAGGCTGCGCGCCTGCCGGTGTACCCGCGTCTTGCCGTCAACTGGCGGGAACGCCTTCCTCAGTACACGCTCGAACTCGCCCAGGAGCGTGCTCGGCAAGACGTCACTCCCCACCTCGGTTAGCCGGCCGAATACGTCGACGTCCTTGATCCGCCGGATGCTGACGTGCCGCTTGTAGCTACCGATGAGCAGCCGCTCGAAACCCCAACCTGCGATCACCGAATCGTCGGCGAGCGCATCACTCACCTCTGCATGAGCCAACGGCGCGTTCGTCTTGTCGGCCTCCGTCGGCTCGATGTTCCTCAGCGCTTCGTCGAACTGCGTCACCAACGCCGGCATCGCCTGATCTCCTCCACGTGCCACCTACCCGACGTCTCAACAGTGAGTGCCCGGGCTGTGGGCCGTCCGCTAGCGAATCCACGGGGAACGCCTACCGTGGTAGCTCAATTCGTCCTGCTCACCCCGGCTATCGACAGTAGCGGGAGGGACTGACAAGAATGGTTCCTCAGCTGACGGTCGGACGCTACGAAGCGCACCAGCAGCCGCCCGAGTCCTCGGCCACCCGGGCACTCACCGTTCATTGCGGCCTTGGAGCGCGCTCTCATCGGCCAGAAGCGGATGCAAGCGGCTCGGGCTCAGGTGACTGTTTGAGGCGTGCTGCAGCGGATCCGGCAGCACCCGCCGCTCATCAGCAGACCCACGGACACTCACCCCAGGTCGCCGAAGTAGCCCTCCTCCTCGCCGAGCAGCAGCGGTACGTCGTACACCGACATGTCCGGCCGGAAGCGCGCGTACCTCACCCGGTGCCGCCATCGTCCGTGTTCGAACGCCACGTCGGCGTCGATCTCCGCCACCGCGCTGGGTTCCACCTGCACGTACCGCAGCGGCTCCGGCCGGTCCAGCTGTCCGGACCAGGACGCGGGTAACGGCTCCGGCCACGGGTGCACCACGGCGGCACCGTAGTGTTGCCGAGGCCGTAGCGGAGACAGCAGCCCGGCGAGCTCCGTCCGCTGGAGGCCCGTCAGCGGGTGTGTCCGCCCCGTGTACCGCAGCCGTCCCCTCCGATCGAACCGGCCGAGCAACAGGGTGTCGGGGTTGCGGATGCTGCCCGTCACTCCGCCGACGATCGCCTCGGTCACGATCCGGGTCCGGAACTTCCACCAGCCGCGCCGGCCAGGCTCGTACCGCCCGGCCAGCCGCTTGCTAACCACGCCCTCGATCCCGGCCGCGACGGTCCAGGTCAGCAGCCAGTCCGCCACCAGCCGCATGTCGGTCGTCTGCGGCGTCACGGCGAGCTGCGCCGGCGCGTCAGCAAGCAGCCGCTCCAGCCGGACTCGCCGCTCCGACAGCGGCAAATTCAGAACCACCTGCCCGCCGGCGTCCACGAGAAGGTCGAACAGCACGTAGTGGGCGGGGCAGTCGTGGACCAGGCGCAGCAGGCCGCGGCCGGCGGTGACGCGCCGCTGCAACTGCGCGAAGTTCGTCCGGCCGCGCTCCCACACGATCAGCTCCCCGTCCAGCACCACCCCATGCGGGAGCGTCCGGATCGCCCGGGGGATGTCCGGGAAGTAGGTGGTGAGGTTCCGGCCAGCCCGCGACTGCAGGTACACCCCGTCGGTCTCGCGGAAGGCGATGCACCTCCACCCGTCCCACTTGGGTTCATGAAGCAGGTCGGGACTTTCGGGTACCACATCGACCGGCGCGGCGAGCATCGGCGCGACCGGCCGGCGCAACGCGAGATCCGCCGCAGCCCGGCGCCGGGCCGGACTCACCGCCTGCGCGGGCTGTGAAAGCTCATCATCCCTGTCCCCTCGCCCATCGTCGGTGAGGGGCCACCCGGAACGGGCGAAGATCGGCTACAACAAATGTTCGTCTTGTCAGCCTTCAGGGTCACTTCGACTCAGCCGTCAGCGCCCGTCGCGGCGGCGTCGCCGCTTCGGCTCGTCAGGGGCGAGCACCTGGGCAACGACGTCGTGCACATGGCCGCCAACGAACCGAAGCTGCACGATGACGAATTCGTCAGCCTGCCGGAGGCTGTCGAAGACCCGTGATCCCTGAGGTCTACCTGCATTGCGACCCGTACACGCGAGCCCACCATGCCCCAGGTAAACCGCCCCTGTCGCGACAGCGCATGTACTTCCTGCTGCTACTTCCCCAGGTATCCGCACCGTCATCGAGCGCGATGGCGTCCAGCACTACGTACGCCCTGACGGCCGTGCCGAGCCTCATCGCTACGGCGAACCGGTTGCCGAAGACCGGGAACTGCGGCTTCACGGGTACGACGTGTACCGGTTCGGCGCCGCCGAACTAGTCGATCAGAATCTCGCCCGACAACGGCACTCCGCCATCTTCAACCGCCTCCCTGCCCGACACCGCAGCCAAGGTTTCGGCGCCAGCCGGGTTTGGTTGCCTACCCTCTCCCTGCCTGGGACCCGGGCGCGCCCGGTCGTCCGGCAGCACATCCGGCTTCGGACTGCGGCTCTCTGCGGCTGCTGGGCTCACCGCTCGCGGGCGAGGCGGTTGGGCAAGCACATGAGCGACCATGCTCGCCGGATCACCCTCGGCGCCGGACCCGACAATCTGCCACAACGCCCGGCTGAGGTCGCGCACAAGGTCATCGTCGGCTGTTGCGGGCCGCCAATGGGGAGCGGCTCGGTAGACCAGCGAACCGGCGGGACGCTCGAGGATGGCATCCCCTCGAACGAACAGATTCCGCCGCTGCGTCGCCGTGCGTAGGCCTCGGTGGAGGGCGGCGGCCATCAGCAACATCTCGCTGCCGAGCCGCGCGGCGTCCCTCCCCCGATGCTGCATGTGCCCCCGGGCTGCTGCAGGGCCCAGCAGCGAGCGGGCCCACCGCAGGGCCTCGCCCATCTCGGCGACGGTGTCCTGGGCCGGGCCGGCCGCCGGTGCCGCGCGTAGCTCGGCAGCGGCGATCGCCGCCTGCCGCCAACCCCCGGTCATCGCCAGGGATCCGTCGGCCGTGAGGACGTGCGCCGCCAGGCCGAGCTGCGTCCCGACCTGAAGGTGCACTCCCGTGACCTGGGCGGGGTGAAGCCACAGCCAGGTTCGCGCAGCGCGGACCGCTGCGATCGCCGCATCGACGGTGTCCACCGCCGGTGCCGGATGCAGCGGCGACCGGGCGATATCAAGCTCACGTAGGTCGGGCTGAGCCTTCGCGGCCGCGACCAGCTCCTTGGCGACGGCGCTCAACCGGCTGCCGCTCGTCCATCTGGCTGCCTCCGCCGCCGGCCTGTACGTCTGCGCCAGAGGTCCACCCCGGTCCAGCCAAGCGGGAAGGCGGCCGTCGAGCCGCACGGCATCCACGGCGAGCCGGGCAATATCACCAAGCCCTCCCTGGACACCGCCCCCGGCACGGATAGCGATCCCCTCTGGCGTATCGGGACGCCGCCCGGGTGGAACGTGACCGGCGATGATGTCACCCATGACGCCAATCGCGTCAGCGGCCCGGCGCAGCGACCGTGCCGCGCCATCGGAGACCTCCGGTGCTGGCGGTAGCCGCTCGTTCACCACTGCGGCGGCCCGCAACCCCACATAGAACCGGGTCAGGCTCTGCCCATGCCGCCCGAGAACCAGCGCGGCAGCCGCCTTGTCCGGCACCTCCGCCACCGGACGACCACCGACCAGCAGCTCCGTCACCCTGGCCAGCTGGTGATAGAGGTCCGACCGGGCACCCACCAGACCGTTGATCTCCCCAGCGGTCCCCGCACGGCGTCTGGTCACCGCCGCAGTGGCCGCCCGCATCGCCCGCTGCGCCTCCTCGTACCAGAAGCCGACCGTCATGCCAGGGCCGCTGCCGCCCGGCGTAGTTGCTGGGCGGCCGCGTCGTGGTCGAGCCGTTGAGCCAGCCCATCCTCGGCGACGGCACGGCGATCGTGGTGCTGGGCAAGGTGCTCAATGAGATCCCTCACCGCAGCCCGCACCTCGGGCCCGTCGGCGTCCGGGGCAGCCGCGTCCACGACGACGTCGTCCTCGTAAAGGCGGCTGCGGACGTCCAGGACCTCCAGTCCGAGGCGGTCCCACGCGGGATCAACCCCGCCCAAGTGCTTCCAGGCTTCGATGGCCAGGTGGACGGCACCGGCGGCGGCGAGGCTGTCACCGCCAGCGGCGAGACGCGCACTCAGGATGGTGGCTGCTTCCGGGAACTCCATGCGGGAAGCCTCCGACAATCGGCCGCGCCTCGTCCACCCCACCTGGTGCTTCCCTGTGGATATCCCGCGTCCGAGCAGGTCAGCGACGTAGAGCCTCACACGAGGTCTGGCTGGAGCCGAACAACCTCATCGCGCACCAGCCCACCGCACCGTCGCCGAAAACCGCGGGCCGGCGGATCCCCTGCATAGTGCGGTGACCACGAACGTTCACCGGGTCTGACCTCCGGCTGCTTGATCCTCGGTCCCTACCCATCGCCTCATGTACTGATCGACGACCCCTCGTACCTGACGGCGGAGGTCCGTGTACCTCATGTCGCCCATTCCCTCGGCCTCGAAGACCCCATCAGTGAAGCTGTCCACCTCACCCGGAGGGGACTCGCGAAGCCGTTGGCTCTCCTCGGGTGGCAGGCAGAAGCCCAGCTTGATGCACAAATCGTCGAGGAGCCGTCGGACATCAGACTCCCGGTTGTCACGTTGGCCCATGAGGGACAGCGTGACGACTCCTGCCTTGGTGCCAACCCGGCCAAGGTTTATGGTCACCGCAACAGCTGAGCTATGCCGACATGTGGGTCAGCCCCGTCGGTCGATCTTCATGTGCTCGCACGCGCCGTCGTGGTTCTCGGTAAAAGCCCCATCCGTTCGCCGCGCGACCTTCTGCCAAAACGTCCCAGCGGTGTCGTACTGAGTGGTCGTGTACCAGGTGAGGCCCGGGTACCGCCGATAGAGCTTGAGCACGGCGCGGGTGCCGATCCCATAGCCTTTGGCGGCCCCATCAACGCTGATCTTCCGCAGGTAGCCACGCCGACACCCCTGGCACACCTGAAAGTCGACCTGACCGACGACGAGCAGGCCCCGACGAAGGACCAGCCGGTGGAACCCGGCAGGCGCGCCGGCTGGTAGGTGGACCGCGCGGACGCGCAGTGCCGCCAGGCGGCGCAGCCACCACACAGGATCGCGGCGTCGCGCCGTGTCCCACCGGAAGGGCCCTGGATCCGGGAAGAGTTGTCCGAGGAGCCGGACCCGAGCATCATCGTCGTTGTCGGCACCGGCGTCGTGGACTATGCGCAGGGCCCGGTCCAGAAGGTTCGCAGTCTCCCCCCAAACATCCTCGTCCCCCTCGCCCTGCCGGCGTCGGCACACCGCGGCCGCCGCCGCAAACCGACCCGAATCCGCCTGCCAAGTATTGACGAGCACAGCGGCCACCGCAGCGACCCGCTCCGGTGACGCGTCGTCCAGTCCGATGGCAAACGACAAGGCCTGGTCAGCGTCATCCTCGGCGGACCGCCGAGGACCCGGCACCTGCGGAAAGCCCATAGCCGTCACCGTAACCGCGCTGTACGACGGCGAGCGCCTACCGGAGGGCCCACTCCAATCGTTTGGGGCGGACCCAGTCCGCCTAGGACAGGGCCCGCCCCAACACCCCACTACGCCAGCGGATGTGGCTCACCGGTAAGTGCCGCCAGCGCGGCAGCAACCTCGTGGATAGTTGCGCGTACGTAGGTGGCGGTGGTTCCGGCATCTCCCCCACTGGCGGAGTGACCGGCATAGGCCCGGGCGATGGCGTAGCCGAAGTTGCGCTCCACCCAGGTCAACGTGGTATGCCGTAGCCAGTGCGTGCTGATCTGCTGCGCGTGCACCCACGGCAGGTGCTCACCGATGCGCACCCACAGGTGGTCGTACCGCCGGTAGGTGATCGGCTGGCCGCTGCGGTACCGGAACAACGGTCCCATCTCGGTGGCGTGCCGCTGCTCGGCGTGCCGCTGCAGGTACCGCATGAGTGTGGGCGACACCGGCTGCCACCGCACCGTCTCACCCTTCTCCCGCAGCAGGATCAGGCACTGGTCCGGGTCCAGGTCGACCGGCCGCAAAGCTAGGGCCCCACCCCGGCGGCACGCCGTCTCGGTGTGCAACCGCAGAAGCAGACTGTCTAACGCCGGGTCGTCACCCGTGGACGCCGCTACCTCGTTGATCTCCGCCAACCGGGTGTCCGCCAATGCCCGCCGGGTGCTCGGCAGCCGCCGTGGCTTCGCCACCTTCAACGCCGGGTTCTCGGCCTCGGACAGGAGCCCGTCGGCGACCGCCCGCCGGTACAGGCATCGCAGCGCCGCGATCAGATGCTCCGCCGCGCTGCGCCCGCCCCGCGCGTTGCGGCGGGCCACCACATGCGTCTTGACGTACTCCGCAAGCCGCTCGATCTCCGATGGTGTCGGCTCATCGATACGCCGCTGGCCCCACTGCTCCACCACGCGCTTCCAGTACGACCCGTACGCCCGCCGCGTCCCAGCACTCACCGCAGCGGCAACCACCGGCACATACTCCGCGAACGTCGGAGCCGGCGGACGATCGGACGTCGCCGCCACCAGATCCGCTGGAGAGATGCCCATCCGCGATAGCAACAACCGAGCGGCCTCCAGTTCGGCCTTGCCCGCCACGCTGCTCACGACTCACCACCCGCGAACGCCTCGTCCTGCACCCGCGCGACCACCGCGTCCAGCGAGGCCGGCGGATGAAGCACGAGACGTCCGGCCTTCGGATCGGCCGCCAGCAGCACCCGATCGCCGGCTGTCAGCCCGCACCACTGGCGGACCACCGCGGGCAACCGCACATGGCCCTCTTTCGTCACCCGGAACACCCCACGCGGGTCAGGGTCGACGATGATCAGGCCGCCGCTTTCCCTGATGCCCAGCCTGAGGCCAGGAGCCCAGCCGAGAGCGATCATCACCGCCCGATCAGCGACGCGGCCGTGCACATCAAGAGTCGCCAGCCCATACACCGTGCTGCTGTCACGAGTAGGAGCCAGTCGCGCCAGCGGCAGAGGTGGTCGCTTCATCGCGGTACGCGAGTCGCCGCGGATCTTGAGCCCGCCTGATGGAACCACCGCCGGGATCACCGAATCGATTGGCCGGTCTGTCATGACCCACCTCGCCGAACGACGAGGCTGGCACCAACGGCGATAACAGAGAGTGAAATCAGGTGGTCAAGCATGCTTGACCACCTGTACGTCCAACGTCGCACGGTTGCTACGCGGGAGTGTCCGAGGGGGGACTTGAACCCCCACGCCCTATACGGGCACTAGCACCTCAAGCTAGCGCGTCTGCCATTCCGCCACCCGGACCTGCTCGTCCAGCCTACCGTGTCGGCCGAGGTGATCTTTCACCCGTCGGCCGCCCTGGTGGGCCGCACGGGGAGTTACTGTACACGCCCCGGGTGGATCATGCACATCGGCTTCCGTGGGGTGGAGCAACCCAGGTCGAAAGGCTTCTCGCCGCGCGCGAACCGTGACAAAGCGGCGAGCCTGGGTAGCGTCCGGCGGGCCTCACGCGGCAGCATGGCCACGTGTCCCATCCCTCTCCCCTGGCCGCCGTGCAGCACCGGGCCCTCGCCCTGCGCGCCGCGGGCGATCTCAGTTCCGCCCGCCGACTGCTCACCGACGCCGTCGGCTCCGCCCGACCGCCGTACGGCAAGGATCACCCGGATGTGCTGAGCACCGCGCACCTGCTGGCCCGCCTGCACCGGGAGGCGGACGACCCGGGTGCCGCCCGCCGGGTGCTGGAGGAGGCGTTCGCCGACGGCGAGCGGCTCTGGCCGCCGTCCGATCCGCTGATGCTGGCGATCTCCTTCGAACTGGCGGCGGTGGCCGACGAGTTGGGCAACCGCCACGAGGCGCGCCGCAACTACACCCGCGTCGCCACTCTCGGGCCCGCCGTGCTCGGCGTCGACCACCCGGCGGTACGCACGGCACGGCAGTATCTCGGCGACGCCGCTCCCGCCCCTCAGGCTGCCCCACCGCTCGCGCGGCCCGCCACGTCGGCGCTCTCCGAGCCGACGATGTCGCTGGCGGTGCTCTCCACCGCCTGGCGACCGCACGAGCCGGCCTCGGTCGGCCCGCCGCAGCCGCCGTCCGCGCAGCCGGTCCCGCCGCACGTCGCCAGTGGCCCGCCTGCGGCGCCGGCACACCCGCACAACCCATCTGTCCCGCCGCCGCCACCCGTTCCGGGCGTACGCGGCGTGGGGCGGGCCACCCCCGTTACTCCCGCGCCGCACCCTGCGGCGTCTCCGTATGTTCCCCGGCAGGTCGACTACGCGCCGCAGGTGCCGCCCGGACCACCGCAGCCGTACCCGGGCCCGCCGCAGGCCGCCCAGGTTCCGCCCCCGCCTGTGGTGCCCGCCCCGCCCCACCAGGGCTGGGCCCCGCCGGTGCCACCGCCGCACGTGCCAGCCCCACCGCAGGTACCCCATGCTCCCGGGCGGGGGCAGGCCACCCCGTACGCCGCTCCGCCGCAGCGGATTCCGCCACCACCGACGATCCCGCCGCCGCCAGTCGTGCCCGCGCCACCGGGGCCGGCCCGTGCCGCCGTACCGCCGCCTCCGGCCATGCCGACCTCGGCGGCTGCCCCGGCGCAGCCGCACACCCCGGTGGCGCCCATACCGCCGCCCCCGATCGTGCCGCCGGCGTCCACCGCCGCCCCGGCGCAGTTGCCCGTACCGCCGCCTCCGGTCGTTCCCGCGCAACGCCCCGCACCGGCGCCGCCACAGTCCCCCTGGGCGCCTCCCCCCGGTCCGGCCCAGCCGGGCCCGTCCACCCCGGCGCCGCAGCCCCCGCCCCGCCCCGCCCCGCCGGCGGCGGCCGGGGTGGCCTCGGTCGTTCCGTCCCCCAGGACAGCTCCGCCGCCCGCCATGCCGGTACCGGAGGCCCCGCCGTCGTCGCCGACGACCGCGGCACCGCCCGCTCCGCCCACCCCACGCCACGCGGCGGCCGCAGCCGAAGCGCCGGCCGCCACCGGTACGACGACCACGGCCCCACCGCCGTCAGTGAGCGCCCCGCCAGCGGGGCCGGCCGCACCCCCCTCGTCGCCGGCTAGCACGCCGCCCGCAACTCCGTCGGCGGCGGCGAGCAAGCCGCCCGCCACCCCACCGTCGTCGGTGGGTACGCCGCCCTCCGAGCCAGCGGCGACTGCCGTCGAGCCCGCGCGGCCCGCCAGGCCCTCCGTCGAGGCACCGGTCGTTCCCGCGTCGGAGGCGGCACGTCCGGAGGCAGCACGTCCGGAGGCGGCACGTCCGGAGGCGGAGGTGCCCGAGCGCCCGGCCGGTCCGGCGCCCGGGTGGGCCAAGCCGACCATCCAGGTCAAGCAGATCGAGCCGCTGCTCGCCGAGGAGATCGCTCGCGCCGCCGGTGCTTCCGCCAGGATGGATGCGCCGGTCAGCCCCGCGCGGTCGTCCGAGGTGCCACCAGCCGACGCGCCGCCGCCGGCGACACCCGCCGCGACGGTCAGCGCACCACCGGCACACCCGACGAGCAGCCCACCCGTCAGCGCACCCCCAGCGCCACCCGTCAGCGCGCCCCCGGCACACGCGACGAGCAGCCCACCGGTCAGCGCACCGCCCGCGCCGCCCGTCAGCGCGCCGCCCGTCCACCCGACGAGCAGCCCACCGGTCAGCGCACCGCCCGCGCCGCCTGTCAGCGCACCGCCCGTCCAGCCGACGAGCAGTCCACCCTTCAGCGCGCCGCCGCGCGGCGTCAGTTCGCCGCCGCTGCCCCCGATCCCGCCACCGCCGTCGGTGATGCCGCCGCCGGTCAGCGCGCCGCCTGCTCCGGTGCCGCAGTTCAGCGCGCCACCGCAGCCGGTGAGCGCGCCGCCCGGGGGCCCGTCGGTCAGCGCACCGCCGTGGAGCATGTCCGCGCCGCCGTGGAGCAGCACGGCCCCGCCGCAGGCGCTGACGGGCCCGGCGACCGAAACCGGCGTCGACGCCGACCACACGGACGTCGAGGAGGAACTGGAACGGGCGGAGTCCGAGCTGGAACGGGGGGAGGTGGAGCCGGTCGAGCCGGAGCGGGAGAAGGTCGACGACCTGCCGCCGGCGTACCTCGACATCGACGAGACGTTCCCGATGAAGGCGCAGCCGGTGCGCGCCGGCACGCCTGCCGGCCGCCCTGCCTCCCCGCCCGCGCCCCTCGTCCCGCCGCCACCGGCGTACCCGATGATGGCGGAGCCCGAGGAGGGCGGCCGGAACCGGACGGCGGTCATCGTCGCGGTGGTCGTCGCGGTCCTGGCCGTCGCGGCGGTCGTCGGCGTGGGCGTGCTGCTGCTCAACCGGGAGGCGGCGCCGCCGGCGGGGCCCGCCTCGCCGGGTGCCGTCCCCGGATCTTCGGCGACCGCCGCCGGTCCCCCGCCGGGCGGGCTGACGTTGAAGGACCAGTCGGCGACGGTCACCCTCAACTGGACGGACCCGGCGGGCGGCGGAGTGCCGTTCATGGTCGCCGGCGGGCGGGTCGGGCAGGCGCTGGGCGTGATGGCCACCGTGGACCCGGGCCAGACCAGCTACACGGTCAACGGCCTGAACTCGCGGGTCGACTACTGCTTCACCGTGCTGGCGGTCTACTCGACCAACTCGTTCGCCACGTCCGGGCAGGTCTGCACGCAACGGGAGAACGACACGCCGTCGAGCTGACCGTCCACTACGGCGTGGCGCACACGCTGGGTGTCGACAGGGGGACGGTGCGGGTTTCCCCGCCTTCGACCGGGCCATATGATGGCAGCCGGCTCAGGGGAGGGTCGCCGGACATGGCGCGCCACCTGCCAGGGACGACACGGGAGGCAGCCGGTAGTGGCCACCATCGACGATGCCGGAACCGCCGGCTCCCCGCGTCCCCGGCCCCGCCGGATGCGCGGCGGGCTCGTCACCATCGCGACGGTGGCCGCGCTGCTGGCCGCCATGGGGCTCACCGTGCACGGTCTCGGCGCGGCGGACAACGCGGTGGCGAGCCACGACGCGAGTTCCTGGTTGTGGAGCGCGGCGCGCAGCGAGCTGGCCCGCGTCAACGGGATCACCGCGCGGGTCGACACCCGCGTCGGGGTCCCGGGCGCCCGGCGGCACCCGGTGCAGGTCGCCCAGACCGACCGGCTGCTGGTCCTGCGGGACCTGAACACCGGCCAGGTCAGCTCGCTGGACCTGGCCACCCTCCAGATCACCGCCACCACCCCGACGACCCCGGGGCTGGGCGTCAGCGTCGCCCTGCACGAGGACGCGGCGTTCGTCGTCGATGCCGTGCAGGGCGTCGTCCGGCAGCTCGACCCACGGTCGCTGACCCCCGTCGGCGAGCCGGTGCGCTACCCGCCGGGCATCACCGGTGGGTCCTTCGACGGCGAGGGACGACTGTGGATCGCGGTGCCGAGCGAGGGCACCGTCTCGGCGGTCACGGCCGCGCCGCTGCCCTCCGCGCCCGTGTCGGCGGCCCCCGCCGGGGCCGGCCTCAGCCCGAAGAGGGTCGAGACGTACGACGTCGCGTCGGCGAGCCACGAGCTGGTCGTCTCCACCCTGGACGACGGCGTCGCGGTGCTGGACCGTACCGCCGGGGCGCTGGTCACCGTGCAGCGCGGAAAGGTCCGCACCACGCCGCTGACGATGACCGCGCCGGGCGCCCTGCCGGCGCGTACCAGCGGGCCGGACGTGCCCGTGACGGTCCCCGGCGAGCGGCGGGTGCACGTGGTCGACGACGGCGGCGCGGTGCGGGCGTTCACCGTGCCGGGCACGGGCGACAAGCTCAGCCCGGCCGTGGCGTGGGCCGGCCGCTACTACTGCGCCGACGAGGCGTCCGGCACGGTCTACGCGTTCGACTCCGGCGGGCAGCTCGTCGGCACCATCCGGGGTCGGGGCACCGGGCCGCTGGAGCTGGAGGTGCGGGAGAACCACCTGTTCATCAACGCCCCCGACTCGGCCACCGCGCAGGTGGTGGACGACCGGCACCAGGTTCGCGAGGTCGACAAGTACGCCAACGACGTGCTCGGCGGCGACCCGCCACCGGCGCCCCCGCCGCCGCCTCCGCCGAAGAAGCCCGAGGTCGGCAAGCCGGGCGCGCCGCGCGGCGTCACCGCCGCCGCCGGCAACGCGCAGGCGCGGGTGAGCTGGCGGCCGGCCCCGGCCAACGGCGCGGAGATCGTCCGGTACGTGGTGCAGGGCGCGGGCCAGCGCGTGCAGGTGGGCGCCAACCAGCGGGCCGTGGAGATCAAGGGCCTGACCAACGGCGAGACGTACCGGTTCTCGGTACACGCGGTCAACGCGAAGGGTGACGGTCCCGCGCGTACCAGCAATCCGGTGACGCCGACGGCCGCGGTGCCGGACCCGCCGGCCGCCGTCACCGCGCAGGAGCGTCCGGACGGCACGGTGCTGGTGAAGTGGCCGGCCGCGAACGGTCAGGGCAACAGGATCGCCAAGTACGTGGTGACGGCCACCTCGGCGGGCACCAACGCCCCCGCCGGCGAGTCCCGCCGGACCGAGCTGGTGGTGCCGGCGGGCGAGCTGGAGTACGGCACGCAGTACGCGTTCACGGTGGTGGCGGTCAACGACCGGGGCGCCGGCTCGGCGGCCTCGCCGGTGAGCAACACCGTCGTGCCGTACGCGGCCCCGGAGCGCCCGGCCGAGCTGCGGGCGAGCACGGTGGCCGACCGGCCGGGCGCCGTCGCGGTGCAGTGGTCCCCGGCGACGGCGAACGGCCGCCCGGTGACGAAGTACCTCGTGGACGTGGGCGGGCGCGGCAGCGAGGTCACCGACACCCGGGCCACCGTGGACGGGCTGGGCAACGGCCAGAACGTCACCGTGAAGGTGCGGGCGGTCAACGAGGCCGGCCCCGGCCCGGAGGCCACCACCACGGCCCGTACGGTGGCCGAGCCCCGGATCACCGTCACCGGCTCCTCGGCCACCGCCACCTCGGCGACGGTGACGTTCACCGTGGACGCCGGCGGCGGCAAGGCAACCTGTTCGCTGGGCACCGGCGGCGAGCCGGCGAAGACCGGGAACTGCTCCAGCATCACGATGACGGGCCTGACCCCGGGCACGAAGTACACGTTCACCGTGACGGCGAGCAACGCCGCCGGCAAGGGCACCGCCACCCGCGCCCAGGCCACCGGCGCCCTCTACGGGATCGCGACCTGCCGCAACGGGCCGGACGGCGACCAGCGCACGTACTGCGACAAAGACGTCGACGGCCGCAACGGCAACGAGATCTTCTCGGTGCCCCGGCAGGACAACGACCGGCAGGTCGGCTGGGCGAAGCCCGGCACCCGACTCAAGGCGTACTGCAGGAAGTCGGGTGAGCACGTCGAC
The DNA here is from genome assembly GCF_043197615.1 of Micromonospora sp. NPDC049048. Taxonomy (NCBI): domain Bacteria; kingdom Bacillati; phylum Actinomycetota; class Actinomycetes; order Micromonosporales; family Micromonosporaceae; genus Micromonospora; species Micromonospora sp. NPDC049048. The sequence continues at coordinate 884,464 of NZ_JBICTM010000003.1, read as the reverse complement.
TCCTGGATCTACAACAACCAGAAGCAGAGCACCTGGTGGGTGCAGGTCGAGTACAAGGGGAAGAACTACATCCCCTGGGCCTGGCTCAACCTGGAGGGCGGCGACGACATCAAGGACCTGCCCACCTGCTGACCCACCCAGGCAAGGAGCACCACCGCCGTGAACCCCCCAGAACCGCTCACCCAGCCGGAGGTGCAGGGCTTCGCCGCCCTCGCCGCCAAGCTGGCCGAGAACGTCAACGCGGTGGTGCTCGGCAAACCGCAGGTCGTCCGGCTGGCGCTCACGGCGCTCTTCGCCCAGGGGCACGTGCTGCTGGAGGACGTGCCGGGGGTCGGCAAGACCACTCTGGCCCGGGCCATCGCCGCCACCGTGAAGGGGCAGTGGCGGCGCATCCAGTTCACCCCCGACCTGCTGCCCTCCGACGTGTCCGGGGTGACCATCTTCAACCAGGCCACCCGCGGTTTCGAGTTCCACCCGGGGCCGGTGTTCGCCAACATCGTCATCGCCGACGAGATCAACCGGGCGTCGCCGAAGACCCAGTCGGCGCTGCTGGAGGTGATGGAGGAACGTACCGTCACCGTCGACGGGGTCCGGCACCCGGTGCCGCAGCCGTTCCTCGTGGTGGCCACCCAGAACCCGGTGGAGATGGACGGCACCTACCGGCTGCCCGAGGCCCAGCTCGACCGGTTCCTGGTGAAGCTCTCCGTCGGCTACCCCGACGAGTCGGTCGAGGTGGAGGTGCTGCGCGGGGCGACGGTCCGCTCCCCCGAGGCGCTGACGGCGGTCACCGACACGACCACCGTCGGGGAGATGGTCCGGATGGCCCGCCGGGTGCACATCGCCGAGCCGCTCTACGCGTACGCGGTGCGGCTGGCCGCGGCCACCCGCAACCATCAGCAGGTACGTGTCGGGGTCAGTCCCCGGGGCGTGATCGCGCTGACCAGGGCGGCGTGCGCGTACGCGCTGATCGACGGGCGCGGCTGGATCATGCCGGAGGACCTGAAGACCCTGGCCGAGCCGGTCTTCGCGCACCGGCTGCTGCTCACCCCCGACGCGCAGGTGCGCGGGGTGACCGCCGCCGAGGTGCTGCGCCAGGCGGTCGCCTCGGTGCCCGTGCCGCTGCCCTCGGGCCGGCCGGCCCCGGTCCAGGGCTGACCGGCGACGCCGGTGTCCGCGCTCACCGCCCGCTGTGTCGGGCTGCTCGTCGCCGCCGTCGTGCTGCTCGGTGTCGGCTTCCGCTTCGCGTACCCGGAGCTGACGGTGCTCGGGGCGGCGGCCGGCATCGCCGTCGGCTACGCCGTGCTGTCGGCGGCCTGGCGGCCCCGCCTGGAGGTGACCCGCAGCGCCGACCCGGACCGGGTGGCGCGGGGCGAGCCGGCGACCATGACCCTGACCGTGCGCAACGCCGGACGGCTGCGGGCGGCCAGCCTGGTGGCCGAGGACCGGTGCGGGGACCGGACGGTCCCGGTCCCGCTGCTGCGGCTGCGGCCGGGCCGTGACACCACGGTCCGCTACGAGGTGCCGACCACGCGGCGGGGGGTGGTGCCGGTGGGGCCGCTGCGGGTGACCCGGCGCGACCCGCTGGGCCTGGTGGCGCTGGCCCGCCCGTACGGCGGCACGGTGCCGGTCTGGGTGCACCCGCGCGTGCACCCGCTGAACGCGGTGCCCACCGGCGCGGGGCGCAGCCTGGACGGCAGGGTGGACAAGGTGCCACACGGGTCGATCACCTTCGACTCGCTGCGCGAGTACGTGGTCGGCGACGAGTTGCGCCGGGTGCACTGGCGCACGAGCGCCCGGGTGGGCGAGCTGATGGTGCGGGAGAACGTGGACACCAGCCTGCCCCGGTTGGTGGTGCTGCTGGACAACCGGGCGGTCGCCCACCCGGAACGCCTCGACGGCGTCGCCGAGTCGTTCGAGTCGGCGTGCGAGGCCGCCGCCTCGGTGCTGGTCGCCGCGTACCGCGAGGCGCTGCCGGTGGTGCTGCTGCTGGTCGCCCCGGAACCGGCCGGCGACGACGTGGGAGCGCACGGGCCGCTGGACCGGCTCGCGGCGGCGGGGCTCGCCGACGCGGGCGACCTCCAGCCCGCCACCGCCCGGCTGCGGCGGGAGCGGCTCGGCGACACGCTGGTCTTCCTCACCGGGCCGGGTGGCCGTGACGACCTGGGTGCGGTGGGCGCGCTGCGGGCCGCGTACCCGTCGGTGGTCGTGGGGCTCTTCGGGGCGGCGGAGCCGGCGCCGTCGGGCGCGGCCGGCCTGGTGGTGATCGACGCCGCGAACGGCGCGGCGTTCGCCGCCGAGTGGGACGGGGTGCGCAGGTGGTGACGGTGGCCGGCGACGCCCCCGAACCAGCCGGTGGCGGTGGGGCGGCCGGGGTGATGCGGGCGCTCGGGCGGGCGCTGCGGGCGGTCCCGGTGCCGCTGGCGCTGATCGCGATGATCGGCCTGGCCGGCGCGGTGCTCGGCCGGGTCTACGCCGGCCCGATGCTGAGTTGGCTGGTGCTCGGGGCGGCGGTGGGCTCGGTGCTGGTCAGCGTGGCCGCCCGCCGGCTGCCCTCGTGGCTGGTCGCACCGGTCTCGGTGCTCGCGATGCTCGGCTGGACGGCCTGGTCGCTGCGGCTCACCGCGACCCGCGCCGAACTGCCCGGCAGCCTGGCGGAGGTCACCGCGGACGCCGCCGCGAACGGCATCCCCCGGCTGCTGACGGCGATGATCCCCGTGGAGCCGACCCCCGACACGGTGCTGGTGCCGCTGGTGGCCGCGTGGCTGGCCGGTCTCGCCGCGGCGGAGGTGGCGATGCGGGCGGGCCGGGTGCTGCTCGGCTACCTGCCGCCGGTGCTGCTCTACGCCGCCGCGCTCTACGTGGTCGGCCCGAACGCCGATCCCGCGATCGGGCCGACGCTGGCCCTCGTGGCCGTGGCGCTGCTCGGCCTGGCGGTTCCGGCACGCCGTGCGGTCGGCGCCGATCCGGCCGCCGGGCTGGCGCCGGCGGTGCGCGCCGCCGTGCGGGCCCGGCTCGCCGCCGCCTCGGCCGCCGGCCTCGCGGTGGTGGTCGGGCTGGTCGCGCTGCTCGGTCCGCTGCTCGCCGGCCAGGTCGACGGGCGGCCGGTCGATCCCCGCCGGTACGTGGAGCCGCCGCAGGTGGAGACGCTGGACGAGAACCCGCTCATCCGCATCTCCGGCTGGGCGTTGCACCCGGACCAGCAGCTGCTCGACGTCCGCACGCAACGGTCGGGCCCGCCGATCCCCGTGCCGGCGCCCGAGCCGGGGGCGACTCCCGCGCCGGCCGCCACCGCCCGCCCGGTGCCGATCCGGCTGGCGGTGCTCAGCGACTACGACGGGGTGACCTGGCGGGTCGGCGCCACCTACCGCAACGCCGGGCGGATCCTGCCCGTGACGGCGCCGGCCGGCGACAGCACCGTGGAGACGGTACGGCAGGAGGTCACCGTCGCCGGGTTGAGCGGCCGGCTGCTGCCCGCCGTCGCCACCCCGCGCGAGGTCACCGGGGCGCGGGTGGCGTACGACCCGACGACGGGGACGCTCATCCGGCCGGAGGGGCTGCTCCCGGGGCTGCGCTACCGCGTGACGTCGGCGCTGGAGACACCGGACGCCAATCTGCTCGCCACGGCGGAGGTGCCGGCCGGTGAGGAGGTGGCCCGGGTGCTGCGGGTCGCCGACGGGGTGCCCGATCCGCTGCGCCGCCTCGCCGCCCAGCTCGCCGAGTCCAACGGCGCCCCGTACGCTCGGGCCGCCGCCGTGGAGCAGTTCCTCGCCGAGCACTACCGTCTCGTCGCCGACGCGCCCAGCGGGCACGCGTACCCGAACCTGAACTTCTTCCTCTTCGGACCCCGCAACGCCGGCGGCCAGCGGGGCACCTCCGAGCAGTTCGCGGCGGCGTTCGCCGTACTGGGCCGGCTGGCCGGCCTGCCGACCCGGGTGGTGGTCGGTTTCCGTCCCGCCGCCGACGGTCCGGTCCGCGCCGGCGACGCGTACGCCTGGCCGGAGGTGCTCTTCGAAGGTCTCGGCTGGGTGCCGTTCGACCCGCTGCCCCGCCCCGACGAGGAGCCGCGCCCGGTCGAGGAGGACTTCCGCCCGACGCCGGAGGACCCGCCCCCGTCGGAGGTGCCGGAGCCCACGACCGAGCCGACCGCGCCGCCGGAGCCGGTGGCCGCGCCGGGCCGGCCGGCCGGCACCGGACCGTCGACGGCGCTGCTGGTCGGCGGCGCGACGGGCGGCACCCTGCTGCTGGTGGTGGCCGCCCTGCTCACGCTGCTGCTGATGCGCCGCGCGCTGACCCGCACCCGGTTCGAGGGGGGTGACCCCGGCCAGCGCATCGCCGGCGCCTGGCGGGAGGTCACCGACGCGCTGCGGCTGGCCGGCAGCCCGGTCGGCGAGGACCTCTCCGCCTCCGAGATCGCCGCCCATGCCCGTGCCGTCCTCCCCACCGGGGCCGGCGTCGAGGAGTTGGCGGGGCTGTTCAACCAGACGGCGTTCGCCCCGGGTACGGCCAGCGCGGAGCAGGCGGCCCGGGCGGTGGCGACGGCCGGCGAGTACGTCGCCGCGCTGCGCGCCGCCCGCCCCTGGTGGCGCCGGCTCCTCTGGTCGGTACGCCCCGGTCCCCTGCGCTGGCCCCGCTGAGTCCGCGCTCCGTCAACCCGGTCGGACAGTGGGATTTTGCACTCACAGTGCACTTGTCTCGGCCTCGGGGGCTGCTTAGCGTCGCATCATGCCTGCTTCCTGGACCTTCGCCGTGGCCCGCGACGACCTGAGCCGGACCACCCTCGTCGACGGCACGACGCCCACCCCGAACGACGGCGAGGCGCTGCTGCGGGTCGACCGCGTCGGCCTCACCGCCAACAACGTGACCTACGCCGTGCTCGGCGACGCGATGCGCTACTGGCAGTTCTTCCCGCCCGGCCCCCGCGGGCTCGGACCACAGTGGGGACTTCCGCCGCTGTGGGGCTTCGCCGAGGTGGTCGCGTCGGCGGTCGACGGGGTCACCGTCGGGCAGCGGGTCTACGGCTACCTCCCGCCGGCGGGCCACCTCCTGGTGCGTCCGGACCGCGTGGACGCTGCCGGGTTCCGCGACGCGAGCGAGCACCGGGCCGACCTGCCCTCGCCGTACAACGGGTACCGGTCGACCACCGGCGACCCGGCGTACCGGGCGGACCATGAGGACCTGCTGGTCCTCTTCCGGCCGCTGTTCTTCACCTCCTTCATGCTGGCCGACCAGGTCGTCGACGACGACTTCTACGGGGCGACGGCCCTGGTGCTGTCGTCGGCCTCCAGCAAGACCGCGTACGCCGCCGCCTTCGAACTGCACGGCCGGGGCCCCCGCCTGATCGGGCTCACCTCCCCCGGCAACCTCGCGTTCACGCAGTCCCTCGGCTGCTACGACGACGTCCTCACCTACGACGACATCGCCGCCCTCGACGCCGTACCGACCGTCTATCTCGACCTGTCCGGCTCCCCCGCCACCCGCGCCGCCCTACGGGCACGCCTCGGCGACCTGCTCGTGCGGGACGTCGCGGTCGGCCTCACCACCCAGACCCCGAACGCCGACGCCGCCGGGGAGGTCTTCTTCGCGCCCGTACGGATCCGCAAGCGCCGCCAGGAGTGGGGCCGCGACGGGCTCGACCGGCATTTCGCCGAAGCCTGGCAGCGGTTCACCGGCGTCGTGGACGGGTGGCTCGACGTCCGGGTCGACACCGGCTCCGAGGCCCTGCGACGCGCCTGGTCGGAGACGCTCGCCGGCCGGACGCCGCCACGCGTGGGTCAGATCGTCCGGCTGTGAGCGGCCCGGAGGATGAGGTCGGCCACCGGCCTCAGCAGGGCCGACCCCAACCGCCGGGGTGCGGGAGACCGCACCCCGGCGGTCGAACGATTCGCGTCACCAGATTCGGGCTTCTGGGCCGACGTAGCCCTCGCCGGGGGCCAGGGCGCACTCGTACCCCATGATCTTGGTGACGTTCCCAGCGAAATTGAACTCCCGGGTGACGGTCGTGCCTGACCCGCCGCGGTTCATCACGGTCTCGCTCCGCGTGCCGCCGTCGTTGTACTCGGCGTTGAGGATCAAGATGGCCGCTCGACCGTCGGCAACGGTGTCCTTGACCTTCACCTCCAGGTACAGGCGCCCGCCGGACCACCACCAGGTGCCGTGCGCCCAGACGCCGTAGGCGTCCCCGACGGTGCCGCTCAGGCTCCAACTGGTCGCCGCCTGGGCGGGTGCCGGAGCAACAGCCACCGCACCGAACGTCGTGGCTGCCGCTGCGGTCACGGCCGCGACGAACCGGCGCATCCTCATGTCGTACCTCCGTCGGGATCGGTCTGGCCGGAATACTTCCGCAACGTTCCGTGGCGGGCGTCAACCGACGAGTTGGCTTTCCGCTGCCACCTGCGCGGTACGGACCAGCGCGCACCTACTACCGGCGCGGTACCTGACACACCGGCCCCGTCACCGTCGCCGGGCGTCGCATCGGCCACTTAGGATCTACCGGTGTCACACCGTGAGCGGCTCCGGCAACGACTGCATGACGTGCCCGCGACGGTCGTCGACGCGGCGGTCGCCACCGCCATCGTGACGGTCACGGCCTGGATGGGGCGTGACTACCAACTGCCCGGCTTCCGCGAGTTCGACGGCGCCGCGCTGGTCCTGACCTGCCTGGCCAACATCCCGCTCGCGGCACGCCGCCGCGCCCCGATGGCCGTCCTGCTGACCTGCTGCGCCGCGGTGGCGTGGTTCCTCAACCTCGGCTACGTGCCCAGCCTGAACCTGTTCGGGCCGCTGCTCGCGATGTACACCGTGGCCGCGACGCGTCCCACCCGCAACGCTGTGCCGGGGGCCGCGGCGACGGCCACGGTGATCTTCTACAGCGGCATGGTGATCGAGGTCTACACGCCGTGGACGGCGCTCGCGCAGGCGCTGGTGGCGACTCTGGTGGCCTGGCTGTTCGGGGCCGGGGCCCGACGGCTGGCCGACCGCAACCACCGACTGCTCGCCCTGGCCGAGGAGCTGCGCCGGGAGCGGGAGGCCCGGGCCCGCAGCGCGGTCGTCGCGGAACGGATACGTATCGCCCGCGAGCTGCACGACGTGGTCGCCCACCACATGTCGGTGATCTCGGTGCAGGCCGGCCTGGCCCGGTACGTCCTCGCCACCGATCCGCCGACGGTGGGCGCGGCACTGGACACCATCGCCGACAGCAGCCACGAAGCGCTGGAGGAGATGCGCCGGATGCTCGCCCTGCTCCGGGTGTCCGACACCGACCCGCGAGGCGAGGGCGACGGCCGCGACCCCGCACCGGGGCTGGGCCGGCTCGACGAACTCGTCGAGCGGATCAGGGCCGCCGGCGTGCAGGTCACGGTGGTGGTCGTGGGCTCGCCCCGCCCGCTGCCACCGGGGGCGGACCTGTGCGCGTACCGGGTGGTGCAGGAGTCGTTGACGAACGTCCTGAAGCACGCGCGCGGCGCCCGGGCGAGCGTGACGCTCGACTACGGTCAGTCGGAGCGGCTGACCATCTGGGTTGCCGACGACGGTCCCGGGGCGCCTGGCGGGCCGGCGCACGGCCACGGTCTCGCCGGCATGCGCGAGCGGGCACGACTGTACGGCGGAAGCCTCTACGCCGGCACCGCCCCGGGCGGCGGCTTCACCGTCACCCTCAGCCTGCCCGTCGGAGTCGTCCTACCTGACAGGCACGAGCCGGCGGTCGGCGCGGCCGATGCGGGCGTAGAGCCAGGAGCGGGCCCGCTCGTCACCGGTCGGCGGCCGTCGCCCCCGGTCCGGGCCGCCTAGCGGAGCGTGCGCGCTCACCTGGACGGTACCCGCACATGCTGCTCATGCGCACCGGGGACCAGCACCCCGTGCTGACCGCGTTGCGGGACCACCTGCGAGCCTCAGGACCGCAGACATGCGATGACGTGTGGATCCCGGACTGGGCCCGCCGACCGGCCGATCTGGCCGACACGTCCTGCGCCTGAGGCCCGATCGACGGCGCGCCACCCTTCGGGGCTGCCGGGCCGCCGCGGGGTGGGTGAAGATGAGGGCATGCCGAGCCGCCTCGCCGTCATCGCCATCGACGCAGTACGACCACGACCGATCGCCGACTTCTGGTGCGCGGTTCTCGGCTGGCAGGTGGTCGACGAGGACGACGAGGTGATCACCATCGCGGCCGCCGACCGTTCCTGGCCGATGATCGACGTGGTGGCGGTGCCGGAGGGCAAGGCGATCAAGAACCGGCTGCACCTCGATCTGCGCGCCGACGGCGTCTCCACTGAGGAGGAGCTCGACCGGCTGCTCGCCCTCGGCGCGCGACGCGTCGACGTGGGACAGCCCTCCGACGTGAGCTGGGTCGTGCTCGCCGATCCTGAAGGCAACGAGTTCTGTCTGCTGTCTCGTCCTGTCCAGGAACTCCAGGGCAGCTCCCGGTGACCGGCTCCGGCAGATGCCCTGGGGCAGTTCCGATGGGGTACGGGAGATCTAGGCCGGCCGCACGGCCTTGCGCTGGGGGTGGCGGGTGCGCTCGATCCACCAGTGTGCGACGAGCAGGTTGAACAGCCAGCCGAGCCAGGAGACGCTCTCCACGAAGATGGTCGGGTCGAGGTTCTGCAAGCCCATGATCGCCGGGATGACGAGGGCCAGCACCCGGACGCTGAAGGCGTCGAGCGTCAACGCGTAGCTGTAGATCATGTAACGGCGGTGCTCGGCGTACCGGCGGCGCCGGACCATGTAGTACGCGATCCCGGTCGTCATCACCCACAGCGTCCCCAGCGCACTGCGGCCCACGAATCCCGGCCCGCCGGTGTAGCCCAGCAGCACCACAGTGGAGACCGCCCCGGGCAGCACCCCGCCGAAGACGTAGACCCGCCCGAGATAACGGTGCGCCGTCGGATACCTGCGCCGAAATGTCCCCCATAGCTGGAACGATCCCGCAACCAACGCGACCGAGCCAAAAAAGATGTGCGCGATCACCATGGGATACTTCAGCGGGTACGCGGCCGGCAGTTGCACCTTCGCCAAGCTGCGGTCGAGTGCGATGTAGTTCGACCAGATGTAAATCAGGGTGGCCAGCACCAGCACCCACAGGGCGATCATCGGTGGCTGCCGCCACCACGGCCGTTCAGTTCCCGACGCGCGGTCAACCTCGGCCTGCGCGGCTTCGATCTGCTGGGACATCCGGCGTTCCTTTCCGTGCGAGCAGCTCTTCGGCAGGTTGCTTCGTCATGACGTAGGGCCCGCCCTGCCTCGGCTGGCATGATCCGAGCTGGATGTTGGGCTGATCGTGCGGCTACCGGCCACCGCGCGCATCTTCTTTCTTGCGCACTTCGGCCCGCGCGGCGAGGTCTGGCCGCACGGGGGACACGGGCATGGAGAACCATTCACCGGTCCGTGACGTCCTGTTCCGCTGGGCGTGCCCGCCACGCCTGGATTGGCAGCGCCGCCCCGCCCCGACCTTCCCAACAAAATGCTCATTCCCGCCCCACTCAACGCATCCCGGCCGCATTCAACCGACTTTACTTTTGGCGGGATGACCGCCTGGATGTCGATTTACCACCGCGATCAAGTGACTACTTCGGGGTAAATCCGGTATGCGTCCACCGGCCGGGCAATCGGAACATAAACGTTTGTCGCCACGACGACCGTACTTTCAGTGGTCTGCGTGGTAAATTGCCCAACCCGAACCGTCGACCTTCACAGGAGGAATTAATGATGAGCACCCCGGGCCGGCGTATGCGGCGTGCGCCACGCCTGCTCACCCTGGCGGCAGCCGCGCTCTGCATCGCGCCCGCCACCCCCGCCGCCGCGACGCCACAGACAACGGTCGACGCCGATCTGACCTGCTCGATCACCCTGACCATCAACCTGTACCCCGGCCTGACCATGGAGCCACGCCACCAGGTCGTCACCAGCCACGGGCCGAACGGCACCGCCGTGTGCACCGGCACCGTCAACGGCCGACCGGTCACCGGTCCTGGCCACTTCGGCGACGCCTTGCACGGTGTCGGCTCCTGCGCCGAAGCCGTCTTCACCGGAATTTTCGTGCTGAAGGTCCCGACCACGGCGGGCATGCAGACGATCGCCGGACAATTCACCGAGACCGGCATCGCCCCACTCCCCGCCACCCTCGCCGGCGGCCTGACCGGCACCGTCGTGTCGGGCGTCGCCCTTCAAGGCGACTGCGTCACGACCCCGCTGACCCGCGCCCAGCCGGTGATCGCCGTCACCGTCACCACCTGACGGTCCCACTGCCGGGCAGCCACGCGGCTCGCACCGCTCCAGGCCGAGGCGGACGCCGAGGGACGACCCGCCGGTCCGCGCACTTCGATGCGCGTCCCGGCGGGTGCTGGCGAATGGTCCTGGCGTACGTGGAGACGCCGGTCACGGGAAGTCCGACGGCGACGGAGGCCGCCCCGTCGGCACCTGGTCGCGCGTCGACATCAGCCGACGACGCGCCCGACTTCCACGCTCGCGCGCTTGTCCGCCTCGTCGTTCGCCGCTCGGACCCGTTGACCGTTCACTCCGTGGCGGCCACCTGGGCGCTGGGCAGCCTGGTCTGGAAATCGAGGAGGCCGACCCAGGTCGGACGCACCGCGATCCGCGCCATCCGCGTGCCCGCGCCGCCCACGAACCCGAGGATGGCGCTGGCCACCTCCGCATCGACGTACCGCTGGGTGGCGAGGACGTACTCGTCGACGACGCCGGCGACCTCGTCGACAGTGGCCAGTCCCCGGATCAGGAGTATCTCCGGTGGGAACTCCTCTGTGTCGATGGTGATGGCGACGTGCGGGTTGGCCCGCAGGGCCGCGATGCGGCGCGCTGGACGGCGCACGCCCGGGCCGGCGATCTTGGCGGCTGTCACGATCTCCTCGCCGGTCCAGTGGAACCACACCGGGATGACCCTCGGCGAGCCATCGGTCGACGTGTAGGCCATCCGGGCTGGGATGGCCGAGTGGAGCAGGCGTTGCGCGAGCTCGGTATGGAGCAGTTTCGGATCGCCCTGCGCCAATACCTCAAGGGCGTCGACTGTGTTTTCGATGGCGCTCATCATCGAATCCTGCCACAGGTTTGCCGACGGGCATATGGGCAAGGAAGTGCAAACTATCCGACTGTATTCGCGGACGGGGTGGCCGCGTCCGCTGAGGGCGAGGTTGTCGGGGCGGACAGCGAATTTCGGCTTTGCCTGAGAGAGCGTTTTTATTCATGCCTTTCGCGCCTTGTGGGGTTAGCGGATCACTCGCCAAGTTGGTGCGCTTTCGCCGGTTATGCGGTTGGCCAGGATGCCGTCTCGGCAAAGTGGATCATGACTTTACGGCCAGCGGGGAGGGCTTATGGTCGCGGGCCGGGCGGCGGGGCACTCATCGCAGCCGCCACCCAACCCGCGCTTCATTTCGTCGGGTGGCTCCTCGGCCCGCGATCCTTCTTCGACGGGCCCCGCCCGGTCAGCCCGTGTCCGATTTTGCCAGGCCCCTCTCATGACGCCGGTCGCGCGGTAGGCATGCACAGTGCGGCACGAGGAGAAGTCGCGGGGCGGCTTTTCCCGGCGATACCGGTCGCTCCACGCCCAGAATCGCGTCGAAAACCACTCGCAATTCCGCGCGGAGGGCGGGCTGGCCGGTGAACCGCAGGTCAGCGGGGCCCACCGCCGAGCGGTCAACGTCGGGCTCCATCGGCCCCGACGCGCTTCGGGCAACTCACCCGGGTAACGCCTTCCGCCCGTCCAGTCGGATCAACCACACCAGACAGCGCCATTCGCGCCGACCTCCCGTTCTTTCAGGGAGGTTGGCGCGTATTCCCAGACCAGACGGAACACCGCCCTGACTGCCGACCAAACCGACTCCCTGATCGCGCTTGCAGAGCGAAGAAGCGCAGCGTGCGGAGCAAATCGCCTAAAAAGCGGGCAGGACATGCAGCTAGGGCAGATCGCTGAACGCCCTCTCGCCCGGCCGGACCAGACCGGACTCGTACGCCAGGACCACCGCCTGCGCCCGGCTGGCCAGGTCGAGCTTGGCCATCGTCCGGTTCAGATGGGTCTTGACGGTCGCCTCCGCGATCATCAGTCGCCCGGCGATCTCCGAGTTGTCGAGGCCCGTGCCGACCAGCCGCAGCACCTCCCGCTCCCGTCCGGTGAGGACGTCGAGGGCCGGCGCCGCATCGGGTCGCGGCGCGGCGGAGGCGGCAAGGGACTCGACGAGTCGGTGGACCACACGGGGTGTGAAGAGCATGTCCCCGCGCGCCACGGTGGCGACGGCGGCCAGCAGCCGCTCCGGGGGCGTGTCCTTGAGCAGGAAACCGCTGGCCCCGGCCCGCAGCGCGTCGTAGACGTACTCGTCGGTGTCGAACGTGGTCAGCACGAGGACGCGGGGCGGATCGTCCCCGGCGGCGGCGATGATCTCACGGGTGGCCGCGATCCCGCCGAGGCCAGGCATCCGGATGTCCATGAGGACCACGTGGGGCCGGGTGGCGGCTGCCACGGCCACCGCCTCGGCGCCGTCGGCGGCCTCGCCCACCACCCGCATCCCCGGAGCGGCCCGGAGCAGGGCGGCCAGGCCGGCGCGGATCAGCACCTGGTCGTCGACGACGAGAACGCCCACCGACCTATTGCTGCGGGACATGAGCCTCCTGGTCCTTACGGTTCGCCGCCGGCAGCGGACGGGTCCGACACCGCCGCGGGTTCGGCCCGGGCCGCGGGCGGGCGCGGCCCACGCTACGCCCACACGCGGCACGAATTTCGGCCACGCGCGCCGCCGGGAACCGGACCCCGCCTGACCTGTGCTGTCGCCGGTCGACCTCCGCCCGACGGCAGCGGCTAAGCCCTCAGGCGACGGACGAGTTTGCGCAGGCCGGACTGCCAGCCGTCCGGGTCCTCGGCCTTGCGGCGCGCGTAGTCGGCGACCTCCGGGTGCGGGAGGATCAGGAAGCGCTCCTCGGCGAGACCGGCGACCACCGCGTCGGCGACCTGTTCTCCGGTGAGCACCGCACCCGAGGCGGCCACGACGCGGGCGCCCAGGTGTCCGGCGGCCAGCCCGTCGGCGAGCATGGGCGTGTCCACGCCCTGCGGGCAGAGCGCGCTGATCCGGACCCCCTGGTCGCGGTAGGTGACGGAGAGCCACTCGGCGAAGCCCACGGCGGCGTGCTTGGTCGTGGCGTACGGGGCGTCGCCGACCGAGGTCAGCACGCCCGCCGCCGAACAGGTGTGCAGCAGGTAGCCACCGCCCCGGGCGAGCATCGCCGGCAGCACCGCGCGGGCCGCGTAGACGTGGGAGAGCACGTTGATCCGCCAGGCGCGGTCCCAGCCGGCGTCGTCGACCTCCAGCCCGCCGCCCGAGCTGACGCCCGCGTTGGCGCAAAACAGGTCGATCCGCCCGTACTGCTGCTCGGTGTCGGCGACCAGCGCGCGGACCTGTTCCTCGTCGGTGACGTCCAGCCCGACGGCGTGGGCGACCGGGCCGAGCCCGTCGGCCACCGCGCGGGCCCCGTCGGCGTCGAGGTCGGCCACCACCACGGCCGCAGCGCCCTCGGCGACGAAGCGGCGGGCCAGTGCGGCGCCGATGCCGCCGGCCCCGCCGGTGATCACCACGACCCGGTCGGTGAGGTTCACCGCGACCCACCCCCGCCCAGGCGCGCGATCAGGTCACCCAGCGCCGCCGCGCCGCCGGCGGCGGCCTCGGGGGTGGGCAGCAGGGCCAGCACCGGTACGTCCACGCCGGCGTCGGCGTAGCGGCGGACCTGCTCGCGGCAGTGCTCCGGCGAACCGTGCAGCACCAGCGCGTCGACCACCTCGTCGGGCACCGCCGCGCCCGCGCCGCGCCGGTCCCCGGCGGCCCAGGCCCGCCACATCGGCCCGAGCACCTCCTCGCGGCCCAGCCAGCGGTGGAACTCGGCGTACGCCGGGACCGTGAGGTAGCTGGTGATCAGCCGACGCCCCAGCGCGCGGGCGTGCGCGGCGTCCTCGGTCGGGCAGACGAAAATTCTTGCGGCCACCTCGAAGCCGGGGCGCCGCTCGCCCACCTCTGCCAGCGCCCGGGGCACGTCGGTGGCGGCGAGCCAGTTGAGGATGACGCCGTCGGCCTCGGCACCGGCCAGGCGCAGCATCCCGGGGCGCAGCGCCGCGAGCAGCAGCGGCGGCGGCACGGCGGGCTTGCGGTCCAGCGTGAAGCGGCGCACGGCGAAGGTGTCGTACTCCTCGTCGACCGTCGCGCCGGACAGCGCCGCCCGCAGGAACCGCAGCACGTCGCGGGTACGGCGGAACGGCTCGACGAACGGCACGGCGTTCCAGTTGCCGACGACGACCGGCGAGGACGCGCCGATGCCGAGCACGAACCTGCCCGGGGCGGCGTCGGCCAGCGCCGCCGCGCTCATCGCCAGCAGGCCCGGACCCCGGGTGAATACCGGCGTGACCGCGGTGCCCAAACGCAGCCGGGGCTGCCAGGCGGCGGCGAGCGCCAGCGGGGTGAACGCGTCCGCCCCGTTGACCTCCGAGGACCACACGTCGGTGAAGCCGGCCCGGTCGAGGGCCGCGTAGACCGCGGCGTGCTCGGCGAGCGGGATGCCGTCCAGCGGCACGGTCATGCCCCATCGCTTCGTCATCGGTCGATGGTGCCCGTTCGCCGGGCCGCAGAGCAAGATCCCGTTGAGGATCCCACACTCATGAAGCCAGCGGACGTACGCGTGGCGGCGGAGCGGTGGCGCGACCGTCGGCCCGGAGGACCGCGTGGCTGCCGTTCGGCGCCACGGTCGAGGCGCTCTCCAGCGCCTGGGCGGGGGCCTCGGTCGACGCGTCGAACCTGGTAGGCCTGGCGATCACCGCGGTCGCCGGTGCGACCGTCGCCGCGTTCCTGTTCCGCTGGAACTAATCTCGAGGAGTGACCTTCTCGCTCGTCGCCCGCTCCGACGACGGCCGCCGCCACGGCGTCGTCGTGGCCAGCCGGTTCCTGGCCGCCGGTGCGCTCGTCCCGGCCGCCGAGGCCGAGGTCGGCGCGCTCGCCACCCAGGCCCACGTCAACCTCGCCTACCGGCCGCAGGGGCTGACGCTGCTGCGCACCGGGGTGGCCGCCGCCGACGTGGTGGCCGGGCTGGTCGCCGCCGACCCGGACCGCGACCACCGCCAGCTCGGCGTGGTCGCCGCCACCGGCGCCGGCGCCACCTGGACCGGCCCCGCCTGCCATCCCTGGGCCGGGGGCCAGGCCGGGGACGGCTGGAGCGCGCAGGGCAACATCCTGGCCGGCCCGCAGGTGATCGACGCGGTCCGCGACGCCTGGCTGGGCGGGGCCGCGCTGCCGTTCGCCGACCGGCTGCTGGCCGCGCTGCGCGCCGGGGACCAGGCCGGCGGCGACCGGCGCGGCCGGCAGAGCGCCGGGCTGCTGGTGGTCGAGCGCGGCGGCGGCTACGACGGCACCGGCGACGTCCTGGTCGACCTGCGGGTCGACGACCATCCCGACCCGGTCACCGAGCTGGGTCGGCTGCTCGCGGTGCACACCCTGCTCTTCACCCGGCCCGACCCGGCCACCCTGCTCGACCTGACGGGCGCGGTCGCCGCCGAGGTCGGCGCGCTGCTGGTCGCGCTCGGGCACCCGGTCGATCCGGCACGGCCGGAGGAGGCCCTCTTCTCCTGGGCCGGGCTGGAGAACCTGGAGGAGCGCCTGGTGCCCGGCCGCATCGACCCGGTCGTGCTGGACCATCTGCGCAAGGCCGTTCCGCACGTGCCCGCCCCCCGCCCGGCGGCGGACCCGCTCGGCGCCGACGCCTGACCCGCCGGGTTCGGCGGCGCGCTCTTCCTCGCCGTCTCCGCCCGCCCGGGTCCATCGGTCGGCGGGGGTCAGCCGCCGAAGGAGAGCCAGCGGAAGCCGCTGGCGTCGACGGCGGCCCGCTCCCGGTCGGTGAGGTCGGCCCGGCCGGTCGCCTTGCGGATCAGCGTGAGCCGGTCCCAGCCCAGCGCGGGCGGGACCGGCCGCCCGTCGGTCAGCAGATCGGCGACGACCTGCGCCGCGGTGGGCGTGAGCCACGGCCGCCGCCCGAGCGCCGCCGCCAGGTCCAGGCCGTGCACGCCGACCTCCACGACGCGGGTACGCAGGAACTCGCCGAGCGCCATCGCGTCGCCGTGCCGGGTGCGGACCACCCGACCCGGCGGTGCGGCGTCGACGGCAGCGAGGGCGGCGCGCCAGGCCCGGTCGAAGTCGGTCACCAGGGCCGCACCGTCGAGTTCCCGGGCTTCCCGTCGGCCGGCGTCGACGCGGGCGGCGTCCACGGGCGGGGTGAACTTCGCGGCGCCGTAGTAGCCGGCGGCGTCCACCCGCGCGTGGGACGGCGCCGGCGCGGCGAGCATGTCGACCAACCGGCCCGCGCCGGTGCGTACGTGGGCCAGCAGTTCGCGTACGGTCCACGGCCGGCAGGCGGTCGGGCGGTCGAGATCCGCCTCGTCGACGCCGCGCAGCACCTCACCGAGGCACTCGCACTCGTCCCGGAACGCCGACCGTACGCCCTCCACGGTCCCCCACCGTACGCCCGACCCCTCGCGCACCCGCGAGCGCGCGCCTATGGGGACCCCATCCGGGGCCGGGTACGGCGGGATGGCGAGCGGTCAGGGCGGATGGGAGTGGTTCTGGCGCGTTCTGACGTGCGCGCGGGCGGCACCGAGTGTGACGGAACGGTGGCAGCTTGGCATGGCAGACGTCGACGCAGAGGTGAGGGGGCACACGTAGGTCTGCTGCGGGAGGCCAACGGTGGGCAGCAGGCGACCTTCGTCGAGCTGTTCTTCGACCTGGTGATGGTCTTCGCGCTGACCCGCCTGGTCGCGCAGGCCGTGCCCGGGTTCGACAACGACGAGTTCGCGCCGAGGTGGGCCAACGTCGGGCGCACGCTGCTGCTGTTCGCGCCGTTGCTGTGGCTGTGGACGACGACGGCCTATCTCACCGCGCGTTTCGCGCCCCGCTGGCCCGGTACCCAGCTTGTGGTGGTGGGCAGTGCGTTGGGCCTGTTGTTCATGGGTGCGGCGGTTCCTGACGCGTTCACCGTGGGTGGGCTGGCGTTCGCGGTGCCTCTGGTGGCGGTGCAGTTCGGCCGGCTGGCCGGGCTGGTGCTCTTTCTCGACTCGCACGCGCTGCGTCGCCAGTACGCGCGGGCCATGGTGTGGTACGCGGTCAGTTCCGTGTTCTGGATCGTCGGGGGATTCGCCTCCGGCGGGAACCGGGTGGCGTGGTGGACGGCGGCGGTCGTCGTGGATCTGGGGGCGGCCCGGTTGGGGTGGCCGGTGCCGGGCCTCGGCCGCGAACGGACCTTGACCTGGCGGTACGGGGGCCAGCACCTGGCCGACCGGTTTCCCCAGTTCCTGCTCATCTCGCTCGGGGAGACCATTCTGGCCGTCGGCATCGAATACTCCGCAGGTCCGCGCAGGGGCTACCAGACGGCCGCGTTGCTGGTGGCGTTCTTCACGACGGTGCTGTTGTGGCGCATCTACTTCTTCCGCGTCGGGGACCTGCTCGCCGACGCCTTCGAGCGCAGCCGTGACCCCGCGGGTTGGGGACGGCGCGTCGGCTTCGCGCACGGCGTGATGGTGCTGGGGGTGGTGGCCACCGCGATCGGCAACTACCTGGTGCATCACCACCACACCGACTTCACCTTCCCGTCCTGGCGGGTAATGATCATCGGCGGGCCGGTGCTCTTCCTGCTCGGACGCAGCCGGCTGGAGTACCTGGTCTTCGATCGAGTGTCCCGCCGGCGCGTCATCGGCATCGCCGCACTGCTCGCCACGGGCCAACTGCTGTCCGACACGCCTCCGCTGGCGCTGGCTGCTACGGCCGCGACGATCCTGCTGATCATCGCCGTCCTCGACCAGCTTCAGGCCCTCAGGCGACCCCCTGAGCACGCCAAACCGGCCTTCTGACCTCCGCCCACGGGCGGGACACGATGGTGGCCGCTGCTTCCGTTGGACGCTCAGCCCTTGACCCGGGGCACCAGCCGGTGCACGGCGGCGAGCACCAGCGCCATCACCACGCCCATCGTGCCGACGATCCCGGCGGCGCTGCCGGCGTACCCGACGAAGAGCGGCCGGCGGGCCAGTTCGCTGGGCGGGGTGGCGCGCAGGTCGACCAGCCAGGCGAGCGCGAGCCCGCAGGCCACCACCGCCAGGAGCCCGCTGACACCGAGCACCGTCGCGGCGACCCGGTGGGCGTCGGCCGACTCCACCTGCGCCTGCTCCCGCTGGGTGATCAGCAACAGCAGCCCTGCCAGCGCCGCCCAGACCCCGACGACCAGGAACGCCGCCACCGCGTCGCTGGGCCGGTGCCAGCCGGCGGAGAGCGTGGCCACCCCGGCGATCGCGGCGTAGCCGGCGCCGACGAACGCGCCGAAGACCCGTACCGTGCGGGGCAGGACGAGCACCAGGGCCACCGCGACGGAGGCGGCGACGGTGGCGTGCCCGCTGGGCAGGCTGTTGCCGGCGTAGATGCGTTCGGGGTCGATGCCGAAGTCGGGCCGGGCGAGGCCGTACTTGAGCAGCTGGGTGGTGGCGTTGGCGCCGGCGATCAGCAGGGTCGCCGTGACGGCCAGGGCGATCCGGCCCCGGATCAGCGCGATGAAGCCGATCACCGCGGTCGCCGCCAGCAGCGAGACGACCGACATGGCGTTGAGGATGCGGTCCACCGGACCGTCGATGCGGTCCTGCCCGATCCGGTTGCCGGTCAGGGCGACGGTGTCGACCCACTGGCCGATCTCGACGTGCACGGCGACCCGCCAGACCGCGAGGAAGGCCGCCGTCTGGACGATCGCCAGGACGACCAACCAGACCGCCGTCCAACCCCTCGCCGTCGCTCGCACCCGCACACCGTAGCGGCAGGCACCGCCCCGACGAAGGGTGGCCTGCCGGTCCGGGACGGCTAGGTTGATGGCGGACGTGAGGAGGTTACGGTGACGCGTACACCGGATCGTGCGGCGGCCCCGGCGGACCGGACGGAAACGTTCGCGGACCTGCTCGGCGGGCGCCGGGGCGCGGTCGACGCCAGCCTGCCGCCGGTGGCGTTCGCGCTCGGCTGGCTGCTCGGCGGTCACTCGCTGTGGGGCGGGGTGGGCGCGGCGGTGCTCACGGGTGCCGCGCTGGCGGGCTGGCGGCTGCGCCGGGGCGACCGGCCGCGTTCGGTGCTGGTCGGGCTGCTGGCCGTCTGCGTGGCCGCGCTGATCGCGTTGCGCACCGGTCGCGCCGAGGACTTCTTCCTCGTCCAGCTCCTGTCCAACGCGGCGAGCACGCTGGCCTGGGTGGTCAGCATCGTGGTGCGCTGGCCGCTGCTCGGGGTGGTGGTGGGCGCCGTACTGGGCCAGCGGACCCGGTGGCGGCGGGATCCGGCGCTGCTGCGCGCGTACGGCCGGGGTAGCTGGGTGTGGGCGGCGACCTACGTGCTGCGGGTGGCGGTGTTCCTGCCGCTGTGGCTCGGCGGCCAGGTGGTCGCGCTGACGGTGGCCCGGGTCGCGCTGTCCTGGCCGCTGGTGGCGGCGGTGCTCGCGGTGAGCTGGGTGGTGGTGCGCCGGTCGCTGCCGGCCGGTCATCCGGGGCTGCGCCACCCGGTCGTCGCGGCCGGGAGGCCGGCGGAGCCGGCGGCAGACGTGAGCGGCCGCGCCGGCGAAGAATAAGGGAGAGGCCGCCACGGGGGGAGCGGCCTCTCCGGTGACGTACGTTACTCCGTTCCGGCCTCGTACGTGATCCCGTGCCGGCCGGTTTTTCGGGCGTTTTCGCGCCGGGTGCGTATCCGGGTGTCGGTGGGGTGGGCCGGCTGCCCCGCTGCGTCGGCCGGTTGACCGGCCCACCCCGGCCCGACCGTGGGAGTCGGGCCGTCCACCGACCGGGCGTTCGACGTTCCCCCAGGCCCGGTCGGTCCCCGGGTGGGCGGGCCGCGCCGCCCACCCGGAGGAGCCGGTTCAGCCGTTGGGGAACAGCTTGCCGTAGTCGGCGTACGCCATGGCGATGTCCGCCTGCGCCCAGAACCGGTGGTACCGGAACTCAGGCTCGGGACCGCCGTCGAGGTACGCCTGGACCTTCGGCCAGGCCGGGTCGTTCTTGTAGAAGGAACGGATGTCGAGGAAGCTCTTGCCCGCGGCGATGGCGTCCCCGTTGGGCATGGTGCCCGTCCAGCCCGGCGGCACGTAGAGGCCCTGACCGGTGCCGGCGTCGTAGACGTCGTCGAAGCGGCGGTAGTCGCCGCGCTTCTCCACCGTGGAGACGCCCTGGGCGTCGCTGGCCCCGTGCAGGGCGTCCAGCAGCCCCTTGGCGGTGTTCTTCGCCGCCGCGTTGCCCGACTTGGCCGCGTACGCGATGAGGGTGCGGGCGTAGGCGGCGGCGATGCCGACGTCCTGGCCCTTGACCGTGACCTCGACGTGCAGGTCGGTGTTGGGCTGCGGGTTGGTCGGGTTCCAGGTGGTCGGCTGGCCGGTCCACTTCAGGTCCGACGGGATCGACCAGTCGGTGCCCAGGGTGGTGTTGGCGATCGCCCACGGCACCCACTTGTCCAGCAGCGCCTTGGCCTTGGCGTTGCCGGTCTGCAGGTACAGCTCGGCGATGCGCTGCATCGACCAGGCCTGCATGCCGAACCACTGGTTCGACGGCGGGTCGTTGTAGACCGGGTCGACGTCGTAGTACATGCCGTAGAAGGTGGACGTGCCGGCCGGGGGCTGGCCGTAGTTGCCGCCCCAGCTGTTGGTCGCGCCGCCCGCGATGCCGCCCTCGGCGGACTGGAGCCAGGTGTAGAACTCCAGCTGCCGCTCCAGGCTCTTGGTCCAGTCGGTGACCGCCGTCGGCGACTTCGGCTTGAGCTCGTTGACGTTGGTCAGCGCCCAGGCCGCGAACGGGTTCTGGTAGCCGAAGTGGTTGTGGCTGGAGCCGATGCGCCACGACCAGTTCTGGTTGGTCTCGTACGCGCCGCCCCAGGCGTAGTACCAGGACATCAGGTAGTGCGCCGAGTCCTTGCCGGTGCCGGCCGGGCAGGCGCTGGCGCCCACGCAGTTGCCGATCTTCTTGAAGTACTTGTCGAACATGGCGTAGCGCAGGTAGTCGCCCATCTTCGCGGCCTTGGCCACGGTGGCCGCCACGTCGGCCTCCTTGCCCTGCTCCTTGGCCCAGGTCAGGGCCCAGTACGCGGCCTGCACGGCGCGGGCGTCGGCATCGGGGGCGTTGGTGTACTTCCACTGCTTCGCCGGCGCGTTCGCCTCCTTGACGAACAGGTCGAGGTAGCCGTTGCGGCCGCCGTGGGCGAAGGTGTCGCAGGACGGCTGCGGCACGGTCTCCCACACCGACTCCTGGGTGCCCCGCTGGAAGGTGTTGATGTACGCCGGCCGGGTGGTGCCGTCGCCGCAGCGGCCGTAGCCGTAGGTGTTGTCCACGTCGAGCAGCCAGTGCATGCCGTAGATGTCGCCGGTGCCGTAGGTGCTCTGCAGCTCCGAGCGCAGCGGGTCCTGGCCGACCGGCACGGACGCCTCGAGCTGCGACGGGTACTGGCTGGGCAGGTCGTGCTCGGCGGCGTACTGCGGGGTGCCGGCCGCGCCGGCCGTCGGCTGGTCTGAGTGATTCGGAATTATATATTTTTCCATCACCGTCCAGGAGTTGTTGAACGGGGCCCAGTTCTGGGTCACCCGGCCGTACTGCGCCTCCAGCCACAGCCAGAAGCTGAACGCCTCGGAGGTCGTCTCGTGGCCGTGGTCGGGAGCCTCGACGATCAGCGTCTCGATGGAGTGGTACGGCACGCCCTCGGGGCTGAAGTAGCCCGAGTTCTTGATCTTGCCGTACTGGTCGAGGAACCGCTTGACGTACGTGTCGTCCCCGCCGCCGGTGTCGTTGTCGATCTCGGTGGCGGTGATCGCCAGCGGCGCGTACCCGGTGGCCGAGGCGGTGATGGTGGCGGTGCCGCCGAGCGTGTCGGCGTCCTCGGCCGCCGCGACGGTCACGTTGACGCCGGTGTTCCAGTTGCTCGGGGTCAGCGTCACCGTGGCCGGCGAGACGGTGATGTCGGTGTCGCCCGTGCGGGCGAGGGAGACCGGCACGTTGGCCGTCGGCGCGGCGCTGAGTTTGAGGTTGACCGGCGAGCTGCCGCCCTCGGCGACGCTCACCGCCGACGGGGTGGCGACCAGCACCGGCCCGGAGGCGGCCGTGACGGTGAAGGACTTCTCCGCGGTGGCGGTCAGGTTCGCGTTGTCGTACGCCTTGGCCTGCACGGTGTACGCGCCGGCGGGCAGGTCCTCCAGCGTGTAGCCGTACGGTGCGGTGGTGTCGGTGTTGACCAGCAGGCCGTTGCGGTAGAACTCGACCTTGCTGATCGTCCCGTCCGGGTCGCTGGCGGTGGCGCTCAGCGGCACGTCGGCGGGGGCCTCGAACGGGCCGGCCGGCACGCTCAGCGCGACCGTCGGCGGCTGCTGCTGGGTGCCGCCGCAGGTGACGTCGTTGACCGAGAACGACGTCGGCTTCGCGTTGGTGCCGCTGTGCGAGCCGTTGAAGCCGATGCTGGTCGAGGCGCCGGTGCCGAGGCTGCCGTTGTAGGACTCGTTGGTGGCCGTGACCTGGTTGCCGGTCTGGCTCCACCTGGCCGACCAGCCCTGGGTCACCCGCTGGTCGCCGGGGAAGGCGAACTTCAGCGTCCAGCCGTTGATCGGATCGCCGAGGTTCTTGATGGTGACGTTGGCGGTGAAGCCGTTGTTCCAGTCGGTGGTCGCGTAGACCACGTCGCAGGCGGGGGCGGCCTGCGCGGCGCCGGCCGGCAGGGTCACCCCGCCGATGGCGAGCGCGGCGGCGGCGACCATCGCCAGGCGGCGACGTCTTGCCAGATTTCTCATGTGCGCGGTGTCTCCTCGGACCT
Source organism: Micromonospora sp. NPDC049048 (assembly GCF_043197615.1). Lineage (NCBI taxonomy): Bacteria > Bacillati > Actinomycetota > Actinomycetes > Micromonosporales > Micromonosporaceae > Micromonospora > Micromonospora sp. NPDC049048. The sequence goes on along the minus strand of NZ_JBICTM010000003.1, from coordinate 861,647 downwards.
GGCCGGGGACGCGAAGGTCCCGGCGGGGCGCCTCCCGCGAACGGGGATTCGAGGCGCCCGGGATGGTGGTCGCCCCGGCCCGGGGCCGGGGTGCGGCGGGCGGCGCCCCTGCGGGGCAACTCCACCGACTGCGTCGGATGCCGTACCGGAGACACCGGCTGCCCTCGGCGACCCACGCTTGCGCGATCTGGCTCCGCGTCGCGGTGGCGACAGTGTGCCACGCATGGAAGCGCTCCCACAATGGCGACGACGCACCAACACAGCAACATGTTTCGATCTCGTTTTGGGGCTTTCACAAAGTCGTGACGGGCGTTACAGTCGCAGCATCGGTCGATGGGAGCGCTTCCATCGACGGAGTTCCAACTAGAAGATCACTTGGGTCGGCCACCCGGCCGACTCGAGGACTCAGCCCGAGGGCTGACGGCGGGCCAGCCCGGACACCGCCGTCAGCCATCCCACCGAACATGGAGGGAGGTGGATCTCCAGCCACTCGCGTGGCCCGGCTCCCGCGCGACACGCACGACAGGACGCCAATTCCGCCCGTGCGTGTGCAGCAATGGTGGGGACGGGGGTTGCCCTCCCCCGTCCCCACACACTAATCCCCCATCCCCGATGGGAACAGAGGCCGACGGGACTGGCCGTGTCGCCGTTCCGACCGGCCTCGTCCGCTGTCCCGCCCGTACCGCCCGGTCGACGCCCGCGCCCCCGGCGCCCCGGCGTCCCGCGGCCGGCCACCCGAGCGCCGGCGCGCCGCCGCCGGCCCGCTCCCGCGTGGGCGTACGACACACCCCTCCACCACCCCTGTCGCCCCCACCCCTGTCGGGCGGGAGCGATCGCGACGGGTCCCCTGCTCTATGCTGGGAGCGCTCCCGGCCCGGCGGTGGCCACGCAGACCATGAGGAGAACCGATGTCGATGCCCACCCCGCGCCCGCCCCACGGCGCCGCGCTCTCCGCCACCGCCCCCGCCGCCACGACCGGCACCGCGACAGACGCCGCAGACGACGGGGACCGGAGCGCCGACGCCACGGCGCGGACCGACGAAGCGGCGGCCGGGCTGCGCTTTCCCCCGGGCTTCGGGTGGGGAGCGGCCACCTCCGCCTACCAGATCGAGGGCGCGGCCAAGGAGGACGGCCGGGGCGAGTCGATCTGGGACACCTTCAGCCGCACCCCGGGCCGCACCCGCAACGGCGACACCGGCGACGTCGCCGCCGACCACTACCACCGCTACGCCGAGGACCTGGACCTGATGCGCGGCCTCGGGCTGGACAGCTACCGGTTCTCCATCTCCTGGCCGCGCGTGCAGGCCGACGGCACCGGCGCACCCAACCAGCGCGGGCTGGACTTCTACCGCCGCCTCGTCGACGGGCTGCACGACCGGGGCATCGCGCCGATGGCGACGCTGTTCCACTGGGACCTGCCGCAGGCCCTCCAGGACGCCGGCGGCTGGGAGTCACGCGACGTCGCCCACCGCTTCGCCGACTACGCCGAGATCATCTTCCAGGCCCTCGGCGACCGGGTGCCGGTCTGGCTGACCGTCAACGAGCCGAAGACGGTGGTGCAGAACGGCTACCTCGAAGGACACCACGCCCCGGGCCGGCAGGACCCGGCCGCCGCGTACCTGGTCGCCCACCACCTGCACCTGGCCCACGGGCTCGCCGTCGCGGCGCACCGCGCCACCGGCGCCGGCCGGATCGGCCCGGCGCTCAACCTGCACCCCTGCTACCCCGCCGACGACTCGCCCGAGGCGGCCCGGGCCGCCCGGCTCTACGACGGCTACGAGAACCGCCTCTACCTCGACCCGATCCTCACCGGCCGCTACCCGCAGGACGTGCTGGACGACCTGGGCCCCGACAGCCGGCTCGTCCGCGGCATCCGCGACGGCGATCTCGCGACCATCTCGGCCCCGGTGGACCTGCTCGCCGTGCAGTACTACACGCCGTACTACGTCACCGGCGACGGCGCGACGATCCCGCGCTGGCCCACCTCACAGGCCCCCTGGCAGCAGATCTACCCCGACGGGATGTACGACATGCTGACCCGGGTGACCCGCGACTACGGTCCGATCCCGCTGACCGTCACCGAGAACGGGCTGCCGACCCCGGACGTCCTCGCCGCCGACGGCACGGTCGACGACGCCGGGCGGGTGAGCTTCCTGCGCGAACACCTCGCCGCCGCCCACCGGGCCCTGGCCGCCGGCGTGCCGCTGGAGAGCTACCACGTCTGGTCCCTGCTCGACAACTTCGAGTGGGACGCCGGATACGACGAGCGCTGGGGCCTGATCTACGTGGACTACCGGACCCAGCGGCGCGTGCTCAAGCGCAGCGCGCACTGGTACCGCCAGGTCATCGCCGCCAACGGCCTCTGACCGCGGAGCACCCCACCCCGGCGCCGGAACCGGCACCGGGGTGGGGCGGCGGCCCGCTCAGCGGGGCAGGGCCTGCTGGAGTTCCGCCCGCAGCGCCGGGGTGAGCATCTCCCCCGCCTGCTTCGCCAGCCGCGCCATCTCGTAGCCGACCACGCCGATGTCGGCCTCCGACCCCGCCATGGTGGCCAGGATGGACCCGTCGCGCACCTGCATGACCAGCAGGTAGCCGCGCCCCATCTCGACGACCGTCTGCTTGACGACGTCCCCGTCGAACATCTGCGCCGCCCCCGCCGTGATGCTCATCAGCCCCGAGGTCACCGCGGCGAGCTTGTCGGCGTGGTCCCGGGGCAGATGGTCGGAGATCGCGACCAGCAGCCCGTCGGAGGAGACCACGATCGCGTGCACCACCCCCGGCACCCGCTCCGCGAACCCACTCACCAGCCAGCTCAGGTCGCGGGCCTCCCGACTCAACGTCGTCATCGCTGTCTCCCTTCGGTGCGTACGCCGCCCGGCGGCATGACAATCTCCGTGGTCTCCTCGGCCTCGGCCCGCCGTACCCCGCTGTAGAACCGGGACAGCATCCCCGCGACCGCCTCCGGGTCCGGATCCTGGTGCACCGCCGACGGCTCCGGCCGCGCCGGCCGGGTGTTGGCGGTGAGCTGCGCCATGGGCACCCGGACGGGCAGACCACGCTCGTTGGTCCCACCCGTGACCGGCACGGCCGGCGGCGTGGGTGAGGTCCCGGGTGCCGGACCGGGCGCCGGGCCCTCGCGGGACCACCAACCCCCACCGGTCGACGCGGGCGGCCGGCCCGCCGGGGCGAGCACGTCGTCGGCCCGCACCGGGACCGAGCGGGCCTGCCGGGGCGGGACCGGAGGGCGCCCGGCCACCGGCCGCTGAACCGCCGGCCGCGGCCCGACCCACACCGGCGGCCGACCGGCCACCGGCAGCTCGCCGGCCGGCGGCGCACCGGCCGCGGTGGCGGCCAGCATCCGCGCCGGCACGGGCGTCTCCCGGTCCGGCGCGGGCGCCAGCAGACCTCCGGGCAGCCGTACGCGGGCCACGAGCCCGTCCTCGCCGCCGTCCAGGCGTACCTCGACGCCGAGGCGGGCCGCCAGATGACTGACCACGAACAGGCCCATCCGCTCGACCGTCGCCACGTCGGCGGCCGGCGGGGTGGCCAGCACGGCGTTCGCCCCCGCCAGGGCGGCCGGGCTCATCCCGAGCCCCCGGTCGGTGATCTCGATGACCGCACCGGCGACCTCGGCCCGGGCGGTGACCGCCACGACCGTGTCCGGGCGGGAGAAGGAGGTGGCGTTCTCCAGCAGCTCGGCGAGGATGTGCACCAGCTCACCGACGGCGTGCCCGACGACGTGCAGGTCGGCCACCGTCCCGTGCCGGACCCGCTGGTACTGCTCGATCTCGGCGCTCGCGGCGAGCAGCATCGCGCGGAGCCCCACCGGCCGGTTCCACCGGCGGGTCGACTCCGTCCCGGCGAGCACCAGCAGGCTGTCGTCGTTGCGTCGCATCCGGGCGGCCAGATGGTCGAGCTTGAAGAGGTTCTCCAGCTGGTCCGGGTCGCTCTCCTCGCGCTCCAGCTCGTCGAGCAGCTCCAACTGGCGTTCCACGAGCACCTGGCTGCGCCGGGCGAGGTTGACGAACATCGCGTTGACGTTGCGCCGGGTGGTCGCCTGTTCGACGGCGACGTTGACCGCGCTGCGGTGCACCGCGACGAACGCCTCGGCCAGCTCGCCGATCTCGTCGAGCGAACGGACCACCGCCGGCGGCACCTCGATCGCCGGTACGCCACCGCTGACCGTACGCAGCCGGTCCAGGGCGTCCGGCAGCTCCAGCTGGGCGATCCGCAGCGCCTGACCGCGCAGCAGCCGCATCGACCGGGCGATCGACCGGCCGACGAGGACGGAGATGAGCAGAGCCACCAGCAGCACCGTCACGACGCTGCCGACGACCAGCAGGGTGGTCCGCAGCTGCGACGTGCTCACCTCGTCGGCCTGCGCCACGGCGTCGCCGAGCACCGACGCCTCGACCCGGCGGAGCAGCTCCTGACGCTGCTCGCTGGCCGCCCACCACTGTGGAGCCGGCAGTACGGCCGGCGCGACGCCGCCGGTCGGCAGGCTCTGCTCCTCCAGCCGGGCCGCCGCCAGGAACGCCGGGTCCGCCGAGGTGTCGTCGTAGCGGCGGATCTGCTCGGCGGTGGCGGCGACCCGGAACGCGCCCAACGCCGTCAACTGCTGGGCGCGCAGGTCGGTCAGGAGCACCTGGTCCTCCACGCCGTAGCGACCCGCGCGCGCGGCCTCGTAGAGCTCGGCCCGCACCCGCGAGGACAGCTCCTTGACCCGGGCGAGCTGCACGTAGCGCAGCACCGCGTCGCTCAGGGCCGGCCGCTCCTCGCCCGGGGAGGGTTCGGCGAGCAGGCGCAGCAGCGCGTCGACGGCCCGGTGGTAGTGGCTCAGGATGGTGTCGCTGCCCAGCACCGCCGGGGGAATCGCCGCCCGGATGTAGACGACCTGGTCGTAGGCCTGCAACACCTCCAGGTAGGAGACCCGCCAGGAGGCGTCGGCGTCGGCCAGCGGCGCGGCGGCCCGACGCAGGTCGCGCAGCGCCTCGTCGGTGGCGGCCTGCAACGGCTTCAACATGACGATCGCGGCGTCCCGGTCGGCGCCCGCGCCGCCACGGCGCAGCTCGCCCAGCTCACCGGCGGCCCGATCGCGTTCCTGCTGGAGCTGGTGCACCGCCGCCACGATCTCCCGGCCGATGCCCACCTGCTGCGCGAAGTCGCCCAGGGCGGTCGTCCGCCCCACCAGGGTGTGGGTCTGCACGCCGGCCAGCACCAGGAACGCGACCGACGGGATGACCAGCACCGTGGCGAGCTTCGTCCGCATCCGCCAGTCCCGCAGGCGGAACGGGGAGCGGCGGCGGTGCGGCACGACCCGGACGTCGAACCGGCGTCGACGGTGCGGCGACGGCGCCCCGCCGGACGCTTCCGGACCTACCCCCACTCCTACCGCCTCCCTGTCCCGCGTCCGCCGCGAGCCGGGGAGCGGAGTCCATCCAACCAGGCCCGCGAGCTGTGTCAACGGGTCGGGTTGAGGTGCTACTGGGAGGGTGAGCCGGGCTCATCCGTCCGGACGATGGCGGCGAGCCGCGAAGCGTCACCGACGCGTCCCAGGGCCACCAGCGCCGCGCCGCTCGCGCCGACCTCCGGGTTGCGCCCGTACCACACCGGCCGGGGCGCGAGCGCCGCGGCGAACGCCGTACGCCACCAGGCGGAGGCCGCCATCGCTCCCCCGCCGAGCACCACCTCCACCGGGCTGTCGACGCTGGACTCCAGCACGGCGAGGTCGGCGGCGACCAGGTCGCACAGGCCCCGCATCAGCCCCGCCAGGATCTCCACGGCGGTGGTGTCGAAGCTCAGACCGCCCAGGACACCCGAGCCGGCCGGAGCCCTCCCGGGCGGCCGGTCCCCGCCGAAGCGGACGTTCACCGGCAGGCCACCCCGGTACGGCACCCGCGCCAGGGCCGCCTGCAACTCGTCGCCCCCGGGCAGCCGCAGCTCCCGGTCGGCCCAGGCGAAGAGGTTGCCCCCGGAGGAGTACGCGGCGCCGGTCACCACGTGCTCGTGGTCGACCCGGTAGCGCCACAGCTCCGCGGGCAGCGGCGGCATGGCCTGCCCCGCCGGGACACGCTGCATCAGCCGTACCGCCGCCGACGTGCCGACCGTCACCGCCACCCGGTCCGGCCGCACGCAGCCCGAGCCGACGTTCGACGCCCCGCCGTCGCCCACCGGGCCGGCCCAGGGTGCGTCGGCGAGCTGCGGCCAACGCCGCGCGTACGCCGGGCGCAGCCGACCCCGCCAGCCCGTCGGGGCCAGCTCGGGCAGCTCGTCGGCCCGGCTGTCCGCCAGCGCGCACGCCTCGGCGTCCCAGTCCAGCGTGCGCAGGTCCAGCAGGCCCGTGCCGGAGGCCTGGGAGATCGACATGGGCGCCGCGTCGAGCAGCTCGCCCAGCACGTACTCGGCCAGGCCGGCGAACCGGGCGATCCGGCCGCCGGTGTGCCCGCGTAGCCAGGGCAGCCGGATCGACCAGTAGCAGCGGTGCCACCACGTGCCGGTACGCCCGTGGAAGTCCTCCGGGTCCGCCGGGCCGACCGCCCCGGCGGGGGCCTCCGGGCGGGTGTCCAGCCAGGTCAGTACGGGCCCGAGGGGCGCGCCGTCCGTGCCGATCGGCACCACCGAATGCCACTGCGCGGACGTCGCCACCAGCGACACGTCACGCAGGTGCCCGCCGGCCGCCAACTCGTCCAGGCACTGCGCGAGGCAGGCCAGGTAGCCGGGGCCGTCCAGGGTGCCGGTGCCGTCGTCGCGCACGACGAGACTCACCTTGCGCCGGCTCAGCGCGCCGGGCAGCGGCCGGGCGTCCGCGTCCAGCACGAGTCCGCGTACCGAGGAGGTGCCCAGATCGAGCGCGAGAATGTTCATCGCGGGTCAAGTTACCCGGTGTGCCGTGTCCCGTCGTCCCAGCCGGTGGGCCGTACGCCCGATCGGCTTTCCGGTGCCGGCGCGGGACCGTAGGGTGATCGCATGCTCGCGCACCTGTCCTGCTGGTGGCCCGCCGACCCGGCGGCCATCCCCCGCGCGTAGCTTCCCCACGCGGCCGCCCGACGAGGCGGCCGCCGGTCTCTTCCCGGCCCTCCCGGTCGCCCCGCCGGGCGCCGCCCGGCCCGAGGAGACCTGATGACCGACCTGACCGAGCTGCTCGCCACCGCCGGCGCCGGCGGCGACCCCGGCCCGTTCGCGCTCGTCCGCCGCGAGGGCGCCGCGCACCTGGAGCTGTTCACCGGCACGGTACGCACGGCCGACCGGCTCGCCGACCTGCCCCTGCCCGACGGGACGCCCGGCCCCCGGACGCTGGCGCTCGTGCCCTACCGGCAGGTCACCGAGCGGGGCTTCGCGTGCGTCGACGACGGCGCCCCGCTGGAGTTCCTCGAGATCGCCGGGCATCGGCGCCTCGACCTGACCGAGGCGCTCGCCGCGCTGCCCGACGTGCCCGTCCGTACCGCCGACGCCGGCTTCGACGTCACCGACGACGAGTACGCCGCCACCGTCGGCCGGGTGCTCGCCGAGGAGATCGGGCGCGGCGAGGGCGCCAACTTCGTCATCCACCGTTGCCTGCGCGCCACCGTGCAGGGCCCGCCGCTGGTGGCCGCCCTCGCCGCACTGCGCCGGCTGCTGACGGGCGAGCGGGGGGCGTACTGGACGTTCCTGGTGCACACCGGCACCCGCATCCTCGTCGGCGCGAGCCCGGAGCGGCACGTCAGCGTCGACGACGGCCTGGTCATGATGAACCCGATCAGCGGCACCTTCCGGCACACCGGCGCGGACGCCGACCGCGCCGCGCTGCTGCGCTTCCTCGCCGACCCCAAAGAGGTCGAGGAGCTGTACATGGTGCTCGACGAGGAGCTGAAGATGATGGCCACGGTCGCCGAGCACGGCGGCCAGGTGGTCGGGCCCCTGCTCAAGGAGATGTCCCACCTGGCCCACACGGAGTACCTGCTCGCCGGCCGGGGCACGAAGGACGTGCGGGAGGTGCTGCGGGAGACGATGTTCGCGCCGACGGTCACCGGCAGCCCCATGGAGAACGCCTGCCGCGTCATCGCCCGGCACGAACGCACCGGGCGGCGTTACTACGCCGGGGTGCTGGCGCTGCTCGGGCGCGACGACGCCGGCCGGCAGACCCTCGACGCGCCGATCCTGATCCGTACCGCCGAGATCTCGCCGGCCGGCGAGCTGCGGGTGCCGGTCGGCGCCACCCTGGTGCGGCACTCGACCGCCGAGGGCGAGGTGGCCGAGACGCACGCCAAGGCGGCCGGCGTGCTGGCCGCGCTGGGCCTCGGCCCGCAGGCGCCCGCCACCGGGCCGCATCCCGCCGTACGCCTCGCCGACGACCCGGAGGTGCGGGCCGCGCTGGCCGCGCGCAACACGCCGCTGGCGCGGTTCTGGTTGGACCAGCGCTCACCCGGTGCCGGTGCCCTGCCCGGGCTGGCCGGCCGGCGGGCGCTCATCGTCGACGGCGAGGACACCTTCACCGGCATGCTGGCTCACCAGCTGGGCGCGCTCGGCCTGGCCGTGACGCTGCGGCCGTGGCACGCCGCCGGCCCGGTGGACACGTACGACCTCGTGGTGGTCGGTCCCGGCCCCGGCGACCCGGGCAGCAGCACCGAGCCGAAGATGCGGACGATGCGCGGGCTGCTCGCCGACCTGCTCGCCGAGGGCCGGCCGACCCTGGCCGTCTGCCTGGGGCACCAGCTCCTCGCCGGCCTGCTCGGGCTGGCGCCGCACCGCCGGGACGCGCCCTACCAGGGGCTCCAGCGGGAGGTGGACATCTTCGGCACTCGCCGCCGGGTCGGCTTCTACTCCACCTTCACCGCCCGCGCCGACACCGACCGGCTCACCACCGGGTACGGCCCCGTGGAGCTCGCCCGCGACGCGGCGGACGGCGCGGTGCACGCGCTGCGCGGGCGGGGGTTCGTGGGAGTGCAGTTCCATCCGGAGTCGGTGCTCAGCCCCGACGGCATGGCCGTGCTGGCCGATCTGCTGAGCGGGCTGCTGCCGGCGCAGCCCTCGACGCCGACCGGGGAGGCAGCGCAGCCCTCGACGGCGGCTGGGAAGGCACCGCGGACGTCGACGGCGGCCGGAACGGCGACGCAGGCCTCCACGGCGGCCGGGAACGCCGTCGGGAGCGGCCGGGCGTGCTTAGCCGACCCGATCGGGGGGTAGAGGTGCTGCGACCGGCGGTCCGGACGGGTCGAGAGCCCTCGCCCGGGCCGTCGGTCCACAACGGCCCGACACGCGGTCGTCCGGGGGAATCCGACCACCCGGTCGTCCGGGCGGTCCCGCCGCCTGAGCTGGCAGGCGGGCCCGAGCACCTGATCTGGCAGCGCGGGCCCGCCGGTGGTGACGGCTCAGCCGCCCAGGCCCGCCTTCAGCGCCGCACCGATCTGCACGGCCCGCTTGGCGGTCAGCGCGCAGGCGCCGAGCGCGATGTCGTCGGGCGCGGTCTCGCCGTTGTTGCTGGTGTGCGAGGCGCCGTAGGGGTTGCCGGCGACGAACTGGCTCGGATCGGTGTAGCCGGGGGTCACCACGACCCCGCCCCAGTGGTAGAAGACGTGGAACATCGACAGCAGCGTGGCCTCCTGCCCGCCGTGCGAGGTGGCCGTCGAGCAGAACGCGGAGTAGACCTTGTCCGCCAGCGCGCCCTGCGACCACAGCGGCCCGGTGGTGTCCATGAACTGCTTGAGCTGGGCGGCCATCACGCCGTACCGGGTCGGGGTCCCGAAGATCACCACGTCGGCCCAGGACAGGTCGTCGAGCTGTGCCTCGGGGACGTCCTGGGTCTCCAGGTGGTGCGCGTGCCAGCCCGAGTTGGAGCGGATCGCCTCGTCGGGCGCCAGTTCGCGCACCTTGCGCAGCCGTACCTCGGCACCCGCCTCACCGGCGGCTTCGCACGCCGCCTGCGCCATCTGGTACGTGATGCCGGTGGCGCTGTAGTAGATCACCGCGACCTTGGTCTGCGCAGCCATCGGATGGTTCCCTCCTCATGTCGGGTCAGCTCCGGCGATTACCCGACGACCGCATCGTCAAACGGTCGTCCCCGGCGGCCGCGCGCGGGACCACCTGCGTTCAGGGGGTCGACCGCGAAGATCGCCACCAGCCGGACGGCAGCTCAAGAAATCCGCAAGGTTCGATCCGCTGACCGCCGTTCCGGCCGTCGGCCGGGGATGCTGGTCGCACCCGGAGTCGACGGACCGGCAACCGTCCGGCACCGGCCAACCTGAACGGGGGATCGCGCTGTGCCGCCATCGTCGCCGGCGCAGCGCGATCAGGACACCCGTGCCGGCGCAGCGCGATCAGCGCACCGGTTCCGTGCGGCGGCGCGTCCGCGACACCGCACCCGACGGCGGCGGAACCGCCCGGTCAGCTGTCGAGGCGGTCGCGCAGGTCGTCGACCTCCCGTTGGATCCGGTCGACGGCACTCTGGTCGTTGAGGAACGTGGTGACCCCGGCGGCGAAGGCCAGCCCGATCAGCACCGCCAGGGCGCTGAGCACCAGGCCGCCGATCGCCACGCCCCGGCCGGTCACGCCGGGCCGAGCGGCCATCTTGAGCCCGACGATGCCCAGGATCACGCCGATGATGCCGAGCAGCAGGCCGATCCAGGACAGGATCACCGTCAGCACGCTGATCAGCGCGGCCACCCCGAAGACCAACGCGAAGGCCGCCGCGGCGCTGGTCTTGGCGGCGGGGCCGCCACGACGGGCACTGGTCGTCACGCCGGCACCCCGGCCCGGCTCACTGGACGCGGTCATGTCGCTCCCTCCGGGCGCGCGGACGGCGCCCCTGGCGGTCGGCCGCATTCCCGCCGCGGCGGCCTTCATGCGTCGGGTGTCGTACCTCGGCCCTAGGCTGGGGCCTCATCCCGATCCGAGGAGCCCCATGCCAGCGGAGCTGACCGGGCGCGAGGCGCTCGCGCTGCGGATGACCAGCCTGCTGCTGCGCCCGCACCCCACCGTGTCCCCGGGCGCGGTGGCCGACGTGGTGGAGTGGTTCGGGGCCATGCAGGCGCAGGACCTGGCCAGCGGCATGTGGTCGCTGGGGGTGCGCCTGCCCGCGTTCACCCACGCCGACGTGCACGCCGCGCTGGAACGCCGCGAGGCGCTGCGCACCTGGCCGATGCGGGGCACCGTGCACCTCGTGCCGCCCCGCGACGCCCGCTGGATGCTGGAGCTGACCGGCGTACGCTCGCTGGCCGGCGTCGCCGGGCGCCGGGCGCAGCTCGGGCTGACCGAGGCCGACGCGGACGGCGCGCTCGACGTGCTCGGCGCCGCGCTGGCCGGCGGCGGTCGGCTCACCCGGGCACGCTGCCTCGCCGCGCTGGAGGCCGCCGGCATCGGCACCGGCGACCAGCGCGGCTACCACCTGCTCTGGTATGCCAGCGTCCGCGGCGTCACCTGCCTCGCGCCCAACGTGGGCACCGAGCAGACCTTCGCCCTGCTCGACGAGTGGGCGCCCGCCGCACGCCGGCCGGAGCGCGACGAGGCCCTGGCGATCCTCGCCCACCGCTACATCCGTGCGCACGGGCCGGTCACCGCCCGGGAGTTCGCGGGCTGGACGGGGCTCACGCTCACCGACGCCCGCCGGGGCTTCGCCGCGGCCGGCGACGCCCTGGCGGCCGTACGCGTCGACGGGCAGGAGGCGTTCGTCGACGCCGCTCTGCTCGACGCGCCCCGCGAGCCGGTCGACGACCTGCTGGTGCTGCCCGGCTTCGACGAATACCTGCTGGGTTTCAAGGACCGCTCGCTGATGCTGGATCCCGCCCACGCCCAGGCGATCGTGCCGGGAGGCAACGGCGTCTTCCGGGCCACGGTGGTCCGCGACGGGCGGGTCGTGGGCACCTGGAAGCGCACCGTCGGCAGGGCCCGGGTGACGGTCGCGGTGTCCCCGCTGGTGCCCTTCGACGAGGCGACCCGGACCCGCGTGGCGGATGCCCTGAGCCGTTACGCCGGCTTCCTGGGGCTGCCGCTGCACATCGACTGGCCCGGCGCAGCGGCGAGTCTGCCCGGCTGAGCGGCGTCCCACGGCCCGGCTGAGCGGCGTCCCACGGCCCGGCTGAGCGGCGTGCTCGGCCTGGCTGCGCAGGGCGTCGGCGGCGCTCGCCTCGGCAGTCCCACCGGTCTTCGCAGCCCCAGGCGTCCCGGCGGGTGTCCCCCTGCTCGCGGCGCTGCTCCTATCCGTCGGGTCGACGACGAATCCGGTGGGGCCGGCCGGGTATCCGGCCCGTGACACGAGAGGGAGGTAGACGACCGATGAAGCTCACCGAACAGCAGGCCAACTCGCTGTACGGCCAGGACGTCAAGGACCGCTCGGGGTCGAAGATCGGCAGCGTGGGCCAGATCTGGGCCGACGCCGCCGGCGAGCCGACCTGGGTCAGCGTGCGGACGGGTCGGATGGGCCACAAGGAGTCGATGGCTCCGCTGGACAAGGCCCGGATCACCGACGGCGGGCTCACCGTCGACTACGACAAGTCGACCGTGAAGGACGCCCCGGCCGTGGACGCCGGCACCGACCAGCCGCTGGACACCGCGCAGATCGAGCAGCTCTACGGCCACTACCGCCTGACGCCGCAGGTCCCGCCGACCCCTGACCGGGGACGGGCGCCGGCGGCCGGTGGGGACCTGATCCGCTCGGAGGAGCGGCTGCGGGTCGGCACGGAGAGCCAGCCCGCCGGAGCGGCACGGCTGCGCAAGTACGTGGTCACCGAGGACGTGCACACCACCGTGCCCGTCGAGCACGACGAGGTGTACGTGGAGCGGGAGCCCATCGCCGCCCGCGACGCACGCGGCATGCGCGCCGACATCGGCGAGGCCGAGCAGGAGATGACCCTGCGGGCCGAGCGGCCGGTGGTCGGCAAGGAGGCGGTGCCCGTGGAGCGCGTCCACCTGGCCAAGGAGGAGGTCGTCGAGCAGCAGCCCATCGACGACCGCATCCGCCGGGAGCGGGTGGACGCGGACATCCCGGAACGCAACCGGCGACGCCGCTGACCGTCGACCCGACGACGGGCGGGTGGGTCTCTTCGACCCGCCCGCCCGTCGTGGCGTACGTCAGCCGGCGAGCGCGCCCGCCGCCCGTCCCTCGTGCAGGGTCAGGTTGCGCCCGTTGGACGGGTCGAACAGGTGGATCTTCTCCAGGTTGCACCACACCCGCCGGGTCTGGCCCTCCTCGACCGGGGACTCGGCGGACAGCCGCGTGACCAGGCTGGCGCCGCCGCCGCTGAAGTCGGCGCCCGCGTCGGCTGCCAACTCCTCCAGCTCGGCGGCGCTGGCCCGCTCCCCCTCGACGCTGAAGTAGACGTACTTGTCGGAGCCCATCGACTCGACGATGTCGACCGGCGCCTCGAATTCCATGCCCCGGCGGCGGGTGTCGTCGTCGACGAGCGCCGCGTCCTCGAAGTGCTCCGGCCGGATGCCCAGGATCAACTCGCGCGGGGCGTCGGCCCCCTCCAGCTCGCGCCGGATCCGCTCGCCGATCGGCACGTCGCCCAGCGCCGTACGCAGCTTGCCGTCCTCGATCGCGGCGTGCAGGAAGTTCATCGACGGCGAGCCGATGAAGCCGGCGACGAAGAGGTTGCGCGGGTGGTCGTACAGCTCCTGCGGCGGGCCGACCTGCTGCACCGCGCCGCCCCGCATGATCACCACGCGGTCGCCGAGGGTCATGGCCTCGGTCTGGTCGTGGGTCACGTAGACGGTGGTGGTGCCGAGCTTCTTCTGCAGGCGCGACACCACCGTACGCATCTGCACCCGCAGCTTGGCGTCCAGGTTGGACAGCGGCTCGTCCATCAGGAACGCCTTGGGCTGCCGGACGATCGCCCGTCCCATCGCCACCCGCTGGCGTTGGCCGCCGGAGAGGTTCGCCGGCTTGCGGTCCAGCAGCGCCGACAGCTCCAGGACCTTCGCCGCCTCCTCCACCTTCTGGTGGATCGTCTCCTTGTCGAGCTTCGCCAGCCGCAGCGGGAACGCCATGTTCTCCCGGACGGTCATGTTCGGGTAGAGGGCGTAGGACTGGAAGACCATCGCGATGTCCCGGTCCCGGGGGGCCTTGTCGTTGACCCGCTCGCCGCCGATGCGCAGCTCGCCCGAGCTGATGTCCTCCAGGCCCGCGATCATGTTGAGGGTGGTCGACTTCCCGCAGCCGGACGGGCCGACCAGGATGACGAACTCCCCGTCGGCGATCTCCAGGTCGACGTCGGCCACCGCGACGGTTCCGTCCGGGAACTTCTTGCTCACCTTGTCGAGCACGATGTCAGCCATGAGTACCACCTATCCCTTGACTGCGCCGGAGGTCAGGCCGGAGACGATGCGGCGCTGGAAGAAGAGGACGAACAGGATGATCGGAATGGTGATCACCACGGCGGCGGCGCAGATCGCCCCGGTGGGGTCCTCGAACTGCGACTCGCCGGTGAAGAACGACAGCGCCACCGGCACCGTCCGGGCCCGCTCGGTGGAGGTCAGCGTGATGGCGAAGAGGAAGTCGTTCCAGCAGAAGATGAAGACCAGGATCGCCGTGGTGAACAGTCCCGGCGCGGCCAGCGGGGCGATGACCCGCCGGAACGCCTGGGCCTGCGTGGCGCCGTCCATCTTCGCCGCCTTCTCCAGGTCCCACGGGATCTGCTTGAAGAACGCCGACAGCGTGTAGATCGCCAGCGGCAGCGCGAAGGTGATGTACGGCAGGATCAGGCCCGGCCAGGTGTCGAAGAGGCCGAGCTGGCGCTCGATCTCGAACAGCGGCGACACCAGCGACACCTGCGGGAACATCGCGATCAGCAGGGAGACCCCGACCAGCAGCCGCTTACCGGGGAAGTCCAGCCGGGAGATCGCGTACGCGGCCATGGCGCCGAGCACCACGGCGATCACGGTGGCGATCAGCGCGATGCCGATCGAGTTCACCAGGGCGCGGACGAACTGGTCGGTGGAGAAGATCGACCGGTAGTTGTCCAGCGTCCACTCCTGCGGGATGAACTTCCCGTCCGTCAGGGTCGCCGGGGTCTTGAACGACAACGACATGATCCAGAGCACCGGCACCAGCGCGAAGACGACCACGATGGCGTCCAGCAGGCCCCAGCGCAGCTTGGCCCGGGTGGTGGTGTCAGCCATCTCAACGCCTCTCCCCGTCGTCGCTGCCGGGGGCAGCGGTACCGAACAGCTTCACGAAGACGAAGGCGATGATCGCCACGGTGAGGAAGATCAGCACCGACATCGTCGATCCGATGCCGAGGTTCAGGCCCCGGATCAGGTTGTTGTAGGCGAGCATCGACACCGACGAGGTCTCGTTGCCGCCGGCGGTCAGCACGAAGATGTTGTCGAACACCCGGAACGCGTCCAGGGTGCGGAACAGCAGCGCGACCAGGATCGCCGGCTTCATCACCGGCAGCATCACCTTGGTGAAGCGCTGCCAGGAGGTGGCGCCGTCGGTGGAGGCGGCCTTGAGCAGGTCCTCCGGCACGAGGGCGAGACCGGCCATGAGCAGCAGCGCCATGAACGGCGTCGTCTTCCAGATCTCGGCCAGCATGATGATCGCCAGCGAGCTGGCGCGCTCGGTCAGCGGCGCGCCGTCGCTGAACAGGTTGGCCAGGTAGCCCGTGCCCGGCGTCCACGCGTACCGCCAGGAGAAGGCCGCGACGACCGTGACGATGCCGTACGGGATCAGCGCCGCCGTCCGCACGATGCCCCGGCCCACCAGCGTACGGTGCATGATCAGCGCCAGCCCCATGCCGAGCGCCAGCTCGACGGCGACGGTGACCACCGTGATCAGCGCGGTCACCCCGAACGCCGTCCACCAGAACTCGTTGGTCAGCACCGTGACGTAGTTCTCCAGGCCCACGAACTCGCGCTCGGCGGGGAAGCGCAGGTCGTAGCGCTGCAGCGACAGCCAGACCGAGTAGATGATCGGGTATGCGGTCACCAGCACCATGACCAGCGCGGCGGGCGCGCAGAGCAGCCACCCCAGCCGGCGTTCGGCCTTCTTGTTCTCGCTCAACGGCGCCTTGCGGCCCCGTCCGCCGCGCTGCGCCGGCACCCGGGATTCCCGGCCCGACCGGGCGGCGGTCTCCTCGGCGGTAACGTCGGCGCCCGCCGGCGTGGCGTTGACGCTCATCCCGCCACCTCCCGGCGGTCGGCGTCGAGTCGCCGATTGCGCTCGCTCACGGCAGGACCCCCTTCGATTCGAGGGCGTCGGCGATGGCGTCGCGCAGCTCGTTCGCGGTCCGCTCGGGCCGGATCGCCGACGGCGGCGACAGGATCGCCGACATGACGGTGGAGATGCTCTGGTACGCCGGGGTCAGCGGCCGGACGGCCGGCTCCTTGAGCTCTTCGAGGATGGTGTCGCGCATCGGGTACGCCTCGGCCATCTCCGGGTCGTCGTAGACCTTCTCGATGGTCGGCGGGACGCCGTCGTTGACGGCCGAGAACTTCTGGTTCTTCTCGTTACGGATGCAGCGGGCCGCCTCGAAGGACTCCTCGGGGTGCTTCGAGTAGGCGCTGACCGCCATGTTGATCCCGCCGATGGTGACCTTGCTCGGGGTGTTCTCGTCGACGCCCGGGATCCGGGCCCAGCCGACCTGCTTCGCCAGCTCCGGGTTGGCCTCCTGCATGGCCGGGTAGACGAACGGCCAGTTGACCTGGAAGGCGCCGTCGCCGGACTGGAACTCCAGCCGGACCGGGTCCTCGGTGGCGTTGCTGAACGACGGCGACGTCACGCCCGACGTGGCGAAGCGCTGGAGCTGGTCCAACGCCCGTACGGTGCCCTCGTCCATCACGGCCTGCTTGCCGTCGTCGCTGAGGATCTTCCCGCCGGCGCTCTCGGCGAGGGTGTTGTAGAGCACGACGAGCCCCTCGTACTGGGCGCCCATGGTGAGCACCTGGTACGGCTTGCCCTGCTGCTTCAGCTCCTGGGCGACGGAGATCATCTGGTCCCACGTCTTCGGCGGCTGCGGCACCAGGTCCTTGCGGTACCAGAGCAGCTGGACGTTGGTGTTCTTCGGCGCCGCGTAGAGCTTGTCCTCGTAGCGCGCCGTCTCGAGCGGGCCGGCGAGGGTGCCCTGCTCGACCTCGGCACGGTCCTGCCCGGTCCACTCCCTGATCCAGTCGGCGCTGGCGAACTCCTGGGTCCAGGTGACGTCGAGGCCCAGGACGTCCATCCCGCTGTCCTGCGCGGCGAGCCGGCGCACCATCTGCACCCGCTGGTCGTCGGCCTGCCGGGGCAGCACCCGGTAGACGATCTGGTAGCGCCCCCGGGCCTGCGCGTTGCAGTCGTCAACGACCTTCTGCAGGTTCTGCTCCGGCGGGTAGTACAGGTTGATCGTGGGCGTACCGTCGTCGCCGCCGGAACCGCAGGCTGCCGCCATCGGTGCCACCAGCGTCAACGCCGCGACGGCGGCCACCGCGCGCACGCGTGGCCGCCGTCGGCGTCGGGCCTTGTCCGGGTCGCTCATCACCCCTCCCCTCGTGTCGGCCAAAGGCCGGGGTGAGGCTTCGTGCCCCGGCGCACGGCGAGCCGTCCGGGCCCTCTGACCAGCGGTTCCTTCGCCCGAACGCGTCGTGGCCCAACACTGCCCGACCTGCGAAGTTGCGAAACCTGGCACTGGTGGGACGATGCCGGCCCCGTCGGACGTGACGCCGGGTCACTGCCGTGCGGGCCGGCCTGGCCGCCCGTAGGCTCGACCGATGGACGCCACCTTCTTCCTCGACCCGGCCTGCCCGTGGACCTGGCGCACCTCCCGCTGGCTGGTCGCGGTCGCCGACGCCCGGGGCCTGCACATCGAGTGGCGGGCGTTCAGCCTGGCCATCCTGAACGCGGGGCGGGTGCCACCGGAGTACGCCGACGCGATGACCGCCTCCAGCCGCGCGCTGCGGCTGGTGGAGGCGCTGCGCGCCGAGGGACGCCACGACGACACCGCCCGCTTCTACGCGGAGGTCGGCGCCCGCAGCCACGACGCGGGCAACCCGCTGTCAACGAAGATCGTGGACGCGGCCGTCGAGGCGGCGGGCCTGGGTGCCGCCGCGCCGGCACTCGACGACGACCGCTGGGACGAGGCCGTACGCGAGTCGCACGCGCTGGCGTACGCCTCGGCCGGCCCGGACATCGGCGCGCCGGTGCTCATGGTGCCGGGCGCCGAGCGCGGCATCCACGGTCCGATCCTGACCGAGGTACCCGGCACCGACGACGCCCTGACGATCTGGGACTCGCTGCTCCCCCTGCTCCGGATGCCCGCCTTCCACGAGGTCAAGCGCGCCCGGCACTGACGGGCGGCGGGACCGCCCCGGTAGAGACGGCATGGCGCGCCGGGCGTTCCAACCGACCGCGAAGGTTACACGCAGCGTCCCATCCCGTGAGCGGAGAGCTACCCAGGAGCGGGTGGGTCCGCTAGCGTTTCCCTGGCTCCACAGCCAGCGTTCGCCGCCGACGTCGACACGCCTCCGGCCGACCGGCCCGCCCCGATAGGTGGGTTCTCGCGGGAACCTCCCTCCGCCGCCGCACCGGTTGGGCAGGATCGTTGCCAACGAGGAGGTGCCGTCGTGCAGGACACCCGCGCTCTCGCCCTGACGTTCGAGGTGAGCGGCCTGCCACCGGTCAAGACCGAGGCGCTGTCCATCTTCGCCGCCGGGCACCGGCAGGCGACGAGGGTCCGCGCCCTGCTCCAGGCGGCCTGTGCCGCGGCCCAGCACACCGGCTGGACCCCGCTGTCCGGGCCGATCGAGGTGGACCTCGTGCTGCGCTGCCCGCCGGGCCACCGCACCGCCGACGCCAGCACCCTGCTGGGCGGGGTGTTAGCGGTGCTCCAGGACAAGAAGCGGGTGTCCAGCATCGGCCTGGCGCACCTCGGCGTCCTGGTGGACGTCGCCCTCTACGACGACGACCGGCAGATCCGCCGGCTGTCGTACGCGGAGGAGCCGGCGGAGGACTACTCGTACCAGGTCCGGGTGGCCGCCGTACCGACCGTGGTTTGACCGACGGACGCGGTGGGGTACCGCGGACGCCGACGAAGGGAGCGCCGATGTCGGAGCCACATGTCACGCTGGACCCTCGCGGGCTCGACCCCGTGCAGCAGAAGCTGCGGGGCCCGCTGGAGGACCAGCTGACCTCGGCGTTGCAGGCCGCCACGGAACGGGTCAGCGCCAGCTACGCCGGCGAGCCGGTGGAGCAGGTCTGCCAACGCCTGCTCGACGAGACGCGCTCGGGGCTGCACCCCGACATCGCCGCCGGCTTCACCCCGGACATGGACGAGTTCTGCCGGGTCGCGGTGGCGATCGTACGCGGCGAGGTCTCCTAGGAGAGGGTGCGTGGCGGGCCGGTCAGGGTTCGCCCCCGCTTCGGCCCGCCATCGGTCAGGCGACCAGCGGACCCACCCGCCGGCCCGTCGACGCGCCGGTCACCAACCTCGGCTCGGCGGCCAGCTCGGCCGCGTACTCCCGCACCAGCGCCGGCAGCAGATGACCCCCGGGCTCGTTGCGGTGCGCCTGGAGCAGGTGGGCATCGGCCAGGTCGTCCAGGGTGCGGTGCAGCCGCGCGGCGGAGATCCCGAGTTGCCGGGCGACCCGTTCGGGCTGGCGCAGCGCGTCGGGTGCCGCGCCGAGCAGGGCGAGGATCCGCCCCGCCACGTCGTCGTCGGCGCGGACAGCGGCCACCACGGTGTCGAGGCTGGTCCGTACCGACAGGTCCTCGTAGTCGAGCAGGTCCAGCCGCTCCCGCCCGTCGGCGAGCTGACCGACCAGGGCGCCCACCGACATGCGCCGTCGGGCCGCCAGGCGCGTGCCGGCGACGCGCAGCGCCAGCACCGAGCCGGCGCAGAGACGTACCAGCTCGCCGGTGGCCGCCGGGTCGACGGCCAGCCGCTCCGGGCCGGCGAGCGCCGCCAGCAGGTCGCGGGCGTCGCCGGCGGCGAGCGGGCGCAGCGTCACCCGTCGTACGCCGTCCAGGCTGCCCAACCGGCGCTGCGCGACCACGACGAGGCCGGGACCGGGCCCGGCCGGCAGCAGGGGGCGGACCTGGGCGGCGCGCGTGACCCCGTCCACCACCAGCAGCAGCCGTCGCCCGGCCACCAGGGACCGGTACCAGCCGGCCCGCTCGTCGGTGTTCGCCGGCACGTCCGCGGGGTGGACGCCGATCGCACGCAGCACCCGGGCCAGCACCTCGCCGGGGGCCGCCGGGTTCCGGGTGTTGAGGTCGACGTAGACCTGCCCGTCCGGGAAGTCGGCGGCGACGACGTGCGCGGCGCGTACCGCCAGGGCGGTCTTGCCACTGCCGAACGCGCCGGTCACGACCACGGTCGCGGGGGTCGGGGCACGCAGGGCGGTGGTGATCTCGTCGGTCTCCCGTTTCCGGCCGACGAAGGTGACCACGCCCGCCGGCAGCTCGCGGGGCACCGCCCAGCAGGCACCCCCGGCGGGCCGGGACGGGGGCGGCGCCACCCCGGCGGCGTCCGGCGCCGGCGGGGCGACCGGTGCGGGCGCCGTCGCGACCGGTGCGGGCGGCGGGGTGTACGCCAACGCGGGCGCCCGGTCGAGCATCGCCCGGTGCAACGCGGCCAGTTCCTCGCCCGGCTCGATGCCCAGCTGCTCGTCGAGCGTCCTCCGGGCGTCGCGGTAGACGGTGAGCGCCGCCGGGACGTCCCCGCACCGGTAGAGGGCCAGCATGAGCTGAGCCCAGGCCCGCTCGCGCAACGGGTGGGCGGCGACGTGTCCGCGCAGCTCGGGCAGGAGATGCCCGTGCTCGCCGGCGGCCAACCGCGCCTCGGCCAGCTCCTCGAAGACCTGGAGGCGCTGCTCGTCGAGGCTGGCCCACCGGTTGTCCAGCGCGGTGCCTCTGGGCAGACCGTCGCCCGAGACTCCGCGCCACTGTGCGAGTGCGGCGGTCAGGGTGCCGACGGCGCTGGCCGGGTTCGTCGTGGCGAGCAGGGCCCGCCCCTCACCTGCCAGCCGGTGGAACTCCGTCACGTCCAGCTCGTCCGGCGAGAGCCGCAGCTCGTACGCGTTGGGGCGGGCGACCAGCCGGTCGGCCAGCACCCGCCGCAGCGCGGCGGCGTGGGAACGCAGGTTCGCCGCGGCCGAGGCTGGTGGCACGTCGGGCCAGACCATGGCGGCCAGCCTGGACAGGGAGACCGGACGGTTGGCCTCCAGGGCGAGGCCCGCGAGGACCGCTCTCCGCTTCGCCGCGCCGGGCGTGACGGACTGGCCGTCGACGCACAACTCCACACTGCCCAGAAGTCTGATCTGTAGTTTCATGGTGCCGCTCCCCCGTTGAACCTCGAGCGCGCTCATGCTAAATGGGGAGGTCCGGACGGAACAAGACACGCAGGGAGGGGTAGAGGGTGGCAAACATCAATGCCCTTCGGCGGCGTGTCACCGTAACGAAATCAGCCAGGAAGACGCTCCCAACGATCCTTGACAGGCTGTGACGGGCCTCGTCTCTCATCGAGCCAAAATACCCGATCGGTGAGGCAGAACACCCGCCCAGGAACCCGACGACGGTCGTAATGCAGCAGCCGGCACGCATGGCCCCGCGACGTCGCAAAGCCAAAACGGTGGCCTCTGGCGCAGGTTGCCCGGCAGCAGCAGGCGGTGATGTCCCTGTGAGCCCTGCGCAACGGTCACGCGATCGCCCGCTCAGCACAGGCCAGATGGGCGGCGACGAAACCAACGGCCCGGTGCACCCGACAGGCGCACCGGACCGCTGGCGACATCACTTCATTGCACGGTCGTCAGATGAAGGTCGAGCGTTGCTCCCCTCGGCCTCTGGTCATAGCGGTGACCGCAGCCAAGCCCGCGGGCTGTCGATGAACAATTCGAGAACCTTCAGTGATGGCGCGGCCATACCTACGCTATGTCCACTCACCTGTCACGACTCCTCTTGCCACCCCTCCACATGCAGCCGATTCGAATTCGCCTCATCGCAGACCTGCTGAACCTGCCCAACAGAAAGATGCCGAACATCCCAGATAAGACCGGCTACGTCAACTGCCGCAGGATTAACTTTCGAGCTGGCGTGAGTTGCTTCAACGCCAATCAGGGCGGCCAGGTCGCGATCAGAGATCGCTAAGACCGCCGCAAAGCCCGTCAACAATTCAGGAGACAACTCCTCGCGCCCATGGGCAATGGCTCCGACCGTCGATGCAGCCAGAGGGCCAATGCCGGACAGCCGGAAGAGAACCTTGGCTGAGTTCAGCCAATCCAGATTTCTGTTGTGCAGCATACGCACGATCAAGGCTCCAGCGTGCGATCGATACTGCTCGTGTGCCGGTCGAGGCGAAGCATGCCCTACACGCGCCCGAGGTAATGATTGGGCATACCGTCGCAGCCGACTCCGCTGCTCCGGCTGCAACTGAACGGCGCACCTTACAAGCTCGCCCACTGCCGAGGCAGCCCTCTCCCCTGACGGGGAAAGATCATCCGGCATCTCCAGCTCAGCCATTATGAAGAGATCGGCCGAGTGAAGGCCGAGCGCGGGAGCGAGCCGCCGAAGCATCGGCGAACTTGGCGCCAGACCATCGAGTACCGCCTGAAGTTCTGGTTCAGGGACTGCAGCGGCTCGCGACAAACCAGCAACGTCCAGCTTCCGACAATCCAGTAGACGGGCTAGGCGCACCCCAAAGTTCAATAGCTCCGTCATTCTGCCAGCCTAAGCCATTCCAGCGACAACGTCTTGAATAGCAAGATCCGGCTCCTTCTAGGAAAAGTCATACTCCCAGACACCTGGCGAAAGCCCATGCCTCTTGAAGGCAGCGCGAGCTATATCTTCGAGCGGCGTGAATCCCCGCACGTTCTGCGGCCCATAGCGGCCCGACCAATTACCAAATTTCGTAATTCGGCCAAACTCATCCACTACAAAAGTTCCCGCCATGTGAACAGGCCGATTCCCAGCCAAGCTCGTGTGTCCTGCACTTGCGTCAAGGCCAAACATGTCATCGTTGTGCATTGCGCGAAGAGATCCGTCTTTCATAACCACGTAGTGGTGCTCACCCTTGCGGAGAGCCTCACCTGGCTTGATTCCGACATTTGATGGAAGCGGTGCCTGCTTATCAGTTGCGAGGCCCGGTCGGTTTCCTGGCTTCCAATCATACGCGCCTCCACAGTTGTGGACGAGCACCGGCGCATCGTCCGCCACCACATAGTACGTGTGGATTCCCGCAACGGTGAGGTTGTGCACGCGGGCGAATTGTGTCCAGGCGCGGACCGCGAGAACCTTTACCAGCTTCCCGTCCGACGACCGCAGCCAACTTCCTGGCTGAATGTCCTCGGCGTTGGCCCACTTCTTGAGGTCTTCGAGCCAGAACGGGTGCTGGTCGGTGGCGACAACCATGCCCGTCTTGTCGCCACCATCGCCACCGGTGTCGACGGTGACCTCTATGAGATCTTTCTGCCCCTCGCCAAGGATAAGGGCCTCGACACTGCGCGCCTCGGTCCGGCCAGTCTCCGGGTCGGTGGCGAGAACCTCGTCGCCAACGCGTATTTTATCGATAGCCTTGCGCGACCCGTCAGCCATCACCACGAGGGTTCCGGGAACAAAACTGTTTCGGCAGCCGCCCAGCCGCACCTTGGCCGGAGCCACGGAAGTAGCTATGGTCAAGCCGTTCTTGGTGCCGGCGCGTGCCCAGCCCTCCAAGTCTCCCTCTGCGGCGGCCTGCACACCGCTCCACCAGGTGGTGCCAACGTCGGACACCATTCCCCACAGCATCTTGTATGGCTTGGTGTACGTGTCGACCGCCAAGCCGCCCGCCCGCTTTGTTGCGCTGCCCCAATCGCCGTTCGAAGCGTCCTCGACCACTTGTCCCGCTTCGGCGTAGCTGCCGGAGATATCGGCCCAAAGACCCTTTGCGCCATCGACGACACCACCGAAGAAATCCTTGGCACCGCTGACGATTCCGCTACCGATGTCGGAGATGAAGCTGTGCCCGTCCATTTCGATGGCACTGATCGGATTGCCGCCACCGAAGGCGTACCGGCTGGAGTATTAGCCGATCTGAGCCACCGAGGTTAGCCAGCTCAATAAGCTTTCCATCCTCGATCGCCACGGAAACCCTTTCATCCCTCGAATACTCAACACCTCCTTCGCATGTCACGACGGCTCCAAGTCTCCCGTCTGGGAGTGTGGACAAGTTGACGAAGGCTGGCTGAGGGCAAAAGCCGACTGGCGCAAGAGCCACTTCTCGTGGCATTTCCTTCCCGGAGGTGAACTCGACGAGCTTGGGCTCGTCTTCGGCTCGAGCACGATGAAGGCCGAAGATACTGTAGCGCCGTCAGCTCGCCATGCGATGTCTTCGACATGGCCGCCGATAGGCTTACCCAGCCGCTTCCCCGGGGGCTTGGCGTCAGAGCTGCAGGCCGTCGCAGAGAGGAGGGATGAGGCGGCAATGGCGGCCAAGCAGCATCGCATGAACCGATTGACACCAGTGGACGCCATTACTGAGATGCTTCTATAGCTGTCAAGTGGTGCTGGTGGCTGGGTGGGCGCCGTTCAGAGTCCGGAAGAGTTGCCGGCTGATGTAGCGCTTGAGGCTGCGCATGATCTCGCGTTTGGTGCGTCCTTCGCGGGTGCGGCGGGTCACGTAGCCGCGGGTGCGAGGGTCGTGGCCCATGCGGACCAGCGCGACGGTGTAGAGCGCTCGGTTGAGGCGTCGGTCGCCGCCGCGGTTGAGCCGGTAGCGGGTGGTATTGCCTGATGAAGCTGGTAGCGGTGACGCGCCGGCCAGGGCAGCGAACGCGGCTTCGGAGCGAACGCGGCCAGGGTGGGACCAGGCCAGCAGAACGGTGGCGGCGACAACGGCGCCGACACCTGGCAGGGCGAGCAGTTGTGGCGCTTGCGCGGTGACAGCTTTGTGCAGCGCGGTGTGGTTGGCGGCGAGTTCTGCGTCGAGAGCGCGGATGCGACACGCCAGCCGGATCGCCTCGGCGCGGCAGACGGCCAGGGTGGCGTTGTCGCTGCGGGTGCGCCAGGCCGCGACGGCGGCGATCGTCGTGGTGGTCAGGGCGCGGCGGGCGTCGATGCCGAGGTCGACGGTGCGCAGCAGCGCGGTCAGCGCGTTGACCGCGGGGTGCGTTCGCCGCTCATCTGTTCGCGAGCCACTGTCAGGACGCGCAGTGCTGTGCGATCGCCGCCGGCGCGTGGCCAGCATAGTTTGTTGATGTCGAGGCTGCGAGCTGCTTGAGCCATCGCGACGGCGTCCACGGCGTCGCTCTTGCCACGGCGACGCCGGGTGGTGGCCGCAACGTCGGGGGCCTCGGCGACGGTCAAGCCGGCTGCAGAAAGTTGCTCGGTGAAGGTGGCGCCGTAGGAACCGGCGCCGTCGATGACGATCAGCGTCGGCGCCTGGTGGGTGTGGCGTTCGATCCAGTCGACGGCACGGCGCAGCCCTGACGGGCTGGTCGGGAACTGAGCCTGCTGTCCGACTGCGCCGGTGCCAGCGGTGATCAAGGCGAGCGTGTGGGAGGCGGCGTGGGTGTCCACGCCGATGACGAAGTCGTACTGGTCTGCGACGATGGCCATTGCGGCGTACTGCCTTCCCGGGAGACGTCGTGACGGCGTCGGCCCGGGCTGTGTGCTCTCGCGGCAGGACTGTGATGAGCCACGATCCGCTGCAACGGACCGGGCAAGCTTCTGATCAAGCCACCGAGAGGGACAGGGCCGGCGCCCGACCGCAGACCGGATGGGCAGATCTCACTGAGAGCACCTCGTGGGGCCACCATTTTCATGAGCCACACCCAGCCGCGATCATGACGCTGACCCTGCCAGCTAGCCCCAGGCCAGCCAACACCTACCTTCACAGCCCTTTTCATCGTGGTGTTGCTGGTCACGAGACAGCCCTTGGCCATTGATCATCTCCCCTCGACAAGAAGAGTGATCAAGCAAGGGCTGTCACCATGACCAGCCGGAGTCACCAACCGGCCGCCATAGGTTAAAGATCAAGTTAGCGCAAAATTCGAGGGGCCGAACACCTACGCATTCCCAACGGGGAATTTCGATGATTCCCACCCTTAGCCTCGAATCCACAGCTATCCGCAGCCATGGGAGACGGTTGCAGCAGCCAGCAAGGTGCTCTTGTCGAAGGTGGTTGTCCACGGCCCGCCAGCCTCGGTACGCACCTCAACCTCGTACTCACGCACGAATCTGGCGCTCTCAAAGGTGTTCTCCGGATCGAATTGTCCGAACGTCTCCACGAAACAGGCAAGGTCCTGGCCCGCCTCCCGGCTTGTCAGACCGGCACGCGACCGGACCCGCACAATCTCGTAACGCGTTGTCAAAACGACGTGGTCAATTACAACCAGGTCAAAATCGCCACCTGGCGATACCGCCACCACGGTACGTCCGCCATCTGCGCTGACTTCTTCGAGAATTGAATCAGTCGCCGAGATCCGGTAGCCAACTGCACACATAAGAACCGTCAGGGCCACTACGGCGCTTGCCAATATCCGCACCGCTCGCTTTTTTCTGAGAAGCAGCCACACCGCGAAGCCCAGTATCGCCGGGGACAGCATCAATACCGCCATGACGACCGGCGTCCGGCCAAATGGGATCAGATACACGTAGTGCCGCGGGTCGTGAGCGGCAACCAGGACGATGAGCACAGCTAGGACCACCATGCCGATAAGAGTTCCTGCAAACAGGCGACGGCGTCGCACGACGCCAGTTTCGCACTTAACCCGGTTCTCGGCCATATGGTCAATTCCTCCACAGCACGGGACTCCACATCAGCGGACTCGCCATTAAGTACCTACAGCGATTAAATTCTCGCCATTACCAGTTCAACAATCGCCGCAAGTGGATGCCATCTCATCAGGAGAGACGACACCCACTCACGGATTGTTAAATCTGACCGTTTACCAATCAACTCTCAGGCAGTTGTTGCCGCATGCGCTAGGGTCCATTGCCTGAAGAGCCAGTTTTCCCAACTCAGCCAGAGGATCGTACCTCCAATTCGGAACTCCAGCTCGTCCACCCGTGTACCCACCGGGCTTCCGAGCTATAGTCTCGCCAGTTCTTGCCTGTTCCCCCAGTCGCAGGCTGACGAAATTGTTATGCATGTCCTTGTTCGACTCCGGGCCATAAAGAGGCGGATCCTTATCCGAAGAGTGATCAAGTTCGTGAGCAACTCCGAACATCATCGCATCATGTTCGGAAACTCCCAGAACGCGCATGGCTCCCATCCAGAGTCCATGCTGGTACGCATTCGCCTCCTTTGGATCCCAGCCATACTTCTTCCTCATTTTGGCGACTTCCGCCCAGGTCCACTCCGAGGCTTTCTGCACAGCCATACAGTCCAGTCCGAGGTAATTACACACTGCGATCTCGTTTGGCCCCAGCTTGTTGCCTTTAGGGCCATCGCCTTGACGAGCGCACGTCAAGGAAGGGCCGTCGTCAGTAAGGCAGAGGCCCGCTTCCTTGGTGTTGTGCGTCTTCGCTATCTCCTCAACCTCCGTCTTGAGCGCGCTGAGCGGTCTCGCATCAACCGTCTGCCCATCGGGACGTTCGTACAGTTGGCAACTGTCGTCGCCGCACGGCTTGTGGCCGTCGTCTTCGATAACACTGATCGGATTTCCGCCGCCGAAGGCGTAGCGGCTGCTGGTCCAGGGGTCGAGGCTGAGCCGCAGGTCAGAGAGCGCGCCGTTGTAACTGTCACGGGATAGAAATCGATTGAGGCCAGGACTGTAGTCGCGGAAGCCCATGTCGTAGGTGCCGGAGCCCTGGTCCCAGCGCTTGGCATTATACCGGTAGGCGTTGTACGGCTCCTTCGTCGGATCCGTGGCGTCGGGCTTGTCGATGCCGGTGAACTGCGCGTCGTCGTTCTTGCCGTAGGCGGTGTAGCCGTAGGTGGCCTTCGTGTTGCCGGCCTCGTCGGTGATCTGCTCGACGTCGGTGTGCGGGTTGTAGCCGTAGTAGGCGTCCTCTTCGCTGCCGTCGTCCTTGTGGGTGATCTGCGACAATCGCTGACCCCACGGTGAATACTGGTACGACTTGGTGACCTGGCCAGCCACCTCCTCGTTGAGGACCTCGCCGGAGAGACCAAGGTAGTTGAAGGTCGTGGTCTTTCCCGCGGCACTGCCGGCGTCGGACGTCTTCGTCGTCGTCCGGTCCAGGGGGTCGTAGGTGTATCTCGTGATCGAGGTGGCCGTGCCGGTCGTCTTGCGGTTCTCGATGACGTGGTCGAAGCCGTCGTAGACGTTCCGCTCGATGACCGTTCCGGCCGCTGTGACCGTGTCGAGCCGGCCGAAGGGGTCGTAGTTGTACGACGCCTTCACACCGCCGGTGGTCGCGGTGAGCAGCCGGTTGCGGTCGTAGTTGAAGGTGGTCGTGGTGTTCTTGATGGTCTGGTCGATGACGTTGTTGTTGGCGTCGTGCACGTAGGTTTCGGTGTCGGCGCCGTGACCGGTCTTGACCAGTTGGGACAGGCGGTCGCGCGGGTCGTAGGTGTAGTCGCTGGTGGTGTCGAGGTACGCCGAGTGGTTGTCGGCGTTCATCTTCCTCGCGACGTCCCGGGCCCGGTTGCCGTTCAGGTCGTAGGTGTAGGTGTGCTCCGACACCAACGTCCCGTTGGACTTCTTCTCGGCCTGGGTCTTGAGCGCCCCGTCCAGGTAGTAGATGTGGTCAACGGTGTTGCCGTTGCCCTTGGTCATCCTCAACAACTCACCACGGTCGGTGTACGTGAGCGTGGTGGTCTTCTTGTCCGGGTCCGTGGCGGACTTGCCGTTGACCACCGTCGAGACCAGGTCACGAGGGTCGTAGGCGTAGCTGGCGTACTGGCTGTCGTGTGTGGTCGTCTTCGGTGCGCTGTTCTCGTTGTAGGTGTAGGTGGTGTTGTTCTTGACCGTTCCCGACTTGCTTTCGGTGACCGTCTGCACCTGGTTCAGGTCGGTGTAGGCGACCGAGTAGGTGTCGACGCGGGCACTGGGTGACGAGTCGGTGATGGTCTTGAGGTTGCCGTTCGGGTCGTAGCGGTAGGCGTAGTCGGCTTTCTCGTTGTCGGTCTCGCCGGTGTTGTTCCGGACCAGCTTCACCGCGTCGGCGACGACCGTGCCGCCGGCCTGGTCGGACAGCGACACCTTGTGGCTGTTGCCCTCGGTGAAGCTGTACGAGCCGAGGCTCACCCAGGTGCCGGCGTTGGCGGTCTGGTTGACCGTCTTCACCGTGTTGCCGCCGCCGTGGTTGACCGTGAACTTCGCGTCGGTGGCGGCGCCGGACACGCTCGGGTAGCGGGCGAACGCCTCGTACGTGCCGGCCTGGGGCACGTTGAGTTGCCAGGTGAAGGTGTTCGTGCCGGTTCCCGCCGGGCGGGTGACGTAGTTGTGCCCGTACTTGTTCGTCGCCGAGGTGGCCGCGGTCCAGGTGCCGGTGGCCGCGGTGTTGTTGAAGTCGGAGTTGTCGACCAGGACGACCTGCCTGCCGACCGGCACGCCGTCGTCCGTGCGGGACTTCAGCTTGCCGTCCGGGAAGTAGGACCAGGTCATGGTCCGGTTCGACGATCCGCCCGCCGAAGTGACCGTCCGCGCGGTCTGGGCACCCAGCTTGTCGTAGTCGTAGGACGTGACGATGTCCCACGGGTCGCTGCTGGTCTTCGTCAGGCCGTTGTCGAAGTAGGTGTATGTCGTGTCGTTGCGGACCGACTCACCCGCCGACGGCGGCATGCTGACCTTCGCCAGCTGGCCCACGGAGTCGTACTCGTAGGTGGTGACGTCCGCCGTCTTGTAGCGGGCGTCGTCCTTGTCGTACGCCGTGCGGGTCTCCTTCGCCCGGTTCAGCTCGTCGTAGACGGTGACCGTGGCGAAGTCGTCCGGGTCGTCCGTGGTGGCCACACCCCGCGGACTGATCGTCCTGGTCTGGTTGCCGACCTCGTCGTACTCGTACTTCGTCGTGCGGTAGGTGATGACTCCGGCGTCGTTCTTGTGCGGCACCTTGACCTGGCTGGGCAGTCCCCGCGGGTCGAAGGTGACCTCGGTGGTGTTGCCGAGCTGGTCGGTGGTGGCCTTGACCAGACCGTCCCGGTCGTACGTGCTGGTGGTGAACTTGCCCAGCGCGTCCGTGGTCTTGGTCAGCCGGTGGGACCAGTCGTACTCGTACAGGGTGGTGTAGTCGTCGGTCGCGGCCGACGCGTTCTTGATCGGGTCGATCACCTTGCGGACGTTGCCGACGTTGTCGTACTCGTAGGTGATCCGGTCGCCCTTGGCGTTGACGACGCCGGTGAGCTGGTAGATCTCGTCGTACACGTTGGTGGTGACGAAGTCACCGGCCAACGTCGTGAGGTTGCCCTTCGGCTCGGTGGTGGTCAGCAGGTTGCCGACCTTGTCGTAGGTGAACGACGTCTTCCGTTCCGGATCGCCTGCGACGTCGACCGGGGCCAGCGTGTAGGTCACCTGGTCGGCCTGGTCGTAGACCGCCTTGCTGACGGCACCGTTCGGGGCGTACGACTCGTAGACGTTGTCGTTCTGGTCGTACTTCGGCGCCGGGGTGACGACGAAGTCCCCGGCGGCCTGGTCCTTCGGGACGCGGTTCTCCAGCGGACGCCCGAACGTGTCGTACGTCTGCGTGGTTTCCTTGCCGTTGGCGTCGGTGACCTTCAGGACGTTGCCGCGCACGTCGTAGACGAACGTCGTCGACTTCTGCTTCGCGTCGGTGATCGTCTGCGGGTAGCCGTTCGGGTCGAAACTGTTGTTGACCGTGGTGTTGCCGTTGGCATCGGTCGCCGTCAGCATCTGGCCCCACGCGTCGTACGTGTAGGAGGTCTTGTAGTCCTCCGGGTCCGTCGTGGTGTTGCCCATCGGGTCGACCACCCAGGCGAGGTCACCGTCGGCCTCGTAGCCAAAGGTGTGCTTGCGCCCCTCGGGGCTGGTCTTCGCGGTGACCTCCGCGACGTAGCCGTTGAGCTGGCGCTGGTAGGTCAGCACGGTGCCTGACGTGCCGTTCCTGACCGCCTCGGCGTCCTTGATCTCGGTCGGGTAGCCGGTCTTGGCGTCGTACGTCCAGGTGGAGACGGCCTGGTTGGCCTCCTCCAGGCGGATCACGTTGTGGTTGTCGTCCCAGCCGAACTTCGTGGTCTGGTTCTTCGCGTTGGTCGTCTGGGTCGGCCGGCCGTAGCCGTCCATCTGGTAGGCGGTGGCGTGGTTCTCCGCGTCCGTGACCGTGGTGTGGATGGTGTTGCCCTGCGGCCCGTCCGGGTCGACGTAGGCGAACTGCGTCAGGTGGGTGAGACGGTCCTTGTACGACTTGGTGGTCCAGTGCCACTTCGGGTCGTCGCCGGCCTGAGGGTAGTTGTAGGTCACCTCGGTGGCGTTGCCGCGCGGGTCGGTGGTCTTGACCAGCTTGACGTTCTTGTTGCCCTGCGTCATGTCGTAGGCGAACTTGAACGTCTTCGGCTGGCTGGAGCCGGCGCCGTCGATCAGCTCACCCAGCAGACCCTTGTCGGTGTAGGTGA
The DNA here is from genome assembly GCF_043197615.1 of Micromonospora sp. NPDC049048. Classification (NCBI taxonomy): domain Bacteria; kingdom Bacillati; phylum Actinomycetota; class Actinomycetes; order Micromonosporales; family Micromonosporaceae; genus Micromonospora; species Micromonospora sp. NPDC049048. The sequence continues at coordinate 830,256 of NZ_JBICTM010000003.1, read as the reverse complement.
AGGTGAGCTTGCGTCCCGAGATGTCGGTGATCTGCGAGACGTGGTCGATGATCTTCGGGTTGGTCAGGTTGGTGCCGGACTGTCGGGTCCAGGTGGTGTCGTCGATGTAGTCGAACGCCTGGCCCTTGGCGTAGTAGTCGACGGTCAGCGTCTGCCGGCCGGTCGCGTCCGTAACGTACCGCAGGAACTTCGTCGGCTTGTTGTTGGACTTGCGCTCCTCGTAGGTGAAGCGCAGCTCGTTGCCGTTGCTGTCCACCACGCTCGACAGGAAGCCCTCGCAGTCGTAGAAGAACTGCGTCCGGTCGGGCTTGGTGAGCACCCACGCCTTCGGCTCCTGCGTGTTGGGCTTGCACTGCACGCTGCTGTGCTTCTGCAGGTGCAGGTGCACACCCTTGGGGCTCTTCCACTCGTTCGCCGCCGCGTCCCAGGTGAACCGGTGGCTGGTGCCGTCGCCGTCGGTCAGGGTGACCTTCGTCGGGTTCGGGTTGGGGTGGAAGTCCAGCGGCGTCCCCAGGCGCATCAACGACGACGCCTGCAACGACCAGCCGTAGCCGGCGACGGTGTCACTGGTGTCCAGCGAGTTGTACGCCAGCCGGACGAAGGTCGACAGTCCCCGCGACGGGTTGTTGAACGCGTTGTACGACCAGACGGTGTTGCCGGCGTACAGGTTGTTCATCAGCGTGCCGCCGGCACCGGTGTTCTTCCCCGCGTACGAGTAGAACTTCTCCAGACCGAGCTGGTCGGAGGTCGGCTCCTCCACGGCGATGTTCTGCGGCAACGCCTTGATCGCGGGGGTGGTCTCGGAGAGTTTCTTGCCGGTGACCTTGTTGCGTAGCTCCCAGTCGAGCACGTAGTCGGTGCGCTTGTTGCCGTCCGACGCCGGCGGTGGGGTCTTGACCTGGGCGTTGACGTCGACCGTGCCGGCGATCGGCACGGCGGCCGGCAGCGGCGTCGGCACGTGGATGGCGGCGTCGGAGACCGGCAGGCCGTCGGCCCGCTTCCACTGGTAGGTCAGCTCCCACTCGGTGGCGGCGAACGCCGCGCCGGTCGGGTTCGACACGGTGACCGGGACGGTGTACGTCGAGGCCGGTGCGAGCTGGTGCGGGGTGCTCGGCGCGTGGTAGGTCGACTCGGCGCTCTGCTCGAGGTAGGTGACCTCCAGCGTCGGGCGCAGCAGCGGCTCGGGTGCCTCCGACGACAGCATCATGGCCCGCGCGGTCTGGGTGGCCTCGTTACGCATCCGCAGCAGGAAGCCCTTGTTGCTGCCCGGCGTGGCGACCCAGCTCTTCACCGGGTCGGTGACCGTCCAGGTGGCCCACTCCGGGTCGTTGGTGAACCCGTTGAACCCGGCCTTCCAGGTGGTGTCGTAGTCGCCGCCGGGGGTGGTCCAGGCGGTGGTGGCGTTCGCCTTGTCCCAGGTGGCGGTCGTCTCGTCGAACCCCTGGGTCAGTTTGTGGACGTCGACGTACTCGGTCTGGTTGTCGCCGGGGAACAGCGAGGTGTTCCACATCCGCAGCTGCGCGTCGACGACCCGCGCCGTCGCCGGGATGCCGGCCAGGGTCGGGAACTTCACCAGGCCCCGCGTGGTGCCGAAGTACGTCGAGTTGTTCCCCACCCCCAGGTACGGGTCCCCGACGTAGCTGTCGACGTTCTCGGTGCGCCGGGTCAGCGACAGGTTCGTGTCGACCACCCCGTTGACGCCGGTCGGGTCTCCGGCCGCCGCCGCGTTCCGGTAGATCCGGGTGATCTGCCCGGCCTTGGGCAGCATGACGGCCTGGCTCGGCCCGGCCAGGACCTGCCCGTCGCGGGTCTTCACCGCGACCATGTAGTAGTAGAACTTGCGGGCCATCGGGTCGGTGTTGTCCGCCGCCGTCGGCACCGCCGTGGTGTCCTGATAGGTGAGCGTGCTCGTGCCGACCGGGGCGATCAGCGTCGCCGACGACGGCCGGAAGTCCTGGTAGATGCTGCGGTGCACCTGGTACTCCACCGCGTCGTCACCGGTGCTCGACGACGGGTCCTGGTACTGCGGCCAGGTCAGCACCGCGCCGGTGGCGGTGACCGTGGTCGGCGGGTGCACCGCCACACCCGGCCGGCCGTACGTGACGATCAGCCGGGGCAGGTTCTGGTCACGCCGGTCGTTCTGGTACGCGTACTCCGACGCCTCGTAGATCGGCCCGCCGCGGCCCTTGGTGTCCTCGTCCACCGCCTTGATCACGAACCCGTGGTTCGGCGTGCCGTTGAGCCACTGCTGCACCACGTCCCGGACGGCGAACGAGTTCCACACGCTGGAGACGTTCTTGGCCTTGTTCGCCACGCCCCACCGGGTGAAGCGCACCGCGTCGGCGATCACCGCCTTGCCCGCCACGTCCTGCAGGACCACCCGGCCGGAGGTGCCGGCGTTGAAGCGGTACGTGCCGAGGGTCGCCCAGGCGCCCTTGCTGTCCGGGGTGGTCTGGTTGACCGACGCCGCCGTCGAACCGTTCGCGTGGTGCACCGTGTACGGGGTGGGGTTGGCCCGGTCGGACGCGCCCACGTAGTGCACCTCGACCTTGTAGTCCCCGGTCTCGGTGATCGTCGGCGTCCAGGTGTGGGTGTCCCCCGCGGTGGCGTCGTTGTTGAACCGGTAGTCGGCCTTGACCGCGTGCTTGGTCATGTCCGGGTTGCCGGACCAGGCCCACGAACCGGTGACCGAGGTGCCCGCGTCGCCGTCGTCGACCTGCACGAGGTTCCCGGCCGGCTGCGGGGCGATGTTCTGGTGCGTGTTGTTCCACGTCGCCGACTCCGCCGTCCACGGCTGCGTCATCCGACGCGCCTCCATCAGCACGTCATGCTCGTGCGAGGTGTGGGTCTGGTCGTAGTACAGCTCGAGCCGGGCGTCGTCGATCGCCGTCCCGGACGGCACCGCCGCCAACGGGAACCGCACCAGCGACCGCCAGATCCCGGTGTCCGTGCCGACCCGCAACGGCCACGTCGTGGCGTCCTTCTGGTATTCGTGATCCGGGTTGCCCGAGTAGACCTGCACGTCCTGGGAGTCGGTCGGCACCGGCTGGATCCGGATGGTGGGGTCGATCACCACCGGGTAGACCCGCTTCGGGTCGGCCAGCCAGGCGGCGTCCGCGGTCACCGTCACCGTCGTGTCCGCACCCGAGCCGGCGACGGTCTGGGTGACCTTGTCACTCCACACCTTGCCGTGCGGCGACGCCTTGTCGTTGCGGTCGTCGTACATGAACGGGGGCGGCATCACGAAGACCGGCGCGCCACCGCCCGGGGCGACGAAAGCGATCGACCCGTCGGCGCGCTGCTGCGCGGTGAGGCCGGTGGCGTCCAGGGTGAACGTGTACGAGGCCGGACCGCTCGGGGCCCGGTGCAGGACGATCTTCTCCTTCAGGGCCGTCGAGGTGACGTCGTAGACGACGTCCGCCCCGTCCGCCAGGCCGGGATAGGTGACCGTCGAGCCGGCGACCTTCGGGGTGACGTCCCGGGCGGCCCCGGACAACCCCAGTTCGATGCTCCGGCCGTCCCGCTCGAACCGCACCAGGTCGTCCGAGCTGTCGCCGAAGAGGCTGGTGAAGCTGTTCGTCTTGTTGCCCTGGACGTATCCCTTGTCGTTCGCCGGGCGCACCGTGGTGTCGATCGTCTGGTAGCGCCCCTTGGCGTCCCGGTAGTGCAGCGGGACAACGGAGATCTCCGCCTGGGTACGCCCGTCGGACAGCTGGTAGACCCGGCTGTTCTCGGTGCGCTTGCCGGTGAGCTCCCGGACCCGCTTCTGCGCCGGCCACACCTTCGCCGGCGGCGTCTTCTCCTGCACGGCCAGGCCGGCGCTGACCACCTCCGGCCTCCCCGGACGCGACCCGCCGTCCACCAGAGCCTTCGCGGCGTCGCCGAGCCGGGACAGCAGGCCGTCGTCCTGCTCCGCGGTCGCGGCGTTGTCCGGCTCCCGCTCGGACAGGACCTGTGTCCCGCCCACGGTGGCGGCCAACGCCACCACCAGGCCCGCGATCAGCGGCCCCCGTAGTTTCCTCTTCACCCGTCACCCTCCGACCAGGAGCCAGTACGACGGGTAGAAGCTAGGAGGGCCTTGCATATCGACAGCTATCGTCCGGCTACCGCACGGATCGGCTGGTTGCAGGCAGCTGAGAGCGGGGTTGGCGGCCGCTGAGAGCGGGCTGGCGACGCCCCGGCGGCGCGGGTGTCAGGACCGGGGCCGCAACTCCCCGGTCCTGTCCCCAGCCGTCCGGCGTCGTGAACGCACCGCGCGAGCGCGTGGGCGTGGCACGCCGCCCACGCCGGGCTCTACGCGGCGAGCCTGCCGCTGCACTCAGCTCCGTGTGCCCGGCCACCGGACTTCGGCACGCTCCCGGCCCACCCCGAAGGGCCGCGAGCGCCGAATCAGGCTAGGCGGGCCGTCGGGGCCCGGACAAGGACGAGCCGGGGTCGACGCGAGTGATTGACATCAAGGCGAAAACGCGGCATGTCGACGTAACACGGCCCTACCGGCCAGCGCTGTTCCCCGTCGAGGCCGGCAGTGCGCCCACGGGTCATTCGGCCCCGGCGTCCTCGGGGCTGGAACGGGCCAACGCCGCGAGTGTGTCGAGCGCCCAGGACAGGGTCGACAGCGGCGGTGCGGCCAGCCCGAGCCGTACGGCGTTGGGAGCGTGGCTGGTCCCGACGGTGAACGCGGCGGCGGGGGTGACCGCGATGCCCCGGCGGGCCGCCGCCGCGACGAACATCTCGGCGCGCCACGGTTCGGGCAGCTCCCACCAGCAGTGGTAGGCGTCCGGATCGGAGCGCAGGAGCTGGCCGGCCAACCTTTCCCGCGCCAACTCCTGCCGGGCACGGGCGTCGTGGCGCTTGCCGGCGGTGATGGTGTCGACCGTCCCGTCGCCGAGCCATCGGGTTGCCGCTTCCAGCGCGAAGCGGGGAGCTGCCCAGGTGCCGGACCGGATCGCGGTCGCGAGCCGGTCGGTGAGCTGCGCCGGCGCGGCGGCGAAGCCGACGGTGAGGCCGGGGGCGAGCCGCTTCGAGAGGCTGTCGACGAGGATGGTGCGGGACGGCGCCAGCGCGGCCAGCGGTGTCGGGGCGTCGGTGAGGAACGACCAGACGTCGTCCTCGACGGCGTACACGCCGAGCTGGTCGAGCACGTCGGCGAGGGCGGCGCGACGGTGCGCCGGCATGGTCGTGCCGAGCGGGTTGTGCAGGGTCGGCTGGAGGTAGACGGCCCGTAGCGGCGCGGCACGGTGCGCCTCGGCGACGGCCTCGGGCAGCAGGCCGTCCTGGTCGACCGGCAGCGGGACGAGGGTGACGCCGAGCCGGCCGGCGATGGCCTTGACGACGGGGTAGGTGAGCGCCTCGACGCCGAGCCGCCCGCCCACCGGGACGAGGGTGGCGATGGCGGCGGCGATCGCCTGCCGGCCGTTGCCGGCGAACAGGATCTGCCGCGGGCCCGGGGTCCAACCGGCGCGGCCGAGGAGCCCGGCGACGGCTTCCCGCGCCGCAGGCGTGCCGGCCACGCCGACCGGGGGCAGCGCCGTCGCCAGCGCGTCGGACCGCAGCAGGGCGGCCAGCGCACCGGCCAGCAGGGCGGGCTGTTGCGGCAGCACCGAGAAGCTCAGCTCCAGGTCGACGCGGACGTCACCGGGCTCGGCGAGGGCGGGCTCCGGCGGCGGGGTGGCGGCCCGGACGAAGGTGCCCCGGCCGACCTCCCCGGTCACCAGCCCGCGCCGGGTCAGTTCCGCGTAGACCCGGGCGGCCGTGGAGCTGGCGATGCCGTGCCGGCGGGCGAAGGTGCGCTGCGGGGGCAGGCGGTGTCCGGCGGCGAGCCGGCCGGCGGCGATGTCGGCGGCGATCCGGTCGGCGATCCGCCGGTAGTCGTCCACGTTCCGCTCCAAATTGCTCCGAGGCCATTGTTTTTATTGCACTCGACTATTGCACCGCCTAGCGTCCTTGTCGAGATCAACCGGAAGGAAAGACGATGGTCATGGCAGAGGTCGACGGCATCGACATCGCGTACGACGACCGCGGCGACGGGGACACCCTCGTCCTGGTGCACGGGCACCCCTTCAACCGCTCCATGTGGCGTCCACAGGTCGACTTCGCGGTGGCTGCCGGCTGGCGGGTCGTCGCCGCCGACCTGCGCGGATACGGCGAGAGCACGGTGGTGCCGGGCCGCACCACACTCGACGTGTTCGCCCGCGACGTCGCCGGCCTGGCCGACCGGCTGGGCGTACGCCGGTTCGTCCTCGGCGGACTCTCGATGGGCGGGCAGATCGTGATGGAGTGCCTGCGCCAGTTCCCCGAGCGCATCTGCGGGGTCCTGCTGGCCGACACCTCCGCGCCGGCCGAGACGGACCTCGGGCGCGCGCAGCGCAACGCCCTCGCCGACCGGCTGCTCCGGGAGGGTATGGCCGGCTACGCCGAGGAGGTCCTGCCGAAGATGCTCGCCCCGCGGAACATCGCGGCCCTACCCGAGATCGCCCGGCAGGTCGGCGACATGATGCGGGCGACCTCGCCGGTCGGTGCCGCCGCCGCCCTGCGCGGACGTGCCGAGCGCCCCGACTACGTCGGGACGCTGCGCCGGGTCGAGGTGCCCACCCTGGTCGTGGTGGGCAGCGACGACGAGTTCACTCCGGTCGGCGACGCCGAACTCATCACCGGGTGCGTACCGGGCGCGAGGCTGGTCGTGGTCGACGGCGCCGGCCACCTGCCCAACCTGGAGCGGGAGGCGGTCTTCAACGCCGCGCTCGGGCACCTGCTTGAGCAGGTCGAGGCGGTAGGGGCGCAGCGGTGACGACCGTCTTCGTGACCGGCGCCAGCAGTGGTTCCGGCGCCGCCTTCGCGCGGCGCTTCGCTGCCGGGGGCGCCACCAATGCCTTCGGCGCGGCCCATCTCCGCAGCGGCTGCCTCAGAAGTGGTGCAGCAGGTCGGGGAAGGCCGACAACCGCAGCACCCCCGGGTCGGCCGGGTCCAGCTCGTCGTGCTCCAGCACCCAGGTGTTGTCGTTGGGGATGAACACGGCGTTGAGCCCGGCGGCGCGGGCAGGCCGAATGTCGGACTTCGGGGAGTTGCCGATCATCCAGGTGACGGCGGGATCGATGCCGTGCTCCCGGGTCAGCCACCGGTACGTGTCGACGTCCTTCTCCCGCACGATGTGCGCGGCGCGGAAGTGGTGCAGCAGGCCGCAGGCGTCGAGCTTGCGCTGCTGTTCCTCGCGCTCGCCCTTGGTCAGCAGCAGCAGTTCGTGGCGGCCGGCCAGGTCGTCCAGCGCCTCGGCCACCCCTGGCATCAGCTCCACCTGGTGGGCGACAAGGGCCGCCGCCAGCTCGTCGATCCGGCGGCGCTCCGCCCCGGTGGCGGGCCGCTGCCGCAGCCGCTCCAGGCACTCCCGGAGGCTGCGCAGGAACACCTTGCTGCCGTAGCCGTGCGCGACCGCGTTGGCCCGCTCGATGTCGTCCAGGATGGCCCGCGTCCCGGCCCGGTCGAGGGTCGGATGGTCCAGCCACTCCAGGAAGTCGTCGATCACCCGCTCGAACAGGACGTTGTTCTCCCAGAGCGTGTCGTCGGCGTCGAAGACGAGCACCTGCCCGTCGCGCCGGCGCGGCCCGTTGCCCATGGCTCCCCTCCCCGCGATGCGACTCCGGCCCGACCTGGCGGGGGCGCACCCATCTGGATCGTGGACAGTTTCCGTGCGGCGCGAACCGTAACCGTGCACGATTCCGCGCGGCAAGCGGGTTGCGAGCGGCCCACGACAGGGCGCGGGGTCACGGGCTGGCGAACACCCCGGACACGATCATGTCCTCGCGCTGCTCCTGCTTGTCGGGGCGCAGCCGCCCGCCCCGGGTCAGCATGACGGTGCCGTGCAGCAGCGCCCAACCGACCTCGGCGAGCGTGTCGGGGTCACGGCCGGCGGCCAGCGGCGCCAGGGCCGCGCGCAGTTCGGCGAAGGCCGCCCGGGGCGCCCCGGGACCCGGGTCGCGGCCCAGGGTGAGATCCGAGGTGTGGGCGAGCATCGCGTCGTAGACCTCGGGACTGGCGTACGCGAAGTCCAGGTAGGCCGTCACCACGGCCGGCCACTCGCCGTGCCCGCCCCCGATGGCGGTCTCCCGGGCGGCGGCGAGCGCGGCGGCCAGGTCGGCGAAGCCGAGCACCGCCACGGCGGACATCAGCGCGGCGGGATCCGGAAACCAGCGGTAGACGTCCTCGATGTCGACCCCGATCCGCTCGGCCAGCCGGCGGTGGGTCACCGCCGCCCACCCCTCCGCCTCGGCCAACCCCCGGGCGGCCAGCGCGACACGCTCGCGCTCGGCCGGTGCGGCGTCTGATCCGTCTGCTGGCGACACGCCGCCGATGCTAGCGAGCGTCACCGCCCGTGACGACTCCGCGACGGATTGACGACTGTCGTCGGCCGGGAACGGCGGACCGGAGCCGGGACGCACCTCGGCAGAGACAGCGAGGTCAGCGCCGCCGGGTGAGGATCAGGTCGGCGACCAGCGCCGTCCATCCGGTCTGGTGCCAGGCGCCCAGCCCCGCGCCGTTGTCGCCGTGGAAGTACTCGGGGAAACAGATCAGGTCCCGCCAGTCCGGGTGGGTCTGGAAGAGCTGGGCGGCACCGTAGATCGGCCGCCGCCCCCAGCCGTCGCGGGTGAACAGCGAGATCAGCCGGGCGGAGAGGTCGTCGGCGACCTCGTCGAGGGTCCGCTTCACGCCGGAGCGCGTCGGATACTCCACCTGCAGGTCGTCGCCGAAGAAGGCGGCGTAGTCGCGCAGCGCGCTGATCAGCAGGAAGTTGGTCGGCATCCAGATCGGGCCGCGCCAGTTCGAGTTGCCCCCGAACAGGCCACTGGTCGACTCGGCCGGTTCGTAGCCGACGCTGAACTCCTGCCCGCCGAGGGTCACCGAGAACGGCTTGTCCAGGTGGGCCCGGGACAGCGTACGCAGGCCGTACTCGGAGAGGAACTCGTCGGTGTCGAGCATCCGGGCGAGCAGCCGGACGATCTGCTCCGGGCCGACCATGGACAGCAGCCGGTGCTGGCGGCCGTCGGGCCCCAGCCGCCGGGCGCCGATGACGTCGGCGTACTCGGGGCGGTTGGTGAGGAACCAGCGCAGCCGGGCGTGCAGCTCGGGCAGCCGGTGCAGCGTACGGGCGGTGAGCCGGGTCGTCGCGGCCAACGGCAGCAGGCCGACGACCGAACGCACCCGCAGGGGCACCTTCGTGCCGTCGGCGAGCCGCAGCACGTCGTAGAAGAACGCGTCCTCGGCGTCCCACAGCCCCTGCTCGTACGCGGCGGCGGCGATGTAGGCGAAGTGCTCGAAGAACTTCGTGGCGGTGTCGACCCAGGTGCGGTCGTGCTCGGCCAGCACCACGGCGATGTCGAGCAGGTTCAGCGCGTACATGGCCATCCAGGCGGTGCCGTCGGACTGCTCCAGCACCCCGGCCACCGGCAGCGCCGCCGAGCGGTCGAACGGGCCGACGTTGTCCAGCCCGAGGAAGCCGCCCTCGAAGACGTTGTTGCCGACGGTGTCCTTGCGGTTGACCCACCAGGTGAAGTTGAGCAGCAGCTTGTGCATCACCCGGGCCAGGAAGTCGTGGTCCCGCCCGCCGTCGATCTCGAAGACCTTCAGCGCCGCCCACGCGTGCACCGGCGGGTTCACGTCGCCGAACGCCCACTCGTACGCCGGGATCTGGCCGTTGGGGTGCAGGTACCACTCCCGCAACAGGAGCAGCAGCTGCTCCTTGGCGAACCCGGGGTCGACCCGGGCGATGCTGACGCAGTGGAAGGCCAGGTCCCAGGCCGCGTACCAGGGGTACTCCCACGGGTCCGGCATGGAGATCACGTCGAAGCTCGTCATGTGCCGCCAGGCGCTGTTGCGCCCGTGCCGGCGGCCGGAGGGCGGGGGCGCGGAGCCGGGATCGCCCTCCAGCCAGCGCTTGACGTCGAAGTGGTAGAACTGCTTGCCCCACATCAGCCCGGCGATCGCCTGCCGGGCGACCAGGGCCTCGTCCGGGGTCGCGGCGGCCGGGATCACCCCGGCGAAGAACCGGTTCGCCTCCGCCCGGCGGGCCCACACCACCGCGTCGAAGCCGTCACCGAGGTCCGCCCGCGGTGGCGGGGCGCCGCCGGGCGGCGGGGCGGTACGGGTCAGCCGCAGCCGGATCCGCCGCTGTGCCCCGGCCGGCACCTCCAGCACGTAGTGCAGGGCGCCCTTGGTGCCCTCCCGGGCGGGGTTGACGGTCTCGGCCCCGTCGACCACGTGGTCGTTGATGCCGTCCTTCGGGTAGCGGGAGCGGCCGGGCAGCCCCCAGAGCCGCTCGGCGTTGGTGTCGTTGTCGCAGAGCAGCGGCGTCGGCTCGCCGTCGCCCTCCAGCAGCAGCTGGCCGAGCACCCGGTGCTCGCCGACCAGCCGCGATCCCTCGCCGACCAGCCGGGGCACCCGGTCACCGCCGGGCAGCCCCCAGGCCCACGTGTTGCGGAACCAGAGGGTGGGCAGCACGTGCAGGGTGGCCTCCCGGTCACCCCGGTTGGCCACGGTGATCACGACGCACAGGTCCGTCGGGGTCGCCTTCGCGTAGTCGACGGTCACCGCCCAGTACCGGTCGTCGTCGAAGATGCCGGTGTCGACCAGCTCGTACTCGGTGTCGTCCCGGCCGCGCAGCGCGTTGACCGCGACCAGCTCGTCGTACGGGAAGGCCGCCTGCGGGTAGTGGTACCGCCAGCGCATCCAGGAGTGGGTGGGGGTGGAGTCCTCGTACCACCAGTACTCCTTGGCGTCCTCGCCGTGGTTGCCGCCGTCGCCGCCGAGGCCGAACATCCGCTCCTTGAGGATCGGGTCCCTGCCGTTCCAGAGGGCGAGCGCGAAGCAGAACGTCTGCCGGTCGTCGCAGACGCCGGCCATGCCGTCCTCGCTCCACCGGTAGGCTCGGGACCGCGCGTGGTCGTGCGGGAAGTAGTCCCAGGCCGTACCGTGCTCGCTGTAGTCCTCCCGCACCGTCCCCCACGCCCGCTCGGACAGATAGGGACCCCATGCGCGCCACTCCTGCTCCCCGGCGTCGGCCTGAGCCAGCCGGAGCCGTTCGGGGTCGGGCGCGTGGTCGTCGGAGAGCGGCACGTCGGTGATCACTCGGACATCTTCGACGTCGCCTGGAGACTTCACCACAGGAGCCATTCTCGTCGTGGCGTGTTACACCCCGCCGCCGGTGGAGGAAAGTTGATCGACATTCGTTTCGGTCCGCAGGTCTGCGGCGACCTGACCGGCGGGGCCGCCCGGGAGTGGCTGGTCACCGACGGTCTCGGCGGCTACGCCACCGGCACGGTGAGCGGGCTGCGCACCCGCCGCTACCACGGCCTGCTCGTGGTGGCCGGCGAAACGCCGGCGTCCCGCCGGGTGGGACTCGTCGGCCTCGATCCGGCCGTGCTCCTTCCCTCCGGCGCCCGGGTGCGCCTGGGCGCGCACGAATGGTCCTCCGGCGACGTCGACCCGCGCGGCTTCGAGCTGCTGGAGCGGTTCGACCTGAGCGACGGCCTGCCCCGGTGGCGCTGGCGGGTCGGCGACGTGGTGATCGAGCGCGAGCTGGCGATGACGCACGGCCGGTCGTGCGTGGCCGTGGTGCACCGGCTGGTCTCCGGCGGACCGGTGCGCCTCGACCTGGCCGCGGTCTGCACGTGGCGCGACGCGCACGGCGAGCGCCGTGCCGACGGCCCGGCCCCGCGGGTGGAGCCGGTGCCGGGCGGGGCGGTGGTCGAGGGCGCGTTCCGGCTCGCCGGGCCGGACTGGGCCCCGGAGGGCCAGTGGTGGCACGGTGCGCACCACCGGGAGGAGGCGGCGCGCGGCCTGAACCCCGACGAGGACCTCTGGTACGCGGGCCGGTTCTCGGGCGCGCTGGAGCGCCCGGGCGACACGGTGTCGGTGCTCGCGTGGGCCGGCGAGCTGGCCGAGGAGCCGTCCCCGGCCACCGAGGTGGTCGCGGCGGCGCGCGCCCGCAACCGTCGGGTGGTGGCCGCGGCGAAGCCGGCCGACGAGGTCGAGGCGACGCTCACGCTGGCCGCCGACGCGTTCGTGGTCGGGACGGCCACCGGGCCGGACGTGGTGGCCGGCTACCCGTGGTTCGGCGCCTGGTCGCGGGACACGATGATCTCCTACGAGGGGCTGTTCCTCTGCACCAACCGGGCCGACGAGGGCCGCCAGCTGCTGCGGTCGTACGCGGCGACGCTGTCGCAGGGGATGCTCGCCAACACCGCCGACACCGGGCGGGTCGAGTACAACACCGTCGACGCGACCCTGTGGTTCCTGCACGCGGTGAGCCGGCACGTCACCGTCACCGGCGACACCGACCTCGGTGACGAGCTGCTGCCCGCGCTGCAGGGCGTGGTCGACGCGCACCTGGCCGGCACCCGCTTCAACATCGCCGTCGACCCCGCCGACGGACTGCTCACCCAGGGCGGCACCCCCGGCACGGCGCTGACCTGGATGGACGCCCGCGTCTACGGGGTGCCGGTCACCCCGCGTACCGGCAAGCCGGTGGAGGTCAACGCGCTCTGGGTCAACGGGCTGGCCGGCCTGGCCGAGTTGACCGAGCTGGCGGGGCGGGACGCGGGCGAGCTGTGGCGGCTGCACGGGCGGGCGGCCGCCGCGTTCGCCGACCGGTTCCCGGCACCGACGGGCTGGCTGCACGACGTGGTGGACGCGCCCGCGCCGGCGTACCCGCTGGGCGGGGCCACCCAGCACGACGACGACCTGCTGCGCCCCAACCAGCTGCTGGCCTGGTCGCTGCCGTACGCGCCACTGGAGCCCGACGAGGCCACCGTGCGCCGGGTCGCCGCCGGGCTGCTCACCCCGCTGGGCCCGCGCAGCCTGGCCCCCGACTCGCCCGAGTTCGTCGGGCGGCACCGGGGCGGTCCGGCCGAGCGGGACGGCGCCTACCACCAGGGCACCGTCTGGCCGTGGCTGCTCGGCCCGTACGCCGACGCCGCCCGACGGGCCAGGATGCCGGTCGACGACCTCTTCGTCGGCGTCGAGGCCCACCTGACCGAGTACGGCCTCGGATCGGTGAGCGAGACGGCCGACGGCCTCGCGCCGCACGCCGCGACGGGCTGCCCGTTCCAGGCGTGGTCGGTCGCCGAACTGCTGCGCGCCCGCAGGAACGGTCGGTAGCGCTTTACACGACCGCAACGGCGGCGTCTCCGCCGGTTAGCCGGCCACCAGCAGGATGGGTCCCGATCCGGGCGCGACCCCGGTGGGCGCCGGTTCGGCGCCCACCGGACGGGCTCGGGGACAACTCAGAGGGGGCCGCATGTCACCTGACGCCGACGTGATCGACATCCATCCCGCCCGGCGACAGCGGGTGCTGATGCTCTCCTGGGAGTACCCGCCGGTGCTGGTCGGTGGCCTCGGCCGGCACGTGCACGCCCTCTCCGTCGCCCTGGCCGCCGCCGGGCACGAGGTCACCGTCGTCACCCGGCACACCGACGGCGCACCCCTCGAGGAGTACGCCGACGGCGTCCGCATCCTGCGGGCCGCCGAGGACCCGGTCACCTTCCCCCTGGCCACCTCCTCCCTGCTCGCCTGGACCATGGCCTTCAACCACACCCTCACCCGCGCCGCCCTGCGCGCCACCGAGGCCGGCGCCTACGACGTCATCCACGCCCACGACTGGCTCGTCGCGCACACCGCGACGACCCTCGCCGAGCACCTCGACCTGCCCCTGGTGACCACCATCCACGCCACCGAGGCCGGCCGGCACCAGGGCTGGCTGCCGGAGGAGATGAACCGCACGATCCACGGCGTCGAGCACTGGCTGAGCAACGCCTCCACCCGGGTCATCGCCTGCTCCGGCTACATGCGGGACCAGGTCACGACGCTCTTCGACGTGCCGACCGGGCAGGTCGACGTGGTGCCCAACGGGGTCGACGACCGGGCCTGGCGCGCCGGGCCGGGGGCGGTCACCGCCGCCCGGGCCCGCTTCGCCGGCGACGGCCCGCTCGTCGGGTACGCCGGCAGGCTGGTCTACGAGAAGGGCGTGCAACACCTGGTGCACGCCGTGCCGTACCTGCGCGAGCGGCACCCCGGGCTGCGGGTGGTGATCGCGGGCGAGGGCCCGTACCGCGCCGAGTTGGAGGACGAGACCCGCCGCCTCGCGCTCGGGCAGACCGTACGCTTCACGGGGTTCCTGGACTCGACCCGGCTGCCCGCGCTGCTCGGCGCCACCGACGCGACCGTGGTGCCCAGCCTCTACGAGCCGTTCGGGATGGTGGCCCTGGAGGCCGCGGCGGCCGGTGCGCCGCTGGCCGTGGCCCGCACCGGCGGCCTCGCCGAGATCGTCGAGCCGGGCGTGACCGGGGTGACCTTCCCACACAGCGACCCGGACGCCCTCGGCGCGGCCGTCGACCGGCTCCTCGGCGACGAGGTCTTCGCCAGGCGGGTGGCCCGCCGGGCGCGCACCATGGTCGGCCGGCGGTACGGCTGGGCGACCATCGCCACCCGCACGGCGGGCACGTACGCGACGGCCCGCCGGGAGCACGGCACGACGCGGGCCCGGCACGCCACCGCCCGGCTCGGCGGGGCCCAGCGGAAGATCACCATCCCGGAGGGGAACCTGCTCGCGGTCGGCGGCGCCCGCTGAACAGCCGACCGCCGGGCCGTCCGGTGTCCGACAGAGCCACCCCGTAGGCCGCCTCGCAGGGCATACTTCCTGCCGGTGTGGCGGAGCCACCCACCCCTCCCCCGCCACCGTCCCCGGTGGACCGTCCGGGCGATGCCCCTGCGCCACACCGGCGAACTACAGTGGCGTAGTTTTGGCGCTCAAGATCCCTGGGGAGGGCGAGCCGACATGATGGGACCGTCCCACGCGCTGTCCGGCGCGGCGGTATGGCTGACCGGATCCTGGGCGCTGCAACAGTTCGCCGACTACCACCAGTCGCCGCTGGAACTCGCCGTCGGCACGGCGGTCTGCGCCGGTGGGGCGCTCTTCCCCGATCTCGACCTGTCCGGCAAGGTGACCCGCAACCAGGGCGGGGCGACTGTCGCCCGCACCTTCGGCGTGTTCTCGCTCTTCATCGCCGAGGTGATGGAGAAGATCTCGCTCGGGGTCTACTACGCGACGAAGCTCAGCAAGGACCCGCGCCGCAACAACGGCCACCGCACCCTGACCCACACCATCCCGTTCACCCTGTTGGTCGGCTGGGGCACCACCACGCTCTGCGCCGCGTACGGCAAGTGGGCCGTCATCGGCATCCTGTTCTTCATGTTCGGGCTGGCATTGCGCGGCCTGTTCGACAAGTGGGCGGAGCGTGCCGGCTGGGTCATCGTGACCCTCGCGTCGGCCGCCGCCGCCTGGTACACCTTCGCCAACCTGCCCGGCGGCCGGGGCTACCCGCTGATCGGCACCGCCGTCGGGGTGGGCTGCTTCGTGCACATCCTCGGCGACATGATCACCCGGGCCGGGGTGCCCATCCTCTGGCCCATCCCGATCAAGCGTCGGATGTGGACGCCGATCGGCCTGCCGAACAAGATCGCCCTGCGGGCCGGCGGCAAGACCGAGGTGGTGGTCGTGCGGGCCGTACTGACCGTGATCTCGGTGCTCGCGGCGGCCGGGCTGGTCGCCCCGTCGGTGCTGCAACGCTTCAACATCGACATCTGACGGCCTTCCTCGCGCCCCGGGCCGGTGGCCGGGCGGCTAGGCGCCGATGCGTTGCGGCGGGACGGTCAGCCCGTAGAGCGCCATCAACTCCGGGGTGTCGACCCGGCTGCCGTCGGCCACCGAGTCGCAGGAGATGTCGACGATCTGGTCCTTGTGCGCCAGCAGGTACGGCCGGGCGCCGACGTCCGCGCTGGCCAGGGTGGCGATGCCGGACCAGTGCCGGCGTCCGAACAGCATCGGGTAGCCGCGCAGCCCGTCGTAGGTCGCGCAGACCAGCACGTCGGGGTACGGCAGCGCGACCACCCGGCGTACGGCGGCGGCGGTCAGGCCGGGCATGTCGACCGGCACCACCACTACCGCCTCGATGCCCTCGTCGTCGAGCGCGGCCAGGCCGGCCCGGATGGACGAGCCGACACCGGTCCCCCACGCCCTATTGATCACCACCGTGGCCCGGCTCAGGTCGGCCGTCTGGCGAACCTGGTCGGCGGCGGCGCCGAGCACGACCACGATCCGCTCGCAGCCCGCCTCGGTCATCGTGTCGATCATCCGGCCCACCAGGGGCTTCTCCCCCTGGTGCAGCAGCGCCTCCGGGCCGCCGATACGACGTCCCCCGCCCGCGGCGATGATCATTCCTGCGATCCGGTTCAGCTGGGCCCCCTCCACCGTGGAGCGGGCCGTGGCCCGGGGGCACGGCCCGCTCCGTCGTACGGACATCGGGAGCAACGAGGACAAGGCAGACCGGGTAGCGGGGCGAAAAGGGAAAATAGTGCAACTGTTACCGAGGGCGGAACGTCACCGGACGCCCGTTCCGGGCCGTACCCGCGAGAGCGTCAGGCTGCGCGTGCGGGAGCGTCAGGCTGCGCGTGCGGGAGCGTCAGGTCGCGCATGCGAGAGCGTCAGGCCGCGTCGGCGTAGCAGTCGACGACGGACAGGTCCAGCGGGAAGCGGACCGGGGTGTCGCCGAAGAGCAGCGTGGCGGCCTGCTCGCCGCACCGGGTGACGGCCTCGGCGACCGCGTCGGCCCGCTCCACCGGGCAGTGCACGATCACCTCGTCGTGCTGGAAGAAGACCAGCTCACCGCCAGTGCCGGCGAGCTGGCCGCGCAGCGTCGCCAGCAGGGTCGAGGCCCACTCGGCGGCGGTGGCCTGGATGACGAAGTTGCGGGTGAACCGCCCCCGTGACCGGGCCGCCCGCGCCCGCGGCGACCGCGGATCGTCGCCGCCGTCGGGGATGTCGGCGTCGGGATCGCCGAACCCGGCCGTGCCGGGCGGGCAGGTGCGCCCGAGCCAGGAACGCACCAGCCCGCCGGTCTCCCCCGTGCGGGCGGCCGCCTCCACGTAGGCGAAGGCCGTCGGATAGTTGCGCCGCAGCACCGCCAACGCCGGCACCGCAGCACCGCCGGTCTGCCCGTACATCGCGCCGAGCAGCGCCACCTTCGCCCGGGGCCGGTCGCCGCCGAAGGCGTCCTGGGCGAGGGCGGCGTATAGGTCACCGGCACCGCCGGCGGCGGCGAGCCGGGCGTCGCCGGAGACCGCGGCGAGCACCCTCGGCTCCAGTTGGCCGGCGTCGGCCACCACGAACCGCCAGCCCGGATCGGCCACCACCGCCCGCCGGATGACCTTGGGGATCTGCAACGCGCCGCCGCCCCGGGTCGCCCAGCGGCCGGAGACGACCCCACCCGGGACGTATTCCGGCTGGAACCGACCGTCGCGCACCCAGGCGTCGCGCCAGGCCCAGCCGTGCGCCGTCCAGATCCGGTAGAGCTCCTTGTATTCCAGCACCAGCGGCACCGCCGGGTGGTCCACCCCGCGCAGCACCCACGCCCGGGTGTTGGGCACCTCCACGCCGGCGCGGGCGAACGCCCGCAGCAGCTCCGCCGGGGAGTCGGCGTGCAACTGGCGTACGCCGAACGCGTCGGCGATCCGCGCGGCCAGCTCGGCCAGCCGCCGGGGCGGGCCACCCACCGGCGACGGCTCGCCGAGCAGCTCGGCGAGGATCTCGTCGTGCACGTCGGCGCGCCAGGGTAGCCCGGCGACCCCCATCTCGACCGCGATCAGCGCGCCGGCCGACTCGGCGGCGACCAGCAGCCGGAACCGGCCGGGATGCTCGGTCGCGGCGATCCGGGTGAGCTGGTCGGCGTACACCCGGGTCAGGGCCTCGATGCCGGGGCCCGGCGGACCGGGCAGGGCGTCGAAGAGCGCACCCTGGCCGTGGCCGGGCGGCGCGGCCGGGCGCGGCGGCGGGTCGGCCGGCACCGGCGCGCCGGTCAGCCGGGCCCAGGCCGCCGCGAACGAACGCGGCTCGCCCCAGCGGCCGGCGTGACCGAGCAGCAGGGCCTCGGTCAGCTCGACGTCGTGGCAGCGCTCGACGCGCACCCCGGCACGCAGCAGCGCCGGGTAGATCGTCGCGCCGGAGGCCCACACCCAGCGGGGCCGCTCCGCCGCCTCGCGCTGCGCGACGGCGGCGGCGAGGTCGGCGACCGGGCACACCGGACCGGCCGGACGCCCGGCGACGTCGAGGGGTTGCAGCGCTCCCCCGCCCCGCTCGTCCGAGACCACCGCCACCAGCACGGACGTGATTCTGCCTCGTCCCTGCGACACTCCACCCACCAGCCGCCGCACCTCGGCCGGACCGGTCCGCCGCGACCGTGGGCCGAACCTGCCGACGGTCGGCAAGGCGAGGGGCGGTGCGGCGGTGCCCGGCTCGGTAGCGTGAGCCGGTGCCACCACGGATCCCCCACCCCGAGCCCGGCACTCCCGACATCCGGGGGCCCCTGCCGTACCTGTGGTGGCTGGTCCGCTGCCAACCGTGGCGGGTGCTGCGCGGCAGCCTGCTCGGCACCGCCTGGATGACCGCCCTGTCGGTCCGGCCCTACCTGATCTCCCGCGCGGTGGACGACGGACTGCGCACCGGCGACACGCGCGCCCTGGCCCTGTGGGTGGCGGCGATCGTCGTCGCCGGCCTGGGGCTGTCCTTCCTGGGCATCATGCGCCACCGCACGATGACCTTCATCCGCGAGGACGCCAAGGCCCGCTCGGCGGCCGTGGTGCTCCGCAAGCTGTCCCGGGTCGGCGCCGCGCTGCCGAACCGGGCGGCGGCGGGCGAGGTGGCCACGGTCGGCGGCACCGACATCGACCGGGTGGCGCAGGTGATGACGCTGACCGGGCCCGGGGTCGGCGCGGTGGTCGCCTACTTCGTGGTCGCCGCCGTGCTCTGGTCGATCTCGCCCCTGCTCGCGCTCTGCGTGCTGGTGGGCGTGCCCTCAGTCGGCCTGGTCGTCGCCCCCATGCTGCGCCGGCTGGAGCGGGCGGAGTCGGTCTACCGGCAGCAGCAGGGTGAGCTGACCGCCCGGTCGGGCGACATCGTGGCCGGGCTGCGGGTGCTCGCCGGGGTGGGCGGTCGGGACCTGTTCGCCCGCCGGTACGCGGCCCGCTCGCGCGACCTGCTCGCCGAGGGCTACCGGGTGGGCGCGGTCAACAGCTGGATCGACGCGGCGACGGTGGCCGTCCCCGGGCTGTTCCTCGCGGCGGTGGTGTGGCTGTCGGCCCGGATGGCCGTCACCGGCGACATCAGCGTCGGGGAACTGGTCGCCGTCTACGGCTACGTCGCGACACTCGTCGTGCCGGTCTGGTTCCTGTTGGAGGGCGGCCACCAACTGATCCGGGGCCGGGTCGCGGCGAGCCGGATCGTCGCCCTGCTCGCCGTGACGCCGGACGACGTCGGCGGGACACCAGCCACGCCGGACGACGTCGGTCGGACACCCGCCGCGCCGGACGGCGTCCGTGGGACATCCGCCGCGCCGGCCCGCGTGGCGACTGTTCCGGGCAGCCGGCGGCCGGCGGGCCCCACCACCCCGGTCGCCGCCCCGGTCGGCCCCGCCGACCTGCACGACCCGGCGAGCGGGCTGACGGTCCGGGCGGGCCGGCTCACCGCGGTGGCCGCCGCCGACCCGGCCGAGGCGGTCGCGCTGGCCGACCGGCTCGGCCGGTACGCCGTCAGCGACGTCACCTGGGGCGGCGTGCCGTTGACCGGCGTCGGGCTCGACCAGGTGCGGGCCCGCATCCTGGTCGCCGACCACGACGCCCACCTGTTCGCCGGGACACTGCGCGACGTGCTCGTCGGGGCCCGCACCGACGCCGACCGCGAGCGGATCACCGCCGCCCTGCACGCCGCGTCGGCGGAGGACGTCGTCGACGCCCTGCCACGCGGGCTCGACACCGCGCTGGACACCCGCGCCCGTACCCTCTCCGGCGGCCAACGGCAACGCGTCCGGCTGGCCCGGGCGTTGCTCGCCGACCCGGAGGTGCTGATCCTCGTCGAGCCGACCTCGGCGGTGGACGCGCACACCGAGGCGCGGATCGCCGAGCGGCTGCGCCGCGCGCGGGCCGGGCGGACCACCGTCGTGCTCACCACCTCGCCGCTGCTGCTCGGCCGGGCCGACGAGGTCGCGTACCTGGTCGCGGGGCGGGTCACCGCCACCGGCGGGCACGCCGACCTGCTCGAACGGGACCAGGGCTACCGGCGGCTCGTGGCCCGCGGCGACGCCGACGCCGAGCAGGCGCTGCGGTGAGCGGGCTGCCGGTCGCCGACCGGTCCGCCGTACGCCGGGCCACGCGCGGGCTGATCGCCGGGGACCGGCGCGCCGTCGGAGTCGTGCTGGCGTTGAACGCGAGCGCCACGGTCGCCGGGCTCGCCCCGCCGTGGCTGCTCGGCACCATCGTCGACCGGGTGTCCGCCGGGGCCGGCGTCGCCACCGTGGACCGGCTCGCCCTGGCGATCGGCGGGGCCGTGCTGGCGCAGACGCTGCTGTCGCGCTACGCGCAGTACGCCGGCCACCGCTTCGGCGAGCGGACCGTGGCCCGGCTGCGCGAGGAGTTCGTGCGGCGGACCCTGAACCTGCCCGTCGGCGTCGTCGAGCGGGCCGGCTCCGGGGACCTGGCGACCCGCAGCTCGGTCGACGTGTCGACGGTCGGCACCACCGTCCGGGACGTGGTGCCGACCATCGTCATCGCCTCGGTGCAGCTGACGCTGCTGTTCGGGGCGGTCTTTCTGCTGCACCCCCTGCTCGGGCTGGCCGCGCTGGCCGGGCTGCCGACGATCGTCGGGATGACCCGGTGGTACCTGCGGCGCGCCAGCCCGGCGTACCTGGCCGAGGGGGCGGCCGCCGCCGAGCTGACCGAGACGCTCACGAGCACCGCTGAGGGCGCCCGTACCGTCGAGGCCTTCCGCCTCGCCGACGAGCGGATCGGGCACGGCACGGCGCGCATCGCGCGGGTCTGGGCCGCCCGGCGGGCGACCCTGGCGCTGCGCACCGTGTTCTTCACCGTGGTGGAGGCCAGCTACCCGCTGCCCGTCGCCGCGCTGCTGCTGGTCGGCGGGCTGCTGCTGGCGCAGGGCGAGGTGTCCCTCGGCGCGGTGGTCGCCGCCGCGCTCTACCTGCAACAGGCGATCGAGCCGCTGGACCGGATCCTGCAGTGGACGGAGCAGGCGCAGCGCGGCTTCGCCTCGTTCGCCCGGGTGCTCGGCGTCGGCCAGGTGCCGCCGGAGCCGCCCGGCCGGGCCGCCGCCCCGGTGGACGAGCGGCTGGTGGTCCAGGGGGCCCGGTTCGCGTACGGCGACGGGCCCGACGTGCTGCACGGCATCGACCTGGAGGTACGTCCCGGCGAGCGGTTGGCGCTCGTCGGACCGTCGGGGGCCGGGAAGTCCACGCTGGCCCGGCTGCTCGCGGGGATCGACGCGCCCCGGGAGGGGGTCGTCAGCGTCGGCGGCTGCCCGGTGACCGACCTGGACCCGGCCGAGCGGCGGCGGCGCATCGCGCTGGTCACCCAGGAGCACCACGTCTTCATCGGCTCGCTACGCGACAACCTCGCGTTCGCGGCCCCGGACGCCTCCGACGACCGGATGCGCGCCGCGCTGGCCACGGTCGGCGCCGACTGGCACGCCCGCCTGCCCGATGGTCTCGACACCCCCCTCGGCGACGGAGCGCACCAGCTCGGCGCCGCCGAGGCCCAGCAGCTCGCGCTGGCCCGGCTGGTGCTCGCCGACCCGCACACGCTGATCCTCGACGAGGCGACGGCCGCCCTCGACCCGACCACCGCCCGGCGCACCGAGCGGGCCCTGGCCGCCCTGCTCACCGGGCGGACGGTGATCGCGATCGCACACCGGCTCAACACCGCGCACGACGCCGACCGGGTGGCCGTGCTGGAGGGGGGCCGGATCACCGAGCTGGGCAGCCACGACGACCTGGTCCGGGCCGGCGGCCCCTATGCCGCCCTCTGGCGTTCCTGGCACCCGTGACCCGGCCGGGTCACTTCACCGCGCCGGAGGTGAGGCCGGACTGGATCTGACGTTGGAAGATCGCGTAGACGATGATCATCGGGAGGATGGCGATGGTCAGGGCGGCGAAGAGGCCGGACCAGTCGGCCTCGTAGCCGGCGTTCACCGAGATGTCGGCGATGCCCTGGGTGAGCACCCACTTGTCCTTGGCGTTGGAGAGCAGCACGAGCGGCAGCTGGTACTGCGCCCACTGACCGATGATGTTGAAGATCCCGACGCTGATCAGGCCCGGCTTCGCCATCGGCAGCATCACCTGGAAGAACAGCCGGGTGTGCGAACAGCCGTCGATCATGCCCGCCTCGGCGACCGACGTCGGCAGCGTCTTGAAGAACGCGGTCAGGAAGAACACGGTGAACGGCAGCGAGTAGGCAATGTAGACCAGCACCAGCCCGGTGTGGGTGTCCAGCAGCCCCAGGTTCTTCACCACGAAGAAGAGCGGCACCAGGGCGAGGAAGACCGGGAACGCCAGCCCCGAGACGAACAGGTAGTAGATCGCCCGGTTGCCCCAGAACCTGTAACGCGCCAGCACGTACGCGGCCATCGAACCGAACAGCATGGTGCCGAGGACGCTGAACGTCACCACGATCACACTGTTCAGGAAGTATCGGCCGACGTTGGCCGTGGTCCACGCCCGGGCGTAGTTCTCGAACCGCAGCTCCGCCGGGAGCGTCCACGGGCTGCTGAAGATCTCCGTGGTGTTCTTGAACGAGGCGAGGAAGGTCCAGAGGATCGGCACGATCACGATCACCGCCCAGACCGCGAGCGCCACGTGCCCGAGGCTGGCGAAGAACCGTACCTCCGAGCGTCGGCCCCCGCCCCCGCGCTTGCCCGCGGCGCCCGGCTTGACGTTCTTCGGCGGTAGTGCCGCCGGTGTCGGCGGCAGCGTCATCTGCGGGTTCATCAGTACTCCACGCTTTCCCGCTTGGTCAGCCGCAGCGTCAACGCCGCGAACGTGAGGGTGAGGAAGAACAGCGCCACGCCCATGGCCGAGGCGTAGCCGTACTTCGAGTAGTGGAAGGCGTTGCGGTAGATCTCCATGGCCAGCACCGTGGTCGCGCCGTCGGGGCCGCCGCCGTCCACCGAGAGCACCGAGACGATGGCGAACGCGTCGAACGCGGCGATGCCCAGGTAGACCCAGGCGACCTGGAGGGTGTCCCAGAGCAGCGGCAGGGTGACCCGGAAGAAGAGCGTCACCCGGCTCGCCCCGTCGATCTCGGCGGCCTCGTAGATCTCGCCCGGAATGGAGGCCATGCCCGCCGAGAAGAGCACCACGTAGAAGCCGACCGCCTGCCAGACCAGCACGGCGATGATCGACCAGAGCGCCAGGTTCGGCCGGACCAGGAAGAGCACCGGGTCGAAGCCGAGCTTCATCAGCACGCCGTTGATCAGACCGGACTCGTTCGGCCGGTAGACCATCTGGAACAGCACCGCGATGATGGCCACCGCCAGGACCTGGGGGAAGAAGAACACCACCCGGTAGAACTTCGACCCCCAGACCCCCTGACGCTGCCCGCCGCTGCTCTTGCCGCCCACGTTGAGCATGAACGAGAAGAACAGCGCGATGGCGATGGTGATCAGCGGCAGGGCAAGCAGCAGTACGCCGTGGTGCTGGACGGCCTTCCAGAAGTTGTCGTCGTCGAACAACCTCCGGTAGTTGTCGAGGCCCACCCACTGCGGGGCGGAGAACCCCCGCCAGTTGGTCGTCGAGATCTGGAACGCCTGCGCGTACGGCGCGATGACGAAGACCACGTACAGCGTGACCGGGACGAAGAGGAACCCGATCACGAACGGATACTTGCCGTGCCGCATGACCCTCACGCCCCGATCAGCGCTTGAACTTGGTGGTGGAGCTGTCCTTCTTGATCGCGTCGGCCCGCTTCTGGATGCGCTCCACGAAGGCGTCCGCCTTGATCCGGCCGAACATCAGCTCGTTGGTGGCCGTGCGGACCTCCGTGTCGAGCTCCTTGTACCAGCCGTCGAAGTAGATGTTGAACACGTCCTGGCCGGCCGCCTTGAGCGCGGCCTGCGAGCTGGCCACACCGGGCGGGAAGGCGAAGCCGTCCGAGCCGGCGGTGACCACGGTCGGGGCCTTGACCGTCTCGGTGAAGCCCTTCGCGCCGGCCACCGAGAGCATCCGGCGCATGTACTCCAGGCCGCCCTTGGGGTTCTTGCTCTTGGCCGAGACGAAGTAGCCCTCACCGGCGGTCGCCCGCAGCGCCGTCGCCGGCAGCTTGTCCGCCGCGGACAGGCTCGGCACCGGCATCATCTGGTAGTCGAAGCCGGACGGGGTGTCCTTCTTCTGCTCGCCCTCCAGCCAGTCGCCGCTGGGGTAGAACGCCAGCTTGTACTGGTTCTGCCGCAGCTGCACGTCGGTGTGCTTGAGCCCCTCGAAGCTCTTGTCGACGTACTTGGCGCCGATCTCGGCCCACGCCGCGGCGGCCTGCTTGACCGCGTCCTGCTGCCAGGCGCCGTCCTCCAGGTTGTCGATGTTCTTCAGCACGTCCGTGCCGCCGATCTTCGCCGCGTGGGTGAGGATCACGTTCCACTGGTAGTACGCGGCGTTCGCCCCGGCGTAGCCGTACGGGGTGATGCCCTTGGCCTTGATCTTGTCGAGCAGGGCGGTGAACTCCGACCAGTCCTTCGCCGGCGCCCAGCCGTTGTCCTTGAACAGCTTGCCCGAATACCAGATGCCGAAGACGGTGGAGACGTAGTACAGGACGTACGGCTTGCCGTTGAAGGACCCGGCCTCGACGGTGCCCGGCACCACGGTGTCCCGGACCTTCTTGTTCGGGTCGTCGACCGACGGGGCGTCCCACAGCTCGGTGAGGTCCTGGAGCTGGCCGTCGGCGACCAGGGCGCCGAAGTCCATCATCTTCTCGCCGGAGTTGTTCACGAACTCCGGCGGGTTGCCCGAGGCGAACCGCGGCTGGAGCACCGTGGACACGGCCTGCGTCGACTGGTGCTTGATCTCGGCCTTCGGGAACGCCGTCTTGTACAGCGGCTGGTGCACGTCGGTGGCGTACTTCTCGCCGTAGCCACCGTTGAAGATGACCACCTCGATGGCAGCGTCCTCGGCGACACCGAGCGGGTTGGTGGCGCTCTTGGTGCCGCCGGCGACCTGCTCGTTCTCCTCGTCGCCACCGCTGGTCGCGCAGGCGCTCAGCAGGCCGATGGCCGGGGTGGCGAGCAGGCCCACCGCGGCGGCCCGGCGCAGCACGGTCCGGCGGCTCAGGTCGGCCGGGTTGTCGGGGGTAATCGGCATCGTCGTCTCTCCTTGGGATGTTCGGGTCAGGCGGTCCGCCGGAGGCGCCCGGCGTACCGCGACTCGAGGGCGTGGTTGTGCTCGTCCCCGCCGGGGACGTTGGCGGAGAGGTAGATAGGGGGTACCTCCCCGGCCTGGTGGAACCGTCGTACGACCTCGGCGGTCAGCAGCTGCGCCAGCAGCGCCGCGGTGACCGAGGAGACCGCACAGACCGCGCCGCCGCCCTCGAGCGGCAGCAGTGCGTCGCCGTACGGCGCGCCGTTGTCCAGCACGACGTCGGCGAGGTCGGCGAGGCGCCGGCCGGACGGGTGCCGTGGGGCGACCCGTGCGGTGTGCGCGACCGAGGTGACCGCGATCAGCGGGTGGCCGCGTCCGGTGACCAGCGTCGCCAGCTCGACCACGGAGCCGTTGATGCCGGACTGGGACGCCACCACGAACACGTCCCGCGGCTGCGGGGCCGCCAGCGCGTAGAGCTGATGGGCGACGGCGGGGTCGCGCTCCAGCTTCGGGTCGGCGAGCACGTCGCGCGGGGCGTCGCCGTGCAGCACCAGGTCGTGCAGGGAGAGCCGGTTGGTGGGCACCAGCCCGCCGGCCCGCGCGACCAGCTCGGCGGCGAACGCCTCGGAGTGGCCGGCGCCGAACGCCTGGAGCACCCCACCGGCACGCAGGCTGGTGGCGATCAGGTCGGCGGCGGCGCCGATCCCGTCGGCGCTGGCGTCGACGAGCCGGTCGAGCACCGGGCGGACGGCGTCGGCGTACGCCTGGGCGCTGATCATGCGCTGGCCCCCTTCGCGGCCTTGTGCCCGTCGACGGCCTGGGCGGTACGCCGGAAGGCCGCGTGGGCGCGGTCGTGGGTGCGCTGGGCGACGGCGATGTAGAGCAGGTCGAGCACGACCAGCTGTGGGTGCCGGGCGGACAGCGCGTCGGGGCGGAAGGTGGTGGCCTGGCTGGCGGTGAGCAGCACGATGTCGGCCAGCTCGGCCAGCGGCGAGCGCGGGAAACCGGTCAGCGCCACGGTGGTCGCGCCCCGGCTGCCCGCCTCGGCGAGCATCTCGATGGTCTCCCGGGTCTGGCCGGTGTGCGAGATGCCGAGCGCCACGTCGCCCTGACGCAGCAGGGCCGCGCTGGCCAGCCCCTCGTGCACGTCGTTCCAGGCCCAGGCCGCCACCCCGATGCGGTGCAGGCTGAACTGCATCTCCTCGCCGACCAGGGCGCTGCCGCTGGCGCCGAAGATGTTCACCCGCGACGCACCGGCGATGGCGACGGCGGCCCGTTCCACCTCGGCGAGGTCGAGCAGCGCGGCGGTGTCGTGCATGGCGCGGGTGTCGGCGGCCATGATCTGGTCGAGGACCCGGGAGAGGGGGTCGCTCGGCTGGATCTCGCGTCCGATGTCGACGGTCCACCCCGCCGAGCGGGCCCGGCCGGTCTCCGCGGCGATGCCCAGGCGCAGGTCGGCGTAGCCCTCGAAGCCCATCGCGCGGCAGAACCGGGTGATCGTCGCCGGTGAGGTGCCGCTGCGCTCGGCCAGCTCCACGATGGTCGCCCGGGCGGCGGCCTCGGGGTCGCTGAGCACGTGCTCGGCGACGCGGCGCAGGGCACCCGTCAGCTCGCCCACGCCGGCGCGGACCCGCGCCAGCACGCCGTCGGGGCCGACCCCGAGCGCCCCCCGTCGGTCGACCGCGACGGCGTCGACCACCGCGGTCCCCGCGGGGGTGTCGACCTCGTGATCAACCATGGGGCACCTTTTCGAAAAGAAGGTTAACTGTTAGTGGTAAAAGTTCTTACTGAAAGCCCCTCCGTGTCAAGACCATGGGCGAAGTTTTCAAACTGTTACCTGGCGCACACGCCCCGAGGCGCTCCGCCCCTTGCCCGCCGCGGCCGGGCCGACCAGCATGAACGCGGCGTCGATCGAAGGAGTGGCTGCGGATGTCCGACACCGTCGTGGTCGGTCTCGATGTCGGCGGTACGTCGACCCGGGCGACCGCCCTGGCCCTGGACGGGCGACGCTTGGGCAGCGGTCGGGCGGGCGGCGGGAACCCCACCAGCCACGGCGCCGAACGGGCCGCCGGCGAGCTGCTGGCCGCCCTGCGGGAGGCGCTCACCGACGTCGACCCCGCCCGGGTACGGGGCGGCACGATCGGGCTGGCCGGAGCGGGCCGACTCCTCGCCGACCCGGCCGGGCGGGACGCCTTCGACCGGGCCTGGCGCGACGCCGGCCTGCGCTGCCCGTACGCGGTGCACGGCGACGCGCTGGTCGCGTACGCGTCGGGCACCGCGAGCCCCGAGGGCACCGTGCTCATCGCCGGCACCGGGGCGGTCGCCGCCGGGGTCCGCGAGCTACGGCTCGACCGGGTGGCCGACGGTCACGGCTGGCTGCTCGGCGACGCCGGATCGGGCTTCTGGCTGGGCCGCGAGGCCGTCCGCCGGCTGCTCACCGACCTGGACCGGGCCCAGGCGCCGGGCGCGCTGGCGACCGAGGTACTCACCGCGCTGCTCGGCTCCGCCGAGGTGGCGGCCCGCCCCCGGGACACCGTCGACGCGCTGGTCCAGGCGGTCACCCGGCAGCCTCCCGTGGAGCTGGCCCGGCTCGCGCCCCTGGTGGTCGCCGCCGCGGTGGCCGGGGAGCCGGTCGCCGCCGGGCTGATCGACGAGGCCGCCGCGCACCTGGCGGCGAGCGCCGCGCGGATCCGACCGCCCGGTGACACCACCCCGGTCGTGCTCGGCGGCGGCCTGCTGACCGGCGACACCCCGCTGGCCGCTGCGGTCCGCGACGAGGTCGCCCGGCGGTGGCCGGACGCCCCGCTGCACTCGGCCGGCGACGGCGCCGCAGCGGCCGCCTGGCTGGCCGCCCGCGACCTGCCCGAGGTGACCGAACCGGTCGCCCTGCACGCCCGCCTGGTGCCGCCGACGTCCTGACCGGCCCGCCCACTGACCGGCCTCCCGATCGGCGGCGTCGCCCTCCCGGGCCGGCGCCCGGGGCCGCGACCGCCGTGGGTGGCCTTCCTCCCGACGACCGTCGCCCTCCCGCCCCTCGATCAGGGAGCGGGAGGGCGATGACGGTGAGGGCGACGGCGCGAGCCGCGCCTGCCGGCCGACAGGTGATCGGGAACGGACGAGGCTACTTGAGCTGGCCGGCGGTCAGACCCGACTGGATCTGCCTCTGGAAGAGGATGTAGACGATCAGCACCGGCAGCGTGGCGATCGTCAGGCCCGCGAAGAGTCCGCTGTAGTCGCCCTGGTAGCCCTGGCTGACCGCCAGGGCGGCAAGGCCCTGCGCCAGCACCCACTTGGAGTCGTCGCCCTGCATCAGCACCTGCGGCAGGATGAACTGGTTCCAGTGGTTGAGGAAGTTGAAGATCGCGATGCTGATCAGACCCGGTCGGGCCATCGGCAGCATCACCCGGAAGAAGAGCCGGAAGTGGCCGCAGCCGTCTATCAGCGCCGCCTCCGCGACCGCGGTCGGCAGGGTCCGGAAGAAGGCGGTGAGGAAGAAGACGGTGAACGGCAACGAGTAGGCGGCGTACACCAGCACCAGTCCGGTCCAGGTGCCGAAGAGGCCGGCGTTGCGCACCACGAAGAACAGCGGCACGAGGGCCAGGAAGACGGGGAACATCATCCCGCCGACGAACAGGTAGTAGAGGAACTGCCGGCCCCGGAACTCGTACCGGGCGAAGACGTACGCCGCCGTGGCGCCCAGCAGCATGGTCAGGGTGAGCGATCCGGTCACCACGATGGCGCTGTTCAGGAAGTACTGGCCGATGTGCGCCTCGGTCCAGGCCCGCGCCCAGTTCTCGAACCGCAGCGCGCCGGGCAGCCCCCACGGGTCGGAGAGGATCTCCTTGTCGCTCTTGAACGAGCTGAGGAACATCCAGAGCAGTGGGAGCGCGGTCAACGCGCCCCAGAGCAGCAGGAACCAGTGCGAGAAGACGTTGGCGACGCCGATGTCGCGGCGGAGCTTACGGGCCTGCGGCGTTGGCTGGTCCGCCACGGCGGTGCCGTCGGACGCGGTCCTGTCGAGGGTTGTCACGAGTACTCGATCCGATCACGCCGGGCGGCGCGCAGCGCCAGTGCCGCCACCGAGAGGGTCAGGAAGAACAGCACCACGCCGATCGCCGAGGCATAGCCGAACCTGCTCTCGCTGCCGAACGCGGTCTCGTACATCCGCAGGCCGATGACGTCGGAGGAGAAGTTGGGGCCACCGTTGGTCATCTGCTGGATCAGGATGAACCCGTCCAGGGCCGCGATCGCGAGGTAGATCCAGGCGACCTGCACGGTGTCCCAGAGCAGCGGAATGGTGATCTTGCGTAGGGTGGTCCACCGCGACGCCCCGTCGAGCATCACCGCCTCGTAGATGTCGCGCGGGATCGCCGACATCGCCGCCCCGAAGAGCACCACGTAGAAGCCGACGTTACTCCAGACCATCACCGCCAGTACGCACCAGAAGGCGAACCGGGGTTCACCGAGCCAGGCTGGCGTGGGCAGCCCGACGGTGCCGAGGGCACCGTTGAGCAGGCCGCTGTTGGGGTGGTAGACCTCTTTCCACAGCAGGGCGATGATGACCACGGAGAGCACCTGCGGGAAGAAGTAGACCATCCGGTACACGGATGTGCCGCGTACGCCGGTCACCCCCGCCCGGCCCTTGCGACCGCCCATGCTGAGCATCGTGGCGAAGAAGAGGCCGAGCACGATGGTCACCACCGGCACGATCGCGAGCAGCCACGCGTTGTTCTTCAGGGCGTTCCACACCCGTCCGTCGTCCAGCAGGCGCTCGAAGTTGGCCAGTCCGACGGAGTTGGTCTCGGCCGAGTAGCCGAGCCAGTCGGTGGTCGAGATCTGGAAGGCCTGCAGGTACGGCGAGAGCACGAAGATGCCGTAGAGCAGCAGCGGCGGCACCAGGAACGTGATGATCAGCGGGTACTTGCCATGTCTCACGAGAAGGACCTACTCCCCCAGCGGTGGGCCGGTGGGGGCGGACCCGCCCCCACCGGCCGGATGTCACGCGGCCCGCTTGTACTTCTTGACCGCGCTGTCCTGGGCGATCGAGTCGGCGCCCTTCTGGCACATGTCGAGGAACTCGGCCGGGCCGATCCGACCGCTGAAGAACTCGCCGCACGCGGCGTCGACGAGCTCACGCTCCAGCTTGCGGTAGTAGTTGTTGTAGACCCAGTTGAAGCCGTTGCTGCCGGACGCGTCCAGCGCCTTGCTCACGGTGCTGAGGCCGAACGGCAGCTCGACGCCTTCGGTCGACCCGGCCACCACGGTCAGGCTGGAGACCTTCTTGGTGAAGTCCTGGGCGCCCTTCTTCGACAGCATGACCCGGAAGTACTCCAGGCCGCCGGCCAGGTTCTTCGCCTTGGCCGGGATCATGAACGGCTCGCCGGCGGTGCCGCGGATCGCCTCGAACGGCAGTTTGTCGCCGCTGCCCAGGCTGGGCGTCGGCTGGATCGTCATGTTGAAGCCCTCGGGGGTGACCTTCTTCTGCTCGCTCTCCAGCCAGGAGCCGCAGGAGATGAAGGCGGCCTTGCCCTGGCACCACGCGGTCTGCGACTGCACGTGGTCGAGGCCCGGCGAGCCGGAGAGGATGTAGCCGTCCTTGACGATCTGGTGCCAGGCGTCCGCCGCGGCCT
Organism: Micromonospora sp. NPDC049048; assembly: GCF_043197615.1. Taxonomy (NCBI): domain Bacteria; kingdom Bacillati; phylum Actinomycetota; class Actinomycetes; order Micromonosporales; family Micromonosporaceae; genus Micromonospora; species Micromonospora sp. NPDC049048. The sequence goes on along the minus strand of NZ_JBICTM010000003.1, from coordinate 799,400 downwards.
TCATCGCGTCGGACTTCCACGCGTTGGGCTCCAGGTTGTCGATCGCGGTGGCGACGGACGGGCCGCCGAACTTGATGGCCGTGGCGATCACCGGCCAGCTCATGTAGCGGGGGTGCTTGCCCGCGTACGTCCACGGGGCGATGCCGGCCGCCTTGATCTGCTTGCACAGGGCGATGTGCTCGTCCCAGGTCTTGGCGTACTGCCAGCCCCGGTCGGCGAAGAGCTTGGTGGAGTGCCAGATGCCGTAGGCGGTGTAGGTGTAGTTCAGCACCATGAACTTGCCGTCGTACGAGCCGACCTCGACGGCGCCCGGCAGCAGCGTGTCCTTGACCGTCTTGCCGGGGATGTCGAGGCTCGGCGCGGCGAGCAGCTCGCCCAGGTCGGCGATGGCGTTCTGGGAGACCAGGCTGTTGAAGTCGATCTGGTCCTTGCCGGAGTTGTTGACCACGTCGGGCGGGGTGCCGTCGACGAAGCGCGGCTGGAGGGTCTTGGCGATCTCCTGCGTCGCGGAGTGGTTGATCTTCGCCTTCGGGTACTTCTCGGTGTACATGGCCTCGTGGGCCTTCGCGTACTCCTCACCGAAGCCGCCGTTGAAGATCACCACCTCGAGGGGCGCGTCCTCCTTCACCCCGAGCGGGTTCTGCTCGCTCTTGGTGCCCTTGTAGGTCTCGGCGTCGCCCTTGTCGCCGCCACCGCCCGTGGCGCAGCCGGCCAGCAGGCCGGCGGCGGGGGTGGCCAGGAGGCCCGCGGCGGCGGTGCGCCGCAGAATGTCACGCCTGTTCATGGTCTCTCCTCGGATCGGTCCGGGCGGCCCGCCGGATGGGGGATGGCGACCGCCGCACGAGGCGCAGGGGAATTTGTCTTCAGTTCACAACATGTTGCTGAAGAATTTCTACGGCAGGAGGGCTCGGACTTCAACCCCCGGGGACCGAACCGTTATCAGCACCGGCCAGTTGGCGCCTGACGTAGCCTCGGGCCATGCGCCGCCTGCGGCAACTCGCCGCGCACACCCCCGCTGGTCGGCAACGCTACGTCGACCTGCTCCGGGCGCTCGCGATCGGCATGGTCGTTCTCGGCCACTGGGCGGTCGCCGCGATCGGCGAGGACCCCGGCGGCCGGCCGACGGGGCGCTCCGCGCTGCCCGAGCTGCCGTGGGCGTACCCGCTCACCTGGATCGCCCAGGTCATGCCGGTCTTCTTCCTGGTCGGCGGGTACGCCAACGCCGCCTCGCTGACCGCACGCCGGGCTGCCGGCGGCGACGCGACCGCCTGGCTGCTGGACCGGGGCGCCCGGCTGCTGCGTCCCACGACCGCGCTGCTGCTGGTGATCGCCGGTGGCGGCGCGCTCGCGTCCCTGCTCGGCGTCGGGGCGCCGCTGGTGCGTACCGTCGGCTGGTTCGCCACGATCCCTCTCTGGTTCCTCGCCGCCTACCTGATCGTGGTGCCGCTGACCCCGGCGATGCTCGCGCTGCACCGGCGCTTCGGCCTGCTCGTGCCGTCGGCGCTGGCCGCGCTGGTCGTCGCCGGCGACGTGGGGCGGGCGCTGGGCCCGGCCGAGCTGGCGGTGCCGAACTACGTCTTCGGCTGGCTGGCCGTGCACCAGCTCGGCATCGCCTGGCGCGCCGCCGACACCCGGCGGCACGCCGACGAGGGGCATCATGCCAACGAGGGACGTCACGGCGACGCCGGGCACGCCGACGAGGGACATCACGCCGACGCTGGACGTCACGGCGCCCGTCCAGGCCCGCACGCCGCGTCCGGGCGGGGCGGTGTCCCACCCCGCCCCGCGGGGGCAGAGTGGCGCCGGTGGCCGCTGTCCCGCCGCGCGGGCGCGGGGGCACTGCTGGGCGGGCTGGGCGCGACGGTGCTGCTGACCACCTTCGGACCGTACCCGGTGAGCATGCTCAACGTGCCGGGCGAGCGCCTGGACAACGCCGCCCCGCCCAGCCTGGCCCTGCTGACCCTGACCACCGCCCAGTTCGGGCTGATCCTGCTGCTGCGCGACCCGGCGGAGCGCTGGCTGCGCCGCTCCCGCCCGTGGCAGGCGGTGATCGCGGTGAACGCGGTCGTGCTCACCGTCTTCCTCTGGCACCTGAGCGCCGCGATCCTGCTGGTCGGCGCGCTGGACGCGGCCGGGATGCTGCCGACCCCACCGGTGGGGTCGGCAGCGTGGCTGGCCTGGCGGGTGCCGTGGGTGCTCATGCTGACCGTGGTGCTGGCCGTCCTGGTCGCCGTCTTCGGCCCCATCGAGGCCCGCACCGGCCGCACCGGCGGGGGTGGCGGCGGCGGTGGCGACGGCGGCGACGGCGGCGGGCGCCCCGGGCGGACCGCCGGGACCCCGGCCGGCGGGAGCGCGCCGGCCGGCCCCCGGTGGCGGGCCACCGTGCGCACCGCGCTCACCGCCGCCGGTTTCGCCGCCGTGGTGTACGCCCTGGTGCTCAACGCCCAGACGCCGAAGACGGCACCGGAGCCGCTGGGGGTGCCGACGCCGGCGCTGGTGGCGTACCTGGCCGGGGCCGGCACGCTGCGGCTGCTCAGATCCGGGTGGGCACGCCGGGGCTGAGCCGCCGTGGCGGGCTGCGGACGCCTTCTTCCCTGCCGCCGCGATGCCTTTCCGCCAGCGGCCGGCACCGGGCTGGCGGCCCGGTCGTTCGTCCCCTCAGCACCGGCTGCGTCGGTACGATCCGGCGGTGCGGACCGGTGAGAAGACGCCACCTGGCGTCCTGGCGCTGCCGACCGGCGCGGCGGGCACGAGCAACGAGACGATCGCGGCCGGCGTACGGGCCTGGGCGGGCTCGGCGCCGCTGCGTGCCCTGGTCGGGCACTTCGGCGGCGACTGGCCGGACGGGGAGCTCGCGGCGGTGCTGGCCGCGCTCGACGCCTTCTCTGCCCGGCACTGGGACTTCCGGGGTGGCCGCGAGCGCCCGGACGCCCGGGAACCCGCCTTCGACCCGGCCACCGCGCGGCTGGTGCTCGCCACCGCCGCCGCGCTGGGCATGGTCCGCCCGGCGGCGCCCGCCCGGTCCGAGTACGCCCACCTGGTCGTGCTCGGCGGGTTGGCGCACGCCTGCCAGCGGAGGGTCGCGTACGCGGCGTGGCTGCTGCGCGCCGGCATCCGGGTCACCGGCGAGGTGGCGGTGCTGGGCAGTTTCCGCCCCCTGTCCGAGGAGGAGTGCCGGAGCCTCAACACCGTCGGCGTCGCGCCCTGCGACACGGAGGTGGCGGCCTTGGACGCGGCGGTGCGGCGCGAGTTCGGGGTGGCCGCCCCCGTCGAGGACGACGGCCGCGACGCCGGGCACCCGCACCACTCCTGGTCGTCGCGCACGTACCGACCCGTGGACCGCCCGCCGGTGCGGGTGCTGGCCGCCCCGTCCAGCGACCCGGCGCGGCGCCGGGCGCACACGGCCGACACCCAGCGTTTCTGGGCCGAGCACGTCCGGCTGCGCGCGGGCGATCCGGTGCTCGTGGTGACCGCGCCGATCTACGTGCCGTTCCAGCACTGCGACGCGCTGCGTACCCTCGCCGTGCCGTACGGCTGCGCGATCGAGACCGTCGGCGTCGACCCGGCCCTGCCCGACCTGGCCGGGCTGCCCGAGCCGGCGCTCACCCCGGGACGCTACCTCCAGGAGATCCGGTCGGCCATCCGGTCGATGCGCGCCCTGCACACGGCGCTCGGCGACAGCTGACCGACGCACGGCCGGGGGCCGGCGTGCGGCGGAGCGCCGCACACCGGCCCGGTGGATCGCGGTCAGTTGACGTAGACGGGGCTGTTGCCCTGGGTGACGTCCCGCACGGGCGAGTACGTCGCGGAGAAGTACGCCGTGCCGAAGCAGAGGCTGGGGCCGGAGAACTTCGTCAGCGTCTGGTTGGTGAAGATGATCGAGTTGGTGGTGGTCGCCGTGCCGGTCAAGCTGTTGGTGCTGGTCCGGTACACGCAGGTGATGGGGCCGAGGAGCGAGTTCAGCACGACGGTGCTCTGGATCGGCGCCGTCGCCGTACCGCTGATCTTGACCACGCCGGCGCTGGTCACCGAGGTCGCGTACGGCAGGTTCTGCACGGCCACGCTCTGCACCCCGGTGGTGCCGATGACGTTGGTGGTGCAGCTGGTGAAGGACTGTGCCGTCAGGCTCTCGGTGGCGGTGCCGGGGGCGACCGGGTTGGTCAGCACCTTGGCGCTGAAGCTGGACGCGGCGCACTTCACGCCGGTGGTGCCCGTGGCGGAGGAGTAGAAGGTGGCGTTGGTGCCGGTCCTGAGGCTGGCCTGGATCACGTCGTTGACGGCGACGGCGGTGCCGCCCGGCGTCGGGTAGGTCAGCACGTTGCTGGCGAACGGTGCCGGCGCGGCGCCGGAGCCGGGAGCGGCGGAGCCCGGGGCGGCGGCGAGACCGGTCAGCAGCGCGAGGGTCGCGAGACCCACGCCGATTCGTCCGTACCTGTGCATGGTTCTTCCTTCCGGGAGGGACGGGGTGATCGGAGGCGCGGGAGGTTGCCCGCGTGGCGATCGGGGCCGTCGCGTGACGGACGGCGGTGGAGGTTGCCGGCGGCCGTCGGCGGCCGGGCGGCGGGTCGCGGGGGTGCTGCGACGTCAGCGGGCAGGCCGGGGTGGCGCACTGCGGCGCGGCCGCGTCACCTGCGTCTTTCCGGCCTTGGGAGGGCGCTGCTGTTCCGCGATAATGGCAGCCATCGAGCCCTCCATTCGATGAGTCGACGGGTGACCATCCGGAAGATCACCAACAGTGATGGGATCCCAACTGAGCGTGCAGAAAGTTATAAACCCCGGAGGGTCGCAAAGTCAATCGATTGGAGAGGCGGACGAGTTGACCACGCAGCGCCGCCCGCAACCGGCGCCGGCACCCCTGCCCGGGGCGCGCCCCGGGCGCGACCCCGATCGCGCGATCAAACGCGGCCCGCGCCGGCTCTCCGCCGAGGCGGTGGCCGCGACCCAGCGCGACCGGCTCTTCGACGGGCTCGTACGGGAGGTGGCGACGAAGGGCTACGACAACGCCCGGGTCACCGACATCTGCCACGCCGCCGGGGTGACCCGACCGGCCTTCTACGCCCTCTTCACCGGCAAGGAGGACGCGTTCCTCGCCGCGTACCGGCATGGCATCGCCGTGCTGTCGCAGCTCATGGAGAGCGCCTACCGGGAGGCCGGACCGACGTGGTCGGACGCCGCCCGCGCCGCGCTGCGCACCCTGCTGGAGGTGCTGGCGAGCGTGCCCGCCTTCGCCCGGATGGCACTCGTCGAGGTGGACGCGGCCGGCCCGGACGCCCGCCGGGAGCGCGACGCCCTGCTCGGCAGTTTCCGCCGGTTCTTCGCCGACGCGGGCCCCGTCCCGACGGCCGCCGACGTGGACCGGGACGCGCTGGTGTCCACCGTGGTCGGCGGGATCCACGCCACCGTCCGCAGCCGGGTGGCCCAGGGTCGCGCGGCGGAGCTGCCGCAACTGCTGCCGGTGCTCACCTACGCGGCCATCGCGCCCTTCCTCGGCACCGACGGCGCGGCCCGGGCGACCCGGGACGCACGCCCGGACGACGGCCCGGGGGCGACCGCGCCGTGCGCGCCGACCGGCGAGGCGGCCACCCTGGCCTGACCGCGACCCGGCCTCCCGACCGGGCTTCCCCGGTCGCCGGACACCCGATCGCCGGACACCCGGTCGGCGGGCAGCCGGCCGCCGGACGCCCGGTCGCCGGACACCCGGTCGCCGGGCAGCCGGCCACGGGGCAGCCGGCCGGAAACCGCAGCGGTTTTTCACTTTGGCCGTATTTGGCAGATACCGCCGCAACCAGCCGCCACCTGCCGTTGACCTGCGATTTACTCGACGGTAACTTCAGCCTGCGCAGACCCCACAGCCGATTTCCCATTGTCGCCGATGAATTGATCTCGAAAGGGAGACGCCATGTCGGATGAGCTCGCACCGATCGAAGCCGATCCGCCGCGCAGCGGCGTACGCTGGCGCCGGTTCGCCGTCACGCTGGGCACCGTCGTGGCGGGCGCCGCCGGCATGGTCGTGCTGACCGCCGAGGGCGTGCTGGGCGCGCAGTTCGCCATCTCCGGCATGCCGTTCACCGTCACCGCCGACAAGCTCACCGGCACGGGCTTCGAGCAGTTCGCCACCCTCGACCAGATGATCCCGGACAGCCCCAACCAGGGCGACACCGGCGGGCAGGTGCTGGTCATCGTCTCGGCGGTCGACAAGGCCGAGCTGACGAACCTCTGCCAGAGCATCAACCTGGGCGGCGTCTACCTGAAGATCACCGCTGGCGGCGACGGCAAGCCGGTCACCGCCCGCACCCTGGTCGTCGACGGCGACGAGGTCGCCGGCAACGCCTCCTTCAAGAACATCAACGTCGGGCAGGACGCCAGCACCCTCGACCAGGTGCCGGGCGTGAAGGGCAACCCCGGCGTCTTCGCCCAGCAGGCGGACACGGTCACCATCACCAACCTGCGGCAGAACAACTACGCCACCACGGCGGCCGTGTTCAACCTGCCCAACCTGCGCATGGCGTTCACCTCCGACGGCTGCTGACGTGACCACCGGACGACACCACCCGGCGCCAGCCGCCCGCCACCCCGGCGGGCGCTGGCGCCGCTGGCGGCGGGGCCGCCCGTTCACCGCCGGAGTGCTGATCGCGCTCGGCGGCGTGGAGATGCTCGTGACCCTGCGCGCGCCGCTCGGGGTGCTGCTGCACATCGGGCCACAGGGGCTGGCCGCGTACCTGGTGCCGGCCGTCCTGGTGCTCTGCGGGGTGCTGCTGATCGCCACTCCGCAGCAGCGGGTCTTCTACGCCGTGCTGTCGCTGCTGCTCGGGCTGGTCTCCTGGCTGACCTCGAACCTGGGCGGATTCGTGGTCGGGATGCTGCTGGCCCTGGTCGGCGGGGCGCTCGCCTTCGCCTGGACCCCCGACAAGCGGCGACCGACCGACACCACCGCCGCACCGGCCCCGGACACCGCGGACCAGCGCGAGGACGAGGACCAGCAGGAGGACGAGGACGGGCGCGAACGCGAGGACGAGCGGGCGGACGAGGACGAGGTCGGCACCGCGCTGCTTCCCGGCGGCCGCCCGGCGGACCCGACGCCCGCCGACCGGGGCTGAGTCAGCCGGCGGTGTCGCGTACCGCCTGGGCGAAGACCTCGGAGCGGTGCTCGAAGTTGCGGAACCGCCCGTAGCTCGGCGCGGCCGGGGAGAGCAGCACCACCCCGTCGGCCGGGGTCAGCTCCCGGGCCCGCCGGACGGCGGCGACCAGGTCGTCGACCACCTCGATACGCACCTTCGGCAGCCCGGCGAGCGCCTCCACGATCCGGGCGCCGCTGTCGGGGATGCCGAGCACGGTCAGCTCGCGCTCCGCGAGGTGCTCGCGCAGCGGCGTGTAGTCCAGGCCCCGGTCGGCGCCGCCGACGATCACGGTCAGCGGCCGCCCCTCGTACGCGTCGATGGCGTGCATGGCCGCGTACGGGCTGGTGGCGAGGGTGTCGTCGACGAAGGTCAGACCGGACGGGTCGGCGATCTCGGTGAGCCGGTGCGCCAGCCCCTGGAACTCGGCGACCGCCACGGCCAGGGTGTCCTTGCGGGCCACCACGTCGACGCCGAGCGCGTCGAGCACGGCGAGGGCCACGCAGAGGTTGCCCTCGTTGTGCCGGCCCACGAGCGGCAGCACCGCGCGCGGGAACAGCGGCCGGTCGCCGAGGTGGAACCAGGGCGTGCCGTCCGCGCCGCCGGCCACGTGGGCGGTGTCCGGCAGACCGGCGCGCACCGCCGCGCGGTCGCCCAGTTCGAGGGCGAGCCTCGGGTCGGCGCCGTTGACCACCACGGTCCGCGGCCCGTGCGCCAGCAGGTTGAGCTTGTCCCGGTAGTACTCGCGCTCGCCGCCGTGCGCGTCGAGGTGCTCCGGGAAGAGGGAGGTGACGACCGCCACCCGGGGCGAGTCGGTCAGGTCGCTGCACTGGTAGCTGGAGAGTTCCAGCACGTACAGCTCCGCCTCCGGCAGGTCCAGCGTCGGCACGCCGATGTTGCCACCGAAGACGTTCGGCCGGTCGACGGCGGCGAGCAGGTGGCTGATCAGGCTGGAGGTGGTGCTCTTGCCCTTGCTGCCGGTGACGCCGACGGTACGGGCGGCGTGGTCGGCCATCCACAGGGCGGTGCCCTGGGTCACGGTCGCGCCGCGCCGGCGCAGCTCCACCAGCCACGGGTGGGTCTGCGGCACGCCGGGCGAGCGGACCACCACCTCGGCGGCGGCCAGCCGGGCGAAGCCCTCCTCGCCGGTGACCAGCGGCGCCGCCTCGGCCAGCGGCCCCTCCCAGGGCAGGCTGAGGAAGTTGGCGCTGTCGTCGACGGCGACCAGCTCGGCCGGGCCGTGCGCGGCGATCGCGGTCACCGCGGCCCGGCCCTCCCGGCCGGCCCCCCAGACGGCGACGGTACGTCCGCGCAGGTCAGACAGGCGCACTGGCTCTCCTCAAGGATGTCGACGGTGAGGCAGGGGCGGGTCCACCACAGCCGGACACGGCCGGACGAACCAGGGCCTAGTATGGCGTGTGCCCAATGAGCAGCTGCGGCGGATGGACGCCTTCACCTTCCCGTCCTACTCGATCGACCTCTCCACCGGGGAGGTGTTGTTCGACTACGCCCTCACCGGCGCCGACGGCGAGCAGCGGTTCACCGAGGTGGTCACCCTTCCCCTGCCGGACGCGCCGCCGTCGGACGAGACCGTGGCGACCCTCGGCCGGGTGCTGGAGCTGCTGCACGTGGTCGCCGGGGTCAGCTACTACAAGGCCGCCGCGCCGCCGCGCCTGGTGCTGCCGGCACCGCTGGGCACGGCCGCCGCCGAGCTGGTCACCGCCGTCTACACCAAGGGCCTCGCGGAGTACGCGTACCGCAACCAGCTGCCGCACGTGCTCGAGCTGCGCCCGGAGGTGCCGGCGGGCGAGGTGTCCCCGCCCCGGGAGTACGACGACTCCGACCGGCGCCCGCTCTCGGCGGTCGGCGGCGGCAAGGACTCCATCGTCAGCCTGGAGGCGCTGCGCCGGGCCGGGTTCGACCCGGTGCCGTTCTCGGTCAACCCCAACCACGTGATCGTCGCCGTGAACGAGGCGTCCGGCCTCACCCCGCTCGCCGCCCGGCGGCGCATCGACCCGGTGCTGTTCGAGCTGAACGCCGCCGGGGCGCGCAACGGCCACATCCCGGTCACCGCGATCAACTCGCTGATCGCCGTCGCCACGGCGGTGCTGCACGGCCTGGGCCCGGTGGTGATGTCCAACGAGCGCTCGGCGTCTGACCCGAACCTGGTCTGGAACGGCCACGAGATCAACCACCAGTGGTCCAAGGGCGTGGAGGCGGAGGGCCTGCTGCGGGCCGCGCTGGCCGAGCACGCCGGGCTGACCGAGCCGTACTTCTCGTTGCTGCGCTCGCTGTCGGAGCTGCACATCGCCCGGCTCTTCGCCGAGATCGACCGCTACGACGACGTGGTGACGAGCTGCAACGCCGCGTTCAAGCTGCGCGACGCCAGCGAGCGCTGGTGCCGCGACTGCCCGAAGTGCCGGTTCGTCTTCCTGGCCATGGCGCCGTTCATGTCCCGCGAGCGGATCATCCACATCTTCGGCGGCGACCTGCTCGCCGACGAGTCGCAGATCCCCGGCTACCGGGAGCTGCTGGGCGTGGACGGGCACAAGCCGTTCGAGTGCGTCGGCGAGGTGGAGGAGTCGGTGGTGGCGTTGAGCCTGCTCGCCGAGCAGGAGCAGTGGCGCGACGCCCCGGTCGTACGCGCCCTGGTCGACGCCGTACCGGAAACGGCCTGGTCGGCCGCCGCCACCTCGGACGTCTTCACCCCGGGCGGCCCGAACCACATCCCCCCGCCCTACGCCAAGACCCTGACCACCCTCACCTGACCCTCCTCCCTCCCGCGCCCGCGCCCCACGGGCCCGGTTGATCATGAAGTTGTTGCGCCTCGCCCCGGCGTGTCGCAGCAACAACTTCATGATCGACGGGGCGGAGGAGGCGGGGCGGGCGGACGGAGCGGGCGGAGTGGGGGCCCGGCAGGGGCTGGGTGGTCAGGGGGTGCGGATGGCGTCCAGGGCCAGTAGGGCGACGTGCAGGGAGAGGCAGGCCTCCACCGAGTCGAGGTCCACGGCCAGGATGCGGCGGATGCGGGCCAGCCGCTCGTAGAACGCCGGTCGGGACAGGTGCGCCGCCCCGGCCGCCGCCGATTTGTTCCGGCCCTGCTCCAGGTACGCGCGCAGCGTGCCGAGCAACTGCTCCCGGGGATGCTGCGCGTCGTAGGCCAGCAGCGCGCCCAGCTCCCGCTCGACGAAGGTCTGCAACCGTGGCTCGTCACGCAGCAGGTGCAGCAGCCCCGCCAGCCCCACGTGCGGTAGCCGGAAGACCGCCAGGTCCCGCCGGTCCCGCCGGGCGGCGTCGGCGACCTGCCGGGCCTCGACCAGCGACCGTCGCGCCTCCCGCAGGCCGGCCACGCCCGAACCGGCCGCGACGAGCAGCCCACCGCCCGTCGACCGGGCCACGCCCCTCGTCCGCCCGCCGGACCGGGCCGATCCGTCGTCACGCACGGGACCGCCCGGGCGAGCCTGTCCGTCGGAGCGACCGGAGTTGCCGGAACGACCGGAACCGTCGGGACGGCCCGAGCCGTCGGAACGGGCGAAGCCGTCGGAACGACCGGAGCCGTTGGGACGACCAGTGCCGTCCGGGCGGGCGGAGCCGTTGGGACGGCCAGAGCCGTCGGGGCGAGTGAGGCCGTTGGGACGAGCGGGGGTGTCCGGGCGGGCGGGGATGTCCGGGCGGGTACGGCGCAGCGCACTCGCGAACGCGGCCAGCGCCCGGTCCTCGGCCGCCGGCTCCGGCAGGGCGAGCAGCACACCGACGGCGTGGTCGTCGACGGGGCTGGACAGGCCGGTCAGCTTCGCCTCGTGCAATGCCTGCCCGACCGCCTCGGCCAGATCACGCAGTCTCGCCTGGCCGGCCTCCGGACCGCCCGCGCCGGGGTCGGCCGGGTGTCCCGGCTCCGGGGCCGGGCCGCCCTCCCCCGCCGGGTCGTCGGCGCGGTGCCGGACCATCACCCCGACGAGGTGCCGCCGTTCCAGCACCACGCCGAGGGCGCGGGCCCGCAGGGCGACCTCGTCCACCGGTAGGGAGTGGTCCAGCAGGGCGGTGAGCAGCGTACGGTGGATCTGCCGCTCCAGGCCCTCGGCGTCCCGCCGGATCAGCCGGCCCAGGGCCAGCGTCGAGGCGGCCCGCTCGACGAGGATGGTCAGTCGGGTGGGCGGGGCCACGCACGGCGCGACGGTCGCGACCGGTACGCCGCCCGCCCCGGTCGGGTCGAACACGCGCCGGCCGGTCGCCAGGTCACCCCCGCCCGGCCAGCGCAGCAGCAGCCGCCCCCAGTCCTGCCCCCGGGCGCCCACTGTGGTGACCAGCCACCCGTTGTCGCCGTCGTACGCGGTCCGCCCCGCCGGTCGGATCCGGCGCGAGTGCTGCTCCCAGCAGTCCAGCAGCAGTTCGGCGCTCTCCCCCGCCGGGTCGTACGCGAGCACCTGCCGGGACAGGTTCTCCAGCACCACGGGGCAGCCGGACAGCTCGGCCGCCTGCCGTACCACCTCGCCGGGGCCGGCGCCCTCCACCGACAGCTCGGTGAAACGCTGGTGGATCTCCTCCGTCGCCCGCAACTCGGTCAGCTGCGCGTCGACGATGAGCGCGTGCACGGCCTCGGTGATCCGGACGAACGGGGTGGCCCGTCGCAGCTCCACAAGAGGCAGTCCGCGCCGCTCGGCGGCGGCGGCCATCACCCGGGGAACCGCACTGACGTACCGGCGGCCCAGCTCGACGACCAGGCCGGAGACGCCCACGTCCGCCAGGTCACCGATGAAGGCACGCACCCCGGCGTCGTCGGCGGGCAGTCCGATGCCGGTGGTGAGCACCAACTCGCCCCCGCCCAGCAACGGGGCGATGTCCGGCACCTCCGTCACGTGCACCCAGCGCACCGGGCGGTCGAGGCCGACATCCCCGGCTACCAGGCGCGGGGCCCCGTGGCGGACCGGGTCCAGCGCGAGAACCTCACGGACGGTAGGAAACACGGGCGACACGCTACCGTCCGTGACGCCAATTCCGCACGGGCAGCGTTCGGTGTCGGGCCAGAGCCGCCCGTTCTCGACCCCGCGCCACCCGGGAGCGGGACCCGCCCGAGCCTGCTTGGGGCGACGGGCGGGTCCGCCTAGGGACAGTCTGGTGAGGACGCGACCACCGTCGCGAGCTGCTCAGTCGACGCCCAACTCCATCGCGGCGCGGTCGAGCGCCTCGTCGGCGGCGGAGGAGACGCCCCGGGACGCGATGGCCTCCGCGCCGCCCTGCGGCATCGCACCGATCAGCCCGGTCGAGGCGGCCTGCGCGGCGCCGACCATCCGCTGTGGAGCCGGGCCGCCGACCATGCCGAGGGTGGCGTACTGCTCCAGCTTCGCCCGCGAGTCGGCGATGTCCAGGTTGCGCATGGTGAGCTGACCGATCCGGTCCGACGGGCCGAACGCCGAGTCCTCCGTGCGCTCCATCGACAGCTTGTCGGGGTGGTAGCTGAACGCCGGGCCGGTGGTGTCCAGGATCGAGTAGTCCTCGCCCCGGCGCAGCCGCAACGTCACCTCGCCCGTGACGGCCGTGCCGACCCAGCGCTGCAACGACTCGCGCAGCATCAGCGCCTGCGGGTCGAGCCAGCGGCCCTCGTACATCAGCCGACCGAGGCGGCGGCCCTCGTTGTGGTAGTTCGCCAGGGTGTCCTCGTTGTGGATGGCGTTGACCAGCCGCTCGTACGCGGCGTGCAGCAGCGCCATGCCGGGCGCCTCGTAGATGCCCCGGCTCTTGGCCTCGATGATCCGGTTCTCGATCTGGTCCGACATGCCCATGCCGTGCCGGCCGCCGATGGCGTTGGCCTCCAGCACCAGGTCGACGGGGCTGCCGAACTCCTTGCCGTTGATCGTCACCGGGCGGCCCTGGTCGAAGCCGATCGTGACGTCCTCGGTGGGGATCTCCACCGAGGGGTCCCAGAACCGGACTCCCATGATCGGGTTGACCGTCTCGATGCCGGTGTCGAGGTGTTCGAGGGTCTTCGCCTCATGCGTGGCGCCCCAGATGTTGGCGTCGGTCGAGTACGCCTTCTCGGTGCTGTCCCGGTACGGCAGGCCGCGTTCCAGCAGCCACTCCGACATCTCCTTGCGCCCACCGAGCTCCGTGACGAAGTCGGTGTCGAGCCACGGCTTGTAGATGCGCAGCTGCGGGTTGGCCAGCAGGCCGTAGCGGTAGAACCGCTCGATGTCGTTGCCCTTGAAGGTCGAGCCGTCGCCCCAGATCTGGACGTCGTCGGAGATCATCGCCCGCACCAGCAGGGTCCCGGTCACGGCCCGGCCCAGCGGGGTGGTGTTGAAGTAGACCCGCCCGCCCGAGCGGATGTGGAAGGCCCCGCAGGTCAACGCCGCGAGGCCCTCCTCGACCAGGGCGGCGCGGCAGTCGACCAGCCGGGCGACCTCGGCGCCGTAGCTGAGCGCGCGACCGGGCACCGAGGCGATGTCGGGCTCGTCGTACTGGCCGATGTCGGCGGTGTAGGCGCAGGGAACGGCGCCCTTGTCGCGCATCCACGCGACCGCGACCGAGGTGTCGAGGCCGCCTGAGAAGGCGATGCCGACACGTTCACCGGTGGGCAGGGAGGTGAGAACCTTGGACACAGGGAAGATTATGCACCAGGGCGCATGGCCATGCAAACGCCGCGCCGACGGGCGCGGATGACCAGACGGCAGACGTACGTCGAGCCGGTTTCGATCGGGTCCGCAAACGAGTCTTGCTGGGGTGATTCCTCCCCGAATAACCTCTGAGCGATGGAAGCCGGGGTCGGGTTCGGGTACAAGATCGAGTGGCTCGCGGTGCGCCTCCGAAGCGCCGAGTCGGTGGCCACGTCGTTGGGTCTGGGCCCGCTCTCACCTGCGACGTGGCAGGACGCGGTGGCGGCCGCCTACGCGGGCGCGTGGCTGCTGACCCCGCCCGTCGAGGGCTGGACGCTCGCCGCCTCCATCGAGGTGCGGGCCCCCGACGACAGTCGGTTCGGGCCGTGGCTGGCGAGCCTGAGCGCGTCCCTGGGCGAGGTCCAGTACTTCGGGACGCACCGCGTGGTGGAATACCACGGCTGGGGTCGCGCGAGCGGCGGCGTCGTGGACCGCGCATACGCCTACCTCGGCGAACGTGGCGAGGTGCTGTTCCACGCAGGTGAGCCGACCCCTGAGGAACAAGCGCTCGGTGTCGGTTTCGTCCCCGACGACGACTGGTGGGACTCGTGGGACGAGGATGACGACGACCCGTGGCCGGACGAGGAGACCGTGCTCACGCTCGCCGGGCGTTGGAGTCTGGATCCGCGAACGTTGGACGGCGCCCAGCTGGCGGGGTCGCCCTGGATCGCCGAACCCACCGGGCGCCCGACCTAGACCGGATCGTCGCGGCCCAGCTCCCAGCAGGCCACGGCGGTGGCGGCGGCCACGTTCAGCGAGTCCACGCCACGCCGCATCGGGATCACCACCCGCGCGTCGCTGGCGTCGATCGCCGCCCGGGTCAGTCCGGCGCCCTCGGCTCCCATGAGCAGCGCCGCCCGGGCCCGCTGCGCCGCGTCGAGCCGCTGGATCGGCATCGCGTCCGGCGCCGGGGTCATCGCCAGCACCGTGAAACCGGCCGCGCGGACGTCGCCGAGCGCGTCCGGCCAGGGCTCCAGCTTCGCGTACGGGATCGCGAAGACCTCGCCCATGCTGACCCGTACGCTGCGCCGGTAGAGCGGGTCGGCGCAGGTCGGCGAGAGCAGCACGGCGTCCACCCCGAGCGCGGCCACCGCCCGGAAGATGGCACCCAGGTTGGTGTGGTTGTTGACGTCCTCGAGGATCACCACCCGCCGGGCCGCCGCCAGCACCTCGGCGGCGGCCGGCAACGGCTTGCGCCGGAACGACGCCAGTACGCCCCGGTGCACGTGGAAGCCGGTGGCCCGTTGCAGCACGTCCTGGGTGGCGGCGTAGACCGGGGCGTCGCCGGTGTCCAGGTCGGCGAGCTGGTCGACCCGCTTGGCGTCCACCAGGTACGACCGGGCCGGGTAGCCGGCCCGCAGCGCCCGGCGCAGCACCAGCTCCCCCTCGGCGATGAACAGGCCGTGCGGCGGTTCCCAGCGGGTACGCAGCTCGACGTCGGTCAGCGCGCGGTAGTCGGCGATCCGGTCGTCGTCGGGGTCGGTGATCTGGTGGATGGGCACCCGACGATTCTGCCGGACGCGCCACGGCCACCCTCGGGCCGCCAGCGACGCTGCCGCCGGGCTGGGCCGGGGCCGGACGACGCGGTGGCGGGCGGGGGTCGCCGAGACCACCACCGCGTGACGCCGGAGTCCGTCGGGTCAGTCCGCCCGGCGGTAGCGCAGCAGCACCGACCGGCCGTCGAAGGTCCGCGAGTCGACCAGGCGCAGGCCCATCCGCTCGCTGGGCGCGAAGACCGGTTTGCCGCCGCCGAGCACCACCGGGTGCACGAAGATCTGGTACTCGTCGATCAGGCCGAGGGTCGTCAGCGCGCCGGCGGCCCCGGCGCCGCCGAGGAGCAGCAGGTCACCGCCCGGCTGCTCCTTGAGCGCGGCGACCTCCATGCCGAGGTCGGCACCCCCGACCACCTGCGCGCCGTGGTCGGCCGCGGTGAGGGTGCGCGAGACGACCACCTTCGGCGTACGCCGCCAGATCGGCGCGAACGCCAGGTCGTGCGGGTGGTCGGAGATCGACTCGACCTGCGGCCAGTAGTCGGCCATGAGTTCCCAGACCCGGCGGCCGTAGAGGAAACCGCCGACCTTCTCGCACTGCGCCAGCGAGTACGCGGACAGTTCGTCGCCCATCTGCGGCCAGTCGAACTCGCCGTTCGGCCCCTCGATGAACCCGTCGAGCGACTGGTGCACCCCGTAGACGATCTCCCGCATGCGCTGCTCCTCCCGGACCCGACGCCCCTCGTGGGCGTCCTCCCTCGATGGTCGGAGCGGCACCGCCGTATCTGACATCCTCGGGCGGAAATTCTTTGGAACCGTCGGCCGTCAGCCGCGGCGTTCCAGCCAGCGGCGCAGGTCGGACTGGCGCTGGTCGTCCGAGGGCGACTGCCGCCGCTCCTCGGCCGGGCGGCGCTGTTCGACCTGCGGGCGCTCCACCGGGCGGCGCGGATCGCCGACCAGTTCGCGGCTCGGGGCGGCGAAGGCCTTCTCCGGCTCACCGTCGACGGCGGTGCCGATGACCCGGGCGACCGCGTCGATCACCTTCGCCTGCACCGCCGCGCCCACCGAGTCGGTCGGGTCGTCGGGGTTGGCGGCGATGCCGGCGACCGCCACCTGCGGGGTGAAGCCGACGAAGGTCTCGGTGGCGTTCTTCTCCGAGCTACCGGTCTTGCCGGCCACCGGCCGACCGTCGAGGATCCGGTTCACCGAGGTGGCCGTGCCCCCGTTGCACTGCGCGAGCGTGGACTGCTGGCCGACCGGGCAGCGGGCGGCGTCGGTGGCGGCCCGGGCCACGTCGGCGTCGAGCACCCGCCGGCAGGACGGGTCGCCGACCGGCACCTTCTCGCCGTCCGGGGCGGTCACCGAGACCACCGGCAGCGGCGCGCAGTAGACGCCCTCGGCCGCCACGGTGGCGTACGCGTTCGCCAGGTCGAGCGGGGTGGTGGCGGCCACGCCCAGCGTGAACGAGCCCCAGTTGGCGGCGTCGTTCTCGGCGAAGGCGGCGTCGGCGTCGGCCCGGAAGGTGATGCCGAGGCGCTGCGCCATCTCCACCACCTTCTCCTGGCCGACCTGCTCGGCCAGCCAGACGAAGTAGGTGTTCACGGAGCGGCCGAAGCCGTCCCACATCATCCGGTAGCCGTTCATCCACTCCGGGTTGGCGTTGGCCGGGCACCACCGGCCGGCGCAGCTGCCCTCGCCCTCGGCGGCGTACCGGGTGGGCAGCCGGCCGGGCGCGTCGAAGCCGGTGGAGAGCGGCTTGCCGGCCTCCAGCGCGGCGAGCATGGTGAAGAGCTTGAACGTCGAGCCGGCCTGGTAGCCGTCCACGCTGTCGCCGCCGGAGATCAGCGGGTTGACGGTGTTCGGGTGGTTGGCCTGCCCGTCCGGGTTGGCGTCGAGGCTGTAGTGCCGGTTGACCGCCATCGCCAGCACCCGGCCGGTGCCCGGCTCCACGGCGGCGATCGGCAGGGCGCGCTTGTTGTCGTAGGAGTAGACGCTCGTGGCCTGCTTCTGCGCGGTGGCCTGGACCTGCGGGTCCAGCGAGGTCACCACCGTGTAGCCGCCGCGGCGCAGGGCCTGCTCCCGCTCCTCGACGGTCGCGCCGAACTCCGGCTGGGCGAGCCACCACTGCCGCAGGTAGTCGCAGAAGAAGCCCCAGTCGTCGTGGCCCTGGGCGACGGCGGTGCAGCCGTTGGGCTGGGCCGTGGGGCGCAGCGTCAGCTTCTCGGCCCTGGCCCGCGCGGCCTCCTCGGCGCTGATCGCGCCGGTCGAGACCATCGAGTCCAGCACGTAGCCGCGCCGCTCCAGCGCGGCGTCCGGGTCGCCGTTGATCGGGCTGTACGCCTCCGGCGACTGCACCAGCCCGGCGAGCAGCGCCGCCTCGCCGAGGGTCAGCTCCGCCGGCGCCTTGGCGAAGTAGCGCTGGCTGGCCGCCGCGATGCCGTACGCCCCGGAGCCGAAGTACGCGATGTTCAGGTAGCGGTTGAGGATCTCGTCCTTGCTCAGGCGCTGCTCCAGCGCCATGGCGTACCGGATCTCCTGGATCTTGCGTCCGACGGTCTGCTCGGTGGCCGCGGCGCGCTCCTCGGCGGTGCGGCCGGGATCGGTCTTGAGCACGTTGCGGACGTACTGCATGGTCAGCGTCGAGCCGCCCTGCTGCCCGCCGCCGGAGACGTTCGACACCACGGCCCGCAGCAGCCCGCGCAGGTCCGCGCCGCCGTGGTCGTAGAACCGCCGGTCCTCGGCCGCCACGATCGCCTGCCGCATGACCGGAGCGATCTCGTCCAGCGGCACGTCGGTGCGGTTGACGTCGTAGAACGTGGTGATCAGCGTCTTGCCGTCGTTGGCGTAGAGGTAGGAGCGTTGCGGTGTGGCCGGGGTCCGCAGCGCCTCGGGCAGCGCCGCGTACGACCCGACCGCCGCCTTGGCGGCGAATCCGAGCAGCAGGTTGCCCGGCAGCGCGGCGACCGCCAGGACCAGGCCGGCGAGTACGCCGGCGAGCAGCACGGTGAACAGCCGCGACAGCGGCGGGCGGGGTGGGGCCATGCTATTCAGGATTGCCGCGAAAGCCGCCAATCGGCGAGCCCGAAGGCTGATTGTCAGGCAATTCACCGGCAAGCGGTCGCTGACCCGGCGATCAACCGCCCAGCAGGGCGCTCCACCGGATGAAACCGGGCAGCAGGAGCACGGCGCCCACCAGTGACAGCAGGGTCATCACCAGCGGAAACCGGGCCCGCCGCAATGCGCCGCGCAGGTACTCCTGGCGGATCTCCTGTTTCTCGGGCTCGCTGAAGTCCCGGTCGATGTAGAGATCCGCGTCGCGCTCGGCCGCCTGGAACAGGTGCGCCGCCCAGGTCAGGAAGCCCGCGGCGACCACCCAGAGCGCGGCGTCCAGGGCCACCTTCCCGGTCGAGACGTCGGTGTCGGGCGGACTGGTGGACACCGACGTGAGCATGTTGATGCCGGCGCCGGCGAAGAGGCCGGCGAGGAAGTTCAGCGTCGACGGCGCCGGTACCGCCGCGGTCATCGCGGAACGTCCCGATCCTCGTCCGGCCAGGGCAGATCCGGCCAGGCCACGCCGCAGACCTGACGACCGAGCCTGTCGATGCGGGTGAGCAGATCACGGCTGGCGTACTCGTCGAGTCCCGCGGCGAGTTCGTCGGCTTCGGCACGGTATTCGAGATGCTGCTGGATCACCCGCTCCACGGTCGGCGGACGTATCGGCCCGTCGCGCTTGACGATCCGCTCCCGGATGGTGGACTCGATCTGCTCGACCGCCTTACGCCACACGCGCAGCTGCCGCGGGGTCAGCGTCGCGCCGGCCGGCGACGTGTCCGATTGGGGACGCACCGCCACCTCCGCGGGCCCGGCCGGCCTGGGCCGACCATTGTTGATCACGTCACCGAACAGCTTCAGGCTCTCCAACTGCACGATCCTCCACACGGTGTCGGCGAGTTGCGACGCGACGAAGGGGATCCGCAGGCGCTCCTCGGGGGCGGTGGGCAGCAGCGTGGGATTCTTCAGTTCCCCGGTCATCCGCTGGAACAGGGTCTTGAGGTGCTCGCGGGTGCCGGCGGCCGTCCCGGTGCACAACAGGTCCGCCTCCAGCACCTGGGACAGGTCGATCTCCCGCCCGGGGACCGTCCACTCGTGCTGGCGTCCCATCAGCCAGGCGTGCGCGGTCTCCATCTCCGGCCGCATCAACACGTTGGCCCGCACCAGCGCGCTCAGGCACATGGCGGTGGTGGCCTCCTCGCGGTTCCACGAGCCGGTGCCGCTACGCCACCAGTTCTCCAGCGGCCCGCCGTCGGTCACCTGACGCAGCAGCCAGTTGCACGCGTCGCGGACCACCGGGTGGTCGGCCCGCAGATTCGCCTGGCACAGACCCAGCACGACCCGCGCCGTCACCCAGGGCACCCGGGCGGGATAGAAGTTTCCGTCCGGCTCCCGGGCGCGGCTGGCCACCGCGACGAGCTGGTCGATGCGGTTCTGGTCCTGGTATTGCGCGGGAGCGGAACCCTCCAGACCGAGCAGCAGGCCGAGCACCCAGTTGCGGTACATCAGCCCCGTGTCCAACTGCTCGGCGGTCGTCCCGGCCAGGTGCGGCGCCGGGCCGAGCAGCACGTCCTCCTCCGCCATCGACTGCTGGATCTCCAGGAAGTCCTGGTAGTCGGCCGTCTCGCCGCCCACCGGCTCGGGTAGCGCGCAATCGGCGTCGTAGCGCCACCGTGCCCGCACCACCCGGGCGATGTCCCACCAGGAGTCCACGTGGTTGAGCTGGTTGAGGGCGCTGGCGGCGAAGACCGAGGCGCCGAGGTTGTCGCCCCAGGACGGGTCGTCGCGGCCGCGTTCGCGCAGCGACCGGCCGAGCCGGATCAGGGTGTCCCACGTGGTGAGGAGGTAGAGGCTGTCGTCGCGCGCCTGCCTCGGCGACACCAGCTGGTCCAGCCGGCCCAGGGTGGCCTTCATCAGCCGCTCGCCGCCGCGTTGCAGGTGCAGCCAGACGTTACGCTCCGGGCTGTCCCACCGGCGGTCGGCGTTCCAGTGCTGGCGGGCGTGGCTCAGGACCAGCTGTGCCCGCCGCCGCGAACCGATCTGGTAGGCGCCGTCGATCTGGTAGATCAGACCGCCGTCGCGCAACTGTTGCAGCGGGGCCAGCATCCGGCCCGCCGTGGCTGCCGCCATCTGCAGCTCCAGCACCCCGAGGCAGGCCAGCCTGTAGAGCACCTCCCGCTGGTCGTCGCTGGTCACCTCCCGCGTGTAGTAGGCCTCCAGGTCCGCCTCGGTCGGCACCACGCCGCGCTGCTCGTAGAGCCCGATCGCGGTCAGCGCGATGTGGGCGTCGTCCTGCGCCAGGTCGCGTACCGTCTGCCGGTGGGCCTCGTCCATCCCGACGTCGACCAGCAACTGGGCGACCAGTGCCCGCCCTTCGGCGCGCACCTGCCGCAGCTCCCGCGTCGGCTCGCCACGGCTGAGGATGTCGGCGGCGGAGCGCCAACTCGTCGCCAGCACCTGCAGGTGCAACCCGAACTCGCCGCGCAGCCGGGCCAGGCAGCCGAACATCTCGTTGAGCACCGGCAGGTTGGCGTGCAGGTTCTCCAGCACCACCAGGTAGCGGTTGGTGCGGCTGCGAGGTTGTTCGAGCAGGGCGACCACGATCGACTCCGGGCCGTCGGCCGGGTCGGTGAGGTTGAGCCAGACCACCCCGTCGCCGGCTCCGAGGCGCTGCTCGGCCACGTTGGCGACCAGCGCCGACTTGCCGCAGCCGTGCTCGCCGATCACCACGACGTCGTTGCCGGCCTCCAGGTGCCGCTCCGCCTGGGCCGATCCGTCCGTCATACGGTGCAGCCGCTGGTAGTACTCCATCGCCCCGGCGTTGGGCAGCTGGGCGTGGCCCACCCGCTTAGGCCGCCACCCGGGGCCGATCGGCTCGGCCCGGTGCAGCGCGTAGCCGAGCAGCACCAGCGGAGTGACCCCGTGCGTGCCGTCCCCACCCGCGACCGCCCGGACCGTCTCCTCCGACAGCCGGACCTCGACGGGACTGCCGGTCGCCTCGACCCGGACCACCAGCTCGTGGCCCACACTCTCCCGGAACTCGGTGGTCGCGCTGAGCACCCGCAGCGTCGCCGGCTGCCCGTCGAGCAGCGCCACCTGCCCCGTCAGATCCTTGTGGGCGGCGGTGAGCAGCTCGTAGGCGCCAGCGTCGGGTCCGAGAGCGGCGACGGTACGCCAGCCGCCGGGCGATGGTTGGGACACCGCCGCCTCCCCTGCTCACCCTGGGTCAACCGGCCATCACCGGACACCTCGATGCTAACCGCCGGACCCTCCACTGTCGTCCCGGAGGGTGGCGCGTAGCCGCAGGTACTGGGTCCGCACCAGTTCGCCGTCCACGTCGCCGACGTCCGAACCGGACAGTCGGAAGCCGCACCGGGCGAACTCCCCGACGACGTCCTCGGCGTCGCCGAGATCGTGGCTGGCCATCCGGCGGGCATAGTGCCGCGCGGCGTCGGAGAGTTCCTCCAACTCGACCGGGAGCAACGCGCGCCAGCCGGCGGCCCGCTCCCGGAAGCGCAGCTCGAAATCGTCGATCAGGTCCGTCACCCGGTGGCGGCCGTCCTGCTCCTCGTTGCTCGGCCACTCGTTGCCGTTGTGCAGCCGTACGGTGGTGACCACCGAGCCTCCCGGGCGCAGCAGCGCCGCCCAGTTGCCGATCACCAGGCCGGCCGAGGCGCGGGTGAACCGGGTCAGGAATGCGTCCGCCACCACCAGGTCGAACGGGCCCTGCCCGGCCACCCGGGCGACCTCGTCGGGGCAGGTGACGTCGGCCTGGTGCACCTGGACGCGGGCGCCGATCTGTTGTGCGTACCAGTGGCAGGCCAGCAGCGGCGTCTGGCACCGGTCCAGGACGTGCACGTCCAGGTCCTCGGGCAGGCCCCCGATCGCCGAGCGCACCGCCTCGAACACGAAGGCGAGGGTGGTGTAGTCGGCGGTGCCGCTGATGAGCACCCGGCGGGCACCGGCACGGACCGCGTCGGCCAGGTGCCGCGCGTAGAAGTCGGCGTGCCACTGCGGGCTGCTCACCATGTCGAACAGGCGGAGGTACTGCCAGGCACGGTGGTACCAGGAGCAGCTGACCTCATCCAGGTACGACGGACCGCACGACATCGGAGCCATCGCGTACAACATCTTGGCCGACTCGAGCAGCCAGCGGGTCAGCTCGGGCCCCGGGCGCCGGGGTGGCGCCGTCCCGGTCGGGCGGCTGCGGCACAGCAGGTCGTCCCAGAGTCGCCGTGCCCGCGCCACGTCCTCCGAGTGCCCGCTCACCACCCACGACGCCAGGCCGTCGCGGCCCACCTCCTGACGCACCACCACCTGGCGGTCGATGAGCCACATGTCCGTCATCGGCACCGACGGGAACTCCCCGGCGATCGACACCGGTACGGTCACCGCGTCGAGGTTGTGCTCGTTGTCCTCGGCGAGCTGGCGGTGCACCTCCGTCAGGCCCACGTCCTCCCCGGGCACCAGGTACACCCGGCGGACCGTGGCCCGCTGGGCGAGCTGCCGGAACACCGCCCGGGAGAACGGATCGGCCGGCCGCGCGGTGGTCGAGTAGGGCACGATCTGGCACAGCTCGTGGTGCACCCCCGCGACCAGCCCCTGGACCAGTTCGTCCACCGCCGCGCCCGGCAGTCGTACCGAGTTGGGGTCGGTGCCCTCGTAGGACGCCCGGTAGAACAGGTTCGCCCGGCGGGCCCGGTCGATCAGCTCGGCGGGCGTGACGGGCGCCGGCGCGGCCTGTCCTCGTTCGGTCATGTCCGCCACGTCTCACTCTCCCGATGCCGTGATGACCAGATGGTTGCCCCCGGGCGCCGAGGCGGCGTCCCGGATGTGCCAACCTGCGTCCCTGACGGCGGCGATGACGTCGAGGTGGTGGAACCTGCGGGACTGGAAGCAACGAACCCGGTGACCGGCCGGCAGGCATGCGCCGTCCAGCGCGGCGGGCCGGCGCAGCACGGCCTCGCCGGTCACCGTGGCGTCGTGCCAGCGCACGACGAAGTCGAGGTCGGCGTCGGACAGCCCGGCGGCGAGCAGCGGCTCCAGCGCCGCGTCCCGGAACTGCCGGGAGCGGTACGGGGCCAGCACCTCGTCGGCGGCCTCACCGGGACGGGCGACCACCACGCTGAGCACCAGGACGTCCCCGCGACGCAGCGAGGCCCGGATGTTCGCCAGCGTGGCGGTCGGCCGCTCCACGTTGCCGAGCGTGTGCCCGAGCAGGCAGACGATCACGGCATCGCGCTCCGGCCGCCACCGCTCGACGCCCCCGGAGGCACCCGCCTCGATGTCCCACACGTGGGAGTCAACGCTCATCCCGGCGCCGGCGAAGCGGGCCAGCCGGGCGCAGGCGATGGCCAGCAGGGTGGCGCTGAAGTCGAGCGCGAGGTAGCGCCGACAGGGATGCCCCAGGGAGGTCAGCCGGCCGAGGAAGGCGCTGCTGCGACCGCCGTTGCCCGGACCGATCTCCGCGACCGCCAACCTGTCGACGCCGGGCCCCCGCGTCGCGATCAGCGCCTCGGCCTCGTACCGGGCGGACGCGAGCATGCTCAGATAGCCCCCGGAGCGGGCGTACGCGTCGTGTGTGTAGGCGGCGCTGCCGGCGTAGGCGTACTTGAGCGGTATCCGGCCGACACGGATCGCGGCCAGCGCGGCACGCCGGTGCCGGTCGGACTCGAAGTGCGACACCCAGGGCCGTTCCGCGGGCCCTGTCGCCGCCCCCGGCACGAGGTCGGTACCCGCGCCGCTCGCACCCGCCGTCCCCATCATCTCCGCCACAGCGTCCTCCGACGAGGTCAGAGCCTACCGCCACACCGAGGGTAGGGTAATGACGCACGACGATGCACCTTTTCACGTTTCACTGTTTCGCGATCTGCCATTAGAACGCCCTTTCAGCGGGGTTTAGCAGACGGCCGGTATCGATGGAACAGACGGACAGCCGATGCCAATTCAACCGAACGGACACTGCGCCGCCGAGAATCCCATGACGCGCACGCTCAGCCCGTCTGGCCGGTGCGGTTGCGCAACTGCTGCACGGCGGCCCGGGCCGCCGTGGTGAAAGTGGTGGCGGTGAACTGGTGCCGCTGCCAGTCGCCGTGCAACCCGCCGATGTCGTCCACCCCCTCCTCCACCAGCAGCACCATGTACTTGCTGAAGGCCAGTGCCGCGCCCTTCTCCTCGATGAGCCAGGCGCTGGTGGCGAATTTCTCGCCGGGTTCGGCGAACTGCCGGGACCGGGTCATCAGCGAAACGAAGAACTCGCACTCCCGGATCCGATTGAGCACCGCCATTCCGACGTACCCGTCGGCCGCCCGCCCCGTGACCACCTCGAAGCCGTCGTCCTCCAGCAGCCCGGTCAGGCCCCGCACGTACCCGTCCTCCTCCTTGAACCGGTACGACAGAAAGACCGTGTTGCGGGAGGGGTTCGGCCGCACCAGCGTCGGGTCCGGCCGCACGTTCTCCAGGATGCGCACCTGGTCGACGTCGTCCACCAACCGCTCCAACTCCGCGTCTCCGGTGCTGCTGGCCCGCTCCCGCACCTCGTCGAGGAGCCGTTCGGCCCGGGACCGGCCGGTGGCCAGCAGTCGGAACGCCTGGCACTTGGTCAGGACCACGTCGATCTCGGCCGCCAGCATGGTCACCGGGGTGCGCTTGTCGAGCGTGAAGGCGTCCCGCAGCCGGCTCCGCTCGCCGTGGTAGAAGGTGGTCGACTGTGCCTCGACCTGGGCGAGGTCGACGTGCAGCACCACGGCGGTGCCCGCACCGAGGCGGGCGAGGGCGAAGCGGCCGGCACGCGGCAGGTCCGCCCCGACGGGATCGAGGACGACCACGTCGAAGTCGCTGGCGGCCGCCTCACGCGTCGCGTCGGCCAGACTCGCGACCGCCACCACCCGCTGCACCAGCAAACTGCTGGAGAGTTCCTGATAGAGCCGACCGGCGGCGGCGGTGTCGGGTTCACACAGCAGAACGGTCAATCGGGGAAGTTCAGCCACGGCACTGGCTCCAGGAGGAAATCGGCGGCACCGGAAAGGAGCACCAATGGTGGCACGCCCGCGAAGCGGATCACCTCCGTAAATACGCCTCCCGACAATGGCCGAACGGACCCGGGCGAGCCGAACGGACGGCGCGCCCCGGGCCAGCGCTTTTCCGCCCCGGGCCGGCCGGAAGTGCCGCATACCGACAATGCCGGCCGCGTCCCGCCCATGATTCGGTCGGACATCCGACAGTACGCCGGCCGGCGATTCCCGCGACTATTCGCCTCCCGCAAACGGTCGCCGGGGCGTCGCCAATTGCCGGACCACTAACGTTCTTCCGAGAAAGCACAGCCGTCGCCGGTTGGGCAGGAACTCACCGCCCGTACCGCCACCGCTGCGCCTGAGCCGAGGGCGACGAGAAGACCGCGGCGGGCCGTCCGGCGGGAGTGGTCGTGGCCGACGGCGGGCCCGGATCAGCCCGCGGCGAGAGGACCGCCCGGCCCGGACGCGGCACCCCCGGCCGGGGCGGCGGCGAGGCTCGCGCTGGCGGCGTCGCGGGCGATGTCGCGGGGCACCAGGCGGCCGGAACGGTAGCCGACGCCGATGCCGGCGATCAGCACGAAGATCGCGCCGAAGGTCTGCAACGAGCCGATCAACGCGCCGCCGAGGCCCAGCAGCGGGGCGGCGATCATCAGCATGACGCCGTCGCCGATGCTGAACATCCCGGAGCGGGCCACCGACCAGCCGGTCAGCAGCCAGCCCAGGCTGTAGCAGGTGGCGCCGACGAGTACGAGCATGCGCGCGGTGGTGCCGAAGACGGGGGTCTGCTCCGCCAGCCCCGCGAAGGGCAGCATGAGCACCGTGCCGGCGATCGAGACGAGCAGGCCGGCGACGGCCGCCCGGCGACTGCGGGTGGCCGCGAGCAGCCCGGTCAGCGCCAGCAGGGCGAGCAGGCCGAGCCACACCGCCGCCACCCAGCCCACCAGGTAGAGGGGCCGGCCGTCGGCCGGATACGGGTCGTTGCCCACCCCGCCGTCGCTGGCCATCGCCACGACGGCGTAGAGGATGGCGTACGTGGGCAGCAGCCACACCGCGCCCCGGGCGAGCCGGCGCAGCGACCAGGCCCAGGTGGCGTTCGTGGCCGGCGCGACCGATGTCGGCTCGACGAAGGGCAGCACCCCGAACCCCCCGCCGGTACGCCGGCTGCCGAGCGGTCCGACGGGATCGTGCGCACCGGGGACCGGGGTCGAGGACCACGCCCGCTTCGCCGGATCGTTCATGCGTCACCTCGCTCGTCCGACGAGCGGCGCGGGACGCGCCGGGGCGCCCCGATGCCTGCTCACCGCCCGTCCTAGGACCGATGGTGGCAGGCGACGGAGCGCCCCATGAGTCTTTCTCGCATTTCCGGGCGGCCGCCCGGACCCGGTCAGCCCCGTTCGCGTTGGTCGGCCGGGTCGTTGAGCAGGCTCGCCGGGGAGACCGGCTCCGGTGCCGGCAGCCCCTGCGGCTTGCCGCCGGTGGCCTGCGCCTCGGCGACGCGTACCTCGTCGTGGATCTGCTGCGCGGCGGCTGCGGCGGCCTGCGCGGCCTCGGCCGCCTCGCGCTCCACCTCGCTCGCGCTGCCGGCCGCTTCCGGCGCCGGCTCGTCGCCGACCATCCGGCTCAGCCCGCCGAGCGCGCCGCCCATGCCCTCCAGCGCCTTGGTCAGCTCGGCCGGCACGATCCAGACCTTGTTCGCGGTGCCGTTGGCGATCTGCGGCAGGGCCTGGAGGTACTGGTAGGCGAGCACCTTCTGGCTCGGGTTCGCCGTGTGGATCGCGTCGAACACCGTACGGATCGCCTTCGCCTGGCCCTCGGCCTGGAGGATGCGGGCCTGCCGGTCACCGTCGGCGCGCAGCACCGCGGCCTGCTTCTCACCCTCGGCCGTGAGGATCTGCGACTGCTTGTGCCCCTCGGCGTTCAGGATCGCCGCCCGGCGGTCCCGCTCGGCGCGCATCTGCTTCTCCATGGAGTCGCGGATGCTCGGCGGCGGCTCGATCGCCTTGATCTCCACCCGGGTGACCTTGATGCCCCACCGGCCGGTGGTCTCGTCCAGCACGCCGGACAGGTGCCGGTTGATCTCCTCGCGGCTGGTCAGCGCCCGCTCCAGGTCCAGCGAGCCGATCACGTTCCGCAGCGTGGTGACGGTGAGCTGCTCGATGGCCTGGAGGAAGTTCGAGATCTCGTACGTGGCCCGGACCGAGTCGACGACCTTGAAGTAGAGGACCGTGTCGATCGAGACCACCAGGTTGTCGGAGGTGATCACCGGCTGGGGCGGGAAGCTGACCACCTGCTCACGCATGTCGACCTTGGTACGCACCGCGTCGACGAACGGGACCAGGATGTTCAGCCCCGGGTTGAGGGTGCGCTTGTACCGGCCGAGCCGCTCCACCACGTCCTGGCGCTGCTGCGGCACGATCCGCACCGCCTTGGCCAGGGTGATCACCCCGACCAACGCGATGGCCATCAGTAGGACCGGGATCACAAGTTCCATGTACTCACCTTTTCGCTTCGGGTAGCTCCCCGGAAGGAGAAACGTCGTCCCGCCACACCAGGGCGGTCGCACCCCGCACCTGGATCACCTGCACCCGTTCGCCGGGGGCGAAGTGCTGGCTCGCGTCGTAGGAGCGGGCCTGCCACAGCTCGCCGTCGATCTTCACCATGCCCCGCCCGGCGTCGACCTGCTCCAGCACGAGCGCCGTGCTGCCCTCGATCGCCTCCACGCCGAAGGGCTGCTCGCCGCTCTCGAGCGCCGAGCGGCGGTGTCTGCGCAGCGTGGGCCGCACGCCCAGCACCGTCAACGCCGACACCGCGGCGAAGACGATCGCCTGCACCTCGACCGGGGCACCGAGCGCCGCCGCTCCCGCGGCGGCCAGGGCCCCGACCGCGAACATGATCAGAAACAGCGTCGTCGTGAAGATCTCAGCGACCGCCAGAACGACACCCAGCACGATCCACAGCACGGCGTCCACCCCCCGATCGTGACACGTCAAAGCACGTGGAGCCCACTCACGAAGATCAGTAAGCTCGGCGGCACGCCGACGGTCACCCCCGGCGGCGCCGGAATCCTTCGAGGAGAGCTCGTGTCCCTGCTACCCGAGACCGCCCGCCAGGTCGACGCCCTCGTCGCCGAGGCGCAGACCGCCGGCCGTACGCCGTCAATGCTGATCGGCGTGGTGCGCGACGGCGCGCTGACGCACCTCGCCACCGCCGGCGAGCACCCGCGCCCCGAGGCCGACCTCCAGTACCGCCTCGGGTCGATCAGCAAGACCATGACCGCCACCCTGGTCATGCAGGAGCGTGACGCGGGTCGGCTGGCCCTGGACGACCCGCTGGAGCGGCACCTGCCCGGCACCGGCGTCGGCGCGGTCACCCTGCGGCAGCTACTCGGCCACGCCAGCGGCCTGCGGCGCGAGCCCGACGGGCAGTGGTGGGAACGCGCCGAGGTCGGGGACCTGACGACCCTGCTCGCCGGGGTGAGCGCGGAGAAGATCGCCTATCCCCCGCACCGGGTCTACCACTACTCCAACCTGGCGTACGGGCTGCTCGGCGGGGTGCTCGAACGGATCACCGGCACCCCCTGGGCCGAACTGCTGCGCCAGCGCGTGCTGGAGCCGCTCGGCATGCGCCGCACCACGTACGCGGCCACCGAGCCGTTCGCCCGCGGCTACGTGGTGCACCCCTGGCACGACACGCTGCGGGAGGAGCCGCGTACCGACACCGGGGCGATGGCGCCGGCCGGGCAGCTCTGGTCCACGGCCGAGGACCTGGCCCGCTGGGCGGCCTTCCTGGCCGAACCGGCCCCGCAGGTGCTGGCGGCGGACACCCTGACCGAGATGTGCGTCCCCGTGTCGATCAGCGACGTCGACACGTGGACCGGCGGGCACGGCCTCGGCCTGGAGCTCTACCGGCAGGGCGAGCGGGTCTACGTCGGGCACGGCGGCTCGATGCCCGGCTACGTGGCCGCCCTGGCGGTGCACCGTCCGTCCCGCACCGGCGTGATCGGCTTCGCCAACTCGTACGGCTTCCGCACCGGCGCGATCGGCAGCGTCGCGCGGCAGGTCCTCACCACCGTGCTGGACGCCGAGCCGGCCCTGCCGCAGCCCTGGCGACCGGCCACCGCCGCCCCGCCCACGGAGTTCGACGAGGTGGCCGGCCGCTGGTGGTGGATGGGGGCGCCGCTCGACCTCACCTGGGACGCGGTCGCGGGCGAGTTGGTCGCCCACGTGCGCGGCGAGCGGATGAGCCGGTTCGTCCCGCAGGGGCCGGACCGCTGGCGGGGTCGCTCCGGCCCGGAGAACGGCGAGATCCTGGCGGTCCTGCGCGACGAGGCGGGGCGGGCGGTGGCGCTCGACATCGCCACCTTCGTCTTCACCCGCACCCCCGACCAGGAGCCCTGACGGCGGACGGAGCCGCCGTCGGCCGGGTGTCCGACGGCGGCTCCATCCGCGGCCGGGGTGCCCGACGGCGGCTCCGTCGGCGGCGGGACACCGCGTCGGCGCTCAGGCCGGCTCGGTGACGAAGTCGATCAGGCGCTCCATCGCGTTGATCAGCGGGGTCTCCACGTCGGCGAAGCTGTCGACCCGGGAGAGGATGAGCCGCCACATGTCCGCGGGCTCGGCGACCCCGAGCGCGGCGCAGACACCCTCCTTCCACGGCCGCCCCGGCGGCACCACCGGCCACGCGGCGATCCCCAGCGCGGCCGGCCTGACCGCCTGCCACACGTCGACGTACGGGTGCCCGGTCACGAGCACGTGCGGGGAGGTGACCTTCGCGACGATCCGGCTCTCCTTGGAGCCGGGAACCAGGTGGTCCACGAGCACGCCGAGGCGACGGCCGGGCCCGGGGGCGAAGTCGCGCACCTCGGCGTCGAGCGCGTCGATGCCGTCCAGCGGCTCCACCACCACGCCCTCGACGCGCAGGTCGTCGCCCCAGATCCGCTCGACCAGGGCGGCGTCGTGGACGCCCTCCACCCAGATCCGGCTGGCCTTGGCGACCTGCGCGCGTACGCCGTCGACGGCGATCGAGCCGGAGGCCGTACGGCGGCGGGCCGCCGGCACCGGGGCGCGGCTCGGTCGGCGCAGCGTCACCGGCTGCCCGTCGAGCAGGAACGCCGCCGGCAGCAGCGGGAAGTTGCGCCGGCGTCCGTGCCGGTCCTCCAGCACGACCGCACCGGCCTCGAAGCCGACCACCGCGCCGCAGAAGCCCGAGTCGGCGTCCTCGACCACGAGGTCCGGCTCGGCGTCCACCTCGGGCGTGACCTTCCGCCGCCGCCAGTCCCCCGCCAACACGTCGTCGCCATACCGCCGCCCCATGCCGATCAAGCTAACCCTCCACCCCCACCCCCGCACCCGACACGCCGCCCACCCCACCCCAGCCCTCCCCTCTCCCCCCACCCGCAGTCCTCTCCCCTCCCCACCCGCCCCGCCCCACCCGCCGCGGCGATCATGCAGTCGTGGTGGTCCGCAAAAGGGGCAGAGATCGACGATCCGCCCACCACAACTGCATGATCGGCGGGAAGGAGAGCGGGCGGGCCGGCAGTCGAGACAGGGGCGGCGGTGACCACGTACCCTTTCGGCATGTCCACCCCCGCAGCGGGCGCGGCCACTCTCACACCGCGCCGGTCCAGCCGGTTCGTTGCCTGGGTACGCGCCTGGCGCGCCGGGCTGGTGCCCTTCGACGAGCTCGGCGACGCCATCGCCGGCGACGAGGAGCACCTGGTCGCCGACGCGCCCGGCACCTGGACCGACGTCCCTCTGCCCCAGGCGCTGCCCACCCTCGCGAAGCTCTCGCCCGACGAGATCCGGCTCGTGCTGCCCGCCCCCGGGGACCCGCGCGGGCTGCCCGGTCCGGGCGACTTCGCCGGTGCGGCGCTGGTCGCCGGTGAGGCGGTCGTCGCCGGGGGCCTGGGACTGATCCCGCACGTACGGAGGCACACGTCCGGATCCGGCGACACCTTCGAGACGGTGCTCTGGCGGGTCTACCCGCTGCCGGCCGACGCCCCGGCCGCCTCCCTCGTGCTGCCCGGCGCGGCCGAGGCCGAGGCCGAGCTGGCGGCGGCCCTGGCCGACACGACCGCCGCGCTGACCCGGCTGGACGTCGCCCAATGGCGGCCCGAGCTGGCCGGGGCGCTGGAGGCGCTCCGCCGGCCGGACGGCGCCACCGACCTGCCGCCCGGATTCGACCCGCGGGCACGGCGGCTCTTCGCCCGGGCCGCCGTGCTCGACCGGGTGCTCGCGTTGGCCGGGCACGCCGCGCCGGGCGGCGCGATCAACAACTACGAGGCCCAGCAGCGCGACGCCGCCCTGCGCCCCCTCACCACCGCCTGCCGGCAGGCTCTGGTCGCCGCCTGCAACGCCCCGCTGCGCCCCTGACGACACCGACACCCAGTCGCCACGACCGCCGGCACCCACCCGCCACGACCGTGTCGCCGCCACTCAGCAGCGGGTACCGGCACTCGGTCGTGGCTACCGTGGGCGCGCCGGCACTCAGTTGCCGCGATCGTCGAGGGCCTGTGCTGCCCACCGGTCCAGGACGCGCGCGAAATCGGTCACCTCGGCCTTGGCGGAGGGCGGCATCGACGCCCGGGACGCCGTCCGGTACTTCACGCACACCCCCAGGTTGCTGACGCGGAAGTAGACCCGCACGTCGCGTTCGTGCCAGCCGTACGCGTCAAGGTCTGTCTCCTCCGAGATGTAGCCCTCGTCCCCGATGCCGGGAAGCCGCTCGCCCTCCGTGGGGCAGCCCCCCAGGTTCGCGGGGAGCAGGGGGTCCTCCACGCTGAGCCGGGTGATCTCCCCGTCGGGTTCCTGGCTGGGCTCCCACGAACAGCTGTTCGTGGACTTGTGCATCGCCCACAGCTTCGCTCTGGGTACCAACGGCGCGATGACCCGGGGATGATCGGTCAGGTACAGGCACGCGTTCGGCGACGCCGTGAACCCTCTGGCCGCCGGCGATCCGGACGACGACGGGGTCACCGTGGCCGACGGGCTGCCGGTCGCCCCGCCCCCGACGGTCTCCCCGCTGTCCACCCGGGCCAGCGCGAGCGCGTAGCCCGCCGCCAACAGGCCGGCTGACGCGAGCATGGCGATGCCGCTCGTGCCGGCAATCCGCGCGCGGGAGAACCGCCGGGCACGCGTACCGCCCTTTGCAGGCGGCAACGACCCGCTCAGCCTCGCGGTCCGCGGGGTCACGCGAACCGTCAGCCGGCTGTCGGCCGTGACGCCGGCGGCGACCTCCCGCAGGCGCGCCGCGGCCTCCTCCGCAGACGGGCGTGCGTCCGGGCGGCGCGCCATCAGGCCGAGCAGCGTCGGGTTCAGCGAACCTGCGCGTTCAGCCGGCGCGGGGTCACGGCTCAGCACGGCGGCGATCAGTTCCGCCGGGTCGTCCGTGTCGTACGCGGGCCGGCCCTCGACAGCGAAGTACAGCGTCGCGCCGAGCGACCACAGATCCGACGCAGGCTCGGCGCCCCGGCCGGTCAGCCGCTCCGGCGGTACGTAGCCCAACGTGCCCAGCACCGAGCCGGTCCCGGTGAGGCCCCGGGTGGCGCCGACGACCGCGGCGATCCCGAAGTCAGTGATCACGGCGCGCCCGTCCCGGTCCAGCAGGACGTTCTGCGGCTTGATGTCACGGTGCAGGATGCCGGCGTCATGGGCGACCTTCAGAGCCGCGAGCAGACCCGCGCCGATCTCCGCGGTCCGCCGTGGACTCAGTGGCCCGTCCTCGCACACCACGGTGTGCAGTGACGGGCCGTCGACCAGGCCCATCACGATCCAGGGGCGACCATCCTCGAGCAGGACGTCGTGGATGGTCACGATGCCGGGATGGTTGAGCCGCCCGGCCGCCCGCGCCTCGATGATCGCCCGCTCCCGGAGCGCCAGGCGTTCGGACTCGTTCAGGCCTGCGGGCAGCAGCAACTCCTTCACAGCCACCTCGCGGTCCAGCAGGGTGTCCTCAGCCCGCCACACCACCCCCATGCCGCCGCTGCCGACCGGCTCGGTCCGCAGGACGTATCGCCCGGCCGCCAAGGTACGCCGCTCCTCCGCCACGCCCGGAACGATAGCGGCGGCACGCCCATCGACGAACATCGACGGCGGCGAAGTCGGGGCTCATGCTGCGGTCGGGGTCACCCGTGCCCGTGCCCGGGGGCGGTCGTCGGGCGGCGGGCCGGGACGCAGCAGGCCGTGGGACAGGTGTCCCACATCGGCAGTTCGCCGAGACGGCGGCGCAGTCGGACCCCGTCCGGTTCGGTCCGCTCCAGGACCAGCTCGCGGACCATCGCCACGAACCGGGGATCGGTGCCGGGGGTCGCGGCCCGGACGAAGTCCAGGCCGACCTGTCCGGCCGTCTGGCGCGCCTCGGTGTCCAGGTCCCACACCACCTCGAGGTGGTCGGAGACGAACCCGATGGGGCTGACCACCACGGCGGTGGTGCCGGCCTCGGCCAGCGTACGGAGGTGGTCGTTGACGTCGGGCTCCAGCCACGGCACCTGCGGCGGGCCGGAGCGGCTCTGCCAGACCAGGTCCCAGGGCAGGTCCGGGGCGGCTGCCGCGTGGACCAGCCGGGCGACCTCGGCGAGCTGCGCCTCGTACCGGCCGCCGTGGGGGCCGGCGTTGGCGGCCATCGAGTTCGGCACCGAGTGCGCGGTGAACACCAGCCGGGTGCCGTCCCGCTTCGCGGGGTCGAGCTGGCCGAGCGCCGCCCGTACGGCGTCGGCGTGCGGCTCGACGAAACCGGGGTGGTCCCAGAACTGGCGGAGCTTGTCGATCGGCGGCGCGTCCGGGCCGACGGCCGCGCGGGCGGCGGCGATGTCCTCCTGGTACTGCCGGCAGGAGGAGTAGCCGCCGTAGGCGCTGGTCACGAATGCCAGGGCGCGGGTGACTCCGTCGTCGCGCATCTGCGCCACGGTGTCGGCGAGCATCGGGTGCCAGTTCCGGTTGCCCCAGTAGACGGGCAGGTCTACGCCGTTGGCGGCGAAGTCCTCCCGGATCGCCGCGAGCAACTCCCGGCACTGCTGGTTGATCGGGGAGACGCCCCCGAAGTGCTGGTAGTGCTCGGCGACCTCCGCCAGCCGCTCCGGCGGCACCCCTCGCCCCCGGGTCACGTTCTGCAGGAACGGCAACACGTCCTCGGGCCGCTCCGGTCCGCCGAAGGACACCAGGACCACCGCGTCGTACGCCATGGGCCCATTCTTCCCGGTCGCCGCGCCCGCCGGGCAGGGCCCCCTGATGCCGCCCGCCGGCGACGCCGCGCCGCTACCGGCCGCAGGGGACCCGCACGCCTCAGGCGCCGATGGCGTGGTACCCGCCGTCGACGTGCACGATCTCGCCCGTGGTGGCCGGGAACCAGTCGGAGAGCAGCGCCAGGCACGCCCGCGCGGCGGGCTCCTGGTCGGTCAGGCTCCAGCCCAGCGGCGCGCGCTCGGCCCAGGCCTGCTCGAACTGCTCGAAGCCGGGGATCGACTTGGCGGCGATCGTGCGCAGCGGCCCGGCGGCGACCAGGTTGCTGCGGATGCCCTGCTTGCCCAGGTGCAGCGCCAGGTAGCGGGAGGCGGACTCCAGCCCGGCCTTGGCGACGCCCATCCAGTCGTAGACGGGCCACGCCTTCGCGGCGTCGAAGGTCAGGCCGACCACCGCGCCGCCGGCGGACATCAGCGGCAGGGCCGCCATCGCCAGCGACTTGTAGGAGTACGTGGAGACGTGCAGCGCGGTCGCCACGTCCTCCCAGGGGGCGTCGAGGAAGCCGCCGCCGAGGCAGCTCTGCGGGGCGAAGCCGATCGAGTGCACCACCCCGTCCAGGCCGTCGACGTGCTCGCGCACGCGGTCGCCGAGCCCGGCGAGGTGGTCGGCGTCGGTCACGTCCAGCTCGATGACCGGGGCGGGCTCGGGCAGCCGCTTGGCGATGCGCTCCACCAGGGAGAGCCGGCCGTAGCCGGTGAGCACGACCTGCGCCCCGTTCTCCTGGGCGAGCTTCGCCACGGAGAAGGCGATCGAGGCGTCGGTGATGACGCCGGTGACCAGCAGCCGCTTACCGGCGAGCAGTCCGGACATGCAGGGATCCCTCCGTAGTTCTCAGTGGCCGCTCGGCAGTGGCCGGTGCCGCTTTGTCAGTGCCCGGTGCCGATCGTCAGTGGCCCATGCCGAGGCCGCCGTCGACCGGGATGACGGCGCCGGAGATGTAGCCGGCGGCGTCGCCCGCCAGCCAGGTCACCACGCCCGCGATCTCGTCGGGCTGGGCGAACCGGTTGGCGGGGATGGCCTTGCGGTACTCGGTCCTGCGGTCCTCGGGCAGGCCGGCGGTCATGTCGGTCTCCACGTAGCCGGGTGCGACCACGTTCGCCGTGATGTTGCGGCTGCCCAGCTCGCGGGTGATCGAGCGGGCCACGCCCACCAGGCCGGCCTTGCTCGCCGCGTAGTTGACCTGGCCGGGGCCGCCGTAGAGACCGACCACCGAGGAGATGAAGATCATGCGGCCCCACTTCGCCCGCAGCATCTTGCCCGAGGCGCGCTTGGCGCACCGGAACGCGCCGGTCAGGTTGGTGTCGAGCACGCGGGTGAACTGGTCCTCGGACATCCGCAGCAGCAGCGTGTCGTCGGTGATCCCGGCGTTGGCGACCAGCACCTCCACCGGCCCCAGCTCGGCCTCGACCGCGGCGAACGCCGCGTCGACCGACTCGCCGTCGGTCACGTCGCAGCGGACCCCGAACAGCCCCTCGGGCGGCTCGCCGCCGCGGTGGGTCACCGCCACCCGGTCGCCCTGCTTGGCGAAGGCCTGCGCGATGGCCAGGCCGATCCCCCGGTTGCCGCCGGTCACCAGGACGGTACGGGCCACGGTTCCCCCTTGTTCAGTGATCACCCGGTCGGTCGGAGCCTAGGCGTTACCGGCAGGTAAGCGCTAACGCCGGGCACGTCGGGGCCGGGGCGTCGCCCGCCGACGGCTGCGGCGAGGCAGGCACGGGCGTCGCCGCGCCACCACCCGGCGGGCTCCTCGGCCGGGCCCGTCCGGCCACTCGGCCAGGCTCCGTCCGGCCACTCGGCCGGGTGCGCCGGCGGACTTCGGCGGGTGTACGATGATCCACGTTTTGCGGGCCGTGCGGCCCGCGTTCCGGGCCCCGCCGACCGCAGGAGGTGATCGCTGTGCGAGATAGCGATCCTCCCAGTCGTGGCCGGGCCGAACGTCAGCCCCGCTGAGCCACGACTCAGCAGGTGAGCTGACCCAGCCACGCTCCCCGCCTCCGCCCGGTCACCGGCCCCACGCCGGATGACCGTGCCGCGCCGCCCGTCGACCGGGCGGCCCGCCGGGAGCCGCCCGGTCACGACTTCGTGTGCGCGTCCTGATCCACCCCCTGCGGTCCGCCCCCGCACGCGCGGACCGTCCAGTCGCCACCCGGAGCCGTCCATGAGCCGCTACGTCGCCCCGCTGGGCTTCACCCTCGCCGCCGTCTGGGTGGCCGTCGTCTTCGTCCTCGCCAGCGGCACCGCCCACTGACCGCCGGCGGCACGGTCTGCTGACCGTCGGCGGCACTTCACCGCCCCCGTCACCTCTGGGCCTGCAAAGCACTCGCCGGGCCGCGCGGCACGGCCGCTGCCTGATCACGACCAGCTCTGCCCCTTCCGCCAGGTCAGATACTCGTCGAAGATCCTTGTGAGGCCGTCGTGCTCCGCCCGTAGCCGCAGAAACTCGTCGAGCAGCCGGAAGAGCGTCTCAACGGCGACCCTGTCGAGCTCAGGGTCCGTCTGAAGCTCCTCGCGTCGCGGCGGCCCGTCCCGGAACGCCTGCCACAGGATCAGCGCCTCCCAGACCAGGTTGTCGCCACTCCCACAGCGGGCCACGAGCCATTCCCGGAACCCCGCGAGCAGCTGCCAGTCGTTGCCAGCCTCGCAACCCCGGATGAAGACCGTGAAATCGTGGAACGAGCCGTCCAACCCGAACATGCCAGGTCGCCGATGCACGTCCGCGAAGAGCTTCCGGTAGTCCATCCCGCCATCCAACCAACCCTCTGCTCGTGCAGCAGCAGGTCAACCATGCACTCAGGCACCGTCGCTGACGGTACGGTTCCCGGCATGACCGGCATCACCATCCATGCCATCAACGAGTCCTTGACCAACTGGCCTTTCCAGTTCACCGCACTGCCGGCGGGCCGGACCGCCGACATGCCCGAGGCATGGCAGCCGATCGCTGCGGCGAAAACCCCGCCGCAACGCATTGCCGCCGCGCTGACATTGTGGCCGCACGACATCCGTGACCTGCTGCCTCGCTTCTCCACCGAGTTCGCGGCTCGGCTGGAGGACGTCGTCGTCGGTCAGGACGACGACGGTGTCCACGTCCTGCTCTACCCCGCACGGGACAAGAGCGGCCGGCTGGTCACCTGGGTCGGCTACGACCCGCGCACCGTCGACGATGACTTCCCCGACTGGGTCGACTTCCCCGAACCGCTGGCCCGGTTCCTCCACCAGGTGCACGCCGGCTTCGTCGCCGAAACACCGGCTTCCTTCGGCCCCACCCGACCCGCTTATATGGAGAACCTCAACGAAGCTCTGGGCGTCCCCGAGGGGATCGACGGATGGGACGCCGACATCCCTCCCACCCGCCTGCTACGCATCAGCAACGACGGTGGCACCCTCCACCACTGCCTGTCTCCTGATCTCCCACTCGGCACCATCGCCATCACCTCCTACGAACTCGACACCGAACCCCTGTGGCCAGCCCTCGACGCCCTCATGACCAGCGGCTTCGATGGCAACCAATGGAGATGACCAGCAACAGCGACACCAACAATCCCCAGATCCACAGTTGACCTTCTCGCCTGCGTCGTAACCGAGTCCCCGGGCGCTCGCTCAGAGCATCCGGGAGGACCACAGCAGGCTGAGTGCGCCGGCGCAGAGCGCCAGCAGCAGGGCCACGCCCGCGTACCACTGGGTGACCTCGCGGGGCTCGGTGCGGAACCCGATCGAGCTGCCCATGTCCTGGTAGACCTGCTTCAGCTCGGTCACCGAGGCCGCCTCGTAGAAGTAGCCCTCGGTGGTCTCGGCCAGGTCGGCCAGGGCCAGCCGGTCCACCGGCACCCGTTGCAGCTGACCGCCGATGTCCACCTGCCCCGAGTCGGTGCCGAAGGCGATGGT
This sequence comes from Micromonospora sp. NPDC049048, assembly GCF_043197615.1. Lineage (NCBI taxonomy): Bacteria > Bacillati > Actinomycetota > Actinomycetes > Micromonosporales > Micromonosporaceae > Micromonospora > Micromonospora sp. NPDC049048. The sequence goes on along the minus strand of NZ_JBICTM010000003.1, from coordinate 760,963 downwards.
CGAGACCGGCACGTTCGCCGCCTGCGCGGCGGCGGCCGCCTCCTCCACCGACCGGCCCGAGGTGCGGTACCCGTCGGAGAGCAGCACGATCCGGGCCGGCGGGATCCCCGCCGCGCCGTCGGCCGGCACCGACCGGATCGCCTCCAGGCAGGTGAACACCGCCTCCCCGGTCGCCGTCGCCTCCGCCAGCACCAGCCCGTCGATCGCGCTGGTCACCGCCTCGCGGTCCTTGCCCGGCGGCACCAGCACGTTCGCCGACTTGGCGAACGAGACCAGCCCCAGGTTGTAGCTCTCCGGAAGCTCGCCGACGAACTGCTTGGCCGCCTCCTGCGCCGCCTCCAGCCGGTTCGGCGACACGTCGTCGGCCTGCATGGACAGCGACACGTCGATGGCGAGCATCACGGTGGCCCGCTCCAGCGGCTCCCGGGTGTCGACCGACGGCCGGGCCAGCGCGGCCGCCAGCACCAGCAGGCAGAGCAGGAACGCCGTCGCCGGCACGTGCCGCCGCCAGCCCAGCCCCTTCGGCGCCAGGGTGCGCAGCAGGTCCACGTTGGTGAACCGCATCGCGTACGACCGGCGGTTCAGTTGCCGCCAGACGTAGAGCGCGGCGAGCACGAGCACCGGCAGCACGGCCAGCAGCCACCACGGTTGCAGAAAGCGGATCATCGTGTCGTCCCCCTGGTACGCGCGTGCCGCTGGGCGGCCACGAAACGCACCATGTCGAGCAGCCAGTCTCGGTCCGTACGCAGTCGCAGGTGGGCCGCGCCCGCACCACGCAGCGCCGCGGAGATCTCCGCCCGCTGGGCGGCCGCCGCCTCGGCGTAGCGGTGGCGCAGCCGCGGGTCGGCGGTCTGCACCTCGTGCAGCTCACCGGTCTCCGGGTCGACCACCGGCAGCACCCCGACGTCGGGCAGCTCCAGCTCCCGGGGATCGACCACCTCGATCGCGACCACGTCGTGCCGGACGCGCAGCTTACGCAGCGGCCGGGCCCACCGCTGCGGCGGGGCGAGGAAGTCGGAGATCACCACCGCCACGCCGCGCCGCCGGGGCGGCCGGTTGAGCATGTCCACCAAGGCGCCGAGATCACTGCGCCCGGGGCGGATCTCGGTGCCGGCGATCGTCCGCAGCAGCGCCTGGGCCTCCTTGCGGCCGGAACGGGCGGGCAGCCGCGTGTAGACGTCCGGGCCGGAGGCCGGGGGCGCGCCGCGCCACCGTCGGGCGGGTGCGCCCGCGCCGCCGCCGCTGCCGATCACCGCGCCGATCCGGTTGCCGCCGCGCACGGTCAGGTGGGCCAGCGCCGCCGCGGCGGCCACCACGACGTCGCGCTTGAGCCAGCGGCCGGTGCCGAAGTCCAGGCTCGCCGAGAGGTCCACCGCCAGCCACGTCTCCAGCTCCCGGTCGGCCACCGTACGCCGGACGTGCGGCATCGTCGTGCGGGCGGTGACCGGCCAGTCCATCCGGCGTACGTCGTCGCCGGGGCGGTACTCGCGGGACTCCCCCGCCTCGCTGCCCGGCCCGGGCAGCAGACCGGCGTAGTCGCCCTGGAGCAGGCCGTCGAGTTTGCGGGTGACCATCAGTTGCAGCCGCGACAGGACGGCTTCGGTGCGGTCGGAGGGGACGTCGGCAGGCCGACGGGCGGGTGAGGTCACGGGCGCTGCCCGGGCCAACCGGCGCCCGGCGGCGCGGCGGTCGGCGTGGGGGTGGCCTGCTGCCGGGGCGCGACCGAGGGCAGCGGGATCGTGGACATCACCCGGTGCACCACGTGGTCGGCGGGCACGTCGTCGGCGAGCGCGTCGTAGCTGAGCACGAGCCGGTGGCGCAGGATGTCCGGCGCGATGTCCTGCACGTCCTGCGGCAGGGCGTAGTCCCGCCCGCGCAGCAGCGCCAGCGCGCGGGTGGCCCGGACCAGACCGAGCGAGGCACGCGGGCTGGCGCCGTACTGGATGAGCTGGGCGACGTCCGGCATCCCGTGCTCCGCCGGGGCGCGGGTGGCCAGCACCAGCCGGACGGCGTAGTCGACCAGGGCGTTGTGCACGAAGACCTGGTCCGCCTTGCGTTGCAGGGCGATCAGGTCGGAGGTGGTGAAGACCGGCGCCGGCTGCGGCGGGGCGACCCCCATCCGGTAGACGATCTCCCGTTCCTCGGCGTCGGTCGGGTAGCCGACGACGATCTTCATGAGGAAGCGGTCCCGCTGGGCCTCGGGCAGCGGGTAGACGCCCTCCTGCTCGATCGGGTTCTGCGTCGCCATCACGAGGAACGGATCCGGCACCCGGTGGCTCTCGCCGCCGATCGAGACCTGCCGCTCGCTCATCACCTCCAGCAGCGCCGACTGCACCTTGGCCGGCGCCCGGTTGATCTCGTCGGCGAGCAGGAAGTTGACGAACACCGGGCCCAGCTCGACGTCGAACTTCTCGCTCGACTGCCGGTAGATGCGGGTGCCCATGATGTCGGCGGGCACCAGGTCGGGAGTGAACTGCACGCGGGCGAAGGAGCCGCCGACCACCTTCGCGAGGGTCTCCACCGCGAGGGTCTTCGCGACCCCGGGCACGCCCTCCAGCAGGCAGTGGCCCCGGGCGAGCAGCGCGACGAACATCCGCTCCACCATCCGGTCCTGCCCGACGATCACCCGTTTGATCTCGAACAGCGCCCGCTCCAGCAGGGTCGCGTCCTCGGCCGGCGTGGTCACCGGCTCGGGTGTCTCCGGGCCCGTCCCGTTCGGCGTCGGGGCGTCGGGCGTGGTCGGCTGGGCCACCGGTCCTCCACAGCATGATCGGTTGTCGCGCGGCGTGGTGCGTATCAAGACTCGCATGCCCGGCTGAGTGCCGAGGTGGGGAGAAGGCGTTTTTCGCCGCGCCGTCCCCCGCAGCCGCGTCGCGGGTCCGCCACGCCGTCCCGAGGTGCGGAATCGCCGGTCGCGGCTGGACACGTACCGGCCCGGCGCGTGTAGCATTCACCCCGTCGCCGGGCGGCTCCCCCCGTGGCCGCCCGGCGCTCAAACTTTCCCGGTGCCGCCGTCCTAGACTGGCCGTGATGAGCGCCCCCTTCCCCGCCGACGAGCCGCTGATCTGCTCGTCCCGCGGCTGCCGAGCCCCCGCCGACTGGGCGCTGAAATGGAACAATCCCCGGCTGCACGACGCCGAACGGCGCAAGACCTGGCTGGCCTGCGCCGAGCACCGCAGCACCCTCGCCGACTTCCTCGACGCCCGCGGCTTCCTGCGGGAGGTCGTAGCGGCGCCCGGATCGCCTACGCTCGAAGGGTGAGCGCGCACAACGGACTTCCCCGGTGAGTGGTGACGGGTCCGCCGGCCCGCCACCGGCGCCGCCCCTCCCGCCGGCGGGCCCTCTCGAGCCGTGGCCGGACACCGTCCGCTGGCAGTCGATCTCGGCCGACCAGATCTGGGTGGAACTGATCCGTCTGGGTACGGTGCTGATCGTCCTCGCCCTCGGACTGGCCGTCAGCTGGGCGGTCAGCGGCAGCGGGTTCCTCGGCGCGGCGGTCGGCGTGGTGCTGCTGTTCGGCGTCCTGCGGAGTGTGACGATCGTCCGCGCCGTACGGGCCTGGGGCTACGCGGAGCGGGAGGACGACCTGCTGGTCCGGCACGGGCTGCTGGTACGCCGGCTCTCCATCGTGCCGTACGCCCGGATGCAGTTCGTCGACGTCAGCGCCGGGCCGCTGGAACGCGCGTTCGGGCTGGCCACCGTGCAACTGCACACGGCCGCGGCGGCGAGCGACGCCCGGGTGCCGGGGCTGCGCCCGGCGGAGGCGTCGCGGCTGCGCGACCGGCTCACCGCGCTGGGCGAGGACCGGGCGGAGGGCCTGTGAGCGACCCGGCCGCCCGGGGCACGGACCGTCCCGGGCCGCCCCCGGCCGAGCCCTCCGTCCCACCGGAGACGGCCGGACCCGTCGTCCCACCGGAGCCGGCCAGGGCCGTCGCTCCGCCCGAGACGGTCGGGCCCCACGTTCCGTTCGAGACGACCGGGCGCCCCGTCCCACCGGAGACGGCCGGGCCCACCGTCCCACCGGGGACGGCGTGGCCGGGCGGGTCCGCCGGGCCCCCGGCGGGCGGCGAACCGCGCCAGCGGCTGCACCCGCTCAGCCCCGCCCTGCACGGCGCCAAGTCCCTGGTCGTGGTGATCGCCGGCCTGTCCTGGTCGACGCTGTCGCGGGTCGGCTTCGGCTGGTTCGCCCTGATGGCGGTCGTACTGGCGCTGGGCGCCACCGTGCTGGCGGTGGTCAGCTGGTATTACACCGGCTACCAGGTGGTCGGCCGCGAGCTGCGGGTGCACGAGGGGCTCCTCTGGCGGCGCACCCGGGCGATCCCGCTGGAGCGGCTCCAGGCCGTCGAGGTCGTCCGCCCGCTGCTCGCCCAGCTCACCGGCCTGGCCGAGCTGCGGCTGGAGGTGGTGGGCGGGGGCAAGACGGAGGCGCCGCTGGCCTACCTGAGCGTCGCCGAGGCGACCGCGCTGCGCCAGCGGCTGCTCGCCCTGGCCGGCCGGGTCGCGGCCGAGGCGAACGCGCCGCCGCCGGCCGGGGTGGCCGCGGGCCCGCCCGGGACGCCGGCACCACCGCCCGGCCGGCCGCTGCACGCCGTGTCGAACAACGACCTGCTGGTCAGCCAACTGTTGACCCCGCAGGCGTTCATGATCCCGTTCGGCGTCGCGTTCATCGTGGCGCAGTTCCTCTCCGAGGACTCCTGGTCGTTCATCGCGGTGGCGAGCACCCTCACCGCCATGGCGGGGGTGCTGCTGCAACCCGTACGGCGGGTGCTGGACGACTGGAACTTCCGGCTCGCCCGGGACGAGGGCACGCTGCGGATCCACAACGGGCTGCTGGAGACCCGCGCGCAGACGGTGCCGCTGGACCGGGTGCAGACCGTCGGCGTGACCTGGCCGTTGCTGTGGCGGGTCAAGGGCTGGCTGCGGCTGCGGCTGGAGGTGGCGGGCTACTCCGCCGGCGAGGCGGACGAGCGCAACCGGCCCGACCGGCTGCTCCCCGTCGGTGACGTCGCCACCGGCGAGGCGATCGTGGCCGAGGTGCTGCCCGGCGTACGGCTGGCCGCGCTGCCGCTGACCCCGCCGCCGGCGCGGGCCCGCTGGCTCAATCCGCTGAGCCGGGGCGTGCTCGGCGCCGGGCTCGACGCCCGGGTCTTCGCCGTCCGCTCCGGCCTGCTCACCCGTCAGGTGGCGCTCGTGCCGTACGCGCGGATCCAGAGCGTGCGGGTCGTGCAGGGCCCGGCGCAGCGGCGGCTGCGGCTGGCGACGGTGCACGCCGACACCGCCGGCGGCGCCGGCGCGGCTGCCCACGACCGGGACCTCGCCGAGGCGTGGGCCCTGGCGGCGGAGCTGACGGCCCGCGCGCGCACCGCCCGCCGGGCGGGCTGATCCCCGCCGGCGGCGGTCAGCGGTCCGCCGTCACCGGCGGCGGCTCGGCGGCGGCCGGCGGGTCGGTCGGCGCGGGATCGGTCGGCGCGGGATCGGGCTCCGCCGGGGTCCGGCGGGCCTTGCGGGCCGCCCACCAGCGCTCCGCCAGGCCGACCGCCAGGAAGGTCATCCCGACGTACGCCCAGCCGACCAGCACGTCGATCACGTAGTGCTCGCCGGAGTAGACCAGGGTGAACGTCATCGCCAGCGGGTACGCCAGCAGCAGCGGCCACCAGCGGCGGCGGGTCTGCCGCAGGAAGAACAGCACCACGAACAGCGCGAACGCGGTGTGCAGCGACGGCATCGCGGCCACCGGGTTGGAGGCGATCTGACCGGCGTTGAGCAGGTTGCCGGCGCCGTGCATGCCGAACGCCTTCCACCCGCGCGTGGAAATCCGGGCGACCTCCTCCAGCAGCCCGTTCTGCGCCGCCCACCAGGGCGGGGCGGCCGGGTAGAGGAAGTAGGTGACCAGGCCGGTGGCGCACAGGAAGCCCCAGCGGCGCATGAAGGCCGCCCACCGCCCCCGGTCACGCAGCCAGAGCACCGCCGCGGCGGCCAGCGCCACCACGAAGTGCGAGAAGTAGACCCAGCTGACGGCGACGTCCCACCAGTGCACCTCGGGCCGGTAGAGGTGCTCCTGGAGCCAGGTCGTGGGCACCTGCCCGCCCGTCGCCCAGCCGAACATCACCCGGTCGGCGACGATCAACTCGTACGCGTGCGGGGTGGCGCCGTTGTCGGCGAAGCCCCGCGACAGGTTGTAGACGGCGAGCAGCAGCACCACCGGCACCCAGTCCCGCGCGAAGCGCAGGTGACTGCGCCACGGTCGGCTGCTGTTCCAGGCGATCGTGCCCGCCCAGATCCACAGGAACGCGTACGCCGGGTCGGTCGGCAGGCCGATGCCGAGCCAGCCGGCGACGAAGGCGACTCCCCACACCGTCATCGCGACCACACGGCGACGCCCCCCGTCGGGCGAGGCGGGCGGCTCGGTGGGGGCGGGGGGCTGGGGGTCGGTGGAGACAGACATCGCGGTCAAGGTTAACGGCGCGGAGGGCATCGACCGACGCCGCCACCCGCCGGTGCGTCTCGTCTAGGCTTCGACCATGCAGGAGCAGCCGGAGCCCGCGCTGACCCCGGGCCTGACCGCCCAGGTCGAGCTGACCGTCGCCGACACCGACACCGCCCAGGCCCTCGGGTCCGGGGACGTGCCGGTCCTCGGCACGCCCCGCGTGGTCGCCCTCGCCGAGGCCGCCACGGTGGCGGCCACCGTCACCGGGCTGCCGGCCGGCTCGACGACCGTGGGCACCCGGGTCGAGCTCGACCACCGCGCGGCCACGCCGGTGGGGCGCACCGTGGTGGCGCGGGCGCGGCTGACCGAGGTCGAGGGGCGGCGGCTGCGTTTCGAGGTGGTCGTCAGCGACGGCGACGACACGGTCGCCGAGGGCCGGGTGGACCGGGTGCTGGTCGACCGGCAGCGCTTCGTGGAACGCGCCGCGCGGTCGTCGTGACCGCCCGCTTCGTGGCGGTCGCCGACGGGGTGCACGTGCTGCGCGAGCCGCTGCTGCACGTCAACGTCACCCTCGTCGTCGGTGACGGGGCCGCGCTGGTCGTCGACACGCTCTCCACCGCCGGGCAGGCCGCCGCGCTGGCCGCCGCCGTCCGGGCGGTCACCGCCGCCGACCTGACGGTGGTGAACACCCACCACCACTTCGACCACTGCTTCGGCAACGCGACCCTCGCCGCCGACCCGCCCCGCCCGGTGTACGCGCACGAGGTCGCCGCCGAGGCGATGCGCCAGCCGGACCGGCTGCGCCGGGAGGCGTACGAGGAGATGCGCGGCGAGCATCCCGCGCTGGCCGGGGAGCTGGTCGGCACCGTGGTGCTGGCGCCCACGCACACCGTACGGGGCGAGACGGTGCTCGACGTGGGCGGCCGGCGGGTGGTGCTGCGCCACCCCGGTCGGGGGCACACCGCCGGCGACCTGGTGGTGCACGTGCCGGACGCCGACGTGCTGGTCGCCGGGGACCTGGTGGAGCAGAGCGGCCCGCCCGCGTTCGAGGAGTCGTACCCGTTGCGGTGGCCCGACGCGGTGGCGGAGCTGCTGCGGCTGACCACCCCGGCCACCGTGGTCGTGCCGGGGCACGGCGAGCCGGTCGACGTCGGGTTCGTCCGCGCCCAGCACGCCGAACTCGTCGAGCTGGCCCGGCTCATCCGCGCCGGGCACGCCGGCGGGGCCCCGCCCGAGCGCGTCGCCGCCGAGGCGCCCTTCGGCGCCCGCGCCGCCCTGCACGCGGTCCGGCGCGGCTACTCCGAACTCGGCACCGCCTGACGCACCACCGTCCGCGCCCACCGGCCCGGTCGAACCCGACAGGCCCGGCGGAAGCGCCGAACGACCCGGCGCGAGCCCGTGGCGGGCGAGGCCGCGAACAGGAGGGCGGCCAGCGGGCGAAGCGGGCGGGGGCCGCGAACGGCCTCCGGCGGCCCCGGACGGGCAGGGCGTGGGAGGGGCGGTCAGCCGGCGAAGCGGGCGAGGACCTCGGCGCGGGTGGGCATGGCGGTCGCGCCGCCGGGCGACTCGCAGACCAGGCCGGCGACGCGCAGCGCGAACGCCACCCGCTCCGGCCAGGCCGCCGGGTCGGTGGGCGCGCCGTCGACCAGCAGGTCCGCCACCAGCGCGCCCATCACCGAGTCGCCGGCGCCGGTGGCGTCCACCGGGTCGACCTTCGGCGCGGGTACGCGTACCGGATCGGTGCCGGCGGCGGCGAGCACCGCGCCGGCGGCGCCGAGGGTGACCACGACGGTCCCCGCGCCGAGTTCCCGCAGGTACGCCGCCACGCCCTCCTCCGGCTCACCGGGGTAGAGCAGCTGCGCGTCGGCGGCGCTGAGCTTGACGAGGTGGGCGCCGGCGGCGAACTCGGCCACCACCTCGCGCAGCCCGGCCAGCGCGGCCGGGCCGTCGAGCAGCCGGGGGCGGACGTTCGGGTCGAAGACCCGCAGCCCGGAGGCGAGCCCCCAGGCCCGGCGCGCGGCGGCCAGCACCGGCGGCTGGAGCAGCACGATCGACCCGCAGTAGACGACGTCGGCGCCCGCCACCAGGTCGGTGTCGAGGTCGTCGGGGCCGAGCAGGCCGTAGGAGGGCGGCTCGCCGTAGAACCGGAAGTCGGGCTCGACGCCGGCGAAGGTGGCCACCGCCAACGCGGTCGGGGCGGGGACGGTGACCGCCCCGGCCAGGCCGACGCCCGCCCGCGTCAGGAAGGCACGGATCCGCCCGGCCAGCACGTCGTCGCCGAGCGACCCGACGAACTGCACCGCACCGCCGAGCCGGGCCACGGCGACCGCCACGTTCAGCGGCCCGCCGCCGACGGCCTGCCGGTAGACCGGCTCCCCGTCGCGCTCGGTGTCGAGCAGGTCGACCAGTGCCTCGCCGAGCACCACCGCGTATCCCATTCCGGCCTCCGTCCACGGCGCGCGCCGAACGATCTTGTCGTACCAGCCTGGCACAGTCGGACGCCATGACGAGCGCTGAAGCCACGGTATCGGCCTACTGGGCGGCGTTGGAGGCACGGGACTGGGCGGCCCTCGGCCGGCTGCTCGCCGACGACATGGTCTACCACCTGCCGCAGACCCGCGAGCGGATCGTGGGCCGGGAGTCGTTCCTGCGTTTCAACCAGGAGTACCCCGACGGCTGGCATCTCACGGTGACCCGGTCGGTCGCCTCAGGCCGGCACGCCGCCACCTGGATCACCTGCGCCCACGCGGGCGAGGAGCTTCCCGCCACGAGCTTCCTCGACCTCGACGAGGCCGGTCTCGTCCGCGAGATCACCGAGTTCTGGCCGGAACCCTACGCGCCGCCGCCCGGCCGGGAGCATCTCGTCGAGCGCTACTGACACATCGAGCAACGGCTATTGCGCGTCGTCGCCGTCCCATGGTGGGATGGCGCTTGCCGGGCGGTACGGGGGCTGCCGTGCCGCCGGCGCCGGGGTTCACCACGCGAGGGCACCCGGCCCGCGAGTCGGGCCGCTGACGGCGCACGTCCGCCGGCCGTCCGCGCCGGGGCACGTCCGCCACGACCGTCTTGTCCGCGTCGCAGCGGGGCGGGCCGGCGCTGCCACCCCGCGCGTTGCCCGTGGGACTTCCGCGTCCCACGAGTGAGGAGAACCCGTGTCCCACCGATCGCGTACCGCCGCGTTGCTCACCGCGGCCGCGACCCTTCTCGTGGGCGCCGTCGCCCTGACGGCGGGGCCCGACCCCGCCGCCGCGCACGGTGCCGCCATGGCTCCCGGCAGTCGGACCTTCCTCTGCTGGAAGGACGGCCTGTCCCCCACCGGCGAGATCAAGCCGAACAACCCCGCCTGCTCCGCCGCCGTGGCCCAGAGCGGGGCCAACTCGCTCTACAACTGGTTCAGCGTGCTGCGCTCCGACGCGGGCGGCCGGACCGTCGGCTTCATCCCGGACGGCAAGCTGTGCAGCGGCGGCAACACCGGCTTCGCCGGCTACGACCTGGCCCGCACCGACTGGCCGCTGACCCACCTGACCGCCGGGGCGCAGATGGAGTTCCGGTACAGCAACTGGGCCCACCACCCCGGCACGTTCTACTTCTACGTGACGAAGGACAGTTGGAGCCCCACCCGCCCGCTGGCCTGGAGCGACCTGGAGGAGCAGCCGTTCCTGACGGTGACCAACCCGCCGCAGCGCGGCTCGGTCGGCACCAACGACGGGCACTACTACTTCAGCGGCAACCTGCCGACCAACAAGAGCGGCCGGCACATCATCTACTCGCGCTGGGTCCGCTCCGACAGCCAGGAGAACTTCTTCGGCTGCTCGGACGTCACCTTCGACGGCGGCAACGGCGAGGTGACCGGTGTCGGCCCCGGCGGCACGCCGCCGCCCAACCCGACGACCCCGCCGCCCAACCCCACCACGCCGCCGCCGAACCCGACGACTCCCCCGCCGAACCCGACCACGCCGCCGCCGCACAGCGGTGACTGCATGGCGGTCTACAAGGTGGTCGGCTCCTGGAACGGCGGCTTCCAGGGCGAGGTCATGATCATGAATCACAGCTCGTCGACGTGGTCGGGCTGGACGGCCAACTGGACGTGGCCCAGCGGGCAGAGCATCAACAGCCTGTGGAGCGGCACGCTGAGCACATCCGGCTCCGCGGTCACCGTGACCAACGTGCCCTACAACGGCACGATCGCCCCGGAGGGCACCACGACCTTCGGCTTCGTCGCCACCACCAACGGCACCAACGCCCTGCCCACGGTCACCTGCTCCGGCCGCTGACCCCTCGGCTGCGGCGAAAGGACGGGAGGTTCGCGTCCCCGGGAACTGCTGGGGACGCGAACCTCCCGGTCGACGAGGGCCGGCCCGGGCTGGTCAGCACGACCGGCCCGGGTGGGGCGGGCGGTCAGCGGACCATCGAACCGACCACGGGCTTGGTGAGCAGGGCGGACTGGTTGCGCTGGATGCCCGGGTCGAGGGTCTTGGCGACGAAGATGGCGTGCCAGATGCAGAAGATCAGCACCGTCCACACCTTGCGGGAGTGGTCGGCCTCCTCCCGCTTGTGCTCCTCCAGCAGCCGCATCGCGTACGACAGGTCGAGCAGGTCACCGGCGCCGGAGGTGGACAGCACGTGCCGGGCCCACTCGTACATCTCGCCGCGCAGCCACACCCGGGTGGGCGTCGGGAAGCCGAGCTTCCTACGGTTGACGATGGCCGGGGGCACCACACCCTGGAGCGCCTGGCGCATCGCGTACTTGGTGGCGTCGGAGCGGGGCGGGAGCTTGAGGTCCACGGGGATCCGCGACGCCACGTCGAAGACCGCCCGGTCCAGGAAGGGCACCCGCACCTCCAGCGAGTGCGCCATCGAGATCCGGTCGGCCTTGACGAGGATGTCCCCGCGCAGCCAGGTGTAGAGGTCGACGTACTGCATCTTGGTGACGTCGTCGAGCTCGGTGCACTCGGCGTAGATGGGCGCGGTGACGTCGGTGTAGCGGACCGAGGGGTCGTAGCGGCGCAGCAGCTGCTGCTTCTCCTCCTCGGTGAACATCCGGGCGTTGCCGTAGTAGCGCTGCTCGATGGGGGTGGTGCCGCGCTCCAGGAAGCTCTTGCCCTTAACCCCCTGCGGGATGGCCTTGGAGACCGCCCGCAGCCCCTTCTGCACCCCGTCGGGCAGCCCGTTGACCGAACTCAACGACAGCGGCTCGCGGTAGATGGTGTAGCCGCCGAAGAACTCGTCGGCGCCCTCGCCGGAGAGCACCACGGTGACGTGCTCGGCGGCCTTCTTGGCCACGAAGTAGAGGGGCACCAGGGCCGGGTCGGCGACCGGGTCGTCCAGGTGCCAGACGATCTTCGGCAGCGCCTCGATCATGTCGTACGGCCCGATCTTGGTCGGGATGGTCGTCACGTCGAGGTGCCGGGCCGAGTCCTGGGCGACGTCGATTTCCGAGTAGCCCGGGACGTCGTAGCCGACGGTGAAGGTGAGGATGTTCGGGTTGAACTCCCGGGCCAGGGCGACCACGGCGGTCGAGTCGATGCCGCTGGAGAGGAACGAGCCGACCGGCACGTCGGAGCGCATGTGCATCCGGACGCTCTCCCGCAGCGTCTCCCGGATCTCGTGGTAGAGCCGCTGCTCGTCGTCGACCGGGGTGGGCCGGAACACCGGCCGGTACCACCGGCGCACGTCGATCCGCCCGCCCGGCGTCCAGGTGAGGTACTCGCCGGAGCCGATCCGGCTGATGCCCTTGTGCAGGGTGCCGGGCTCGGGCACGTACTGGAGGGTCAGGTAGTGGCTGAGGTTGGCCGTGTCGATGCCGGCGTCGCCCTGGTAGTTGGAGTGGGCGAAGGGCAGCAGCGCCTTCTTCTCCGAGGCCAGGTAGAGGCCGTCGGCGGTCTCCAGGTAGTGCAGCGGCTTGATGCCGAAGTAGTCCCGGCCACCGAACGCGCGGCGCTCCTGCCGGTCCCAGATGACGAAGGCGAACATGCCCCGCAGCCGGGTGAGCACCTGCTCGCCCCAGAAGTGGTAGCCGGCGACGATCACCTCGCCGTCACCGGCGGTGGCGAACTGCGCGCCGAAGTCCCGCATCAGCTCCTGGCGCAGCTCGATGTAGTTGTAGATCTCGCCGTTGAAGGTGAGCAGGTAGCGCCCGTTCGCGTAGGACAGGGGCTCTTGGCTGGAGGCCACGTCGATGATCGCCAACCGCTTGTGGGCGAACACCCCGTCCGCGTACCGGCCGGAGGCGTCGCCGACCACCTCGACACCGGTCTCATCCGGTCCGCGGTGGTGCAGGCATTCCAACGCCCCGGCGATGTTGTCGCGGTGGGCGGCGGCGTCGCCGCGCGCACTGAAGAAGGCCAGGAGTCCGCACATGGTCGCCATCTTTCCACGCGGCCCGAGCGGGCGTCGCGGCACCGCTGGGCTCGCCCCCGCGACGACGTCGTACGTCGCCCGGACCGCGTACGGAGCGGCCGGCGGGCGACGCGAACGGGTGGTATCCGTCGCCCAGGGCACGTCCCACCCTCCCGCACCGATCGGCCTCCGAGGCCGCGCGGTACCGTCTGACCTGCGACGATGCGGAGGGGGCGGAGCATGACCGAGGGGCGTACCGGCAGCAGGCCGACGGACGGCACCGAGTCGCACGACCCGGACTTCCCCGAGGCGTTCCTGGCGTTCATGCGGCAGGGCTGGCGGGACACCACCCTGCCGGTCGGCCCGCGACCGGAGGTGCCGAACTACGCCAGGCGGCGCGCCGCGCTCTCGGCGGCCTTTCCGGGCGAGACCCTCGTCATCCCGACCGGCGGTGAGAAGGTACGCGCCAACGACACCGCCCACCCGTTCCGGCCGGGCAGCGACTTCGCCTACCTGACCGGCGACCACGACCCGGACGGGGTGCTCGTGCTGCGGCCGAACGGGTCGGGCCACGACGCCACGCTGTACATGCGTCCCCGGTCGTCGCGGCTGACCGACGAGTTCTTCCGCAGCCGCCACGGCGAGCTGTGGGTGGGCCGGCGGCACACCCTGGCCGAGAAGTCGACCGAGCTGGGCCTGCCCACGGCGGACCTGACCGAGCTGGACGCGACGCTGGCCGACCTGGCGCCGGGCCGCACCCGGGTGCTGCGCGGTTTCGACGCCCGGGTGGACTCGGCCGTGCGTCCGTACGACGGGCCCCGCGCCGAGGGCCAGCCCACCCGTGACCGGGAGCTGGCGATCGCCGTCTCGGAGCTGAAGCTGGTCAAGGACGAGTGGGAGATCGCCCAGCTCCAGGAGGCGGTCGACGCCACCGTGCGGGGCTTCGAGGACGTGGCCCGGGCCCTGCCGGCGGACCGGGGCGTCTCGGAGCGCCTGCTGGAGGGGATCTTCGCGCTGCGCGCGCGGCACGACGGCAACGACGTCGGCTACGGCTCGATCGTCGGCGCGGGCGAGCACGCCACGATCCTGCACTGGGTGCACAACCACGGCAGGACGCGACCGGGCGAGCTGCTGTTGATGGACATGGGCGTGGAGAACCGCAGCCTCTACACGGCCGACGTCACGCGGGTGCTGCCGGTCGACGGGCGGTTCACCCCGCTTCAGCGCCAGGTCTACGACGCCGTGTACGCCGCGCAGCAGGCCGGCATCGACGCCATCCGGCCCGGCGTGGCGTTCCGGGAGGTCCACCTGACGTCGATGCGGGTGCTCGCCGAGGCGCTGTCCGACCTGGGTCTGCTGCCGGTGAGCGTCGACGAGGCCATGGACGGGGAGTCGACGGTGTACCGGCGCTGGACGCTGCACGGCACCAGCCACATGCTCGGCATCGACGTGCACGACTGCGCGAACGCCCGCAAGGAGAAGTACCGGGACGGCACGCTGGGCGAGGGCTACGTGCTCACCGTCGAGCCGGGCCTCTACTTCCAGCCGGAGGACGATCTGGTCCCCGAGGAGCTGCGCGGCATCGGCGTACGGATCGAGGACGACATCCTGGTCACCGCCGCCGGCGCCCGCAACCTCTCCGCCGGGCTGCCGCGCGCCGCCGACGAGGTGGAGACCTGGCTGGCCGAGCAGCGCGAGGCGGGTCCGCGCCTGCCGGACTGATTCCCCGGGGTACGACCACGACGGGCCCCGCCGCCGGTCGCGACGTCCTCACGTCGACGCGCCGGTGGCGGGGCCCGTCGACGTTCACGCTGCTCACCCACTTCCTGCCCGGACCCGGCGGCTTGCCGCACAGTGCCCGAAGTGAGGTGAATGCGGGGTTTTTTCAGATTAACGCCTCTCGCGAGGATCCTTCTCATACGGTGGCTATCAGAGGCTGCAAACCCATTTGTAGCTGGTCGCGCCGCTTCGGGTGGTGCGACCCCGTCTGGCAGCAGGAAAGGGCGGAAGGCTCTGATGTCCAACGAAGCAACGACTCCCGACGGTGGCGCTCCCATGAGCGCACCGACCCGAGGGCGGCGCAAACTCTGGGTGGCTGCGGGCATCGCCGGACTGACCGGCGCGGTCGGCCTGGCGGCACTGGGCGGCCTGGCCGCCCGCGATGACAAGCCCGGCGGCGCGGACCGGTTGTCGGACGCGCAGTCGTCGACCTTGAAGCAGAACGTCAGCGACGCCGGCACGGCCGACCCGGGCTCCGGCGAGAAGGACGACAAGGAGAGCGGCCAGGACGCCCGCGACGGCCAGGAGGACTGGCAGGGCAAGGACCGTGAGGACTGGCAGGGCAAGGACGGCAAGGAGGACCGCGAGGGCCGCGAGGGCCGCGACGGTCGTGAGGGCCGCGACGCCAAGGAGGTCCCGTGTGACACCGACGTGCTGGTCGAGGCGGTGAACAGGGCCATCGAGGACAACGGCGGCACGTTCAAGCTCGCCAAGGACTGCACCTACAAGTTCACCGAGGAGACCGGGAACAACGCCTTCCCCGTCGTCGACCAGCGGATCACGATCCTCGGCAACAACTCCACGTTCTTCCACGACGGCACCGCACTGTTCCGCTTCTTCGAAGTCGCCTCCGGCGGCAACCTGACACTCAAGGACCTCACCCTCAAGGGCGGCCAGATCACCGCGCCCCCGCCACCACCAAGCACCGCCAACGGCGGCGCCCTGCTGGTCCAGGAAGGCGGCGAGGCCACCCTGAAGCACACCAAGCTCATCGACAACCGCGCCACCGGCGTCGGCACCCAGGGCAACGGCGGCGCCATCGCCAACTTCGGCACGGTCGAGATCGACAAGAGCGTCCTCGCCAACAACCACGCCCGCGGCGTCGGCAACGGCGGCAACGGCGGCGCCATCTACAACGAAGGCGACCTCACCGTCCACGACACCCGCATCGACATCAACACCGCCACCGGCAACAGCGCCGTCAGCGGCAACGGCGGCGGCATCGCCAACGAGGACGACGGCAACGCCACCATCGCCTACAGCCAGATCACCAACAACAAGGCCAGCAACGACGGCGGCGGCATCCACAGCGAAGACGACGCCCGACTCACCGTCACCCGCACCAAGATCGCCCACAACACCGCGTGCGACGACGGCGGCGGCATCCACAACGACGGCGACTCCACCATGCTGCTCGAATACGTCATCGTCACCGGAAACAAGGCCACCGACGACGGCGGCGGCGTCTTCCACGACAGCGACAACATCGCCACCATCCGACACACCGTCTTCACCGACAACACCGCCGGCGACAACGGCGGCGGCCTCTACAACGGCGAAACCCTGAACCTGCACGACAGCGAGTTCAAGGACAACCACGCCGAACAGGGCGGCGCCATCTACAACAACAACAACGCCACCCTCACCATCCGCAACAGCAAGATCGTCGGCAACTTCGCCGCCGAAACCGCCGGCGCGGGCGGCATCTTCAACGCCAACAACGCCACCGTCAACCTCGACAACAAGACCATCATCAAGAAGAACGAACCCCGCAACTGCACCAACGTCCCCGGCTGCGCCAACTGAGCCACCACATAACGAAGGGATCCCTTCCCCCGGACACGAGGGAAGGGATCCCTTCCGTGTGGGCACCGGGACAGGACGACCCGCCTCGGGTGGCGAGTACCAACCCGTCGGGGTTCCGGACCTGTTGCGGCGACACGTGGCGCAGGCCGACCGGTTCGGCACGACTGGGCGGTCCCACTCCCGGCCGTCCGAACGTCCCGTGCCGACCCTCTCCACCCCTAACGTGGGTTCCTTTCGGATATGGCCGTGAAGAGAAAAAGATTCTCATACGGTGGTCCTCAGTAGCTACAACCGATTTGTAGCCAGGGCAGCCCGCGGTGGCGGAGCGGCCCTGTCTGGTACGAGGAGAGAGCAGAGAGCTCCGATGTCCAACTACCTTCGCAAGAACGCCGAGAACACCGCGCCGAAGAGCCGGCGCAAGCTGTGGCTCGCCACCGGCGTCGCCGGGCTGACCGGCGTGGTCAGCCTCGCCGGCGTCGCCGCCGCGAGCAGCGCGGGCGCCGTCGGGGTCGACCGTCTCCCGGACCTGAAGTGGTCCACGGCCGAGCAGGTCGCCCAGGACGACGCCGCCGGTCGCGACGACCGTGCGGGCGAGACCGGCAAGGAGCGGGAAGGGCAGGACGCCCGCGGCCAGCACGACTGGCAGGACAAGGACTGGCAGGGCAAGGACCGTGAGGACTGGCAGGGCAAGGACGGCAAGGAGGACCGCGAGGGCCGCGAGGGCCGCGACGGTCGTGAGGGCCGCGACGCCAAGGAGGTCCCGTGTGACACCGACGTGCTGGTCGAGGCGGTGAACAGGGCCATCGAGGACAACGGCGGCACGTTCAAGCTCGCCAAGGACTGCACCTACAAGTTCACCGAGGAGACCGGGAACAACGCCTTCCCCGTCGTCGACCAGCGGATCACGATCCTCGGCAACAACTCCACGTTCTTCCACGACGGCACCGCACTGTTCCGCTTCTTCGAAGTCGCCTCCGGCGGCAACCTGACACTCAAGGACCTCACCCTCAAGGGCGGCCAGATCACCGCGCCCCCGCCACCACCAAGCACCGCCAACGGCGGCGCCCTGCTGGTCCAGGAAGGCGGCGAGGCCACCCTGAAGCACACCAAGCTCATCGACAACCGCGCCACCGGCGTCGGCACCCAGGGCAACGGCGGCGCCATCGCCAACTTCGGCACGGTCGAGATCGACAAGAGCGTCCTCGCCAACAACCACGCCCGCGGCGTCGGCAACGGCGGCAACGGCGGCGCCATCTACAACGAAGGCGACCTCACCGTCCACGACACCCGCATCGACAACAACACCGCCACCGGCAACAGCGCCGTCAGCGGCAACGGCGGCGGCATCGCCAACGAGGACGACGGCATCGCCACCATCGCCTACAGCCAGATCACCAACAACAAGGCCAGCAACGACGGCGGCGGCATCCACAGCGAAGACGACGCCCGACTCACCGTCACCCGCACCAAGATCGCCCACAACACCGCGTGCGACGACGGCGGCGGCATCCACAACGACGGCGACTCCACCATGCTGCTCGAATACGTCATCGTCACCGGAAACAAGGCCACCGACGACGGCGGCGGCGTCTTCCACGACAGCGACAACATCGCCACCATCCGACACACCGTCTTCACCGACAACACCGCCGGCGACAACGGCGGCGGCCTCTACAACGGCGAAACCCTGAACCTGCACGACAGCGAGTTCAAGGACAACCACGCCGAACAGGGCGGCGCCATCTACAACAACAACAACGCCACCCTCACCATCCGCAACAGCAAGATCGTCGGCAACTTCGCCGCCGAAACCGCCGGCGCGGGCGGCATCTTCAACGCCAACAACGCCACCGTCAACCTCGACAACAAGACCATCATCAAGAAGAACGAACCCCGCAACTGCACCAACGTCCCCGGCTGCGCCAACTGACGACAGTCACCCGGCATCAGCTGGAACGGCACCGGCTGACGCAGAGGACGGTCCGGCCCCCTTCCGCAGAGCGGAAGGGGGCCGGACACGTGTGACACCTACTACCGCTGCACGAAGACCGCCACGCTGCGGGCCGGCACGGTGAACGTGCCGCTGGCCCGGTCGAAGGAGGCCGTCCGCAGCACCTCGTCGGCCGAGGTACGCAGCACCGGGTGCAGCGCCACGTCCGCCCCGCGCAGCCCGGTCAGCCGCTGCGTCGCCGTCTCGGGTGTGGCGTTGAAGACCACCGTGACCGACTTCCACCGCCCGTCGAGGCCCCGAGCGTCCAGCGTCATGGTGAGCACGCCCGGGGTCTCCCCCGCGCCGGAGAGCGGGAAGGCGACCCGGTTCTGCACCTGCTCGGCCGTGGTCAGCCCGAAGACCGGCGAGGAGCGGCGGATCTCCAGCAGCTCGGCGTAGCGGGCGCCGGCCAGGTTGATCGCGGCGCAGTCCGGGACCAGCGCCGGGTCGGCCAGCAGCGGCTTGGCGTACGGCCACTTGTCCCGGTTGTCCTGCTCGGGCGGCAGGCCGACGCCGAAGCCGTTGCCCTGGGCGCAGTCCCAGCGGATCTGGTTGAACCAGTCACCCGAGTTGTACGAGTTACGGTCCAGCGACTTCGAGCGCAGCCGTTCGGTGCCGGTGGTGACGAACCCGGGCCCCTGCCCCATCACCACCGTGCCCAGCGCCAGCACCTGCATCCGGGCCCGGTCCGCCGCCGGGGTGTCCTGCGGCAGCTTGTACGCCAGCGCGTCGTACAGGATCTCGTTGTCGTGCGCGTCGACGTAGGTGACCGCCTCCCCTGGCGCGGCGGTGTAGCCGGCGGGCGAGCCGTTGTAGTCGACCTGCGCGCCGGTCACCCGCCGGCCCGACGAGTCGGTGAAGCGGTAGCCGCGCAGGTTGCCGGTCAGCCCCACCTTGATCAGGTCGTGCTGGTGCAGCAGGCGGGCCCGCTGCTCGGCCGTGGACCCGTTCACGGCGTCGCCGTTGGGGTCGGTGAACAGGCCGGAGGCAAAACCCTGCACCCGGGGGTTGGCGTCGAACGGCCCGCCCCCGCGTACCGCGTCGCGCAGCCGGTCGTTGAAGGTGCCGATCCCGGTGCCGGCCATGTTGGCCTGGGTGGCCTGCGTGAACCGGGCGTCGTCGGCGACCTCGCCGAAGTTCCAGCCCTCGCCGTAGAGCAGGATCTTCTTCCCGTCCACACCGTCGCGGGCGACGGTCAGCGCGTCGAGCGCCGCGCGTACGGCCAGGATGTTCGCCTTCGGGTGGTGGCCCATCAGGTCGAACCGGAAGCCGTCCACCTTGTACGCCCGGGCCCAGGTGACCAGCGAGTCCACGACGAGCTTGCCCATCATGGCGTGCTCCGGGGCGGTGTTGGCGCAGCAGGTCGAGGTGGCGACGCTGCCGTCGTCCAGCAACCGGTGGTAGTAGCCGGGCACGATCTGGTCGAGCACCGACTTCGGATCGGCACCCGACGCCGAGGTGTGGTTGTAGACGACGTCCATCACCACGCGCAGCCCCGCGCCGTTGACGCCGGCCACCATCTGCCGGAACTCGGTGGTCCGCTTCGCCCCGGCCGGGTCGACGGCGTAGCCGCCCTCCGGCACGGTGTAGTGCAGCGGGTCGTACCCCCAGTTGTAGCCGTCGGTGTCCGCGACCGCCGCGACGCACTTCTGCTGCTGCTCGGAGTCCGGCGGCAGCGCGGCCAGGTCGCAGGCCGGCTGCCGCTGGTCGGCACGCCGCTCGGGGATCGTGGCGAAGTCGAACGCGGGCAGCAGGTGCAGGTGGGTGACCCCGGCGTCGCCGAGCGCCTTCAGGTGCCGCATTCCGGCGGTGCCCGGGTCGGTGAAGGCGAGGAAGGTGCCCCGCCGCTCGGCCGGCACGGTGGTGTCGGCGACCGAGAAGTCCCGCACCGACAGCTCGGAGATCTGCACCTTCGTCGACGGCACCGCCGCCGGCTTGCGCAGCTGCGCCCAGCCCGCCGGGGCGAGCGCCGGGTCGGCCAGGTCCACGAGCTGGCTGTGCGTGGAGTCCGGCGCCAACGCCAGCGAGTACGGGTCGGTCACCGAGGCGGTGACCAGCTGCTGCGTCGCCGGCTGCCACGCCTGGACCTGGTACCGGTAGTACCTGTTCCGCCAGTCGCGGGCGCCGCGCACCGACCAGACGCCGGTGCGGTCGTCGCGGCGCATCGCGACGGTCCTCGGCTGCGCGGTGGGCGAGTCGAACAGCTGCAACGACACCTGCCGCGCGGTCGGCGCCCAGAGCGCCAGCGTCGGCACCCCGCCGGTGAAGGTCGGCCCGAGCCGCGCGTCGGTGGCGCGGGCGTAGACGTCGTCGAGCACACCGGGGATCTGCACGCCGGTCGCGGCGAGCAGGGCGCCCTCGGCGTCGCGCTCGGTCACCAGGAGCTGCCCGCGCAGGGCCGCCGGGACCTTCGCCAGGTCACGCCGGTCGAGCGTGAAGGCGCCGTGCGCCCACAGGTGCGGGAAGTCCGCGCGCTGGGCCTCGGTGAGCCCGTTGCGCCGCGCGGTCAACGGCAGTGTGTCGTACGTCCCGACCAGCTCGCCGTCGACGACGGTGACCCCGCCGGCCGGGGCGGCCACCAGGGCGTACGTCCTGCCGTCGGTGGGCCCGGCCTGCCAGGCCACGGTGGAGCGGTCGATCCAGTGCGCCTTCTGCTTCGTGATGTCGACGTCCCGGGCGGCGCCGGACGCGGTGGACGGCAGCAGCCGTCCGGGCGTGCCGGCGAGCAGCCACACCTCCCGCCCGGCGGCGGCGAAGTCGAGCCGCTGGTCGGTGGGCAGGTCCTTCTCGTCTCCACGGTGGATGATGTAGCTCAGCCCGGTGGCTCCGGCCGCCAGCGGCACCTGGAAGACCGCGCCGAAGGCGTCGATCCGGGCGGGGGCTAGCGGCGTGGCCCAGTCCGTCGGGTTGGCGGCGCCGTCCCACACGTGCAGGCCCCAACCGTCGTGGTTGCCGTCGGCGCGGCGGTAGTGGATGAGCGCGGTGCCGTCCGCCACGGGCGGGTCGGGCTCGCCGGTGGCGGCCTGCCGGCTGGGGTAGGTCGCCGGGTCGCCCTGCTTGACCCAGACCTCGCCGGTCTGCGTCACGTCGATCGTCCGGTCCTGTTCCACGTCCTTGTTCCCGGACTTGTCGACGACCAGGAAGCCGACGGACTTCGCGCCCGGCTTGAGCTTCACCCACGCGAAACGGCCGTAGGAGTCCTCGCCGACGAACGGCTGCCCCTTGGGCCACTCGGTCGCGTACGCGGGGTCGATGTCGCCCCACGTGTAGAGGCCCCAGTCGTCGTAGCCGCCGGCGGGGCGCTGGTAGTGCACCACCGCCCAGTCACGGGAGGCGGACTGCGCCGGGGTGCCCACGGTCGCGGTGGACCGGGCGGTCGCCGTACGGCCCTTGCCGTCGCGGACGACCGCCTTGTACTCGATCCGCGTGCCGCCGGCCAGCCCGGTCAGGTCGTGGTGCACCGTGTACGGGGCCGTCTCGGCGCTGCCGAGCAGCGTCCATTTGCCGCCGGTGACCCGGGCGGCGACGGTGACGGTGGCCAGCGGGTCGCCGGTGACCTGGGCGGTGACGGCGGCCCTCGTGGCGACGGGCTCGCCCGGTGCCGGGGCGGCGATCGAGATCCTCGGCGCGGCGTCGGGCGACGCGATCGGCGTGCCGGCGCGGTGCACCACGGCCGACAACGGGGGCACGGTCAGCGTGAGTCTGCCGTCCGCCCCGGCGACCGGGGCGGCCGAGGCGCCGTACACGCCGGTGAAGGTGGCGCCGGCCGACCAGGTGTCCACGGTGACAGTCTGCGCGGTCGCGGCGTTGTTCACCGCGACGACGTACTCGCTGCGCTGCTTCGGGTCGATCCGGGAGAACGCGAAGACGCCGGGGCCGTCGGCGGCGTACCGGGTGACCTGCACGCCGTCGCGCAGGGCCGGGTGCGCCTGGCGCAGCGCGCCCAGCTCGGCGATGGCCCGGTACAGCGGGTGGCCGCGGTCGAACTGGTCGCTGGCGTGGGTGCGGTCGGTGCCGAGCAGGTCGTCGTCGAGGTAGTCGGGGGTCTTCGAGGCGAACATGTCCTGCCGGGCGTCCTTGTCGCCGCCCGGGCCGGTGAAGCCCTGCTCGTCGCCGGAGTAGATCACCGGCTGGCCGCGGGTGAGGAACATCAGCTCGTGGGCGAGCCGGTCGCGGCGCAGGTGGGTGGCCGGGTCGGTGCCGCCACCGGCGATGAACGAGCCGATCCGGCCCATGTCGTGGTTGCCGAGGAAGGTGGTCAGCCGGCGCGCGTCGGTGTCGCGGGCGCGGTAGAGGTCGTCGCGCGCGTACACGTCGGCGAGGGACTTGGCGGAGCCGTCGCCGGCGGTGTAGCCGCGCGCCGCCTCCTGGAAGGCGAAGTCGAGGGTGGCCGGCAGGCCACCGCGCCGCACGTACGTCGAGGTGATCTCCGGGTCGGCGCTGTAGACCTCGCCGAACATGAAGAAGTCCTGCTTGCCGGCGCGCGCGGCGGCGCGCTCGATGCCCTGGCTGAACTGCGGCCAGAATTCGAGGTTGGCGTGCTTGACGGTGTCCAGCCGGAAGCCGTCGACGCCCGTGGCGGCAACCCAGTCGGAGTAGACCTGGGTCAGGCCACGCACCACCTCGGGGCGCTCGGTCCACAGGTCGTCGAGGCCGAAGAAGTCGCCGTACTCGCTGTTCTCGCCGGCGAAGGTGGAGTCGCCCCGGTTGTGGTACATCGTCGGGTCGTTCAGCCACGCCGGGACCTTGACCTTCGCGTCGGCCGGGGTCTCGAACGTCGGGGTGTACGGGAACGACGACGTGTCCACCTTCGGGAAGCCCCGGCTGCCGTCGGCGTGGTTGCGGTCCTCGAAGGGACGCCCCTGCGCGTCGGTGTACGGCGACGTCGCCTTGTCGACGTAGGTGTACTTGTCCTCGGCGTACTTGATGACGTCGGCGGTGTGGTTGACGATGACGTCGAGGTAGACCTTGATGCCCCGCCGGTGCGCGAGCGCGACCAGCCGCTTCAGGTCCTCCTTGGTGCCGAAGTGCGGGTCGACCTGGGTGAAGTCGGTTATCCAGTAACCGTGGTAGCCGGCGGAGGCGTCGGCCCCGCTGCCCTGCACGGGACGGTTCTTGAAGACGGGGGCGAGCCAGATGGCCGTCGTGCCCAGCCCTTCGATGTAGTCGAGCCGGTCCATGACGCCCTTGAGGTCGCCACCGTGGTAGAAGCCCTTGTCGGTCGGGTCGAGGCCGGTGGAGAGGCGGTCCCCGGTGAGGCCGCCGGTGTCGTTGCGCCGGTCGCCGTTGGCGAACCGGTCCGGCAGGACGAAGTAGAACTGCTCGGCGCGGCCCTTCGTGTCCGCCGCCTTCAGCAGCGCCTCCGCGGAGGGCTCCGCGCCCCACTGGGTGGCGCCGGCGGTGGCCAGCGGGCCGGTGTCGTCGGCGGCGTCGGCACCGAGCTGTCGTACGGCGAGGGGGGTGCCGACGAGGGTGAGGGTGAGCAGGGAGACGAGGGCGAGCAGGGCCTTGTGCGGTATCGGCGGGGGTTTCATCGACGCCTTTCCTCTGGTCGCTGACTGGCCCGCACGCTAGCCCTTGCCGAAACGTTCTGCAATACCTTGCAAACAAAGTCGTAACACGACAGCCGACTTGCAAAAGACGCGGCCCGGCGGGTTTCCGCCGGGCCGTAGGGAGAAGGGGACGGGTCAGGCGCGGCAGGCGCTGCCGTCGACCGTGCAGCTCGCCGGGCGGCTCTGCGCGCCCTGGACGTAGAAGCGCAGCGTGGCCGACCCGCCTGCGGGCAGGTCGACGCCGCTGCGGTAGGTGAAGCCGTCGTCGATGCGCTGTGCCGTCCCCTGCGTCGTGCCCTCGACCCACGCACTGCTCAGCCGCGTGCCCGGGAAGGTCAACTGTGCCGTCCAACCCCGACGCGTCGACGAGGTGTTGGTGATCAGCACTTCCCCGACGAACCCGTCCGCGAACGACTCCACCAGCCGGTAGCGGCCGGTCACCGGCGACGGCGGCGGCGCGATCAGCAGCGTGCCGCCGCTGGAGGTGGGAGTGGGGGCGGGGGTGGGAGACGGCGGGCTGCTGGTGCGGGCGGGCGTGGGTCGCTCCGGAGTGGGCCGGCTGGTGGCCCGGCGCGACGGCGCGGCCGTCGCCCGCGGCGAGGGCGTCGCGGTCGGGCTGGCGGCCGAGGGCACCGGACCGGCCAGGCCGACGGTCGGCAGCGGCGGGCCGGGCTGCGCGTCGAACGCGGGGCCACGCCCCCGGTAGGTGCCGAGCGCGATGGCGAGCAGGACCACCATCACCACGACGCCGACGGAGACCACGATCCATGGCGAGGACGCGACGGCGGTCGTGCCGTAGGACCTGCTCGGTGCGCGCCGCGTGTCGGACATGCCCCTCCTCCCGCTCGTCTCGGGCAGCGTAGCGGTGAGGGGGCCGTGACGCGACCGCTCGCCGGGGCGTTTGTCGCGGTCGCGGCGGCGGTCAGGCGGTCCGCAGGACGGTGCAGATGAGCGGGCCGTCGTCGGTGGCCCGGATCAGGTAGCGGTAGCGCTCGCCGGGCACCGCCCGGCCCCGGCTGTCCAGGAACTCCCACTCCACCGTCACCATGGTCAGCAGCGCGGACATCGGCTGCACGTCCTCGATGGCCGCGTGCGCCGCGACCAGCTCGCGCTCCTGGTAGTCGGGGGCGGCGCCCACGAAGGACAGCGCCACCGCCGCCGGCGAGGTGAACGAGAAGCTGTACGTGTCGGCGACCACCATCCCCGGCAGGGCGTAACAGCCGGCGATGGCGGCCACGTCGCCGGTGGTCAGCGCCACGCCGTACCGGTCGAAGAAGTCGGTCAGCGTGTCCAGATCGGTGGAGGCTCTCACGGGGACAGCAATTGCCGGCCCGGCCACGGACCAAACCTCAGCGCGGCGGGATGGCCACCTCGATCTCGGCCCCGAGCCGGGCGCCGCCCGCGAGCCCGAGGTCGTCGCCGCTCCAGAACCGGCCCGGGTCGTACCAGTTGGGACGCCGCCCCGCCGGCAGCAGCCCCATCGCCTCGTAGGTCACCGCGACCACCTCCGCGCAGTACGCCGTCTCTAGTGCACGGTCGCGCGCGGCCGTGCCGGCGGGCTCGGACGCCGCCGCCCCGACCCGCTCCGGCGCGGGTTCGCCGGGGCGCTTCCCTGCCCGGCCGGGCAGGGCCGGCAGGCGTACCGCCGGGACCCGGCCTCGCAGCCAACGCCAGGCGAGCTGGGCGGTGGACGGGAACGGGGTGCCGTCCAGGCGGGCGACCGTGCGCAGCACCGCCTTCTCCATCTCCGCGTCGGCCGGCGGGTCGAGCTGGCGCAGCCAGGCGCGCTGGCCGTACCGGTTGGCCCAGACGCAGACCGCGTCGCGCAGGTCGTGCAGCTGTACGCCGCGCTGGTGGGTGCCCGTCCACATGTCCGGCAGCGAGCGGCCCAGCTCGGCGTGCCACATCAGGGGCGGCATGTCGTCCAGCACGAGGGCCATGCCGACGTGGTTGACCGGGCTGTTGGTGGTGAACTGGATGGCCCGGTCGGGCACGCTGCGGCCTCGGAACACCCACACGTCACCGGTACGGGTCAGCTCCACGGCCTCGTCCAGGCTGATGCTCATGAGGGTCTACCCTAGGCCGATGCGGCAACGGATGCGGTGGTGGAAGGTGCTCGGGCTGGCGGGCCTCGCCGGCGTCGCGGCGTCGGGCGTGGTCATCGCGCGGGCGGAACGGCGGCGCCGGGCGTACACCCCGGAGGAGATCCGGGCCCGGCTGCGCGACCGGCACGCGGAGGCCACGGCGCCCGCCGACGACGCGCGCTGAGCGCCCGGCGTCAGTCCACCTCGTGGTGGTTGCGGTCCCAGCGCCCGCCGACCGGCGGGGTGTCGAGCCGCACCGCCCCGACGGCGTTGCCTGCCAGATCGTTGTCCTCGATCCGGCAGGACACGCAGCTGCCGGCCGACGTGATCCAGAGCCCGTAGGTCTGGGTCTGCTCGTCGCGGTGGTCCCAGATCCGGTTGCCGCGCACCGTCGCGGAGTCGAACGGCGCGTTGACGGTGATGCCGGCCCGGATCGGCGGGGCCGCCGGCAGTTCGTACGACGCCCCGGGCGGCGGCGTGTCCGCGTTCCAGCCGGTGGGGGAATCCGCCCGCACCTCCGCGAGGGTGAGGTCGGTGTCGGTGTTGGACACCACCACCGCCATGCGTGAGCCGACCCGTACCGCCTTGCCCCGGTGCCCGTCGTGCGGCCAGTGCGCCGTCAGGTCGGTGACGGAACGGTGGTGGTAGCGCACCGACTCGCCCCCGCCGGTGGCCGCCGGGGCGCACCTGCGGCCGTTGTTGCGGATCCGGTTGTTCACCACGACCGCGTCGGTCATCGGCCGGTCGATCCGGATCGCGTCCAGGCCGTTGTCCGAGAAGTCGTTGCCGTCGATGACCACGCCCGTCGCCGCGCCCGGGAAGCCGTGCCCCAGGTCGTGCTCGTGGTAGCCGTAGGCGCCGTTGGCGCTGATCCGGTTTCCGCGCACGGTGTACGGGCCGGGCGTGTTGCCCATGCTGATCCCGTCGCCGACGTTGCGGTCGATGACGCAGTCGCTGACGATGCCGCCCCGACCGGCGACGCCCGCCGTGCCGTTGCCCGAGACGTCGAAGCCCGCCTCCAGGTTGCCGGTCAGCGTGCAGGCGGAGACGATCAGGCCGTCGGCGCCCCAGTCGGAGATACCGAAGCGGTTCGCCTGGCTGTGGCAGCCGACGATGCGGTAGCCACGCGGCGGCGTCCAGTAGTCCTTCTGGAGTTCGAGGAAGATCCCGTTGGTGCCGTTGCCGACGGCGGTGCAGTTGGCGATCGTGAGGCGTTCCACGTCGCCCCACCCGCCGATGCCGACGCCGATCCCGGCACCGCCCATCTCCTCGCCGTTGTCCAGCCGGCCGCAACCGACCACCACCACGCCGTCGATGATGCTGTCCTGGAGGAAGTCGCAGCCGAGTCCGGTGGCGCCGGTGTGGTGGATGTAGAGGTTGCGGAAGATGCCGCGCACGACGTACTGGAGTCCGAGCCCCTTGGCGAGGTAGTTGTACTCGACCATCGCCACGCCGGAGCCGTCGATCTCGAAGTCGGCGAAGGTGCAGTCGGCGATGTACCGGTCGCGGCTCGCGCCGTGCTGCACGGTGGTCCAGAAGGCCAACGGGGTGGGGTCCGCCCGGTTCCCCTCGTTGCTGAGCACGAACCGCGTCGCCCCCGGGCCGGCGCCGATCAGCGACACCCCGCTGCGCCACACCGTCCCGGCGTCCCGGATCGAGTAGATCCCCGGCGGGCAGTGGATGACCCGGGCCCGCCCGTCGGCGGCGTACCCCTCTCCGAGGCGGTCGACCAGGGCCGACAGCGCCGGTTGGTCGTTCGTCACGCCGTCGCCGCGCAGCCCGAACTCCCGCGCGTCGCACCACAGGGGCGCCCCGGCGACGGGGGTGGGTCGCTTCGCGGCCGTGGACACGCCCTGTTGCGGCATCCGACCCCTCCTCTGCGGCGTCCGGTCGTTCGCGAGCGCCGCATTCCCGCCGTACCCGTCCGGAAACGCGCCACCCCGTCGGTGCCGGGACCGGCCTACGCGTCGGTGCCCGGGCCGGACTGCCCGTCGGAGGCGGGAACCGGGCTACGCGTCGGCGCCTGGGCCGGGCTACGCGTCGGCGCCTGGGCCGGGCTGCGCGTCGGTGCCGGGGGTCGCGCCGCTGCGGCGAAGCGCCTCCGCCAGCGCCCCGGCGGTACGCCCCACGAGCGCTCCCCCGTCGTCGAGCAGCAGCAGCGGGCGCTGGATCAGCTCCGGCGCGGCCACCATCGCGTCGATCCAGCGCGGCTCGGCCGCCTCGTCCCGTGGCCAGTCGGCCATGCCGAGGGCCACGGCGGCGGGCTCCTGCGTGCGGCACACGTCCCAGGGGCGCGCGTCGAGCCGGCGCAGCACCTCGGTCAGCTCCGCCGCGCTCGGCGGCCGGTCCAGGTACGGGCGCACCACGTACCCGACCCCTGCCTCGTCGCACGCGGTGCGGGCGGCGGCGCACTTCGAGCAGGACGGGTTGTTCCAGATCTCCATACCCGTCATCGTCGCAAGCGTCCCGCCGCCGGCCCGACGAGGGCGTACGGCCTACGGGTTCCGGCTGCCGCCGGAGTGGTGGTGGAGGCCCTCCACGGGATCCCCGTGCGACCCGGCCGGCGCGGACGGCTCACCGGTCGGCGGCTCACCGGCCTGCGGGGGCACTGGGCGGTGAGACACCGGCCGGCGGGGCGCCGGTCGGGGGGACGTCACGCAGCAGGCGGACGATCAGCACGGCGACGACCGCGAGGAGCGCGGCGCTGATCGCGGCGACCAGGTGCAGCCCGTCGACGTACGCCTCGCGGGCCGGCACGAGCAGCGCCCCGGCCAGATCGGCGGGCAGGTCGCGGGCGGCGACCACGGCGTCCGCGAGGCTCTCCCGCGCGGCGTCGGCGGCGTCGACCGGAACCCCGCTCGGCGGGGCGAACCGGCTGTCGTAGACGGTGGCGCCGATGCTGCCCAGGGCGGCGAGCCCGAACGCGAAGCCGAACTGGCCGCTGGTCTCGTTCAGTCCGGCGGCCGAGCCGGCCTTCTCCGGCGGCGCGGAGGCCATGATCAGGTGGATGCTCAGCGTCACCAGCGGGCCGGCACCGAGGAAGATCAGCGCGAATCCGGTCGCCAGGGTGGTCGGCCCGGATGTCGTGTCGGTCCGGGTGAGCACGAGCAGACCGACCACCGAGATCACCAGACCGGAACCGATCACGTACGCGGGCCGGAACCGGCGGGCGAGAACCGGCGAGACGAGGAACGACAGCGCGTTCGCCGCGACGGCGGGCATCATCCACAGGCCGGCCTCGAACGGGGTGAGACCCTCGACCAGTTGCAGGTCCTGGGTGATGAACAGCATGATCGCGCCCATCAGCAGCGTGCCGGACATCATCGCGCCGAGCGCCGTGCTGAACGACCGGCTGGCGAACAGCCGCAGGTCCAGCAGCGGATGCTCCAGCCGCTGCTGTCTGCGTACGAACAGCACGGCGCAGACGAGCCCGGTCACGACGCCGGCGACGGGCAGCGCCGCCCAGCCGTTCTTGGCCAGTTCCTTGAGCCCGTGGATGGCCGGCAGTACGGCGGCGAGGGAGAGCGCCACGCTGGTCAGGTCCAGCCTCCCGGCGTTCGGGTCGCGGTACTCGGGCAGCAGGACCGGACCGACCACGAGCAGCAACGCCATCGCCGGCACGCCGAACAGGAAGACCGAGCCCCACCAGAACCGCGACAGCGTCGCGCCACCGACCACCGGGCCGATCACGGCACCGGCCGAGAAGCACAGCGCCCAGATCGCGATCGCCAGCCCCAACTGCCTCGCGTCGCGGAACAGGGTGCGGATCAGCGACATGGTCGACGGCGCCAGGGTCGCGCCGGCCACACCGAGCGCGGAGCGGGCGGCGATCAGCATCGCCGGGCTGGTCGCGTACGCGGCGACGACGGAGGCGACGCCGAACGCCACGGCTCCGGTCAGCAGCAGCTTCCGCCGGCCGATCCGGTCGCCGAGCGTACCCATCGTGATCAGGAACCCGGCGAGCATGAACGCGTAGACGTCGGTGATCCACAGCTGCGCGATGCTGCCAGCGCCGAGGTCTGCCGTCAGCTGCGGCAGCGCGAGGAGCAGGACGTACACGTCGATGGAGACCAGCAGGGTCGGCAGGGCGAGCACGGCCAGCCCGGTCCACTCCCGCCGGCCGGCCCTCGCGGGGGGCGGGTCGGCCACGACGTCCCCCTGCACGCTCACCGGGCGCTCCGCCCACCGGCCGCGCAGGTCGCCGCCGGCAGGTCGCGGCAGGCGGCCGATCCCCGACACCCGACGACGTACGACAGTCCCGCGCCGATCCACGGTAGCTTCACCTGGATCTCCCTCCGTGCTCCGTTCGTCCTCTGGCATGGGGTCGGAGTGGGGTGGGCGGTCTTGCGCCGCGATTCCCCGGCGATGTCAAAGTCGGCCGCTCGGCGACGACCACTGAGCGAGCGGCGTCACCGGGGCGCCGGCCACGAGGAGGAGAAGGCGTGAAGTTCCTGTTGATCATGCACATGAACCCGCGGATCTGGGAGGCGCTCACCGAGGACGAACGCAACGAGGTCATGCAGGGACACGACGGCTTCACCGAGACGATCCGCGGATCCGGTGAGATGCTCGGGTCGGTTGCCCTGGCCGAGCCCGAGAACAGCGCCGTCGTCCGGGTCCGCGACGGCGTGCCCGCGGTCAGCGACGGGCCGTACCTCGAGGCCAAGGAGTACCTCGGCGGCTACTACCTCGTCGAATGCGCGAGCCGGGAGCGCGCCTTCGAGCTGGCCGCGATGATCCCGGACGCCAGGGTGGAGGGGCTCGGTGTCGAGGTCCGTCAGGTGGTCTTCTCGGCGGGGGCCGAGGCGGCGTCGGAGGGATGAGCGCGGCGGCGGCAGGGCTCGGATCGGCTGGACCGGCTGACGCTGAGGTGCTGACCCACCCGCCCGCCGGCATGCCGGACAGTGCCGCCGGCAGCGGGCCGGACGGTCCAGTCGGCAGCGGGCCGGACGATGCCGTCGGCAGCGGGCTGGACGGTCCCGTCGGCAGCGGGGCACCGCCGTCGACGACCCGGCCGCCGCTGTCGACGACCCGGCCGCCGCTGTCGACGGGCCGGCTGCCGGCGCGGGACGGTGAGGTGAGCAGCGACGATCTCGGTCGCCTGCTCCGGGAGCTGGCACCGCAGGTTCTCGGCGCCCTCCTTCGCCGGTACCACGACTTCGACGCCTGCGAGGACGCGCTCCAGGAGGCCATGCTGGCGGCGACGGTCCAGTGGCCGGTCGACGGAATGCCGGAGCACCCGCGCGGCTGGTTGGTCACGGTCGCCACCCGCAGGTTCATCGACCAGATCCGCAGCGAGCGGGCCCGCCGTGACCGCGAGACGGCCAGCGCGAACAGGGAGCTTCCGGACGCGATGGTCGCCCCCGGCCCCGACGAACAGGTCACGTACGACCACGACGACACCCTGACGCTGCTGTTCATGTGCTGCCATCACGCGCTGACGCCGGCCTCGCAGGTCGCCCTCACGCTCCGCGCCGTCGGGGGTCTGAGCACGGCTGAGGTGGCCAGCGCCTTCCTGGTGCCGGAGGCCACCATGGGCCCGCGCATCAGCCGCGCCAAGCAACGGATCCGGGCCGCCGGCACGACGCTGCGCCTCTCCGGGTCGGCGTACGCCGATCGACTGGGCGCCGTCCTGCACGTGCTCTATCTGATCTTCAACGAGGGGTACACGGCGAGTTCGGGCCCCGACCTGCACCGACCCGACCTGGCCGCCGAGGCTGTCCGGCTCACCCGGGCCATCCACCGGTCGCTACCCGACGACGGCGAGGTCGCGGGCCTGCTCGCGCTGATGTTACTGACCGACGCCCGCCGCGCGGCCCGTACCGACGCCGAGGGCGGCCTGCTCCCGCTGGCGGAGCAGGACAGGCTCCGCTGGGACGGCGACCTGATCGAGGAGGGCACGCGGCTGGTCACCGACGCGATGCTGCGCTGCCCACTCGGGCCGTACCAACTGCAGGCGGCGATCGCGTCCCTGCACGTGCAGGCGGCCGACGTGGCCGACACCGACTGGCGGCAGATCGAGTTCCTCTACCGGGTGCTGTGCCGGATCGCGCCGAATCCGATGGCCACGCTCAACCACGCCATCGCGGTGGCGATGACTGACGGTCCGGAGGCCGGCCTGGCCATGGTGTCGGCGCTGGCCGCCGATGACCGGATGGCCCGGCACCACCGCCTCACGGCCACCCGCGCCCACCTGAGGGAACTCGCCGGGGACACGGCCGCCGCGCGGGAGGACTACCTGCTCGCGTCCCGTCGCACCGCCAGCCTGCCGGAGCAGCGTTACCTCCGCGCCCGCGCCGCCCGGCTCAGTCGCTGAACACCCCACACCGAAAGCACGCACTGCCGTTGACCACACCCGTGATCAGGACGCCATGGACCTTAAAACCCCCAGATAACGCCCATGGCGCCCTGATCAACATGCACCCACCCCGCGCTTTGCCCTGACAGGGCTCCGGACGACGCACGTGCCTGATGCGCGGGCTGTCCCGGACGCGACGCACCCGCCGCCCCGGGGCGCAACGCACGGTTCGGGCAGGTGTCGGGCCACCTCGCCGCGGTCCGGTTCGCGGAGCAGCGTCCGGTTCGGGCGCTCCGCGATCAGGCGACCCGTCCCGTCTGTCCGGTTTGTGGTGGCGGCCGTCACCGGCCCGGTGGGCATGGCCCGGGGCCCCGGGTCGTTGTAACCACCGTGAGCGCGTGACCCCCCGAGCTAGCTCGACGGCCGGGGCGAGCCGGTCGGAATGCCGGCCGGGCCCGCGTCGTTACATCCCCCCGGAACGCGCACCGCCCTCTCACCCGAGGGCGCGCACCTGGTTCGACCTTTCCCTCAGCCCGCGACCACACCCACCCCCCTGGGTTGTGTCGCGACCCCCGATCGAAAGGTGTTGCCATCATGCGTACCGACATCTTCCGTACCAGCGCCCTGACCGTTGCCGGGCTCGCCTTCGCCGGCGGCGCCATCGCCGGCCCGATCACCGCCGCACACACCGCCTCCCCCACCGACACCCGACCCGCCACCGCCGGCAAGGACCGCAAGCACGGCGAGCGCGAACTGGGCGTGCGCTACGAAGCCCAGCCCAACTTCTACTACTGCGGCCCCGCCGCCGCCCGCAACGCCCTCAGCGTGCAGGGCAAGAACATCGACGTACACGGCATGGCCCAACGCATGGGCACCACCGAAGCCGGCACCAACTCCATCAACGACATCACCCCCGTCCTGAACAAGGAAACCGGCAAGGACGCCTACCAGTCGGTCGAGATCCCCGAGCCCAAGGCCGACGACAAGCAGACCGACAAGCTCCGCACCGACATCGTCACCGCCATCGACGAAGGCCACGCCATCGTCGCCAACATCGCCGGCACCGCCACCGACACCGACGGCACCACCCACTCCTTCGAAGGCGGCCACTACATCAGCGTCGTCGGCTACCGCGACAACGGCAACACCGTCACCATCGCCGACTCCGCCAACCCCAACCAGGCCTCCTACCGCATGAACATCGACAACCTCGCCGACTGGATCGCCACCCGCGGCTACACCTCCTGACACCCACCACGAACGAACGAAAGGGCCGGCCCCCGACAACGGGGACCGGCCCTTTCGGCATGCGCCGTGCGGGCCGTTTCGGCGCCATCCACCCCGACGGCGGAGGGGATCAGTCGACCGGGGCGAGGAACTCCAGCCGGTTGCCGTGCGCGTCCTGGCTGTGGAAGCGGCGCATGCCGGGCAGCTCGTCGTCGCCCCAGGTGACCGGATAGCCGGCGGCGGCCAGCCGGGCGGCGAGCGCGTCCAGGTCCGGCCAGAGCAGGCCCGGGTGGGCCTTGCGGGCGGGGCTGAAGTCGTCCTCCACGCCCAGGTGCAGCTCCGCGCCGTACGCCGTGAACCAGCAGCCACCACGGGCGGCGAGGGCGGGTGGCTTGGGCTTCTCGGTCATCCCGAGCACCCCCACGTAGAAGGCCCGCGACGCATCCTCGGAGCCGCGTGGGCAGGCGAGCTGGACGTGATGGATCATGGTGGCACCTCCTCGTCCCGAACGATGGCACGAGGTTGCGGAGTTAGCAAGACGGACGTACGGTTTTGTTGACGACGAGAATCGGCGGTAAGTGTCCCCTAACCACGGCGGCACCCCGACCGGTGCGACAGACTGCTCAGGACTACTCACGGTCGCTGGTGTGAAGGAGTACGACGTGGCGAGCCTCGACACCTTCGGTGCGAAGACCCAGCTACGCGTCGGAGACGCGAGCTACGAGATTTTCAAGATCAGCAAGGTGGAGGGCCACGAACGGCTCCCCTACAGCCTGAAGATCCTCCTGGAGAACCTGCTCCGGACGGAGGACGGCGCGAACATCACCGCCGACCACATCCGGCAGCTCGGCGCCTGGGATTCCGGCGCCGACCCGAGCGTGGAGATCCAGTTCACCCCGGCGCGGGTGCTCATGCAGGACTTCACCGGCGTACCCTGCGTGGTCGACCTGGCCACCATGCGCGAGGCCGTCCGCGACCTGGGCGGCGACGCCACCAAGGTGAACCCGCTGGCCCCCGCCGAGCTGGTGATCGACCACTCCGTCATCGCCGACCTGTTCGGCCGGGAGGACGCCTTCGAGCGCAACGTCGAGCTGGAGTACGAGCGCAACAAGGAGCGCTACCAGTTCCTGCGCTGGGGCCAGACCGCGTTCAACGAGTTCAAGGTCGTCCCGCCGGGCACCGGCATCGTGCACCAGGTCAACATCGAGTACCTGGCCCGTACGATCATGGAGCGCAACGGCCAGGCGTACCCGGACACGGTGGTCGGCACCGACTCGCACACCACGATGGTCAACGGCCTGGGCGTGCTGGGCTGGGGCGTCGGCGGCATCGAGGCCGAGGCCGCGATGCTCGGCCAGCCGGTCAGCATGCTAATCCCGCGCGTGGTGGGCTTCAAGCTCTCCGGCGAGATGCCGGCCGGCACCACCGCCACCGACCTGGTGCTCACCATCACCGAGATGCTGCGCAAGCACGGGGTGGTCGGCAAGTTCGTCGAGTTCTACGGTCCCGGCGTGGGCGCCGTGCCGCTGGCCAACCGGGCCACCATCGGCAACATGTCCCCCGAGTACGGTTCGACCGTCGCGATCTTCCCGATCGACGCCGAGACCGTCCGCTACCTGGAGCTGACCGGTCGCGACGCCGCGCAGGTCGCGCTCGTCGAGGCGTACGCCAAGGAGCAGGGCCTCTGGCACGACCCGGACGCCGAGCCGGAGTACTCGGAGCGCCTGGAACTCGACCTGAGCACCATCGAGCCGTCCCTGGCCGGCCCGAAGCGCCCGCAGGACCGGGTCCCGCTGGGCAACGCCAAGACGCTGTTCCGCTCGGCGCTCACCGACTACGTGGCCGCCGACGAGACCGGCGGCGATGCCGGCCGCAAGCCGGGCGTCCCGCAGCAGAGCACGCCGTTCGGTGTGCAGGGCCGCGCCGACGAGGCCAGCGCCGAGTCCTTCCCGGCCAGCGACTCGCCGGCCGTCGACGGCGTCAACGACCCCGCCGACGCCCCGCGTGAGCTCATCAACGGCGCGCTCGGCGCCGGCGGCCGGGCCAGCAACCCGATCCGGGTCACCGGCGCCGACGGCGTCGAGTACGAGCTGGACCACGGCGCCGTGGTGATCGCCGCGATCACGTCCTGCACCAACACGTCCAACCCGCAGGTGATGATCGGCGCGGCCCTGCTGGCCCGCAACGCCGTCGACAAGGGCCTGACCCGCAAGCCGTGGGTGAAGACCACCCTGGCCCCGGGTTCCAAGGTCGTCATGGACTACTACGAGCGGGCCGGCCTCACGCCCTACCTGGAGAAGCTCGGCTTCCACCTGGTCGGCTACGGCTGCACCACCTGCATCGGCAACTCCGGCCCGCTGCCGGAGGAGGTCTCGGCCGCGGTCAACGAGGCCGACCTGGCCGTCGTCTCCGTGCTTTCCGGCAACCGGAACTTCGAGGGCCGGATCAACCCGGACGTCAAGATGAACTACCTGGCCTCCCCGCCGCTGGTGGTCGCGTACGCGCTGGCCGGCACGATGGACATCGACCTGGCCAACGAGCCGATCGGTGAGGACAGCGAGGGCAATCCGGTGTTCCTGCGGGACATCTGGCCCAACAGCGCCGAGATCCAGGACGTCATCGCCTCGGCGATCGGCGCCACCGGCTTCAGCTCCGCGTACGAGGACGTCTTCGCCGGTGACGAGCGCTGGCAGTCGCTGCCCACGCCGACCGGCGACACGTTCGCCTGGGCGGACGAGTCCACCTACGTCCGCAAGCCCCCGTACTTCGAGGGGATGCAGCGGGAGCCGA
Source organism: Micromonospora sp. NPDC049048 (assembly GCF_043197615.1). NCBI lineage: Bacteria > Bacillati > Actinomycetota > Actinomycetes > Micromonosporales > Micromonosporaceae > Micromonospora > Micromonospora sp. NPDC049048. The sequence goes on along the minus strand of NZ_JBICTM010000003.1, from coordinate 724,671 downwards.
AGGCGGTCGTCGACATCACCGGCGCGCGGGTGCTGGCCAAGCTGGGCGACTCGGTGACCACCGACCACATCTCGCCGGCCGGCTCCATCAAGGCCGACTCGCCGGCCGGCACGTACCTCGCCGAGCACGGCGTGCCGCGCCACGAGTTCAACTCGTACGGCTCGCGCCGGGGCAACCACGAGGTGATGATCCGGGGCACCTTCGCCAACATCCGGCTGCGCAACCAGCTGGTCCCCGGAGTCGAGGGCGGCTTCACGGTCAACCACCTGACCGGCGAGCAGACCTCGATCTACGACGCCTCCGTGGCCTACCAGGAGGCGGGCGTCCCGCTGGTCGTCCTGGCCGGCAAGGAGTACGGCTCCGGCTCGTCGCGCGACTGGGCGGCCAAGGGCACCATGCTGCTCGGCGTCCGGGCGGTCATCGCCGAGTCGTACGAGCGGATCCACCGCTCGAACCTGATCGGCATGGGCGTGCTCCCGCTGCAGTTCCCGGCCGGCGAGACCGCCGAGTCGCTCGGCCTCACCGGCACGGAGACGTTCTCCATCACCGGCGTCACCGCGCTCAACGACGGCGAGACCCCGCGTACGGTCAAGGTCAGCACCGACAGCGGCGTCGAGTTCGACGCGGTGGTGCGGATCGACACCCCGGGTGAGGCGGACTACTACCGCCACGGCGGCATCCTGCAGTACGTGCTGCGTCGCATGATCGCCAGCTGACGCACCGAGGCGAACGGGCCCCCTGCCGGCGTCGGCAGGGGGCCCGTTTCATCGCTCTGACGCACCACGCAGCTCGTGGGCGCGCCGGGGGAAGCCGCAGCGAGGAGCTACGGCGTCCGGTTACTCGGAGGCCGCCGCGCGGCGGCGGGCCTCGCGGGTCTTCATGGCGTGCTCCATCAGCGTGATGAGCACCTCCTTGCTCGACTCCCGCTGCCGGGCGTCGCAGAGCAGCACCGGCACCCCCGGGTCGAGGTTGAGCGCCGCCTGGACCTCGTCGAGCCGGTACTTGCGGGCCCCCTCGAAGCAGTTGACCGCCACGACGAACGGCGTGCCCCGCCCCTCGAAGTAGTCGATGGAGGGGAAGCAGTCGGCCAGCCGGCGGGTGTCGGCCAGCACCACCGCCCCGAGCGCGCCGAGCGCCAGCTCGTCCCAGACGAACCAGAACCGGTCCTGGCCCGGGGTGCCGAAGAGATAGAGCACCAGGTCGTCGCTGATGGTGATGCGGCCGAAGTCCATCGCCACCGTGGTGGTCGTCTTGCTCTCCACCCCGGAGAGGTCGTCGATACCGACGCCGGACTCGGTCAACACCTCCTCCGTACGCAACGGGCGGGTCTCGCTGACCGCGCCGACCATGGTGGTCTTGCCCACGCCGAAGCCACCCGCGACGAGGATCTTGATCGCGGTGGGCAGTGGCGTCGCTCCCGCCGGCCGCTCAGAGTGCCCGTAGTCCATTGATTACCGCCTCGAAAATGCTGTTGTCGGGAAGGCCGGCCGTGGTGTGCGGCTCGCGTACCTGTACCAGGCTGCGGGCCGCCAGGTCACCGAGAAGGACCCGGATTGTGCCCACCGGCAGGTCCAGGTGGGCGGCGATCTCGGCGACGGACTGGATCCGCTGGCAGAGCCCGACGATCGCCAGGTGCTCCGGGCCCAGCCCGACCTCCGGGGTCACGTCCCCGCGGGTCGCCGTCACCAGGGAAATCAGGTCGAACGTGCCGGTGACCGGCCGTGCCCGGCCACGCGTCACCGCGTACGGGCGCACGACCGGGCCGGCATGGTCGTCGACCCACTGGTGCTCCGAGGACTCCCCCTGCACCGTCATCGCGGCTACTTCTCGCCGGTCTGCTGCTCGCCGGTCCGCGTCGGCGACGCCACGTACTTGCCGACGCGGGTGACCAGCATCGCCATCTCGTAGGCGATCAGGCCGACGTCGGCGTCCTCGCTCGCGAGGACGGCGAGGCAGGCGTTGCGCCCGGCCGCTGTGACGAACAGGAACGACGACTGCATCTCGATGATGGTCTGCTGCACCTGCCCGCCACCGAAACGCTTGCCCGCACCTCGGGCCAGGCTCTGGATGCCGGCCGCCATGGCCGCCAGGTGCTCGGCGTCGTCCCGGCCGAGCCCTCGCGAGGCGGCCATCAGCAGGCCGTCCGTCGAGAGCGCAACCGCGTGGTCGGCCTGCTTCACCCGGCCGACCAGATCATCCAGCAACCACGTCAGGTCGGCACTCGAAGCCGTCTTCTGCGCCACTCGTCGTCCTCTTCTCCCCCGGCACTTGTCGCCGTGATCGTCTCGGCGGCCCGCCACGCCACGGGATTCCCCGCACCGTGGCGGCGCCGATCAGGTCGCTTGCAGGTCGTCGCCGGCGTCGGGTTCCTCGCCGGCCTCGGTTCGGCTGTCGCCCGCTCCACCCAACAGCCGGGCGGCGTCCGTACGGCCACGCCGGGTGCCGGTCTGGTAGGAGCTCATCATCCGGCGCACCTGCTCCGGCGGGCGCACCTCGTCGTCGGTGTCGTCGTCCCCGGCGGTCGCCGGATCGTCGCGAAGCTCCGGGACGATGCTGGCCTGCCGGACCCGCACGGGCAGCCCCGAGTCGGTACGCGCCGTCACCTGGCGGGCCGTCGGCGCCGGGCCGCCGGCAGCGGTGGATCCGGTGCCGGGCTCCGGTGCGCCCGGTGTCCCGGTCGCCTCGGTCGTCCCCGCCGGCGTGGGCCGGGCGGCGGTCACCGGCAGGCCGGTCGGGAAGGTCGGGCCGTCCAGGGCGTACTGCTCGGATCCGCCCCTGGGCCGCGCGGGCAGCCGCGCGTCGAGGGCCGGGGCGGCAGCCGGCAGGCTCCGGCCGCGCGACCGGGTCGGCAGGGCATCCCCGTCGGCCTCCATCGCGGTGGCGTCGTCGGCCTCCGGGGACTGCCGGGCGCGGGGCGCGAACGGCGGCTCGGCCAGCGCCACCGGCGCCGCGGCCAGCGGCGGCTCGGCGGCAGGCGGCGCCTGCTCGGGCGTGCCGGAGACCGGGCCGGTGGCGGCGGGCAGGCCGGTGGGGAACCCGCCGGAGGTGCTCGGGTCCTCGTCCCCGGCGGTCACCAGCTCGGCCGGGATCAGCACGACGGCCGTGGTGCCGCCGTACGCGGACTCCTTGAGCTGCACCCGCACACCGTGCCGCTCGGTCAGCCGGCTGACCACGTAGAGCCCGAGGCGGGAGGCGTTGGCCAGGTTCAGCTCGGACTGGTCGACGATCCGGTGGTTCGCGGCGGCCAGGTCCTCCTCGCTCATGCCCAGGCCGCGGTCCTCGATCTCGATGGCGAAACCGTTGGACACCATCTGCCCGCGCACCTCGACGGTGGTGTGCGGCGGGGAGAACGACAGCCCGTTCTCGATCAGCTCGGCGAGCAGGTGGATGACGTCGCCGACCGCCCGGCCGGTGAGCGAGACCGCACCCAGCGGCAGCACGTTGACCCGGGTGTAGTCCTCGACCTCGGCGACCGCGCCCCGGACGACGTCGACCATCGGCACGTTGCGCCGCCAGGCGCGGCCGGGGGTCGAGCCGGAGAGCACGATCAGGTTCTCCGCGTTGCGCCGCATCCGGGTGGCCAGGTGGTCGACCCGGAACAGGTCCTCCAGCTCCTCGGCGTCGTGCTCGCGGCGCTCCATCGCGTCGAGCAGGGTGAGCTGACGGTGCACCAGCGCCTGGGTGCGCCGGGCCAGGCTCAGGAAGACCTCGCGTACGTTGCGGCGCAGCTCGGCCTGCTCGACGGCGGTGCGGATCGCGGTCTCCTGCACGGCGTTGAACGCCTTGCCCACCTGGCCGATCTCGTCGTCGCCGAACTCCAGCGGCGGCGCCTCCTTGGCGACGTCGACCTCCTCGCCGTGGCCGAGCCGCTCGACCACACCGGGCAGCCGTTCGTTGGCGAGCCGGAAGGCGGCCTCGCGCAGCCGTTCCAACTGCTGCACGAGGGCCCGGGCGGTGGTGATCGACACGACGATCGAGGCGATGACGGCGAGCAGGCCCAGACCGGCGGCCAGCACCAGCCGCAGGACGACACCGACGGCGATCGGCGCGGCCCGTTCCACGAGGGCGTCACCGGCCTCGATGATGAAGCGCTGCTGCTCCTCGACGACCACGTCGGCCGCCGCGCGCCACTCGGCCGCCGAGACCGGTGGCGCGCCGCCCGCCCGGCCCTGTACGACGACGCGGTCCTCCAGGGCCCGGAAGGCGGTGAACGCCTCGCCGGCGAGCAGTGCCTCGTAGCGGGTCCGGTCGGCGCTCGAAAGGTCGGTGCGGACCTGGCTGTCCAGGTAGCGCTGGGCGCCCGTGGCGCGGGCGAAGGCGGCGGTCTCCTCGGGCGTCATCCGGCCGGCGGCCAGGGCGCCGGTGATGAGGGCGTCCTCCTGGGACATGAGTTCGCGGATCCGGACGAGCTCGATCAGCGCCGCGGTCTCCTGCGTGAACCGCTCGTCGTCCAGGTTGCCCAGCGACCCGTACATACGCAGCACCGAGTCGATCAGCTCGGTGTACGCGCGGGTGGCGGCGGCCCGGTCCACCTGACGGTCGCGGATGGACTCGCGTACGCCGTCGAGCCGGTCCAGCCCGGCGACGACCGTGTCGATCTGCCGCTGGCTCTCGTCGGCCGCCAGGTCCACCCGCCAGCTGCTCACGGACTCGCGGAAGTCGTCGGCGACCTTCTCGGTCCGCTGCCACTGCGCGTCGAGCTGTTCGCGCTCGGCCGCGCCGGAGCCGCCCAGGTACGCCGCGGACGCCCGGCGTTCGGCCTGCAACTCCAGCACCAGCGGCTCACCCGGTTGGGCGACCTGCGCGTCGAGCACCTGCACCCAGAGGAGACTGACACCTTCCCGGAGGGTCACCCACGCGGCGAACGCCCACAGCGCAACGAGTGAGGCCAGCAGAGCCACGACTTTCCGGCGCAGATTGGAACTGCGGGAACCCATTGAAAACCATCCCTGGCGGGGAGTCTGATTCATCCGATCGGCGGCTTCCGCATGGCGCTTCGACCGACCCGGCGCACGGTAGCAGTGTCGGGACGATCACTCAAGCAGTGCTGATCATGACCGGTGCGTGGTGGACAGCAAGGGTTCACGGTCCTGCGTGGCCGGTCGACCGGGCCAGCTGCCGCGCCGCCAGCACGGCGGCCCGCACGATGAGCACCGGGTGGTAGAGATCCTTGTCATGCCACAGTGGAGCGTCGTCGTCCGTGCCGTCGCGGTCGGCGTCGAGGTAGGCGAGGGCCCGGCGCACGACCGGGGCGAGGTCCGGCCGGGGCGGTCGCCCGGTGCCGAGCAGCACCTGCAGGGCGTACGCGGTCTCCTCCGGCGTACCCGTCCACAGCCCCCACGAGCCGTCGTCGCGCTGGGTGTCGCGCACCCAGTCGGCAGCCCGGTCGAGCCGCCCGGCGACGGCGTCGGGCGCGTACTCGGCCAGGCTCGTCGCGGCGCTGGCCGTCGCGTAGTACGGCGAGGCGTGCCAGCGGTCCGTCCAGCTGCCGTCGGCGAGCTGGCCGTCGACCAGCCAGCCCGCCACCCGCCGCGCCACGTCGGCGTACGGGCGGCCGGGGCGGTGCAGGGCGTGCCAGCCCAGCGCCTCCAGCACGTGGGCGTTCGTGGTGACCGACGCGCCGTCCTCGCCCTGCCACGTGCAGAAGTGCGTGCCCGTGTCGTACGCCAGGAGACTGTCGGGCGCGACCGGGCGGCCGAGCAGGGCCAGCGCGAAGAGCGTGACGGCGGTGGTGTCGGCGTCCGTCGGCAGTCCGGGCGAGGTGGCCGCGCCGGTCGGCCCGAGCGCGGCGACCAGGCCGTCGGTCAGCGCGGCGGGGACGTCCGCCGCCGCGCCGACCCGGGCCAGGCCGCTGAGCACCCAGGCCCGCTCGAACACGGCGATCGGGGTCGTGCACGGCACCGGGCCGCCGCCGCGCGCGACGACCTCGGTCAGGTAGGCCAGCGCGGCGCGGTCGGCATCCGGGCGGGTGGGATCGCCCAGCCAGGCAGCGGTGGCGGCGGGCGAGGCGCCGACGGCGCCCGAGACGGGCCGGGCCCGCAGGTGCGTGCGGGCCCGCCCGTCCAGCACCTCGAAGGCGTGCCACAGCTTCTCCGGGATGGGCCCGTCGGCCGCGAGGAGCCGCGTGACCGCCTCGGCCCGGTGCCGGGTCATCCCGTACGGCATCGGCAGCGTGGGCGCTGGCCGCCCGGTCCGGTCGACCGCGCCGTCGCCGAGGAGCGCGTCGATCCGGTCGATCAGGGCGGGCACGATCAGGTCGACGCCCGGCATGTCCGGCACCGGCTCGGCGGCGACCAGCAGCCGGTCCCGCAGCGCCGCCACGCCCCGGTCCACGGCGGGCGCGAGTCGCCGCGCCTCGCCGGGCTCGACGCGCCCCGGGCTGCGCAGGGTGCTCAGCAGCGCCTCCACCGCGCTCAGGGTCGGCACCAGGCCGTACGCGCCGGGCGCCCCCCATCCGCCGTCGGCGCGCTGGGTGGCCAGCAGGTGACGCAGCCGCTCGGCGTGCCCCGGCAGCCAGGGCGCGTCGCTGACCAGCCGGCCGGTCTCGTAGACCGAGGGCGAGACCGTGCCGGCGGGGGCCGCCAGCATCGCCGCCACCAGTTCGCGGCCGGCGGCGGCCAGCCCGGCGCCGCCCACGTCCGGTACGGCGAGCGGGGCCGCCGTCACGACATTCCCCAGAAGTCGGCCAGCTGGTAGAAGCCGCTGCTGAACCCGACCTGCCGGGCCAGGTAGTCCGCCTCGCGCGGGCAGGTCGCGCGCAGCGGCACCAGCATCTGGCGGCACGTGTCCACCAGCGCGGCGAGCCGCTGCTCCACCTCGGCGCGGTCCTCGACCAGCAGCAGCGCGTTGAGGTCGCCCCAGCGCAGGTCCCGTTCGTAGGTGCCCAGGTCGTTGACGAGGCGCAGGGCGCGCTGCACCTGGTCGCTGACCGCGACCAGCTCGTCCAGCCGGGCGAGGGTGGCCTCGTCGCCGGTGTAGAGCCAGTGCGCGACGTTGACGATCGTGCAGGCGTGGTTGTCGGCGTTGTCGAGATAGGCGTCGAGGCTCGGCAGGGACGACCGGTCCCCGGGCCGCCGGGCCGCCTTCCACTCCCACTCGCGGGCCATCGCCCGCACGGTCGCGTCCACCCGGTCCCGCCACAGCGGACGGTACGCCGCGAAGGCGTCGGACGTCGCCAGCTCCCCCTGGAGCTCGGCCAGGTAGGCGCCGAGGTGGTCGTCGGCGGCGGGCGGTTCGCCGGCGGCCACCGCGAGGCAGCGCGCGACGAGCCCGTCCACCTCGTCGCGGGTACGCGCCCGGTGGTCGATCAGCCAGTCGAGGGCGAAGCCCCACAGCACGGTCCGGTTCGCGGCGCGCAGCTGCTGGGCCGTGCACCACGGCGCGCCGAAGGCGATGGCCAGCGAGATGTTGGCGAACAGCATGGTGTCGAACGGTTCCGCGGGGAACAGTTCGGGGTGGGCGGCGGCCGACGTCTGCAGGTCGCGCTGCCCGCGTACCGCCAGGCCGCAGATGCGCCCCTGTTCCTGCGCGTCGCGCAGTTCGTCGCGCCCGACCGTCGCCGCGCCGGCCGCCGCCGGCACCCCGGTCACGCCGGCCTCCGCTCGCGTACCGGGGTCAGCGCCATGACCACCGGTCGGCCGGGGCGCAGGGCCGCCGCCAGCTGCCGGGGTGGCATGCCGCGCTCCCGCAGGCGGAATCGGTAGCGGCTGAGCATCGTGGCCACCACCAGCGGAGCCTCCAGGTTGAACAGGTACATGCCGAGGCACTGGTGCGGGCCGCCGCCGAACGGGAAGTACGCGTACCGGTGGCTGCGGCGCGGCTGGTCGCCGAGGAACCGCTCGGGGTCGAAGGTGTCCGGACGGTCCCAGAACCGGGCGAGCCGCTGGGTGATGTAGGAGCTGACCACGACGATGCTGCCCGCCTTGATCCTGGTGCCGCCGATGACGTCGTCGGCGAGGGCCGTACGCGGCAGCAGCCAGCCCGCCGGGTACATCCGCAGCAGTTCGTCCACCACGGCGCGGGTGTAGGTGAGCGCACGCAGCTGGTCCCGGCTGATCGTCCGGTCCGTGCCCACCACCTCGTCCAGCTCGGCGTAGAGCCGCTCGGCGATCTCCGGGTGGGCGTCCAGGATCGGCCACAGCCAGGTCAGCACGGCGTAGGTGGTCTCCGTCGCGGTGGCGAAGGACGAGACCACGTCGTCGCGGACCTGCCGCTCGTCGAGGGGGCGCCCCTGCTCGTCGCGGGCGCGGGCCAGGGCGGCGAGCAGGTCGTCGCCGTCGCGCGGGTGGGCGATCTCCCTGCGTACCAGCGGCAGCATGATGTCGTCGACGACGCCGATCGCGCGGCTCAGGGCCCGGTCGCCCGGCACCGGCACGGCGTCCGGCACGAACGGCAGGAGCAGGCGCGCCCGCAGCGCCGTGACGATCGTGCCCTGGGCGGCGACGATCCGCAGCTGGTCGGCGAGGCTCACCTGGTCGGCGAAGAAGACGCTGCTGATCGCCCGGCAGATGACGCGGCCCAGTTCGTTGCCGGCGTCGAACCAGCGGCCGGTCCGGGCCGGCTCCTCGAACTCGTCGACGGCCTCGCTGACGGCGTGGCTCATGGAGTCGACGAGGGAGTCGATGCGCTTGGCGGTGAAGTGCGGCTGCATCCGCGCGCGGCTGGCCTGCCACCGTGGCCCGTCGGACAGGATGCCGTCGCCGGTGAGCCGGCGTACCGGGCGCCAGAGCATGCTCTGCCCGCCACGGGTGTAGTTGGCCTCGTTGTCGCGCAGGATGTGCTGCACGTGGGCCGGCTCGGTGACCAGGTACGGGCGGATCGTCCCGAGGTTGAGCCGGACGATCTCACCTTCGGCCTCGTCCGCCAGCGCGACGAGTCGGCTCAGCGGATCGCGCAGCAGACCGGGGAGCATTGTCCACAGTGGTATCGAGCGGGCCGCCCGTCCCCGTGCGTCCTCGACGCTCCGCCCGGCATTGGCATCCCGCACCCGCGGCTCCTCCCCCTCGGTCACGCTCCGTTGTGACGGACCGTCAAGTGGACGGCTGCCTTGCGTCACAACCCGGGAAGCATGCCACCACCCGCCGAGGCTCCGCTAGCCATCGAACGAGAATTTTGCTCATGGGAATGCTCGTCCATGAAGGATTTCGTGGTGGGAGTCACTTCTGGAGGGTGCGCAGGTGGCGCCATTCGGCGGCCGCCGGCCGGTACCCGAACCACGCGTTCACCGCCCGCATCGCGTCGTTGCCGGCATCGTTGATCGTGAATGCCCGACGGAGGCCCGCCGCGCGGGCGGCCCGTAGCGACGCGTGCTTGACCAGCCGGGCGAGGCCCCGACCCCGCCACCCGGGCCGGGTGCCCGTCATTCCCGACAGGTACCGGTTCCGGCCATCGGTCAGCGCGACCGTGAACGCCACCACGGCACCGTCGGCCGTCGCCACCGTGCTGAGCGCCCGGTCCAGGTCCGGCCGGTCCCAGTACGCGGCCCGCCAGTCGTCAAAGCTGATCTCGTCCATCCCGACGTCGCCCGGCTCGTCCGCGGCGGCGGCCAGGTCCGCCTCGTACAGCGGACGCGGGTCGACCAGGTCCGCGGCCGTACCCAGGCGCACCCCGGCCGGCGGGGCGGGCGCGGGCGGCAGCGCCTCGGTCGCCAGGTCCAGGCCCAGGATCACGTTGCGCCGGCCGGAGCGGTAGCCGTGCCGCTCGGCGAAGGCGAGCGCCGCCGGTTCGTCGGCGACCCGGGCGTACGCCCGACGCACGCCGAGCCCGACGAGCCGCTCCTCGGCGGCGGCGAGCAGCGCCGAGCCGACGCCCCGCCGACGCCCCTCGGGGTGCACGACCAGGTTGACGAAGCCGAGCCCCGGCTCCGCGCTCTCGTGCAGCAACCCCGTACGGGCGACGCCGGCGATCCCGCCGCCCTCCTCGGCGACGAGCATCCCGAAGCGTTCCGCAGGTTTGCCGGTCGCCTGCCAGGCGAGCAGCGCCGAAGTGACCACCAGGTGGGGCCGGGCGGCACGGAGCAGGTCGACGACCGGCGCCGCGTCGGAGGGGCCGGCGGCCCGGACGATGGGGGCCATGGCTGGGCAACCTACCGCAGCGGCGGGCCCGGCGGGGGGGCGTGCGGCGGTGGAAGCCGGGGCGCGCCCGCGCGGGCTGTGCCAGGCTCAGGGACATGGACGACAAGACCATCCTGAACCGGATCTCCGAGCTGGTCGACGAGGAGCACCGCCTGCGCGCCGACGCGCAGGCCGGCGAGTCGGGCACGGACGACGACGCCCGCACGCGGCTGCGCGAGCTGGAGGAGTCCCTGGACCAGTGCTGGGACCTGCTGCGCCGGCGGCGGGCCGCCCGACAGACCCACGGCGACCCGGACGCCCAGGGCCTGCGCCCCAAGCCGGCGGTCGAGCGCTACCTCCAGTGACCCGGTCCCGGGCGGCGGGTGCCGGCCGCCCGGGATGTCGCGGTCAGCGGATCCCCGCCTCCCGCAACAGCAGCGCGGTCAGCGCGGCCGGCTCGGCGTCCGCCGCCGGCAGGCCCCGGGCCGCGAACCAGGTGCCGACCACCCGGACGTCGCGGGCCAGGAACTCCGGCCCCTGCGGGTTGGCCACCACGTCGACCACCTGCGGCAGGTCGATCAGCACCAGCCGCCCCGCGTGCACCAGCAGGTTGTACGGCGACAGGTCGCCGTGGGCCAGGCCGGCGCGGGCGAGCACCACGAGGGCGTCGACGAGCTGTCCCCACAGCTCGCGCAGCTCCCCCGCCTCCGGCCTGAGCTGGGCCAGCCGGGGCGCGGCCAGCCCCTCGTCGTGGTCACCGACGAACTCGAGCATCAGCTCGGTGCCGCGCACCTGCACGGGATAGGGGACGGAGATCGTGCCGTACCGGGCGCCGACCTCCCAGAGCCGGGTCAGCGCGGCGAACTCGGCCGCCGCCCACTGTCCGGCGATCATCTGCCGGCCGAAGGTGGTACGCCCCGCCATCGCCCGGTTCTCCCTGGACCGGCGGACCCGCCGTCCCTCCAGGTAACCGGCGTCGCGGTGGAAGAGTCGGTGCTGCGGGTCCCGGTACCGCTTGACCGCCAGCAGGCAGGACCGGTCGGTGCCGGGCACCGCCCGGCGGACCAGGTGGACGTCCGCCTCCTTGCCGGTCTTGAGTACGCCCAGCTCGGTGTCCCTGGCGGCCAGTTCGGTGACCAGCCAGTCCGGGTAGGGCTGGGGGCCGTGCACGGCGTCGTCCCAGGAGGACCAGCGCTCCCCCGTCTCGGGGTCCGGCTCGTCGTCGGGGTCGGCGGGGGCGGGACCGGTGGCCCGGCCCCGCTTCAGGAAGAGCTGTTCGTCGTCGTCGAAGCGGCGCTTGCCGCGGGTACGGCGCTCGCGCGCCGGAAGGTCGTGATCGCGCACTGCGGTGGTGTTCCCTTGCTCGAGGCTACTGGGGGCAGGTGGAAGTGACCTGCGAAGACGGCCATGACCGACCCCCTCTCCTCGACCGGGCGCGGGCCCGGCTGCACGATGCGCCGACCATGCTCGCGAACCGACGGCGACCCGGTCAACCGGTTTTCGCCCACCGCCCGTCCGGCACACCGCGGGCGGCCACGGCACCCCCTCGGGCGGCGCGCACCGGTCCCGAGGCGGGGCCGGTGGACCGGCAGTCGCGGTCGGGGCACCCGTCCGTCAGGCGGCGAGCACCGCCGCGACGGCGGCGATCAGGCCGTCCGCCGTGCGGGTGGGGGCGAACCGGCTGTCCACCCAGCTCCGTCCCCGGTGCAGCCAGACACTGGGCAGGCCCACGGCGGCGGCGCCCCCGATGTCCGCCTCCGGACCGTCGCCGATCACCCAGGCGCCGTGCAACGGCCGCCGTACCCGCTGGGCGGCCAGCACGAAGATCCTCGGGTCGGGCTTGCTGACGCCGACCTCCTCGGAGATGACCCAGTCGGCGACGAAGCGGTCCAGCCCGGTACGGCGGATGACGGCCTCCTGCTGCCGTACGCCGCCGTTGCTGACCACCACGGGCGTCCAGCCGGCCTCGTCGGCGATCCGCAGGGCACAGGCCACCAGCGGATCGAGCCGGATGTTGGCCACCACGCCGTCGTGCAGCTCCTCGACCAGGTCGATGGACGGGATCAGCAGCCCGTACCGGTCGCGTACGGCGTCGGCCACGTCCCACCGGTCGGTCAGCCCGTCCGCGTCGATCGACACCAGCCAGTCGATGTCGGCCGGCGGCGCACCCACACCGGCCAGGAACCGCTCTCCCCAGGCGCGGAACGGACCGGCGCGGTCAAGCAGCGTGTTGTCCAGGTCCAGCAGGAGCAGCGGCACTCGGGCACCCTACGGGAACGCCACCGCCCACCGACAGTGCCGCGGCCCTCCCAAACCCTCAGGCCGGCAGCGCCGAGCGGGCGGTTCCCTGGTGGGGCAGACGGTCGAGCAGCATGCAGTGCGCCGCCCGGGTCGCCGCGAGGGCCTCCGGGGCGAGCGTGACGACCAGCACGGCCTCGCCGGTGTCGGCGCCGCGCGCCAGCGGCCGGCCCTCCGGGTCGTAGACGGCGGCGCCGCCGTTGAACCGCCACGGGTCGGTGCCGCCGACGAGGTTGGCGAACACGACGTACATCGTGTTGTCCAGCGCGCGGGCGGCGTAGTAGAGGTCGCGGCGGTGCTCCGAGCCGGCCAGGTAGCCGCTCGGGCAGAGGTAGCCGTGCGCCCCGTCGGCCGCCGCGGCCCGGCCGTGCTCCGGGAAGCAGCCGTCGTAGCAGATGCCGACCCCGAGCCGCCAGTCGTCGACGAGCAGGGTCGCGCCCCGGTCGCCGGGCACGAACAGCTCCCGCTCGCCGCTCCACAGCTGCTGCTTGTCGTAGCCGACGCGGACGTCGCCGGCGCGGTCGACCAGCAGGGCGGAGATCGTCCGCCGGCCGTCGGGGTGCCGGACGGCGGCGCCGACCACCACCGCGCCGCCGCCGTCGCGGGCCGCCCCGCGCAGCGGGTCCAGCCGCGGGTCGTCGACGGCGCCGGCCCCGTCGGCCGCGACGTCGGTGCCGGCCGGATCGGCCGCGAGCGTCGGCAGGTGGTACGCCGGCAGGAAGAGCTCGGGCAGCACCGTGACCCGGGCGCCCTGCTGCGTCGCGTGGCGGACCAGCCGGGCGGCGCGCGCCGCGTTGCCGGCCACGTCGCCGGGGATGGATTCGGCCTGCACGGCGGCGACGGTCAGCGGGTCGGCGGGGACCGCGACGGCGGTGGGGAGTGGCGTCACAACGGGATCCTAGCGGCCGACCGGCGGACGATGATCTTTCGCGCGACCAAACCAAGCCGTACGTACGGTTTGCCAGACGAGGGGTGAGCTGTCACGATCGACCCGTGCCCAGAGTAAGCCAGGACCAACTCGACGCGCGCCGCCAGGAGATCCTCGCCGCCGCGCGGGCCTGTTTCGCCCGGCACGGCTACGAGGGCGCCACCGTCCGCAGGCTCGAGGAGGCCACGCGGCTGTCCCGGGGCGCGATCTTCCACCACTTCCGCGACAAGGACTCACTCTTCCTCGCCGTGGCCGAGGACGACGCCGCCGCCATGGTGGAGACGGTCGCCCGCAACGGCCTCGTCCAGGTCATGCGGGACCTGCTGGCCGGCGCGGTCTCCCCCGACACCACCGGCTGGCTCGGCAGCCAACTGGAGGTCTCCCGACGGCTGCGTACCGACCCGGCGTTCGCGAAGCGGTGGGCGCAACGGTCGGCGGCGGTCGCCGAGGCGACCCGCGACCGGTTGGCCCGACAGCGCGAGGCGGGCGTGCTCCGCGCGGACGTGCCGATCGACGTGCTGGCCCAGTTCCTCGAACTCGCCTACGACGGCCTGGTGCTGCACCTGGCCATGGGCCGCCCCGCCGGCGACCTCGGCCCGGTGCTCGACCTGGTCGAGGAGGCCGTACGCCGCCGCTGACCCCGTCGCCGGGATGGACCTCCCCGAGGCGCGTATCGGTCCGGTAACTCGACCCACGCGGTGGGGACGGCGTGGCGGGGCTGCTCCACAATTGGGCCGCGATCCCCCCTCGCCTCAAGGAGCAGCAGATGACCGTCTTCGCCGCACCTGGTGACACCTGGGGCATCTCCGGCCCCACCTTCCTGCGGGTCTACCTGCTCGCGGCCGTCGTGATCGTCGCCGGCACGCTCGTCCACCGCCTCGCGGTCCTCGCCGGCCCGTCGGTGGACAACCTCGGGCAGCTCCACCCGCAGCAGGTCGCCTACCTCAACGGCGGGCAGCAACTGGCCATCTGGGCCTCGGTCGGCGGGCTGCGCAGCAGCGGGGCGCTCGGCGTACGACCGGACCGGCGGCTCACCACCGGCGGACCGCTGCCGGCCGGGATCACGCCACTGGACCAGGCGATCCACATCGCCGCCGGCCGGCACGCCAAGACCCGGGAGCTGGCCCGCGACGGGCGGGTGTGCCAGGCGCTCGACCAGCTCAGGGCCGACCTGGAGCAGCGCGGGCTGGCGCTCGCACCGGCCCGCCGGACCGCGCTGCGCGGCGGCGCGGTCCTGCTCACCGCCCTGTTGCTGATCGGCGTCGTACGCGTCTTCGCGGGGCTGGGCAACGACCGTCCGGTGGGCTGGCTCATGCTCACCCTCCTTCCGCTGTCCGTCGTGGCGATCGTGCTGTACCGCGTGCCGTGGCGCACCCACGCCGCCACCCGTGCCCTGCGTGGCCTGCGCCGCCAGCACACCTACCTCGCGCCGGCCTCGGCCCCCGCCCACACCACGTACGGCGCGGCGGGCGCCGCGATGGGGATCGCGTTGTACGGCACCGCGTCGCTCTACGCCATGGACCCCGGCTTCGCCAGTCAGGCCGAGATCCAGCGCCAGGCGATCAGCGGCACCGGGGCCTCCTCCAGCGGCGGCGGGTGCGGCGGGGGTGCCTCGTGCGGCGGGGGCAGCTCGTGCGGAGGCGGCGGGGGCTGCGGCGGAGGCGGGTGCGGCGGATGACCGGGCCGGCCGGCGTGGGCATCGGCTGGCGGCCCGAGATCGCCGGATTCGTGGCCGACCTGCCCGGGCTGCGTTTCGTGGAGGTGGTCGCGGAGGGCGTCGCCGCCGCCGGGCCCCTGCCGGCGGGGCTGGCCGCGCTGCGCGAGCGCGGCGTGACGGTCGTACCGCACGGTGTGCGGCTGTCCCTCGGCGGCGCGGAACCGGTCGACCCGGCGCGCGTCGCGCACCTGGGCGCGGTGGCGGAACGCCTCGGGGCGCCGATCGTCAGCGAGCACATCGCGTTCGTCCGGGCCGGCGGCGTCGAGGCCGGCCACCTGCTGCCGCTGCCCCGCAGCCGGGAGGCGGTCGACGCGGTCTGCGCCAACGTCGCCCGCGCGCAGGCCGGGTTGCCGGTGCCGCTCGCGCTGGAACCGATCGCGGCCCTCTTCGACTGGCCCGACGACGAGCTGGACGAGGCCGACTTCCTCACCGAGATCCTGGAACGCACCGGCGCGTTCCTGCTGCTGGACATCGCCAACGTCTACGCCAACGCCCGCAACCGGGGCGCCGACCCGGTCGCGCTGCTCGACCGGCTGCCGTTGGACCGGGTCTCCTACGTGCACGTGGCGGGCGGCACCGAGCACGGCGGCTACTACCACGACACGCACACCGATCCGGTGCCCCCGGCGGTGCTCGACCTGCTGCGCGAGCTGTGCGCCCGCCGCCGGCCACCGGCGCTCCTGCTCGAACGCGACGGGCACTACCCGCCCGCCCCGGTGCTCCGCGCCGAGTTGGACGCCCTCTCCGCCGCCTCCGGCTTCCCGGTGGTGACGTGAGCGGCGACCTGACCGAGCGGCAGGCGGCGCTGGTGGCGGCACTGGTGGCCGGCGGCCCGGTGCCGGCGGGTTTCGACCCGGCGGCGCTGGCCGCCGCCGGGGCCGCGCTGCTGCGCAAGCGCGCCGGGGAGGTGGCCCGGCACTGGCCGCTGCTCGCCGCCGGTCTCGGCCCGCAGTGGCCGGCGACCTTCGCCGGCTGGGCGGCGGGGCGGCCGACCGAGGGCTCGCTGCGTGACGGCTGGGACCTGGCCCGCGACCTGCGCGAGCGGGGCGCGCTGCCGCCGCTGGGCGCGGAGGAGCTGGCCGCGCGCGAGGCCACCCACCGCTACGACGGGCACACCCCGCCGCGCCCGCGCCGGCTGCCGGCATGGGGGCGCGCCGACGGGGCCGTCGCGGTCCAGATCGCCGGTCGGGTACGCCTGCTGCGTCCCGCCCGCCGCTGACCGCCCGCCGCTGGCCGCCGCTGGTCGCCGCTGGATCGCCCGCCGCTGGCCGCCCGCCGCTGACCGCCGCTGGATCGCCCGCCGCTGGCCGCCCCCGGATCGGCGACCGCCGAACCGGTCGCCGCCGAACCGCCCGCTGGACCGGCCGCCGCTGGTCGCCGACCGCCGGTCGGCCCGAGCGCCGGTCGGCCCGCTGCCGGTCGGACCGAGGGCCCCGCTGGCGGATCCCGCCGGGTGCGGCAGGATCGGCGGCATGGATCTCGGACTCACCGATCGGGTGTACGTACTCACCGGCGCCTCCCGGGGGCTGGGTTACGCCACCGCGCAGTGCCTCGTCGCCGACGGCGCCCGCGTGGTGCTCTCCGCCCGCGACGCCGACGCCGTGGCCGCCGCCGCGCAACGCCTCGGCGGACCGGAGCGGGCGGTCGGGCTGGCCGCCGACCTGGCCGACGCCCGGACGCCGGAGCGTCTCGTGGCGGCGGCGCGGGAGCACTTCGGCCGGCTGGACGGGGCGCTGGTCTCGGTCGGCGGACCACCGCCGGGCAGCGCCGCCTCGGTCACCGACGAGCAGTGGCGCCGCTCCTTCGAGACGGTCTTCCTCGGCAGCGTGCGCATGGTCCGTACCGTCGCCGAGAACCTGACCGGGGGCGGGGCGATCGGGCTGGTCCTGTCGACCTCGGCCCGTGGGCCGGTGCCCGGCCTGGGCATCTCCAACGGCCTGCGCCCCGGCCTCGTGGGCATGGCCAAGGACGTCGCCGACGAGTACGGACCCCGGGGCGTACGGGTGGTCGGTCTGCTGCCCGGCCGGATCATGACCGACCGCAACGTGGAGCTCTTCGCGGCCACCGGCGATCCCGAACGGGCGCGCGCGGAGGCCGAGGCCGCCATCCCGCTGCGCCGCATCGGTGCCCCGGTCGAGTTCGGCCGGGTGGCCGCGTTCGTCCTCTCCCCCGCCGCGAGCTACCTGACCGGGGTGACCGTGCCGGTCGACGGCGGCGCGCTGCGGGGCCTGTGATGGCCGCACCCGCCGGCGGATCGGGCACCGGTTCTCCCGGCGGGCCGGACACTGGCTCTCCCGGCGGATCGGGCACCAGCACCCCGAGTGGGTCGGGCACCGGCTCTCCCGGCGGATCGGGCACCGGCACCCCGGGCGGATCGGGCACCGGCTCCGCCGGTCGGCGGAAGGCCCGTGCGGCGGAGGCGGTCGGACGGTATCCGCGCCCCAGCGGGGAGGAACTCGCCGCCGCGGCGGAGCGCACCATTCCCGACGTCATCGCCCCCGGTCTGGACGTGCTCTTCGTCGGGATCAACCCGGGGCTGTGGTCGGCCGCGACCGGGTGGCACTTCGCCCGGCCGGGCAACCGGTTCTGGCCCGCGCTGCACCGGGGCGGGTTCACGCCCCGGCTGCTGCACCCCAGCGAGCAGGACGAGCTGCCCGGATACGGCCTCGGCATCACCAACATGGTCGCGCGGGCCAGTGCGCGCGCCGACGAGCTGACCCCGGCCGAACTGGTCGCGGGGGCGCAGCTCCTCACCAAGAAGGTCGAGCGGCACCGCCCCCGCTGGGTGGCCGTGGTGGGGGTGACCGCGTACCGGGTCGGCTTCGCCCGGCCGAAGGCCGCCTTCGGGCCGCAGCGGGAGCCGCTGGCGGGCGCCCGGCTCTGGGTGCTGCCCAACCCCAGCGGCCTGAACGCGCACTTCACACCGGAGACGCTCGGCGCCGCGTTCGGGGAGCTGCGCGCTGCGGTCGCCGCCGGCTGAGGCGCGCCGTCCCGCTCACGGCGCTCCGGGCGGTGTCACTCGGCGGCGGCCTGCTCAGGCGGTGTCACTTGGCGGCGGCCGGCTGAGGCGGCGTCAGTTGGCGGCGGCCGGCGGCAGCGCCTCTTCGGCGAGGTAGGGCCGCAGCGGCGGCACGGCCACCGGCTCGGGTCCTGTCGCGTCGGCGTACGGGGCCGGCGAGTCGGCGACCGCGAACTGGGTGCGGTAGAGCTCGGCGTAGAGCCCGCCCACGGCCACCAGTTCCTCGTGCCGTCCCCGCTCGACGATCCGCCCGCCGTCGAGCACCAGGATCTGGTCGGCGTCGCGGACGGTCGACAGCCGGTGCGCGATCACCAGCGCCGTACGCCCGGTCAGCGCCACCGACAGCGCCCGCTGCACGGCGGCCTCGCTCTCCGAGTCGAGGTGCGCCGTCGCCTCGTCGAGGATCACGATCGACGGGGCCTTGAGCAGCAGCCGGGCGATGGCGATGCGCTGCTTCTCGCCGCCCGAGAAGCGGTAGCCGCGCTCGCCGACGAGGGTGTCCAGCCCCTCCGGCAGCGACCGGACCAGGTCGGCGACCTGCGCCCCGGCCAGGGCGGCCCAGATCTCGTCGTCGGTGGCGTCCGGCTTGGCGTAGCGCAGGTTCTCGGCGATGGTCTCGTGGAACAGGTGCGAATCCTGGGTGACCACACCGATCTCGTCGCGCAGCGAGTCGAGGGTGGCGTCGCGGACGTCGACGCCGCCGACCAGCACCTGGCCGTCGGTGACGTCGTAGACGCGGGAGATCAGCATGGACAGCGTCGACTTGCCGGCCCCGGAGGGGCCGACCAGCGCCACCATCTGCCCCGGCGCGACCGCGAACGACACGCCCTTGAGCACGGGCTCGTTGACCGTACGGTCGAGGGCGGCGACCTCCTCCAGGCTGGCGAGCGAGATCTCGGCGGCGCTGGGGTAGCGGAACCGGACGTCGCGGAACTCGATCCGGCCGCTGCCCCGGGGCACCGGCACGGCGTCGGTTTTCTCCTGGATCGTCGGCTTCAGATCGAGCACCTCGAAGACCCGGTCGAAGGAGACCAGCGCGCTCATCACGTCGACCCGGACGTTGGAGAGCGCGGTCAGCGGGCCGTAGAGGCGGGTGAGCAGCAGGGCGAGGGTCACCACGGTGCCGGCGCTGACGTTTCCGGTGACCGCCAGCCAGCCACCGAGACCGTAGGTGAGCGCCTGGGCCAGGGAGGCGACCAGCAGCATCGCCACGAAGAACGTCCGTGAGTACATCGCGGACTGGATGCCGATGTCGCGGACCCGCTCGGCCCGCCCGGCGAACCGGCGCGCCTCCACCTCGGGCCGGCCGAAGAGCTTCACGAGCAACGCACCCGATACGCCGAACCGCTCGGTCATCGTCGCGTTCATCTTCGCGTCGAGGTTGTAGGACTCCCGGGTGATCTCGGCGAGCCGTTTGCCGACCCGGCGGGCCGGGATGATGAACACCGGCAGCAGCACCAGCGAGAGCGCGGTGATCTGCCAGGAGAGGGTGAACATCACGGCGGCGGTGAGCACGAGCTGGATGACGTTGCTGACGACGCCGGACAGCGTCGAGGTGAACGCCCGCTGCGCGCCGAGCACGTCGTTGTTGAGCCGGCTGACCAGCGCGCCGGTCTGCGTACGGGTGAAGAACTGCAGCGGCATCCGCTGGACGTGGTCGTAGACCCGGGTGCGCAGGTCGAGGATGATGCCCTCGCCGATGCGGGCCGAATACCACCGCTGGGCGAGCGAGAGCAGCGCGTCGGCCACCGCGAGCCCGGCGATGACGAGCGCCAGCCGCACCACCGCGTTGCCGGCGTCGGTGCCGCCCCGGGTGATCGTGTCGATCACGTCGCCGGCGAGCACCGGGGTGGCCACCCCGATGACCGCGGCGAGCACCACGGTGACCAGGAAGACGACGATGTCCCGGCGGTAGGGCGCGGCGAAGGCCACGATCCGGCGGGCCACCCCGCGCTTGAGTCGGTGGGTGGAGATCTCGTCGCGGCTGCGTATCGACCGGAGCATGCTCCACCCGGCCATGCCGCCGCCGGACATCGAGTTGGACACGTTCACCTCCGGGTCGTCGGGCTGACCGCACCGTCAGGTCAATTCTCCCGACGACTCTGACAACCTCGGCCGTGACCCTGATCTTCCCGAACGGTCCTTACCGAGTGCTCTCCCTGGCCAGCAAGGCCCCAGCCGGCCGATCCGCCTACTCTCCCGGCCAACGAAATTCCGTAGCCGGCCGGCCCGCCTGCCCTCCCACCTGGTGAGGTTCCGCAGGCGGACGGTCGCGCTACTCTCCCCGTCCGGCGAGGTCGCGCAGCCGGCGGGTCTGCGCCTCCCGCTCGGCCCGCTGCTGGTCGGCGGCGGAGCGGCCGGTCGCACCGGCCAGCAGCGCCTTGATCTCCACCACCGCGTCGCGGTTGTTGGCCAGCAGCCCGGCGGTCAGGTCGCGCACCGCCGCGTCCAGTTCGGCGTTCGGCACCACCAGGGTGGCCAGGCCGATCCGGTCCGCCTCGGCGGCGTCCAGCCGCCGGCCGGTCGCGCAGATCTCCAGCGCGCGGCTGTAGCCGACCAGGTCGACCAGGCGCCCGGTGCCGGCG
Organism: Micromonospora sp. NPDC049048; assembly: GCF_043197615.1. Lineage (NCBI taxonomy): Bacteria > Bacillati > Actinomycetota > Actinomycetes > Micromonosporales > Micromonosporaceae > Micromonospora > Micromonospora sp. NPDC049048. Next base: position 704,072 of record NZ_JBICTM010000003.1, on the reverse strand, counting down.
AGATCCGGGACCAGGCCGAGCGTCACCTCTCCCATGGAGAACTTCGCGTCCTCGGCCAGCACGCGCAGGTCGCAGGCTAGCGCCAACTGGAAGCCGGCGCCGATCGCGTGCCCCTGGACGGCGGCGACAGTGACGACGTCGGGGCGGTGCAACCAGGTGAAGCCGTCCTGGTATTCGGCGATCCGGTCGGCGCACTCCTGCTCGGACAGGGTGGCCAGCGCGGCGAACGACTCCGCGCCGGAGGAGCCAGCCGCCGACAGGTCGAGGCCGGCGGAGAACGCCCGGCCCTCGCCACGCACGATCACTACGCGTACGTCGCCAGGGAGGTCCCGGGAGAAATCGCTCATCGCGCGCCACATCGACGGGGTCTGCGCGTTGAGCACGTCGGGCCGGCACAACGTGACCGTCGCGACCGGCCCGTCGCATTCCAGCCGGACCCCGGTCGCCTCGGCGGTCACCGAGCGACCCGGGGAACGGCGCTGACGTACGACGCTGGTGGGCGGGTCACGCCTTCTTACGGCGTCGGGCGCCGCCCCGCTGCCGCAGCTGGACCCCGGACTCGGTGAGCACCCGGTGGATGAACCCGTAGGAACGGCCGGTCGAGGCCGCGAGCGCGCGGATGCTCTCACCCGAGGTGTACCGCTTTACCAGGTCCTTGGCGAGCGTCTGACGCTCGGCTCCGACGATCCGGCGACCCTTCTCAGTGCTGGTGGCTGTGCCAGTGGCTGCCATGCTGTGTCCTCACGTCCCAGACTGTGCGGTTCGGATACGGTCCCACCTATTAGACCGCCTCGAACGATCATGCGCCAGATATCAACTCTTCGCCAACCGACACGCTATGCGATGTCATCTTCCCGATAGCGTGATGCTCACGACGCGTCGGGGCGGCCCGACCAGCCCCCGCGCCCCGTCCGGAGCGGCCGGCTCGGTGCAGGCGACGGCGGTCGACGCGCCCTCAGGGTGTCGGCCGGCGGGCCGTACCCTGCTGGCGTGATCGACCTGCTCGGCACCGCCGCCAGCGCCGCCGTGGTGTTCGCCGCCACCGACATCGACGACATCGTCATCCTGACGCTGTTCTTCGTCGCCGCCCGCACCACCGGCCGGCCCCGCACCTGGCAGATCGTCGCCGGGCAGTACCTGGGCATCGGCGCGCTTGCGCTGCTCAGCGCGGTGGTCGCGGCCGGGCTGCTGGTGGTGCCCGATCCGTGGACCGGGCTGCTCGGCCTGCTCCCGATCGCCCTGGGCGTCCGTGCGCTGCTCGACCGCGACGCCGACGACGCCCCGGCCGTGGTGGGCTCCGCCCTCGGCGTGGCCGGGGTGACGATCGCCAACGGCGCCGACAACATCGCCGTCTACGTGCCGGTCTTCCGGGCGCTCGGCCCGGCCGACAGCGCGGTGTTCCTGCTGGTCTTCGTGGTGCTCATCGCGCTGTGGTGCGTCGCAGGGGCCTGGCTGGGCGGTCACCCCCGGGTGACGCGGCTGGTCGGGCGCGTCGGCCACTGGCTCGTCCCGGCCGTCTTCATCGCCATCGGCCTGGTCATCCTGGCCACCTCCGGCGTCCTGCCCCACCTGCTCGCCCTGCTGCCCTGAACCGCCCCTCCCTGCCCTGACCGCCTCCGAACCCCGTTGATCATGAAGTTGTTGGCACGACACGCCGGGACGGAGCGCAACAACTTCATGATCAACGCCGCGGGGCGGGGCGGGTGGCGCGGGGCGGGCGGGTCAGGCGAGTTCTACCAGTTCCAGGAGGTCGTCGCTCCAGGCGTCCTCGTCGCCGTCGGGGAGCAGGATGGCGCGGTCGGGCTTCAGCGCCATGACCGCGCCCGGGTCGTGGGTGACCAGCACGATCGCGCCCGGGTAGCGGGCGATGGCGTCGAGCACCTGCTCCCGGCTGACCGGGTCGAGGTTGTTCGTCGGCTCGTCGAGCAGCAGCACGTTCGCCCCGGAGCAGACCAGGGTGGCCAGCGCGAGTCGGGTCTTCTCGCCGCCGGAGAGCACCCCGGCCGGCTTGTCCACGTCGTCGCCGGAGAACAGGAACGCCCCGAGGATCTTCCGCAGGTCGGTGTCGGTCTGCTCGATGGCGGCGCTGCGCATGTGCTCCAGCACCGTACGGTCCACGTCGAGCGTCTCGTGCTCCTGCGCGTAGTAGCCGAGCCGAAGGCCGTGACCGGCGTGCACTCCGCCGGTGTCCGGCTCCAGCAGGCCGCCGAGCATCCGCAGCAGGGTGGTCTTGCCGGCGCCGTTGAGGCCGAGGATGGCCACCCGGGAGCCCCGGTCGACCGCCACGTTGACGTCGGTGAAGATCTCCAGTGAGCCGTACGATTTCGACAGGCCGGTCGCGGTGAGCGGGGTCTTGCCGCACGGGGCCGGGTTCGGGAAACGCACCTTCGCCACCCTGTCGGCGACGCGTACCTCCTCCAGGCCCGAGATCAGCTTCTCGGCCCGGCGGGCCATGTTCTGCGCGGCGACGGTCTTGGTGGCCTTGGCCCGCATCTTGTCGGCCTGGGCCATCAGCGCGCCGGCCTTCTTCTCGGCGTTGGCGCGCTCCCGGCGGCGGCGCCGCTCGTCGGTCTCGCGGGCCTCCAGGTAGGCCTTCCAGCCCAGGTTGTAGACGTCGACCACGGAGCGGGTGGCGTCGAGGAACCACACCTTGTTGACCACCGACTCCAGCAGCGAGCCGTCGTGGGAGATCACGATCAGGCCGCCCTTGTGGTTGGCGAGGAAGCTGCGCAGCCAGGTGATCGAGTCGGCGTCGAGGTGGTTGGTCGGCTCGTCGAGCAGCAGGATGCCGCCGCCGTTCTCGCCCGCGTCGCGGAACAGGATCCGGGCCAGCTCGATGCGGCGGCGCTGACCGCCGGAGAGGGTGCCGATGGTCTGGGCGAGCGCCCGGTCAGGCAGGCCGAGGTTGGCGCAGATCCGGGCGGCCTCGGCCTCGGCCGCGTACCCGCCGAGGGAGGCGAACTGGTCCTCCAGCGCGCCGTAGCGGCGGACCAGCCGGTCGTCGGCGCCGTCGGCGAGCTTGGCCTCGATCTCCTTCATCTGGGCCATCAGCACGTCCAGGCCCCGGGCGGAGAGCACCCGGTCGCGGCCGGTGACCTCCAGGTCGCCGGTGCGGGGGTCCTGCGGGAGGTAGCCGATGGCGCTGCGCCGATCGATCTGCCCGGCGTACGGCTGGCCCTCGCCGGCGAGCACCTTCAGCGTGGTGGTCTTGCCGGCGCCGTTGCGGCCGACCAGGCCGATCCGGTCACCCGGCTGCACCCGCAGCGTGGTGTCGGACAGCAGGATGCGGGCGCCGGCGCGCAGCTCCAGGCCGGTGGCAGTGATCATGTCGGAGGACTCGCTCTCGGGGTCTGGAAGGGCTGACTCAGGGCACGCGAAAGCGCCGGCGAGCACGAGGCCCGTCGGCGCGGGGCGGTTCAGCCTTCGCAGAGCAGCACGGGGGCAAGTGTACCGGGCGTCGTCCGGCCGCCCCTCCGGATTACCGATCAAGATCATCGGGTACCGGAACGCCGTCCGGACCCGGTCCGGTACCGCAACCACCAAAACGGATCAAATCGGTGATCGGGGTAGACATGGAGCTGAACGAGAACGCACGGATCGACACCAGCCAGGTGGACGACCGGCGAGGATCCGGCGGGGGCGGCGGGCTGGGCGGCATCCCCATCCCGATCGGTGGCGGCCGGGGTGGCCTCGTCGGCCTGGTCATCGCCGTGCTCGTCGCGCTCGTCGGCGGCGGCTTCGGCCTGAACGCGGCCACCAGCGGCGGCGACGAGCCGCAGGGCGACAACACGTCCCTGGAGCAGAAGTGCTCGGCCGAGGACGCGCTCCAGCAGCTCGACTGCCGCAACGCGCTCTACGTCAACTCGATCCAGGCGTACTGGCAGAAGGCCCTGCCCGAGGCGTTCGGCGAGCAGTACCGCCCGTCGAAGACGGTGTTCTTCAGCCAGGGCGTCAACACCGCCTGCGGGCAGGCCGACTCCGGGGTCGGCCCGTTCTACTGCCCCGCCGACGACCAGGTCTACATCGACCTCACCTTCTACCAGGTGCTCGCCCAGCAGCTCGGCGCCTCCGGTGAGTTCGCCCAGCCGTACGTGCTCGCCCACGAGTACGGCCACCACGTGCAGGACCTGCTCGGCACCGAGGCGGAGATGCGCCGCCAGCAGCAGCGCGACCCGGACAACGCGAACGCCCTCTCGGTGAAGCTGGAGTTGCAGGCCGACTGCTACGCGGGCGCCTGGGCGAAGAACGCCACCGGCACCGCCGACGCGAGCGGTCAGAAGATCTTCACCAGCATCAGCGAGCAGGACATCCAGCAGGCCATCGACGCCGCCGAGAAGATCGGCGACGACGCCATCTCCAAGCGGGCCAACCGGCCGGTGAACCCGGAGGAGTTCACCCACGGCTCGTCGGCGCAGCGCAAGGAGTGGTTCACCCGGGGCTACAGCACGGGCGACCCGAAGTCCTGCGACACCTTCCGCGGCAGCCTCTGACCCACCATGGGCGTCGGGCGGGGACGGCAGGCCCCGCCGAGCGCGCCGCCACATCCCGTACAGGCAGGCCACGGGCCCGGTCGGTGACCGGGCCCGTGGCGCGTACGCGTGGCGGAGCGGCGGCGGTCAGACCCGCTGCCAGAGCGCCGGCACGTTCGGCGGCTCCCAGCCCGGCTGGGCGATGTGTCCCTGCAGGCAGCGGTACGACTGGCCCGCGTAGCTCACCGTCGCGCCGGCGGCGTATCCGGTGCCGACCTGCCAGGTCGTGCCGTCGGGCGGGTTGCCGGTCGAGGTGGGTGTGGGGGTCGGCGCGGGGCCGCCGGCGGTGACGAGGCTCAGCCCGTACGCCGCCAGGATCGCGTTGACCGGCTGGAAGTACATCGTCCCGCCGGTGGTGCAGTTGCCGGAGCCACCCGAGGTGACCCCCTGCGCCTGGTCGCCGGAGATCCACGAGCCGCCGGAGTCGCCCGGCTCGGCGCAGGCGTTGCTCCGGGTCAGTCCGGTGACCGTGCCCTCCGGGTAGGTCACCGAGGCGTTCTTCTGCTGGATGGTGCCGCAGCGCCAGCCGGTGGTGGAGCCGGACCGGCAGACCGCCGCCCCCACGGCGGCCTCGGTGCTGCCCGCCACCGTGACCGTGCCGCCGCGGTAGTCGTTCACCAGCCCGCGCGGGGTGTTCCCGGCGTCCACCTGCACCCAGGCGTAGTCGCGGCCCGGGAAGGTGGAGCCGCGGACGGTGCCGCCCGGCTGGGAGGTGCGGGCGCCGGCCCGGCCGCAGTGCCCGGCGGTGACGAAGCCGCCGTTGACGGAGAACCCGATCGAGCACCGGCTACTGCCGGTGTAGTAGGCGTTGCCACCGATCACGTCGGCGTACGGCCTCGGGTTCTCGGTGCTGCCCTGGACCCGCACCGCGCCGGCCGGCACGCCCGCCGCGGCGGCGAAGGACCGGGCCGCGGCCGAGCCGCCGTCGCGGGCCAGCACCACGACGGAGTTGCCGGGAAGGTCGGCGTACCAGCCGACCACGGTGGCCGGCGCGGCGGCGGCCCGACGGTTCAGCCGGTCGACCGCCGCGTGCAGGGTGTCCTCGCCGTAGGTGACCGGGACCGGGACAGCGCCGAGGGCGCGGACGGGGCCGGCGTCGGCGGCGCGGGTGACGCCGACCGCCACGGCGGCACCTTCGGCGGTGACCCAGGTGCCGCCGTAGCCGGCACCGAGCGTGGTCCGCAGCACCTGCTGCGCGCGGCTGGCGCGATCGTCGACCGCCAGGCGGGCGCGGGCCTGGTCCGGGGTCAGCCGAAGGTCCCGTTGCAGGGCGGCGAACATCTCCGGCGCGACGCCGCCGGAACCGACGGCCGGCGCGGTGGGGCTGGGGGTGGTGTCGGCGCCGGCCTGGGTGGCCAGGGCCATGGTCAGCACCAGAACGGCAGCACCCAGGGTAGTTGCCGCCACGGTGGCTGGTCGTCGGAGCATGGGGGTCTCCTCGCGGTCAGAACGATGTGGAGGGTCGGATAAAGCCCGCCTGATCAGGCATGTGAGTGCCGTACGGCGGGATCGCGCCGATGCGCTACAGACACAACAACAAATGTTGTTAACCGTGTTGCCCTCACCGTAGGTTAGACATCCGATGCCGTCAATACAGGTCGCGATCGATCGCACCCCGTCCCTCCACCGCGAACGGAGCCGCCCGTGTCCCCGCCGCGCCCGCACGACCGCCGGACCAGGACCGTGCCCGCACGACCCGCCGTGGTCCCCGCACCGGCCACCCGCTCCCGGCGCCGAGCCCCGTGACCGGCCCGTCGCCGGCGCTGCCCCGGCACGACCTGGCGGTATCCGCCCCGGACGAGCTGCCCTTCGCCGTCGGGTCCTTCGAGGAGATCGGCCCGCTCTCCCGCGCCGACTTTCCGCACCGGCACGTCTTCTACGAGCTGGTGTACGTGACCCACGGGCGGGCCACGCACGTCATCGACCTCGACGCCCACCCCGTCCGACCGCCACACCTGTTCGTCGTCACGCCCGGCCAGGTGCACCACTGGCAGGACCAGCGCGACCTGCGCGGGCACGTGCTGCTCTGCGCCGCCGAGTTCCTGCTGACCTTCCCGGCCGACCGCGACGCGCTGCACCGCTCGGGGCACCGCTCCTGGCGCCCGCGCGACGACGCGCAGGCGAGGCGGATCGCCACCCTGATGCGGTGGACGACGGCCGAGTACCGCCGGGGTGGGCGCGGCCGGGCGAGCACCCTGCGCGCCTACCTGCACCTGCTGCTCACCGAGGTGCGCCGCTCCCGCCCCACGGGCCCGCCTCCCGGCCCGCCGCCCGAGCCGGGCACCCGCAACCAGCGCGCCGCCGCGATCGCCCGCCGCTTCGAGGAGCTGCTCGGCGAGCCGGACCTCGTCGGCGAGCCTCCCCGCGCGTACGCCCGTCGCATCGGCGTGTCGGTGCGCCACCTCAACGACGCGGTCCCGCTGGCCACCGGCGCCACCCCCGCCCGGCTGATCCGCCGGGCCCGGGTCCTGGAGGCGAAGCGCCTGCTGACCCGGACCGACCTCACCGTGGCCGCGATCGCCGACCGGCTCGGCTTCGCCGACCCCGCCTACTTCTGCCGGTTCTTCCGCCGGGAGACCGGCGACTCCCCCGGCACGTTCCGCCGGCACGGCGGAAAACACCACGATTCCGCCGGCTGACACATCGACGTACCCCGACGTCCGTCAATAGCGTCGGGTCGCCGGCCGCGCCGGCCCGCCCGGGTGAGCCGGGACTTCCCGGGCCGGCCGGGCCCCGACACCCGTCCCCCACCAGAAGGAACGCTCATGAACGATGCAGCCAGCGACGCACCGGAACCGGACGGTTCCCGCGCCAACAGCGGCGTGACACGCAAGAGCGTGCTGCGGGCGGCAGCACTGGCCCTGCCCGCCCCGTTCCTCGTCACCGGCGCCGCGCGGGCGGTGGGCGCGAGGACGGCCGACCCCGCGTCGGCGCCGCCGCTCACCCCGTACTGCGACGACGGCGACGACCCGACGCCGGCGCAGATGGAGGGCCCCTACTTCAAGCCGAACTCACCGCGCCGCTCCTCGCTCGTCGAGGCCGGCACGGTCGGCACCCGACTCACCGTCACCGGCCACGTCTTCGGGCTGGACTGCCGGCCGCTCCCCGACGTGCTGCTGGACTTCTGGCAGGCCGACGCCAACGGCGGCTACGACAACACCGGCTACCGGCTGCGCGGCCACCAGTTCACCGACGCGTCCGGCGCGTACCGGCTCAGCACGATCGTGCCGGGCCTCTATCCCGGGCGGACGCGGCACATCCACGTCAAGGCGCAGGCGCCGAACCGGCCGGTGCTCACCACCCAGCTGTACTTCCCCGGCGAGCCCCGCAACAGCACGGACACTCTCTTCGATCCCGCGCTGCTGATGACGGTACGCACGGTGAACGGCGTCCGGGAGGCGAGTTTCGACTTCGTCCTCAACGTGACCTCGGGCCCCGCCCCGACCCCGACCGGCACCGCCCCCGGCGGCACCTGGGCGGCCGGCACCGCGTACCCGGCCGGGGCCCGGGTCACCTACGGCGGCGTCGGCTACCGCTGTCTGCAGGCGCACACCGCCCAGCCCGGCTGGGAACCGCCGAACGCGCCGGCGCTCTGGGCCCGGGACTGACACCCGGCAAGCACCGGCCGCCCCGCGGACCGAGGCAGGGCGACCGGGCGGTGACCAGTGTTTGCGGCCGACCAGACGACCCGGCCGAAGGCCCCCGGCGGCGTACCCGTCGCCGGGGGCTCAGGCCGTGGCGCGCAGCACGGCGACCCGCTCGCCGAGCTGCTCCACCTGGCGCAGCCCTTCGCGGAGCAGGTCGAGCGCGTCGTCCGGGCGGCCCCACCCCTGCATCCGGTCGGCCAGCAGCAGGACCACCGCCGCCAGCTCCCGGCGCCGCCCGGCCGCCCGGTAGCCGGCGAGCGCCGCCCGCAGGTGCCGCTCGGCACCGGCCCGGTCGCCGTCGTCGTCGCGCAGCAGGCCGCGCACCCAGTCGGCGCGGGCCGCCACCACCGGGTCGTCGCCGAGGTCGACGGCGTCGCGCAACAGGGCCTCGGCCCGCGCCGGCTGGCCCAGCGCGTGGTAGACCTCCGCCAGTTCCACCCCGACCTCACGGGCCAGCGTCGGCTGGCCGGCGTCCGCCAGCACCGCGTGCGCCCTCGCCAGGTCGGCGAGGGCACCGGCGAGGTCGCCCGCCTTCCGGCGCCCCTGCCCCCGGGCCCGGTGACAGCACGCCAGCAGCCACCGCATGGCGACCTGCCGGGCCGCATGGCGGGCCTGCTCGGCAGCGACCCCGGCCTCCGCCGTCCGCCCCGCCGCGAGCAACGAGGACGCGACGCTCAGGTGCAGACCGGCGACCCGGGCCGGCGCGGCGAGCACCGCCAGGGCCAGGGCCTGCGTGGCGGCCTCCGCCGCCGCCCCCTCGTCGCCGAGCGCGACGTGACAGCGCACCAGCTCGGCGTGCAGGACCAGCAGGACCGACGGATCCGGGTACCCGTCGCGCAGCAGCGCGTCCCGCGCCTCGGTGAGCAGGTAGCGGGCGTAGCGCGGGTCACCGGCGTGGTATGCCAGCCCGGCCCGGCCAACCGCCGCCTCGGCGCGCACGTGCGGGGACGCCCCTGCCAGGAGAGCCTCCGCACGATCGAGCTGGGCCGACGCGGCCCCGGGTTCGTCGCGGCGCAGCGCCGCGCCCGCCAGGCCCAGCCGGGCCCAGGCTTCCAACACCGGCTCGGCCAGCTCGACGGCGGCCTCGGCCACCTCGCGGCAGACGGCAGCCGCCTCTTCGGCGGAGCCGGCCAGGTCGGCCTCGGCCAGGCGTAGCCGCAGGCGCACCGCGTCCGCCGGCGAGCGGCCGGTGTACAGGTCCGAGGGCGTGACGCCGAGCCGCTCGGCGAAATGGGCGACGGCGTCGGCGGAGGGCACCCGGCGACCGCTCTCCACGGCGGAGACGTAGGCCGCGCTGTACCGGGGCTCGGCCAGGGCGCGCTGGGTGAGCCCCCGTGCCGCGCGCAGCCGCTGCACACGCGCGCCCAGCCCGCTCGTCGCCGCACCCGCCACGACGGGCTCCGGCCGGCTCACGACAGCCGCTCCGCCGCGCGCAGGCCGCGACGCAGCACCGCCGCCGCCTCGTCGCGCTCCCCCCGGGCCAGCAACAGCTCCGCGAGGTGGCGACAGGTGATCACCACGTCACCCATCAGGCCGGCCCGCTCGTACCGGTCGACGGCCCGCAGCAGCAGCCGCCGCGCCTGCTCGCCGTCGCCCTGGACGGCCCGCACCAGCCCGCGTACCCGGTCGGCCTCGGCCATGATCTCGCGGTGGTCGCTGGCGGTCGCCGCCCCGGCCGCCTCCTCGGCCAGCTCAGCCGCCTCGTCCAGCGCGCCCTCGCGCCGACGCGCCTCGGCCAGCTCGAGCGTCGCCCCGGCGTGGTCGAGCACCGCGCCGACGGCGCCCAGCGTCTCCCGGGCGCGCCGCAACTGCGCCCCCGCCTCCCCCGGTCGCCCGGCCCGCAACAGGACGTAGCCACGGGCCCAGTGACACAAGCCGATCTCCCGGGTCAGCCCCAGCTCGGTGTAGCGACGGACGGCCTCCCGCAGGTGCCGGTCCGCCTCGTCCAGCTCGCCGTCGCGACGCAACTGCCCGGCGACGGCGTGGAACTGTGCCACCCACTCCCGGTTGGTCACCCGGGCGAGCAGGGGCGTCACCTCCCGCTCCAACCGTCGGGCCCGCTCCCGCCAGCTCAGCTCGAGAAACGTGTACATCAACGCGTTGGTCAACCGCAGCTCGGCGTCGGCGTCCACCGGGGGCACCGCCCGCAGGTCCCGCAGGCCGCCCTCCAGGATCGCCACCGCCCGCGGCGCGTCCCCGGCGACCAGCAGGCAGTACGCCTGCCGGGCCAGCACCGCCGCGCGCAGCCCCGGACAGTCGTCGGGCAGTTGGTCGGCAAGCTCGTCGTACCGGGTGGCGGCGTCCTCGGTGCGCCCCCGGTGCAGCTGGGCCTCCGCCAGGTGGTATCCGGCCCAACCGGCCAGCTCGGACAGGCGGTAGCGCTCCGCGCGACGGCGTATTCCGGTCAACGCACGCTCGGCGGCGTCCAACCTGCCGGCGGAGAGGTCCCGGCGGGCCGCCGCCAGCTCGGCCTCGAGCTGGGCGGCCGCGTTGGCCGGCCGGCCGTGGCGCAGGTCGTCGACCGCCAACCCGAGGCGGTCGGCGAAGTGGGCCAGCGCCTCGGGGCTGGGCATCCGGGCCCCGGACTCCACGGCGCCCAGGTAGGCGCGGGTGTAGCGGGAGCCGACGACCTGCTGCTGGGTGAGGCCACGGGCCAGGCGCAGCCGTCTGATCCGGTCACCCAGGCTCTCCCTGACCGCGTCGTCGCGGGAGTCGACGTCCCCGAACACGGCGACGTCGGCCGCCGTCTGCGTCATCCTGGCCCCTTCCCCGACCGTCACGCCCAGCCTAGTGCGCCGGGTCAGGACGGCGCGGGGTCGCGGACCAGGATCCGGACCGCCCGGGCCGCCGCGATCGCGCCGACGAGCACGGCGTGGCGGGGCTCGGGCACGTCCAGCAGCCGCTCGGCGCGCAGCGCCGCGAGCGGGGCGAGCCGCCGGTCGGCCAGCACGGTGTCCACCGCCCGCCGATCGCCGCCGCAGACCAGCGCGCTGAGCGACGCCGCCTCCGGCAGCAGCAGCCGTACGGCCAGGTCGACGGCGTCACCCAGCGCCGCCTTCGCCTGGTTGTCGCGCCGCCGGGCGAAGCGCTGCTGGGACCACCCCCCGGCGGCGGTTCGTCCCTGCACGTAGCGGGTGTCCACCTTGGAGACCACCAGTTCCTCCCCCGCCGCGACGCCCACCGCCACCGCGCCCTTGCGGGCCAGCAGCAGGCCGATGCGCCGGGGCGCGGTCGCGGCGGCCACGAAACCGGGCAGGTCGGCGGCGGTGGGCGCGCCGGGCGGGGTGTGCAGCTCGGCGGTCGCGCCGTCCGGCGCGGCCAGCCGCAGTCCGTACGCCTCGATTGTGGTGGTCGGCGGGCCGTGCCGGTCGGCGAAGCCGGCGACCCAGCGGGCCATCCGGCCGGGCTCCACGTCCACCCACCGGCCTCCCCCGGCCGCCGGTCTGCTGCTCATAGGCCCGAAGGTACGGCACTCCCGGCCGCCCAGCTCCGGCGGTCGCTCAGCAGACGGGTACGGATCCGGGGCATCGACATGCTCTAGTACGCTGCCGCTGCCGCTTCCCGGATCGGGGCACTTTCCGGGCGGTCGTGTTCTTCGCCGTTGCGAGCATCGACGAGAGGGCAGGTATGGAGTCGGTAACGGGTGGGATGGACAGCCCTGTCGACGGCTCAGCCGGGACGAGCGCCGACCCGCCGAGTAACGGGCAGTCCCCGGCAGGTGCCGCTCCCGCGACGGAAGAATCCCGACGCCTGCGCGTACGGGACGTGCTCTGGCTGCCCCTGGGGCTGGCCCTGCTCCTGCTCGGCTGGTGGCTTCCCCTCAGGGAGCTGTACCTCGTCGGCGCCGTGACGGCCCCGGCGGGAGTCGCGGTGATCGTCTTCAGGATCTCCGGCGGGCTGCGCGGCATCCGACCACGGCCACTGCTCGTCGCCACGGTCGTCCTCGCCACCTTCGCCGCCGGGGCACTCGTCCAGGCACCACGACTGGTGATGTCCCAGCCGGATGGACCGTACGTGTGGCACTCGTCGAGAGGCACCGGCGACGACAGGTACGGCGCATTTGTCGAAGAGGTCAAGACGCTGCCCCACGTGCTACTCATGAAGACTCGTAGCGGGCTGCGGGGACGCGACCCGCAGACGGGCGAGAGGATGTTCGGGATCTGGACGAAGAACGGTCGCGTTTTCGTCGGCCCGGACGGAAACATGGCGGTGCATGACAGCGCCGAATTCAGATATTACAGCGCCACCGGCTCGTTGCTGTGGCAGCTTGCGCACCCCTCCCGTGTCCCTGTCGAGCGTGTACTGGTCGCCATGGGCACTGGCACCGTCGTCCTGCGCGACTGCCTCAAAGACTCGTGCGTCTACACCGGGCACGGGCCGTCCGGCGCGGTGTTGTGGACGGCCACCGGCGCCCACCATAAAACCGAGTTCGGCCCCGTCGGCAACGACGATCGCATCAGTGGTGCGCGCATCCGGGTCGCTCCGACTGTCGTCGCCGTCGACCCGAACCCGCGCACCGATGAGCGTGCGACCCTCATCAGGACGACCACGGTACGCGGGGCCGACGGACGAATCCTCGGCACCACACGCGGCAACGCGACCGCCGTCATCGGCGAGACGGTGGTGCTGGACGTGGGCGGATGCCAGCTCGCCGCAGTCCGGGGCGGCAAGGCCATCTGGACCACCCAGGGCCTGCCCTGTGCAGACGTGCCCCGGAACGCAAACCCGAGATACTTCGAGAAGCGCCTCTACTTCAAGAGCTTCACCGACAACGAATGGACCGGCACCATCACGGTCGGTCTCGACGACGGTCAGTGGCGCGCGACCGGTCCTCTCCAGACCGACTTCGACAGCAAGTTCGTTCCACATCGCACGACGGGCGTGGCCGGCGACGAGATATGGGTCGAGCGACGCGGCCAGTCCCTCACCGGTGTGGACGCCGCCACCGGCCAGGCCCTCTGGACCTTCCGCGCTCCGGGCCCCCTCTTTCCGACGATGCTCGTTCTCCAGCAGGGGGCTGTCGTGGTGGCGTCGAGCCCGGGCGAGCGGCTCACCGAACTCACCGGAGAGCACGATTCGTGCCTCATCACGGTGCTCGACGCGCGCACCGGCCGGACGACCGCCCGACTGGTCCTGCCGCACCCACGCGGCTCCAGCATCTCCGGCGTCGCACCGGGGCGAGCCTTCCTCCAGGGCCCCAGCTTCGTCGACGATCGAGACGCCGACGGACTTCTGGGCCGCCCGTAGCATCTGCCGACCGGCCAGTGACGGGATGGTCGGTTACGCATCGAGCGCGGCACCCCTGCTGAGGTGCCGCGCTCGACGAGAAACGGGTCAGACGTTGAAGCCGAGGGAGCGGAGCTGGTCGCGCCCCTCGTCGGTGATCTTGTCCGGCCCCCACGGCGGGAGCCACACCCAGTTGATCCGGATGTCGTCGACCAGTCCCCCACCCGGTCCGGTGGTCAGCGCCTGCCGGGCCTGGTCCTCGATCACGTCGGTCAGCGGGCAGGCCGCCGAGGTCAGCGTCATGTCCAGGGTGGCCACGTTGTCGTCGCCGACGTGCACGCCGTAGACCAGGCCGAGGTCGACCACGTTGATGCCCAGCTCGGGGTCGACGACGTCCTTCATCGCCTCCTCGACGTCGGCGACGGCGGCCTTCCCCTTGGCCGCCGACGCGGCGGCCGGCGCCCCGTCCACAGCCGGCGCGGCGGCCTGCGCGGCCGGGGTGGCCGTGCCCTCGGTCTCCGGGGTCGCCGCGGTGGCGGTGTCCTCGCTGCTCATGCCTCAACCTCCGTCGGGCTCACGCCCACACCGGCGCGTGCCGCGGCGTCCTTGAACGCCATCCACGGCAACAGCGCGCACTTGACCCGGGCGGGGTAGCGGGCGACACCCGCGAACGCGACCCCGTCACCGAGCACGTCCTCGTCCGGCGTGACCTGGCCACGACCGGACATCAACTCGACGAACGCCTCGTGCACCCGGAACGCGTCGCCCGCGCCCCGGCCCACCAGCAGCTCGTGCAGCACGCTCGCCGACGCCTGGCTGATGGAGCAGCCCATGCCGTCGTACGAGACGTCGTGCAGCACGTCGCCGTCGGTGGCCACCCGTACGGTCACCTCGTCGCCGCACGTCGGGTTGACGTGGTGCGCCTCGGCGACCCGGGCGTCCGTGGCATCCGTGTCACGCAGGCCGCGACCGTGCGGGTGCTTGTAGTGGTCCAGGATGATCTCCTGGTAAAGAGATTCAAGCTGCATCAGGCTGAACTCCCGTCGATCCGCGGGCTCCCGCGTCGCCGCTCACTCGAACACCTTCCGCACCTGCTCCAGGCCCGCCACCAGGGCGTCGATCTCCTCGGTGGTGGTGTAGAGGTAGAACGAGGCACGCGTCATGGCCGGCACCCGGAACCGGGTGCACACCGGCTTGGCGCAGTGGTGGCCGACGCGCACCTGCACACCGAGCGAGTCGAGCACCTGCCCGACGTCGTGCGGATGGATGTCACCGAGGGCGAAGGAGATGGTGCCGCCCCGGCCCACCGGCACGCTCGGCCCGAAGATCCGCAGGCCGGGCACCGTGGCGAGGGCGTCCAACGCGTACGCCGTCAGCTCCTTCTCGTGCCACTGGATGGCCCGCATCCCGATGCCGCTGAGGTAGTCGACGGCCGCGCCGAGCGCGACCGCCTCGGCGATCGGCGGGGTGCCGGCCTCGAAGCGGGCCGGCGGCGCGGCGAACGTGGAGCGGGCCATGCTGACGGTCTCGATCATCGACCCGCCGCCCAGCACCGGCGGCATCGCCGCCAGCAGCTCCGCCCGGCCCCAGAGCACCCCGATGCCGGTCGGGCCGCACATCTTGTGCCCGGTGAAGACGACGAAGTCGACGTCGTAGTCGACCACGTCCATCGGCATGTGCGGCACCGACTGGGAGCAGTCGAGCAGCAGCAGCGCGCCCACCTCGCGGACCCGCGCGGTGATCCGCGAGGTGGCGTTGACCGTGCCGAGGATGTTGGACATGTGCACCAGCGAGACGATCTTCGTCCGCTCGGTGACCAGGTCCTCCAGGCCCGACTCGTCCAGGCGCCCCTGATCGGTGACCGGGAACCAGCGCAGGGTCGCGCCGGTGCGCTCGCAGAGCAACTGCCACGGGACGATGTTCGAGTGGTGCTCCATCTCGGAGATCACCACCTCGTCACCCGGCCCGAGCCGGAAGCGCTCGTCGGCGTCGGAGCGCAGCGACGCGTTGGAGAACGCGTACGCCACGACGTTGATCGCCTCGGTGGAGTTCTTGGTGAACACCACCTCGTCCACGCTCGGCGCGTTGATGAACGCGGCGATCTTCGCCCGCGCGCCCTCGTACGCCTCGGTGGCCTCCGTGCCCAGCGTGTGCACCGAGCGGGACACGTTGGCGTTGTGCATGGCGTAGTGCTCGCCGAGCACGTCGAGCACCTGCCGCGGCTTGTGCGAGGTGTTGGCGCTGTCGAGGTAGACCAGCCGGTGCCCGTTGACCTCCCGGTCGAGGATCGGGAAGTCGGCGCGCACCGCCGCCACGTCGTAACGCGGCACGTCGTCGTACTGCGGCATCCCCGACGGGATCGCGATGGAAGTCATGTCGACCGGCCCACCCATTCTTCCGAGAGGACTCAGGCCCGCGCCGCGCCGGCCCCGGCGACGTAGCGCTCGTAGCCCTCTTCCTCGAGCTTGTCGGCCAGCTCCGGGCCGCCCTGCTCGACGATCCGGCCGGCGACGAAGACGTGCACGAAGTCCGGCTTGATGTAGCGCAGGATCCGGGTGTAGTGGGTGATCAGCAGCATTCCGGTGTCGCCGGTGTCGCGGACCCGGTTGACGCCCTCGCTGACCACGCGCAGCGCGTCCACGTCGAGGCCGGAGTCGGTCTCGTCGAGGATCGCGATCTTCGGCTTGAGCAGCTCCAGCTGCACGATCTCGTGCCGCTTCTTCTCACCGCCGGAGAAGCCCTCGTTGACGTTGCGCTGGGCGAACGCCGGGTCCATCTGGAGGCGCTCCATGGCCCCGCGCAGCTCGCCACCCCAGGTGCGCAGCTTGGGCGCCTGGCCGTCGATGGCGGTCTTGGCGGTACGCAGGAAGTTCGCCACCGAGACGCCGGGGACCTCGACCGGGTACTGCATGGCCAGGAAGAGGCCGGCGCGGGCGCGCTCGTCCACGGACAGGGCCAGCACGTCCTCGCCGTCGAGGGTCACCGAGCCGCCGGTGATCTCGTACTTGGGGTGGCCGGCGATCGAGTAGGCCAGGGTGGACTTGCCGGAGCCGTTCGGGCCCATGATCGCGTGGGTCTCGCCCGAGCGGACGGTCAGGTCGACACCGGCCAGGATCGGCTTGAGCTCACCCTCGGGCAGCTTGACCGACACCTTCAGGTCGCGGATCTCCAGGGTGCTCATTATCGGGTCACTCCATTGCTCGGCGTGAGACTGACGTAGATGTCGCCGTCTCGGACTTCGACGGGATAGACGGGTACGGGTTCGGTGGCGGGCAGCCCGGTCGGCTCGCCGGTCCTCAGGTCGAAACGGGATCCGTGCAGCCAGCATTCCAGCGTGCAACCCTCGACCTCCCCCTCGGAGAGGGCGACCGCGGCGTGCGAGCACTCGTCGTAGGCGGCGTAGAAGACGCCGTCCTCGCCGTGCACCAGCGCGATCGGGGTGCCGTCGACGTCGGCACTGATCACGGTGCCCTTCGGCACGTCCTCGGTGGAGCAGAGCCGGATCATCAGGCGCCGGCCTTCGCGAGGCGGCCCTCGATGGCGTCGCCCAGCCGCTCCCGCAGCTCCTCGACCGGGATCTTGTTGATCAGCTCGGCGAAGAAGCCGCGGACCACCAGGCGCCGTGCCTCGGCCTCCGGGATGCCCCGGGCCATCAGGTAGAACAGCTGCTCGTCGTCGAAGCGGCCGGTCGCGCTCGCGTGCCCGGCGCCGGCGATCTCGCCGGTCTCGATCTCCAGATTGGGTACGGAGTCGGCCCGCGCGCCGTCGGTCAGCAGCAGGTTCCGGTTGATCTCGTACGTGTCGGTGCCGGTCGCCTCGGCGCGGATCAGCACGTCGCCCACCCAGACGGTACGCGCGCTCTCGCCCTGCAACGCGCCCCGGTAGCCGACGTAGCTGCGGCAGTCCGGCACGGTGTGGTCGACGAGCTGACGGTGCTCCAGGTGCTGCCCCGAGTCGGCGAAGTAGAGGCCGTACAGTTCGGCCTCGCCGCCCCGGTCGGTGTACTCCACCGAGGTGTACTGCCGGACCAGGTCGCCGCCGAGGGAGACCTGGACGTGCACCACCTTCGCGTCGCGACCCAGCCGCACCTTCAGGTGCTGCGCCTGCACGGCGTCGCCGGCCCAGTCGGCGACGGTGACCAGGGTGAGCTTGGCCCCGTCGGCCACGGACACCTCGACGTTGTCGGCCAGCGTGGCCGAACCGACGTGCTCCACCACCAGGGTCACCTCGGCGAACCGGCCCACCTCCACGAAGGTGTGCCCGAAGGCCAGGCCCTCGACGCCCTCGCCGACCACCCGCAGGCTCACCGGCTCGGCCACCACGGCGTCGCGGGCGACCTGGACCAGCAGCGCCTGGTCGGCCCCGCCGTAGGCCAGCGCGCTGACCCGGTCGACCGGGGTGAGCACGCTGCCCACCCGCGGGTCGTCGGAGCCGATCCGCTCGACGGTGACGCCCGCGGGCAGGTCGCCGTACTCGTGGCGGACCGCGCCGGTGGCGGCCTGCGCCCCGCCGGTGAGCCCGCGCAGTCGCTTGAGCGGGGTGAAGCGCCAGTCCTCCTCCAGGCCGGTGAGGGCCGGGAAGTCGGCGACGTCGTACGAGCGGAGCGCCTGCGACTTGGTGCTGGGCGGCGCGGAAGCCTGGGTAGTCATCTCTTCCTTGGGTCTGTTCTACGACGACGGTGTCATTGGTCGGAGGTCGGTCGGCGTCCGCCGGCCCCGCAGCGGGCCGGCTCTCGCGCGGCCCGCAGCGGGTCGGGGTGACGTCAGCCGACCGCGCCCTCCATCTGGAGCTCGATCAGGCGGTTGAGCTCCAGGGCGTACTCCATCGGGAGCTCCTTGGCGATCGGCTCGATGAAGCCGCGCACGATCATCGCCATCGCCTCGTCCTCGCTCAGGCCCCGGCTCATCAGGTAGAAGAGCTGGTCGTCACTGATCTTGGAGACGGTGGCCTCGTGCCCCATCGACACGTCGTCCTCGCGGATGTCGACGTACGGGTAGGTGTCCGAGCGGGAGATGGTGTCGACCAGCAGCGCGTCGCACTTGACCGTGCTGCGGCTGCTGTGCGAACCCTCCAGCACCTGGACCAGGCCCCGGTACGACGTGCGGCCGCCGCCCCGGGCGATCGACTTGGAGACGATGGTGGAGGAGGTGTGCGGCGCGGCGTGCACCATCTTGGCGCCCGCGTCCTGGTGCTGCCCCTCGCCGGCCATGGCCACCGAGAGCACCTCGCCCTTGGCGTGCTCGCCGGTCATGTAGACCGCCGGGTACTTCATGGTGACCTTGGAGCCGATGTTGCCGTCGACCCACTCCATGGTCGCGCCCTCGTGGCACACGGCCCGCTTGGTGACCAGGTTGTAGACGTTGTTCGACCAGTTCTGGATGGTCGTGTAGCGGCACCGGGCGTTCTTCTTGACGATGATCTCCACGACGGCGCTGTGCAGCGAGTCGGAGGAGTACAGCGGCGCGGTGCAGCCCTCGACGTAGTGCACGTACGCACCCTCGTCGACGATGATCAGCGTCCGCTCGAACTGGCCCATGTTCTCCGTGTTGATCCGGAAGTAGGCCTGCAGCGGGATCTCCACGTGCACGCCCTTCGGCACGTAGATGAACGAGCCACCGGACCAGACGGAGGTGTTCAGCGCGGCGAACTTGTTGTCGCCGACCGGGATCACCGTGCCGAAGTACTCCTTGAAGATGTCCTCGTGCTCGCGCAGCGCGGTGTCGGTGTCGAGGAAGACGACGCCCTGCTCCTCGAGGTCCTCACGGATCTTGTGGTAGACGACCTCGGACTCGTACTGCGCCGCGACGCCGGCGACCAGCCGCTGCTTCTCCGCCTCGGGGATGCCCAGCCGGTCGTAGGTGTTCTTGATGTCCTCGGGCAGGTCCTCCCAGCTGGTGGCCTGCTTCTCGGTGGACCGCACGAAGTACTTGATGTTGTCGAAGTCGATCCCGGTGAGGTCCGCGCCCCAGCCCGGCATCGGCTTGCGGCCGAACAGCCGCAGGCCCTTCAGACGCAGGTCGAGCATCCAGGCCGGCTCGTTCTTCTTGGCCGAGATGTCCCGCACCACCGCCTCGTTGAGGCCGCGCTGGGCGGACGCCCCCGCGACGTCGGGGTCGGCCCAGCCGTACTCGTAGCGACCGAGGGCGGCGAGCTGCTCCTCCTGGGTCAGGGGCTGGACGATCTGCTCGGTCATCTATCTGTCCTCACAGTGGTGACGGTGTTACCGGACTGGGCGCGCGGCTGGGTGGGGATGTGCGTGGTGCACACCCCGTCGCCGTGCGCGATGGTGGCCAGGCGCTGCACGTGGGTGCCGACCAGACGGGAGATCACCGCGGTCTCGGCCTCGCACAGCTGGGGGAACTCGGCGGCCACGTGCGCCACCGGGCAGTGGTGCTGACAGAGCTGGCCGCCGGAGGCGATCGTGGACGCGTTCGCAGCGTAGCCCTCGGCGGTCAGCGCTCCGGCGAGCGCCTCGGCCCGCGCGAGCGGATCGTCGCCGGCGTCCTCCATGGCGGCCCGGCAGCGGGCCTCCAGCGCGGCGACCTGGTCGGTGGCGAACGCCTCAACCGCCTCCGCGCCGCCGTTGCGCGAGATCCAGCGCAGCGCGGCGGTGGCCATGTTGTCGTAGTGGTGGGTGCCACAGCGCACGCGGGCCGCGTCGGTCAGCACGAACACCTTCGCCGGACGGCCCCGGCCGCGGTGGCCACGGACGGTCTGCTCGCGGGCGACCACGTCACCGTCGGCGAGCATCGCGTCGAGGTGCCGGCGGATCGCGGCCGGGCTGAGCCCGAGCGCCGAGCCGAGCTGCGCGGCGGTGGTCGCGCCCCGCTCCAGCAGCAGCTGGGTGACCCGGTCGCGGGTGGAGAGGTCCGCGACGGACGCGGACTGACCGGCGGCCCGGGTGGCCGTCGGCCGGTGCCCCGAGAGCCCCGCCACGTTTTTCACAACGCCAACGTTACGTAATTCGTCGGAGCCCCGCAAACTCGGGTCCCGGTGATCCGAACCACCGCACGGACGGAGTCACCCGATCGTGGTCCACTACGGTGCGTAGGATTTGCGCCGTGAAGCGACCCGCCCGATTTCCGGTCTCCACCACCCTGCTGCGCCGTCTCGCGCTCGCCTCGATCATCGCGAACGTGGGAATCGTCGTCACCGGCGGGGCCGTCCGACTCACCGCCTCCGGCCTCGGCTGCCCCACCTGGCCCAGGTGCACCGAGGAGTCGTACGTGACGACACCGGAGATGGGCATCTACGGCGTGATCGAGTTCGGCAACCGCCTGCTCACCTTCGCGGTCGGCTTCATCGCGCTGGCGGTGCTGCTGGCCGTGCTGCTGCACCTCCCCCGGCGCGGGGACCTGGTCCCGCTCGCGGTCGCCGTGCTCTTCGGCATCCCGGCACAGGCGATCATCGGCGGGATCACCGTACTGACCAACCTCAACCCGTGGGTGGTCGGCCTGCACTTCCTCGCCTCGATGCTGGTGATCGCGGCGGCGTACGCCCTCTGGCGCCGGATCGAGGACCCGGTGGGCCCGGCAGCGTCCGTCGTGCCGGCACCGCTGCGGACCCTGACCGCGCTCACCACCGTGGTCAGCGCCGCCGTGCTGGTGATCGGCACCTGGGTCACCGGCAGCGGCCCGCACGCGGGCGACCACGGCGCCGCGCGCAACGGGCTCGACCCGCAGACGATCTCCCAGGTGCACGCCGACAGCGTCTTCCTGCTGATCGGCCTCTCCGTGGCGCTGGTCTTCGCCTTCCGCGCGGTCGGCGCCCACCGGGCCGCGCGGGCCGCCACGGTGCTGGTCGCGGTCGAGCTGGGCCAGGGCCTGATCGGCTTCGTGCAGTACTTCACGAACCTGCCGGCGCTGCTGGTGGGCGCGCACATGCTGGGCTCCTGTCTCGTGCTGCTGGCCACCCTGTCGATGCAGTGGTCGACCCGCGAGCGCCGTCCGGTCGGATCGACCCCGACCCCGGAGGCCGCCGACCGGGCCGTCCCGGTCGCCGCCTGACCGCGCTGGCGCCTCCGGTACGCCCGCGGGCGAACCGTCAGACGCCGCCGTCCAGGCGGGCGAGGATCGCGTCGGCCAGGCGGTCGGCGGCGCCGTCGGCGTGCCCGAGGAACAGCGACGGCTCGGTCAGCTCCAGTTCCACCAGCACCGGCGCGCCGTCCGGTCCCGGGATCAGGTCCACCCGGGCGTAGAGCAGCCGTCCCGGCCCGCCGGGCACCGCCGCGAGGGCCTTCTCCGCCACCGTCAACTGCTCCGCGGTGGCGGTACGGGCCGTGATCTCCTCCGGCCTGAACAGCCCCTCCACGCCGAGATCCGGGCCGGTCAGCATCGGGCCCTTGCGCACGGCGTGGCTGAACGTCGGGCCGTGCGGCCCGGCCAGGAAGAGCAGCGCCGTCTCACCGGCCGTGTCGACCGCGCCGAGGTACGGCTGGACCATGGCCAGCCGCCCCGCGTCCGACAGCCGCCGCAGGTGTGCCGCCGCCAGTGCCCGGTGTCCGGGGTCGGCCAGGTCGTAGCAGCCGGTGTCCTGGCTGCCCGCGCTCACGGCCGGCTTGACGACGTACTCGCCGCGCTCGGCGGGTGGTCGCCAGGTCTCCCCCGGCGCGATCCAGGACGTCGGCACGGTGGGCACCCCGGCGGCGGACAACTCGGCCAGGTACCGCTTGTCGGTGTTCCAGCGCACCACGTCGCCCGGGTTGGCAAGGGCCGGGACCCGCGCGGCCCAGGCGACGAACTCGTCCCGCCGCAGCGCGTAGTCCCACGGCGAGCGGAGCACCGCCAGGTCGTACGCCGGCCAGTCGACGCCCGGGTCGGCCCAGTCGAGCACGTCGACGGCCACGCCCCGGCGCGCCAGCGGGTCGAGCAGCAGCCGGTCGTCGGGGTCGAGGTCGGGCAGCCGGGCACAGGTAACGAGAGCGACCCGGGGTCTCCCCCGGGTCGACTGGTGGTGTTCGGTCAATTTATGTCAACGGGCCATCGTGCGCCGGGCCATCGACCGCCAGAGGTCGTTGCTCGGACGCATCTGGTCCATCAGTTCACGCTCCCAGGCGTTCTCGACGGTGACTCCCGCCTTCGCGCACGCCTGCCGCGCCACGACGGTGTCGTCGGCGAACTGGTCACCCCACACCCCGTCCTCACCCACGAGGACGATGCGCGCGCCACGCTTGCCGACGTACTCGATGACCGCCTTCGCCCCGCCGTGCCCGGCGGCGAACGACTTGATGCCCGCGACCAGGCCCTGCGGGGTCTGCTCAGCCGTCAGCGTCGTATCGGAACCTTCTGCCATGCCGGGAAGCGTAAGCAGACTTCCACCCGGGCGGGCGAGAACCATGAACCTTTTGTGATGCCAATTACCCGCAGGTTTAAGGAGAACCAAAGGCAGTTTGCCCTGCTCAATCAGCACTTATCATGCCAAACCGCCGCCGCGAACCGGCCCGGCTCCGGGCATCCGCGCGTTTCCCGGGGCCCATGGCCACGGTGTAACCGATGTGACACAAAAACCGGACAAGCCATGCAGAATGACGACTTTCCAGGTGGGCGGAGTGCCGGTGGGCGGTCGACGCCGGTCAGATGAGGGCGTCGAGCGCGACGGCGGCGAAGAGGATCGTCAGGTAGGTCGTCGACCAGTGGAACAGCCGCATCGGCTTCACGGCCTGCCCGCGCGCCACCCGCCGGGCGAGCTTGTGCGCCTCGATCACGAAGATCGCACCGACCACCACGGCGGGCACGCCGTAGATCAGGCTCATTCCCAGCGGCCACACGGCCAGCGAGGACGCCACGGTCAGCCAGGCGAACCCGATGATCTCGGCGTTCACCCGCCGGGTGGAGGCCACCACCGGCAGCATCGGGATGCCCGCCCGGGCGTAGTCGTCCTTGTACTTCATCGCCAGCGGGTAGAAGTGCGGCATCTGCCAGAAGAAGACCACCGCGAACAGCGCCCACGCGGCCGGGGAGAGGGTCCCGGTCACCGCCGCCCAGCCGATCAGCACCGGCGCCGCCCCGCAGGCCCCGCCCCAGAACGTGTTCGCCGTCGTGGTGCGCTTGAGCCACAGGGTGTAGACGACGTCGTAGTAGACGATCGCCGCCAGCGTGAGCCCGGCGGCCAGCAGGTTGGTGAACACCGCCATCATCGCGACCGACACCGCCGCCAGCACCAGCCCGAAGATCAGCGCGTTGCGCGGCGTCACGGTGTGCGTCGGCAGCGGGCGGCGCTTGGTGCGCCGCATCAACTGGTCGATGTCCCGGTCGATGTAGCAGTTGATGACGCTGGCGGCGCCGGCGGCGAGCGAGCCGCCGACCAGCACCACGGCCACCAGCCAGAGCGACGGCATGCCGCCGTCCGCGAGCATCATCGCCGGCACCGTGGTGACGAGGAGCAGTTCCACGATCCGCGGCTTGGTCAGCGTCACGTAGGCCGAGACAACCGCGCGGATGTCGCGCCGGACCGCCTCCGACGTCTCCACCGTGGTCCGCACCGGCGGCTCCCCGGCAGAGTTGCTGACGGGGCGCTCGGTGATCATGCTCACGGATTGCCACCTTCCGGCGTCGGCAGGGGAGGTCGGATCGGCTGGGCCCGGCTGGGGCCACACGCCGCACCACAGACTACGCGTCGTCGTTTTGGCTGCCCGGGCGACCCGACAACGGTGCGGGCCGTCACACTGTCGGGGCACGACCAGGAGTGACGCGGACCAGTACAGACCGGCATGCAGAGATCCCTGGGCGGACGTTTAGGACCGCTCGATAGGGTCACCAGTGAGGGTTCCGCCCATCTGCCGAGGAGCACAACCATCGTGGCTGCCAACCGACCCGAGCACCCCGCACTCAACTGGTCCGACCTCGACCGCCGGGCCGTCGACACCGTCCGCGTGCTGGCCATGGATGCCGTGGAGAAATCCGGCAACGGCCACCCGGGCACCGCGATGAGCCTCGCGCCCGCGGCCTACCTCCTCTTCAACCGGGTCATGCGGCACAACCCGGCCGACCCCAACTGGGCCGGCCGGGACCGCTTCGTGCTGTCCGCGGGCCACTCCAGCCTCACCCTCTACATCCAGCTCTTCCTCTCCGGCTACCCCATGTCGCTGGAGGACCTGAAGTCGCTGCGGCAGTGGGGCTCGCTGACCCCGGGCCACCCCGAGCACGGGCACACCCCCGGTGTGGAGACCACCACCGGGCCGCTCGGGCAGGGCATGGGCAACGCGGTCGGCATGGCGATGGCCGCCCGCCGCGAGCGCGGCCTGTTCGACCCGGAGGCGGAGCCGGGCCGGTCGGTCTTCGACCACGACATCTGGTGCATCGCCTCGGACGGCGACATCGAGGAGGGCATCAGCCACGAGGCCAGCGCGCTCGCCGGGCACCAGCAGCTCGGCAACCTCACGGTGATCTACGACGACAACGAGATCTCGATCGAGGACGACACCCGGATCGCCAAGAGCGAGGACGTCGCGGCCCGCTACGAGGCGTACGGCTGGCACGTGCAGACCGTCGACTGGCGCATCGGCGACGCCGACCAGGGCGACTACCACGAGGACGTCGAGGCCCTGTACCAGGCGTTGCTGGCGGCGAAGGCCGAGACCGGCCGCCCCTCCTTCATCGCGCTGCGCACCATCATCGGCTGGCCCGCGCCCAACAAGAAGAACACCGGCAAGATCCACGGCTCGGCGCTGGGCGGCGACGAGGTGGCCGCCACCAAGCGGCTGCTCGGCTTCGACCCGGCCCGCTCCTTCGAGGTCGACGAGGAGGTGCTCGGCCACGCCCGCAGCGTCATGGAGCGCGGCGCCCGCGCCCAGCAGGAGTGGACCACGGCGTTCGACGGCTGGGCGAAGGCCAACCCCGAGCGCCACGCGCTCTACGACCGGATGGCCGGGCGGATCCTGCCGAACGGCTGGACCGAGGCGCTGCCGGAGTTCCCGGCCGACGCCAAGGGCGTCGCCACCCGGGCGGCCTCCGGCAAGGTCCTGGAGGCGCTCGCCGGGGTGCTGCCGGAGCTGTGGGGCGGCTCGGCCGACCTGGCGGAGAGCAACAACACCACCATGAAGGGCGAGCCGTCCTTCGTCCCCGCCGTCCACGCCACCAAGGACTTCCCCGGCCACGAGTACGGCCGCACGCTGCACTTCGGCATCCGCGAGCACGCCATGGGCGCGATCCTCAACGGCATCGCCCTGCACGGCGGCACCCGCCCGTACGGCGGCACCTTCCTGGTGTTCAGCGACTACATGCGCCCCGCGGTGCGGCTCGCCGCGCTGATGAAGCTGCCGGTGATCTACGTCTGGACGCACGACTCGATCGGCCTCGGCGAGGACGGCCCCACGCACCAGCCGGTGGAACACCTGACCGCGCTGCGCGCCATCCCCGGCCTGGACGTGGTCCGGCCCGCCGACGCCAACGAGACGGCCTGGGCCTGGCGGCAGGCGCTGGAGCACACCGACCGGCCGACCGCGCTGGCGCTGAGCCGCCAGGCGCTGCCGACGTTCGACCGGTCGACCCTGGCTGGCGCCGAGGGCGTGGCGAAGGGCGGCTACGTGCTGGCCGAGGCCTCCAACAGCAAGCCGCAGGTGATCCTCGTCGGCACCGGCTCCGAGGTGCAGCTCTGCCTGACGGCGCGCGAGCGGCTGGAGGCCGACGGCACCCCGACCCGGGTCGTGTCGATGCCCTGCCAGGAGTGGTTCTTCGCGCAGGACGAGGCGTACCGGGAGTCGGTGCTGCCGCGCGGGGTAAAGGCACGGGTGAGCGTGGAGGCGGGCATCGCCATGTCCTGGCGGGGCATCGTCGGCGACATCGGCGAGAGCGTCAGCCTGGAGCACTACGGCGCGAGCGCCCCGCACTCCGTGCTCTTCGAGCAGTTCGGCTTCACCCCCGACCGGATCGTGGCCGCCGCACACGCGGCGCTGACCCGGGCGGGCGACATCACCGGTTTCACGACCGGCAACTGAGGGGAGCGTGGACGGCATGACGGACAGGCTGAGTGAACTCACCGCCGCAGGCGTGGCGGTCTGGCTCGACGACCTTTCCCGGGTACGGCTCTCCTCCGGCGGGCTGGACCAGCTCCGCCGGGAGAAGCACGTGGCCGGGGTGACCACCAACCCGACGATCTTCGCCAAGGCGTTGAGCGACGCCGACGAGTACGACTGGCAGCTGCGCGACCTCGCCGCCCGTGGGGTGGAGGTCGAGGAGGCCGTGCGCATGCTCACCACGTACGACGTGCGGTGGGCGTGCGACGTGATGCACCCGTCGTACGAGCGCAGCGCCGGGGTCGACGGCCGGGTCTCCATCGAGGTGGACCCACGGCTGGCCCACGAGACCGACAAGACGGTCGCCGAGGCCAAGGCGCTGTGGTGGCTGGTCGACCGGCCCAACCTCTTCATCAAGATCCCGGCCACCGAGGCCGGCCTGCCGGCGATCACCGCCACCCTCGCGGAGGGGATCAGCGTCAACGTCACGCTGATCTTCGGGCTGGACCGCTACTCGCAGGTGATGGAGGCGTTCCTGGCCGGCCTGGAGCAGGCGAAGGCGAACGGGCACGACCTGTCGAAGATCGGGTCGGTCGCGTCGTTCTTCGTGTCCCGGGTCGACAGCGAGGTCGACAAGAGGCTGGAGAAGATCGGCTCCGCCGAGGCGAAGGCGCTGCGCGGCAAGGCAGCCGTCGCCAACGCCAAGCTCGCGTACGAGCGCTACAGCGAGGTGTTCGCCTCCGACCGCTGGCAGGCCCTCGCCGACGCCGGCGCCCACCCGCAGCGGCCGCTGTGGGCCTCGACCTCGACCAAGAATCCGGACTACCGGGACGTGATCTACGTCGAGGAGCTGATCGCCCCCGGCACGGTCAACACGATGCCGGAGCCGGTCGTGCACGCGTACGCCGACCACGGCGAGACCCGCGGCGACACCATCACCGGCTCCTACGCGGAGGCCCGCGAGGTCTTCGCCGGCCTGGAGTCGGTCGGGGTCGACATGGCCGACGTGATCGAGACCCTGGAGCGCGAGGGCGTGGAGAAGTTCGAGGCGAGCTGGCAGGAACTGCTCGACGGCGTCCGCAAGTCGCTGGCGGCCGCGGGCCGGGGCGCCGGTCGTCCGAGCGACGCCGCGACGGGCAACGCCCAGGCCGCGCAGCAGGCGGGAGGGAACGCGTGAGTGAGCGTAGCGAGCGAACCATCAGGCTCAGCAGTGCGGCGCCTCGCGCCGCCGCCGAGCGGAGCGAGGTGGCGGCGTGAGTGACCTGCTCAACGGGGCGGTCGAGGCCGCCGCGGGGCTTTCGGTGCACGGGGCCGACCCGGTCGACAAGGCGGCCCCCGCTTCCACGCGGGACGCGCTGGTCAACGCCGGCGTCCCGGGCAAGCTGGCCGCGAAGGACCCGACCCTGTGGGGCCCGGACGCCGAGGCCGAGGCGAAGATCCGCCTCGGCTGGGTGGACACCCACCTGCGCAGTCGGGAGCTGCTCCCCCAGCTCGCCGAGCTGAAGGCGGAGCTGGCCGACCTCGACCACGTGGTGCTCGCCGGAATGGGCGGCTCGTCGCTGGCTCCCGAGGTCATCGCCCGTACCCTCGGCAAGCAGCTGACGGTGCTCGACACCACCGACCCGGGGCAGGTACGGGCGGCGCTGGCCGACCGGCTGGAGCGCACCGTGGTCGTGGTGGCCAGCAAGTCCGGCTCGACCGTCGAGACCGACAGCCACCGCCGCGCCTACTGGCAGGCGTTCCTCGACGCGGGGATGACCGAGGCGGAGGCCGGCCGGCACTTCGTCATCGTCACGGACCCCGGCTCGCCGCTGGAGGCGACCGCCGCCGAGATGGGCGCCTTCACCGTGCTCGCCGACCCGAACGTCGGCGGCCGGTACTCGGCGCTGACCGCGTTCGGGCTGGTCCCGTCGGCGCTGGTCGGCGTCGAGGTGGCCGAGCTGCTCGACGAGGCCGACGAGCTGGCGCGGTCGCTGGGCGGGGACCGCGACAACCCGGGCCTGGCGCTCGGCGCGGCCCTCGGGGCGGCGGCCACCATGGGCCGGGACAAGATCGCCCTGATCTCCGACGGCACCGGCATCGAGGGTCTCGGCGACTGGGCCGAGCAGCTGATCGCGGAGTCCACCGGCAAGGCCGGGGTCGGCATCCTGCCGGTCGTCGTGGAGTCGCCACAGAGCCCCGGCGCCGCCGGCGACGACGTGCTCACCGTGACCTACGGCGGGGCGCTGCCCGCCGGCGCCGTGCCAGGCGGCGGCGTCGACGCGGACGTGGCGGTCAACGGCCCGCTCGGCGCGCAGTTCCTGGCCTGGGAGTACGCCACCGCGATCGCCGGGGTGGTCCTCGGCATCGACCCGTTCAACCAGCCCAACGTCACCGAGAGCAAGGAGAACACGAACCGGATCCTCGCCTCGGGCCCGCCGGCGGAGACGCCGTCGTTCACCGAGGGCGCGATCGAGGTGTACGCGCCGCAGGGCGCCCCGGGCGACCTGGTCGGCGTGCTCCGCCAGTTGGTCGACGCGACGGGCGACGACGGTTACCTCGCGGTGATGGCGTACCTCGACCGCTTCGCCGACGCCGACGCGGCCCGGCTGCGGCCGCTGCTGGCCGGTGCCGCCGCGCGGCCGGTCACCTTCGGTTGGGGCCCGCGGTTCCTGCACTCCACCGGCCAGTACCACAAGGGCGGTCCGCAGGTCGGCAGCTACCTCCAGCTCACCGGCGCGGTCGTCGACGACCTGCCGGTGCCGGGCCGGCCGTACACCTTCGGGCAGTTGCAGGCGGCGCAGGCCGCCGGCGACCGGCAGGCCCTGGCGGAGCGGGAGCGCCCGGTGGTCCGGCTGCACCTGACCGACCGGTCCGCGGGCGTGGCCCAGCTGCTCGATGCGGCCGGGTCGTTGCGGGCGTGACGATGGGAGCATGGACGACGCGGAGCGAGGAGGCGGCGTGAACCCCCTACGCGACCCGCAGGACCGCCGGCTGCCGAGGATCCCGGAGCCGTGCGCTCTGGTGATCTTCGGCGTCACCGGTGACCTGGCCCGCAAGAAGCTCCTGCCCGCCGTGTACGACCTGGCGAACCGGGGGCTGCTGCCCCCGGGCTTCGCCGTGCTCGGCTTCGCCCGCCGGGACTGGGGCGACGGGGACTTCGAGTCGCTCGCCCACGAGGCCGCCAAGAAGCACGCCCGCACCCCCTGGCGGGAGGAGGTGTGGGCGCGGCTCGTGGGCAACATCAAGTTCGTCGGCGGCTCGTTCGACGACGACGCCGCGTTCGACCACCTCTCCGAGATGCTCGACGAGCTGCGCCAGACGCACGGCATCCCCGGCAACGCCGCCTTCTACTTCTCCATCCCCCCGGCGGCGTTCCCCGTGGTCCTCAAGCAGCTGGCCCGCACCGGGATGGCCGACAACGCCAAGTCCGGCGGCTGGCGCCGGGTCGTGGTGGAGAAGCCCTTCGGGCACGACCTGCCCTCGGCGAAGGCGCTCAACGACCTGGTCGACGACGTCTTCACCCGCAAGGACGTCTTCCGCATCGACCACTACCTGGGCAAGGAGACCGTCCAGAACATCCTCGCCCTGCGGTTCGCCAACAACCTGTTCGAGCCGCTGTGGAACTCCCAGTACGTCGACTCGGTGCAGATCACCATGGCCGAGGACGTCGGCATCGGCACCCGCGCCGGCTTCTACGACTCGGCCGGCGCGGCCCGGGACGTGTTCCAGAACCACCTGCTCCAACTGCTGGCGCTGGTGGCGATGGAGGAGCCGACGAGCTTCGACGCCGACGAGATCCGCACGGAGAAGCTCAAGGTGCTCCGGGCGATCACGCTGCCCAAGGACGTCGCCAAGGGCACCGTACGCGGCCAGTACCTGCCCGGCTGGGTGGGCGGCGAGCGTGCCGTCGGGTACCTGGAGGAGGAGGGCGTCCCGGAGGACTCCACCACGGAGACCTACGTGGCCGTCCGGCTCGGCATCCAGAACCGCCGCTGGGCGGAGGTGCCGTTCTACATCCGGGCCGGCAAGCGGCTGCCGCGTCGCGTCACCGAGGTCGCGATCATGTTCAAGCGGGCGCCGCACCTGCCGTTCAACGCCGCCGACATGGAGTCGCTGGGCAACAACCAGCTCGTGATCCGCGTACAGCCGGACGAGGGCGTCGTGCTCAAGTTCGGCTCCAAGGTGCCCGGCACGACGATGGAGGTCCGCGACATCGCCATGGACTTCCAGTACGGCGAGGCGTTCACCGAGGCCAGCCCCGAGGCGTACGAGCGGCTCGTGCTGGACGTGCTGATCGGCGACCGTACGCTCTTCCCGGACGCCGCCGAGGTCGAGCAGAGCTGGCAGGTGGTGGACCCGTTGGAGCACGCGTGGGCGGGCACGAAGCCGGAGCCGTACCGGGCCGGCGAGTGGGGCCCCCGGGCCGCCGACGAGATGCTGGCCCGCGAGGGCCGGGCCTGGCGCAGAGCGTGAGCGCGAGGAGTGAGCCGGTTCTGCGAGCCCCGCAGTCGCGAACGAAGACAAGCGCCGTGAGCAGCCGCAGCGAGCAAACCAGGAGGCTCCATTGATCGGCCTGTGGGACACCACCGGCAACGAGGTGGTCAAGGCGCTCGCCGCCGAGCGGCGCAGCGCCGGCGGGGTGGCCAGCGGCATGGCGCTCACCCTGATCGTGGTCGTGGACGAGAAGCGGGTCCGCGAGGCGGAGGCGGCGGCGACGATAGCCGCCGCCGCCCACCCCTGCCGGCTGCTGGTGGTGGTCCGCACCGACGTGGAGCGCGAGCGCAACCGGCTGGACGCGGAGATCGTCGTCGGCGGGCGGCTCGGCCCGTGCGAGGCGGTGGTCACCCGGATGTACGGGCGGCTGGCCCTGCACGCCGAGTCGGTGGTGATGCCGCTGCTGGTGCCGGACGTGCCGGTGGTGACGTGGTGGCACGGCGAGCCGCCGGCCGAGATCTCCACGGACTTCCTCGGCGTGGTGGCCGACCGGCGGATCACCGACTGCGCGCAGGCCGCCGATCCGATCGAGGCGCTGCGCCAGCGGGCCCGCGACTACGCGCCCGGCGACACCGACCTGGCGTGGACCCGGATCACCCCGTGGCGCACCCTGGTGGCGGGGGCGTTCGACACCACCCAGGCCCGGGTGACCGAGGCGACCGTGGTGGCCCCGCCCACCGACCCGACCGCCGCGCTGATGCGGGGTTGGCTGGCGGCGCGGCTCGGCATCGAGCCGGTGTGGGAGCACAGCGACGCGTCGCCCCGGATGCGGGAGGTGCAGCTGCGCTGCGCCAACGGCGACACGCTGACCCTGACCCGGGACGACAGCGTGGCGACGTTCCGGCGTACCGGCCAGGAGGACCGTCAGCTGCCGCTCGTCCGCCGGCCGCTGGGCGACGAACTGGCGGAGGAGCTGCGCCGGCTCGACGCCGACCAGGTGTACGCGGAGGCGCTGGGTACGGCGGCCGGGCTGGCCGGCCTCGACCAGCGCCCACCGCAGCGGGTGCACGTCTGGAAGGACCCGGCCACGGCCCAGCGGGCCGAGGCGGGGGTCACCGCGCACGTGGGTACGAGCGCCGAGCGCTGAGCCCCGGTCCCCGGGGCGTTACGGAAGACCGGCCGCGCGGGCGGCCGGAGAAACGAAGGCAGACAGATGAGTGAGGCGAGTGTCGCCGTCCACGCCGACGCCGACCTGCTGGCCCAGGCGGTGGCCGCCCGGCTGGTGGTCAAGCTGCTCGACGCGCAGGCCGAGCGGGGCCAGGCGTCGGTGGTGCTGACCGGCGGGCGGATAGCCGCGGCGGTGCACCGGGCGGTGGCGGCGCTGCCCGCCCGCGACGCCGTGGACTGGTCCCGGGTCGACGTCTGGTGGGGCGACGAGCGGTTCCTGCCCGCCGGCGACTCCGAGCGCAACGAGACCCAGGCCCGCGCCACGCTGCTGGACGCGGTGCCGCTGGATCCGGCCCGGGTACACCCGATGCCGGCCTCCGACGGGCCGGCCGGGGCGGACCCGGAGGAGGCGGCGGCCCGGTACGCCGAGGAACTGGCCCGCGCGGCACGCCCGGGGCACGCCGCACTCCCCCACTTCGACGTGTTGATGCTGGGCGTCGGCGAGGACGGGCACGTCGCCTCGGTCTTCCCCGAGCATCCGGTGCACCACGACAGCCGGCCGGTCAGCGCGGTGCGGGGCAGCCCGAAGCCCCCGCCCGTACGGACCACGCTGACCCTCCCGGCGATCAACACGGCCGAGGAGGTCTGGTTGGTGGCCAGCGGCGCCGACAAGGCGCGGGCCGTCGGCATGGCGCTGGCCGGGGCGGGCCCGGTGCAGCTGCCGGCGGCGGGGGCACGGGGCACGGGCCGCACCCTCTGGCTGCTGGACCGGGCGGCGGCGGCCGACGTACCGGCCCGCCTGCGCAGCCTGCGCTGACGAAAGAAGGACCCCTCGTCGACGCCGGGCGTGGACGAGGGGTCCTTTGCTGTCCGCCGTGGGCGGGAGGGCCAGCTAGCCGGTGGAGCGGCCACGACGGCGGCGCAGGGCGGCGAGGGCCTCGGCCAGGAGGGCCGCCCCCTCCTCCGCGGTGCGCCGCTCCTTCACGTACGCCAGGTGGGTCTTGTAGGGCTCGGGCCGGGTGCGGCCGGGCGGGTTCTGCGCGTCCTGACCGGCGGGGATGCCGCAGCGCGGGCAGTCCCACAGTTGCGGCGCCTCGACCTCGGCGGCGAGCCGGATCTCGGTGTGGTGGTCGTTGCGGCACCAGTAGGTGACCGTCCGGCGCGGGGCCGGCTGGTGACGCTCGGCGCGGCGGTCGGGCGCGGACCCGACCCGGGTGCCCCGGATGACGTTGCCAGTGGGCACGGCTGCTCGCTCCTGTCGTCGGAGGGGAACCGCCGCGGAGGGGGCGGCGGGCGACGCGGTGCAGCGGGTGAAACGGACTGCGCGCGGCCCGTCGGTGACGGACCGCGCGCAGATTGTACGACTTGACGGCCTCAGACCGTGCCGCTGGCCATCTGGAGGCGGAGCCAGAGCCCCAGCCCGACGATGCAGGCGAACCAGACGATACCCACCAGGACGGTGTAGCGGTCGAGGTTCTTCTCCGCCACCGAGGAGCCGGCGAGGCTGGAGCTGACGCCACCGCCGAACATGCTCGACAACCCGCCACCCTTACCGCGGTGCAGCAGGATCAGCATCGTCAGCAGGATGCTCGTGATGACCAGCAACACGATCAACGTGTATGCGAACCAGATCGGCATGGCTGGGGTCAGTCCTCTCGTTACGATCCTCGCCCGGGCAGATCGGGCACGGTGGCACCGACCGACGGACGGGCGGAGTCAAGGATAGCGAGCGATCAGCGGGCGATGTGCTCCGGGAACCGGCAGATCTTCGCGAACTCCTCGGCGTCCAGGCTCGCGCCGCCCACCAACGCCCCGTCGACGTCCGGCTGGGCCATGATCGCCGCGACGTTGGAGGACTTGACCGACCCGCCGTAGAGGATCCGGACCTGCGCGGCGGTGTCCTGGCCGAAGGACTCGGCGAGGCGCTGACGGACCGCGCCGCACACCTCCTGGGCGTCCTCCGGGGTGGCCGTCTTGCCCGTGCCGATCGCCCAGACCGGCTCGTACGCCACCACGACCTTCGTCACCTGCTCGGCGGTCAGCCCCTTCAGCGCGCCGTCGAGCTGGTCGCTGCAGTGCGCCACGTGGGTGCCCTTGTCGCGCACGTCGAGCCCCTCCCCCACGCAGAGGATCGGGGTGAGCCCGTGGGTCAGCGCGGCCTGCACCTTGGCGTTGACGATGGCGTCGTCCTCGTGGTGGTAGGCCCGCCGCTCCGAGTGCCCGATCACCACGTAGGTGCAGCCCAGCTTCGCCAGCATGGAGCCGGAGATGTCCCCGGTGTAGGCCCCCGACGCGTGCGGCGAGAGGTCCTGCGCGCCGTAGCCGATGAGCAGCTTGTCGCCGTCCACGGCGGTCTGCACCGTACGCAGGTCGGTGAACGGCGGCAGGACCACCGTCTCGACGTCCGTGAGCTGCTTCTCGGTGAGGCTGGCCGCCAGCTTCTGCACCAGCAGGTTGGCCTCGAGGTGGTTGCAGTTCATCTTCCAGTTGCCGGCCATCAGGGGCCGGCGGGTGACGCTCGCCATCAGTTCTCCAGGGCCGCGATGCCGGGGAGGGTCTTGCCCTCCAGGTATTCCAGGGAGGCGCCACCGCCGGTGGAGATGTGCCCGAAGGACGACTCGTCCAGCCCGAGCGCGCGGACCGCCGCCGCCGAGTCACCGCCGCCGACGACGGTGAACGCGTCGGCCTTCGCGATCGTCTCGGCGATGCCCCTGGTGCCGTGGGCGAACGCCGGCATCTCGAACACGCCCATCGGGCCGTTCCAGAAGATCGTCCGCGCGCCCTTGAGGGCGGCGGCGAACCCGGCGACCGTCTCCGGCCCGATGTCGAGCCCCACCCGCTTGCTGGGGATGCCGTCGGCCGGCACGGTGTCGTGCGCGGCGTCCGGGGCGAACGCGTCCGCGGCCACCACGTCGACCGGGAGCATAATCTTGCCCTCGGAGCGCTCCAGCAGGTTGCGGCAGGTCTCGACCATCTCCTCCTCCAGCAGCGAGGAGCCCACCTCGTGGCCCTGGGCCTTGAGGAAGGTGAAGCACATCCCGCCGCCGATGAGCAGCCGGTCGACCGTCGGCAGCAGCGCCTCGATCACCGCCAGCTTGTCGGAGACCTTCGAGCCGCCGAGCACCACGACGTACGGGCGCTCCGGCTCGCCGGTCAGCCGGGACAGGACCTCCACCTCGCGCAGCACCAGCCGGCCGGCGACGTGCGGCAGCCGGGCCGGCACGTCGTGGACGCTGGCGTGCTTGCGGTGCACCGCGCCGAACGCGTCGTCGACGTACGCGTCGGCGAACGCGGCGAGCTGGTCGGCGAAGGCGCCCCGCTCGGCGTCGTCCTTGCTGGTCTCGCCGGAGTTGAAGCGCAGGTTCTCCAGCAGCGCCACCTCGCCGTCGGCGAGCGCGTCCACCGTGGAGCGGGCGGACTCGCCGACCGTGTCGGAGGCGAAGTGCACCCGCGTGCCGAGCAGCTCACCGAGGCGACCGGCGACCGGGCTCAGGCTGAACTGCGGGTCCGGCGCGCCCTTCGGGCGGCCCAGGTGCGAGCAGACGACCACCTTGGCGCCGGCCTCCACCAGCGCGCCGAGCGTCGGCAGCACCGCGCGGATGCGACCGTCGTCAGTGATGTCGCCGGTCTGCTTGTCGAGCGGGACGTTCAGGTCGGCGCGCACCAGCACGCGCCGACCCGACACCCCCTCGGCGAGCAGGTCGTCGAGGGTACGGATGCTCACTTAGGCCAGCCCTCCGTTCGTGGCAGACGGCTCACTCACAGGGACTTACCGACCAGCTTGACCAGGTCGACCAGGCGGTTCGAGTAGCCCCACTCGTTGTCGTACCAGCCGACGACCTTGACCTGGTTGCCGACGACCTTGGTCAGCGGCGCGTCGAAGATGCACGACGCCGGGTCGGTGACGATGTCGGCGGAGACGATCGGGTCGTCGTTGTAGACCAGGATGCCCTTGAGCGGGCCCTCGGCGGCGGCCTTCAGCGCGGCGTTGACCTCGTCCACCGTGGTCTCCCGGTTGACGTCGACCGTCAGGTCGGTGGCCGAGCCGGTCGGGATCGGCACGCGCAGCGCGTAGCCGTCCAGCTTGCCCTTGAGCTCCGGCAGCACCAGGCCGATCGCCTTCGCCGCGCCGGTCGAGGTCGGCACGATGTTCAGCGCGGCGGCGCGGGCCCGACGCAGGTCGGAGTGCGGCGCGTCCTGCAGGTTCTGGTCCTGGGTGTACGCGTGGATCGTCGTCATCAGGCCGTGCTGGATGCCGAACGTGTCGTGCAGGACCTTCGCCATCGGCGCGAGGCAGTTGGTGGTGCAGGAGGCGTTCGAGATGATGGTGTGCTTGGCCGGGTCGTACTGGTCGTGGTTGACGCCCATGACGACCGTGACGTCCTCGTTCTTCGCCGGGGCGGAGATGATGACCTTCTTGGCCCCGCCGTCGACGTGCGCCTTCGCCTTGGTGGCGTCGGTGAAGAAGCCGGTGGACTCGATGACCACGTCCGCGCCGACCTCGCCCCACGGCAGCTTCGACGGGTCCTTCTCGGCGTACGCCTTGATGGTCTTGCCACCCACGGTGATCTCGTCGGCGGTGGCCTTCACCTCGTGC
Source organism: Micromonospora sp. NPDC049048 (assembly GCF_043197615.1). Lineage (NCBI taxonomy): Bacteria > Bacillati > Actinomycetota > Actinomycetes > Micromonosporales > Micromonosporaceae > Micromonospora > Micromonospora sp. NPDC049048. The sequence goes on along the minus strand of NZ_JBICTM010000003.1, from coordinate 667,538 downwards.
GGGAGGCGGCCCAGGATGCTGTCGTACTTGAGCAGGTGGGCGAGCGTGGCGTTGTCGGTCAGGTCGTTGACCGCCACGACCTCGATGTCAGCGCCGGACGCCAGCACTGCCCGGAAGAAGTTGCGGCCGATCCGGCCGAAGCCGTTGATGCCAACCCGGATGGTCACAGGTCCCATCTCCTTGCGTTCTGGTCCGCCGGCGTAAGACCCGGGCCGGCGGAGGTGTGTGCGCCGACCGTTGGAGCCGGCCGTTGACGGTTCATCTCGGCCACCCCGCCGCGGTCTCGAAGGACCTGACCGCCCGAGGCGGTGTGCACGGCGAGGAGTGCCTGTGCCGGCCTCCTTGCCGTACGCAGCGACCTTATCCGAGCGTGCGGCGCAGTGCAGCGCCGGGTGGTGATCCCACCGACACCGTCGACCCGCTCCGTCCTATCAGACCACGAGCATGTCGGGCGTGACGGCTGCTTCCGTATCCGGGATGCCCAGGTCCCGGGCCCGCTTGTCGGCCAGCGCCAGCAACCGGCGGATCCGGCCGGCGATCGCGTCCTTGGTCAACGGCGGGTCGGCCAACGCGCCCAACTCCTCCAGGGAGGCCTGCCGGTGCTCCAGACGCAGCCGGCCGGCCGAGGTGAGGTGGTGGGGCGCGTCGTCGGCGAGGATCTCCAACGCCCGCGTCACCCGGGCGGCGGCGGCGACGGCGGCCCGCGCCGAGCGGCGCAGGTTGGCGTCGTCGAAGTTGGCCAGCCGGTTCGCCGTGGCCCGCACCTCGCGGCGCACCCGACGCTCCTCCCACGCCAGCACGCTGGAGTGGGCGCCGATCCGGGTGAGCAGCGCGGCGATCGCGTCGCCGTCCTTGACCACCACCCGGTCCACGCCACGCACCTCGCGGTTCTTGGCGGTGATGCCGATGCGCCGGGCCGCACCCACCAGGGCCAGCGCGGACTCCGGGCCGGGGCAGGTGATCTCCAGCGCGCTGGAGCGACCCGGCTCGGTCAGCGAGCCGTGCGCCATGAACGCGCCGCGCCAGGCCGACACCGCACAGCAGACGTTCGCGGCGACGACGTGCGGCGGCAGGCCCCGCACCGGGCGCCCCCGCACGTCGAGCAGCCCGGTCTGTCGCGCGAGGGCCTCACCGTCCTTGACCACCCGGACGATGAAGTGGCTGCCCTTGCGCAGCCCACCGGACGCGAGCACGTGGATCTCGCTCGGATAGCCGTAGACCTCGGCGATCTCCCGCCGCAGCCGTCGGGCCACCGCCCCGGTGTCGAGTTCGGCCTCCACCACCACCCGACCGGAGACGATGTGCAGCCCGCCGGCGAAGCGCAGCAGCGCCGCCATCTCCGCCCGCCGGCAGCAGGGCTTGGGCACGTCGACCCGACTCAGCTCGTCCTTGACCGCAGCCGTCATCGCCATTGTGCGTCCCCTCACGGACCTGTTCCGGCGTGTCGCCGGAGATTACGTACGTGTCTAACGATCGGCGCCCAGGACAGGCACCAGTGCGGCGCCCAGGGCGGCTGGATCATGACGGGGAGTGCCGTCGGTGACCGCGATGGGAGCGAGGACCAGGCGGGCACCCAGCGATTCTGCCGCACGGGCGACCGGTTCGGGGTCACCCGCCGCCTTGGAATCGGCGACCACCCGGTCGACCCTCAGCTCCGGCAGATAGGCGCGCAGCGCGGCCAGATGGTCGGCCTGGGAGAGCCCCGACGTCTCCTTCTCCGCGGCGAGGTTCAGCGTGACGAGCCGCCGCGCCGGGCTGGCGACGACAGCGGCGGCGAGCTGCGGCACCAGCAGGTGCGGCAGCACGCTCGTGTACCAACTGCCCGGGCCGAAGATCAGCCAGTCGGCCGTGCCGATCGCGGCCACCGCCTGCGGGCAGGCCTCCGGCGCGGCCGGGGTGAGTCGCAACGACTCCACCCGCCCCGTGGTAACGGCGACCTGGTGCTGACCGGTGACCGTACGCACCTCGTCCGGCCGGCGCGGATCGGCGCCGCGCACCCGCGCCTCGATGCCCACCGGCTCACACGACATCGGCAGCACCCGGCCCACCGCGCCGAGCATCGCGCCGGCGTGTTCCAGGGCGGCCACCGGGTCGCCGAGCAGCTCCATCAGCCCGCAGAGCACCAGGTTGCCCACCGCATGCCCGGCCAATCCGTCGCCACTCTCCCGCGCAGCCTCGGCCGCCCCGGCCCCCGCCACGGGGGAAGGTGCCCTGCCCGCAGCGGAGACGTCGGGACGGCGACCGCCCGGTCCGCTGCCGGCACGGGCCGGTTCGTCGGCGCCGGGCGCGGACACCTTGGCGAAGCGGTGCTGGAAGAGGCTCGCGCTGCGCCGGGTGGCCGGGTGGTCCCCGGCCAGCGCGACCAGCGCCTGCCGCAGGTCCCCCGGGGGCAGGCCGCCCCGCTCGGCCCGCAGCCGGCCGCTGGAGCCGCCGTCGTCGCCGACGGTGACCACCGCCGTGATGTCCAGGTCCAGCTCGGGCGCGCAGCGGCGCAGGGCGCGCAGTGAGGCGGACAGGCCGTGCCCGCCGCCGAAGGCGACCACGCGCGTCGCCGTCACTCGCGCCCCAGATCGCGGTGCTGGGCGTTGGCCGCCAGACCCGAGTGGCGCAGCCGGGCGGCCAACTCCTCGGCGATGGCCACGCTGCGGTGCTTGCCGCCCGTGCAGCCGACCGCCACGGTCAGGTAGCGCTTGCCCTCCCGCTCGAAGCCGGCCGTGGTGGCGTTGACCAGGTCGGCGTACGACGTGACGAAGGCGTCCGCGCCCTCCTGCCCCAGCACGTACGAGCTGACCGCCTCCTCCCGCCCGGTGTGCTCGCGCAACTCCGGCACCCAGTACGGGTTGGGCAGGAACCGGGCGTCGAGCACGAAGTCGGCGTCCGGCGGCAGTCCGTACTTGAAGCCGAAGGAGAGCACGGTGAGGCGCAGCCGGCGGGCGTCCTCGCCGCCGAAGAGCTCCTCGACGCGGCGGCGCAGCTGGTTGACGTTCAGGTGGCTGGTGTCGATGATCACGTCGGCCTGGTCGCGGGCCTCCTCCAGCAGGCCGCGCTCGACCGCGATGCCGTCGGCGAGCCGCCCGTCGCCCTGCAACGGGTGCGAGCGCCGGACGCTCTCGAACCGCCGGATCAGCACCTCGTCGTCGGCGTCGACGAAGACCACCCGGGGCGAGAAGCCGCGCTCCTTCAGCTCCCGGATCGCCCCCGCCAGGTCGGTGGAGAAGGCGCGCGAGCGCACGTCCAGCACCATCGCCGTACGCCGGGCCGCCCCGCCCGCCTTGAACGCCAGCTCGGCCATGTCGAGCATCAGCGCCTGGGGCAGGTTGTCCACCACGTAGAACCCGACGTTCTCCAGCGCCCTCGCCACCGTGCTGCGACCGCCGCCGGAGAGCCCGGTGACCACCACCAGGGTGGTGTCCGACTCCGCCGGTGTCTGCTGCCCGGTCACTGTCACGCTCCGTTCCTCGGCCGTACGCGACTCGCCCACCTGACTACCCCCAAGCCGTGGCGCCGCGGCCGACACCCCCGGCCGCGCATGGTCAATCAGCGACTCTATCCCGCACCGTCCCCGCGTCGCCGGCACGCCCCGCGCCACGTCGCCGCCCCGGTGGCGAGCGCGCCACGGGCGGTGCGACCTGCGGCGCGAGGGTCGCGCTCCCGACAGGCGGACACCTTGATGACGATCAGTGAGCATCCATACGCTTAGCGCCATCGCCGCAGGTGGCGGCCATTTTCCGGGGAGGCACAGTGCACGATCTGGCGGAAAAGAACAAATACGTCGGCTTCCTGCTCATGAGGATCAGCCCGGAGTACTTCGCCCTGGGCCAGGAGGGCATCCACGAGATCTCCGCCGAGCACGCCCGCGACCTGGCGCGCTTCGCGAAGCAGCTCACCCACGTGGTCTGCACCGGGGTCAACGGCCGCTACGACCAGGTGACCATGGTCGAGGCGGACACCCTGGAGGAGATCAACGCGGCGGCCACGGCGTTCCGGACGGGCAACAAGGGCCGCTACATCGAGATCGTCGACATCGTGGTGGGGATGAAGGCCCCGCCGCGCGGACTGGCGAAGAGGTCCGCCCAGCCCGACTGAGCGCCCCGGAGCCGCCGGACCGGGACGCCGTGGTCCGGCCCGTCGAGGTCCGGCGCGACCCGCCCGCTCGGTTCACCCGGCTGTCGGGGAGGGTTCGTAGAATCCCCGGATGGCTTCCCCCACCGACCTGCGTACCTCCGACGCCCTGGAGGTGCTGCGCCGGGTGTTCGGCTACGACGCCTTCCGCGGCTTCCAGCAGGAGGTGATCGACCACGTGGTGGCCGGCGGCGACGCGCTGGTCCTGATGCCCACCGGCGGCGGCAAGTCGCTGTGCTACCAGATCCCGGCGCTGGTCCGCGACGGCGTGGCGGTGGTGCTCTCCCCGCTGATCGCGCTCATGCAGGACCAGGTCGACGCGCTGACCGCGGTCGGCGTCCGGGCCGGCTTCCTGAACTCCACCCAGGATCTCGACGCCCGCCGGGAGGTGGAGCGGGCGTTCGTCGGCGGCGAGCTGGACCTGCTCTACCTCGCCCCGGAGGCGCTGGGCACCCGCGGTGTGCAGCAGCTGCTCGACCGGGGCCGGATCGCCCTGTTCGCCATCGACGAGGCGCACTGCGTGTCGCAGTGGGGGCACGACTTCCGCCCCGACTACCTCGCCCTGTCGATGCTGCACGAGCGCTGGCCGGACGTACCCCGCATCGCGCTGACCGCCACCGCGACCAGCGCGACCCGCGACGAGATCGCCACCCGGCTCAAGCTCACCGACGCCCGGCACTTCGTGGCCAGCTTCGACCGGCCCAACATCCAGTACCGGATCGTGCCCAAGCGCGAGCCGCGCAAGCAGCTGCTCGGTCTGCTGCGCGACGAGCACCCCGGCGACGCGGGCATCGTCTACTGCCTGTCGCGCGCGTCGGTGGAGAAGACGGCGGAGTTCCTCACCGCCAACGGTGTCGCCGCGCTGCCCTACCACGCCGGCCTGGACGCGGCGACCCGCGCCCGCAACCAGCAGCGCTTCCTGCGCGAGGACGGCCTGGTGATGGTGGCGACCATCGCGTTCGGGATGGGCATCGACAAGCCCGACGTCCGCTTCGTCGCCCACCTCGACCTGCCCAAGTCGGTCGAGGGCTACTACCAGGAGACCGGCCGCGCCGGGCGTGACGGGCTGCCGTCGACCGCCTGGCTGGCGTACGGGCTGCAGGACGTGGTGCAGCAGCGCAAGATGATCGAGACCTCCGACGGGGACCTCACCCACCGGCGCAACCTCGCCGCCCACCTCGACGCGATGCTGGCGCTCTGCGAGACGGTCCGCTGCCGGCGCGGGCAGCTGCTCGACTACTTCGGCGAGAAGGCGACCGCCGCCTGCGGCAACTGCGACACCTGCCTCAGCCCGCCGGAGTCCTGGGACGGCACGGTCGCGGCGCAGAAGCTGCTCTCCACGGTCTTCCGGCTCGACCGGGAACGCAACCAGCGCTTCGGCGCGGGGCACTGCGTCGACATCCTGCTCGGCCGCACCACCGACAAGATCACCCAGTACGGCCACGACTCGCTGACCGTCTTCGGCATCGGCACCGAGCTGCGCGAGGCCGAGTGGCGCGGCGTGGTACGGCAACTGCTGGCCGAAGGGCTGCTGGCCGTCGAGGGCGACTACGGCACGCTGGCCCTCACCGAGGCGAGCGCCGAGGTGCTGGGCCGCCGCCGCACGGTGATGATGCGCCGCGAGCCGGAGAAGGTGGCCTCCGCGCGGGCGGCCAAGCCGCGTGGGGCGGCCACGGTCGTCGCCGAGCTGTCCCCGGCCGCCGCCGAGGTCTTCGAGCGGCTGCGCGCCTGGCGGGGGGCCACCGCCAAGGAACAGGGCGTCCCGGCGTACGTGATCTTCCACGACGCCACCCTGCGGCAGATCGCCACCGACGCGCCGACGTCCCTGCGGGAGCTGTCCGCCGTCAGCGGCGTGGGCGAGAACAAGCTCGCGAAGTACGGCGAGCAGATCCTGACGGTCCTCGCCGACGGGGCCGGGCCGGCCTGAACCCGCCGCAGCCGGCGTCTCGCCCCGGCGGCGGACACCATCGCCGCCGGGGCGAGCGGCTCTCCCGGGCGAAGGTGACCGGCCTCGGCCGGTTCCCGGTGGCTGAGGCCGGGGCGCCACGGGCCGAGGTGCGCCTCGTCCGCCCCTCTGCTTCGGCGTCACGACGTGGTCAGCGGAAGGCGTCGGCGTGCTCGGCCACGAACTCGGCGAGGGTGCGGGGCGGGCGACCGGTCACGTCGCGGACGACGCTCGTCGTGCCGGCCCAACGCCCGTCGCCGACGAGGCTCATCAGCGCGGCGAGGTCGTCGGCCAGGCCGGCCGGCATCCCGGCTCGGCGGAGGCGCTCGGCCATCTCGGACGGGGTCAGGTCGACGTACCGCACGGGCCGGCCCAGGGTCGCGCTCATCACCTCGGCGATCTCGGCGTGCGTCGGCGCCTCGGCACCGGTCACCACCAGCGTCGCGTCCTCCCCGACGGGCCGGGTCAGCACGACGGCGGCCACCGCCGCGACGTCCCGGGCGTCGACGTAGCCGACCCGGCCCGCGCCGTAGCTGCCGTGGAACCGGCCCTCGCCGTCGGCGGACACGACGTCGGCGGGGAGGTTCTGCATGAAGCCCACCGGCTGCAGGATCGTCCAGGGCAGCCCCGACCGCTTCAGATGTGTCTCGACCTCGCCGTGCATGCCCTGGCCGAGCAGCCCACCGGGCGCGGCGTCCCGCACCGACACCTTCACCACCTGGGCGATGCCCACCTCGGCGGCGAGGTCGATGATCCTGCGCTGCTGGTCGACGAAGTTCGGGCCGAGGGAGCCGTTCAACAGCAGTCGCGCTCCCGGGGCGAGGGCCCGCCTGATCGAGTCGGGATCGTCGAAGTCGCCGAGCACGTAGTCGCCGCCCAACTGCGCGCCCTGCTGGTGCTGCCGGACGAACGCGCGGCGCGGCGCATCCCACCGGTCGAGCCGTTCGATCAGGGCCCGGCCGATCTGTCCCGACGCCCCCATCACCACGATCACGACTACCTCCTAAGCGGAATGATGCCCTCCGGTTTCGCGGGATAGAATAACCGGAGGGCTGCATTCCGGATAGGGGTCAGGTGAAGCGCGACAAGTCGGGAGCCGGGTCGCTGCGGGCGGATGCCTCCCGCAACCTCGCCAAGATCCTCTCGGCCGCCCGTGCCGTCTTCGCGGAGGACGGACTCGCCGCCCCGATGGACCTGATCGCCCGCCGGGCCGGCGTCGGAATCGGCACGCTCTACCGCCGGTTCCCCACCCGCGACGCCCTCGTCGCCGCCATCGCCGAGGAGTACGTCACCGACCTCGTGGCCGTCACCCGTGAACTCGGCGAGGCCGAGCAGGACGTCCGGGCGGCGCTGTGCGGGCTGGTCGACTGGTGTGCGGAGCCGGGCCGCGGCGCCCTCGCGGCAGCCCTCGCCGACGTGCCCACGGAGCGGTTCCACGCCTCCCCGCCGTTCGCCCGGGCGCGCCACGAGTGGCTCGAACTCGTCGACGACCTCGTCCGCCGTGGGCAGCGGGACGGGGTGGTACGCCCCGACATCGGCACCGGCGACGTCGTGGGACTGCTCAACCTCTTCGCCTGCCACCCCGACCGACTGCCGGGGCAGGTCGGCGTCCAGCCCGGACGGTACCTGCGTCTCATGCTCGACGCGCTCCTGACCGGCCCGGCGCGGCTCGGCGAACTGCCCGGCGCGCCCGTCGATCTCGACGCCCTGCGGTGAGGGCTGGCCCCTCCCGCTCGACGCCCTGCGGTGAGGGCTGACCCCTCCCGCTCGTGCCCGCGTCAGCGGCCCCGCTGCGGCGACCCGGCGTTGTCGCTGCCGTGCAGGCTGGCGAGGATCGCCTCGGCCGTACGCCGGCCCACGCCGGGCACCTCGGTGATCTCCTCCACGGTGGCCGCGGAGAGCCGCTTGAGCGAGCCGAAGTGCCGCAGCAGCGCCTTGCGCCGCACCTCCCCCAGGCCCGGCACGCGATCCAGCGCCGACTCGGTCATCCGCTTGGAGCGCCGCTGCCGGTGGAAGGTGATGGCGAAGCGGTGCGCCTCGTCGCGTACCCGTTGCAGCAGGTAGAGCCCCTCCGAGGTGCGCGGCAGGATGACCGGGAACTCGTCGTCGGGCAGCCAGACCTCCTCCAGCCGCTTGGCCAGGCCGCACAGCGCCACGTCGTCGACTCCCAGCTCCGCGAGGGCCTGGGCCGCCGCCGCCACCTGCGGCGCGCCGCCGTCGACCACCACCAGCTGCGGCGGGTACGCGAACCTGCGGGGACGCCCGGTGGTCGGGTCGATGAGAGTGCCGACGCCGGGCTCGTCGGGCACACCCTGCCCCGCCGGGGCGGCCGGATCGTCGGTCGGCTCGACACCCGCCTCGCCCGTCTCGGCCCGGGCGTCCAGGTAGCGGGCGAAGCGGCGGCGCAGCACCTCCGACATCGCGGAGAGGTCGTCGGTGGCGCCCCGGATGATGAAGCGGCGGTATTCGCTCTTGCGGGGCAGCCCGTCCTCGAACACGACCATGCTCGCCACCACGTCGGTGCCCTGCATCTGGGAGATGTCGAAACACTCGATGCGCAACGGCGAGGTGCGCATGTCGAGGGCCTCGGTGATCTCGTCGAGCGCCTTGCTCCGGGTGGTCAGGTCACCGGCCCGGCGCAGCTTGTGCCGGGCGAGGGCGTCCTTGGCATTGCGTTCGACGGTCTCCAGCAGCGACCGCTTGTCGCCGCGCTGCGGCACCCGCAGGCTCACCCGGCTGCCCCGGTGGCCGGAGAGCCAGTCGGCCAGGGCCTCGGCGTCGGCGGGCAGCGCCGGCACGAGCAACTCGCGGGGCACGTCGGCCTCGCCCTGCTCGCCGCCGTAGACCTGGGTGCAGAAGTGGTGCACCAGATCGCCCGTGCTCAGTTCCTCGGTCTTCTCCACCACCCAGCCGCGCTGGCCACGGACCCGGCCGTCGCGGACGTGGAACACCTGGACGGCCGCTTCCAGCGGGTCGTCGGCGAACGCCACCACGTCGGCGTCGGTGCCGTCGCCGAGCACCACGGTCTGCTTCTCCATCGCCCGGCGCAGCGCGGCCACGTCGTCGCGCAGCCGGGCCGCCCGCTCGAACTCCAACTCCTCGCTGGCCTCGGTCATCTCCCGTTCCAGCCTGCGGACCATCGTGTCGGTGCGGCCGGCCATGAAGTCGCAGAAGCCGTCGACGATCTCCCGGTGCCGCTCCGGGGTGACGCTGCCGACGCAGGGAGCCGAGCACTTGCCGATGTAGCCCAGCAGGCAGGGGCGGCCGACCTGGCTGGCCCGCTTGAACACCCCGGCCGAGCAGGTGCGGGCCGGGAAGACCCGCAGCAGCAGGTCGAGCGTCTCGCGGATCGCCCAGGCGTGCGAGTAGGGCCCGAAGTAGCGCACCCCCTTGCGCTTCGCGCCCCGCATCACCTGCAACCGGGGGAACTCCTCGTCGAGGGTGACCGCGAGGTAGGGGTAGGACTTGTCGTCGCGGTAGCGGACGTTGAAACGCGGGTCGTACTGCTTGATCCAGGTGTATTCGAGCTGGAGCGCCTCGACCTCGGTGCCGACCGTGACCCAGTCCACCGACTCGGCGGTGGTGACCATCTGCTGGGTGCGCTGGTGCAGGCCCCACAGGTCGGCGAAGTAGGAATTCAGCCGGCTGCGCAGGTTCTTCGCCTTGCCGACGTAGATCACCCGGCCGGTGCCGTCGCGGAAACGGTAGACCCCCGGTGACTCCGGGATGGTGCCGGGCGCGGGACGGTAGGTCGAGGGGTCAGCCACACTCCGAGACTAGCCGCCGGCCCCGACAGTCCAGATCACGCCGAGCTGGTCGACCTCGCTGCCGGAGCGGCCGAAGAAGCCGGCGAGCCGCCCGCCGGTCGGGGCGGTGTAGGTCACCGCGTCGGAGGTCGGCGTGCCGCCGGTCAGCGTACGCCCGAGATTGGTGGTGAACCGGGCGGAGAAGATCCGCAGCTTGCCGTCCTTCTTCCCCTGGGTGAGGGTGACCTGGGTGACGTGCTCGCCCTCGGCCAACGCGAGGGTGCCCGCGGTGCCGCCCGTGCCGCCGTGGGTGAGGGTGACGCCGTCGGCGAGGCCGACGCCGACCTGGTCGAGCCGGGAGCCGCCGCGCAGCGACACGGCGGTGACCCGGGGGCCCACCCGGTCGGCGTCGCTGAACGGGGTGCCGCCCGGACCGCCCCAGGTGTCGCTGGCCCGCAGCCCGCTGGCGAGGGTCCAGCCGAACCAGGCGGCGTGCGGATAGTGGTCGGACAGCGGCTCGCCGGCCGGGTCGAGGAACCGGGCGTGCTCGTTGTGGTAGCGCGTCAGGGTCAGCCGGACCAGCCGGTTGCTCCGGTACAGGATCTTGTCGACCACCTCGCAGGCGTTCGTGACGTTCGCCGGGTCGCAGTTCAGCGCGGGGCTGCCGATGGCCGGGGGCACCCCGCCGCGTTCCTGCTGCACCCACGCGTCGGTGAGGCCGTTGGCGGCCACCAGGTCGCGGACGTTGTCCCCGGCGCGGGTGTAGCGGGCGTTGAGGTCGCCCGCCACGATCACGGCGTTGCCGGCGGAGTTGGCCGCGATGTACGCGGAGAGCTGGCTGAGGTTCGACCGCCGGGCGGCGAGGTCGGCCTCGGCACTGCCGGCGTTGGCGTGCACGTCGTAGAGGTCCACGAAGACCCCTTCGGCCAGCCGGACCCGGGAGCGGCTGAAGCCCTTCGGGGTGAGGCAGTCGAAGCCGTTGCAGTCGTCCCAGGTGACCCGGACCAGGTCGGCCACCGGGTGGTTGGACATCGTGTTGAGACCGTCGCCGAAGGGCACCCCGCCGCTGGTCGGGGTGCGGTACGGGTGCCGGTCGGTGGCGTACAGGTCGGCGTGGTAGTTGAAGTCCTCCTGGACGTGCACGATGTCGTAGGCGTTGACCCGCTCCCCGATCGGCCTGGTGTTGACGTCCGGCTTACTACCGGACAGCGGCTCGGGCAGGCCGGCCACGTTGTAGGTGAGCAGCGAGAAGGCACCGGAGGTGACGGCGGCCGGGGCGGAGGTGCCGGCGGCCGAGGCGGCCGGCGCGGACGGGGCGACCAGGGTCGCGGCCAGGGCGGCGGCCAGCGCCACGGAGGCGGTCAGACGGGCGGATCTCATCCGGCGTCCCTTCTCGGCGGTGCGACCGGTCCGACCGGAACCAGCCTGGGGATCGAAGGCTATCGAATCGATCCGGCCAGCTCAATGCGCACGGGCAGATCCCGGACGACGCCACGATCGACGCCTTCCAATACCGCGTCGCTCCACATACGATTCGACAACTGAATGTTCTTCACGATCGGCCCCCGTCCCACGTCCTGATCCCCACCCCTCGGAGGATCACCATGTCCCGTCCCCGTCCCGCGCGCCGGCTGCTGGCCGGCGCGACCGCCGCCGTCGGCGTCGCGGCCCTGCTCGTCGCCGTCCCCACACCGCCCGTCGCGACCGGTGCTCCGGCCGCCACCGCCGTCACGACCACCTCCTTCGCCGCCAACGACTACTGCCTCGGCGAGTGCGCCGACATCGTGCCGCCCGGCCAGAACGGCAACGCCACCCTCGTCGAGATCCTCGCCCACCAGACCCTCGGCACGAAGCCCCGGCACTCCGCCGACCAGCTCGGCCGCTACGCCGACCTCGTCTACGGCTACGCCGGGCTACGCGAGGACCAGATCGGCAGCTTCTTCAACGACGCCTCCTTCGGTGTCCCGGCCGGGCAGGTCGAGCGCGACTACTCCCCCCGCTCCGACGTGCGGATCGTGCGGGACAAGGCCCTCGGCATCCCACACGTCACCGGCACCACCCGGGCGGGCACCATGTACGGGGCCGGCTACGCCGGCGCCGAGGACAGGCTGTTCACCATGGACCTGCTGCGCCACGTCGGCCGCGGCACCCTCACCCCGTTCGCGGGCGGCGCGCCCGGCAACCGGGCGCTGGAGCAGAGCGTCTGGAGCAACTCGCCGTACACCGACGCGGACCTTGAGGCCCAGGTGAACGCCCTGCGCGCCAAGGGACCACGCGGCGAGCAGCTCTACGCCGACGTACGGGAGTACATCGCGGGCGTCAACGCCTACATCGGCGTGTGCATGGCCAACCGCAACTGCCCCGGCGAGTACGTGCTGACCGGGCACCTCGACGCGGTGACCAACAAGGGCGGCCCCGAGCCGTTCACGATGTCCGACCTGATCGCCATCGCCGGGGTCGTCGGCGGGCTGTTCGGCGGCGGGGGCGGCAACGAGATGCAGTCCGCGCTCGTCCGGATCGCCGCCCGCGCCAAGTACGGCCCCACCGAGGGCGACCGGGTGTGGGCGGCCTTCCGAGGCCAGAACGACCCCGAGGCGGTGCTGACCCTGCACGACGGGCAGAGCTTCCCGTACGGTGCGGCCTCCCCGGACGCCGCCAGCGTGGTGCTGCCCGACGCCGGCTCCGCCAGGCGCGAACCGATCTACACCGACCCCACCGGTTCCGCCACCGCCGCGAGCACCTCCAACCAGAGCTCGCAGCTGGCCGCCGCGCTGTCCGGGCTGACCATCGACCCGGCCCACCGGGGCATGTCCAACGCGGCCGTCGTCTCCGGCGCCCACACCACGTCCGGCCATCCCGTCGCCGTGTTCGGGCCGCAGACCGGCTACTTCGCCCCCCAACTGCTGATGGTGCAGGAGTTGCAGGGCCCCGGGATCAGCGCCCGGGGCGCCGCGTTCGCCGGCCTCAACCTCTACGTGCTGCTCGGCCGGGGCCAGGACTACGCCTGGAGCGCCACCTCGTCGACCCACGACATCACCGACACGTACGCGGTGCCGCTGTGCACCACCGACGGCAGCACGCCCACCCTCACCAGCAACCGCTACCTCTACCGCGGCCAGTGCGTGGCGATGGAGCGGCTCACCCGGACCAACCGGTGGAGCCCGACCGTCGCCGACAGCACCCCGGCCGGGTCGTACACGCTGGTGGCCTGGCGGACGAACCTCGGCCTGGTCGCCTGGCGGGGCACCGTCGGCGGCAAGCCGCACGCCTTCACCCAGCTCCGCTCGACGTACCGGCACGAGGCCGACTCCGCGATCGGCTTCCAGATGTTCAACGACCCCGCCGTGATGGGCTCCGCCGACGCCTTCATCACCTCGGCGCACAACGTCGAGTACGCGTTCAACTGGTTCTACGTCAACTCCACCCAGTCGGCGTTCTTCACCTCCGGGCTCAACCCCGTACGCGCCGCCGGGTCGAACCCGAACCTGCCCATGAAGGCCGAGCCCGCGTACGAGTGGCAGGGCTACCAGCCGGCGACGAACACCGCGACGTACGCCCCGCTGTCCGCCCACCCCCGCTCGGTGGACCAGGACTACTACGTCAACTGGAACAACAAGCAGGCCAAGGACTTCGGGGCCGCCGACGGCAACTTCAGCTTCGGCGCGGTGCACCGGGGCGACCTGCTCGACCGGCCGCTGCGGGCGGGCCTCGCCGCCGGCAAGAAGTACGACCGGGCGTCGCTGACCGAACTGGTGGAGCGTGCCGGGCTGACCGACCTGCGCGGGATCGAGGTGCTCGACGAGCTGATCCGGGTGCTGGAGAGCCAGCCCGTGACCGACTCCGCCCTGGCCGCCGAGATCAGCCGGCTGAAGGCGTGGCGGGCGGACGGCGCGCTGCGCGTGGAGACGGCCAAGGGCTCGAAGGTGTACCGGCACGCCGATGCGATCCGTACCTTCGACGCCTGGTGGCCGCTGCTGGTGCGGGGGATGTTCGCCGCGCCGCTCGGCGCGGACCTGTACCAGTCGCTGGTCAGCGCCATGCAGATCAACGAGTCCCCCTCCGGGCTTCAGCAGGGCGACGCGTCGGACGCGCCCGGCTCGGCGAACGGCGCCCAGACCCACAAGGGCTCGGCGTTCCAGTACGGCTGGTGGGGCTACGTCGACAAGGATCTGCGGGCGGTGCTCGGCGACCCGGTCTCCGGCGGCCTCGGCCGCACCCACTGCGGCGGCGGCACCCTCGCCGGCTGCCGGCAGGTCCTCCTCGACACCCTGCGCAGCGCGGCGGCGACCCCGGCCGCCCAGACCTACCCCGGCGACTCGACCTGCGCCGCCGGCGACCAGTGGTGTGCCGACGCCATCGTCCAGTCGCCGCTGGGCGGGATCACGCACGACCCGATCGCCTGGCAGAACCGACCCACCTTCCAGCAGGTCGTCTCGTTCCCCGCACGGCGCGGAGACGACCTGACCAACCTGGCCGCCGGCCGGGCGGTGACCGCGTCGAGCACCCAGCTCGGCTATCCCGCCGCCCGAGCCGTCGACGGGAACCTGGGCACCCGGTGGGCCAGCTCCCGCAACGACAACCAGACGCTCACCGTCGACCTGGGCTCCGCCCAACCGGTCGGCCGGGTCGTGGTGGCCTGGGAGGCGGCGTACGCGAGGTCGTACCGGATCGAGGTCTCCGCCGACGGGACGACCTGGCGCACGGCCTGGTCGACCACGGCCGGCGACGGCGGCACCGACGTGCTGGCCTTCCCCACCGCGACCGCCCGGTACGTGCGGCTGCACGGGCTGACCCGCGCCACCGAGTACGGCTTCTCACTGTGGGAGCTGTCCGTGTACGCCCGCTGACCGCAGCGACGGCGGCGACCCCGGCCCGGAAACCCCGTGCCCGCCCCACACGCCCTCGGCTAGCATCCGCCCCTGGCGATCCGAGGCGAGGGGGAGGCACGGGGACGTGGACGCGCACACCGCGACACGCAGCCGGGGCGCCGCCGTCCTCGTGGCGGCCCTCACCGTCGACTCGATCGGCAACGGGCTGTTCCTGCCTCTGTCGCTGGTGTACTTCCTGCGGCTGACCGACGTGCCCCTGGCGCTGCTCGGGGTGCTGCTCAGCGCGGCGACCGTGCTCACCCTGCCGGTGCCGCTGTGGGCGGGCTCGCTGGCCGACCGGCTGGGGGCGCTGCCGGTGGTGGTCGCCTCCCAGTTGCTACAGGCCGCCGGCTATCTGGCGTACGCCTGGGTGCGGGGACCGGTCGGCGTCTTCGTGGCGGCGGCGCTGGTCGCCGTCGGCGTGCGGTTCTTCTGGTCCACCGTCTTCACGGCGGTCGCCGACCACGCCGACGGCAGTCCGGGCGGCTGGACCCGCGACACCTGGTACGCGATCAGCAACGGCGCCCGCACGGCCGGCCTGGCCGTGGGGGGCCTGACCACCGGCGTGGTGGTGGCCGACGGGCGGGCGGGCACCTACCGCGCGGTGGCCTACGCGGCGGCGGCCTGCTTCGCCCTCGCCGCCGTGCTCATCGCCGCCTGCGTGCGGGTCCCGCCGCCCGCCGCCCGCCCGGCGGACTCCGGCCGGGGCGGGTACGCCGCCCTGGTCCGGGACCGGCCGTTCCTTGCCCTCATCGGCCTGAACACCGTCTTCGCCCTGAGCAGCATGATGCTCGGCCTGGCCCTGCCCACCGTGATGCTCACGGACCTGCGGGGCCCCGCGTGGCTGACCTCCGGCGTCCTGGCCGGCAACGCCTTCCTCGTCGCCCTGCTCTCCGCGCCCGTCGGCGCCCGCCTGCCGCGTCACCGCCGCACCCGCGCGGTCGCCCTGGCGGCGGCCCTGTGGACGCTCTGGGGACTCGCCATGGCCACCCTCGGCCCGGGGCGTCTCGGCGTGGTGGCCGCGTTGCTGGTCGCGGCGACGCTGCTGTTCACGGTCGCGGAGGTGGTGCACGCGCCGGCGTCCGCCGCGCTGGCCGCGGCTGCCGCACCGGTCGCCGCCCGGGGCCGGTACCTGGCGGCCTTCCAGTACTCGTTCGCCATCGCCTCGATGCTCGCGCCGGCCTTCTTCGGCACCCTGTACGAGGTCGGCACCGCCGCGCCCTGGCTGGCGCTGGCGCTGCTCAACGCCGCCGGCGTCGCCGGCATCCTGCTGCTGGAGCGGCGCCTGCCGCCGAACGCCCTGCGCGACCCGCCGCCAGCGGACCAGCGGCCGAAAGCCGGCGCGACCGCCCCGGCGGACTGACCGGCGCCAGCGCCCCGGCGGGGCAAGGGCCGGCGGGCAAGGGCCGGCGGGGCAAGGGCCGGCGACCAGGGGCCGGCGACCAGGGGCCGGGGCCGGCGACCAAGGGTTGACTCGAAGGGCCGGGGCCGGCGGCCCTCGTCCGGGTCGCCGGCCCCGCCCGGAGGGTCAGGCCAGCGAGATCTGGTCGCCGGTGACCTTGACGTTCTTCGGCGGGAGCGGCTTGGTGGCCGGGCCGCCCTTGACCGAGCCGTCCTCGATCGAGAACTTGCTGAAGTGGCAGGTGCAGTTGATGGTGCCGCCGTCGACGTTCGTCACCGGGCAGCCCTGGTGGGTGCAGATCGAGTCGAACGCCTTGAACTCGCCCTCGCGGGGTTGGGTGATGACCACACCCTGGGCGGGATAGACGGTGCCGCCGCCGACCGGGATGTCGGCCGTACGGGCCAGCGACTGCGCGCCCTGGCGGTCGCCGCCGCCGGCGTCACCGGTGCTGGGCACCGGCGGGCCGCCGCTGGTCGGGGCCCCGGCGTCGCCGGAGTCGTCGCTGCCGCAGGCGCCCAGGACCACCGCCGCGCCGACGGCGCCCGCGCCCGTGAGGAGGGCGCGTCGCGTCCTCGCCGGCCCGGTCAGCTCCTGATCGTCACTCATGCCTCGCCCTTCTCTCGGCTGCCGCTGCCTGGTCGTGATCTGCGGCGACACTCGGTTACACGGATCACTCTGCCCGACGGTTCACCCGACCGGCGACCGCGGGCCGCCCCGGCAGGCCCACGGCCCACCCGGCGGCCCCGGTCGGCGGTTCTCTCTCCCGCGCGGTGGTGCGGTTCCCGTCCGCGTACGGGCTGCGCGTCGAGCGGGTGGCGTCCAGCGCGCGGCGGGTGTCGTCAGCGGGCCCCGGCCGGCACCTTCCGGGCGCGGGACCTGGCGCCGTTGGCCTTGGCCGCCCGGGAGGTAGCCGCCGCCGCACCCTTCGCCTCGCCGCCGAGCTTGAGCACCTGCCGCAGGAACTGCCCGGTGTGGCTCTCGGGCACCTCGGCGACCTCCTCGGGGGTGCCGGTGGCGAGCACCGTGCCGCCCCGGTGACCGCCCTCGGGGCCCATGTCGATCAGCCAGTCGGCGGACTTGATCACGTCGAGGTTGTGCTCGATGGTGATCACCGTGTTGCCCTTGTCGACCAGCCCTTCGAGCACCATCAGCAGCTTGCGGATGTCCTCGAAGTGCAGGCCGGTGGTCGGCTCGTCGAGGACGTAGACCGTCCGCCCGGTCGAGCGCTTCTGCAGCTCGGAGGCGAGCTTGACCCGCTGCGCCTCGCCGCCGGAGAGCGTGGGCGCGGGCTGGCCGAGCCGGACGTAGCCGAGGCCGACGTCGACCAGCGTCTTGAGGTGCCGGTGGATGGCCGGGATGGCGGAGAAGAACTCGGCCGCCTCCTCGATCGGCATCTCCAGCACGTCGGAGACGGTCTTGCCCTTGTAGTGCACCTCCAGGGTCTCCCGGTTGTAGCGGGCGCCCTTGCAGACCTCGCACGGCACGTACACGTCGGGCAGGAAGTTCATCTCGATCTTGATCGTGCCGTCGCCGGAGCACGCCTCGCAGCGACCGCCCTTGACGTTGAACGAGAACCGGCCGGGGCCGTACCCCCGGACCTTGGCCTCCGTGGTCTCGGCGAAGAGCTTGCGGACGTGGTCCCAGACCCCGGTGTAGGTGGCCGGGTTGGAGCGCGGCGTACGCCCGATCGGCGACTGGTCGACGCCGACCACCTTGTCGACGTTCTCCAGGCCGGAGACCCTGGTGTGCCGGCCGGGGACCAGCCGGGCCCCGTTGATCTGGTTGGCCAGCACCGCGTAGAGGATGTCGTTGACCAGCGTGGACTTGCCGGAGCCGCTGACCCCGGTGACGGCGATGAGCTGGCCGAGCGGGAACGACACGGTCAGGTTGCGCAGGTTGTGCTCGCGGGCGCCGTGCACCACCAGCTCGCGGCCCGGCGTCTGCGGGCGGCGCCCCCCGGGGATCGGGATCGACCGGCGACCCGACAGATAGGCCCCGGTGATCGACTCCGGGTTCTCCAGCAGCGCCGGCACGGAACCGCTGTGCACGATCTCGCCGCCGTGCTCGCCCGCGCCCGGGCCGATGTCGACGATCCAGTCGGCGGTGCGGATGGTGTCCTCGTCGTGCTCGACCACGATCAGCGTGTTGCCCAGGCCGCGCAGCCGGACCAGGGTCTCGATCAGGCGGTGGTTGTCGCGCTGGTGCAGCCCGATCGACGGCTCGTCGAGGACGTAGAGCACGCCGACCAGGCCGGAGCCGATCTGGGTGGCCAGCCGGATGCGCTGCGCCTCGCCGCCGGAGAGGGTACCGGCCGGGCGGTCCAGGGAGAGATAGTCGAGACCGACGTCGAGCAGGAACTTCAGCCGGGCGTTGATCTCCTTCAGCACCCGCTCGGCGATCATCTTCTGCCGGTCGGTCAGCTCGATGCCGGCGAGCAGGTCGGCGGCCTCGCCGACGGACAGGTTGCAGACCTCGGCGATGCTCCTGCCGGCCAGGGTGACCGCGAGCACCTCGGGCTTGAGCCGGGCGCCACCGCAGGCCGCGCAGGGCACGTCGCGCATGTAGCCCTCGTACTTCTCCCGCGACCACTCCGACTCCGTGTCGGTGTGCCGGCGCTCGATCCACTGCACCACGCCCTCGAAGCCGGTGTAGTAGGAGCGTTCACGGCCGAACTTGTTGCGGTAGCGCACGTGCACCTGGTCGTCGGAGCCGTGCAGGATCGTCTTCTGCGCCCGCGACGGCAGGGCCCGCCAGGGCGTGTCGACGTCGAAGTGCTCGGCCGCGCCGAGAGCCTCCAGCAGGCGCAGGAAGTATTCCAGGTTGTGCCCGGTCGACCAGGGCTGGATCGCGCCCTCGCGCAGGGTGCGCTCGGGGTCGGGGACGACCAGCTCGGGGTCGACCTCCTTCTTGGTGCCCAGGCCGGTGCACTCGGGGCACGCGCCGTAGGGCGCGTTGAAGGAGAAGACCCGGGGCTCCAGGTCCTCGATCGCGAGCGGGTGGTCGTTGGGGCAGGCCAGGTGCTCGGAGTAGCGCCGCTCGCGCTCCGGATCGTCCTCCGGCAGGTCGACGAAGTCGAGCAGGACCAGGCCGTTGGACAGGCCCAGGGCCGCCTCGACGGAGTCGGTCAGCCGCTGCTTGGCGCTCGGCTTGACCGTGAGGCGGTCGATCACCACCTCGATGGTGTGCTTCTCCTGCTTCTTCAGCTTGGGCGGCTCGGTCAGCGGGTGCACCACGCCGTCGACCCGGGCGCGGGCGTAGCCCTTCGCCTGGAGCTCGGCGAAGAGGTCGACGTATTCGCCCTTGCGGCCGCGCACCACGGGCGCGAGCACCATGAACCGGGTGCCCTCGGCCATCGCGAGGACCCGGTCGACGATCTGCTGCGGGGTCTGCCGGGAGATCCGCTCGCCGCAGACCGGGCAGTGCGGCTCGCCGATGCGGGCGAAGAGCAGCCGGAGGTAGTCGTAGACCTCGGTGATGGTGCCCACCGTCGAGCGCGGGTTGCGCGAGGTCGACTTCTGGTCGATGGAGACCGCCGGGCTCAGGCCCTCGATGAAGTCGACGTCCGGCTTGTCCATCTGGCCGAGGAACTGCCGGGCGTACGACGACAGCGACTCCACGTAGCGGCGCTGCCCCTCGGCGAAGATCGTGTCGAAGGCCAGGCTCGACTTGCCCGACCCCGAGAGCCCCGTGAACACGATCAGGGCGTCCCGGGGCAGGTCGAGACTGACGTCACGCAGGTTGTGCTCGCGCGCGCCACGGATGATCAGTCGGTCGGCCACTGTCCGAGTACTCCAGGGTTGACGAGGATGAGGTGATCTGTCCCGCTCTGATGGCACCCTGAGCGGTCGAGTCAGCGCAGGAAAGCGCCCCGGCAACTCTAGCTCCGGGCTACGACACTTTCCCGCGCCGACTCGTCGCCCCAGCTCAAGCCCGCCACGATCAGCCTCGACGGGTCGACCTCCGGCCCCTCCCGCGGTGCCCCTGGTCGGCCGCCTACGGGTTGTCGGTCACCTCGAAACCCGCACCGTAGACGTCGGCGGGGTCGGCGGCGTCGCGGGCCCGCAGGTCGGCCAGGATGTTGGCCGAGCTGGTGTACGCGTACTGCGGCACGCCCAGGATGATCGCCTTGGTGATCCCGGCCCACGGCCCCTCGGCCTGGAACCCGTTCTGCTCCGACGGGTAGGCACTGCCCGGCACGTGCCAGATCGCCGGCCCGCCCGAGTCACCCGCCGCGTGCCTGGCCCAGCACTGGTAGACGCCTCTGCTGTTGTTGGTGATCCGCCCGTACCAGACGCCGAGCTGCCCCGACACCACGAGCTCGTTGTTGTTCAACAGCGCGGCCCCGAGCAGCCGCTCGTTGTCGAGTGCCGGGCTGAGGGCGTTCGGGCTGACGGCACCGCCCGGAACCTCCAGCTCACCCGTCTGCCGCAGGTGCGGTCCCTGCGCCGACGGCGTCACCCCCGGCACGAGCTCGATGACCATGTAGTCCTTGGTCAGATGGCCGGTCATCGAGCCCTCGGGGTCCTTGAAGTAGCGCACGTACCCGATCGGGCCGAACGCGACGTCCTGCCGGTGGTAGACGGGGGCGATGTTCTCGTGGATCTCCCGGTCGGCGTACTGGGGGCCGGTGACGCAGTGGCCTGCCGAGATGGCGATCTCACGCCCGTAGTCGTCCTCGCCGACCGCGCCGATGGTGCAGAAGGCGTCGAGGTTCGACGTGCTGAAGACGATCTGCATCGCGTTGTGGACGCGCTTCTCCGCCTGCGCCTGGGCCGCCCCCGGGCCCGACGCTCCGGCGAGCAGCAGCCCTGCGAGGAGGGCCCCCAACCATCGTGTACGCATGTGGCTCCCATTCCACGGGAAGGGACACAACCCTTCGATGGGCACCAATGTCTCACAACATACGTACTGCTGCCGTCCCGGACATCAGGGGCAACAGCCGCGCCGCCGCGCGGGACAGCGCTGCCGCCCGGGACAGCGCTGCCGCCGCCCGGGACGTCAGGGGCGGGCGGTGGGTCGCCGCCCGCGCCGCCAACCGCCACGCCGCTGCGCGGCCAGCCGGACCTCCCGCCGCCGGCTCTCGAAGGCCAGCTCCCGCTGGAGCTTGCGCCAGCTCTCCCAGCGCCGCACCGGCAGTTCGCCGCTCTCCAGCGCGTCGCGCACCGCGCAGGCGGGCTCCCCGTCGTGCCCGCAGTCGGCGTACCGGCAGCCGAGGGCCAGCTCGGCGATGTCCGCGAACGCCCGGTCCAGGCCCGCCGAGCCGTCCAGCAGGCCGACGGCCCGTACGCCCGGGGTGTCCAGCACCGCGCCGCCGCCCGGCACCGGCAGCAGCGCCCGCCACGTGGTGGTGTGCCGGCCCTTGCCGTCGACGCGCCGGATCGCCTGGGTGGGCATCAGCGCCGCCCCGGCCAGCGCGTTGACCAGGCTCGACTTGCCGGCGCCGGACGGGCCGAGCAGGCCGAGCGTGCGGCCAGGCGCCACCTCGGCGCGCAGCGGGTCGAGCCCGGTGCCGTGCTCGGCGCTGACGGCCAGCACGGGCACCCCCGGGGCCACCCCGGCGAGCTGACGCGCGACGGCCCGCGGGTCGGCCGCCAGGTCGGCCTTGGTGAGCACGACCAGCGGCCGGGCGCCGGACTCGTGCGCCAGGGAGAGCAGCCGTTCGATCCGGCCGACGTCCGGCTCGGGGTGCACCGGTTCCACCACTGCGGCGGCGTCGAGGTTGGCGGCCAGCACCTGGCCGCTGGCGTCCTTGCCGGCGGTGCGCCGGACGAGGGCGGTGCGCCTCGGCAGCACCGCCTCCACGGTGACGTTGCGGTCGGGCCAGGTGCCCAGCAGCACCCAGTCGCCCGCGCAGGGCAGCAGGGTCAGGTCGCGCGCGGCGGCGGCCAGGACCGCCCCGCCCAGGGTGGCGCGGACCGGGCCGTCCGCGCAGAGCACGGTGCAGACACCGCGGTCCACCCGGGCCACCCGGCCGGGACGGTGGCCGCCGCGTCGTGGTACGTGTGCCGCCCGCTCGGCGTCCCAGCCGAGGGCGGTCAGGTCGATGGTCATGGCATCCTCATCGGTGTCGGAGCGGTTGACGCACGCGTGCTGCTGCTACCGGCATGGTCACCACCTCCCCCGCCGTTCCGGTGCCGCGTTCGACGCCGACGGTAGGACGCGCCGCGACGCGCCGAAAGCGATTTCCCCGGCGACGCCGGGCCACCCGGCGGATAGGGTCGGTGGGTGACCACGGATCCGCTCCTGCTGACGGGCGAGGTGGACGCGGCCACGGACCGTCTGCTGCGGACCGCGGCCACCTTCGACGGCACCGACCTCGCCGCCGCGTCGCTGTTGGCGGGCTGGAGCCGGGGGCACGTCCTGGCCCATCTGGCCCGCAACGCCGACGGCTTCGTCAACCTGCTCACCTCGGCGCGCACCGGCGAGGCGATCCCGATGTACGCCTCCGCGGCGGCCCGCGACGCCGACATCGAGGCCGGCGCGCCCCGCCCGCCCGAGGCCCACCTCGACGACCTGCGCCGTTCGGCCGACCGGTTCGCCGAGGCGGTCGCCGCCATGCCGGTCGAGGCGTGGGCGGCCACCGTCCAGACGCGGCGCGGCCCCTGGCCGGCGGCCATGCTGGTGTGGGGCCGGCTGCGCGAGATCGAGGTGCACCACGTGGACCTCGACGCCGGCTACCGCCCGGCCGACTGGCCCGAGGCGTTCGGTCACCGGCTGCTGCACGAGGTGGCCGGCGACCTCGCCGGCCGCGCCGACGTGCCGCCGATGGTGCTGCGCTTCGACGGCAGCCGGCACGAACTGGTCGTCGGCGAGCGGGCCAGCGCGCCCACGGTCACCGGCGCCGCCCCCGAACTCGCCGCCTGGCTGATCGGCCGCAGCCCCGGCACCGTGTTGACCGTCACCCCCGACGGTCCCCTGCCGCAACCACCGGAATGGATATAGACGACCTCATGACCTACAGCGGAGACGTCACGCCCGGCGGCACGCCGGCCGTACGCGAGCTCGACCAGCTCACCATCACCAAGGTGTCGGTGGGCCCGATGGACAACAACGCCTACCTGCTGCGCTGCCGGGCGACCGGCGAGCAGGTGCTGATCGACGCCGCCAACGAGGCGTCCCGGCTGCTCGAACTGGTGGGCGACGCGGGGCTGACCACGGTGGTCACCACCCACCAGCACATGGACCACTGGGTGGCGCTGGAGGAGGTCGTCGCCAAGACGGGCGCCCGCCCGCTGGTGCACGCCGACGACGCGGCCGGGCTGCCCATCGAGGCCGAGACGCTCGCCGACGGCGACACCGTGGCGGTGGGCGGGTGCGCGCTGGAGGTCATCCACGTCAAGGGCCACACCCCCGGCTCGATCGCGCTGCTCTACCGCGACCCCGCGGGCACGCCGCACCTGTTCACCGGCGACAGCCTGTTCCCCGGCGGGGTCGGCAACACCGACAAGGACCCGGAGCGGTTCGCCGCGCTCATCGACGACGTCGAGCACAAGCTCTTCGACCGGCTGCCCGACGAGACCTGGTTCTACCCGGGTCACGGCAAGGACGGCACGCTCGGCGCGGAGCGCCCCGCGCTGCCCCAGTGGCGCGCCCGGGGCTGGTGAACCCAGTGGGGCCGGACGCGATCCGCGCCCGGCCCCACTCCCCCGTCGGCCCCCGTTCCCCCCGTCGGCCTCCGCGGCCCCGTCGATCCCCCGATCCCCGGGCTCTCCCCCGTCTTTGCTCCCCCCGGGATTCCGGTCGCCGCCCGTTCCCTGCCGACCCCCGTCGGCGCGCAGTCAGGCCCGGTGAGCGCAGTCAGGCCCCGGTGAGCGCACGCAGTCGGTGCCGCGTGCCCATCAGCACCGCGCCCGCCAGCAGGAGGCCGACCACCAGGGTGGCCAGCATCGGGCTGGGCTCCCCCGGCACCAGCCCGGCCAGCGACCGCGAGGCGGTACCCAGCCCCAGGTAGAGACCGGCCCACGCCGCCGCGCCGAGCGTCGCGCAGCCGAGGAATCGCGGGTACGACATCCGCAGCCCGCCCGCCGCCAGCGGCAGCAGCGCGTTGAACACCGGCAGGAAGGGCGCGACCAGCACCATCCGGCCACCCCCGCGCTGGAGGATCCCCTCCGCGGCCGCCCAGCGCGCCTCGCCGATCCAGTCCCCGAGGCGGCTGCGCCGCAGCCGTTCGCCGTAGCGGCGGCCCGCGAGGAAGCTCAGCGACCAGCCGGCGAGGCAACCGGCCACCACGACGGCGAAGGTCACCGCCCCGGTGCTCGGTCCGCCGACTCCCATGGCGGCCAGGACCGCCACGTCACCGGGCACCAGCACCCCGAGCAGCGGCACCGCGTCGAAGAGCATCACCACCCCGAGCACCCCCATGAGCAGGGTGGTGGGCAACTCCCCGATCTGGTGCAGCCATTCCGACATGCCCCGTACGCTATGGCCGCCCGGCCACCCGGGGCATCGGGTCCGATCCCCGACCACCCCCTGGTATCAGCCTCGGGGTCGACCCTGAGAACGGTGGGTCACCGGGGGCGCAGCACCTGCACCCGGCGCACGGACGAGTCGACGGAGGGTTCGGTGGTCGGCACGGGGTAGCTCGCCACCGTCGCCAGTACGCCCGGCGGCAGGTGGCCCCGCCCGGGGTCGCCGACCAGCACGTCGGCGCCCGTCGCGGCGGCCCGGCGTAGGAAGGGCAGCACCCGCGCCGCCATCGTCGCGTCGTAGAGCACGTCCCCGGCCACCAGGAGGTCCGTCCCGTCGGGCTCGGAGTCGAGCAGGTCACCACAGGTGGCCGCGACCGTCACGTGGTTGGCCCGGGCGTTGACGGTGACCGCCGCCAGCGCGTACGGGTCGATGTCGTTGGCGACCACCCGCTCGGCGCCGGCGAGCGCGGCGGCGATCGCCACCAGGCCGGAGCCGGCGGCGATGTCGAGCACCCGGCGGCCGGCCGCGAGGTCGGGGTGGTCCAGCAGGTGCCGCGCGAGGGCCTGGCCACCGGCCCACACGGAGGCCCAGTACGGCGGGGGCAGGGCGTGCCCGGCGTGCGCCTCCATCCGGGCCCACCAGACGATCGCGTCCTCGGCCAGGTGCAGCCGGACCTCGGGGACGAAGGGGATCCGCACCAGCCCGAGCCGGTCCAGCCCGCCGCCGGGAGCGTCGATCTCCCGCTCCAGCTCAATCAGCGCGTCGGCTGTGGCACCTCTCATCGGGGCAAGCATGCCGCAGCCGACCGGGCACCGCCCGGCTTTCGCGTCCCCTGCCTCCGCACGGCCCGGCTTCCCATCGCCCGCGTCGAGAGTTTCGCCGCACCGCCTGCGGCACTTCGGCCAGCAGATCGAGGTTCGGCCGGTTACTCTCGGGGTAGCACCGGGCGATCTTTGGTCGAAGACCGGGATTGGCCCGCTTTGGAACAGGGAGAGATGCATGGCAACCGGCACGGTTAAGTGGTTCAACTCGGAAAAGGGCTTCGGCTTCATCGAGCAGGATGGCGGAGGGCCGGACGTGTTCGTCCACTACTCGGCCATCGCGTCGAGCGGTTACCGGGAGCTGAACGAGGGCCAGAAGGTCGAGTTCGAGGTGACCCAGGGTCAGAAGGGCCCGCAGGCGGACAACGTCCGCTCGCTGTAGATCCCGTGCCGGTGGTGGCGGCCGTTCGCCGGCCGCCATCGCAGCGCGTTCAGGGCCGCTTCGGCGCGACTGGCAGGTTCCGTCGCCGCCGTAGCGGCCCGCTCAGCAGGATCGCCGGAGTGAGCGCCAGCCCGAGGTCGACCAGCCTCCGCAACGGTGGTGATGCGACACCGGCGACGAGGCGCATCCCGGCGACCCTGCGGAGCGGCAGGTCAGGCCGCCAGCCGGCGGGCCAGTTCGTCGGTGACCTGCTGGGCGATGGTGGGCGGGATGGCCTCCGCGATCTGCTCCGGCGAGAGACCGGCGAGCACGCCGGCGATGATGGCCTGCTCGTCGCTGAAATCGCCGTCGGCCAGCGCCTTGACCTGGTTGACCAGAGCCGGGTAGCCCCGCGCCATCGCGAGCAGGAGGGTCAGCGGCGACTGCTCACTGGGGGGACTCACCTGGTTCGGTGTGCCGACCGGTGAGACCAGCCAGTTGCGCAGGTTCGCCAGGTCGGCGAGGACCTGGCCGACGGTGCGGTTGGCCACGTCGGTCTTGTAGGCGAGCTTGTCGGTCTGCTCCATGGTGGACTCCTCTACGGGCGGGGCGATCAGTCCGATGCTGGTCAGGTAGCGGCGGAACAGCGGGGTCTGGTCCCGGTTCGCCTTCGTCGAGTCGCGGAAGAAGCTGAAGTGGGTGTGCCACAGGTGGGAGCTGTCGCCGCTCGTCCGCTTGCGCAGGCGGTCCCACCGTCGGACGACCTTGCCGTCCGGGGAGTAGATGATCTCCCGGATGTCCCGGCTGTCCGCGCTCCCCGCCGTGCACTGCGCGACACACCAGGTGGAGAAGCTGCGGAGGTCGTGGGTCCGGCCCGCGACGCTGACCCGGAAGCTGCCGACGTCGAGCGCGGACGCGTCGAGGGTCAGGCCGGATGAGTCGCGGGACGACTCGACGACGGAGTAGTCCCGGGTCACCACCCGGTCCTTCCCGCAGTGGTAGCCGCCCCGGTGGGCGGGGTCGCCGACGATGCCGACCTCGGCGGGTTCGAGATCCTGGTCGCGGGACTTGTTGGGGTCGACGTTGAGGTGCTCGAGTAGCAGACGGCGCACGGCCAGCAGATTCTGCGGTGCCCGCGTCATGGGATTCCCCCTTGCGGATGTCGTCGGGGCCGGGCACGACGGTGACACCGCGTAGGCGGTGTGCGAGCCTCACGCGCACGGCCCGACCGATGGTGCACGGCGTCGGGCGTTGGCCCAACCATAGCCCTGCGAATTGATGAATGCCCAGCTCAGGATGGGTTTTTTCGACTGGGGGAAAGCTTCGCCGCTGGCGGCATGATCGGCAGGACCACTGCGGACGGACACTGTGGGTCGTGGATGATCTCCCGCCATCCAGCACGCAGGGTCACGGCCGTGCCGAGAGGCTCGCCGGTGCCGGGGTTGCGTGCGTAGCGGGGATGGGCGCCCCCGGAGACCTGCACCCGCAACCGGTGCCCGGGCGCGAACCGGTGCGCGGCCGGCCAGAGTTCCACGGGTACGCGCACCGCGCCCGTCGGGTCGACGGGAAACCGGTCGGGGGTGACGCGGACCAGCCCGTCGCAGACGTTCCAGGACCGGCCGCGCCGGTCCACGTCGCACAGTCGCACGAAGACGTCCAGGTGGGACAACTCACTGCGCAGGTGGATCTCGGCGCGTACCGGGCCGATCACCTCGACGGACGCGGTCAGCGGGGCGCTGGTGAAGGTCAGCACGTCGGGCCGGGCCTCGACCGGACGGTTGTCGACCGGGCCGGCGCGCTGGGCGACGAGCAGCGGACCACCGAGTGAGGGCGTCGGGTCGGCCGGGTCGTAGTGGAAGCGGTCCGGCGCCGAGGGGACCGGCGCGGCGGTGGCCAGCTCGCCCGCCGGGTGCAGGTACCACGGGGTCGGCGCCGCCGGCGGCGGCCAGTCGGGCAGGTCCCGCCAGCCGCCGCCCGCCCCGCCGACGTACACGCGCACGGGCGCGCCGGGCGCCGCCGGTGGGATCCGCCCGGCGAGGTGTTCGTCGAGGTGCTCCAGCCCGCCGCGCAGCGCGGCGAGGAGGAGCCCGGGGCTGCCGTGGGTCCACGGCCCGACGGTCAACCGGGGCCGGGCGCCGGCCGCGCGCAGCGCCGCGAAGTCGCGCAGCTGGGCCGGCAGGAAGATGTCGTGCCAGCCGCTGACCATCGCCACCGGGGCGTGGACCTCGGTGATCCGGTCGCCGAAGACGCGCGGGCGCCAGTAGTCGGCGTCCGGGGTGTGGTGGCGCAGCCACTCCTGGAAGAACGGCACGGTCACGCCGGTGGCCACCCGGTCCGCCTCGACCAGCGGCAGGTGGGCCAGCGCCGCGACCAGCCGGGGCTGGCCGCGCTTGAGCTCCCACTGCCGGGCCAGCCACGGCACGGTCTGCGCCTGGAGCAGCTCGGCCCAGGTGAGCACGGTGTCCAGGGCGAAGGACTCCCCGGCGTACGTCGAGTCGCGGGTGCCCGAGGCCGTCACCACCGCGACCATGGCGCGCAGCTCCGGCCCGGCGTCGGCGGCGACGGCCCACTGCACGAAGCCCTGGTAACTGGCGCCGAACATGCCGAACGCCCCGGTCCACCAGGGCTGGCGGCGCAGCCAGTCGAGCGTGTCGAGGCCGTCCTCGCGCTCGTGCACCAGCGGGGCGAAGGTGCCGCCGGAGCCGAACGTGCCACGGCAGGACTGGATCACCACGTGGAAACCGCGTTCGGCCGCGAGCCGGCCGAGTAGCCGCATCGGCCCGCCCCGCCCGTACGGCGTGCGGATCAGCACGGTCGGCGCGTCGGCGAGGTCCGGGGCGTAGTGGTCGGTGCGCAGCGGCACACCGTCGCGGACCCGCACCGGGATGCCCCGGGTGAGGGTGACCCGCCGGGTGCGCGCGGGCGGCAACCGCAGCGCGGCGGTGGCGAGGCGGGTGGCCAGCCGGTCGAGCACCGCCTCAGCCGTTCGCGCGCCGGGCCGGCTCGTCGCGGGCGGCGCGCACGGCGTCGCGGTGCTCCGCCATCGAGGTGGTCATCGCGGACATGAACCGGTGCACCACCGCCAGCTCGTCGTCGCTGAAGCCGGCCATCACGTCGTCGGTGCGCCGGCCCAGCGGGCGGAAGAAGTCCGCGGCCAGCGCGGCGCCCCGCTCCGCGTAGTGCAGGAGGACCTTGCGCCGGTCGGTGGTGTCGCGGTCGCGGCGGATGTGCCCCGCGCGCTCCAGCCGGTCGACCAGCGCGGTGACCGAGCCGGACGAGAGGTTGAGCTGTTCGCCGAGGCGGCCGGGGGTGATCGGCTGGCCCGCCAGCTCGGCGTCCATCACCGCGATGAGCGCCTGCAGGTCGGTGGCGCCCAGCCCGTGCAGGTTGGCGAAGGCGTGCCCGATGTGCTGGGCGTCGACCGAGTAGCGCCGCAGTTCGATCCCGATCTCGGCGACCAGCCGTTCGCGGTGCGTGTCGCGCCGTCGGTACATGCCGTGACCTGCCACCTGGGTCGCCGCCTCCTGCCGTCCGTTCCGGTTGCAGCATAACTCAGCAGTCGATAATCTCGTTTATCAAGATACTCGGAGCTCGGCACTTTGCGTCGTTCGAGTCCTTGATCGTCGAAGGAAAATTCGTCGAGAGACCGTGAGGGCATCCCATGTCAGTGTTCACCCGCGCGGCGCGCGGACGGCTCGCCGCGTGGCTCACCGTGGTCGCCGCGATCGTCTTCGGGGCGATCGTCTTCGGGCTGCCCAAGCCCGACAATCCGGAGCCCGTCTCGTCCACCGGCCTTTCCGCGCAGTGGCAGTCGACCCAGGTGGAACGCCTCCAGGACCAACTGCCCTCCCGCGACGTCCAGGCGGCACTCGTCGTCGTCAGCCGCGCCGACCGGGCGCCCCTCACCGAAGCCGACCGCGCGGCCCTCACCAGCCAGTCCGGTGACCTCGGCCAGTTCGCCGTCGGCGGGCGCGTCAGCCCGCCGCAGATCTCACCCGACGGCACCGTCGCGCTGATCGCCGTGCCGCTGTCGGCCACCGGCGGCCAGGAGGCGGTCACCGAACGGGTCGACCAGCTCCGCGCGTCGCTCGACGACGTACCGGACGGGCTGACCGTGGAGGTCACCGGCGGGCCCGCGTTCGCCACCGACCTGACCAAGGTCTTCGACGGCGCGGACATCACGCTGCTCGCCGTCACCGCCAGCGTCGTGGCGCTGCTGCTGCTCATCACCTACCGCAGCCCGTTCCTGTGGATCGTGCCGCTCGTCGTCGTCGCGGCCACGGAACAGGTCACGCTGCGCGCCCTCGAGACGGTCGTCCCCGCCTTCGGCATCAACCTGCCCGGCGGCGCCGTCACCGGCATCGCCAGCGTCCTCGTCTTCGGCGCCGCCACCAACTACGCGCTGCTGCTCATCGCCCGCTACCGCGAGGAACTACGCCGCGAGGAGGACCGCTTCGTGGCCATGCGCGCCGCGCTGCGCCGCGTCGCCGAGCCCATCCTCGCCAGCGGCTCCACCGTCGTCCTCGGCGTGCTCACCCTGCTGCTGTCGGAGCAGGAGCTCAACCGCGCGCTCGCCGTGGCCTGCGCGACGGGCATCGTCCTCGCCATGCTCTCCGCGCTGTTCGTCCTGCCGGCCGCACTGCTGATCTTCGGTCGCGGCCTCTTCTGGCCGTTCGTGCCCCGCGTCGGCGGGGAGGCCCGCGAGGGCCGGCTGTGGGGCCGCCTCGGCGCCGCCGTCGAACGCCGCCCGATTCCGGTCGCGCTGCTCGCGACGCTGCTGCTCGCCGGGCTCGCCCTCGGCGGGCTCGGCATCCGCACCGGCCTGTCGGAGACCGAGCAGTTCCGGGTCAAGCCGGAGGCGGTCGCCGGCGCGGAGACCCTCGCCCGGGCCTTCCCCGCCGGCACGACCCAGCCGGTCGCCGTGCTCACCACCCCGTCGGCGGTGCAGGCCGTCACCGACACCGCCGCCGGGATCCCCGGCGTCGCCTCCGCGCGTCCCGGCGAGGCGGGCCCCCAGGTCGCCCAGGTCGACGTCGTACTCGAGGCCGAACCCGGCACCGCCGCCGCGAACCGGACCGTCGAGGCGCTGCGGGACGCGGTCGCCGCGATCCCCGGCTCCGCCCCGCCCGCGGTCGAGGGCGCACCCGCGTTCGACGGTGCGGTGGTGGGCGGCGCCGTCGCCGCCACCTACGACGAGAACCAGGCCAACGGCAAGGACCTGCGACTGATCCTGCCGATCATCCTGCTGCTCGTCGGCGCGGTGCTGGTGCTGCTCCTGCGCGGCCTGGTCGCCCCGGTGCTGCTGGTGCTCACCGTGGTCGC
Organism: Micromonospora sp. NPDC049048; assembly: GCF_043197615.1. Classification (NCBI taxonomy): domain Bacteria; kingdom Bacillati; phylum Actinomycetota; class Actinomycetes; order Micromonosporales; family Micromonosporaceae; genus Micromonospora; species Micromonospora sp. NPDC049048. The sequence continues at coordinate 636,542 of NZ_JBICTM010000003.1, read as the reverse complement.
GTCGTTCTTCGCCAGCATCGGCGCGTCGTGGCTGGTCTTCGACCACGTGCTCGACATGCCGGCGCTCGACAGCGGGGTCCTGCTGCTGGCCTTCGTGTTCCTGGTGGCGCTCGGGGTGGACTACAACATCTTCCTCGTCACCAGGGCCCGCGAGGACGCCCGGCGCAGCGGCACCCGCGCCGGCATGCTCTCGGCCCTGCGGGTCACCGGCGGCGTCATCACCAGCGCCGGTGTCCTGCTCGCCGCGGTCTTCGCCGTCCTCGGCGTCCTGCCGCTGCTCCTGCTGACCCAGATCGGCGTCATCGTCTGCATCGGCGTCCTGCTGGACACCCTGCTCGTCCGGACGATCCTGGTGCCGGCGCTGGCGTTCACCCTCGGCGACCGCTTCTGGTGGCCGGGGCGGGTCGTCCGTAGGCCCGTCGGAGAGACGGGGGACGCGCAGGACGCGCCGACCGGACGCGAACCGACGGCCACCCGGGACTGACCGGCCCGCCGGAACGGGGGCCGTGGCGTCACCGCCACGGCCCCGTTTCCGTCAGTTCGGGCGGTGCGGGCCGGCTCACGCCTCGGCGCGTACCGCCACCGGTTCGGGTTCCGCCGCGCCGCCGCCCACCGCCTTGTCGCGGGTGGCCCAGGCGACCATGAACAACGCCGTCCAGGCCACCCCCAGCAGCACCGCCGTGGCGCTGCCGCTGAGGGTGCTCAATCCCAGGTAGAGGCGGGCGCCGACGAGGCCCACCACCCCGGCCGCCGCGGCCGTCCAGGCGGTGACCGCCACCGGCCAGCGCGCCCTGCGCGACAGCAGCCAGGCGAGCGTGCAGAGGCTGGCCGCCACCACCGCGTTCTGCGCCGGGAACAGGGCGGCCCCCCGGTCGCCCGGGCCACCCGCCGGCCCGGCCAGGTCGACCACCACGGCCAGCACCACCAGCGGTACGAACGCCCCGACCGTGCCGACCACGCTGAGCAGATCCGCCCGCCAGGGCCGGTTGCGCCAGGCCAGCACCGCCGCCACGGCGGCCACCAGCACGATCAACGACGATCCCCGCAGCGCCGAGACCACCGCGAGCGTGACGTCGACCGCCCCGGGCGTACGCCGCTCGGCGAACCAGTCGGCGATCGCGCCGTCGAGCACCGCCAAGCCGCTGTGCCGGACCACCGCCCCGAGCACCCAGGCGATGGCGAGCCCGACCACGAAGAGCAGCAGCAGGCCGACGGCCAGATTGATCAACAGCGTCCAGGCCGGACCGACGTGCATGGCGAGCAGGAAGAACAGCACCCCGTACCGGCCACTGAGCCAGCGCACCGGCCGCAGCCCGGCGGCCCGGGAAGCCAGCGCCCGCGCCGGGTCCGGGTTACGGCCCAGCCACCGCCCCGCCAGCACCACCGCCACCAGCGCGGCCACGAGCACCAGCACCGCCCCCGTGGCACGCCCGAGCAGCCGGGAGACCGTCTCGTACGACTCCCCCGCCAGGTTGCCGGCGAGCACCGAGCCACCCACCCAGGTCACCACCCCGGCCACGTTCCAGGGCGCGAACCGCCGGTACGGCATCCCGGCCGCCCCGGCCAGCCGGGGCACGAGGGTGCGCGCGAAGGCCACCCAGCGGGCGGTCAGCACCCCGCGCCCGCCCAGCCGGCCGAGCATCGCGTCCGCCCGGCTCCACCGCTCGTGCCCCACCCGGGCGCCCAGCCGGCCGGCGCGCAGCCGGGGCCCGTGCCGCCGGCCTGCCCGGAACGCCAGTGTGTCGCCGATCACTGCTGCAAGGATCATCACCAGCAGCGCCGGCGCGAGCCGCAGCGTCCCCGCGTACGCTAGGAAGCCGATCAGCAACAGGGTCGCCTCGCCCGGCACCAGCAGACCGAAGATCACGGCGGTCTCCCCCGCGACGACAATCGCGGCGATCACATAGATCAGCAGGGGCGGCAGGCCCTGCAGCGAGGTCAACAGGTCGTGCATCGGGCCCCCATTCCCACGGGGGTCAGCATGCCAGGCGCTGAAACGGTCGGAACATCAGTTCCGGCAGAGATCCGGGCCAATTCGGGGGTGGACCCCCGACGCGTGCCCGGCAACCGCAGACAGGAGTATGGAGGGTATGCAGCTTCGCACCGACCTCCGCAACGTCGCCATCATCGCCCACGTCGACCACGGCAAGACGACCCTGGTCGACGCCATGTTGCGGCAGGCCGGCGCCTACGGCGCCCGCGGCGAGGTAACCGAACGGGTCATGGACTCGATGGACCTCGAACGGGAAAAGGGCATCACCATCCTGGCCAAGAACACCGGCGTGCGGTACCTGCCGGCCGACGGCTCCGACCCGGTGACCATCAACATCATCGACACCCCCGGCCACGCCGACTTCGGCGGCGAGGTGGAGCGCGGCCTGACCATGGTCGACGGTGTGGTGCTGCTGGTGGACGCCAGCGAGGGCCCCCTGCCGCAGACCCGGTTCGTGCTCCGCAAGGCGCTCAAGGCGCGCATGCCGATCATCCTGGTCATCAACAAGGTGGACCGCCCCGACGCCCGGATCAAGGAGGTCGTGGACGACACCTACGAACTCTTCCTCGACCTGGACGCCGACGAGGAGCAGATCGACTTCCCGATCGTCTACGCCTGCGCCCGCGACGGCATCGCCTCGCTGACCCAGCCCGCCGACGGCGCTGTCCCCGACGACAGCAACAGCCTGGAGCCGCTGTTCCGCACCCTGCTCGACACCATCCCGCCGCCCGCGTACGACGAGGAGGCGCCGCTTCAGGCGCACGTCACCAACCTCGACGCCTCCCCGTTCCTCGGCCGGCTGGCGCTGTGCCGCGTACGTCAGGGCACCATCAGCAAAGGCCAGACGGTGGCCTGGTGCCGCACCGACGGCAGCACCCAGCGGGTCCGCATCTCCGAGCTGCTGATGACCGAGGGCCTGGAGCGCAAGCCGGCCGAATCGGCGGGCCCGGGCGACATCATCGCCGTCGCCGGCATCCCCGAGATCATGATCGGTGAGACCCTGGCCGACGCGGAGGACCCGCGCCCGCTGCCGCTGATCACCGTCGACGAGCCTGCCATCTCGATGACCATCGGCACCAACACCTCGCCGCTGGTCGGCCGGGTCAAGGGCGCCAAGGTCACCGCCCGGATGGTCAAGGACCGCCTCGACAAGGAACTCGTCGGCAACGTGTCGCTGCGGGTGCTGCCCACCGAGCGCCCCGACGCGTGGGAGGTGCAGGGCCGCGGCGAGCTGGCGCTGGCCATCCTCGTCGAGCAGATGCGCCGCGAGTCCTTCGAGCTGACCGTCGGCAAGCCGCAGGTGGTCACCCGGGAGATCGACGGCAAGACCTGCGAGCCCGTCGAGCGGCTCACCATCGACGCCCCCGAGGAGTACCTGGGCGCGATCACCCAGCTGCTGGCGACCCGCAAGGGCCGCATGGAGCAGCTGGTCAACCACGGCACGGGCTGGATCCGGATGGAGTGGCTGGTCCCGGCCCGGGGCCTGATCGGCTTCCGCACGGAGTTCCTCACCGAGACCCGGGGCACCGGCATCCTGCACCACGTCTTCGAGTCGTACGAGCCGTGGTTCGGCGAGCTGCGTACCCGCAACAACGGCTCGCTGGTCGCCGACCGCTCCGGCGCGGTCACCGCCTTCGCGATGACCAACCTCCAGGAGCGCGGCCAGCTCTTCGTCGAGCCGGGCACCGAGGTGTACGAGGGCATGATCGTCGGGGAGAACTCCCGCTCCGACGACATGGACGTCAACATCACCAAGGAGAAGAAGCTCACCAACATGCGCTCGTCGACGGCCGACGAGACCGAGAAGCTGATCCCGCCGCGCAAGCTGTCGCTGGAGCAGGCCCTCGAGTTCTGCCGCGAGGACGAGTGCGTCGAGGTCACCCCGGCCGCCGTGCGCATCCGTAAGGTCGTACTCGACCAGACCACCCGTGGCCGGGCCGCCGCCCGCCGCAAGCACGCCGGCTGACCTACGACGGCAGCCACCCCCGGAGCCCGGACCGCCCCGCGCGGTCCGGGCTCCGCCCGTTGCGCCCTCCGGACACTCAGGTGGGACGGGTGGCGAGGAAGCCGAACAGGTCCGGCACCGGGCCGGAGCCCGCCTCGACGGTACGCACCAGGGTCAGGCCGGCGTCGGTGACCGCGTTGAGCAGGTCGGCCAGCGGGACGTGCCACGCGCCGACGCGCACCCGCACCCCGTGCGGCGCCCAGGCCCGGAAGCTGCGCTCCCGCTCGGCGTAGCCGCCGTCGATCACGATCCGCTGCGGGTCGGAGCGGTCGGCGAAGGCCCCGATGAAGCACGGGTGCACTCCGACGTGGACGAACCGGCCGCCGGGCGTGAGCACCCGTGCGACCTCGGCGACGACCGCCGCGTAGTCGGGCACGTCGGTGTGCGCCAGCACGCACGCCACCGCCGGCACCGAGGCGTCGGCCACCGGCAGCGCCGCCGCGTCGGCACGGGCCACCGGCAGACGCGGTCGGGCGTGCCGCAACTGCCCGGCGGACAGGTCGAGCCCGACCGGCTCCCAGCCCAGCCGGCGCAGCTCCGCCGCCTGCAGCCCGGTCCCGCAGCACAGGTCGAGGCAGCGGCCGGGGCCGGGGCCGAGCAGGTCGCCGAGCCGGCTGCGGACCCGGGTCATGTAGTCGCTGGACGTGTCGGTGGCGAACGCCTCATACCAGTCGGCGTGCGCGTCGTAGGCGGCAACCGTCATCCCCGCACGGTACGACCGATCGCCCCGCCCCGCCGCCCCGTCGACCGACCCGCTACGGTCAGCCGCATGACCTGGGACGCGCTCGACGCCCATCTGGACGGGGTGCCCGGCACCGTGTCGGCGTACGTGGGGCGGGTCGGCGCCACTCCCACCTGGACCCGGCACGCCGACGCGACCCACTACGCCGCCAGCACCATGAAGGCCGCGGTGCTCGTCGCACTGCACCGCGCCGCCGAGGCCGGCACCCTCGACCTGGACGCCCCGGTGCCCGTGCGCAACGAGTTCGACTCGGCGCTGCCCGGCGCCCCCCGGTTCTCCTGCGCCCGCCACTACGACAACGACCAGGCCGTCTGGGAACGCGTCGGCGGTGACGCGCCACTGCGCTGGCTCGCCCACCGGATGATCGTCCGCTCCAGCAACCTCGCCACCAACGTGGTCATCGGCCACGTCGGACTGCCCGCCGTGGCACGGGTGTGGGACCTCGCCGGCGCCCGGCACAGCGTCACCGGCCGGGGCATCGAGGACTTCGCGGCCCGCGAGGCGGGCGTCACCAACCTGGTCACCGCCGCCGACCTGGCCGCGCTGCTCGCCGCCGTGGCCGCCGGCGCGGACCGCCCCGGCCCGCTCGCCTCACCGGCCGGCTGCGCCGCCATGCTCGACGTGCTGTTCGCCCAGGAACACCGCGAGGACCTGGCCGCCGGGCTGCCCGAGGGCACCCGCATCGCACACAAGAACGGCTGGGTACGCGGCGTGCGGCACGGCGCGGGAGTGGTCTTCCCCGACGACGCGCCGCCGTACGCCGTCGTCGTCTGCACCACCACCGACCTCGCCGACGGCGGCGCCTCCGGCGAGGAGGACGACGACGCCTGCCGACTCATCGCACGGGTGTCGGCCGCGGCCTGGGACGCCCGGCACGACCTGTGACCCGACGCCTCAGTCCAGCAGGTGCGCCCGCAGCGCCGCCACGACGTCGTCGCCCACCCCGAGCCCGTCACGCAGGTACGCCCCGAACGACCCGTGCACCCGGTGCACCTCCGCGTACGCGGCGTCCAGGTACTCCTCCCGCACCTCCAGCACCGGGCGCACCGCCTCGGCGTTTAGCCCCGGCATCCGCCGCCGCATCGCCTCCAGCATGACCTCCCGCAGGCTCTCGGTCAGCCGGTTGTTCGCCAGGTAGTCGGCCCGGATCGCGGCCTCGTCCACCCCGAGCGCGCTGAGCAGCAGCACCGTCAACCAGCCGGTCCGGTCCTTGCCCGCCGAGCAGTGGTAGACCAGCGGCAGGTTCTCCGCCTGCGCCGCCAGCCGCACCGCCGCGCCGAAGTTCGCCCGCGCCGACTCCCCGCTGACGAACCAGCGGTAGATCGCCTCCATCGCCGCCGGCGTCCCCTGTCGGGCCAGGGCCGCGTACGCGCTCAGGTCGTGCCCGAGCAGCACCGCCGAGACGTACGTGAAGACGGGATGCTCGGCGTCGTGCACCGGCAGGTGCACGACCCGCGGCTCGCCGGTCAGGCGGTCCGGCGGGGCGACCGTCATCTCCGAGTCGTGCCGCAGGTCGACCACGCACGCCGGGCCCAGCTTGGCCAGCAGCGGCACGTCCTCGTCGGTCAACCGACCCAGCGCCGGGGTACGGATCAGCACCCCCGGACGTACCCTGCGGCCGTCGACGCCGACCAGGCCGCCGAGGTCGCGCGCGTTCGGCGCGCCCACCAGCTCCCAGTCCCGCCCGACGATCCGCTCGCTCCCCGCGCTCATGCCGGCACTCCACCGCGCTCCGCGCCGCCATGGGGCGCCGCCGCCCCGCACCCGATGATCCGCTCACTTCGTTCGCTCATGCCGGCCTCCCCTTCGCCTGCCCGTGTCCGTATAGGGTGCCGCACATGACCATCGCCGCGGTACGCACCCATCGGCTCTCCGCGCCCCTGCACACGCCGTTCGTCACCGCGCTGCGCCGTACCACCACCGTGGAGACCCTGGTGGTGGAGGTGGTCGACGCGGACGGCCGGTCCGGCTACGGCGAGGCTCCGCAGGTGTGGCAGGTGACCGGGGCCTCCGTCGCCGGTTCCGAGGCGTGCGTCCGCGAGCTGATCGGCCCGATGCTCACCGGTCGCGACGCCGACGACCTGGTGGCCCGCTGCACCGAGGTGCAACGGGTCGCGGTCGGCAACGAGGCGGCCAAGGCGGCCGTCGACGTGGCGCTGCACGACCTGGCGGCGCGGCGGCTCGGCGTACCGCTGGTGCGCCTGCTGGGGGGCACCGCCCTGCGGGTGCCCACGGACGTCACGCTCGCCGCCGGCGACGCGGTGGACCTGGCAGCGGCGGCCCGGCAGCGGCGGGCGGAGGGCTTCGGCGTGCTCAAGCTGAAGGTCGGCACCGACGCCGCCGGCGACCTGGAGCGGGTCCGCGCGGTGCGCTCCGCGGTCGGCGACGGGGTGCGCATCCGGCTCGACGCCAACCAGGGCTGGACCCCGCGCGAGGCGGTCCGGGTGATCCGCGGCGTCGAGGACGCCGGGCTGGGCGTCGAGCTGGTCGAGCAGCCGGTCTCCCGCTGGGACCTGGACGGGCTGGCCTGGGTCAGCGATCGGGTGGACGTGCCGATCCTCGCCGACGAGTCGGTCTTCGGCGTCCGCGACCTGGTCGAGGTGATCCGCCGCCGGGCCGCCGACATGGTCAACGTCAAGCTCGCCAAGTGCGGCGGCCTGCACCCGGCCCGGACCCTGCTCGACCTGGCCGCCGCGCACGGCCTCGGCACCGTCGTCGGGTCGATGATGGAGACCCAGGTGGGCATCGGCGCCGCCGCGAGCCTGGTCGGCGCCTACGGCACCACCGCCGTGGCCGACCTCGACGCCGCCTGGTGGCTGGCCTGGTCGCCGGTGCGCGGCGGCCTGCGGTACGACGGCGCGACCGTCGTGCTGCCGGACGCGCCGGGCCTCGGAATCAGCTCCGTAAATGAAGTAAAGATGCAGAACCGTAGTTGATGCACGTCGGAAACTTTCATATGGTCGCGGGAACATTCGGCGCTAGCTGGGGGTGGACGTGGAGCTGCAACCGGGCCGGGAGGCCGTGGTCCGGGTCGCGGTCGCGACCCTCTGGAGCCACCCCGAGGCGGTACGACCCGTCGACGGTCCCGCTTTGGCCGCGCGTACCGACATCGCGGCCTGGATCTCCGGCATGGACACCGACCAGCAGGTCGGCGACTGCGTGCTCAGCCAGTTGCTGCTCGGCGAGCGGGTGCTGGTCACCGAGCTGCGCGGCGACGGCTGGGCCCACGTGGTGGCGGTCGAGCAGCCGGCCCCCCGGCTGCACCCGCACGGCTACCCCGGCTGGCTCCCCGCCGAGCAGCTCGCCCCCGTCGTCGCCGACGCCGACCCGCTCGTGGTCGACGCCACCGTCACCGCGCTGCGTGACGCGCCGGGCGGCGCCGAGGTGCTCTCCGGCGTCATCCTGGGCACCCGGCTGATCCCGGCCGGTCCGGCGGTCGACGGCTGGCAGCCGGTGCACGCGCCGGGCCACGCCGCGCCGCTCTGGCTGCCCGACGGCGACGCGGTGCCGGTGCCCGCCACACCCCCGTCGGCCGACGAGGTGCTGGCCGTCGCCCAGCGGCTGCTCGACGTCGTCTACATCTGGGGCGGGGTGTCGGCGTACGGCATCGACTGCTCCGGCCTGGTCCACCTGGCCTGGCGGCGGCTCGGCGTGCTGCTGCCCCGCGACGCCAGCGACCAGGCGACGGCGACCAGGCCGGTGCCGCTGGGCGCGGAACGCCCCGGCGACCTCTACTTCTTCGCCCGCCCCGGGCGCCGGATCCACCACATCGGCATCGTCACCGCCGACCCGCGCCCCGGCGACGACCGGCGGATGCTGCACGCCTGCTACCTGCAGCGCCGCGTGCTGGAGGAGCGGCTGCCCGACGAGCGCACCGCCACCCTGGTCGGGGTGCACCGGGTCTGACCCGACGAGCGGCCCCCGTACGACACGCGGAAGGGGCGCTCCCGGCGGGAGCGCCCCTTCCGTCGCGTACGCCTCAGCGGCGGGCGTCGGCCAGCAAGCGCCGCCGGTCGTGGGAGGACTTGACCAGGCTGGCCACGGTCGCCACCCCGAGGGTGCCGACGATGATCGTCAGGGAGAGCCAGATCGGGATGTGCGGGGCCCACGCGACGTTCTCGCCGTCGTTGATGAACGGCAGGGTGTTGCCGGCGAGGGCCTCCAGCACCAGCTTGACGCCGATGAAACCGAGCACCACGGCCAGGCCGTAGCTGAGGTAGATCAGTCGGTTGAGCAGGCCACCGAGCAGGAAGTAGAGCTGCCGCAGGCCCATCAGCGCGAAGACGTTGGCGGTGAAGACCAGGTACGGCTCCTGGGTGATGCCGAAGATCGCCGGAATCGAGTCGAGCGCGAAGATCAAATCGGTGGTGCCGATGGCGATCATGACGATCAGCATCGGCGTGAAGATCCGCTTGCCCTTCACCGTGTGGGTGGTCAGCCTGGCGCCGTCGTAGTCATGGGAGATCGGCAGCGCCTTGCGGCTCCACCGGATCAGCACGTTCTCGGAGAACTCGTCCTCGTCGGGCTCGCCCTGCCGGGCGAGGTTGATCGCCGTGTAGATCAGGAACGCGCCGAAGATGTAGAACACGAAGGAGAACTGGGAGAGCAGCGCCGCGCCGGCCGCGATGAAACCGCCCCGCATCACCAGCGCCAGCACGATGCCGATGAGCAGCACCTTCTGCTGGTACTGCCGGGGCACACCGAAGCGGGCCATGATGATCACGAAGACGAACAGGTTGTCGACCGAGAGGCTGTACTCGGTCAGCCAGCCGGTGTAGAACTGCCCGGCGGCGCTCGCCCCCGAGGCCAGCCAGACGCCGGCGCCGAAGAGCAGAGCCAGCCCGACGTAGAAGCCGACCCAGAGGCTCGACTCACGCACGCTCGGCTCGTGTGGTCGCCGACCGATGATCAGCAGATCCACGAGCAGGATCCCGGTCAGGGCGACGAGGGTCCCAGCCCAGACCAGTCCGGACACGTCCAAGGTTCATTCCTCCGGCAGACACACAGCGACGGGCACACCGTACGCCCTTGGTGGGCGCGGTGTGCCGACGGCGCTGACAGTGGTGACTGTCGGAGGTCTCTTCCGTCACCGCCTCGCAGGCGGTGACCGACGGGGCCGGGTCGCTCGTCCAGGATCGGCGCTCGACCGTGCTGACGACTCCGTCGCGGGGGAATACTCCCCTCCTTGCCCGTCATTGTTGCCCATCGCGGTAAGTGGCCGCAGCCCGGGCGACGGGTGTCCTATCCCACTCGCGGGCATCGATCGAGAAGTCCCGTGACGGGGTACACACCCCGTAGGGCATCCTAGGAGGCTAGGTGCTCTCTGCGGGCGGGAGCATCGGCTCGGCCAACGACCAGCCCGCCGCGAGCATCGCGTCGCAGGCCGCCACCGCCCGGTCCAGCCGCCGCCGGTGCGGGCCCGACAGTTCGACCACCGGCACCCCGCAGCCGGCCAGCTCCGCCCGGAACCGCCCGGTCATCCACGCCCGCAGGTGCTCGCCGTCGCGTAGCCCGTCGTCGTCGAAGGGCACGCCGACGTGGTCGGTCAGCAGGTACAGCGCGGGCCGCCGGGCCGCCGCGCGCACCCGGTCCGAGGTCGAACCCAGGTACCGCTCCTCCCAGACGGCGGTGGCCCGCGCGTCGGTGTCGCAGAACAGCAGCGGGCCGCAGGCGCGCGCCGCGGCGTCCTCCGCCGCCTGCTGCTCCCGGACCACCTCGGCGAAGTCGTCGCGGTCCCAGGCCACGTCGAAGACCGTGGCAGCCGGGTCCCGCTCGCGCAGCCGGGCCAGCTTCCGCGCGGTCAACTCCCGGCCGTACTCCGGGACCCAGCGGGTGCCGTAGTGCGCGGCGAGGGCGGCGGCCATCGTGGTCGTGCCGGTCGACTCCGCGCCGAGCACCACCACCCGCCGGACGAACCACGCCCGCACCGGCGCGCTGAGCAGGTGCCAGTGGCCCCCCGGGTCCGCCCGCACCGCCGTGCCCGACACGGGCACGCCACGCCGCGCCGGGTCCACGCAGACGGACACCGCGCCGAACCGCCGGGCCAGTTCCGCGCCGTACGCCTCCGAGGAGAAGACGGCGTCCACCGGCGCCCCGCCCAGCGCCTCCCGGAACACCGCACAGTGCAGGTCCCACACCGCCGGATCGGCGTAGTCCACGGGGTGGTCGTCGTGGCGGCCGACGAAGCGGACCCACGGGGTGCCCGCGTGCACCTCGCGCAGCCAGTCAAGCCGCAGGGCGAGCGGTATCGACTCCCGGCGCGACGGCGCCACCACCACGGTGACGGCCGCGCAGCGGGCCGCGGCGGCCTCGATCAGCGCGTGGTGACCCGCGTGCGGCGGATAGAACTTACCCACCACCATCGCGTGCCGGAACTCCGGCCGGAGCGGCCCACCGGCCCCCGCCGGCGTACTGTCACCGGCCGGCGCACCGGCCGGCGGGCACCCGTCAGTCGGCGGGCACCCCACGGTCGGCGGGCACCCGCCTGCTCGCGGGCACCCGTCGGTCGGCGCCGGCCCGGCGCTCACGGCGCGGCCGGGACCGGGCCGGGCGGCACCGGGGTCGGGACGGCGCCGCGCCGCAGGTCCGCCCGCCATTCGCGCAGCCCGAGCACGCACAGCCCCAGGAAGATCACGTAGAGGGCGGCGGTGAGGTACAGGCCCTTGTAGGCGTACAGCGGGATGTAGATCAGGTCGGCGGTGATCCACAGCCACCAGCTTTCCACCCGCTTGCGGGTCTGCCCGTACGTGGCCAGCAGCGACAGCGCGGTGGTCAGCGCGTCCGGCAGCGGCACGGTGGAGTCGGTGGCTGCGTCCAGCAGCGCCCAGAGCCCGCCCGTCAGCGCCACGCCCGCCGCCGCCAGCGCCCACCACTCCCGGCGGCCCGTGGGTGTGACGGTGAGCCGGGTACGCCGCTCGCCGCCGTACAGCCACGCCCACCACCCGTACAGGCCCAGGCCGACGTAGACGATCTGGAGGCCGGCGTCGGCGTAGAGCCCGGCCGTCCAGAACAGCACCATCAGCAGCAGCACGTTGGCGATGCCGACCGGCCAGTTGGCGATCCGCTGCCGGGCCACCAGCCAGACGTTGAGCACCCCCGTGCCGAAACCCAGCAGCTCCGCCCAGGTGGTGCCGGTGCCCGCCACGGTGAACGCCGTGCCGGTGAGCCAGTCGATCATGCGCCTCCCCCATCCCGCGCGCCCACCCTAGATCCGCCCGGTCGGCGGGAACAGCCCCCGCGGCGTCCGGCCCCCGAGGGCGACGTGAAAGGCTTCGGGCATGGTGCTTGAGGTCGCGCTCATCGACGTACTGCCGGGCCACGAGGACGAGTTCGCCGCCGCGTACGCCGAGGGGCATCCGGTGCTCGCCGGCACGCCCGGCTGCCGGTCGGTGCGGATGACCCGGGGCGTCGAGTCCCCGAGCCGATTCGTGCTGCTGGTCGAGTGGGACTCGGTCGAGGCGCACAACGACAACTTCCGCGCCACGGAGCGCTTCGCGCAGTGGCGCGCGCTGATCGGCCCGCACTTCGCCAACCCGCCGCTGGTCGAGCACTTCGTGGACGTGCCGGCCTGAACTGTCGTACCCCTGCCCTAGGGTGCGCCGTGCACGCGTCGGCCGCCGGTCCCGACGGGCTCGGGGGCGCCGGGCCCGGCTGCCGCGCGGCGATAACCGCTGGCCCCCGGACACCGGGCCCGGTTGACTGGCCCCATGACGCAACGGGTGGCCCTCGTGACGGGCGTGAGTCGGCGCATCGGCATCGGCGCGGCGGTCGCCCGCACCCTCGCCTCGGACGGCTGGCAGCTGCTGCTCACCGGCCTGCCGGAGTTCGACGACGCCCAGCCCTACGGCGGTGACCCCGAGGGCGTGCCGGCGCTGCTGAGCGAGCTGGGCGGCGCCGCTCACGTCCGCGCCGACCTGCTCGACCCGGCGGCACCCGCCGACCTGGTCGGCGAGGCGCTGCGCCGGCACGGCCGGCTCGACGCGGTGGTCGCCGTGCACGCCTACTGCACCGACACCCCGTTCGGCGCGCTGGACGCGGCCGAGATCGACCGGCATCTGCTGGTCAACGTGCGGGCCACGCTGCTGCTCGCCGAGGCGTTCGCCGAGGCCTTCACCGCCGGCGAGGGCGGCCGGTTGGTGCTCTTCTCCACCGGCCAGCGTCTCGGCCCGATGCCGCAGACCCTCGCCTACGCGGTCAGCAAGGCGGCGGTGGAGAACGCGACCTTCCAGCTCTCGCCGCTGCTGATGCCTCGGGGCATCACCGTGAACTGCGTCCACCCCGGCCCGACGGACACCGGATACGCCTCCCCCGAGGCGTACGCCGAGGTCGCGAAGCTCTTCCCGAGCGGACGCTGGGGCACCCCGCAGGACGCCGCCCGGCTGGTGCGGTTCCTCTGTTCCTCCGACGCCGACTGGATCACGGGCCAGGTGATCGACTCGGAGGGCGGCTTCCGCCGCCACCGGTGATCCGGCTCAGCCGGCGGCGAGGCGGTTCAGCCGCTCGATCGTCTCCTCCGGACCGAGGGCCGCGTCCAACAGCCAGCCCGTCAGCTGCTCGTAGCGGTCGACGTCGGCTGCCGTGACCAGACGCACGTCGGTGGTCAGCGCCTCCAGCATCACGGTGCGCGGATCGGCCGGGTCGGGGAACGAATAGCAGGAGTACGGCGTGAGCGGCTGCGCCCCACCCCGCGCGGCGGTGCCCCGGGGCAGCAGCCGGATCGTCACGTGCGGCAGGGCGGCCAGGTCGACCAGATGCCGCAACTGCTCCCGCCAGACCTGCGGCGGGATGTCGTCGCCGGGTTCGCAGGCCGCCTCGGCGAGCAGCGCCGTGTAGCGGGGCGGGTCCGTCCGCCGCAGCACCTCGTGCCGCACTGCCCGGGCGCGCACGTCGGCGTCCACGTCGAGGGCCTGGTCGAGCAGCCGGCCGGCGGCGATCCGCAGCCGGGCGTACGCCGGGGTCTGGAGCAGCCCCGGCACGACGGCGGGCTGCCAGTCCACGATGCTCGCCGCGCCGGCCTCCAGCTCGGCGTAGGTGCGCTGCCGCTCGCCCATCTCCCCCAGCGCCTTCCACCAGCCCCTGCTGGTGGCGGCGTCGCGGGCGATGACGATGAGCGCGTCGCGCTGCGGCGGCGACACCTCATAGACGTCGAGCAGGTCGAGCACGTCGGCCAGGTCCGGCCGGCTCTGCCCCAGCTCGATACGGGACAGCTTCGAGGTGGAGGCCCAACCCAGCCGGTCACAGACCTGCTCCAGGGTCAGGGTCTCCCGCCGTCGTAGCTGACGCAGCTCGGCGCCCAGCCGGGCGCGACGAATGACCGGACTCGTTGGCAACGGCATCCCCAGCCTCCCCACCGAGGGAGACTACGCAGGACGATCACTGAGCGCAATAGCCCGCTCGCAGAACGCAACTGGGCTGCTCGGCGATCACTTCACCCCGGCCGCGTCCATGCCGCGCAGCTCCTTCTTGAGGTCGGCGACCTCGTCGCGGATCCGGGCGGCCAGCTCGAACTGGAGCTCCCGGGCCGCGGCCAGCATCTGGTCGTTGAGCTCCTGGATGAGCTGGGCCAGCTCGGCGCGGGCCATCCCCTCCCGCGCGGGCGCGGCCCCGCCGGCCCGGCTGCGGCTGCGGGTCTCCTTGACCGGCGACTTCCCCCGGGAGAGCTGCCGCACCGCACCGCCGACCCGGCTGTTCTCGGTGTCCTCCGCCTCGCGGTAGATGTCGTCGAGGATGTCGTGGATCTTCTTGCGCAGCGGCTCGGGGCTGATGCCGTGCGCCTCGTTGTGCGCGATCTGCTTGTCGCGCCGCCGGTTGGTCTCCTCGATCGCCTCGGCCATCGAAGGAGTGATCTTGTCGGCGTACATGTGCACCTGACCGGAGACGTTGCGCGCCGCCCGGCCGATCGTCTGGATCAGCGACCGGCCGCTGCGCAGGAAGCCCTCCTTGTCGGCGTCGAGGATGGCGACCAGCGACACCTCCGGCAGGTCGAGACCCTCCCGCAGCAGGTTGATGCCGACCAGCACGTCGTAGTCGCCCTTGCGCAGCTCCCGCAGCAGCTCCACCCGGCGCAGCGTGTCGACCTCGGAGTGCAGGTAGCGCACCCGGATGCCGTTCTCCAGCAGATAGTCGGACAGGTCCTCGGCCATCTTCTTGGTCAGCGTCGTCACCAGCACCCGCTCGTCGCGCTCGGTGCGCAGCTTGATCTCGTGCATCAGGTCGTCGATCTGGCCCTTGGTGGGCTTGACGACGACCTCCGGGTCGACCAGGCCCGTGGGACGGATCACCTGCTCGACGAACTCGCCCTGGGCCTGCTCCAGCTCCCACGGGCCCGGCGTCGCGGAGAGGAAGACCATCTGCCCGACCCGCTCCAGGAACTCGTCGAAGCGCAGCGGCCGGTTGTCGGCGGCGCTGGGCAGCCGGAAGCCGTGGTCGATCAGCATCCGCTTGCGGGACGCGTCGCCCTCGTACATG
Organism: Micromonospora sp. NPDC049048; assembly: GCF_043197615.1. Taxonomy (NCBI): domain Bacteria; kingdom Bacillati; phylum Actinomycetota; class Actinomycetes; order Micromonosporales; family Micromonosporaceae; genus Micromonospora; species Micromonospora sp. NPDC049048. Next base: position 621,335 of record NZ_JBICTM010000003.1, on the reverse strand, counting down.
CCGCCGATCTGCGGGATGGTCACGTGCGACTCGTCGACGACCGTCAGGAAGTCGTCGGGGAAGTAGTCGAGCAGGCAGTGCGGCGGACTGCCCGGCAGCCGGCCGTCCATGTGCATCGAGTAGTTCTCGATGCCGGAGCAGAACCCGACCTGGCGCATCATCTCGATGTCGTAGGTGGTGCGCATCCGCAGCCGCTGCGCCTCCAGCAGCTTGCCCTGCCGCTCCAGCTCGGCCAGCCGCTCGGCCAGCTCGGCCTCGATGTCGCGGATCGCCCGCTCCATCCGCTCCGGCCCGGCCGCGTAGTGGGTGGCCGGGAAGATCACCAGCCCGTCGACCTCCTTGACCACGTCGCCGGTCAGGGGGTTGAGGTAGTAGAGCTTCTCCACCTCGTCGCCGAAGAGCTCGATCCGCACGGCCAGCTCCTCGTAGGCCGGAATGATCTCCAGCGTGTCGCCGCGGACCCGGAAGGTGCCCCGGTTGAAGGCCATGTCGTTGCGCGTGTACTGGATGTCGACCAGCCGGCGCAGCAGCTGGTCGCGGTCCAGCTCCTGCCCGACCGCGACCCGCACCGCGCGGTCGAGGTATTCCTCCGGGGTGCCCAGCCCGTAGATCGCCGAGACGGTGGCCACCACGATCACGTCGCGTCGGGTGAGCAGCGACATGGTCGCCGAGTGCCGCAGCCGCTCGACCTCCTCGTTGATCGAGGAGTCCTTCTCGATGTAGGTGTCGGTCTGCGGGATGTAGGCCTCGGGCTGGTAGTAGTCGTAGTAGGAGACGAAGTATTCGACGGCGTTGTGCGGCAGCAGCTCGCTGAACTCCTTGGCCAGCTGCGCGCAGAGCGTCTTGTTGGGCGCGAGCACCAGCGTCGGCCGCTGCAACCGCTCGATCAGCCACGCGGTGGTAGCGCTCTTGCCGGTGCCGGTCGCGCCGAGCAGCACCGTGTTGCGGTCACCGCGGCGGACCCGACGCTCCAGGTCGTCGATGGCCGCCGGCTGGTCGCCGGCCGGCTGAAACTCGCTGATGACCTGGAAGCGGCCGTCGAGCCGGGGAATGTCGAGCGCCATGACCACCACGGTACGCCGGAGGTCCGACAGCCCGACGCGACTACGCCCGGTCCGTGATCGGCTTCAATATTCGCATTGTGTGGCGCATCTCACCGGACTACCCTCTCCGTGTAGGCCGCTCGCGGCGGCCGACCGGGCAGGTGGCCAGGCCGTGAGGGCCGGCGCGCCCCCGGCACAGAGGTCGCAGCACCCGGCACGCCCGGCGTGCGCACCCGACGTGGTCGCGCGTGAGGCGCTGACCGGCCGCCGCGAGCGCCCCTGCTCGTCACCCCACGGGGGTGAATCCCGTTCAACCTCCCGTGGAGACCTCCGCCGCCCGGACCGCCCGTCCCGGCCCGACACACCCGCCGCCCGGCACGCCACCGCACGACGACGCCCACACGGGGGGCGTTCCACGGGTGGTGGACGGCCGCCGGCGTACCGTCCTGCTGGTGCTCGCGGCCGTGGCCGTGCTCTCCGCCGCCGCGCTGGTCCTGGGGCTGCTGAGCTGGCAGCCCGACCGGCCCGAGCAGGCGAGGACGCTGACCGGCGACGAACGCGATCGGCTCGCCGCGATGCGGGTCACCAACTACCGCGACCTGCGGGCCGGCGTACGGGTGACGGCGGGCAGCGGCGCGGCGCGTACCGAGCTGGTCGGCTGGGTCGACTGGTCCCGGCCGCTGCTCTACCTCGACGTCGGCGGGCCCGGCGCGGGCGGCGAGCGCGGGCTGCTCCAGGCCACCCCGGCAATCGTCCTGCTGCGTCCCGACCCGGCGGCCGTGCCGACGCCCGCGCCGCCGCCGCTGGTGCCGCCGGCGGATCGCTGGCGGCTGCACGACCCGGCCTCCGGGCAGGGGCTGGCCGCCGTGCTGGACCTGATCTTCCGCCTCGCCGCGGACCGCCCCGACCCGGCGGCCGACGCCGCGCGACGGGTCGGTGGCGCGACGGTCGGGGCGGCACCGGTCGACATCCTCGAGGCGCCGCCGCCCGGCCCCGGCACGTCACCGGACGCGCGCCCGCGCTACTGGCTCGACCGGGACGCCCGGCTGCACCGGCTGGAGACCCGGCTGGCCGGCCTCGGGCCGGTGACCGTACAGCTGAACCGGGCCGACCGGCCCGCGCTGCGGCCCGTCGACGCTCTCGGCGGGCGGGCCGGGCAGCCCCGGGCCCTGACCGCCCCCGAACGGGGCCGGCTGGACCGGCTGCCCGCCCGGCTGCGCGCCCGTGGCGGCGCCGCCGTGGCCCTGACCGCGCCCGTCGGCACCGCCACGAACCTGCGCGGGTCCGGCTGGGTGAGCTGGACCGGGCGGGCGGCCTACGTGGCCGTCGCCGACCTCGGCGTGCCGGAGCGCCGGACGCTGCTGCGGCTGGACGGCAGCGGCGTGAGCCGCGCGGAGGTGCCGGCCGCGACGGTCCCGGGCGGCGTGGAGTCGCCCGGCCGGCCGCCGCTGCCGCCGCCCGCCCGGGGCTGGCGTGCCGACGCGGGGCGCGCGGGCGAGCTGGGCCTGCTGCTCGATGCCGCGTTACGGGCCGCCAGATCGCCCGACGGGCGCGACGCCGCCCGGCGGGTACGCGGCGACACCACCGCCGGCAAGGCCGTCGACGTGATCGAGCTGCGCACGCCCCGGGGGCCGCTGCGCTACTGGATCGACCGGTCCGGCGCGCTGCGCCGCCTGGAGTTGCGTACCCGCGTCGGCGCCTGGGCCCAGCTCGACCTGACCCCCGCCACGGTGCCCCGGCTCGCCCCGGCGCGCGGCCGCTGACCGGTCAGGGCCGCCAGCCCGTTTGCGCCGCCCACTGCTCGGCGCGCAGGTGCTCCTCGTCGAACCACGGGTCCTTCGCGGTGGTCCAGGTGGCGCTGTCCGGGGCGGAGGCGGCCAGCTCCCGCTTCAGCGCCAGGTAGGCGGACCGCTGGTCCGGGTCGGCACGCAGGTGGTCGCGCATCAGCAGCGCGTACCGCCAGCCGGGCGAGTCGGCCGGGCGGACGTGCAGGTGCACGGGTCGGCCCGGGTCGGCGCTGCCGTGCAGCCGCTTCTCCCACCGGCCGCTGCCGGGCGGGCGCGGCTTGTCCCACCACTCGCCGGGCAGGCGCGGGAACCCCGCCGCCGCGAGCCGGTCGGCCAGCGGCCCGTCCGCGTCGGCGAGCGTCGGGACGGTGAGCTGGATGTCGATCACGTCCTTGGCGGCGAGCCCGGGAACCGCGGTCGAGCCGATATGGTCGAGGCGCGGGTCGGCGGGGGCGAGCGCGTGCCGGATCCGGGCGGCCAGCCGCGCGTACTGCTGCGGCCAGGTCGGGTCGGCCTCCGCCAGCACGACGCGGCCCGACGGGACCGCCCGCCGCTCGCGCAGGTTCGCCTCGTAGGGCCGCAGCCGCTCGTCCCACAGCGCGTCGACCGCCGCGTGCAGGTCGGCGAGGCTGCCGTCGTTGGTCAACACCACGTCCGCCGCGGCCCGGCGCCGGGCGTCGTCGGCCTGGACGGCGATCCGCCGCTCGGCCTCCGCGCGGGCCATCCCCCGGTCGCGCTCCAGCCGCGCCAACCGGGTGGCCACCTCCGTCTGCACCACGACCACCAGGTGGTACGTGGCCGCGAGCCCCACCTCCACCAGCAGCGGTACGTCGTTGACCACGATGGCGTCGGGCCCCGCCGCGGCGGCCAGCTCCGCGGAGCGGGCCCGTACGCGGGGATGGGTGATCGCCTCCAGCCGGCGGCGCGCCGTCTCGTCGGCGAACACCAGCGCGCCCAGCGCCGCCCGGTCGAGGGCGCCCGTGGCGTCGAGGACCCGTTCGGAGAAGGCCGCCACGATCTCGGCGAGCCCCTCGGTGCCCGGCGCGACGACCTCCCGGGCGATGCGGTCGGAGTCGATCACCGCCGCACCGCGCTCGGCAAGCCGCCTCGCCACGGCGCTCTTGCCCGATCCGATTCCCCCGGTCAGTCCCACCTTCAGCACGGCACCAGTCAACCGGATCATCCCCGAGCCGCCGGCACCGGGGCACCTCGCCCGGCCTCCGCCGCACACCCTATTCCAGCACTAGAATAGCGGCGTGGAGCTGACCCCCGCCGAGTTGACCGTGCTGGGCCTGCTCGTCGAGCGCGCCCGGCACGGCTACGACCTGGAGCAGGTGATCGAGCAACGCGGCATCCGGCAGTGGTCCGACGTCGGGTTCTCCTCGATCTACTACCTGCTCGGCAAGCTGGAGAAGCGGGGTCTGGTCCACGTCCCCGAGGCGCCCGCCGCCGCGAAGTCCCGCCGCGTCTTCCACGCCACCGCCGAGGGCCGGGAGGTCGCGGCGCGTACGGCGCTGGCCCTCATCGCGCAACCGCAGCCGGTCCGGCATCCGCTCCTCGTCGGCATCGCCAACCTGCCGCTGCTCTCCGACCGCGAGTACGCGACGGCGCTGCGCACCCGGCTGGCGCGGGTCGAGGAGCGCATCGGGTCGGTCCGGGCGGCCCAGCAGGCGCAGGGCCCCCTCCCGCGAGCGGCGCGCGAGGTGTTCTCGTACGCACTGAGCCTCCTGGAGGCGGAAAGGCAGTGGCTCGCCGCCCGAGCCCAGGTGCCCGATGACCCAGAAGACTGACTTCAAGAAGTCCCTCGACGCCTACCGGGCCGAACGGGACCGGTTCCGGATCGTGGAGCTGCCCGACACGCAGTACCTGATGATCGACGGCCACGGCGATCCGAACACCTCGCCGGCGTTCAGCGACGCCGTCGAGACCCTCTACCCGGTGGCCTACAAGATGAAGTTCGCCAGCAGGAACGAGTTGGGGCGCGACTACGTCGTGCCGCCCCTGGAGGGCCTGTGGTGGGCCGACGAGATGGACTCCTTCACCACCGGACGCGACAAGTCACGGTGGCACTGGACGTTGATGATCATGGTGCCGGACTGGGTCGGCCGGGACACGTTCACCGCCGCCGTGACGCAGGCCGGCGCCCGCAACCGCCCGTCGCGTATCGACGACATCCGGCTGGAGACGCTCTCGGAGGGGCGGTGCGTGCAGACGCTGCACGTCGGTTCGTTCGACGACGAAGCCGGGGTGCTGGCGCGGCTGCACCACGAGTTCGTGCCGGGCAACGGGCTGCGGATGGTCGGCCGGCACCACGAGATCTACCTCAGCGACTTCCGCAGGGTCGCACCCGAGCGGCGACGCACCATCCTGAGGCAGCCGGTCGCCGACGCATCGCGCGCCTAGGAACGCGAGCCACGCGCCGCCGGTCGCCGACGCATCGCGCGACTGGGAAGGCGAGCCTCGCGCGACTGGGAAGGCGAGCCTCGCAGCCCAGGAAAGCGGCGGGCCCCGCCCCCGGCGATCTCGCGATCGCGGGGACGGGGCCCGTCGTCGTTCAGCGGGTCACTTGCCGCCGGCGAGCTTCTCCCGCAGAGCGGCGAGCGCCTCGTCGGTGGCCAGGGTGCCGGCCGGCTCCTCGGCCTGGCGGCTCGGGGCCGCGCTGGTCGAGGTGGTGGTGCCACCACCGGTGACGGCCGGAGCCGGGTTGGCAGCGGCCTCGGCGTCGGCGGCCCGGGAGGTCTGCACCTGCTTGGTGTGGGCCTCCCAGCGCTGACGCGCCTCGGCGTACTGGTTCTCCCAGGTCTCGCGCTGCTTGTCGTACCCCTCGAGCCACTCGCCCGTCTCCGGGTCGAAGCCCTCCGGGTAGATGTAGTTGCCCTCGGCGTCGTACGTCGCGGCCATGCCGTAGAGGGTCGGGTCGAAGTGCTCCTCGCCCTCGACGAAGCCCTCGTTGGCCTGCTTGAGCGACAGCGAGATCCGGCGGCGCTCCAGGTCGATGTCGATGACCTTGACCATGACCTCGGAGCCGACCTGGACGACCTGCTCCGGGATCTCCACGTGGCGCTCGGCCAGCTCGGAGATGTGGACCAGGCCCTCGATGCCGTCGTCCACCCGGACGAAGGCGCCGAACGGCACCAGCTTGGTGACCTTACCCGGCACGATCTGCTGGATCGCGTGGGTGCGGGCGAACTGCCGCCACGGGTCCTCCTGCGTCGCCTTCAGCGACAGCGAGACCCGCTCGCGGTCCAGGTCGACGTCCAGGACCTCGACCTCGACCTCCTGGCCCACCTCGACGACCTCGGACGGGTGGTCGATGTGCTTCCAGGACAGCTCGGAGACGTGCACCAGGCCGTCCACGCCGCCCAGGTCGACGAACGCGCCGAAGTTGACGATCGAGGACACGACGCCCTTGCGGACCTGGCCCTTCTGCAGCTTGTTGAGGAACTCGGTGCGCACCTCGGACTGCGTCTGCTCCAGCCAGGCCCGGCGGGACAGGACCACGTTGTTGCGGTTCTTGTCCAGCTCGATGATCTTGGCCTCGAGCTCGCGGCCGACGTACGGCTGCAGGTCACGCACCCGACGCATCTCGACCAGGGAGGCGGGCAGGAAGCCGCGCAGCCCGATGTCGAGGATGAGGCCACCCTTGACCACCTCGATGACCGAGCCGCGGACGACGCCGTCCTCGTCCTTGATCTTCTCGATGGTGCCCCAGGCCCGCTCGTACTGCGCCCGCTTCTTGGAGAGGATCAGACGCCCCTCCTTGTCCTCCTTCTGGAGGACCAGGGCCTCGATGTGGTCACCAACCGAAACGACCTCGGCCGGGTCCACGTCGTGCTTGATCGACAACTCCCGAGAGGGGATGACACCCTCGGTCTTGTAGCCGATGTCGAGCAGGACCTCGTCCCGATCGACCTTGACGACGGTGCCTTCGACAATGTCGCCGTCGTTGAAGTACTTGATGGTCTCGTCGATCGCGGCGAGGAAAGCCTCCTCGGAACCGAGATCGTCGTGGGTGACCCGGGTGGCGCTCGAGGGGGCCTCGATGCTGCTCGTCATGTGGGCGGTTGCTCCGGTCGGATGGTGTGTCACAGCAGGCTGGTGTGTCGCGGTGACCTGTTCGCGCCAGCGGATCCGTCGCCGGGCACACCGAAGAGATCATCGCGTGAGATCATGGATGTGGCTCCGCCAGTGGTCCCGGAGACCGCGCACCTGCTCCCTGCCGAGGCACACGATCCGCGGACGCACCGTCTAGCCTACCCGCTGCATTACCACAGCGTGCAAGGCCTCCCGCTCTCTCGGCACCTCGTGGGCCGAGAAAGCGGAGATATCACCAGGAAGCCGTCTCAGGTGTCGCCTCCGTCACAGGAGCATCAGGGGGAAACCGTAGCGCCGCACGCCGCGCGCCGCACCCCGGGGGTCGGCCGGCCCGGGGCACGACCGGGCTAGCGTGGGCGGGTGGATGACGACAGCCGGGTGACCCGGCGCCGGGTCGGCGACGCCGAGGCCCGCCGGGCGAACCGCCGTTGGTGGGACGCCGACGCCGACGACTACCAGGCCGAGCACGGCCGTTTCCTCGGCGACCTGGACTTCGTCTGGTGCCCCGAGGGCGTGCGGGAGGCCGACGTACGGCTGCTGGGCGACCTGGCCGGGCGGCGGGTGCTGGAGCTGGGCTGCGGGGCCGCCGCCGCCGCGCGCTGGCTCGCCACCCGCGACGCCCGGCCCGTCGCCCTCGACCTGTCCGCCGGGATGCTGCGGCACGCGGCGCAGGCGGCCGCCCGCACCGGCGTACGCGTGCCGCTCGTGCAGGCCGACGCGCTGGCGCTGCCCTTCGCCGACGCCGCCTTCGACACGGCCTGCACGGCGTTCGGCGCGATCCCGTTCGTGGCCGACTCGGCGGCGGTCATGCGCGAGGTGTTCCGGGTGCTGCGCCCCGGCGGCCGGTGGGTCTTCTCGGTGACCCACCCGATGCGATGGATCTTCCTCGACGACCCCGGCCCGGGCGGGCTGACCGCCGTGCACTCGTACTTCGACCGCTCCCCCTACGTCGAACAGGACGAGGCCGGTGAGGCCACCTACGTCGAGCAGCACCGCACGGTCGGCGACCGGGTGCGGGAGATCGTGGGCGCCGGGTTCCGCCTGGTCGACCTGGTGGAGCCGGAGTGGCCCGAGGGGCACGAGGAGATCTGGGGGCAGTGGAGCCCGCTGCGCGGCCGCCTCTTCCCCGGCACCGCCATCTTCGTCGCGGAGAAGCCCGCCTGACCGGTGCGCCGCCCGCCACGACCGGCGGGTCGCGCCGGGTCGCTGAGTCGTTTTCGACCGGCGACCCCGGGTAACCGCCCGGCATGGCCGAGCAGAACGAGTTCCGCAAGGGCGACCACGTCTCCTGGGCCAGCCACAGCGGCCGGGCGTACGGCGTGGTGCGGGAGAAGATCACCGAACGGACGCACGTGCGCGGGCACGCCGTGAACGCGTCCCCGGACGCCCCGCAGTACCGCATCCGCAACGACGACTCGGGACGGGACGTCGCGCACCGACCGGAGGTGCTACGCCGTGAAGAGGGATGACGAGGACCGGGACACCTACCGGGAGTTCACCGAGGCCGTGAACATGAAGCCGGGCGAGCTGTCGAAGTGGCTGGAGACCGACGAGTCGAAGCACGTCGGCTGGCGGAAGAAGGGCACCGGGGGCGGCGAGTCGGTCGGGCACGAGTCCGGCCGGAAGATCATCAACCTGCTGCGCCGCAAGCGCGGCGAGCTCTCCGAGGGCGACTACAAGCACATGCGCAAGGTTGTCGGCTACGTACGCCGGCACATGGCGCAGCGCCCCTCGGGCGACGTCCGCGACACGAAGTGGCGCTGGTCGCTGATGAACTGGGGCCACGACCCCCTGAAGGCCCCGCTGCCGGCCCCCGGCGGCCGGTCCCGCCAGGCCCTGCAACGGCACGGCGCCCCGCCGAAGGAGCGCCGCGGGCCGGGACGGTGAGCCGCCGGCGGCGACTGCCGTGCGCCGGCCCGTGGCGATGACGCGCGCGTCAGTGGTCGGCGCTGTTCCAGTCGCGCCCCTCGCCCACGGAGACCTCCAGCGGCACCGAGAGCGGGTGCGCCGCGCCCATCTCGCGGCGCACCAGCGCCTCCAGGCTCTCCCGCTCGCCCGGGGCGACCTCGAAGACCAGTTCGTCGTGCACCTGCAACAGCATGCGTGAGCGCAGGCCCGCCTCGCGCAGGGCGGTGTCGACGTGCAGCATGGCGACCTTGATGATGTCGGCCGCCGAGCCCTGGATGGGGGCGTTGAGCGCCATCCGCTCGGCCATCTCCCGGCGCTGCCGGTTGTCGCTGACCAGGTCGGGCAGGTAACGCCGGCGGCCCAGGATGGTCGAGGTGTAGCCGTCGTGCCGGGCCCGGGCGACGACCTCCTGGAGGTAGTCGCGTACCCCGCCGAATCCGGCGAAGTAGTCCTCCATCAGCCCGCGCGCCTCCTCGGCGGTGATCCCGAGCTGCTGGGAGAGGCCGAACGCGCTCAGCCCGTACGCCAGGCCGTAGTTCATCGCCTTGATCTTGCGCCGCTGGTCGGCGGTGACCTCGCCGACCGGCACCCCGAAGACCGACGAGGCCGTGGCGGCGTGGAAGTCGGCGCCGGAGTTGAACGCCTCGATGAGCGCGTCGTCCGACGACAGGTGCGCCATGATCCGCATCTCGATCTGGCTGTAGTCGGCGGTGAGCAGGCAGTCGTAGCCCTCCCCCACCACGAAGGCGCGGCGGATACGGCGGCCCTCCTCGGTGCGGATCGGGATGTTCTGCAGGTTGGGCTCGGTGGAGGAGAGCCGGCCGGTGGCCGCCACCGTCTGGTTGAAGGTGGTGTGGATGCGGCCGTCGTCGGAGACCGACTTGAGCAGCCCGTCGACGGTCGTCTTGAGCTTCGCCACGTCCCGGTGACGCAGCAGGTGCGCCAGCACGGGGTGCGGGTTCTGCGCGTACAGCCACTGGAGGGCGTCGGCGTCGGTGGTGTAGCCGGTCTTGATCTTCTTGGTCTTGGGCAGGCCCAGCTCGCCGAAGAGGATCTCCTGCAACTGCTTCGGCGAACCGAGGTTGAACTCCCGGCCGACCGCCGCGTACGCGCCCTGGGCGGCGGCCTTCACCTCGGCGGCGAAGTGCGCCTCCAACTCGGAGAGGTAGTGGGTGTCGGCGGCGATGCCGGTGCGCTCCATGGCGGCGAGCACCCGCATCAGCGGCAGCTCCACCCCGGCCATCAGCCGCGTCGACTGCTCGCCGTCGCGGGACAGCTCGGCGTCGATCGCGTCGGCCAGGTCGAGGGTGGCCCGGGCCTGGAGCATGAGGTTCTGCTCCGCCTCGCCGTCGTTGCCGAGCCCCTCCAGGGTGAGCTGGCCGGTCTCCGGTGCGTCGACCCGCAGCTCGCGGTGCAGGTAGCGCAGGGCCAGGTCGGTCAGGTCGTAGGAGCGCTGGTCGGGGCGGGCCAGGTAGGCGGCGATCTGGGTGTCGCGGAGGATGCCCTCCAGGCTCCAGCCGTGCGCGGCGAACGCCAGCACCGCCGGCTTGCTGTCGTGCAGCACCTTGGGCCGCCCGGCGTCGGCCAGCCAGGCCGCCAGGGCCGCCTCGTCGGTCGCCTCCAGGGTGGCGGGGTCGAACCACGCCGCGGCGCCGTCGGCGGTGGCCAGCGCCAGCCCGGTCACCGAGGCGGTGTGCCGGCGGTTGGGACCCGTGTCGAGCTTCGCCGCCACGCCCACCGGGGTGCCGGCGGGCGCGTGCGTCTCCAGCCAGCCGGCGAGCGAGCCGGGCGCGGTGAGCACCTCGCCGGTCAGGTCGAACCCGGACTCGGCCTCCGGCTCCACCGCCTCCAGGTACTGGTAGAGCCGGTCGCGCAGGATCCGGAACTCGAGGGTGTCGAAGACCTGGTGGACGGCCTCGCGGTCCCACCCCTCCCAGCGCGTGTCCTCGGGGCGCAGCGGCAGCTCCAGGTCGGAGACGAGGCAGTTGATCTCGTAGTTGCGGATCACGTCGGCGAGCCGCTCGCGCAGGCTGTCGCCGGCCTTGCCCTTGATCTCGTCGGCGCGGGCGACGACGCCGTCGACCCCGCCGTAGAGGTTGATCCACTTCGCGGCGGTCTTCGGGCCGACCCCCGGGACGCCGGGCAGGTTGTCGCTGGTCTCGCCGACCAGGGCGGCCAGGTCGCGGTAGCGCTGCGGGGCGACGCCGTACTTCGCCTCGATCGCCGCCGGGTCCATCCGGGCCAGGTCGGAGACGCCCTTGCGCGGGTAGAGCACGGTGACGTTCTCGCCGACGAGCTGGAAGGCGTCCCGGTCGCCGGTGCTGATCAGCACCGACATGCCCTGGTCGCGGGCCTGGCAGGCGAGGGTCGCGATGATGTCGTCGGCCTCGTAGCCCTCCTTCTCCACCACCGGGATGCGCAGGGCGGCGAGGACCTCCTTGACCAGGCTGACCTGGCCCTTGAAGTCGGTCGGGGTCTCGCTGCGGCCGGCCTTGTACTCCGCGTACTTCTCCGTGCGGAAGGAGCGGCGGGAGACGTCGAAGGCGACCACGATGTGCGTCGGCTGCTCGTCGCGCAGCACGTTGATCAGCATGGACGTGAAGCCGTAGACGGCGTTGGTCGGCTGCCCCGTCGTGGTGGAGAAGTTCTCCACCGGCAGGGCGAAGAACGCCCGGTATGCCATGGAATGTCCGTCGACGAGGAGCAGGCGCGGCGTCGTAGCTGTCACGGCAGCGACTCTAGCCGCCCGCTCCGACACTCCGGGACACCGGCACGGGCGCGGCCGACCCGGACGTTGCCGGCACGGGCACGGTCACGACGGCTCGTCGGCACGGACGCGACCGCGACTGACGACACCGGCACGGACGGCGGCCGGCGCGGACGTCACCGGTACGGCTGCCGGCGCGGCCCGGGCGGGGACCGCGCCGGCCGCCCGCCTCAGAGCACCTTGGCCAGGAACGCCTTCGTCCGCTCGTGCCGGGGGTTGGCGATCACCTCGCGGGGCACGCCGGACTCGACCACGACGCCACCGTCCATGAAGACCAGCGAGTCGCCGACCTCGCGGGCGAAGCCGATCTCGTGGGTGACCACGATCATCGTCATGCCGTCGCGGGCCAGGTCCTTCATCACGTCGAGCACCTCGCCGACCAGCTCGGGGTCGAGCGCGCTGGTGGGCTCGTCGAAGAGCATCAGCTTCGGCCGCATCGCCAACGCCCGGGCGATCGCCACCCGCTGCTGCTGCCCGCCGGAGAGCTGGCTGGGGTAGTTGCCGAGCTTGTCGCCCAGCCCCACCCGCTCCAGCAGCGCGGCGGCCCGTTCCCGGGCGGCGGACTTCTTCTCCCGGCCCAGCAGCACGGGCGCCTCGACGACGTTCTCCAGGGCCGTCATGTGCGGGAAGAGGTTGAACCGCTGGAACACCATGCCGATCGCCCGCCGCTGGGCGGCGACGTCGGACTCCCGCATCTCGTGCAGCTTGCCGCCGCGCTCGCGGTAGCCGATCAGGTCGCCGTCCACCCAGATCCGGCCTGCGTTGATCTTCTCCAGGTGGTTGATGCAGCGCAGGAACGTCGACTTGCCGGAGCCGGAAGGGCCCAGCAGGCAGCACACCTCGCCGCTGCGGACCTCCAGGTCGATGCCCTTGAGCACCTCGATCGACCCGAACGACTTGTGCGCCTGCTCGGCCCGGACCATCAGCCCGGGCTGCACCGCCTTGTCAGCCGGTGCCGGCACCGTCAGCTCGGTCATGCGCCGTCCACCTTCCCGGTCGTGCCGCCGCTCTCCGCCGTGATCGCCCGCAGCCTCGTCTTCGCCCGGCCGCTGCGCCCGACGCCCTTGGAGAAGTGCCGCTCCAGGTAGTACTGCCCGACCAGCAGGACGCTGGTCAGCAGCAGGTACCAGATGGTCGCCGCGACCAGCATCGGGAAGACCTGGAAGGTCCGGCTGCCGACGGCTCTGAGCTGGAAGAACAGCTCCATCGAGACCGGCACGAAGGCCACCAGCGAGGTGTCCTTGAGCATGGCGATGGTCTCGTTGCCGGTCGGCGGAACGATCACCCGCATGGCCTGCGGCAGCACGATGCGGCGCAGGATCTGCCCCCGCCGCATGCCCAGCGCCTGGGCGGCCTCGGTCTGGCCCTCGTCGACCGACTGGATGCCGGCCCGGACGATCTCCGCCATGTAGGCGGCCTCGGACAGGCCCAGCGCCAGCATGCCGGCGACGAACCCGGTGAGGATGTCCACCGCGGAGAAGCCGAACAGCCGCGCCTCGAAGTCGTCGACCCCGAACAGGGCGCCGATCTGCCGGTCGAAGGGCAGCCCGAACTCGATGCGCGCCCAGAGGATGCCCAGGTTGCCGAAGAGGATCGCCAGCACCAGCCGGGGCACCGCCCGGAAGAACCAGGTGTACGCCCAGGCGACGCCACGCAGGACCGGGTTCTCCGACAGCCGCATGATGGCGATGACGATGCCCAGCCCGATGCCGATCACCATGGCGGTCACCAGCAGCGCGATGCTGCCGCGTACCCCCTCGATGATCGGCGGACGGAACATCTCGTCGATCATGAACGACCAGTTGAACGCCTTGTTCGTCACCAGCAGGTGCACGAACATGGCCACCAGCACCCCGATCACGCCGACGGCGACCCACCGCCCGGGATGCCGCACGGGCACGGCGCGGATGGGTTCCGGCCGTGCCCGTTCGGGTGTGTCAGTTTTGACCGACATGGTCAGCTGGTCGGGTTCAGCGCCGGGGTCGTGATGGCACCGCCCTCGACGCCCCACTTCTTGAGCGCGCCCTCGTACGTGCCGTCGGCGATGACCGCCGCGACGGCCTCCTTGAGCACCTCGGCGAACGCGGCCTGGTCCTTCTTCACCGCGTAGCCGTACGGGGCCGACTCGTAGATGTCGCCGAGCAGCTCCAGCTGGCCGCTGCTCTGCTTCACCGCGTACGCGCCGACCGGGGAGTCGGCCAGCATGGCGTCGTCCTTGCCGCTGACCACGGCGGCGGTGGCGTCGCTCTGCGCCTGGTACTGGTCGATGGTGATCGCCGGCTTGCCGGCGTCGGTGCACTTCTTCGACCGGGCGGTGATGTCGTCGAGCTGCACGGTGCCGACCTGCACGGCGATCTTCTTGCCGCAGGCGTCGTTCGGGTCGACCTTGGCCGGGTTGCCCGACTTGGTCGCCCACTGGGTGCCGGCGGAGAAGTAGCTGACCATGTTGACGGTCTTCATCCGCTCGGCGTTGATGGTGAACGACGAGACGCCGACCTCGTACTTGCCCGAGTCGACGCCCGGCAGGATCGCGTCGAACGGCGCCGACTCGTACTCGGCCTTGAGGCCGAGCTTCTGCGCGACCGCGTTGAACAGCTCGATGTCGAAGCCGACGACCGTCTTGCCGTCGGCGTCGAGGAACTCCGCCGGGGCGTACGTCGAGTCGGTGCCGACCTTGATCACGCCGTCGGCCTTGATGGCGTCGGGCACCTTCGCGGCCAGCGCCGAGTCGGCGGCGGCGGTGACGCTGGGGCCGGCGCCGGGCTGCTCGGTGCTCTCCTTCTCGCCGCAGCCGGCCAGCGAGAGGGCCAGCAGCGCGGCGCCGGTGACGCCGAGGGCGGCCCGGCGGCCACCACTGATGAGGAACATGGGGTACTCCTTGCGATGAGGGGTGACGGTCGGTCAGGCCACGCCGAGGTAGGCCTCTTTGACCGCCGGGTCGTGCAGCAGTTCGGCGCCGGTGCCGCTCTTGACGATCCGGCCGGTCTCCAGCACGTACGCCCGGTGGGCCCGGGCCAGCGCCTGCTGGGCGTTCTGCTCGACCAGCAGGACGGTGGTGCCCTGTTGGTTGATCTCGACGATGATGTCGAAGATCTGCTGGATCAGCATCGGCGCCAGACCCATCGAGGGCTCGTCGAGCAGCAGCAGCTTCGGCCGGCTCATCAGCGCCCGCCCGACGGCCAGCATCTGCTGCTCGCCGCCGGAGAGCGTGCCGCCCTGCTGCTTGCGCCGCTCGGCCAGGCGCGGGAAGAGCCCCAGCACCCGGTCGAGGTCCTGGGCGATGCCGGCCCGGTCACGCCGCGTGTACGCGCCCATGTCCAGGTTCTCCAGCACCGTCATGCCCGGGAAGATCCCCCGGCCCTCGGGTGCCTGGCACAGCCCGCGGCGGACCCGCAGGTCCGCCCGGAGCTTGGTGATGTCCTCACCGTCGAACCGGATGCTGCCGCTGGCGACCGGCCGGATCCCGGAGATCGCCCGCATCGTCGTCGACTTGCCGGCGCCGTTGGCACCGATCAGGGCGACGATCTCACCCTCGTCCACCGTCAGGCTGATGCCGTGCAGCGCCTGGATCCGCCCGTAGAGCAGGCTCACATCGTCGATCTCAAGCAGCATCGTCCGGCACCCCCAGGTACGCCGCGATCACCTTCGGGTTGTCCCGCACCTCGGCGGGCAGCCCCTCGGCGATCTTCTTTCCGAACTCCAGCACCACGATCCGGTCGGTGACGCCCATGACCAGGCGCATGTCGTGCTCGATGAGCAGCACGGTCACCCCGGTGTCCCGGATCTGCCGGATGAGCTGGAGCAGTTCCTCCTTCTCGGCCGGGTTGAAGCCGGCGGCCGGCTCGTCCAGGCAGAGCAGCACGGGGTCGGTGGCCAGCGCGCGGGCGATCTCGAGGCGCCGCTGCTCACCGTAGGAGAGGTTGCGGGCGAACTCGTGCATCCGCTTGCGGATGCCGACGAACTCCAGCAGGCGCTCGGCCTTCTCCCGACTCGCGCGCTCCTCCTTCCAGTACCGCGGCAGGCGGAACAGCGCGGAGATGACGCTCGTCTTGTTGTGCGCGTCCGTGCCCACCAGGACGTTCTCCAGCGCCGTCATCTCCGGGAAGAGGCGGATGTTCTGGAACGTCCGCGCCATGCCCATCTTGGTGATGTGGTGCCGCTTCTTGCCGCTGATCTTCTGGCCACGGAACCGGATCTGCCCCTCGCTGGGCTGGTAGATGCCGGTCATGGCGTTGAAGCAGGTCGTCTTGCCGGCGCCGTTCGGGCCGATCAGACCGAGGATCTCCCCCTTGTAGAGGGTGAAGTCCACCTCGTTCAGAGCCACCACGCCGCCGAAGCGCAGCGTGACGTTGTCGACCTCCAGCAGCGGCTCCCGGGTGGGCACCGCCTCCACGGCCGGCGCCCCGGCCTGCGCCGGAACGGCCGGCGTCTGCTCGGTGTCACTCACCGACGGTCACCTCCTTGCGGCGATCCTTGAACTCCGCCGCACGTCGTCGGTTGGGGATCAGACCCTCCGGCCGGAAGATCATCATGACCACCAGCACCAGGCCGAAGAACAGGAACCGGTACTCGTACAGCTCGACGCCGAACAGCTCGATGCCGCGGAACCGCTCGATCATGTACGCCACCAGGCCGCCACCGACGATCGCGCCGACGATGTTGCCGGAGCCACCGAAGATGACCGCGGCCAGGATGATGATCGAGTTCAGCAGCTCGAAGTTCTGCGAGTTGACGAAGTTCTGTTTACCGGCGAACAACGCGCCGGCCAGGCCGGCGATCGCGGCACCGGCGGCGAACGCCCACAGCTTGAACTTGAACGTCGGCACGCCCATGAGCTGCGCGGCGTCCTCGTCCTCCCGGATGGAGATCCAGGCGCGCCCGACCCGGCTGTGCGTCAGGTTCCGCACCCCGATGACCACCAGGATGATCACCGTGAGCACCAGCCAGTAGTACGGCCGGGCGTCGAGCACGCCGAAGACCGGCTTGCCGTCGGCGTACTGGCCGGGCGGGTGCGGGATCTGGTTGAAGCCCCGCTGCCCCTTGAGGAACTCCGAGCTGACCGCGCCGATCCGGATCATCTCGGCGAAGCCGAGCGTCACCAGCGCCAGGTAGTCGCCCCGCAGCCGCAGGGTCGGCGTACCGAGCATCACGCCGGAGACCATCGTCAGGGCGATCGCCACCGGCACCGCCAGCAGCCACGGCCACAGCGTCTTGAGGTCGCTGCTCGGCGAGGTCAGCACCGCCACGGTGTACGCGCCGACGGCGAAGAAGCCGAAGTAGCCGAGGTCGAGCAGGCCGGCGAAGCCGACCACGATGTTCAGACCGACGGCCAGCAGCACGTAGATCGAGACGGTGAACATCACCTGCGTGAAGTTCGCACCGGGGGTCGGGATCGGCCCGAGGTACTGGTAGAACTCCTTGTTCGGCAGGGCGTAGAAGAACACGATCACCGCGGCCAGCAGCGCCCAGCGCACCCAACGCGGCGCGCCGCGCCACCGTTCGCCGGCAGCCTCGCGGCCGGAGCGCACCTTCTCCAAGACGGTCGTCATGCCCGTGCCCTCCCCAGCGACTCACCCAGCAGACCGGTCGGCCGGAACATCAGCAGCACCACCAGCAGCGCGAAGGCCGCGAAGTCCTTCCACTGCGTGCCGAACAGGCCGGAGGCGTAGTTCTCGACCACGCCGAGCAGCAGGCCGCCGAGGAGCGCACCGCGCAGGTTGCCGATGCCGCCGAGCACCGCCGCGGTGAACGCCTTGAGGCCGAGCAGGAAGCCGACGCTGTAGGTGAGGGTCTGGATCCGTACGTCATAGAGCAGGCCGGCGACGCCGGCCATGCTGCCGCCGGCGATGAAGACCATGAGGATGATCCGGTCCTTGTTCACGCCCATCAGCGCGGCGGTGTTGGCGTCCTGGGCGACCGCCCGGATGCCGCGACCGACCCGGCTGCGGTTGATGAACAGGTCCAGCGCGATCATCATCGCCAGCGCCGCACCGATGGTCAGCAGCTGGACGGCGTCGATCGGCACGCCGGCGATCTCGAACAGCGGCTTGGAGCTGACCAGCTGGGGGGCGCCCTCGGGGCGGCGGCGCGTCCAGATGCCGAACGCCTCGGAGATCGCGATGGACGCACCGATGGCGGTGATCAGGAAGGCCAGCGGCGGCGCGTTGCGCTTACGCAGCGGCCGGTACGCCACCCGCTCGATCACCGTCGCCGTGCCGGCGGAGGCGATCGCCGCGACGATCATCGCCACCAGCAGGTAGAACATGATCGAGCCGATGCCGCTGACCTGCGAGTTCTGGTCGAGCCCGAAACCGTTCCAGGTCCAGATCGCGGCGAACGCGCCGGCGATGAAGACCTCGGAGTGGGCGAAGTTGATGAGTTTCAGCACGCCGTATACCAGCGTGTAGCCCAGCGCGACCAGGGCGTAGATCGCACCCTGCGTCAGGCCGGTCGTGGTGAGTTCTCCGAAGTTGGAGAACAGTCCGTCGAAGTTCAAGGGAGGGACGCTCCATCAGGGTCTGGAGAGAAAAATGGGGTGCGGCCGGGAGCGAGCTCCCGGCCGCACCCGCGATCACTACTCAATCGCTGTGGCAGCGACCGGCGTCAGGACTTCGGGATCTCCTGGTCCGGAACGACCTTGCCGCCGACGACCTTGAAGGCCCAGACCTTGACCTGCGCCGGGTCGAGCTCGCCGCCCTCGACGAACTTGTAGCTCGCCGCGACGCCCTCGCCGCTGTAGCCCTTCACGAACTCCAGCAGACCCTCACGGGTGGTCTTGCCAGCCTTGATGCCGGCGAGCAGGATGTTCGCCGCGTCGTAGGCCGTGTCGCTGTAGGTGCCCGGGTCGGCACCGTTGAGCGCCTTGTACTCCTCGACGAAGGTGCCCCGCGCCTCGGCGGCCGGCTGGCACGGGCAGGTGAGGATGGTGCCCTCGGCCGCCGCCGCACCCGCGGAGGTGATGTACGCGGCGTCGTTCACGCCGTCGCCGGCGATCAGCGGAGCGGTGACCCCGGCAGCGGTGAGCTGCTTACGGATCAGGCCGGCCTCCTGGTAGTAGCCGCCGAAGAAGATCGCCTTGACGTTCGCGGCCTTGACCTTGGTGACCACCGCCGAGAACTCGACCTGCTTGCCCTCGCCCTGGACCTTGTCCGAGCCGACGACCGCCGGGCCGAGCAGCTTCTTGACCTCGTCGGCCAGGCCGGCGCCGTACGCGGACTGGTCGTCGATGACGAAGACCTTGTCGGCCTTCAGCACGTTCTTGATGTAGTTGCCGGCCGCCGGGCCCTGGCTGAAGTCGTTGCCGACCGCGCGGAAGAAGGTCTTCCAGCCCTGCTCCGAGAGGCTCGGGCGGGTCGCGGAGGGGGTGATGGTGACGAGGCCGGCCTCGTTGAAGAGCGGACCGGCGGCCTCCGACTCACCCGAGTAGGCGGGGCCGACGATGCCGAGGATCTTCGCGTCGTCGATGGCCTTCTGCGCCAGCTGCGGGGCCTGGTCCGGGCTGCCCTGCGAGTCCAGCGGGACCAGCTCGACCTTGCAGTCGGCGTTCTCCTTGTTGTACTTGTCGACCGCCAGCTTGACGCCGTTGTTCTCGTTGATGCCCAGCGCCGCCGACGGACCGGTCAGCGCGCCGAAGAACGCGATCTTGTTGCCACAGGCGTCTCCGGACGCCGTGTCGTCGCTGCTGGAGCATGCCGTGCCGCCGGCGACGAGCGCCAGCATGGCGACCCCACCGATAACGCGCGCGAGCTTCTGCCTCAAGGCCCGAACCCTCCTCCGTCCAATGGTCCGAACCACCCGCTGCCGATTGGCCCTTGCGGGGGCGGACGAACCAGACCGTCGTCGCCGGTCTGGGGCCGGACGCTATCCCACCTTTCAGCTGTGACGAAAGCCCCAGGGGAGCGGGTTGATCGAACCGTTACACGGCGTGGCGGATCCGAAACGATCGCTGTAAGAACCGTCGGCGGCGCAAGCCCTCCGCCTTCGTTTCGTCGGTAACGGCCCGAACCTCGTCCGCCCCCTACCGATCGATGGCCGAAAACACGACTGACCAGGCACGGGACGTCCCACCGTCGTCGGACACCAACAGCAGTCGATCACCCTGCGAGGCGACCGCCACGGCGGTGTTCCCCCCATCCGGCACAGTGGCAGGCATGACCATCAGTCGCCATGAATCCCCCGAATCGGCAGAGAGCCACAGTCCGTGACCACCACCGTCCCCGGTCACCGCCACCAACTCACGCCCGGCCGGCACCAGGGCGTCGACTGAGGAGACCCCGGGCCCGGGCGCGCCGAAGCCGCCGACCCGGCGCCACTCGTCGCCCACCAGCCGCCAGGCCCCGAACCCGTCGCGTACCGGACCGACCGTCACCACCGCACCGTCGACCGACGCCACCCGCTGCGCCTGGCCCCGCCCGTCCGGCACCGGCAGCGCCACCCGCCGCCAGGCCCGCCCGTCAGCCGAACTCCAGGCCAGGGGCGCCAGCGCCGTCGCGCCGGGCGGCAGTACCGCCCCCACCACCCACCAGCCCGACGGCACGGCCACCGCGTCGTACGCGACCGTCCGGCCGCGCCCGTCGCCGGCCAGCTCCGCGACGCCCTCCCGGATCGTGAACCGCTCGCCGTCCGTCGACGCCCAGACCGCCGCCCCGTCGACCCGCGCCCCCGCGATCAGCCAGCCGGCCGGGCCCGCCGCCAGCCGCGCCACGCTCACCGCGCGCGGGCCGGCGTACAGCTCGAAGTGCGCGGGCGCCTCCCGCAACTGGCCGCCCGCCGACAGTGACCAGGTGCCCGTGCGCGGGTTGCCGTGCGCGCCGCCGTTCTTCGCCCCGAGCGCCGCCAGCCGCCCGTCCCGGCACGCCGCCGCGTAGAGCACGTGCTGGCGGCCGTAGTGGCTCGACGGGGAGACCGGCAGCGCCGTCCACGACACGCCGTCCGCGCTGCGCCAGGCCGCCGGCCGGGTCTCCCCCGCCGCGTCGGCCAGCCCGCCGACCACGTACCACGCGCCGGCGCAGGCCACGGCGTCGCGCAACAGGAGCCGGCCGGGGGCGCCGGGCGGCGCCGGCAGGGTCAGCGACTGCCACTGTGGGCGCAGCGGCTCGTCGGCCGGCTCCGCCGGGGCCCGGTCACAGCCGGCCAGCAGCACCGCGAGGACACCGAGCACCGCCACCAGCCGCCGGGTCCACATGGATCAGATGTTATCGATCAACCGGTCCCGCGAGGAGCCCTCGCGACGCTTCCGGGCGTGTCGCGCCGCCCCGGTGCCGCCTCAGGAGGTGGGCTGGGCGACCTCGCCGCCGGCGGTCTCGGCGAGGATCCGCTCGGCGACCTCCTTCATGGTCATCCGGTGGTCCATCGCCGTGCGCTGGATCCACTTGAACGCCTGCGGCTCGCTCATCCCGTACGTCGTCATCAGCGCGCCCTTGGCGCGCTCGACCGTCTTGCGGATCTCCAGCCGGTCGGTCAGCCCCGCGACCTCCGCCTCCAGGGCGGCGACCTCCGCGTAGCGCGACAGCGCGATCTCCACCGCCGGGACCAGGTCGCTCTTCTGGAAGGGCTTCACGAGGTACGCCATCGCGCCGGCCGCCCGGGCCCGCTCCACCAGGTCACGCTGGCTGAACGCGGTCAGGATGATCACCGGGGCGATCCGGGCGCCCGCGATCCGCTCGGCGGCGGCCAGACCGTCCATGATCGGCATCTTGATGTCGAGGATGACCAGGTCCGGCTTGAGCTCCTCGGCCAGCCGGACGGCGGTCTCCCCGTCACCGGCCTCGCCGACGACCTCGTACCCCTCCTCGACGAGCATCTCCGCGAGGTCCAGCCGGATGAGCGCCTCGTCCTCGGCGATCAGAACGCGCCTGCGCTCGACGTCCGTCTGCGTCTCGGCCACGAGCCACTCCCACCAGTCTTTGCTCGACACCCGCGATGCCGGGTGTCGCCGCCCTTAGCGTAGTGGGTAACCTATGTGGCGCCGCCACAGCATTGGGCGACGACGTCCCCGTATTCCAATGGCAGAGAAGCGGAGCTCAAACCTCCGACAGTGTGGGTTCGAATCCCACCGGGGACACCGGAACTGTCGTACGGGCGTACGAGACTCGTCCTGTGCACGCACCGGAGATACGCGCCCGAGCCCTCAGGGTCCACCTCGGCGGCGCAACCATCGCCGAGGCCGCCCGGGCCGTCGGTCTTTCCTACCGCACCGTCTGGGAGTGGTGCCGCGAGCGGCCGCAACCGCTGGTTCGAGGCACGGCAGAGCGCTGTTTCCGCTGCCGTCGCGACGACGGATATCCGACAGACCCACCGGCCTACAGCTACCTGTTGGGCCTCTACCTGGGTGACGGGTACCTGGTCACCAGCGCGCGGGTGCCGGTCTTGAGGATCTCCTGCGGCGACGCGTGGCCCGGGTTGATCGACGCCTGCGACTCCGCCATGCGTGCGGTGCTGGCGACCAAGGTCCAGCGCGTTGCACAACAGGGCTGCGTGAGTGTGCGGAGCTACGGCAAACACTGGCCGTGCCTGTTCCCGCAGCACGGTCCCGGCAAGAAGCACGAGCGTCAGATCGCCCTCGCCGATTGGCAGAGGAGGATCGTCACCGCCCACCCCGGGGCCTTCCTGCGGGGTCTGTTCCACTCCGACGGCTGCCGGTTCAGCAATCGGGTGACAGTGCGCGGCAAGGGCTACGTCTACCCGCGCTACATGTTCACCAACGAGTCGGCCGACATCATGAGCCTCTGCCAGTGGGCGTTGGACCTGCTCGGCATCGCCTGGCGGATGAACCGCCGCAACTCCCTCTCCGTGGCGCGCCGGGACGCCGTCGCCGCCCTCGATCGCCACGTCGGCCCGAAGTCCTGACCATGCTGCCCGGTCGGCTCCCACGGGTGGAACGCCACGGGTGTCACCGGGGCTCGTTGGCACCCGTGGCGTTCCACCCCCGTGCGCCACGCCGCCCGTGGCGGGGTGACTCGCGGCAACGGGGCGACCGACTCGCGGCGGCGAGGGCGGGCGACGGCGTTGGCGCAGGTAGCCGAGTTCAGCAGGGGCCGGGCGACGACGTCGGTGCGGGTCAGCCGAGTTCGGCGAGGGCCTGGGCCAGGTCGGCGCGCAGGTCCTCGGGGTCCTCCAGGCCCACGGAGACGCGCAGCAGGCCCCCGCACGGCTTGGCCTCCCCCTCGACGGGCCGGTGGGTCAGCGAGGCCGGGTGCTGGATGAGGGTGTCGACGCCGCCCAGCGACACCGCGTGGGTGATCAGCCGGCAGGCGTTCGCGACGGTGGCCGCGGCGGGGGCGCCGCCGCGTACCTCGAAGGCCAGGAGGCTGCCGGGGCCGCTCATCTGCCGTCCGACGAGCCCGGCGGGGTCACGCAGCGACGGGTGGTGCACCGCCGCGACGGCGGGGTGGGCGGCGAGCCAGGCGGCGAGTTTCTCGGCGCCGGCCTGCTGGGCGCGGACCCGCACCGGCAGGGTCTGCAGGCCGCGGTGCAGCAGGTACGCGCCGAGGGGGTGCAGGACCGCGCCGGTGAGCGCGCGCACCTGGCGCAGTCGGGCGGCCCAGTCGGCGTCGCAGGCGACCGCGCCGGCGAGGACGTCGCCGTGTCCGCCGATGCTCTTGGTGGCGCTGTGCAGCACGAGCGCGGCGCCGTGCCGGGTGGGCTGCTGGAGCACGGGCGTGGCGACGGTGTTGTCGACGAGCAGCGGCACGTCGCCGGCGGCCCGGGCGAGGGCGGCGATGTCGACGAGGTCGAGGGTGGGGTTGGCCGGGGTCTCGGCGATCACCAGGGCGGTGTCGGGCCGGACGGCGGCGGCGACCTCGTCCGCGCGGGCCCAGGTGACGGTGGTGCCGAGCAGTCCGGTGGCGAGCACGTGGTCGGTGCCGCCGTAGAGGGGGCGGACGGCGACGAGGTGCCGCTTTCCGTCCCGGGTGGCGGCGAGCAGGGTGGCCGTGAGGGCGGCCATGCCGCTGGCGAAGGCGACGGCGTCGGTGGTGCCTTCGAGGTCGGCGAGGGCGGTCTCGAAGCGGGCCACGGTGGGGTTCCAGAGGCGCTGGTAGACGGCGCTGCCGCCGGCGGGGAGGGTGCCTCCGGTCGCGAGGGCCTCGTACGCGTCGCCGCCCGCGTCGACGGACGGGAGCGGGTTGGTGGTGGAGAAGTCGATCGGCGGCACGTGGACGCCAAGGGCGGCGAGGTCGTCGCGGCCGGCGTGCACGGCTCTGGTATCCACGGTCGTCATGCGGGAAGGATCGAACATAGCGCCGACCAAGGGCAATAGTTTCGAAGATGATTCGGTGATTGCCGTTGAAGATGCGAGTTGATTCGGTGGATGATGCCTCCATGCCCCTTGCGACGAACGATGTGCGGCGGTTCGCCGACCTGGACGACACCGACCGCGCGATCCTGTCGGAGTTGGCCGCCGACGGCCGGCTGCCGAACAACGCCCTCGCCGAGCGGGTCGGCGTGGCCCCCTCGACGTGCCTGACCCGCACCCGCGCCCTGCGGGAGAGCGGGGCGATCCGCGGGTTCCACGCGGAGGTGGACCCGGCGGCGGTCGGGCTGCCGTTGCAGGCGCTGGTGTCGGTGCGGTTGACCGCGCACGAGCGGGCGGCGGTGGACGCGTTCCGGGCCCGGTCGGTGCGCCTGCCCGGCGTGGTGGCGGTGTTCCACGTGGCGGGCGCGGAGGACTACGTGCTGCACGTACGGGCGGCGTCGGCGGACGCGCTGCGGGACTTCGTGCTGGACCACCTGGCCGTGGACCCGGCGGTGCTGCACACCCAGACGAGCCTGATCTTCGAGCAGGCGCGCGGCATGGGCTGAGCGCCGGCAGGCGTGAGCCTGGTTGCGCCGGGGAACAAACCCGAGGCGGGCGGGGTTGGCCAACCGTGTGATCACCGTACCGCTGTCTGTCCTTGATCTTGCCCCCGTCGCGGCCGGCGCCACCGCCGGCGCGGCGCTGCGGCACACCACCGAGCTGGCCCGGCGCACGGAGGAGCTCGGGTACCGCCGGTTCTGGGTGGCGGAGCACCACAACATGCCGGCGATCGCGAGTTCCGCCCCGGCGGTGCTGCTCGCGCACCTGGCGGCGCACACGTCGACGATCCGGCTGGGTTCGGGCGGGGTGATGCTGCCCAACCATGCGCCGCTGGTGGTGGCCGAGCAGTTCGGCACGCTGGAGGCGCTGCACCCGGGCCGCATCGACCTGGGCATCGGCCGCGCCCCGGGCACCGACCAGGTGACCGCGCTGGCGCTGCGCCGGACGATGGAGGGGCTGTCGGCGGAGGGCTTCCCCCGGGAACTGGCGGACCTGATGAACTACTTCAGCGGCGAGCGGCCGGGGCCGATCACGGCCACCCCGGGCCTCGGCGAGCAGCCGGCGGTCTGGCTGCTCGGCTCCAGCGGGTTCAGCGCCCAGCTGGCCGGGCTGCTGGGCCTGCCGTTCTCCTTCGCGCACCACTTCAGCTCGCAGAACACGCTGCCCGCGCTGGCGCTGTACCGGCAGCACTTCCGGCCGTCGAAGTGGCTCGACGAGCCGTACGCGATGGTGGCCGTCAACGCGGTCTGCGCCGACACCGACGAGCGGGCGGAGTGGCTGGCGGGGCCGGCTGCGCTGTCGTTCCTGCGGTTGCGCTCGGGTCGGCCGGAGCCCCTGTCGACGCCGGACGAGGCGGCGGCGTACC
The DNA here is from genome assembly GCF_043197615.1 of Micromonospora sp. NPDC049048. Classification (NCBI taxonomy): domain Bacteria; kingdom Bacillati; phylum Actinomycetota; class Actinomycetes; order Micromonosporales; family Micromonosporaceae; genus Micromonospora; species Micromonospora sp. NPDC049048. Next base: position 596,074 of record NZ_JBICTM010000003.1, on the reverse strand, counting down.
CGTACACGGAGGCCGAGCGCGAGTTCGTCCGGCAGCGCCGCGACGGGCAGGCGACGGGCTCGCCCGAGACCGTACGGCGGCAGCTCGGCGAGTTGCTGGCGCGTACGGGCGCGGACGAGTTGATGCTGACCACGCTGGTGTACGACGTGGCCGACCGGGTGCGCTCGTACGAGTTGATCGCCGAACAGGTGGCCGGTGGCCTGCGCCGCGAGCGCTGAAACACGATCTTCACGTCGGCGTCACCGGGGCGACGCGTGGCCCGCCTAGTTTTGTCCTCGGTGGTGGTACGGCATTCCCGGTCGGGACGGGTCGGGGATGCCGCGGTGTGGGGCACCGGGCCGGAGCTGTGCGGATTCCGCGGCTGCGGCCCGGTGCCTGTTTTCACCCAACGGCCCGGTGCCTGTCTTCACCGGAGCAGCAGCACCGGTCGGCCGGTCCCGGGTCAGCGCAGGTGGATGTTGGGCGTCGGCGGGGCGGCCATGCCGTCGCCGAGGAAGAACCCGGGGTGCGGGGGCTGGTTGTAGGCGGTGTTCTGCCAGGCGACCGCGACCCGGTACTGCGGGTCGTGCATGAGCGTGTGGATCCTGGTGCCGGTGGGCGTGGGCGTGCTGTAGATCCGCAGGGCGCGGCTGTCGCTGGTGCGCCAGACGACCTCCTCCCGCCAGTCGCCGAACAGGTCGGCGGAGAGCGCCGGGGTCGACTTGGTGCCGTTGTTCGCCGCCACGTCGCTGCCGGTCAGCAGGCGGGTGTCGCCGCCGGTGCCGTACTTGTCGACGCGGGTGGCGTCGAGCAGTTCCCGGACGGGGTCGCCGTCCCACCAGACGAGGAAGTTCGCCGAGGACGGCCTGCGCCCGACGACGGCTCCGGTGCTGCTGTAGAGGTCCGTCATGTGGGTGCCGGCGCCCCAGAACTCGGCACCGGGACTGCCGGCGTGGACGTCGGCGGCGACGGCCCGGCCGGGGCCCTCGGCGCCCCCGTTGTTCGGCCGCTGCCAGAGGACCTGCCCGGTGCGGGCGTCGTGCAGGTCGGCCGCCGGCTGGTTGCCGGACTCGTGGATCGTGAAGACCTCCAGGCCGGTCCGGCCGGGGACGAGGTCGCCGACGTGCAGGGCGTCGCCGTGGCCGAACCCGGTGGCGTACATCAGGCGGCCGTCGTCGTTGATGGTGGCGGAGCCGTACACGATCTCCTGCCGGCCGTCGGCGTCGACGTCGGCGACGGAGAGGTTGTGGTTGCCCTGGCCGGCGGCGGCGCCGTTGCCGGAGGCGTTGGAGTCGAAGGTCCACCGCTTGCGCAGGGTGCCGTCGCGGAAGTCCCAGGCCGCCACGACCGCCCGCGTGTAGTAGCCGCGGGCCATCACCAGGGAGGGGCGCTGCCCGTCGAGGTAGGCGGTGGCGGCGAGGAAGCGGTCCACCCGGTTGCCGTAGCTGTCACCCCAGGAGGAGACCGTGCCGCGCGGCGGGTCGTAGTCGACGGTGGAGAGGATCGCGCCGGTACGTCCGTCGAACATGGTCAGGTACTCGGGGCCGGCGAGGACGTACCCGCTGGAGTTGCGGTGGTCGGCGGTGGCGGAGCCGATGACCTGGCCGGTGCCGGAGCGGGTGCCGTCGGCGGTCTTCATGGCCACCTCGGCGCGGCCGTCGCCGTCGTAGTCGTACACCTGGAACTGGGTGTAGTGGGCCCCGGCGCGGATGTTGCGGCCCAGGTCGATCCGCCACAACCGGGTGCCGGTGAGGGTGTACGCGTCGACGTACACGTTGCCGGTGTAGCCGGACTGGGAGTTGTCCTTGGCGTTCGACGGCTCCCACTTGACCACGAACTCGTAGTCGCCGTCGCCGTCGAGGTCGCCCACGGAGGCGTCGTTGGCGGAGTACGTGTAGCTCTCGCCGCTGGGCGTGCTCGCGCCGGGCGGCACCTGCAACGGCACGTCGAGATGGCCGGCGGGGAACTGGAGCGCGACCGGGGACGCCGCCTGCTCGACGCCGCCGACCACGGCGCGCACGGTGTAGGTGGCGTCCGCCGCCGCGCCGCTGTCGAGGTGGTTGGTGGCGCCGGTGATCGGGCTGGCGTTGACCCTGGTCGCGCCGCGGTAGAGGTTGAAGGCGACCCCGGCGGTCTCGGTGCCGAGCAGCCGCCAGGAGACCAGGTTGCCGGAGCCGGAGCGGACGCTGACCAGCCCCCGGTCGAGGCTCTCCATCTGCACCGCCCCGGGCGGCGGCGTCGTGGGCGGCGGCGTCGTGGGCGGCGGCGTGGGCGGCGGCGGCGTGGTGGGCGCGGGGGTGCTCGGCGGCGGGGTGCTCGGGCTGCCGGTGCAGGCGGTGCCGTTGAGGGCGAAGCCGGTCGGCGACGGGTTGCTGCCGCTCCACGAGCCGTTGAAGCCGAAGGCGGTGCTCGCGCCGGTGGCGATCACCGCGTTGTGGTCGACGTTGCGGGCGGTCACCTGGGCGCCGGACTGGGTGATGACGGCGTTCCACGCCTGGGTGACCTGCTGGCCGGCGGTGTGCGACCAGGTGAGCGTCCAGCCGTTCACCGGGTCACCCAGGTTGGTCACGGTGACGTCGGCGCCGAAGCCGCCGGGCCACTGGTTGGTGATCCGATGCTCGACGCGGCAACCGGCGGCGGCCGCCGCGGCGGTGAGGGTGGGCAGCGTACCGGCGACGAGTGCGGCCGCGGCGCCCGCGGCGAGCAGCGCGACGCGGCGGGGAGTGACGGGCATGGGGGTGTCCTCCGGGGAGGTCGGGCGCGCGGCGACCGTCACCGTCGGCCTGCCCGGGCCGGCGGGAGGACACGCCGCGCTCGCGGCGGTGGTCCGAGGCCGTCGATCCGGCATCGGTGTCGACGCCGCCGGTCCGGTGCCGGCACCCCGACGCCGGTACTGCCGCGTCGGCAGTGGCGTCGGTCTTCCGGCGGGACGGCGACAAGGGGTGGCTCCGCGCACCTGTGATGCTAGGGCAAGCGCTTTCTGGGGACAATCCGTCCTCCCCGCGGCCCTGCACCCCTGCCTCGGGTGTCCCCCGTGCCGGGGCTGGCCAGGCACTTCCCTTGCCCCGGGCCCGGATTCTTGATCCACTCAGGGCGTGGCTGAGCACATGACCCCGGACGAGTTCCGCCGCGCCGGGTACGCCGTGGTGGACTGGATCGCCGACTACTGGACGACGCTGGAGCGACGGCCGGTGACCTCGCAGGACCCGCCCGGGACGGTGGCCGCCCGGCTGCCGGCCGGCCCGCCGGAGCACGGCGAACCGGTGGAAGCCGTCCTCGCCGACCTGGACACCCTGATCACCCCCGGGCTGACCCACTGGCAGCACCCGGGCTTCTTCGGCTACTTCCCGGCCAACACCTCGGGGCCCAGCGTGCTCGGCGACCTCGTCAGCTCCGGGCTGGGCGTACAGGGGATGCTCTGGGCCACCGGCCCGGCGTGCACCGAGCTGGAGACGGTGCTGCTGGACTGGCTCGCCGACCTGCTGGACCTGCCGAAGCGGTTCCGCTCCGGCTCCGGGGGCGGCGGGGTGATCCAGGACTCGGCGTCGTCGGCCACGCTGGTGGCGACCCTGGTCGCGCTGCACCGGGCCGGCGGCGGCCGGTGGCGCGAGGTCGGCGTCGACCGCCGCTACCGCGCCTACGCCTCGACCCAGGGCCACTCGTCCATCGAGAAGGCCGCCCGGATCGCCGGGCTGGGCGCCGACGGCGTACGGCCGGTCGAGGTCGATCCGCAGACGCAGGCGATGTCCCAGGCGGCGCTGCGCGCGGCGATCGAGGCGGACGTGGCCGCCGGAGTCGTACCGGCGATCGTGGTGGCCACCGTCGGCACCACCTCCACGACCGCCATCGACCCGCTGCCGGAGATCGGCGCGATCTGCGCCGAGTACGGGATCTTCCTGCACGTCGACGCCGCGTACGCGGGGGCGGCGGCGGTCTGCCCCGAGCTGCGGTTCGGCCACGCCGGCCTGGAGTACGCCGACTCGTACTGCTTCGACCCGCACAAGTGGCTGCTGACCGGCTTCGACTGCGACGCGTTCTGGGTGGCCGACTCGGCGGAGCTGATCGAGGCGCTGAGCGTACTGCCGGAGTATCTGCGCAACGCCGCCACCGAGTCCGGCGCGGTGATCGACTACCGGGACTGGCAGGTGCCGCTGGGCCGCCGGTTCCGGGCGTTGAAGCTCTGGTTCGTGCTGCGCTGGTACGGCGTCGAGGGGCTGCGGGCGCACATCCGCTCCGGCGTGGCGCTCGCCGCCCGGTTCGCCGACCGGGTACGCGCCGACGACCGGTTCGCGCTGGTGGGGGCGCACCCGTACTCGCTGGTGTGCTTCCGGTTGGAGGCGGACGACGACGTCAACGCGGAACTGCTGGCCCGGGTGAACGCCACGGGCCGGGTGCATCTGACGCACACCCGGGTCAACGGCCGGTACACGCTGCGGCTGGCGGTCGGCTCCCCGCAGACCACCGAGGTCCACGTCGACGAGGCGTGGACCCTGCTCACCGACGCCGCGACCGCCCTGCTCCCCCGCTGACGGCCCCGCCGGGGGCGGAACGTCAGCGGCTGCCAGCGCCTCCTGAGGTAACGGCCGCCGGGGTCGGGAGACGGTCGTCGGCCGGGGCACCCGGCGCGGAAACGGCCACCGAGCCCGGCACCCCGTTTACCTCCGTGGGAACGACCGCCGCGACCGGCGACCCGTCGACCTCCACCACACCCGGTGCGGAGACGGCCGTCGAGGTCCGGGGGCCGGCTGCGAGGGCGGTCGCGGCGATCTCACGCTGACGGCGGGTGCGGAGCAGTGCCCGGACGGCCAGCGCGAGCGCGGCGGCCCAGGCGACGGCCAGCAGGGCGTAGACAGCCGGCCGGGCCGGGCCGCCCAGGTCGGCCGAGCGCATCAGCGTACGGGCGTTGGTCAGCACGATCACGCCGCCGATCGTCGCGCCGAGCAGCTGGGCGGGAACGATACGCACGAGCCAGGCGGCGATCGGTGCGGCGATCAGGCCGCCGACGAGCAGCGCGGCCACCATGGGCAGCAGGAAGCCCTCGGAGCCGAGGCCGATCAGGAAGCCGAGGCTGGCCGCGCCGGCGACCACGAATTCGGAGGTGTCCACCGATCCGATCACCTTGCGCGGCTCCATCCGCCCGCTGACCAGCAGGGCCGGCGTGGCGACCGGGCCCCACCCGCCGCCGCCGGTGGCGTCGACGAAGCCGGCGACCAGGCCGAGCGGGCCGAGGAAGCGGCTGCGCAGCCGGCCGCCGCGCCGGTCGGTACGCAGCGGCCGGGAGAAGCGCACCAGCAGGTACGCGCCGAGGGTGAACAGGATGCCGGCCATCCACGGGGCGGCCGACTCGGTGGAGATCGCGCTGAGGAAGGTCGCACCGGCGAACGCGCCCACGGCTCCGGGGAGCGCGATCCGGGAGACGACCCGCCAGTCGACGTTGCCGAACCGCCAGTGCGACACCCCGGCGGCGAGCGTGGTGCCGATCTCGGCCAGGTGCACGGACGCCGAGGCGGCGGCCGGCGCGACCCCGACGAGCAGCAGCAACGTCGAGGAGGTCAGCCCGTACGCCATGCCGAGCGCGCCGTCGACGAGTTGCGCGGCGAGCCCGACCAGCGCGAGGACCAGCAGCTTGCGCACGAGCGCCCCCTGACTTTTCGGCATCTCCTATCGACTTGGTCGACAATGCGGCACGAAGCAGGCCCCGGTCAAGCAGCCAACCGGTCAGTGAGACGACAGGACCCCTCCGACCGCCGCCACCCGGCAGCGCAGCCAGGCCCCGCCGAAGCCGACCGGGCGGTGACCGACGTCGGGCTTGACCAAGGGCGGTACCGGGGCGCGGCTCAGATCAGTCGCGAACCGGTACAGGTCAGGTCCAGGCGCGCGGGTCGGCGGCCAGCTCGACGACCCGACCCGGGAGCGTGCCGGCGGCGACGTCGGCGACGGTGACCAGTTCCAGGATCTCGCGCTCGCTGGCCCGCAGCGCGATCCAGACCTCCTGGAGGGCCCGGGCGGCCCCGTGGTAGCCGAGTTCCTCGGGCCGCTGCCCGCGTACGTGGGCGAGTGGACCGTCGATCACCCGGATCACCTCGGCCAGCGAGATCTCCCCGGCCGGCCGGGCCAGCCAGTAGCCGCCCTCCGGGCCGCGCTGGGCCTGCACGATGCCGCCCCGGCGCAGTTGCAGCAGGATGCTCTCCAGGAACTTCGGCGGGATCTCCTGGGCACGAGCGATCTGGTCGGCGGTCACGGGCCGGCTTCGCCCGGGCCCGGAGTCGCCGGTCACCGAGGCGAGCTCGGCGACCGCGCGGAGGGCGTAGTCGACCCGGGCGGAGAGACGCATACGGCAAGGTTAGACGCCGGGCCACCCCACCCGGACGATCACCCCTCGACCGATCGGCCAGCGGCGATGCGTCGGCGACCTGGGATGGCACACCGCCGGAGCGGGCGGCGTTGAGCGCCTGACGGACCGCGAGGCCGGCGGTGACGCCGCGACGGCCCCGGCGGTCAGTCGCCGACGCGGCGCAGCAGCCCCTCCTGCACGACGCTGGCGATGTGCCGGCCGTCGGTGGTGAACATCCGACCGGTGGCGAGCCCGCGCGCGCCGGAGGCCGACGGGCTCCAGCAGTCGTAGAGGAACCAGTCGTCGGCGCGGAACGGCCGGTGGAACCACAGCGCGTGGTCGAGGCTGGCCCCGACCACCCCGCCCGGGCCCCAGACCTCACCGTGCATCGAGAGCACCGAGTCGAGCAGCGTCAGGTCGGAGGCGTACGCCAGCGCGCAGGCGTGCAGCAGCGGATCGTCGGGCAGCTTGCCGTCGAAGCGCATCCAGACCCGCTGGTGCGGCTCGGCGGGGCGGTCGCCGGGGCGTACCCAGCCGGGCTCGCCGACGTAGCGGACGTCGATCGGGCGCGGGATCTGCGCCCAGATGCCGAGCCGCTCGGGGTAGCGGGCGAGCCGCTCGGCCATCGTCGGGACCTCGTCCGGCCCCGGCACGTCGGGCGGGTTGGGGGCCTGGTGGTCCAGGCCCTCCTCCGTCCGCTGGAACGACGCCGACATGAAGAAGATCGGCTTGTCGTGCTGGAGCGCCACCGAGCGGCGTACCGAGAACGAGCGGCCGTCGCGGACGTTCTCCACCTCGTACACGATCGGCTCGGCGGGGTCGCCCGGGCGGACGAAGTAGCCGTGCAGGGAGTGCACGAAGCGGGCCGGGTCGACGGTGCGTCCGGCGGCCACCAGCGCCTGGCCCGCGACCTGGCCGCCGTACACCCGCTGGGGACCGACCGGGGGGCTCATCCCCCGGAAGGTCATCCCGCCGGTGTGCTCCAGGTCGAGCACCTCCAGGAGCTGGTCGACCGCCGCCTGGCCGACCGCGACGCCCGCGCCGCTCACTGCAAGGCCCGCGCCGACGCGGCGTCGACCAACGACCCGAGCTGGTGTACGCGCAGCGTGTTGGTCGAGCCCGGGGTGCCGGGCGGGCTGCCGGCGACGATCACCACGTAGTCGCCGGGATTGGCCCGGTCGAGCCCGAGCAGCGCCTGGTCGACCTGGCGGAACATGTCGTCGGTGTGCTCGACGAACGGCATCAGGAACGTCTCCACGCCCCAGGAGAGGGCGAGCTGGTTGCGCACCTCGGGCACGGGGGTGAAGGCGAGCAGCGGCAGGTCGCAGTGCAGCCGCGACAGCCGCCGCACGGTGTCGCCGGTCTGCGAGAAGGCGACGAGTGCCTTCGCGCCGATGGCCCGGGAGATCGAGGACGCGGCGACGGTGAGCGCGCCGCCGTGCGTACGCGGGTCGTGTTGCAGGCGCGGCACGCCGATCGAGCCGGACTCGGTGGTGGTGACGATCTTCGCCATGGTGCTGACCGTGAGCACCGGGTACTTGCCGACGCTGGTCTCGCCCGAGAGCATCACCGCGTCCGCGCCGTCGAGCACGGCGTTGGCCACGTCGGAGGCCTCGGCGCGGGTCGGCCGGGAGTTCTCGATCATCGAGTCGAGCATCTGGGTGGCCACGATGACCGGCTTGGCGTTCTCCCGGCAGAGCTGCACGGCGCGCTTCTGCACCAGCGGCACCTGGTCCAGCGGCAGTTCCACGCCGAGGTCGCCGCGGGCGACCATGATGCCGTCGAAGGCCAGCACGATCTGCTCCAGGCAGTCGACGGCCTCGGGCTTCTCCACCTTGGCCAGCACCGGCCGGTGCACGCCCTCCTCGGCCATGATGCCGTGCACCAGCTTGATGTCGTCCGCGGAGCGGACGAAGGAGAGCGCGATCAGGTCCACGCCGAGGCCGAGCGCGAAACGCAGGTCCTCGGCGTCCTTCTCGGACATCGCCGGCACGCTGACCGCCACGTTCGGCAGCGAGACGCCCTTGTTGTTGGAGACCGGGCCGCCCTCGGTGACCAGGCAGCGGATGTCGTTGCCGGTGACGTCGGTGACCTCGACGGCGACCCGCCCGTCGTCGATCAGCAGCCGGTCGCCGGGCTTGACCTCCTGCGGAAGCTTGCGGTAGGTGCAGGACACCCGGTCCTTGGTGCCGAGGACGTCGTCGCCGGTGATGACGACGGAGTCGCCCGTGCGCCACTCGTGCGGGCCGTCGGCGAAGCGGCCGAGCCGGATCTTCGGGCCCTGCAGGTCGGCGAGCACGGCCACCGGCCGGCCGGCGGCCTCCGCCGCCTCGCGGACCAGCCGGTACACCGCCTCGTGATCCTCGTGGCTGCCGTGGCTGAAGTTGAGCCTCGCCACGTTCATGCCGGCCTCGACGAGGCCCCGGATGCGCTCCGGAGACGAGGTCGCAGGGCCAAGAGTGCAGACGATCTTCGCGCGGCGTGTCACGCCCATCAGGCTAGTCTCTCCTCCGGGTCTGGCTGTGGGCCGACCCCTTGCGGACTGCGGAAATTGTCCAACGACGCGCGGCATGGGCGCAGCCGGCGGGCGGAACCCACGCCGGAACGTCGAGGCGGCGGGCATCGGCGACCGCGCGCCGGAATCGTACGCCCCCGGCGCCACCGGACATCCGGGCGCTCCCCGCCCTTCCGCCCGACCCCGGCACCGCCCCCCGCCGGACACCCGCACCGCCCCCGCGAGGCACCCGCACCGCCTGCGCCGCGCGCATTGCGGGGGCTCGTGGCGCGACCCACGAGAGCCCCACTTCCTGCGCTGGCGACGCGAGCGGGATGATCAGGACGCCATGGACCTTACCCGGCGGTTTCAGGGTCCATGGCGGCCTGATCACGGTTGAGTCGGGTGTTCCCGAGTGGGCACGGTGCCTCGTGGCCAGCGGTCGGCGCACCGCCGCGCAGGCGGCCTGCGGCGGAGCTGTCCGGTTCGGGGGCGCGACCGCGCGCGCCGGGGGCGGCCGCCTGTCGTACCGGCCGGTGGGCGGTTCAGCTCTGCGTCTTGATCAGCGGAAAGTCCAACGAGCCCTCGGGGCAGAGGAAGGTCATCACGTCCACCCGGTAGAGCCCCGCCTGCACGGCCGGGTCGGCCTCCATCACGCTGCGTACGTCGTCGACCGAGCCGGTGCGGGCGAGACCGAAACCGATCGGCGGGTCCGGCTCGCGGGCCGGGCCGTCCACCGAACCGGCGACCAGGATGATGCCGCGCCGTTGCAGGGCCTGCATGTGCGCGAGGTGCTCGGCCTGCAACCGTTGCACCGTCTCCGCCGGCAGCGCCCGCCCGGCCGCGCCGGGATACAGCACGATGCACTCGTACGTGTCGAGCGCGAAGTCGACCTGCGGCACTCCCGTCATGGCGTTCCCTCCCGCGCCGCACACGGCGACATGCGCTCGTTCGACCAACGGGTGGGCTCCCGTGGTCGACGTCCAGCCGGCACGGCCAGCGTCGCACGGGCAGCCGGCCGGCACGGCTGCTCCGGGCAACTTCGTCCGCCCCCCGGCCCGGCTGCGGCCCGGTCGCGCCGTTTGCGCAGGTTCACCCCGGGAACCGCCGCCGACGACAGCGGCGCGAGTTCCACCAACTGCGACGTCGCGAGAACAACGAGACGGACTTCACCTACCCACCGCTGAGATGCACGTCAGCGGGAGCGATCTCATGCCGCCCGCCCCCGTCGCGCACTCGCCACTCAGGTGGGTCGCTGTCCCACCCCCGTCCTACGCTGCCGCCGTGGGTACGAGCTATCAGACGATCCTGGCCTCGGGCGGGCTGACGGAGATCCGCAGGGTGCTGACCGACGTCGGCACCGAGGCGTACGTGACGCAGGTCGGCGAGCGCCGGTGGGCCGTCGTCCCGCGCGAGGAGGAGGACAGCGGCTACGCCGAGGTCGACGACCTGGCGCAGCTGATCACCCTGCTCACGCGCGAGCCGGCGGTCACCTTCAACGTCTTCGACTCCGACGTCATGGCGGCCACCCTGCACGTCGACGGCCACGAGGCGCACTGCTACCTCTCCGACCGGGGCTGGGTGACGGAGTTCTGGGACGACGACGACAACGAGGTCCTCGCCGGCTTCGACGGCACGCTCTACCCGCTGGACGCCCCGCCGCCGCCCGGCCCGAGCGGGGACGACCCGGCCGTGTTCGCGCCGCTGGGGGTCGGCAGGGTCGACGTCGCCGCGCTCGGCGCGGCCCTGCGCGGGGAGGTGCCGCTCGACGACGCGCCCCGGCTGTTCGCCGAGTGCCGGCACCGGGCGATCCTCGACGCGCTGGGGCTGGACCCGTGCCCGCTGACCCGGCCCTTCCGGCACACCCACCTCGACCACGTGCCGGCCCCGGTGCACGTGCGGCCCGGGGGTGACCATCGGCAGGGGTGACGCGGCCCGGGAGTTTCGACCGGGGTGACCGCCGGCAGGGGTGACCTGGCCCGGGAGCCTCGACCGGGGTGACCATCGGCAGGGGTGACCCTGGTCTCGATCGAGCGGGATGATGGTGCGGGCGACGATCGGCGGGAAAGCCCAGTGGTGGCTGGACCAGCCGCGAACACCGACGGACAGGATGGGGAATCCACGCATGACGAGCGACGCCGGCAAGCAGCCCGCGAAGGCCTCGGGGACGTACCGGATCGGGGGTGACCTCCAGGTCGACCGGCTCGGCTACGGGGCGATGCAGCTCACCGGCCCCGGTGTGTGGGGCGACCCGAAGGACCCGGCCGAGGCCGTACGGGTGCTGCGCCGGGCCTACGAGCTGGGCGTGACGTTCATCGACACGGCCGACTCCTACGGGCCCTTCGTCAGCGAGCTGCTGATCCGGGAGGCGCTGCACCCGTACGCCGACGACCTGGTCATCGCGACCAAGGCCGGCCTGACCCGCTCCGGCCCCGGCGACTGGCGGCCGGTGGGGCGCCCGGAATATCTGCGCCAGCAGTGCGAGCTGAGCCTGCGGCACCTCGGCCTGGACTGCATCCCGCTCTACCAGCTGCACCGCATCGACCGGCGGGTGCCGCTCGCCGACCAGCTCGGGGAGCTGGCGCTACTGCGGCAGGAGGGCAAGATCCGGCACGTCGGCCTGTCCGAGGTGACCGTCGAGCAGATCGAGGAGGCCCGGGGCATCGTCCCGATCGTCTCGGTGCAGAACCTCTACAACCTGGCGGACCGCGGCGCGGAGGCCGTCCTGGAGCACTGCGAGCGCAACGACCTCGCGTTCATCCCCTGGTTCCCGATCGCCACCGGCAACCTGGCCCGGCCGGGTGGCCCGCTGGACGCGATCAGCACCGAGCACGGCGCGACGCCGGCCCAGCTCGCCCTCGCCTGGCTGCTGCGCCGGTCGCCGGTGATGCTGCCGATCCCGGGCACGTCGTCGGTGGCGCACCTGGAGGAGAACGTGGCCGCCGCCGAGGTGCGGCTCACCGACGACGAGTACGCGGCCCTGGCCAAGGCCGCCTGACGCGGTGCGGGGACGGGCGGCGCCGGGCCGCCCGTCCCGTCCCGTGCGCTACACGGCGAGGCAGTCGGGGTTGATCGTCTCCCCGCGCAGCGCCTGCCGCACGACCGTGTACGTGGTGCCGTCCAGCACGAGACCGAGGTGACCGACCACGCGCAGCGGGCACGCGGACTGGATCAGCACGTTGGCGGCGCCGTCGGCCAGCGTGGCGTTGTCGACGGGGCGGACCAGTTCGTCCTGCCACGAGCGGACGGTGGTCCAGCGCACCGCCCCGGGGGTGTCGTCGCCGGCGTTGAGTTCGGTGAGGAAGTCCGAGCCGATGGACATCTGCCGGCAGGCGACGACTCCGGCGCAGTTGTTGAGCCCGACGACGTTCAGGATGTTGGCCAGGTAGGTGCCCTGCTGAGGGCTGCCGAGGCTGACGTAGCGCCCGACGGCTTCCGTGCCGCCGAGGAACTTGATGTACCAGCGGGAGACCAGCCCACCCTCGGAGTGGCCGACGACGTCCACCCGGGACGCCCCGGTGGCCGCCCGGATCCGGTCCACGAAGCCGGAGAAGTCGCGGGCGGAGTCGCGGATGTCGCCGAAGCCGAGGCCCGGCAGTTGGTAGATGAAGACCTGGTGACCGTCGGCGCGTAGCCGCGCGGCGATCGGCTCGTACGCGATGGAGATGCCGGTCAGGCCTCCGACGACGATGACGGGATTGCCGGCGTTGGCGGTGTTCGTGGTGGCGGCGGCCGTGGCGGCGCGGTCGGGGGCGGCCGTGGCGGCGCTGGCCGGCACGAGCAGCGCGGCGAGGGCGGCGGCGGCAGCGGTGACGACGATCTTTCGGAGCAGCATGGCTGCACCTCCGGCGGGAGGTACCCCGGGGGCCCGGGGACGGCGGGTGGGAGCCGATCGATCGTGCGACGATGATGCCGAGAGACATTTATATTCGTCAATAGCAAGTTACGAGACGGTAACCACTTGTCGCGCCGAGGGCACAAACCGGCAATCCGGCGGCCACCGTCCACCAGGGACGGTGCCCCACGTCGGCCCCGGCGCGGTGGCATGCTGTGACCCGTGCGCCCGACACCGCCCCGCGAAGAGCCGCTGCGGGTGATGCCGTGGTGGCTGGTGCTCGTCGGCCTACTGGTCGCCGCGCTGCTCGGCTGGCTGGTCCTCGACTGGCTGCTCGGCGAGGCCGACCGCGCCGCCCAGCCCGACACCCGCGCGACGCTGCGCATCGACGCCATCCGCACCGGCCTGACCGTGGTCGCCGGCACCGGCGGCGGGCTCGCGCTGCTGCTCGCCGCCCGGCGACAGTGGATCGGCGAGCGCGCCCAACGGCACCAGGAGGCCGTCGCCGCGCAGGACCAGGCGCACCGGGAACGGGTGCAGGCGCACGCGGAGGCGGTCGCCGAGGCCGGTCAGCGCCACCAGGAGCGGCAGGCCGAGGCGGCCGAGCACGACGCCGCCGAGCGCCGGCTGACCGAGCTGTACACCGGCGCGGTCGAACTGCTCGGCAACGACAACGCCGCCGTACGCCTCGGTGGTCTGCACGCTCTGGAGCGGCTCGGGCAGGACAACCCGGCGCAGCGCGAGACGATCGTGGCGGTGCTCTGCGCGTACCTGCGGATGCCGCCGCCCGAGGACGACGCGCGCGAGGCGGAGGTGCGCCGTACGGCGCAGCGGGTCCTGACACGGCACCTGCGCGCGGGCGACGACGCCTTCTGGCCCGGGGTCAGGCTCGACCTGACCGGCGCCCGGCTCGACGGGTTCGACGCGGCCGGCTGCACGCTGGACGACGCGGACCTCACCGGCGCGGTCTGCACCGGCACCACCAGCCTGGCCGGCGCGACCGCGCACGGGCGGCTGCGGCTGGGCGCGAGCTTCGCCGACCTCGTCTGCGACGAGCTGCGCGGCGACGCCGAGATCGTCCTCGACCACGCCGACGTCACCGGCCGGGTCAGCTTCGAGGGGGCCGAGCTGGCGGGCGGCATGTCGTGCCGGCGGGCCACCCTCGCCCGGGCCTCGTTCCGGGGTGCCACGTTCCACCGGACGGCGAGCTTCGACGCGACCCGCTTCTCCGACAGCGCGACCTTCCGCGACGCGGTCTTCCTGAGCGGGGTCTCGATGGACCATGCCACGTTCACGGGCTACGCCGGGTTCCGGCAGGCCCGCTTCGCGGACATGGCCCTGTTCCGGTGGACCGAGTTCGGCGACCAGACCTGGTTCGAGTGGGCCCACTTCGAGGGCGTGGCGAACTTCGGCCGGGCCCGTTTCCTCGGCCCGGTCACCTTCGACAGCGCGAGGTTCGCCCGGGACCCGCTGGTCGACCAGGCGCGGGCGACCGCCGCCGCCACGCACGTCTGGCCCAGGGGCACCGCCGTCGGCCGGCTCGACGACGACTGGCTGCTGCTCGCCGACGGCTGACGCGCGGTCGTCGCACGGGTCAGGTGGCGGACCTGGTCATCAGGCGTCCCATGAGGGTCTTCGCCCACGGGTGGTATCGCGTGTTCTGGAACGCCGCCACGATCCAGTCGTCTCCGTCGCGACGCAGGACCGCCGTGTTCGTCGAGAGGCGCTTTCTCGACGGGGTGCTCCGGCCCCGCTGCCAGCGCATGATGATGCCGCCGCGCTGCACCACGATCGCCGTCGCGGGGTCGGGGAAGCGGATCGCGCGCTCCACGACGGCGAGCCGGGAGCCGCGCATGATGCCGTCGAACAGAGGCTGGTGACCTGCGGCGATCTCCTCCCGGCCGGTCATCACGGTGCCGTCGAACGCCACGTAGGTCGCCTCCGGCGCGTGCAGGGCGGCGTACGCGTCGGCGTCGCCGGCCTGCCAGCAGGCCTCAAGCCTGGTCAAGGTGTCCAGGACACCGGCGTGTGCGGTGGTGGTCATCGCGGCCCTCCTGATTTACTTAGCTGGATCGTAGTAATTACTACGCTGAATCTAAGTATTGGCGGGCGGAGTGTCAACCAAGAGTGAGCACGTCGGACGAAACCTGGGCCGCGACCTCAGCGGCGCGGTCGTGCTGTTCCACCAGGCCGTCGCGGCGCGCCTGGGGCTGTCGGCGGGCGACCTGAAGACGCTTGAGCTGATCACGACCGACGGGCCGTTCAGCGCGAGCGAGCTGGCCCGGCGCACCGGGCTGACCGCCGCGGGGATCACCAGCGTCGTCGCGCGGCTCGCGGCCGGCGGCTATGTCGTACGGGAGACCGACCCCGGCGACCGGCGGCGGGCAATCATCCGCGCCGCCGACGCCGAGCGTCCCGAGCTGGCCAAGGCGTTCGCCGGGCTCGGCCAGGCACTCGGCGGCGTCATCGCCGAATACGACCCGGCCGAACAGGCGGCGATCGTGAGCTACCTGCGCCGCACGATCGACATCCTGCGCGAGCAGACGATCCGGCTCGGCTCCGAGTCCGACTGACCCGTCGACGCCCCACCGGACCCCGCCGGACCGGATACGCTGCCGTGATGGCGGAGACCATTGAGGACAGCCCGGTCGAGTGGGTGGCCAGCCACGTGCGCCGCTACCTGGAGACCGACGGCGCCGACGGCGGGAAGTACCACGGCTACGACGCCTTGCTGATCACCACGCGGGGGCGCCGCTCGGGCACGCTGCGGCGCACCGCGCTCCTGTACGGCCGCGACGGGGACCGGTACCTGCTGGTGGCGTCGAACGGCGGCGCGGCGCGGCACCCGAACTGGTACCTGAACCTGTGCGCCGACCCGCAGGTGGAGGTGCAGGTCGGGGCCGAGAAGTTCCGGGGCACGGCGCGTACCGCGAGCGCCGAGGAGCGGCCCCGGCTGTGGCAGGCGATGACCGAGGTCTTCCCGACCTACGCCCGCTACCAGGGGGAGACCGACCGGGAGATCCCCGTCGTCATCGTCGAGCGCGCCTGACCGCCCCGGCCAGCAGCTACGGCGAAGGCCCCCTGGCCCACGCGCACGAGCCGGGTGCCCGCTTGCCGCGCCCACGCGGTCGCGCAGGAACGCATCCTCGCCTCTCACGGGAATGGGGTCACGGTGCCAACAGGTGACTACGACAGCTTCGCGAACGCCTATTCGGCGGAGAACGGGTCCAACCTCTTCAACGCGTACTACGAGCGACCTGAGATGCTCCGGCTCGCCGGCGACGTACGGGGTCGCCGGATCCTCGACGCGGGGTGCGGTTCCGGCCCGTTGTCAGCTGAGCTGCGCGCCAGGGGAGCCGTGGTCACCGGCTTCGACGTGAGTGCGGCCATGGTCGGCCTGGCCCGCCAGAGGCTGGGTGAGGACGCCGACCTGCGCGTGGCGGACCTGGGCGCGCCACTGCCGTTCGCAGACGCCGAGTTCGATGACGTCGTCGCGTCCCTGGTCCTGCACTACCTGGAGGACTGGTCCGGTCCCCTCGCCGAGCTGCGTCGCGTGCTGAAGCCAGGCGGTCGCCTGATCATCTCGGTCATCCATCCCACCGTCTATGCGATCGCGTACCCCAAGGCCGACTACTTCGCGCTGACGAAGTACTCCGAGGACTACGTCATGGACGGCCGGACCGTGTGGCTGACCTACTGGCACCGGCCGCTGCACGCCATCGCAGGTGCTTTCGCTGCCGCCGGGTTCCGCATCACGACGATCAGCGAGCCGCCCCCTTCGCCGGACACTCCCGCCGAGCTGCTTCCACCCGACATGAGCTCCGGGTCCTTCATCTGTTTCCTCTTCTTCGTCCTCGAATCCGCCCAGAACCCGTCCTGTCGATCATAAAGCCAGCTGACGGCGGCGACGAGGACGGTGCGGGCCAGCGTTCGCCACGACGCACCACCAGCACATCGCCGGAGAGCAACCACTACACGATCGGCGGGACGCGCCCCAGGCGAGCCGGCCGTCAGGCGAGGTCGGTGAGTCGGGCGACGAAGGCCCGCCAGGCGGTCGGCGTGAAGACCAGCGCGGGACCGGCCGGGTCCTTCGAATCCCGTACGCCGACGACGCCGAGCAGATTGTCGGCCACCTCGACGCAGTCACCACCGTTGGAGCTGCTACGGGTGCTCTTGCGCCAGACGGCGCCGGTCAGGTCAGCCATGATCTAGCCTCAAGAAAGTCGATGGTCTGGCGACGCGGAAGTGCTACCGAACGCAGCGTATCCCAGATGGACCAAAGGTCGCCGGTATCGTTCGTCAGCCTGCCAGCCGCCTGGTCATCGAGGTAGGCGACGTCGCCGTCCTCTGTGGTCGCGATGACGAACGGTCCCGCCTGTCCCGCATGCAGGCCGGCGTCCAGCGGCAGCACGTGCAGGAGGATGTTGGGCCGCTGAGCCATCTTGACCAGGTGATCCAGCTGCGGATGCATGATCTCCGGCGCTCCTCGGCGAAGGGCGAACTCGTCGAGAACGGCGATGAAGAGAGGCGGCTTGCGCCGTTCGAGGACCGCCTTCTGCCGACGCAGTCGGGTCTCGACGTACTCGGTCACCTCGTCCGGCCCGAGTAGTCCACTGGCGAGAACCGCTGACGCGTATTCGGGCGTCTGCAACAGTCCCGGGATGACCGCTATCTGAAACGACCGCAGTGCTGTCGCCTGAAGCTCCGTCTCCACCCATGGCCGCAGCCACGCCGGCTCACGACGTTTCAAAACGTCCGGCCAAAGATCCTCGACCTCGCGTCCGAGGGCGGCAGCAGCCGCCACGCGGTGACGCGGATGAGGTACCCGTCCCGGCGTGACCCAGCGCGCAACCGTCTTCGGATCCACACCGACCTGCTCAGCAAGGCTCTCGACGGTCTGGCCGGAGTCGGCTATGGCCACCCTCAACGCCTGGTTCATGCCCGCCTCCAACAGGACGTCCTCAACGTCTATGGAATCTATATCTACAGGGTGTAGCCGTCCACATTCGGCGAGCGATGGTTTGCGCAGGCGGCAAGGGATCAGCAGGGAGCCACTCACTCGCCGCCCACCCTTGATTAAGGAGGCGTCTGTGCCCGTGCCGAGGCCCGCGAATGGCGTCCCGGCGTCGCGCTGGGCGACGCGTCCAGCCGCCGCGACGCCCAGCACCCGCGAGGACGGGACGCCCCGGGTCCGCCCAGGCGTGTACCTGCTGACGCGCGAGGCGTCCCCGCAGTTCACGAAGCCGATCACCGTACGGGTGATCCGCGAACGGACCGACCTGATCACCTACCACGGCTGGACGTGGATCGAGGTATATCAGCTCGATGCGCGGGGCGAGGCGGTCGAGCAACGCGAGTTGTACGTGCGGCCCGACGGGATGCGCCCCGCGCAGGCACCGTCGGCCGAGCCGCGCACTCCGGCCCGGCGGAACGCGGGGACCAGCCGGTGAGCGCGCCGCTCCGTGACCACGTACCGTCCCGCCCGACGTGGCGCTGCCGGGCCTGCGGGATCGCCTGGCCGTGTTCGCCGGCGAAGCTGCGTCTCCTCGCGAAGTACCGGGGCGACATGCCGGGACTCATGGTCCACCTCGTGGAGCTGCGGGAGGAAGCCGCCGCGCAGCTCGCCCAGCAGGACGCCGGCACGCAGTCGACGGATCTGCACAGGCGCTTCACGGACTGGGTGCCAGCCTGCTCCCACTGACACCACACCTACCCCACGCGACAGTGCCCGGGCGGCGCGTCCCCCGGCCGCCCGACGCGCCCCCACCCGTCGACACCCGCCGAGAAGACCCGACAGGAAGACCCATGGAAGCCTCCCGCACGACGACGGCCACGAGTGGAACACCATGGCTGTCTCCCGGCCCTGGTGACACCCCTGGTGTTCCACCGGCCACGTCTCGCCGCCGGCGTCGTCGGGGGCGCGGATGGTGAGCATGGCGGTCGTCGCGCGTCCGGGCTGGAGGGTGGTCTCAGGACCTCAAGGACGCCGACGACCGCCTCTTCGCGCATCCGCCGCAAACGCTGACCTGTTGGTCGACGAGCCGTACCCTGCCCGGAGGTGCGCCAACTGGTCAGGAACGCCAGCGTCCGAACCGATCCGTGCACGCCGGTGAGCTGCGCGGCGCGACCCGGCCAGCCTTGCAGTCAGCGCAGGACGCGGAAGAGCAGCAGGAATGCCACGTAGGCGACCGGCACGGCGGCGAAGCAGATCAGGAAGCCGAGGTGCACGTAGCGGGGTGGGGTGCCGGCGACCATGGCCGGCCTCCCCCAGCGACCGAGCACCAGGTAACCGGCGAAGAAGGAGAGCGCCGGCAGCCCCGCGCAGATCCACGCGCCGAGGGTGAAGCCGTCGACCAGCCCGACGCCGGAGGCGAGCACCATGATCATCATGAGGATCGCGCCCACGGCCGCGCAGCCCGCGTAGACCGCGAGCGCCCGGGCCACCGGCGACCAGGCCGGCAGCAGCGCCGGCCGCTGCGCGAGCAGCTCGGTCTGCTGCCCGTGCCGGTCGGACTCGTCGGCGTAGCGGCGGGCCAACTCCAGCTCGACGGCCGGATCGGCCTCCGCCGGGCGCGGGGCCGGCACCCCACCCGCCGCCGGGCTCGCCGCCGTCGGCAGCGCCAGCCTCGACTCCCCCACCCCACCCTGGGGGTACGCCCCGACATCCGGCCGCCCCGGCGCGCCGGCTGCGCCGGCGTACTCCCGGTCCCCCGATCCGGCACCGGCGAACGTGGCGCTCCCGGGACCACCGTCGCCGGCGGAGGGGGCACCTGCGTGCGACCCGACGCCGTGCGGCGCAGCCACCTGTCGCCCGCTTACGTGCGACCCGGCCCCGTGCGGCCCGGCCCCGTGGGGCGCGCTCGCGGGCGGCGGTGGCGCGGATGGCGGCCCAGCGGACGGCGTGGACGGCACGGACGGCGCGGGTGCCGTGGATGGTGCGGGCACAGGGCCGGCGGGCACGCTGGACGCCGGGATGCCGATGGCCTGGCCGAGCTGGTCGAGGCGCTGCCCCTGGGCGTTGAGCCGGCGCTGGAGGTAGTCGGCGGCGGCGTGCAGGTTGCGCCGGCGGTCGGCGTCGGCGGCGGCACCGCGCTCGCCGGCCCGCCGCCGCTCGGCGAGTTGCCGGGCCAGCGCCGCGTACTCCTCGAAGGTGGACACCGCCTCAGTCCTCCCCCTCCGGGCCGTGCCCGTCGCGGGCGAACGGCACGATGAGCCGGGTGCGCTGGTCGTGCCGGTCGACCAGGAGCGCCCGGTCGGGCCGGGGCGCGTACGCGAGGTCGTGCACGCCGAGGTGCAGCCCCAGCTCCGCGCCGGGCACGTTCAGCGCGACCAGGCAGGCGACGTCGTCGCGGTTGTGGGCGCCGCCGAGGTCGTCGGCGAGGCGGCGCAACCCGCGCCACCAGCCGAGCAGGTGCACCCCCTGGCCGGGCCCCTGGCGCAGCACGGTGCGCAGGTCGTCGTGACCGGAGCGGAAGGTCTCCGCGTCGGTGGCGGCGAGCACCCCGCTGGCGGCGTCGACGCCGAAGACCACGAGATAGGTACGGCCGGCAGGCGGCTCGGCGGGTGTCGACGGCGCGGCGGCGAGGGCGCCGAGGTGCCGGCGCAGCCCGACCGCGTCGAGGCGGTCCACCGGGTGGCCGGCGGCGGCCAGGATCGCGGCGGTGTCGTCGGCGGCGGGCTCGGCTGCGGTGACCAGCGGGGCGAGCAGGAAGCGGGCGCCGCCCGGGGCGTGCTGCCGGGCGAGGCTCAGGGTGGCCGCGCGCAGCACCTCCGCGCCGGTGACCGAGGTGCCGACGACGGCCAGGTGCCGGCCGGGGGACGCGTCCATCATGAACAGCGCGGAGGTGCCCTCGACGTCGACCGTACGCCCCACGAGGGCCAGCGGCCGACGCCCGCCGGGACGCAGTCCGGCGAAGGTCGGGTCGTCCTCGACGTGGGCGGCCTCGTAGCCCCGGAAGACCGACGGGGGGCGCGCGCCCGCCGGTCGGGCCTGCCACAGCTCGTGGCGCAGCCCCGCCAACTCCTTCGCGGCGGCGTGCGCGTCGGGGAAGCGGACGGTCGTGTCGGCGCCGACCGCGCCGGCCGCCGTGTTGAGCACGGCCGAGCCGACCGGCAGGGTCTGGGCGGCCTCGTTCAGCGGGTCGAGCACCCCGCCGCCACCGGGCAGCGCCACCCGCAGCGCGAACTGGCCGAAGATCGCCTCGGCCCGGCCGTAGAGCGCCTCGACGCCGGTCATGCTCTGGCTGGCGAGGACCAGGTGCACGCCGTACGAGCGGCCCTTGCGGGCCAGTTCCTCCAGCAGGTCGACGGACTCGCGGGCGAGCGCGTCGTTGCCGGCGAGGAGCACGTGGAACTCGTCGATCACCGCCACGATGCGGGGCACCGGGGTGTCGCGGGGCAGGTCGGCGAGCTTGGTGACGCCGTGCCGTTTGAGGGTGGTGGCCCGCCGCGACAGCTCCCGGCGCAGCTCGCGCAGTACGGCCACGCCGTACTCCCGGTCGGACTCGATGCCGACCGCCCGCGCGTGCGGCAGCCAGGACGGGTCGCGGGGCGTGGGGACGAACTCGGTGAAGCTCACCCCCTCCTTGAAGTCGAGCAGGTAGAGCTGGAGTTCGGCCGGCGAGTAGCGGGCGGCCAGCCCGTAGAGGACGTCGAGCAGGAAGACGGTCTTGCCGGCGCCGGTGCGCCCGCCGACGAGCCAGTGCGGGGTGGCGTCGTCGAAGGCGACGGTGACGCGGTCGCGGCCGGCCCGGCCGACCACGGTGCGCAGCCCGTTGCCGGCCGACTCGGCCCAGCGCCGCTCGGGCAGCAGCTCGACGAAGCCGACCGCGTCGCTGCGCCGGGCGGCGGCGCCGAGGTGCGCGGCGAGGGCCGCCACCGACGCCGCCGGCGGATCGCCGTCGAGCACGACGGGGGCCGCCAGTCCGCTGCCGTCGTGGCTGAACGGGGCCCCGGGCGGGTCGCCGACGTGGGCGTACCGCTCGGTCAACCGGATGGTGGTGGTGGCGCCGAGCTGCGGTGCCGGCTCCGTCGACGCGGCGGTGGGCCGGCCCGCGACCAGCACGCAGACGGCGGCGGCCGGCCCGGCGTGGGTGAGCGCGGCGAGCCGGGCCGCCTCGCGCGGCGGCGGCGCCGACGCGGCGACGACCAGCAGCAGTTCCTGCTCGGGGCGGTCGGCGTGCCGGGCGGCGCGGGCGTGCTGCTCGGCGGCGTCGAGCAGGGCGGTCACCTCGGCCTCGCCGGTGGCCGGCGGGTCGAGCACGCCGGCGTCGACGAGCGGGCGCAGCGGCCCGAAGGTGGCGCCGAGCGCGGCGGTGTCGATCCCGGCGACCCGGACGCCGCCGGTCGGGGCGGTGGCGAGCAGCCGCAGCACGAGCGCCCGCAGCAGGCCGGCCACCCGGGGGTCGCGGGCGTCCGCGTCGACGGCGAGGTGGTGACCACCACCCAGCGGTACGAGGACGGGGAAGGAACCGTCGGGAGTGGACGCCTCGCCGACGCGCACGGGTACGGGCGCGGCGGTCACGGGGGTGGCCCCGGGGGTCGGGGTGCCGAGCGCGCCGCCGAGTGCCGCGAGCCGCGTGACCAGCTCGGCTGCGCCGGCCGGGGTGGCCCGGGGCACCTGCCCGGCGAGCGCCCGGCGGGCGGTGTCGAGGTGTGCCCGGGCCGCCCGGTGCGCCGCGACCGCCTGCCCGTACGCCGACGCGAGCCTGCCCACTTTCCGCTCCCGTCGCCGTCTCCCCGCCTGGTCCCCAAGGACCCTAACGGACACCGTCGACACCCGGACAGTGGCGAGCCGGGCGCGTCGGACGAACCGCTCTGCCTCACCGGCGCGGGTGCGAGGACGGGCACCTTCCTGTCCAGAAACGACAAGGAAGGTGCCCGTCCTGGTGGGCGGTGCGTCAGCCGGTGACGGCGGTCAGCGCCGGCAGGTAGCCGTGGCGGTAGCCGTCGGCGTCGGGGTGGTACGCCTCGATGACGCCGCTGATGTCGTTGATCCACGGGTCGGCAGCGCAGACCCCGTGCCCGGCGAAGTACGGCCGGGTGTCGACGAACGTGGCTCCGGCCGCGCCGGCCCGGCCGGAGATGACGGTGGCGAGCACGTCGGCGGCCTCGTTGAGGATGGTCCGCTTGTAGGTGCTCATCGCCAGCAGCCCGCAGGAGCCGGTCTCGAACAGGCGCGGGTAGCCGAGCACGATCAGCCGCGCGTTCGGGGCCCGGTTCCGGATGGCCGAGTACGTGGCGTCGAGCCGGCCCGGCAGCGTCGCGGTGGCGAACGCCTTGGCCTCGTTGACGGCGTTGGTGCAGTTGGAGGTGCTGCCGAAGCGGCAGCTGGTGATCACGTCGACGAAGCCGGCGTCGTTGCCGCCGATGGTGATGGTGACCAGGGTGGTGCTGGTGCTCAGCGAGCTGACCTGGTTGTTGATCACGTCGGAGGTGACGGCCCCGCCGCAGGCGGCGAACTGGAAGCTGCTGACCGCGTTGGCGGCGGCCCACAGCGGTGCGTACGACTTCTGGCTGCGCAGGCAGCTGGAGAGGTCGTACGGGCCGGCGCCGACGCCGGAGGAGTAGGAGTCGCCGAGGGCCACGTAGTTGACGGCGGCGGCCTGGGCGGTGCCGGGGGCGAGCACCGCGCCGAGGGCGGCGGTGCACAGGGCGACCAGCGCGGCGAGGGCGCGGGCCAGCGGGCGGTGGGGCATGCGGGACCTCCACGGGACAGGGGCGGTGGAGCCGGTGACCGCGCGCGTGGCCAGGGCGGAGTGCTTGTTACCAGGCGGTAAATGGTATCGAAATATCTCGATTCATGGAAGCACAGCGCCGGTACGGCCACGGCCTCGCGGCGGCACGGGGGTACCGCCCCGACATGCCGGAGTGTCGTCCACATGAGGCCCAGCAGAAGCAGGGAGAGTCGCGCCGGCGTGGGGGGGGGGGGGGGCGGGGGCCCCCCCCCCCCCCCCGGGGGGGGGCCCCCCCCCCGCGGGGGGGGGGGGGGGGGGCCCCCCGCCGGGGGGGGGGGGGGCCCCCCGCCGGGGGGCGGGGGGGGGCGGGCCGGGGGCGGGG
>NZ_JBICTM010000003.1:354871-572364 GCF_043197615.1 Micromonospora sp. NPDC049048 | reverse complement strand
CTGTCGACCCAACTTCCGCCCACCGTGGTGGGGGGGGGCCCCCCCCCCCCCCCCCCCGGCCCCGGGGGGGGGGGGGGCGCGGCCCCCCCCCCCCCCCCCCCGCCCCACGTCAGGTGCCGGCCCCCGGCGGGCCCGTCGGGGAAAGACCCGAGGGAGGTAGGCCGGAGTCGTCGGTCAGCGCGCGGCCAGCGGTTGCCGGGCCGGGTCGACCGGGGCCGGCAGGGCACCCGTCCCGCCCAGGTGGGCGTGGATGGCGGCGGCCGCGGCCCGCCCCTCGGCGATCGCCCAGACGATCAGCGAGGCGCCCCGGTGCATGTCGCCGGCCACGAAGACGCCGTCGGCGTCGGTCTGCCAGTCCGGCCGGGCGTCGATCGCACCGCGCGCGTTGCGGCGCACCCCGAACTGGTCGAGCAGCGGCTGCTCCTCGGTGCCCTCGAAGCCGATCGCCAGCAGCACCAGGTCAGCCGGCAGCTCCCGCTCCGAGCCGGGCAGCGGGGTCACGATGCGTCGCCCGTCGCGCTTCTCCACGGTCACCTCGGCGATCCGCACCGCCCGCACCTGGCCGGTGCCGTCGTCGACGAACTCCTGCACCGCGACGGCGAAGACCCGCTCGCCGCCCTCCTCGTGCGCCGGGTAGCTGCGCAACAGCCAGGGCCACGTGGGCCATGGGTCCCGGGCCTCGTCCCGCGCCTGCGGCGGCTGCGGGTAGAGGTCCAGCTGGTGTACGCCGGCCGCGCCCTGGCGGTGCGCCACGCCCAGGCAGTCCGCCGCCGTGTCGCCGCCACCGATGATCACGACGTGCTTCCCGGCCGCGTCGATCGGCTTGCCGTCGGGCAGCACCGCCGTGTCGGGTCGGCCGCCCGCCGCCGCGGCGACCACCCGGTTGGCCGCGACGAGATGGTCCATCGCCTGGTGTACGCCACGCAGCCCGCGACCCGGGGTCTCCGGGGTGTCCCGGCCCTGCAACGCGCCGCAGGCGAGCAGCACGGCGTCGTGCTCGGCGCGCAACTGCTCGGCGGTGACGTCGACACCGACGTTCACCCCGGTGCGGAAGCGCACGCCCTCGGCGGTGAGCTGGGCCAGTCGCCGGTCGACGTGGACCTTCTCCAGCTTGAAGTCCGGGATGCCGTACCGCAGCAGGCCGCCGATCGCGTCGTCGCGCTCGTACACCGTCACGGCGTGACCGGCGCGGGCGAGCTGCTGGGCGGCGGCGAGACCGGCGGGCCCGGAGCCGACCACGGCCACCGACCGGCCGGTCGGCGTCGCCGCCGGACGTGGCGACAGGCCGCCCCGCGCGACAGCCGCGTCGGCGATCTCCACCTCGACCTGCTTGATGGTGACCGGCGCGCCCCCGCCGATGCCGAGCACGCAGGCCGCCTCGCAGGGCGCCGGGCAGAGCCGGCCGGTGAACTCGGGGAAGTTGTTGGTGGCGTGCAGCGAGTCCACCGCGGCGTCCCAGTTGCCGGTACGGACCAGGTCGTTCCAGTCCGGGATGCGGTTGCCCAGCGGGCAGCCGTCGTGGCAGAACGGGATGCCGCAGTCCATGCAGCGGGTCGCCTGCTCGCGGATGAGCTCCTCGCCGGCCGGCGGGTACACCTCGCGCCAGTCGCTGATCCGCACCGGCACCGGGCGGCGCGCGGGCAGCCGCCGGTCGTAGCGCAGGAAACCGTTCGGGTCAGGCACGAGCCACCTCCTGGACCGTCACCCGCTGGGCGGGCACGGTCGACACGGACTTCGCGGCGGGCGCGAGTGCGCTCATCACCGCGTCGTCGACGTCGCGGCCGGCGGCTTCGGCGGCCCGCATGATCTCCAGCACCCGGCGGTAGTCCCGGGGCACCACGGCGGTGAACTCCGCCACCGCCTCCGGCCAGCGCTTGAGCAGCCCCTCGGCGACCGCCGAGTCGGTCTCGGCGAAATGTCGCTGCACCAGCTCGTGCAGCACCGCCTGTTCCTCCTCGGACAGCGGCGCCAGGTCGACCAGCTCCGTGTTCACCCGGCGGCGGTCCAGCTGGTGCACGAACGCCGTGCCGCCGGACATGCCGGCGGCGAAGTTGCGTCCCGTCGGGCCCAGCACCACCACGGTCCCGCCGGTCATGTACTCGCAGCCGTGGTCGCCGACGCCCTCGACGACGGCCACCGCGCCGGAGTTGCGCACCGCGAACCGCTCCCCCACCCGGCCGCGCAGGAACAGCTCGCCCGCCGTGGCCCCGTACAGGATGGTGTTGCCGGCGATGGTCTGGTCCTCGGCCCGCTGCCCCGGCGCGGCGTCGCCGTCGACGAACGGGGCGGCGGCGTCGGGCCGCACGACGAGCCGACCGCCGGAGAGGCCCTTGCCCACGTAGTCGTTGGCGTCGCCGTGCAGCCGCAGGGTGACCCCGCGCGGAAGGAACGCGCCGAAGGACTGCCCGGCGGTGCCACTCAGCGTGAACTCGATCGTGTCGGCGGGCAGGCCGGCCCCACCGAAGCGGCGGGTCACCTCGCCGCCGAGCATCGCGCCGACGCTGCGGTCGCCGTTGCGCACCGCGACCTCCACCCGCACCGGCGTACGGTCGCGCAGCGCCGGCCCGGCCAGGGCGATCAGCTCGTTGTCCAGCGCCAGCTCCAGCCCGTGGTCCTGGGCGCGTACGCCCCGGCGCGCGGCCCCGGCCGGCAGCTCCGGCAGGTGCAACACGGGGGTCAGGTCGAGCCCGCCGGCCTTCCAGTGCGCGATCGCCGGGGCGACGTCGAGCAGCTCGGTCTGCCCGATGGCCTCCTCGATCGACCGCAGGCCCAGCTCGGCCAGGTAGCCGCGGACCTCCTCGGCGAGGAACAGGAAGAAGTTCTCCACGAACTCGGGCCGGCCGGTGAAGCGTTCCCGCAGCACCGGGTTCTGGGTGGCGATGCCGACCGGGCAGGTGTCGAGGTGGCAGACGCGCATCATCACGCAGCCCTCGACGATCAGCGGCGCGGTGGCGAAGCCGAACTCCTCGGCGCCGAGCAGCGCCGCGACCAGTACGTCCCGGCCGGTCTTGAGCTGCCCGTCGACCTGCACGGTGACCCGGTCGCGCAGCTTGTTGAGCAGCAGCGTCTGCTGCGCCTCGGCCAGCCCCAGCTCCCACGGGGTGCCGGCGTGCTTGAGCGAGTTCAGCGGGGAGGCGCCGGTGCCGCCGTCGTGGCCGGAGATGAGGATGACGTCGGCCTTGAGCTTGGCCACGCCCGCCGCCACCGTGCCGACGCCGACCTCGCTGACCAGCTTGACGTGCACCCGCGCGGACGGGTTGACGCACTTCAGGTCGTGCACGAGCTGCGCGAGGTCCTCGATGGAGTAGATGTCGTGGTGCGGCGGCGGGGAGATCAGGCCGACGCCCGGCGTGGCGTGCCGGGTACGGGCGATCCACGGCCAGACCTTGTTGCCGGGCAGCTGCCCGCCCTCGCCGGGCTTGGCGCCCTGCGCCATCTTGATCTGGAGGTCGTCGGCGTTGACGAGGTATTCG
The DNA here is from genome assembly GCF_043197615.1 of Micromonospora sp. NPDC049048. Lineage (NCBI taxonomy): Bacteria > Bacillati > Actinomycetota > Actinomycetes > Micromonosporales > Micromonosporaceae > Micromonospora > Micromonospora sp. NPDC049048. The sequence continues at coordinate 568,891 of NZ_JBICTM010000003.1, read as the reverse complement.
CTGGTCACGCCGAACCGGCCGCTGGCGATCTGCTTGACGGCGGAGCGGCGGGCCGGGTCGTGCAGCCGCTCGACGTCCTCGCCGCCCTCGCCGGTGTTGGACTTGCCGCCGAGCCGGTTCATGGCGATCGCCAGGGTCTCGTGCGCCTCCGCCGAGATCGACCCGTACGACATGGCGCCGGTGGCGAACCGCTTGACGATCTCCGTGGCCGGCTCGACCTCGTCGAGGGGCACCGGCGGTCGCACGCCCGTACGCAGGGTGAACAGCCCGCGCAGCGAGCCGGCCTGCGCGGCCAGCTCGTCGACCTTGGCGGTGTACCGGCGGAAGACGTCGTACTGGCGGCTGCGGGTGGCGTGCTGGAGCAGGAAGACCGTCTCCGGGTTGAACAGGTGCAGCTCGCCCTCGCGGCGCCACTGGTACTCGCCGCCCACCTCCAGCCGGTCGGACGCGGCAGCGCCCGGCGCAGGCCAGGCCAGCGCGTGCCGGGCGGCGACCTCGGCGTGGATGCCGTCCAGCCCGATCCCGCCGATCTTGCTCGGGGTGCCCCGGAAGTAGCGCTCGACCAGCCGGGAGTCCAGCCCGACGGCCTCGAAGACCTGCGCCCCGCAGTACGACGACACCGTCGAGATGCCCATCTTGGACATGATCTTCAGGACGCCCTTGCCGAGGCCCTTGACGTAGTTGCGGACCGCCTTGGCCGGTTCGACTCCGCTCAGCGCCCCCGTGGAGATCATGTCCTCCACCGACTCGAAGGCCAGGTAGGGGTTCACGGCCGCCGCGCCGTAGCCGATCAGCACCGCCGCGTGGTGCACCTCGCGGCAGTCGCCGGACTCGACGACCAGCGCCACCTGCGTGCGGGTCTGCTCGCGCACCAGGTGCTGGTGCACGGCGGCGGTGAGCAGCAGCGACGGGATGGGGGCGAGGTCGGCGTTGGAGTCGCGGTCCGACAGCACCAGGATGCGTACGCCATCCTCGATGGCCTCGGAGACGTGCCGGCAGATCTCGGTCAGCCGGGCCTTGATCCCGGCGCCGCCCTCCCGCACGCGGTAGAGCCCGGAGACCCGGACGGCCTTGAAGCCGGGCAGGTCGCCGTCCTCGTCGATGGAGAGGATCTTCGCCAGCTCGTCGTTGTCGATCAGCGGGTACGGCAGCACGATCTGCCGACAGCTCGCCGGGCCCGGGTCGAGCAGGTTGCCCTCCGGCCCGATGGTCGACGCCAGGCTGGTCACCAGCTCCTCGCGGATGGCGTCCAGCGGCGGGTTCGTGACCTGCGCGAAGAGCTGGTGGAAGTAGTCGTAGAGCAGCCGTGGCCGGGTGGAGAGCGGGGCGATCGGGGTGTCGGTGCCCATCGAGCCGAGCGGCTCGACGCCCGTGCGCGCCATCGGCGCGAGCAGGATCTTCAGCTCCTCCTCCGTGTAGCCGAAGGTCTGCTGGCGGCGGCGTACCGAGTCGTGGGTGTAGACGGTGTGCTCTCGCGGGGGCAGGTCGGTCAGCTCGATCAGGCCGGCGTGCAGCCAGTCGGCGTACGGCTGCTCGGCCGCCAGCTCCGCCTTGATCTCGTCGTCGTGCACGATCCGGCCGGCGACGGTGTCGACCAGGAACATCTTCCCCGGCTGGAGGCGGCCCTTGGCGACGACCCGGGCCGGGTCGAGGTCGAGCACGCCCGCCTCGCTGCCCAGCACCACGAGCCCGTCGTCCGTACGCCACCAGCGCCCCGGGCGCAGCCCGTTGCGGTCCAGCACGGCGCCGACGACCTCGCCGTCGGTGAAGGCGACCGACGCCGGCCCGTCCCACGGCTCCATCAGGCTCGCGTGGAAGCGGTAGAAGGCGCGCTTGTCGGCGGCCATGTCCGGGTCGTTCTCCCACGCCTCGGGAATCATCATCAGCACGGCGTGGGGCAGGCTCCGCCCGGCCAGGTGCAGCAGTTCGAGGACCTCGTCGAAGTTCGCCGAGTCGGAGGCGGCGGGGGTGCAGACCGGGAAGACCCGGCGGATGTTGCCCGGCAGGTTCGGGGTACGCAGCAGCGCCTCGCGGGCCTGCATCCAGTTCCGGTTGCCCCGGATCGTGTTGATCTCGCCGTTGTGCGCGATGAGCCGGTACGGGTGCGCCAGCGGCCAGGAGGGGAACGTGTTGGTGGAGAACCGGGAGTGCACCAGCGCGATCGCGCTCTCGACCCGCTCGTCGGTCAAATCCGGATAGAACGCCGGGAGCTGGTCGGGGGTGAGCATGCCCTTGAACACCATGGTCCGCGCCGACAGCGACGGGAAGTACGCCGGCACGCCCCGCTCGGCGCTCTCCCGCTCGGCCTGCTTGCGTACGCAGAACGCGACCCGTTCCAGCTCGACGCCGCCCAGCCGCGACCCGGCCGGCCCGGCCGGCGTACCGGTGAGCCGGTGCGCGGTGAGGAAGAGCTGCCGGACCCGGGGCATCGCCGCCAGGGCGGTCTCGCCGAGGCCGTCCGCGTCGACCGGCACGTCCCGCCAGCCGAGCACGTCGGCCCCCTCGACCAGCGCGTACTTCTCCACGACGCGGCGGGCGCGGGCCTCAGCATCGTCGTCGTCGGGCAGGAAGACCAGGCCGGTGGCGTACTCGCCGGCGGGCGGCAGCGGGAAGTCCACCACCGCGCGCAGGAACGCGTCCGGGATCTGGATCATGATGCCGGCGCCGTCGCCGGTGTTCGGTTCCGCGCCCCGGGCTCCCCGGTGGTCCAGCCGGCAGAGCGCGTCGAGGCCGTTGGCCACGACCGCGTGCGAGCGCCGCCCGTACAGGTCCGCCACGAAGGCCACGCCGCAGGCGTCGTGCTCCTGCGCGGGATCGTAGAGCCCGGCCGCGGGCGCCCCGGGGCCGAGGTGCGGGGGCTGCTCCGGGCTGCTGTGAGGGTACGGAAAGGCCACCGGGCCTCCTGTCGTCACTCAGGGTGGATCTCGATCGGGACGACGTCGGCCCTCAAGGGTCTATTGAGTCTACGTTAGGGTCCCGAGCGCAAGGCCAGTGCAGATTGATCACACCTTCCAAACTCTGGGACGTGTAGTCTCGCTCGGTGGATCTTCTGCGCACGGACCTGTTCGGCCGGTTGGAACGGTTCTACGACGCGGTGCCCCGGGATGCGGCCCGGACGGAGCAGCACGGCGCCCTCGTACTGTTCGTCCGGGAGGGCGCCGGATGGCCGTTCTACGCCCGACCCCGGCTCGACGCCACCGAGACGCCGTCGCTGGCCGACGTCGCGGCGGTACGGCAGCGCCAGCGCGAGCTCGGCCTGCCCGAGGCCTTCGAGTGGGTGCACGAGATGAGCCCCGACATGCTGCCCGTGGCCCGCTCGGCGGGGCTGTCGGTGCTGGAGGCGCCGCTGATGGTGCTCGACCCGGCCGCCCTGCCCGACCCGGGCACCCTCACGGACGTACCGGTGCGGATGCTCGACGCGACGGAGCCCGGCTTCGCGGCCGACGTGGCGGCGCGGCGCGCGGTCGCCGCCGTCGGGTTCGCCGCGGCCGGCACCGACCGCGGCGAGGCCGGGCCCGCCCAGCGGGACGCCGCGATGGCCGAGCTGGACGAGGCGGCGCTGGACGAGGAGCGCGCCTGCGTCGCCGACGGCCGGCGACTGTCGGCGCTGGCGGAGACGCCCACCGAGGGCGCGCTGGCCAGCGGAATTGCGATGCGGGTCCGCGACGTCGCCGAGATCGCCGGCGTGGCCACCCTGCCGTCCGCCCGCCGCCGTGGCCTGGGCGCGGCGGTCACCGCCACGCTGGCCCGCGAGCTGCTGGCCGCCGGCACCAGCCTGGTCTTCCTCTCGGCGGGCAGCGAGGACATCGCCCGGGTCTACGTCCGCGTCGGCTTCCGCCGCGTCGGCACCGCCTGCATCGCCGAACCCACCCCGGTAACCCCCTGACCCAGCCCCCAGCCCGGTCGATCATGCAGTTCTGGTGCCCGCTTCATCCCCTGTGACACCCTTTGTCCACCACCACAACTACATGATCGACGGCGGGAACGGGCGGGGCACGCGGGGACGGGTCAGGTTGGGGGGCGCCACTGGGCGGCCGTGTTGGCGGCCGTGGAGAGCAGGCGCGGGTTCAGGGTGCCGAGGGCGGCGTCGCGGGCGCGCAGGGCCAGCGGACCCCGGGCCTTCAGCACCGCCGACATCCGGCGGGCCTGCCGGACCACCGTCGCCGCCCGGGGCCGGCGCGCCCGGTCGTACGCCACCACCGCGTCGGGCAGCCGGGACTCGCGCAGCAGCGAGGCGAGGGTGGCGGCGTCCTCGAAGGCGAGGCAGGCGCCCTGGCCGAGGTGCGGCGGCATGGCGTGCGCGGCGTCGCCGAGCAGCACCACCCCACCCGGGCCGGCCGGGAAGCCGTACGACCTGGGCAGCGGACGCAGCTCGCGGATCTCCTGCTGGACCAGGTCCGTCGGGTCCGTGGCGTCGAGCAGGTCGGCGATCGGCGCGGGCCAGCCCGCGTACCAGCGGCGCAGCAGGGCGAGCTGGGTCTCCGGCGGCTCGGGGCGGGGCGCGCCGACGGCGGTCGCCACCCAGTAGATGCCGCCCCGGCTGGAGGCGCCGGAGGAGCCACGCTCGCCGAGCGAGGCGGACACGAAGCGGTAGCCGGCGCCGAGCACCTCGCCGCCGACGGGCTGGTCGGCGGGCAGCTTCGGGGCCCGGTACCAGGGGATCACCGCCCGCCAGGCGGCACAGCCCGAGCTGACCACCCCGGACCCCGGGGCGAGTTGCCGGCGCAGCTCGCTGTCGGTGCCGTCGGCGGCGACGACCAGGTCAGCCTCGAAGGTGTGCCGGCCGTCGCCGACCGAGGGCCGCTCACCGGAGGCGGCGCGGACCGTGCGCACGCTCACCCCCGTACGCAGCTCGACCTCGTCGCCCAGGCCGGCGATCAGCGCGTCGTGCAGGTCCTCCCGGTGCACCACCACCGGCATCCGGTCGGCCGGGGTGGGGCGGGGCTGCACCAGCCAGTGCCCGTCGGGGCGGCGCACCCCGCCGTCGGGCAGCGGTGTGGCGATCGCCTCCAGGCCGGCGCCGAGGCCGAGGGCGCGCAGCGCGCGTACGCCGTTGGGCCAGAGCACCACGGCGGTCGGCTCGGGACGCACCCGGTCGGCCCGCTCCAGCAGGGTCACCCGCCAGCCGGAGCGGGCCAGCGCGCCGGCGACCGCGAGGCCGCCGATCCCGGCGCCGACCACGACCGCGCTACGCATGGGGTGCTCCTCCTCAGCTGTCGCGGTCGGCGGGCCGGGCGCCCGTGGCCCCGGCCCGGTCCTCCGAGGTCTGCCCGGCGGACGCGGCGCCGTCCCGGGCCGCCCCGGATCCGGCCTCGTCGCCGCCCGCTCCGGGGGTGGCCTCTTCCCCGCTCGCGCCGGAGGCGGTCTCGTCGCCGCCCGGTTCGGCCGGCGTCTCGCCGGTCTCCCGCCAGTGCCGGTACTGCTCCTCGCTCACCACCCGGTAGCCCTCCGGGGCCGCCGGCTGGGCGCCGGCCTCCCGCGCGGACAGGTCGACCTGGGAGACGTCGGATTCGACCGCCGGCTCCGGCGTCGCGGCGGCGCCGATCGGGATGACGTACTCCCGGGGGCCGCGCACCCGCACGAAGTAGATCAGGGCGCCGAGGAAGACCAGGCCGGCGGTCCAGACGTTCAGGCGTACGCCGAGGATGGTGTTCGCCTCGTCGGTGCGCATCAGCTCGATCCAGAACCGGCCGGCCGTGTAGCCCATCACGTAGAGCGCGAACGCCCGCCCCCGGCCGAGGCGCAGCTTGCGGTCGAGCACGAGGACGAGCGCGGCCACGCCGAGGTTCCACAGCAGCTCGTAGGCGAACGTCGGGTGGTAGAGGCCCGGTTCGAGGATCGGCTGACCGGCGTCGTCGCGCAGGGCGTGGCCCGGATTGTCCGGGTCCATCCGGTGGATCTCCAGCCCCCAGGGCAGGCTGGTCCGGCCGCCGTAGAGCTCGTTGTTGAACCAGTTGCCGAGCCGGCCGATCGCCTGCGCCAGCGGCAGGCCGGGGGCCAGCGCGTCGGCGACCACCGCGAACGGGATGCCGAGCTGCCGGGCCGCGAGCCACGCGCCGACGGCCCCGCCGGCCACCGCGCCCCAGATGCCGAGACCGCCCTCCCAGATGGCGAACGCCTTCATGGGGTCGCCGCCGGTGCCGAAGTATTTCTCCGGCGAGGTGATCACGTGGTAGATGCGGGCGCCGACGATGCCGGCCGGAACCGCCCAGACCGCGATGTCGAGGACCGCTCCGGGGGCGACGCCGCGCTGGCGCAGCCGCCGCTCGGTGACCCAGCAGGCCACCACGATGCCGAGGATGATGCACAGCGCGTACGCCCGGATCGGCACCGGTCCGAGCTGCCAGACGGCGGTGCTGGGGCTGGGCAGGGCCGCCTGGGGGGTCAGCGAGGCGTAGGTCACGGGTGCACACGCTACCGCCGAAGACCCCTTCGGTGGCACCCGGTCCGCCGTCCACCGCTTTCGGCGGCCTCCGGTCAGCCGGTCGGGGTGCGGACGCCCTCGGCGAGTTCCGTGCTCAGCGCGCGCAGGGCGGCCAGCCCGGACGCCTCGTCCGGCGCGTCGAGCACACAGCGCACCAGGGCGCTGCCGACGATGACGCCGTCGGCGTACCCGGCCACGGTGGCGGCCTGCGCGCCCGTGCCGACGCCCAGCCCGACGCCGACCGGCAGGTCGGTGACCTCCCGTACCCGGGACACCAGGACGGGCGCCGCCTCGGACGTCTGCGCGCGGGCGCCGGTGACGCCCATGATCGCGGTGGCGTAGACGAAGCCCCGGCAGTGTCCGGCGGTCATCGCCAGCCGCGCGTCGGTCGAGGACGGCGACACCAGGAAGGTGCGGTCCAGCCCGTACGCGTCCGAGGCGGCGAGCCACTCGCCCGCCTCCTCGGGGATCAGGTCCGGCGTGATCAGGCCGGTGCCCCCGGCCGAGGCCAGGTCGCGGGCGAAGGCGTCGACGCCGTAGCGCTCCACCGGGTTCCAGTAGGTCATGGTGACCACGGCCGCCCCGGTGGCCGCGACCGCCTCGATGACGCGCAGCGCGTCGCGCGTGCGTACGCCGCCGGCGAGGGCGATGTCGCTGGCCTTCTGGATCACCGGGCCGTCCATCACCGGATCGGAGTACGGGATCTCCACCTCGATGACGTCTACCCCGGCGGAGACCATCGCCTTCATGGCGGCGATGCTGCCCTCGACGGTCGGGAAGCCGGCCGGCATGCAGCCGACCAGCACGGCCCGCCCGTCGGCGCGGGCCTTGTCGAAGGCCACCCCGATCCGGCTCACGTTCTCACTGCTCCTTGTCGAGGATGCCGAAGTAGTCGCCAGCGGTGTGCACGTCCTTGTCGCCCCGGCCGGAGAGGTTGACCACGATCGTCGGCTCCCGGCCCAGCTCGGCGGCGAGCTTCGGGGCGACCGCGAGGGTGCCGGCGAGCGCGTGCGCGCTCTCGATCGCGGGGATGACGCCCTCGGTGCGGCAGAGCAGTTCGAACGCGGCCATCGCCTCGTCGTCGGTGACCGGCAGGTAGGTCGCGCGGCCGCTGTCGTGCAGCCAGGCGTGCTCCGGCCCGACACCCGGGTAGTCGAGCCCGGCGGAGATCGAGTGCGACTCGCAGGTCTGCCCGTCGTCGTCCTGGAGCACGTACGTCCGGGTGCCGTGCAGCACCCCGGCGGAGCCGCCGGTGATGCTGGCGGCGTGCCGGCCCGTCGCGACGCCGTCGCCGCCGGCCTCGAAGCCGTAGAGCCGCACGTCGGGGTCGCCGACGAAGGCGTGGAAGATGCCCAGCGCGTTGGAGCCGCCGCCGACGCAGGCGGTGACGGCGTCCGGCAGCGCGCCGGTCAGGTCGAGGCACTGCTGGCGGGCCTCGTCGCCGATGCCCCGGACGAAGTCGCGCACCAGCGCCGGGAAGGGGTGCGGCCCGGCGGCGGTGCCGATCAGGTAGTGGGTCTCGTCGACGTTGGCGACCCAGTCGCGCATCGCCTCGTTCATCGCGTCCTTGAGGGTGCGCGAGCCGGTGGCGACGGGGACGACGGTGGCGCCGAGCATCCGCATCCGGGCCACGTTGAGCGCCTGCCGCTCGGTGTCGACCTGGCCCATGTAGACCACGCACTCCAGGTCGAACAGGGCGGCGGCGGTGGCGGTGGCGACGCCGTGCTGGCCGGCGCCGGTCTCCGCGATCACCCGGCGCTTGCCCATCCGCCGGGTCAGCAGGGCCTGGCCGAGCACGTTGCGCACCTTGTGCGCCCCGGTGTGGTTGAGGTCCTCCCGCTTGAGCAGCACCCGCGCCCCCGCCCTGACGGAGAACCGGCGGGCCTCGTAGAGCAGCGAGGGGGTGCCGGCGTAGTCACGCAGCAGGGCGGCGAACTCGGCCCGGAACGACTCGTCGGCCATCGCCGTGCGGTGCGCGGCCTCCAGCTCGTCCAGCGCCGCGACCAGCGCCTCCGGCACGAACCGGCCGCCGAAGCGGCCGAAGTGACCGGCGGAGTCGGGCAGCGAACCGGCCGGGGCGCCCAACTCGCTGCGCTCGCTCATGCCGGCACTCCGCTGCGCTCCGTGCCGCCACGAGGCACCACCGCGCTGAACCTGACGATTCGCTCGCTGCGCTCGCTCATGGGGATCGTCCTCTCGGTGCTGAGGAACCGGCGCGGGGTCAGCGCACCGGGCGGGGCGTGGCCGGGTGGTTGCCGGCGTTGACCAGCTCGGCCACCGCCTCGCGGGGACTCTTCTGGGTGACCAGGCCCTCGCCGACCAGGACCGCGTCGGCGCCCGCCGAGGCGTAGCGGATGAGGTCGTGCGGGCCACGCACCCCCGACTCGGCGATCTTGACGACGCTGCTGGGCAGGCCGGGCGCGATCCGCTCGAACACCGAGCGGTCGACCTCCAGGGTACGCAGGTTGCGGGCGTTGACCCCGATCACCTGGGCACCGGCCTCCAGGGCACGGTCGGCCTCCTCCTCGTCGTGGACCTCGACCAGTGCGGTCATGCCCAGCGACTCGATGCGCTCCAGCAGGCCGACGAGGGCGTTCTGCTCCAGGGCGGCGACGATCAGCAGCACCAGGTCGGCGCCGTGCGCGCGGGCCTCGTGCACCTGGTAGCTGGAGACCACGAAGTCCTTGCGCAGCACCGGGATGCCGACGGCGGCACGTACGGCGGCCAGGTCGTCGAGCGAGCCCCCGAACCAGCGGCCCTCGGTGAGCACGCTGATCGCCCGCGCGCCGCCGGCGGCGTACTCGCCGGCCAGCTCGGCCGGGTCGGCGATCTCGGCCAGCCGCCCCTTCGACGGCGACGAGCGCTTCACCTCGGCGATCACCGCGACGCCCGACTTGCGCAGGGCCGCGTACGCGTCCAGCGGCGGCGGCGCGGCGGCGGCCAGCTCGCGGATCCGCTCCAGCGGAACCTGCTCCTGCCGCCGGGCGACGTCCTCACGCACGCCGGCCAGGATCTCGTCGAGCACGCCTACGGACGCTGCCGGACCGGCCTCGTCGCCCTCCGCGTGCGCATGCTCAGCAGTCACCAACGGACTCCCCTCTCCGGGTGTCATGGGCCGATGCTAGGGGGCGCCACCTGGCGACAAGCGCCGGGGGTATGGCGTGCCTCACGGAATGGGCTCGGGCATAATGGCCGACCTCCGGTGAACGGAATGTCACGCTGGGCGATCACGCCCATTGACGGACAGCGCTCTCCGGCCACCCCGCCTCCTCCCGGTCATCGACGTGATCCTATCTGCTGTGGCGGCCGGCCGCCGGGCACGGCGCCGACCGCCGGCACCGGGCCGCGCGTGTGACCTACCTCAAGGTCGAACGGCCCTTTCCCAGGTGGCGGCCCCGGAAGCAGAGTTGACGTGTCGGTCACCACGGCGAAACGTGAGCCAGCCAGCATCGTCCTCGGGCAGACTCGATGACGCGCCTGCCCACCGCCGTCGAACGATCCTCCGCAGGGTGATGATCATGAGCAATGTCGAGCCGCACCAGACCATCGGACTGACGACCGTCTCGCGTACCGTCGCGTCGCTCGCCGTCGGCGTCGTGCACACGCTGGAGCGCGCCGTGGTGGGCGAGGCACGGATGCGCACGGCGCGGGGCAACGCCTGGGAGGCGGTCTGCGCCGACCGCGCCCGGGCCGAGCAGCGGGCCGAGCTCGACCGCCTGGTGGCGGAGCTGGCGGCGGCCCGCGCCGCCGCCCGCGAACGCCAGCCGGTCAGCTGACCGTCGGGTCCTCGCCCCGGTCCAGCGCGTCCCACGCCTCGGTGGTCTGCCGGCCCGTGACCCGCCCGCCCTCGCCCCGGGCGGCCGGGAGGGCGTCGCCCGCGGAGCGCCGCTCGTAGCGGGCACCCATCGCCGGCCACCGCCGGCCCCGCGCCGCCGTCAGCAGCCCGCCCGCCGTGGCGAGCACCCCGCCGAGCAGGCAGAGCGCCGGCCACTGCCGGGCGACCTCGCCGTCGAACGCCGCGACCAGGCCGTAGCCGCCGCCGGCGGCCACCGCCACGCCGAGCGCGCACAGCAGCCCGCCCAGCAGCCGCCGCGCCCGGCCCCGGGTGGCGAGCACGGCGCCCCCGCCGGCCAGCCCGACCAGCGCCAGCGCCGGCAGCCAGGGCAGCAGGCCGGCGCCCGTGCGGACGTCGCGTACCGGCGGCAGCGGGGTGGGCCGGGCCGTCAACTCGACCGCCCAGGTGCGGGTCGACGCCCACAGCGCCAGGCCCGCGCCGGCCACGCAGAGCAGCACGGCGTACGTCAGCTCGCGCCGGCCCGTGACCGCCCGGTCGCGCTCCTCGGCCTCGGCCGTCGCGGCGGTCGCCGGTTCGCCGCCGCGCGGCTCCGCGGCGGTCACCGGGCGGGCCGGAGGGTCTCGGCGGCGGCGATGGCGGCGAGTACGGCGGCGGCCTTGTTCTGGGTCTCCTGGTCCTCGGCGGCCGGATCGGAGTCGGCCACCACCCCCGCCCCGGCCTGCACGTACGCCCTGCCGTCGCGCATCAGCGCGGTGCGGATGGCGATCGCCATGTCGAGGTCGCCCCCGAAGCCGAAGTAGCCGACGGTACCGCCGTAGAGGCCCCGCCGCACCGGCTCCAGTTCCTCGATGATCTCCATGGCCCGCACCTTCGGCGCACCGGAGAGGGTGCCGGCGGGGAAGGTCGCGGCCAGCGCGTCGAAGGCCGTGCGGTCCTCACGCAGCGTGCCGACCACGGTCGAGACGATGTGCATGACGTGGCTGTAGCGCTCGATGGTGGCGAACTCCGGCACCTCCACCGTGCCCGGGCGGCAGACCCGGCCCAGGTCGTTGCGGCCCAGGTCGACCAGCATCACGTGCTCGGCGCGCTCCTTCGGGTCGGCGAGCAGCTCCGCGGCGAGACGGGCGTCGGCCTCGGGGGTGCCGCCGCGCGGCCGGGTGCCGGCGATCGGGTGCAGCAGCGCCCGCCGCCGCCCCTCGGCGTCGCTGGTCACCTTCAGGTGCGCCTCCGGCGAGGACCCGACGATGTCGAAGCCGTCGAAGCGCAGCAGGTACATGTACGGGCTGGGGTTCGTCGTGCGCAGCACGCGGTAGACGTCCAGCGGGTCGGCGTGCGTCTCCCGCTCGAACCGCTGGGCCAGCACGATCTGGAAGCACTCGCCGGCCCGGATCGCCTCCTTGGCCGCCTCGACGGCCTTCGGGTAGCCGCCCTCGGGCGTACGGCTGCGTACCTCGCCCGCCGGGGGTCGCTCGACGGTCGACACCATCGGCGGGATCGGCCGGGACAGCGCGGTGGTCATCGCGTCGAGCCGCCCGACCGCGTGGTGGTACGCCGCCGTGACCCGCGCGTCGCGGTCCGGCTCGTCCAGCGGCGGCAGGATCGCGTTGGCGACCAGGATCGCCGAGCCGTCGTAGTGGTCCAGCACCACCAGGTCGGCGGCGAGCATCATGCCCAGCTCGGGCACGCCCAGGTCGTCCTCGGTCAGCTCGGGCAGCCGCTCGAAGCGCCGGATCAGCTCGTAGCCCAGGTAGCCGACCATGCCCCCGGTCAGGGGCGGCATGCCGCTGGCCGCGTCCCACGCCGGGCCGGCGAGCGCCTCGACGGTCTCGCGCAGCACGCGGACCGGGTCGCCGGAGGTGGGCAGCCCGGCCGGTGGGTGGCCCGTCCACACCGCGGCACCGTCGCGCTCGGTGAGCGTGGCGCTGCTGCGTACGCCGATGAACGAGTAGCGCGACCAGGCCATGCCGGCCGAGCCGACGCCCTGCTCGGCGGACTCCAGCAGGAACGTCCCCGGGCCGCCGGCGAGCTTGCGGTAGACGCCGACCGGGGTCTCCGCGTCGGCGAGCAGCCGGCGGGTGACCGGGACGACCCGCCAGCGGGCGGCCAGCCCGGCGAAGGTGGCGAGGTCCGGGCTGGCCGCGCCGTCGGTGCGGGCGCCCCCGCCGGGCGTCGCGCGCTGCGTGCTCACCGGGCCCCCGCCCCTTCCCCGCCGACCGGCAGCTCCGTGAAGAAACAGGTGCGGTGCCCCGTGTGGCAGGCCGCGCCGACCTGGTCGACGTCGACCAGCAGCGCGTCGCCGTCGCAGTCCAGCGCCACCGCCCGGACGTACTGGTGGTGCCCCGAGGTGGCGCCCTTCACCCAGTACTCGCGGCGGCTGCGCGACCAGTAGGTGGCCCGGCCGGTGGTCAGGGTGCGGTGCAGCGCCTCGTCGTCCATCCAGGCGACCATCAGCACCTCGCCGGAGTCGTGCTGGCGGACCACGGCGGCCACCAGGCCGTCGGGGGTGCGGCGCAGCCGGGCGGCGATGGCCGGGTCGAGCCGCGACGGGCGGAGCGCGCCGTCGGCCGCGGGCTCCTGCGGACTGGGGTGGGCGCCGGTCGCGGGCGCGTCAGGTACGGGCACAGTGACCCATTGTCCCGCACGCGGGGCGGGCACGGGCGACGGCTCCCGCCGGGGCCGTGGCGGCCGGTGGGCGGGCCGGGTCAGCTGGTCGACGTAGCGGTCCAGCCGGCCGTCGGTCAGGGCGGCGGCCAGGTCCGCGCCGGCGACCCGCGCGACCTCGGCGGCGTACGGGCGGATCAGCGGCAGGACGCCGCCGACCAGGCGGGCCGCGGCGGCGCAGAGCTGGCCGACGGAGCCGGGCCGCAGGCCGAGGCAGAGCAGCAGGTCCGCCCGGTAGTTCGGGGGCGCCACCGGCAGGTCGAGGGCGGCGGCGAAGGCCGCCCGGCGCGACACCACCCGCACCGTGGGGTTTGCCAGCCGGAGCACGGACGGGCAGAGCCGCGCCAGGTCGGCGGCGGCCAGCCGGACGCCGAGGTGGTCGTCGGCGTCCCGCGCGCCGGCCACCTTGCCGAGCGTCGCGATCAGCTCCTCCAGCTGCGGTTCGCCGGCGGGCTGGCAGAGCACCGGCAGGTCGATGCGGGGCCGCCAGTGCGGGTCCGCCCACAGCAGCCGGGCCGGTGCCACCACCGGCAGCCCGAACGCCCAGTCGGCGGGCTCGCCGAGGCGGGTCAGCCAGGAGCGGACGTCGCGGGCGGCCACCGAGACGTGGGTCAGTCGCCCGTCGTGCTCGGCCAGGAAGGCCCGGCGGGCGGCGTACGGCGCCCCGCTGACGAGCACGTCGACATCGACGTCGCTGTGCGCGGTGGCGGCCCGGCGGGCGTGACTGCCGCGCAGCATGATGCCGACCACGGGCTGGTCGGCACCGGCCCGCAACCGAGCCGCCCATTCGCCGAGGAACCTCTCGTCCGGTGACGCAGCGTGACCCACGGCGCCATCGTGCCGTACGCCCGATCAGGGCGCAATGCCCGGTGGCATGCCTGATGCCCGTTGCCGGACCCGCTGTCCGGGTCCGAAGGCTAATGCCCGACCATCCCCGTCGCCGCTTCGGGGTACGCACCGGCGATCGTTGCGACGCCGTGGACGTCTCCACTAGCGTCGAGTTCAACGCGTGATGAGTTTCTCCCCGGGAGGCGCGGTGGACGAGGCGATCGCCGTACGCGACCTGGTCGTCGAGCGGGGCGGGCGGCGCGTGCTGCACGGCGTCAGCGCGTCCGTGTCACGCGGGCTGGTCACCGGGCTGCTCGGCCCGAGCGGCAGCGGCAAGACCACGCTGCTGCGGGCGGTGGTCGGCGTGCAGGTGGTCGACGCCGGCACGGTGACCGTGCTCGGCCGCCCCGCCGGGTCCCCGGAGCTGCGCCGTCGCGTCGGCTACCTCACCCAGGCGCCCAGCGTCTACGCCGACCTGACCGTACGGGAGAACGCGCGCTACTTCGCCGCGCTGCACGGCCGGGGCCGCGCCGACGCCGACCGGGCGGTCACCGACGTCGGGCTCGGGTCGGCGGCGGGGCAACTCGTCGGCGCCCTCTCCGGCGGGCAGCGCAGCCGGGCGTCGCTGGCCTGCGCCCTGGTCGGGGAGCCCGAACTGCTCGTCCTCGACGAGCCGACCGTCGGTCAGGACCCGGTGCTGCGCGCCGACCTGTGGGCCCGGTTCCACGCCATGGCCGCCGCCGGCACCACCCTGCTGGTCTCCAGCCACGTCATGGACGAGGCGGCCCGCTGCGACCGGCTGCTGCTGATCCGTGAGGGGCGGCTGATCGCCGACGACACCCCCGACGCGGTCCGCGCCGCCGCCGGCACCGACGACCTGGACGAGGCGTTCCTGCGGCTGATCAGGGCCACGGCGGGCGGGACCGGGCGGGAGGCGTCGTGAACCCCCGGATCCTGGCCGCCACCACCGGCCGCATCCTGCGCCAGCTCCGCCACGACCGGCGCACCGTGGCGCTGCTGCTGGTTGTCCCGTCGGCGCTGCTCGCCCTGGTCCACTCCATGTACGTCGACCAGCCCGCCCCGCCGGGGCAGCCGTCCACGTTCGACCGGGTGGCCCTCGTGATGCTCGGCTTCTTCCCCTTCGTGGTCATGTTCCTGGTCACCAGCATCGCCATGCTGCGCGAGCGCACCACGGGCACGCTGGAGCGGCTGCTCACCACCCCGCTGGGCAAGCTCGACCTGCTCTTCGGCTACGGCATCGCGTTCGGGCTCGCCGGGGTGCTCCAGGCGGCCGTCGCGTCCGTGGTCGCGTACGGGGTCTTCGGGCTGGACACCGCCGGTCACAGCGGACTGGTGGTCATGATCGCCGCGCTGAACGCCGTACTCGCCGTCGCGCTCGGGCTGTTCTGCAGCGCCTTCGCCCGCACCGAGTTCCAGGCCGTGCAGTTCATGCCGGTCGTGGTGGTGCCGCAGTTGCTGCTCTGCGGGCTCTTCGTGCCCCGGGGCGAGATGGCCGGCTGGTTGCAGGCGGTCAGCGACGCGCTGCCCCTGTCGTACGCCGTCGGGGCCCTCCAGCAGGTCGGCGCGCACGCCGAACCGACCGGCACGATGTGGCGGGACGTGGCGGTGGTCGCCGGCGCGGCGGCGCTGGCGCTGGTGCTCGCGGCGGCCACCCTGCGGCGGCGCAGCGGCTGAGCGGCTCCCTGGACGCGGCGAGGAGCGGCGATGGCACGGCGGACCGGACGGCGCCCCGGCAACCCGGACACCCGGCGGGCCATCCTCGACGCGGCCCGCGCCGCCTTCGCCGAGCGGGGCTTCGACGGGGCCTCGATGCGGGCCGTCGCCGCCGCCGCAGGGGTGGACCCGGCGCTGGTGCACCACTACTTCGGCGGCAAGGACCAGCTCTTCCTGGCCGCGATGCACGTGCCGGTCGACCCGGCCGAGCTGCTGCCGGGGGTGCTGGCGGGCGACCGCGCGGGTCTCGGGGAGCGGCTGGTGCGCGCCTTTCTCGGCGTCTGGGACTCCCCGGCCGGCACCGCCGGCGTGGCCCTGCTGCGCTCGGCGGTGAGCAACGAGTGGACCGCCCGGCTGCTGCGGGAGTTCCTGGTCACCCAGGTGCTGCGCAGGATCCTCGACCAGCTCGACGTCGATCCGGTCGAGCTGCCGCTGCGCGGCTCGCTGGTGGCCAGCCAGCTGATCGGGGCGGCCATGATGCGGCACGTGGTCCGGTTGGAGCCGTTCGCCTCGGCCGCCCCGGAGACGCTCGTGGCGGCGATCGGCCCCACCGTGCAGCGCTACCTGACGGGGGACCTCACCGAGGGCCTCGCCGGCTGACCGTACTCCTCAGGACTGGTCGGCGTGCCGGGGTGCGGCGTGGCGGCAGACCATCGGGTGCAGGATCCGGGTCAGCTCCGCCTGGCAGTCGAGCGGACGCGGGAACGCCAGGCGGACGCGGCGGCGGGCACCCGGCCGGCCGTGGCTGACCAGCAGGCCGTACCGGTCGATCCGGACCACCCGGGGCGCGACGTCGTCGGTGAGGCCCAGCTGGCGGCGCAGGTAGCCGGACACCTCGGCGGAGTGGTGGTCGGCGAGGTCGGCCAGCAGGTCCGCCTCGACGGCGTGCAGCGGGTCGGGCTCCGCCTCGGCGTATGCCTCGGGGTCGACGCGGTGGACGCTGTCGCCGTGCTCCCAGCGGGCCTCGACCACCTCGAAGCGGTGCAGCCGGAACCGGGTGCCGACGTCGAGCAGGTCACCGGCCGGCTCGACGGCCGCGAAGTCGAGCGCGGCGCGGCGTTCCTCGTCGCCGTCCAGCCGTGCCGCCCAGCCGGAGACCCAGGCCCGGCCGAGGCTGGGCGCACCGGCGGCGGGCGGCAGGTCGAGCACGTCCAGCACCAGCGCGATCTCGGTCTCGCCGTCGACGGGGCGCAGCGCGGCGGCGAAGTCACTGACCACCGGCACCAGCAGCAGCACCCGGCCGTCCGGGTCGGTCACGTGCCGGACCTGGTGCGGGCCGGGCCGGTGTGCGACGTGGGCGAGGCCGGGCAGCCGGCCCGCGACGAGGGTGCGGACGATCTCCGCCGGGCTGGGCCGCATTGACGCCTCCTTAGTAGGTTAGCCTTACCTAACTTGGAGACTAGAGCACCGGATCGGAGACGTCCAGCGTGAACCACCCCAGGCCCAAGGCCCGTCTCTCCCGCGCCCTCGGCATCCCACTGACCCGCAAGTGCGTGCGGTACGTCGAGCGGCGCCCCTACCCGCCCGGAGTGCACGGCCGGCAGCGCCGCCAGACCTCGGACTACCAGGTGCGGCTGCTGGAGAAGCAGCGCCTGCGCCACCAGTACAACGTCAGCGAGACCCAGCTGCGGCGCGTCTTCGACGAGGCCGCCCGGGGCGCGGGCAAGACCGGCGACAGCCTGGTCACCCTCCTCGAACGACGGCTCGACGCGGTGGTGCACCGGGCCGGCCTGGCCCGCAGCATCTACCAGGCCCGGCAGTTGGTCGCGCACGGCCACTTCACCGTCGACGGGCGCAAGGTCGACCGGCCGTCGTACCGGCTGCGGCCGGGACAGGTGGTGGCCGTCCGCGAACGCAGCCGCGCGTCCGTGCCGTTCCAGCTCGCCGCCGCGGGCGCCAACGCCACCGAGGGCCCCGGCCAGCCGTACCTGTCGGTGGAGCTGGCCGAGCTGCGCACCACGTTGCTGCGCGAGCCCGCCCGGCACGAGGTGCCGGTGATCTGCGACGAGCAGTTGGTGGTGGAGTTCTACTCCCGCTGAGCGCCGCACGTCCCGCTGAGCGCCGCACGCGGCCCGGCGCACGGCCGGGCCGCGCCGGGCCGGGTCCGCTCAGCGCGGGCCCGGCCAACGGGCAGACTCAACGGGCCGGCTCAGCGGGGCCGCTCGGCCGGGTCCCGCTCAGCGGGTCTGCTCCAGCCAGGAGGCGTAGAGCAGGCCGTAGACGGACTCCGGGTCGCGGACCAGCTCGTCGTGCGGACCGCGCTGCACGATCCGGCCCCGGTCCACCACGATCACCTCGTCGGCGGCCTGCGCGGTGGAGAGCCGGTGCGCGATCGCGAGGGTGGTACGCCCCCGGGTCACCGCGTCCAAGGTGCGTTGCAGCCGTACCTCCGTGGCCGGGTCGACGGCGCTGGTCGCCTCGTCCAGCACCAGCAGGTCCGGGTCGGCCACGTACGCGCGCGCCAACGCGACGAGCTGCCGCTCGCCCACGCTCAACGCCTCGCCGCGCTCCCCCACCGGGGTGTGCAGGCCCGACGGGAGCCCGTCCAGCCAGTCCGCCAGCCCCAGCTCGGTGAAGGCCACCGCGAGCTGCTCGTCGGTCAGCTCCGGACGCGCGAAGCGGACGTTCTCCGCCACGGTGGCGTCGAAGAGGAAGCCGTCCTGCGGCACCATCACCACCCGCGAGCGCAGCGAGGCGAACCGGACCTGCTCCAACGGCACACCCGAGAGCAGCACCTGGCCGGCGGTCGGATCCATCAGGCGGGTGAGCAGCTTGGCGAAGGTGGTCTTTCCGCTGCCGGTCTCCCCGACGACCGCCACCCGGCTCTTCGCCGGGATCTCCAGGCTGACGTCGTGCAGCACGGGCGGACCCCCCGGATACGCGAACCGCACCCCCGCGAAGCGGATGTCCAGCGGACCGGACGGCAGCTCACGCCCCTGCTCCCCCGGGTCGGCGACATCGGGCTCGACGTCCAGCACGTCCAGCACCCGGCGCCAGCCCGCGATGGCGTTCTGCGCCTCGTTGAGCACCTCGGTGGCGATCTGCACCGGCTGGATGAAGAGCGTGACCAGGAAGAGGAAGGCGGTCACCTCACCGATGCTCAGGGTGCGGTCGGCGCCGAGAGTCACTCCGAGCACCACCACGCCGGCCAGCGCCAGCCCGGCCGCCAGCTCGCCGACCGAGCTGCCCATGATGCTGATCCTGATCGCCCGCTGCTGGGCCCGCCGCTGGCCGTCGATCGCCGCGTCCAGCCGGCGGGCCGTCCGGCCGGCGATCCCGTACGCCCGGATGACCGGCGCCCCGACCACGCTCTCCCCGATCGCGCCCAGCAGCGTGCCGGTGCGCTGCCGGACCACCCCGTACGCCCCGGCGAGGCGGCGCTGGAGCAACCGGATCACGAACACGGCGGGCAGGAAGGCGGCGAAGACCACCAGCGTCAGCTGCCAGGAGTACACGAACATGACCAGCGTGGTGATCACCAGCTGACCGAGGTTGATCACCAGGATCACGCCGCCCCACTGGAGGAACTGCGTGATCTGGTCGACGTCGCTCGTCACCCGGGAGACCAGTGAACCGCGCCGCTCCGACTGCTGGTGCAGCATCGACAGGTCGTGCACGTGCCGGAAGGCCCGGATCCGCACGTTGGCCAGGGCGGTCTCGCTGACCGTGAAGAGCCGCCGCATCATCAGGTAGCCGCAGAGCGTGGTCACCACCAGCACGGCGGCGGTCGCGGCGACCACCGTCCAGACCACGCCCAGGTCCAGCCCGCCGACGATGCCGTTGTCGATGCCCTGCTGCACCGCCACCGGGACCGCCGCCCGGCCGACCATGTAGACCAGGGCCAGCCCGAGCGTGCCGGCGAGGCCCACTCGCAACTCAGGGGAGAGCGCCAGGCCGCGACGCAGCGTCTGCCAGGTCGTCTCGGACGTCTCCGGGACGTCGGCGGTCTCGGCCTCACGTGCCGCGTCCGTGGTGGTAGTAACGCTCACCGGGCTGGCCTTTCGTTCGCGACTGCGGGGCTCCGCTGCGCTGCACTCCTCGCGCTCACCGGGCTGGCCTTTCGTTCGCGACTGCGGGGCTCCGCTGCGCTGCACTCCTCGCGCTCACCGGTCCACCTCGATTTCCAGGCCCGACGTCAGCGGGGCGACCTCGTCGTACGTCTCGGCCTTGCTGTGGTCGACCTCGGCCTGCTCGTAGGCGGTGACCAGGTCGGCGTAGCCCGGCACGGTGGCCAGCAGCTCGGTGTGCGGGCCACGGGCGAGCACCCGGCCCTGTTCCAGGTAGACCACCTCGTCGGCCAGTGCGATCGTGGCCCGCCGGTAGGCGACCACCAGGATCGACGCGGCCGGCGCACCGGCCTCCCCCGCCGAGGCGCGCAGCCCCGCCAGGATGGCCGCCTCCACGCGGGGGTCGACGGCGCTGGTCGCGTCGTCGAGGACCAGCAGGCGCGGCCGGCCGGCGAGCGCGCGGGCCAGGGTGAGCCGCTGCCGCTGGCCGCCGGAGAGCGAGGTGCCCCGCTCGCCGACCTTCGTGTCGAGCCCCTCGGGCAGGGCCGCGACGAAGCCGTCCGCCTCCGCCAACCGCAGCGCGGCCCAGACGTCGTCGTCGCCGATGCCCGGCCGGTCCAGGGTCACGTTCGCCCGCACCGTGTCGTCGAAGACGAACGGCACCTGGGCGACCAGCGCGGCGGTGCCCGCCAGCGACGCGGCGCTGAGCCGGCGCAGGTCCACCCCGTCCAGGCACACCGTGCCGGCCAGGGGGTCGACCAGTCGTACGGCCAGCGAGGCGATCGTCGACTTGCCGGAGCCGGTCGGCCCGACCAGGGCGACGGTCCTGCCGGCGGGCACGGTGAAGGTGACGTCGCCGAGCACCTCCGTGCCGGGCAGGTGCGCCTCGGCCGGCTCGTAGCCGAACCGCACGTCGGCGAACGTGAGGGTGGCCGGGCGGGGCTCCGTCACGTCGAGCGTCGTGTCGCCGTACGTCATCTCGCCGGTGGCGTCGAGGACCCGCCGGACCCGGTCCCAGCCGGCGACGCTGCGCGGCAGCTCGGCCAGCACCCAGCCGATGGCCCGGACGGGGAACGCCAGCACCGTGAAGAGGAAGGCGATGCTGACCAGCTCGGCGACGCTGATCGCGCCCTGCCGCAGCCGCACCGACCCGACCACCAGCACCGCGAGGGTGCCCAGACTGGGCAGGGCCTCCAGCAGCGGGTCGAAGACGCCGCGCAGCCGCCCGACCGCCACCAGCGAGTCGCGCAGCTCGCCCGCGCGGGCGGCGAACCGGTCGGTCTCCTGCGCCTCGCGGCCCATCGTCTTGACGACCAGCGCGCCGTCGAAGCTCTCGTGCGCGATGCCGCTGACCTCGGCGCGCAGCCGCTGCGCGCGGGCCTGACGGGGTGCCATCCGGCGGGAGTAGGCGACGTTCAGCGCGAAGAGCGCCGGGAAGACCGCGAGGCCGACCAGGGCCAGCGCCCAGTCGGTGGCGAAGAGCGACGCCACCGCGCCGACCAGCATCACCAGGGTGCCGACCGCGAACGGCAGCGGGGCGATCGGGTACCAGGCCGCCTCGACGTCGGAGTTGGCGTTGGACAGCAACGTGCCGGTGGCGTTGCGGTGGTGCCAGGACAGCGGCAGCTCCAGGTAGCGGCGGGTGACCCGGCGCCGGTAGGCGGCCTGGAGGCGGTACTGCATGTAGCCCGCGCCGAGGCGGCGACCGAAGATGCCGGCCACCCGGAGCACGCTGATGCCGAACAGCGCGACGGCCGCCAGGGCCAGCCCGCCGACCCCGACCGCGCCGCGCTCGATCGCGGGCACCACCACGTCGCCGACCACGGCACCCACCACGAAGGCGCTGGCCACCGTCATGGCGCCGAAGAGAACGCTGCCGCTGACGGCGACCGCGAAGATGCGCGGCTCTTCCCGGATCGCCCGCCCGAGGACGGCCAGCCCCCGAACCAGCACGTCCCGACTTGTCCTGCTCGCCACGCTCTCCCCCGCCGTAAGCCACAATTATCTTCCTCATCCTTACCGGTCGGGGCCAGCTCCGCCGCCCCGGCGCGCTATGTCCGCCGTCACGGCGGCAGCGTCCACGTCGACGGCGAGTTCCACCGGCGGCCGGCGCACTGACGCGCCGAACAAGCCGTACGCGCCTACGATCGGAGCCATGCCGTGGTACGCCCGATCGGAGCGCGAGGCGCTCGTCGACCTGATGCAGACGCTGGGACCGGACGCGCCGACGGTCAACGAGGGCTGGTCCACCCGCGACCTCGCCGCCCACCTGGTGCTGCGCGAACGGCGGCCCGACGCCGCGGGTGGCATCCTGCTCCCGCCGCTGCGCGGCTACGGCGAGCGGGTGCGCCTGCGCATCGCGGCCCGCCCCTGGCCGCTCCTGCTCGACCAGGTGCGCCGGCCGCCGGCGTGGAGCCCGGTCAGCAACCCGCTCACCGACGAGCTGGCCAACACGCTGGAGTTCTTCATCCACCACGAGGACGTACGCCGGGCCCGCCCCGGTTGGCTCCCCCGCGACCTGGCGGCAGGGCTGAACAAAGCCCTCTGGAAGCGTTGCGGCGGGCTCGCCCGGCTGGCGCTGCGCCGGTTCCCGGCGGACGTCTTCGTCCAGGCGCCCGGCTACGGGGAGCTCTCCGTCGGCCGGGGCGGCGAACCCGTGCGGGTGGTCGGGGCGCCCGGCGAGCTGACCCTGTTCCTCAGTGGCCGGCAGCGGGTGTCCCGGGTGCAGATCGACGGGCCGCCGGCACAGGCGGAGCGGCTCCGGGGCAGCGACCTGGGCATGTGACCCAGTGTGCGGAAATGGTCACAGAGGAGCAGGAGACGAGGTCTCCCCAGTGACCGCAGCCGATCTCTGCTCACGTACGCTGTCCCCCCGTAGTCCCGCGGGGGGACAGCGCGACAGGGGGCACCATGCGGACCTTTGCGGTCTCGGCGCTACGGGAACCCCCCTTTCCCGCGCGCCAGCACGACGCCACCGACCGGGTGGCGCGGGAGAGCACCGAATGGGCGCTCGACCACGGGCTGATCAGTAACGGGCACCGGCTGCACCGACTGCGCCGGGCCGACGCCGCCGGGCTGGCCGGGCGGGCCTGCCCGGACGGCCCGATCGACGGGCTGCGGCTGCTCGCCGACCTGATCTCCTGGCTGTTCGTCATGGACGACGCCTGCGACGAGGACGGCCTCGGCGACTCCCCCACCCGGCTGGCGCCCACCATCGCCGCGCTGCTGGACGTGCTGGACGGTCCGGAGGGGCGGCCCGACGAACCGGCCACCACGGCCGGGCCGCTCGGCGAGGCGCTGGGCGACCTGTGCCGGCGGGCCCACGCCACCGGTGGACCCGCGGCACTGCTGCGCTTCCGCGGCGAGGTACGCGAGTACCTGCTGGCGCTGCTCTGGGAGGCGGCGAACCGGGAGCACGGGCGCGTGCCGGGGCTGTCCGAGTACGCCCAGATGCGCCGGCACACCGGCGCGGTCCACCCCAGCTTCACCCTCACCGAACTGGCCGCCGGGGCGCTGCCGGGCGCGGCGCAGCGCACCGAGCCTTCCCTGGTCGCCCTCGACCTGCTCGCCGCCGACCTCGTCTGCTGGTGCAACGACGTCTTCTCGTACGGCAAGGAGCACCTCGCCCAGCCGGACGTGCACAACCTGGTCGTGGTGATCGCCGCGGGGCGCGCGGACGGCGACGAGCCGGCGGCCCTGCGGGCGGCGGCCGACCGGTTCAACGCGACCCTGTCGGCGTACCTGGGGACGGAGGCCGCGCTGCTGGCCGCCGGGGACGACGACCTGCGGCCGGCCCTCACGGCGCGGCGCAACTGGATCCGGGCCACCTACGACTGGTCGCTGCGGGCGGCCCGGTACGCCTGAGCCGGGCCGCCATCTTGCGAGACGTGGCCCAGCCGTGATCCACAGGGCTAGCCGATGTCCGGGGGCAGGCAATACTCTTCGGTAACGAACGCCGACGTGACCATGGTCACGTCATCCCACCCCCGAAGGCGGCTACAGCGATGGCTCTCGATGTACCGTACCGTTCCATCCCCGACATGTTCCTCAAGCGCGTGGCGGCGTCCCCCGACCGCGACGCCTTCGCCCACCCGGCCCCCGACGACTCCGGGCCGGTCTGGCTGAACTGGGAGCAGGTGGCCCGTCGCGCCAAGGCGGTCGCCGCCGGGCTGCACGGCCTCGGTGTCGGCCTGGAGGATCCGGTCGCGATCCTGGCGAACACCCGGCTCGACTGGGTGATCGCCGACCTCGGCATCATGTGCGCCGGCGGCGCCACCACCACCGTCTACCCGACCACCGAGCCGGAGGACGCGACCTACATCATCGCCGACTCCGGCTCCCGCGTGCTCTTCGCCGAGAACCCGGCGCAGGCCGCCAAGATCGCCGGCGCGGACCTGCCGGCGCTGACCCACGTCGTGCTCTTCGACGGTGCCGCCGACCCGGCCGCCGCCGTCCCCCAGCTCACCCTCGCCGAACTGGAGGAGCAGGGCGCGAGCGCGCTGGCCGCCGAGCCGGACCTGGTCGACAGGCTGGTCGCCGGGATCGGCCCCGACCACCTGGCCACCCTGATCTACACCTCCGGCACCACCGGGCGCCCGAAGGGCGTCGAGCTGCTGCACGGCGGCTGGTGCTGGGAGGGCGTGGCCCAGGCCGAGCTGGGGCTGCTGCGCGAGAACGACCTCCAGTACCTCTGGCTTCCCCTGTCGCACTCGTTCGGCAAGACCCTGCTCTGCGGGGCGATCCACGTGGGCCTGCCGACGTACGTCGACGGCCGGGTGGACAAGCTGGTCGACCTGCTCTCGGTGATCCGGCCGACGCTGATGTGCGGCGCGCCCCGGGTGTTCGAGAAGGTCTACAACAAGGCGGTCACCACCGCACAGGCCGGTGGCGGCGCGAAGGCGAAGATCTTCGCCTGGGGCGTCCGGGTCGGCAAGGAGAAGGTCGCCCTGGAGCAGGCCGGCCGCCCCCTGCCGGGCGGGCTCAAGTTCAAGTACGCGCTGGCCGAGAAGCTGGTGTTCAGCAAGCTCCAGGCCCGCCTCGGCGGCCGGATCCGGGTGCTCGTCTCCGGCGCCGCCCCGCTCAGCCCGGAGATCGCCACCTTCTTCGCCGCGGCGAACCTGCCGATCTCCGAGGGCTACGGCCTCACCGAGACCAGCGCCGGCAACTTCGTCAACCCGCCCGACGGGCTGCGCATCGGCACCGTCGGCAAGGCGATGGGCGACCTGGAGTGCCGCATCGACACCGACGGCGAGATCCTGGTGCGCGGCCGGCCGGTGATGCGCGGCTACCACAACCTGCCCGAGGAGACGGCCGCCGCGTTCACCGAGGACGGCTTCTTCCGCACCGGCGACATCGGCACCCTCGACGCCGACGGCTACCTGAAGATCACCGACCGGAAGAAGGACCTGGTCAAGACCTCGGGCGGCAAGTACATCGCGCCGTCGCACATCGAGGGGATGTTCAAGGCCACCTGCCCGTACACCTCGCAGGCGGTGGTGATCGGCCAGGCCCGCAACTACTGCACGATGCTGGTCACGCTGGACCCGGACGCGATCAAGGGCTGGGCCGCCGGCACGCCGCTGGAGGGCCGCGACTACGCCGAGATCGTCGCCTCGCCCGAGGCGAAGGCGATGGTCGAGGGGTACGTGGCCGAGCTCAACGCCAAGCTCAACCGCTGGGAGACGATCAAGAAGGTCGCCATCCTGCCGCGCGACCTGACCATCGAGGACGGCGAGATCACCCCGTCACTCAAGATCAAGCGCCGCGGCGTGGAGAGCAACTTCGCCGGCGAGATCGAGAAGATGTACGCGGGCACGCTGGCCGAACTCTGAGCACGCGACGTCGGCGGCCCCGCGTTCCGGCGCGGGCCCGCCGACGTCGGGGCCGACCGTCGGCGTCGGGCCCGGGTCCGTTGCCGGAGCCGGGCCGTCGGGTGCGTTGTCGGAGCCGGGCCGTCGGGTGCGTTGCCGGAGCCGGGCCGTCGGGTCCGTTGCCGGAGCCGGGCCGTCGGGGCCGGGCGGGGCGGTCGGGCTCCGGGCCGGGCAGTCGGGCCCGGTGGCGCCGGGCTCAGAGGTAGTCGCCCCGCCAGCGCGTCTGCTCGGCCTCGGCGGCGCGCTGTTCCTCCAGTGCCACCTGCCGCACGTGCCGCCGCCACGGGGCGTCGACGGTCGTCTGCAGCGTGACCACCAGGACGGTGGCCACCGCCAACACGCCCAGGGCGGCCAGTTCCGGCACCCGCGCCGCCGCCGGGACCAGCGCGACGAGCAGCACCACCCCGCCGATCGACGGCCAGCGCGTCGCCCCCAGCATCCGCTTCGCCAGCAGGACCAACGTGAGCAGGTAGAGCGCGACGCCACCGTGGAGGACCAGCAGGTCGAAGCCGGGCAGCGGCACCCCCCACTGCGGGGTCCCCGGGGCGGCGCCCTCGTGGATCAGCCCCTTGAGACCCAGCGCGAAGAGGATCACGCCGGTGATCAGCGGCAGGTGCAGGTAGGTGTACACGTCCCGGGCCAGCCCGGCGCGGGTACGCGGGTCGCGGGTGTGGTGCAGCACCTGCTCCATGGCCAGGGCGAGGGTGTCGAAGTACGCCCACCACAGCGCCGCGACCACGCCGATGCCGAGCAGCGCCGCGACGATCACCGGCCACGTCAGCGGCAGGGCGGCGGTGGTGCCGGGCCCGAGCCCCAACGCGATGATCGACTCGCCGAGCGCCACCATGATGATCAGCGCGTGCCGTTCCGCCCAGTGCCCCGCCGAGAGCACCGTCCACCCCGCGCGGTGCTGGGCCAGGCCGGCGCCGTACTCGACGGCGAGCGCGCCGACCCACAACGTCAGCCGCAGACCGGTCTCGGCGCCGTCTTCGAAGAACCGCTGCGGCACCAGCGCGGCGGTCAGGATGAGCCCCGTGGCGATCAACAACGGCAGGATCAGTACGGGCATCCGCCGGCGCACCTCCCGGTCGGTGCGCACGGCCCAGAGGAAGACCGCCACCTGGGTCGCGCGGACCACGAAGTAGCAGGCGGCGAAGACCACCGGGCCGGGCAGCCCGCCGGGGTGGTCGACGAACGCCTTCGGCAGGCTCAGCGCGAGCACGAACACGGCGGCGGCGAGAGCGAACCCGATCAGTGGCGTCAGGCCCTGGTCGGTCCGGATCACGTTGCCCAGCGCAGCGAAGCCACTCCAGCACCACCACAGCAGGGCGAGCACCACCAGGAACCGGACCAGCCCGCGGAGGTCCAGGCTGCCGGCCGTCACCGTGGTCACGTTGAGGAAGGCGAAGACGAAGACGAGGTCGTAGAAGAGTTCGAGGCGGGTGGTGCGGGACCCCGGGGCGCTCGGCAGGATGCCGCGCGGCCACCGGATCTCCCCCGCGTCCCCCACCTGGGCAGTCTCCCAGGCGGGCAGTCGGGCGCAGGCACGATTGGCCGACCCGGTCAGGGCCGCGCGGCCCCGGTCCGGTGCCGGCTCAGGCGATGACCGCCGGTTCCCGCCACTGCGAGCGACCGCCCCGGTCCAGGTCGTACCGGACGGCGGCGATGCGGCCCACCGCCTCGACCAGGTCGGCGGCCGGCAGGGTGAACGGCAGCCGCAGGAAGCGCTCCAGCGTGCCGTCCAGGCCGAAGCGGGGACCGGGCGCCAGGCGTACGCCGACCTCCTCGGCGGCCCGGGCCAACGCGCTGGAGATCGGCCCGTCCAGTTCCGCCCAGAGGGTCACCCCGCCGTGCGGGACGGTGACCCGCCACTCGGGCAGGCGCTGCGCGAGCGCCGTCAGCAGCGCGTCGCGCTGGGCGGTGAGCTGGGCCCGGCGCGCCGCGACGATGGCCGGCGCGTCGGCGAGCAGGTGGACCGCGACCAGTTGGTCCAGGACCGGACTGGCCATGTCGACGCCGACCCGGGCGGCGGCGAGCCGCTGCACCTGCGGGGCGGAGGCGCGGACCCAGCCGATGCGCAGGCCGCCCCAGAACGGCTTGCTCATCCCGCCGATCGTGATCACCCGCGAGTGCCGGTCGAAGCTGGCTGTCGGTGGGGGCAGCACCGTCCCGTCCAGCGGCAGGTCCACGAAGGACTCGTCGACGACCAGGTCGGTGCCGACGGCGTGGGCCGTGGCCACCACCCGTTCCCGCAGCGCCGCCGGCATCAGGTGCCCGGTCGGGTTCTGGAAGTCCGGGATCAGGTACGCCAGCTTGGGCCGGGTCTGCCGGAGGCCACCGAGCAGCAGGTCGGCGTCCCACCCGGGCTCCTCCAGGGCCAGGCCGTGGGTGGTGATCCGGGCCCGACGCGCGGCCAGCGCGGCCAGCGCGTTCGGGTAGCTGGGCGCCTCGACGAGTACGTTGCCGCCGGGGGCGAGCGCCAGCCGGAGCACCAGGTCGAGGGCGTGCTGGGTGCCGTTGGTGACCATGATCTGGTCGGGCGAGGTGGGCAGGCCCCGGTCGGTGTAGGCGTCGGCCACCGCCTCACGCAGCTCGATGATCCCGGTCGGGTGGTAGCCGGCGCCACCCAGGTAGCGGGGCAGGTCCTCGGCCGCCGAGCGGGCGGCCGGCAGCAGCTCGGGCGGCGCGGCGAGCGCGGCGACCCCGAGATCGATCATGTCCCGGTCGTCCAGCGGGGTCCAGAGCCCGGTGCTCGCCACCCGGTGGGTGCCCGGGAGCATGGTCCAACTGCCGGCACCCCGTCTGCTGGCCAGGTGCCCGCTCTCGCGCAGCTCCCGGTACGCGGCCGTGACGGTGGTCCGGCTGATCTTCAGCGCCTCGGCCAGCTCCCGTTCGGCGGGCAGCCGTACGCCCAGCGGCAGCCGGCCGTCGGCGAGCAGGCCGCGTACGGCACCCGCCAGGGCGGCGTAGTCGGGGCTGCGACGGCGGCCGGGAAGTGCGTGCCACTGACCGAGGAGCCGGGCCAATTGAGCACCCCGAACCTGACTCGTCATGGCCACTCCTCCTGGATTGGCTCTTACGCTGCGCAAATTGGCCTCTAGCGTGGCATGGGTGACACCGATTGGCAATCTCCGACATCGTCCCGCGCGGCGACTCAGCCAGCTCTACGCGGGACTCGTCCTCTACGGCGTGAGCATGGCCCTGATGATCAACTCGGAGCTGGGCCTGGACCCGTGGAACGTGTTCCACCAGGGCCTGTCCGAGCTGACCGGCCTCTCCATCGGCACCGTCACCATCGCGGTGGGCGTGCTGGTGCTGCTGCTCTGGATCCCGCTGCGCCAGCGTCCCGGCCTCGGCACCGTCAGCAACGCCCTGGTGGTCGGGCTGGTGGTGGACGCGACGCTCCCGCTGCTGCCGGCGGGCGGGTCGCTGGGCGTACGGGCCGGGATGCTCGTCGCCGGCGTCGTGGCCAACGGGGTGGCGACGGGGCTCTACCTCGGCGCCCGCCTCGGGCCGGGTCCCCGCGACGGCCTGATGACCGGCTACGTCGCCCGCCGGCCCGGCCGCTCCGTCCGGCTCGTCCGCACCGTCATCGAGGTCACGGTGCTGGCACTGGGCTGGCTGCTCGGCGGGGTGGCGGGCGTCGGAACGGTCGTCTACGCGCTGGCCATCGGGCTGCTGACCCAGGTCTTCCTGCCGCTGTTCACCGTCCCCGGCCCGCAGAACCCCGCCCCGGACCCGGTCACGCCGCTCCCCACGGCCTGATCCGCCCCGGTGGCGCCGGACGCCTGCGAAGTGACGCTGCTCGACGTGCCGCCGGGCCTCGGGCACCGGCCTACCGCGCCCGTCCCGCGCCGCGTCCGCGACGATCCCCGTCCCCGGCAGACGGGCCCGACGCCGGTGTTCCCTTCGGACGCCACGCCCGGCAGAATCCTCGCATGGGGGAGAACGGATGGCGCTGGAGCGATGCCTGGATCTTCGTCTCGGTGGTGATCGCCAGCGGAGCGGGAAGGCACCGCCGGGCGGCGTCCAGCCGCCGTCCCGAGGGCGTACGCCTCGCCGACGTGCTCTCCACCGCCGACCATCTCAACCAGGCGATCCCCGAGCGGCACGAGGTGGAGGCGGCGGTCCGTCGCCTCGTCGGGGCCGGGCTGGTCAGCGTCACCGACGGCTGGTTCCGGATCACCGCTGACGGTGAGCGCCTCTGGCGCACCCGGCCGAGCGCCGGGCTGGCCACCACCGTGGACACCGTCCAGGGCGTGCTGACCCGGCGGCACGCCCCGGTCAGCGCCGAGTGGCACCTGGACGAGGCCGACCACGCCGCCGCCGTCCAGGAGTACGTGGTGCGGTCGATCCCCGCACCCCGGCGCTCGCCCGAGAACCGGGGCCGCCGGGACTGAGCCGCGCGGGCCGTCAGCGGACCGGGTGCCCGGCCACGCGCAGCGCGTCCTTGACCTCGCCGACGGTCAGCTCGCCGAAGTGGAAGACGCTGGCGGCGAGCACCGCGTCGGCGCCGGCGCCGATCGCCGGCGCGAAGTGCGCCACCTGGCCCGCACCGCCGCTGGCCACCACCGGCACGTCGACCACCCGGCGCACCGCGCCGATGAGTTCGAGGTCGAAGCCGGCCTTGGTGCCGTCGGCGTCCATCGAGTTCAGCAGGATCTCCCCCGCGCCCAGCTCGGCGCCACGGCGGGCCCACTCGACCGCGTCCAGCCCGGTGCCGCGCCGGCCGCCGTGGGTGGTCACCTCGAAACCGCTGGGCGTGCCGCCCGCGGGAGCCCTCCGCACGTCGAGCGAGAGCACCAGCACCTGCCTGCCGAAGCGGTCGGCGATCTCGGCGATCAGCTCGGGGCGGGCGATCGCGGCGGTGTTCACCCCGACCTTGTCCGCGCCGGCGCGCAGCAGGGTGTCGACGTCGGCGACCCGCCGGATGCCACCGCCGACGGTCAGCGGGATGAAGACCGACTCCGCCGTGCGGCGGACCACGTCGAGCATGGTGCCCCGGTCGCTGGAGGAGGCGGTGACGTCGAGGAAGGTCAACTCGTCCGCGCCGGCCCGGTCGTACGCCGCCGCCAGCTCCACCGGGTCACCCGCGTCGCGCAGGTCGAGGAAGTTGACCCCCTTGACCACGCGACCGGCGTCCACGTCGAGACACGGGATGACCCGTACCGCCACCGTCATGCCGCGAGCCTATCCTTCCCCGCTGGCGGCGGCGATCGGCCTGTGAGCCCGACCACCGCCGTCAGCAGCGGATCCCTGCTCCACCGGAGATGTCAGGGAGGTGCCTTCCTCACACCCGGACGAGCATCTTGCCGAGGTTCTCGCCGCGGAGCAGGCCGAGGAACGCCTCGGGGGCGTTCTCGATGCCGTCGACGACCGTCTCGTCGTACGAGACCTTGCCGTCCCGCAGCCAGCCGGCCATCTCGCGGACGAACTCGTCGCGCAGGTGCCCGTGGTCGCCGACCAGGAAGCCGCGCAGGGTGAGCCGCTTGCCGATGAGCAGCGCCAGGTTGCGCGGCGCGGCCGGGGGCTCGGTGTCGTTGTACTGCGCGATCATTCCGCAGATCGCGGCACGGCCGTGCATCTTCATCGCGGAGATCGCCGCCTCCAGGTGGTCCCCGCCGACGTTGTCGAAGTAGACGTCGACGCCGTCGGGGGCGGCGGCCTTCAACGAGTCGCGTACCGGGCCGTCGTGGTAGTCGAACGCCGCGTCGAAGCCGAGTTTCCGCAGCCGCTCGACCTTCGCCGCCGAGCCGGCGCTGCCGACCACGCGCCCCGCGCCCCTGATCTTGGCGATCTGCCCGACCAGGCTGCCCACCGCGCCGGCGGCGGCCGAGACGAAGACGGTCTCCCCCGGCTTCATCCCGGCGACCTCCAGCAGCCCGGCGTACGCGGTCAGGCCGGTCATGCCGAGCACGCTCAGGTAGGCGCTGACCGGGGCGAGATCGGGATCGACCTTCCGGGCGCCCCTCGCGTCGAGCAGCGCGTACTCGCGCCAGCCGAGGCCGTGCAGCACGGTGTCGCCGGGCCGGACGCCCTCGGCCTCGCTGGCCACGACCTCGCCGACGGCCCCGCCGTCCAGCGGCGCGTCGAGCGCGAACGGCGGCACGTACGACTTGACGTCGTTCATCCGGCCCCGCATGTACGGGTCGACCGAGACGTACCGGTTGCGGACCACGACCTGCCCCGGCCCGGGGGTGGGCACCTCGGTCTCGACGAGCCGGAAGTTGTCGGCGGTCGGCCAGCCCTGCGGGCGGGAGGCCAGGTGGATCTCCCGGTTGCGGGTGCTCACCGCGCCTCGCGCACGGTGAGGGCGACCTCGACGTTGCCGCGGGTGGCGTTCGAGTAGGGGCAGACCTGGTGCGCCTGTGCGAGCAGCTCCTCGGCGGTGGCCCGGTCGACGGCCGGGAGGTCGACCGCGAGGGCGACGGTCAGCCCGAAGCCGCCGCTGCCGTTGGCGCCGATGCCCACCTCGGCCTCCACGACCGAGCCGGAGACGTCGGCCTTCGCCTTGCGGGCGACCAGGCGCAGCGCCGAGTGGAAGCAGGCGGCGTAGCCGGCCGCGAAGAGCTGCTCGGGGTTGGCGGCGCCGCCGGCGCCACCCATCTCCTTCGGCACGGCCAGCCCCAGGTCGAGGGTGCCGTCGGAGGTACGGACGTGGCCGTCCCGACCGTCCCCGCTCGCCCGGGCGGACGCGGTGTAGAGCACCTGCATGGTGGTCACTGCTCCTTCTGTCGGTGGATCGTCTCGGTGACCCGGGTGAGGGTGTCGCGCAGGGCGACCAGCTCCGCCTCGGTGAGGCCCGTGGCGCTGGCGACCCGCAGCGGCACCTCGCACATCCGGTGCCGCAGGGCCCGCCCGTCGTCGGTCAGGCCCACCTCCACCCGCCGCTCGTCGCGCGCCGACCGGGTCCGGACGACTAGCCCCGCCCCCTCCAGCCGCTTGAGCAGCGGGGAGAGCGTGCCGGAGTCCAGCCGCAGGGCGGCGCCGAGCTCGGAGACCGTGGGGGTGTCGTCGCGCTCCCAGAGCACCATCAGCACCAGGTACTGCGGGTAGGTCAGGCCGAACTCGTCGAGGACGGGCCGGTAGACGTCGGTGAGGGCGCGCGACGCGGCATAGAGCGCGAAGCACACCTGCCGGCGCAGTACCAGATGGTCGGTCACCGGGAAACCGTAGCGCGCAATTTGGTTGTGCACAACCGATCAGTTGACGCACAGCGGCACGTTGGGCGGCACCGTCTCGCCGCGCTTCACCACCGTGGTCTGGGAGCCGAGCGTGCCGGAGGTCTCGATCGGTTTGGTCCGGAAGACCTTCAGGAAGAAGTTGACCACGTCGGCCACCACCTTCGGGATCGAGTAGCCGATGCCGTACCGCATGGTGACGTTGATCCCCGCGCCCCGGCAGACGATGAGACCGGCGCCCGAGCCCAAGGTCGCCCCGACAGTCGTACGCAGCCCCACGTAGAGACCGGCGCTGAACCCGAGCGCCCCGATCCCGACGGTGAACTTCACGTCGTAGCTGAGCAGCATGCCGTTCACGCCGATCGACACCCCGGTGATGGAGTTGGTCAGGCTGTCGCGGACCGTGAATCCGGCGGGCACCACGGGCCCGAAGAACGGGCGGTGGTACCCGTAGCCGACCGCGCCGGTCAGGGCGTACTCGCCGGCCGCGCGGAACGACCCGTCCTTGGCGGTGAAGACGGTCCGGACCTCCAGCAACTGGTCCACGGTGGCGGAGAACGGCACCCCGAGGATGGTGCCGATCGGCACGCTGAACTGCACCGGCACCACGACGGACTTCGCCAGGTTGCGCTGGTTGCCGACCTGGGTGGCGGCGTCGATCGAGACCCGGAGGCCGGCGCCCCCGGTGACGCTGAACTCGGCCCGGGTCACGGCGCCACCGCTGATGGCCACGTCGAAGCTCGCCGTCGGGCGCCGCATCACGAAGGTGACCGAGCCCGTCATCCGGATGTCGCCGTCGTCGTAGGCGAAGCTCAGACCGACGCCGTCGGCACAGCACTGCGGGGTCAGCTGGATCCCGCCCGCCTTCGCGGCGGACGACCCGCCCGTCCGGGCCGGCGGCTGCGGCGGCCGGGGCGCCTGACCCGCGCGGACCGGCACGGCCCGGCCGGGCAGGCGCGAGCCGCCCGACGCCCCGGCCCCGTCCGCACGGTCGGCCCCGGCGGGCCCCGGGACCAGCCCCCCACCCGTTCCGCCCTCCTCGGGCAGGTCGGCCGCCGCCCAGGCCGGCTCACCGGCGGCGTACGCGACGGGCCGGTCCAGCGGCACGGGCCGGTCGGTGCGGAAGGTGCCGTCCCGCACCACCTCGGTCAGGGTCACCGGGCCGATGGTCACCGCGAGGTCGTCCCCCTCCGGACGCACGTCCACCACCCGGCCGACCGCCCGTCCCGTCAGGAACATCACCCGCCCCGGGGCCAGTTCGTCCGCCCGCTCCGCGTCCGGGTCGATCCGCCAGGTCAGGCCGTCGTCGCTCACCGACCGCACCGCCCGCCCGCCACCGCCGACCAGCACCACGTCCGGCTGGTACGTCACGTCGGGATGCGGCTGCGGCGCCAGGCCGTGACGGATCGCGTCGGCGTGGTACGGGTCGGACGGGTCCCCGCCCGGCGGATCGTCGCGCTGGCAGGCCGACGTCACGACCACCAACAGGACCAGCACGGTCGCCGCCGCGAGCCACCGGACGACGGGGTTCGTCCTCATCGCGACCCGCTCAGAGCCGTCCGGCCACGGTACGGGCCACGCGTTCCAGGGGCGCCCGGTTCTCGGCCGGGTCGTTGAGCCGGACCAACCGCACCGACACCCACTGGCCGGCCCGGTGGACGAAGACGGCCTCGTGGCTCGCGTACGCCTCGTCGCCGACCCCCGGCAGCGGTCGCAGCTCGTGGCCGAGGTCCCGCTCGATGTCCAGGAACTTCTTGGCCCCGTCGCCGACGAAGACCTCCACCTGGGCGGTCGGCCCGGTCACCGGCCCGGTGTAGGTGCAGGTCTCCCGCACGGGCTTGGCGTCGTCCAGTCCGGTGCCGGCGAGCTGCTCGGCCTCCTTCCTGGACACCAGCGCGCAGGGGTCCGGCGCCGCCGCTGCCGACGGTGTCGGCTCCGGCTCGGCCTCGGTGCTTTCGACGACCGCCTCCGACGGCGCCACGACGTCGGGCGCGGGCGGCTGGCCCCCTTCGGCCCCGCCACATCCGGCCAGCGGCACGGCCGCCAGGCCGAGCAGCCCGGCCAGCAACGCGTACCGGCCCGGACGACGAATCTGCTGCACGATGTCCCTCCTTCGTGGCTGGCGGCCGGGGCCGGACGCGGGCCGGAACGGCGGCACGGTCATGGCCGGTCACCCCCGGTCAGCGGCGCCGGCTCGTCCGGCGTCGAGATCCACTCGGCCGGGCCCAGCCGGTCGACCCGCCAGCCCACGGCGCTGGCCACCGCGGCCACCGTCTCCGCGTCCGGTCCCTCGACCAGGGCGAGCACCACCTCGTCGGCCACGATCCGCACGGCTGCCCGCAGCCGGGTGGCGTCGGTGGTCAGCGCACCGACCGGCTCGTCGGCGCACTCCTGCGCGACGCCGTCGTAGCGTTCGAGGACGAAGAGTCGAGTGGCCATACGCCGACGCTAGGTCGGCCCGGCACCGGGGTAATCGGGTGTTTCCCTATCCTTCGCCGTCGGCCCGGGCCATCACGGCGCCCAGCTCGGCGCGGCTGGCGATCCCGAGCTTGCGGTAGATCCGCGCGAGGTTCGCCTCGACCGTCTTGGGGCTGATGAACAGCGTGTCGGCGATGACGCGGTTGGTCAGGCCGGTGGCGGCGAGCCGGGCCACCTCCCGCTCGGTGCCGGTCAGCTGGCGAGGCGCCGCCGGGCGGCCTCCCATGCGGTCCGCCTCCGCGCGGGCCCGGCCGGCGAGAGCCGCCGCGCCGAGCGCCTCGAACTCGAGGGCGGCCGTGGTCAGCGCCTCGCGTGCCTCGCGTCGGCGCCGGACCCGCCGGTACGCGACACCGGCCACCAGCAGACAGCGCGCCCGGTCCAGGGGCAGCACGTCGGCGGGCACCTCGGCCCTGGCGGCAGCCAGCTCCGCCAGGGCGTCCGACGGGTCCCGGCCCAGTGCGCCCGCGAGCAGCACCCGGCTGCGGGCCAGCCCCAGGGTGGTCCACGGCCGGGGCAGCCGCCGGTGCCGTACGGCCAGCCGGTCCAGCGCCTCCGCCGCGGTGACCAGGTCGCCCGTGCCGACGCAGGCCTCCAGCCAGTCCGGCTCGAACCGCTGGGCGATGGGCTCCGCCAGCCCCAGCTCGTCGACGGTCGCGGCCAGCTCGCCGTAGTACCGCGCGGCCTCGGGCAGCCGGCCACCGGTCAGCGCGGCGAACCCGGCCAGCTGGGCGAAGATCCGGCGGCGCCAGCGGTCGTCCAGCTCGGCGGCCCGGCGCAGCCCGTCCTCGGCGATCCGGCTGGCGTGCGCCACCTGCCCCCGGTACGCCCGCAGCAGCCCGTCCAGCCAGTGTTCGCCGGCCGAGTCGCTGCCGTACTGCTCCCCCAGCTCGCGGGCGGCGGCGATGTGCGCCGCGGCGGCCGAGTACCGCCCGGCGAGCAGCTCGCTCTCGCCCAGGTGGCAGAGGAGTTCGTGCTGGGACGGCTCGTCACCGCGGGCGACGGCCCGCGCCAGCATCCGACTGAGCCGGTCGCGGGCCCGCCCGTGCTCGTCGACCGCCTTCCACCAGGCCGCCGGCACGATGCCCGCCAGCCACGACGGGTCCTCCCCCTCCAGCACGAGCGCCCGTTCCAGGAGGTCCGTCCGGGCCGGCAACCCGGCCCGGACCTCGTTGAAGAACAGCAGCAGCAACGCCGCCGCGTGCACCGGACGGTCCTGCGGGCTGGCGGCCAGCAGCGCCACCGCCGCCTGGGCGTCCCGGCACGCCGGCTCCGGGGCATCGCGGAACAGGCTGAGATGGGCGTGGATGCGTCCCGCCAGCGTCGAGGAGGCCGGGGCCGCTTCCAGCGCCCGTTCGGCCGCCAACCGGGCGGCCTCCGGCGGTTCGTCGGAACTCCAGGCGACGACGGCCCGCAGCAGCAGCGCCTCCGCCCGTGCCGGCCCGGTCAACTCCTCGGCGGCGAGGTCGGCGGCCACCTTCGCGGCGGGGTAGTCGCCGCTGTCGAACCGGCACTCCGCGGCGGCCAACCGCCACCGCGCGAACTCCTCGGGCGTGCCCGGCGGGAGGAGCCGCGCCGCGGTGTCGTACAGCCCGGCCGCCGTCTCCGGCGCCCCCCGGGCCCGTTGCCGGACGGCGGCCGCCGCGATCTCCGCCGCCGCCCGCGGATCGGGTGCGCTGACGCAGCGGGCGAGCTGCCGCGCCCGCTCGTCCGGGTCGTACGCGGTGTCGGCGAGCAACCGGTGCAAGCGGCGACGCACACCCGGTGGCACGTCGTCGCGCACCGCCGCGGCGTAGACCGGGTGGGTGAACGCGACGGCCTCCCCGGCGACGGCCACCAGGCCGGCCTCCTCCGCCGCGTCGAAGGCCGTCGGCGACACCCCGGCCCGGACCAGCGCGGCCAGCGCGGGTACGCCGGAGAGGGCGGCGAGCCGGATCGCGTGCCGGGTGTCGGGCGGCAGGGCGGCCACCCGGTCGGCGACCAGCCGCCGCAGCGACGGCGCGGCCGGCAGGTCGGCGCCCGGGGCCGGCAGCTGCGGCATCCGCAGCACCGCGCGGGCGAGTTCGATGGCGAGCAGCGGGTTGCCCCCGGCCTCCTCGGCGATGCGCACCAGCAGGGGGCGGGGCAGCGCCGTGCCGGTCTCGGTACGCAGCACGTGGTGCAGCGCGCCGACGCCGAGCGGGCCGAGGGCGATCCGGTCGAGCCGCCCGCCGGTGGCGCCGTGGTCGATGCCCAGCGGGGCGGGGTCCACGCCCGCCCGTTCCGCGCGGGCGGTGACCAGGACGGCGACGCCCGGCGTCAGCCGGCGCACCGCGAAGCGCAACGCGCGCTCACTCGGCGGGTCGAGCCACGGGGCGTCGTCCACGGCCACCAGCAACCGGGGCACGGACGGGCCCGCACCGTCGCCCGCGACACCGGTGGCAGCAGCGAGGCCTGCGGCGGTGGCAGCGCCTGCGACGCCGGTCGTGGCGGCCGTACCGGTGGCGGTGGTGGCGGCCGTACCGGTGGCGGCCGTGGCGGTCGTGCTGGTGGCGGCGGTGGCCAGCAGCGACGCGGTGGCGACGCCGACCGTGCGCTCGTCGACCGGCTGCGTCACCTCGCCGGCGAGCAGCACCCCGGCCAACGCCGCGCGCTGCGGGGCGGGCAACTCGGGCACCCGGCCGGCGAGCGGGGCCAGCAGGTCCGCCAGCGCCGCGAACGGCAGTGCCGACTCCGACTCGGTCGGCGCGCAGGCCAGCACCAGCCAGCCGGCCCGGCCGGCCGTGGCCAGCAACGACCGGTGCACGGCCGTCTTGCCGATCCCGGCGGGACCCTCCACGAGGACCGGCCGTCCCTCGGCCAGGCTCCGCCAGGCATGGTCGACCACCAAGTCCCGACCGACGGCCGCCCCGCTCACCGGCTCAGTCTGGCACCGGCCCGCGACGGCGGTCGAGAACCGGACGGCGGGTCGCGCGAGACCGCCGATCCGGGCCGTCCCGCCAGGGCTCAGCGATCGCCGAGGTACGCCTCCAACTCCACCTC
Organism: Micromonospora sp. NPDC049048; assembly: GCF_043197615.1. Lineage (NCBI taxonomy): Bacteria > Bacillati > Actinomycetota > Actinomycetes > Micromonosporales > Micromonosporaceae > Micromonospora > Micromonospora sp. NPDC049048. The sequence goes on along the minus strand of NZ_JBICTM010000003.1, from coordinate 530,894 downwards.
GACCAGGTGGTCCGGGTCGAGCAGACCGGCCACCACCACCAGCGTGGCCACCGGGCGGACCGCGCCGAAGACCGCGTTGTGCGCCCGCCCCACCTCGTCGGCGTACGTGCGGTCGGTGACGTACATCCGGGTCCGCACCACGTCCCCGGGCTCCGCGCCCACCTCGGCCAGCGCGGCCAGCCCGATCCGCAGGGCCTGCGCGGTCTGCGCCGCCGCGTCGCCCACGTGGGTGACCACGCCGTCCACCGTGGAGGTGCAGCCGGCCGTCCAGGCCAGGTCGCCGGCCCGGACCACCCGGCAGTAGCCGTACACCGACTCCCACGGGCCGCCCGACCCGAGCCGGGTGACGGTCACGCCGCGGCCAGGGTTTCCAGCGCCTGCGCCACCGTGAAGGCGCCCGCGTACAGCGCCTTGCCGGCGATCACGCCCTCCACACCCAACGGCTCCAGGGTGGCCAGCGCCCGCAGGTCGTCCAGGGTGGAGACGCCGCCCGAGGCGATGACCGGGGCATCGGTACGGGCGCAGACCTCGCGCAGCAGGTCCAGGTTCGGCCCGCGCATGGTGCCGTCCTTGGTGATGTCCGTGACGACGTAGCGCGCCGCACCCGCCTTGTCCAGCCGCTCCAGCACCTCGAACAGGTCGCCGCCGTCGCGCGTCCAGCCCCGGGCGGAGAGGGTACGGCCCCGCACGTCCAGCCCGATCGCCACCCGGTCGCCGAACTCGCCGCACACCCGGTCGCACCAGACGGGATCCTCCAGTGCGGCGGTGCCGATGTTCACCCGGGCCGCCCCGGTGCCCAGCGCGGCCCGCAGCGACTCGTCGTCGCGGATGCCGCCGGACAGCTCCACCTTCACGTCGAGCTGCCGCACCACCTCGGCCAGCAGGTGCGCGTTGGAGCCACGGCCGAACGCGGCGTCGAGGTCGACCAGGTGGATCCACTCGGCACCGTCGCGCTGCCACGCCAGCGCCGCCTCCAACGGGTCGCCGTACGTCGTCTCGCTGCCGGCGGCGCCCTGCACGAGTCGGACGGCCTGGCCGTCGGCGACGTCCACGGCGGGCAACAGGGTGAGGCTCACGGTATTTCTCCTCGAAGTCAGGTGCGACGGTCCAGGGCGATCACCACGATCGCCGGCAGTACGAGCAGCAACAGCACGACCAGCGCGATCCGCAGCGCCAGATCGTCGACGAACGTCCAGATCAGCGTCATCGCCGCCAGGGTCAGCAGCACGATGGCGGCGCGTTCGCCGCGGCTGTGCCGGGGCAGCCGGCCCGTCCGCCCCCGGCGCAGCGACGGCGTCAACCGGCGGACCAGCGCCCGGCGGCGCGACCGTCGGGCCGCCCGCCGCTCGCGGACGACCCGGGCCCGGGCAGCCTCGGCCTCCCGGGCGGCCCGACGCCGGGCCCGCTCCTTGCTCACGACGTACCCCTTCGCGGGCTGGCTGCCGACGGGATCGGCCCCGCCGCACCGGGCCGGCGCTCAGTCACCGGTGGAGAGCGTGGCGAGCCAGTTGCGCAGCAGCGCGGCACCGGTGTCGGCGGACTTCTCCGGGTGGAACTGCGCGGCGCACAGCGGACCCCGCTCGACGGCCGCCACGAAGTCCGTTCCGTGGTGGGCGGTGGTGACCAGGGCGCCGGCCTCCGCCAGGGCGCCCGGCTCCCGGACCCCGTACGAGTGCACGAAGTAGAACCGGCTGCCGGCCGGCAGGCCGGCGAAGAGCACCGAACCCGCCGGCGCGGTGACCGTGTTCCAGCCCATGTGCGGCAGCCGGGGGGCGGCCAGGCTGGTCACCCCGCCCGGGAGCAGCCCGAGGCCCTTGGTCACCACGCCGTGCTCGTCGCCGTGCTCGAAGAGCACCTGCATGCCCACGCAGATGCCCAGCACGGGACGGCCGGCGGCGACGCGCTCGGCGATCACCGGGCCGGCCCCGAGGGCCTCGATCCCCGCCATGCAGGCGGCGAACGCGCCCACGCCCGGCACCACCAGCCCGTCCGCCTCGGCGGCGGCGGTCAGGTCGTCGGTCACCGTCACGTCCGCGCCGGCCCGGGCCAGGGCCCGCTCAGCCGAACGCAGGTTGCCCGACCCGTAGTCGAGCACCACCACGCGGCTCATGCCGTCACCACCCTCCGGTCGGCGGCGCCGCGACGCGGCGGCCTGGTCCGCCCGCTCACGCGCCCTCCCCCGGCAGCAACCAGAGCGCACCGGCGACCGTGGCCAGGACGGCGAGCAGCGCGGTGACGATCACCGCGCCGCGCGGCGCACCCTGCCGGTGCAACGACCACGCCCCGCCGACCAGCACGCCGGCCAGGATCAACACCAACGACGGCAGCGCCCCGCCCATTCAGAGCGCCCCCTTCGTGCTGGGGATCGCGCCCGCCGCGCGCGGGTCGATCGCCGTGGCCTCGCGCAGCGCGCGGGAGACCGCCTTGAACTGGGCCTCCACCACGTGGTGGGCGTCCGGGTGCCCGCCGGGGCGGGCCGCCCGCAGCACGTCCACGTGCAGGGTGATCCGGGCCGCCTGGCCGAAGGACTCCCAGATGTGCCGGGTCATGCTGGTCGGGTAGACCGGCCCGATGTACGGCGCCAGCACCGGCTCGTCGTGCACCACGTAGGGACGGCCGGAGAGATCGACGGCGGCCCGGACCAGCACCTCGTCCATCGGGACGGTGGCCGAGCCGTACCGCCGGATGCCGGCCTTGTCCCCCAGCGCCTGGTCGAACGCGGCGCCCAGCGCGAGGGCCGTGTCCTCCATCGTGTGGTGGGCGTCGATCTCCAGGTCACCCACGGTCTGCACGGTCAGGTCGAAGCCGCCGTGCCGGGCGATCTGGTGCAGCATGTGGTCGTAGAAGCCGACGCCGGTGCCGATCTCGGCCCGGCCGGTGCCGTCGAGGTCGATCTCGACGAGGACCCTCGTCTCCTTGGTGATCCGCTCCACGCGGGCGGCCCTGCTCATTGCTTGCCTTTCGGTCGCGGCTGCGGGGCTCGCAAGCTCACTCCTCGCGCTCCCAACTGCTTGCCTTTCGGTCGCGGCTGCGGGGCTCGCAAGCTCACTCCTCGCGCTCCCACTAGATCTTCTCCATGGCGGTGAGGAAGGCGTCGGTCTCGGCCGGGGTGCCGGCGGTGACGCGCAGCCAGCCCGGCAGGCCCACGTCGCGGACCAGCACGCCGTGCTCCAGCAGGGCGCGCCAGGCGGCGGACTGGTCGCCCCCCACCTCGAACAGCACGAAGTTGGCGTCGCTGTCGGCCACCCGCACGCCCCGCTCGCGCAGCCGCGCCACGATCCGGTCGCGCTGCCCGCAGATCGCGGCCACCGTGCCGAGCAGGGCGTCGCGGTGCGCCAGCGCCGCCCGGGCCGCGGCCTGGGTGAGGGCCGAGAGGTGGTACGGCAGCCGGACCAGCTGCACCGCCGCCACCACCGCCGGGTCGGCCGCCAGGTAGCCCAGCCGGCCGCCGGCGAAGCCGAACGCCTTGCTCATCGTCCGGGTCACCACCAGCCGCGGGTGCCCGGGCAGCACCGCCAGGGCGCTGACCGTGCCGGGGCGGGCGAACTCGGCGTACGCCTCGTCGACGACCACCATGCCGGGCGCGGCGTCCAGCACCGCGGCGACCACCGCCGGGTCGAGGGCGGTGCCCGTCGGGTTGTTCGGCGAGCAGAGGAAGACCACGTCCGGGGCGTGCTCGCGGACCTGGGTGACCGCCTCGTCCGCCGTCAGCCCGTAGTCGACGCCCCGGCGGGCCGGTACCCACCGGGTGCCGGTGCCGAGCGCCAGCAGCGGGTGCATCGAGTACGCCGGGACGAAGCCGAGCGCGCTGCGCCCCGGGCCACCGAACGCCTGGAGCAGCTGCTGCTGGATCTCGTTGGAGCCGTTGGCCGCCCACACGTGGTCGACGGTGAGCCCGTGGCCGAGGTAGCCGGCCAGGTCGGCGCGCAGCGCCAGCGCGTCGCGGTCCGGGTAGCGGTTGAGGTCGCGCAGCTCCGCCGCCAGGGCCTTGCCGAGCGCGTCCACCACCGCCTCGGGCACCGGGTAGGAGTTCTCGTTGGTGTTCAGCCGCACGGGCACGTCGAGCTGCGGCGCCCCGTACGGCGACAGCCCGCGCAGGTCGTCGCGGATCGGCAGGTCGTCGAGGGTGGTCACGCGGCCACCCCGCTCCGGCGCGCGACGGCCCGGGGCCGACGGGGTCCGGGCCCGCTCACGACGCGGCCCCCGGGAAACGCACGCTGACCGCCTGCCCGTGCGCCGGCAGGTCCTCGACGCCGGCCAGGGTGACCACGTGCGGGGCCACCTCACGCAGCGCCTCCTGCGTGTATTCGACCAGGTGGATGCCGCGCAGGAAGGACTGCACCGACAGCCCCGAGGAGTGCCGGGCGCAGCCGCCGGTGGGCAGCACGTGGTTGGAGCCGGCGCAGTAGTCGCCGAGCGACACCGGCGACCAGGCGCCGACGAAGATCGCCCCGGCGTTGCGCACCCGTAGCGCCCACTCGCGGGCGTCCCGGGTCTGGATCTCCAGGTGCTCGGCCGCGTACGCGTCGACCACCCGCAGCCCGGCGTCGAGGTCGTCGACCAGGACGACGCCGCTCTGCTCGCCGGTCAGCGCGGTGGTGACCCGCTCGGCGTGCTTGGTGGCCGGCACCTGCCGGGCCAGTTCCCGCTCGACCGCCTCGACCAGCTCGACCGAGGGGGTCACCAGCACGCTGGCCGCGAGGGGGTCGTGCTCGGCCTGGCTGACCAGGTCGGCGGCGACGTGCGCCGGGTCGGCGGTGTCGTCGGCCAGGATGGCGATCTCGGTCGGGCCGGCCTCGGCGTCGATGCCGACGACGCCCCGCAGCAGCCGCTTGGCGGCGGTGACCCAGATGTTGCCCGGGCCGGTGATCATGTCGACCGGGTCGCAGTACGCGCTGCCCTCGGCGTCGACGGCCGCGCCGTACGCCAGCATCGCCACGGCCTGGGCGCCACCGACGGCGTAGACCTCGTCGACGCCGAGCAGGGCGCAGGCGGCCAGCACCCGGGCGTCGGGCAGCCCGCCGTTGTCCTTCTGCGGCGGGCTCGCCACGACCAGCGAGCGCACCCCGGCCGCCTGGGCCGGCACCACGTTCATCACCACGGTCGACGGGTACATCGCCAGGCCGCCGGGGACGTAGAGGCCGACCCGGTCGACCGGCACCCAGCGCTCGGTCACCGTGCCGCCCGGCACCACCTGGGTGGTGTGGTCGGTGCGGCGCTGGTCGGCGTGCACCTTCCGGGCCCGCGCGATCGACTCCAGCAGCGCCGCGCGCACCTCGGGAGCGAGGGTGCCCTCCGCCTCGGCGATCGCCTCGGCGGGCACCCGCAGCACCTCGGGCGAGATCCCGTCGAAGCGCTCGCTGGCCTCCCGGATCGCCGGGTAACCATGCTCCCGGACCGCCTCCACGAGGGGGCGGATCCGCTCGACGGCCACGGAGACGTCGAGTTGGGCACGGGGCAGCAGACGGCGCGGGTCGCGCACGCCGCCGCGCAGGTCGATCCGGTTCAACACCCTTGCGAGTCTAGGCGGCCCGGCCGGACGGCGACCGGCGCCGCCCGTACGCCGGGACGGTGAGCCGGGACACGCCGCCGCGGCGGGATCGGGCTACGCTCGGACGCGTGACTGCGCGGCTGCCGGTGTTTCCGCTCGGAATGGTCCTCTTTCCCGGCCTGGTGCTGCCGCTGCACATATTCGAGGAGCGCTACCGCGCCCTCGTCCGGCACCTGGTCGCGCTGCCGGAGGACGCCCCGCGCGAGTTCGGGGTGGTGGCCATCCGGGCCGGCTGGGAGGTCGCCCCGACCGGGCCGGACGGGCAGCCGCTGCCCGGCGGCGACGTCACCCTGCACGAGGTGGGCTGCACCGCCGAGCTGCGGCAGGTCACCGAGCGCCCCGACGGCGGCTTCGACATCGTCACGGTGGGCAAGCGCCGGTTCCGCATCGCCGACGTCGACCGCGACGCCGAGCCCTACCTCACGGCCGACGTGGAGTGGCTGCCCGAGCCGGGCGGGCCCGACGAGGTCGCCGACCTGCTCGCCGCCCGGGTGATCTCGGTCTTCCGGCAGTACCTGGGCCTGATCCGCGCCGACCCCGAGGAGCTCTCCGAGCAGCTGCCGGAGGACCCGACGGTGCTGTCGCACCTGGTGGCCGCGACGGCCGTGCTGACCGTGGCCGACCGGCAGCGGCTGCTCGCCATCGACGACACCGCCGCGCGGCTCCGCGCCGAGCTGCGCCTGCTCAACCGCGAGGCGGCGCTGCTGCGCCAGGTGCGGGCGGTTCCGGTGCCGCTGGCGGAGCTGGCGTCCCCGCCGACCCCCAACTGAGCCCGGGCGCTCGATCGGCACCTTCGGCACCGTATTCAGGGGCGCCGAAGCCCCCGCCGTCGGGCTCCCGCTCCGGGCGCAGCGACGGCCAGCGGGACCAGCCGGCCAGCAGGGTGTACGCCACGGCGGCGCCGAACGCGGGCAGCAGCAGGTTGCCGTGCGGCACCGGCAGCACGCCGAGCACCCAGTCGATGCCGCCGGCCCGCAGGTCGGCCGGCTTGTCGAAGGCCCTCCCGACGGGCGCGCTCTCCAGCAGCCGCTCGTAGTCGGCCAGCCCCACCCGACGGCCGACCTGCCAGGCGACCACGGCCGCGCCGAAGGCGCCGAACACGGCGGCGAGCAGGCCGACCGGCCCCCGTACCCGGCGCAGCACGAACCACAGCGCCAGCGCGACGAGCACCCCGAAGCCCAGCCCCAGCAGGCTGAACCAGCCGTCGGCCGCGACCGGCTGCTCCGGCTGCGGCTCGGCGTAGATCGCCCCGTCGGCGACCTTGAGCACGGGCGTGTCCGGCGCGAGCGCGGCCCAGAGCAGCCCGAGCGGCACCCCCAGCACGCTCGCCACGAGCACCGCCAGCAGGGCGAGCCGCACCGCCCGGCCGCGCGGCAGGTCCGGCTCGACCGGCGACGCGAGCGGGTAGCCGGCGGCGTACCCGAGGTCGGCGCCGCCGGGGAGGTACTCCACCGTCCCGCCGTGCGGCGGCGCGCCGGTCGGCGGGTGCCACGGGGCGCCGGTCGTGCCGTGCGGCGGCACGCCGGGGGTGGGGTACGGCGGGACGGGTTCCCGGGCGGGGTACGGGTCGGCGGGGCCGACGCGGGCCGGCGGTCCGGGTTCCGCCTGGGCGGCCGGCGCCCCCGGCTCGTCGGGCCGGCGGTGGGGCCGGTCGGGTTCGGGGGTGTCCGCGCTCACCCGATGATCCTCTCAGGCCCGTGGGCGGCGTGGGTGGCCGGTGGCGGCACACCCGCTCACCGGGCGAACGGCTCCAGCATCATCGCGGCGGCCTTCAACCACGCCTGCCGGGTCTCCTGCTGGAGCTGGTGATATTCGATCGAGGAACCGGTCTCCAGCGCCGGGTCGTACGGCACCACGGCGACGCCCCGGGTCCGGGTCGCGAAGTGCCGCTCCAGGTCGTCCTGCAACGGCGAGCGGCCCGGCGTCGGGCAGGAGATCAGGGTGACAGCGTTGTCGGCCAGCTCCCCCATCCCCACCTCGTGCAGCAGGTCCAGCATCCAGTCGGCGCTGAACGCGGCGTCCTCCCGTGGCACGGTGGTCACCACGAGCTGGTCGGCGGCCTGCATGACGGTGCGCCAGTTGGCGCTCTCCACGTTGTTGCCGGTGTCCACGCAGACCACGTCGTGGGTGCGCCGCAGCAGCTCCAACACCCGCCGGACGGTGAACTGGTCCAGCCGCTGGGCGAACCGCGGACTCTCCTCGCCGGCCAGCACGTCGTACGAGCCGTCGGAGGCGTGCCGCAGGTAGTCGTCCAGGTGCTCCAGCAGCTCGGCGCCCTCCTTGATCTCGACGTGCGCGAGATCGCTGACCAGGTGCCGGATGGTGCGGGCGTGCCGGGCGCTGCCGGCGCGTAGCCCGAGGGTGCCGCGCAGTTCGTTGTCGTCCCAGGCCAGTACGCCCCGCCCGCGTACGCTGCCGACGGTCGCCGCGGCCAGCACGGTGGCGGTGGTCTTGTGCACGCCGCCCTTCGGGTTGGCGAACGCGAGCACCCGGGGGGTGCCCAGCTCGCGGCGGAGCACCCCGACGGCGCGCTCCACCTCGCTCTCCGCGTCGCGGGGCCGCCACTCCACCCGGGGCGGGTAGCTCCGCTCGGCGGCCACCGGCGCGGCTGGCGGGGCTGGCGGGGGCGACGGAGCCGGCGGCGGCTGTGCCTGGTGGGCGGGCCGGTTGCGGTAGCCGTTGTCGAGCACCGCGTAGCGGGACTCGACCGGGGGCGGCTCCTGACGGTAGCCGTTGTCCAGCAGGGCGTAGCGTGACTCGATCGGCCCCGGGCCACGGCGTGGTTCGGACTCGACGCGGGGTGGCGGGGGCTGGGCCGGAACCCGGTACGCCGGCTCGACCGGATACTCGGGATCTGCCCGGTAGGTCGGCTCGGCGGGATCGGAGCGGTACGTCGGCTCGATGGGGCCGGAGCGGTAGGTCGGCTCGATCGGATCGGAACGATAGGTCGGCTCTATCGGATCGGAACGGTAGGTCGGCTCGATGGGATCGGAGCGGTAGGTCGGCTCTATCGGATCGGAACGGTAGGTCGGCTCGATGGGATCGGAGCGGTAGGCGGGCTCGGGCGGGTACTCGGGTTCCCGCCGGTAGCCGGGCTCGGGCGGTTCCAGCCGGTAGGCGGGCTCCACCCGGTAGGTGGCCTCGGCCCGGTAGCCCGCGTCGACCGGCCGGCCGTACTCCGCGCCGTACGGTGGCGGGCCGGGCTCCGGCACGTACGGCGGCTCGGGCGACCGCCCGATGGCCGGCACCCGCGCGGCGAAGCCGTTGCCCGACGAGCGGCGGGGCAGCGGCTCGGGCGGGAGCGGCGGCGGATCGGCGTGCCGGTCGGCCTCGGCCTGCTCGGCCGTGCGGCCGCCGTGGCGGGCCCGGTCGAGCAGCGCCCGCCACCGCGGTGCTGGTTCGGCCGGCCGCCCCCAGCCGGTCTCGCTGCCCTCCACGGCTCGCCCTCCCAGCACCATCGATGTCCGTCTGACAGGCTACGAACGAAACCCTATTCGGACCACACCCGTCTACGCACCTCCGGTTCTTCCTCCCGTCCCCGGGCGGGCGCCGGGGTGCCGCCGGCACCGGCGTCCGCCGAGGTCGACAGGGCCACCGCCGGCGGGCCGCAGCGCGTCGGTCCGGCCGGCCCCGGTGACGGACCGGTCACGTCCCGTGCGGGTTCCGACGTTTCGCCCACGGGCGGAGACAACGGGCTGCCGGACAGCCGGCGGGCCTGCTCGTCGGGGTGTCACGGGTGGGACGGCACTCAGTCGCGCAGGATCTCGAGCGCGCGGCCCAGGTCGTCAGGGTAGTCGCTGACGAAGCGCACCTCGTCGCCCGTGCGGGGGTGCAGGAAGCTCAGCGACCGGGCGTGCAGCCACTGCCTGCTCAGGCCGAGCCGGGCGGAGAGGGTCGGGTCCGCGCCGTAGGTCAGGTCGCCCACGCACGGGTGCCGCAGCGTGGAGAAGTGCACCCGGATCTGGTGGGTGCGCCCGGTCTCCAGCCGGACGTCGACCAGGCTCGCCGCCGGGAACGCCTCGACGGTGTCGTAGTGGGTGATGCTCGGCTTGCCGCCGGAGACTACCGCCCAGCGGTAGTCGTGGGTGGGGTGCCGGTCGATCGGGGCGTCGACGGTGCCGCGCAGCGGGTCGAGGTGCCCCTGCACGACCGCGTGGTAGCGCTTCTCCACCTCGCGGTACTTGAACGCCCGCTTCAACGCGGTGTACGCCTGCTCGCTCTTGGCCACCACCATGACGCCCGTGGTGCCCACGTCGAGCCGGTGCACCACGCCCTGCCGCTCGGCTGCGCCGCTGGTCGAGATGCGGTGCCCGATGGCGGCCAGCGCGCCGATCACCGTCGGGCCGGTCCACCCGGGGCTTGGGTGCGCCGCCACGCCGACCGGCTTGTCCACCACCACGATGTCGTCGTCCGCGTACACCACCCGCAGGCCCGGCACCGCCTGCGGCACCACCGTGGGCGGGGCGACCGGCGCGGGCAGGGTCACCTCCAGCCAGGCGCCGGCCTTGACCCGGTGGGAGTTGGGCCGGGCGATCCCGTCGACCAGCGCGTCGCCGGCGTCGACCAGGGCCGCGGCGGCGGTGCGGGACAGCCCGAACAGCCGCGAGACGGCCTGGTCGAGCCGCGTGCCGTCGAGGCCGTCGGGAACAGGCAGGGAACGGTGGTCGCCGCCGGCGGCGAAGGTGGCCGTCATGCCCGCTCCCGCTGCCCGGCGTCGGCCTGCGCCGCCTCGTCGGTCGACTCCTCGCAGCCGATCCGGCTGCCGTCGCGCTGCCGGCCGGTCAACTCCAGCACCAGCGCGAGCAGCACGCCGCAGACGAGGGCGCTGTCGGCCAGGTTGAACACCGGGAACACCCGGCCGTACGGGGCGAAGACGCTGACCATGTCCACCACGTGGCCCACGAACCAGCCCGGGGCGCGGAAGACCCGGTCGGCGAAGTTGCCGAGCGCCCCGCCCAGCACCAGGCCCAGCGAGATCGCCCAGGGCAGCGAGCGCAGCTTCAGCGCCATCCAGACGATCCACCCGACCACCCCGAGGGTGATCAGCGGGAAGACCCAGGTGTGATCGGCGCCGATGCTCCACGCCGCGCCGCTGTTGCGGGTGAGGCTGAGGTAGACCGCGCCGCCGAGCAGCCTGACCGGTTCCCGGTCCTCCAGGGCCGCCAGGGCGAGGTGCTTGGTGGCGGCGTCGGCGGCGAGCACGGTCAGCGCGAGGCCGAACAGGATAGCGGCGGCCCGTCGGTGGGGCGTGCCGGCCCTCGGCTCGGCGCTGCCGGCGACCGGCTCAGCGCTGCCGGGCCCGGCGGGCGGTGCTTCGGACATCTGCTCCCCATCGACGCTCGCGGCGACGCGTCCGCGCCGCCTCCCATGGCGGCCGGGGAGCGGGCCTCAGCGCCGCTCCTCCAGCTGCTTGCACGTCACGCAGAGGGTGGCTGACGGGAAGGCGGCGAGCCGCTCCACCGGGATCGGGTTGCCGCACCGCTCGCACCACCCGTAGCCACCCTCGTCGAGCCGCTCCAGCGCGCGCTCGACCTGCGTGATCCGTTCCAGGATGCTGTTGGCGAGGGAGATCTCCTGCTCCCGCTCGAACGTCTTGGTCCCGGTGTCGGCCTGGTCGTCCCCGGCCGAGTCGGTCAGCCGGTCGCGCTGCAGCTCGGTGATCTCGCTCAGCGTCCGATCGTACTCGGCGCGCAACTCGTCACGCCGCGCCGCCAGGGCCGCCCGGATCTTCTCGGTCTCCGCAGCGCTGCGGGTGGCCTTCGCCACCGGCTTCCGGCCGGCGGTCCTGGTGTCGGCTGGCTTCGCCATCGTCGCTCCCTCGGCCGCGGAACCGCGGCGGTCCGCGGCACCTGGACGGGGCCGCCGGCATCGGCGCCCCCAGGTACAAAAGGGGCGCGCGGCGACCAGGCCGCGCACTCCGGAGATTCGCAAGAATACGGAACGTACAGGCGCACGACAACGTGCCGCTCCGACGCACCGACGTTCGGCCCCTAATCCCATTCAATCGGGGCAAAAGGAACGCTAGCAGATCACCTGTCGGGGTCCTGGCCGTACTCGCCAAACCAGCGGGCCAGCCGGCCCCGCCGGCTGACCGCCCGCAGCCGTCGCTCCGTCTCGTCGCGCACGCCGGCGGTGGCCACGATCAACATGCTGTCGCCGGTCTTGAGCCGGAAGTCCGGACCGGGCACGACGCCCGCCCCGTCGCGCAGCACCAGGGTCACCGAGGCGCCCAGCGGCAGCCGCAACTCGTCGACGTGCACCCCGGCCAGCCGGGAACCGGGCGGCACCTCCAGCTGGAGCAGGTCCGCGCCCACCCGCTCCAGCGGCGCCGTCTCCACCCGGATCTCCGCCGGCTCCGCGGGTGCGGTCACCCGCAGCCGGCGGGCCACCGGGCCCAGCGTCCCGGTCTGCACCAGCGTGAAGATCACCACCAGTACGAAGACCGCGTCGAAGAGCCGGTCGGCGCCGGGCACCCGTTCCGACAGCGGAATGGTGGCGAGCACGATCGGCACCGCCCCGCGCAGCCCCGCCCAGGACAGGAACGCCTGCTCGCGCAGGTCGAACCGGAACGGCAGCGCGGACGCGGCCACCGACAGCGGCCGGGCCAGCAGCACCAGCGCCAGCCCGGCGACCACGGCCGGCAGCACGGCCGAGCCCAGCCGGCCCGGCGAGACGAGCAGCCCGAGCAGCACGAAGAGCCCGATCTGGGCCAGCCACGCCAGGCCGTCGGCGAAGCCCAGGATCGCCTGCCGGTGCGGCAGTCGCGCGTTGCCGAGGACGACGCCCGCCACGTAGACGGCGAGGAAGCCCGAGGCGTGCAGCACCGCGGCGGCGGCGTAGGCGAACACCGTCAGCCCGACCGCAGCGATCGGGTAGAGCCCCGCCGACGGCAGCGCCGCCCGGCGCAGCGCCCACCGACCGCCGAGACCGGCCGCGAAGCCGACCCCCGCACCGACGCCCAGCTCGTAGCTCACCAGGGAGATCTCGTACCACCACGGGTGGGTGATCCCCTCCCGGGACAGCAGCACCACCAGCAGCACGACCGGCGCGTCGTTCATCCCCGACTCCGCCTCGAGGGTGGCCACCAGGCGGGGCGGCAGCCGCAGCCGGCGCAGCGTGGCGAAGATCGCCGCCGCGTCGGTGGAGGAGAGCACCGCGCCGTAGAGCAGCGCCAACCGCCAGTCCAGTCCCAGCAGCAGGTGTACGACGAGGCCGACGACCAGGATGCTGACCACCACGCCGACCGTGGAGAGCAGGGCGGCCAGCCCGAGCACCGGGCGCAGGGCGCTCCACCGGGCGGTCAGCCCGCCCTCGGCGATGATCACGATGAGCGCGCAGAAGCCCAGGGTCCGGGTCAGTTCCGCGTCGTCGAAGCGGATGCCCAGCCCCGCCTTCCCGATCGCCACCCCGAGGGCCAGGTAGAACAGCAGGCTCGGCACCCCGAGCCGGGTGGAGAGCCGGACCGCGCCCACCGCCACGAGCAGGACAGCCGCACCGAGCAGAAGCGCGACATCCAGCCCGGACGTCACCGCCGCCCGGTCCCGGCCTCGGTCACCCGGCGGCTCCGTCGCGCAGCCGGCGCAGTGTCTCCGCCAGTTCGGTGGCGGGGCCCTCCACCAGGAAGAGCTTGTCGCGGCTGGCCGCGCCGACCCGCAACGACACCACGGCCGGCCGTACGCCGAGCGCGCCGGCCAGCGCCCGCCGGGCGGCCTCGGTGGCCCGCCCGTCCACGGCCGGCGCGTTCACCGCGATCACGAGCGCGGGCCCGTGCGGCCCGTCGAAGCGACCCCCGACCCGGGCCCGGGCGGAGCCGGGCTTCACCCGGACCGCGACGGTCAGCGTGGCATCCACGGGAGGCGGCCGGCCGCTCAGAGCCGACCGGCGTCGGCGAGCAGGGCGGTGTCGGGCGCGCAGCGGGCGCACGGAGTGAAGCCGAGGTCGACGGCCTCGGCGACCGGAAGCGGCTCGTGCCGCCGTCCCGCGAGGTACGCGCAGTCGGCGAGGTGGTAGCGGGGTCGCCCGTCGACCACCCGGACCTCGGCGTCGAGGCGGGCCACCCGGGCGGCCTCGATCGGCGTGACGTCCTGCGCGGGCGGCTCGTCGTCCGGCGCGGCCGGATGGGCGTGGACGTCGTCGTGCGGTGCGGCCGGATGGGCGCGGACGTCGTCGTCCGGCGCGACCGGATGGGCGCGGACGTCGTCATCCGGCGCGACCGGTCGGGCCCACGACGGGGCGGCTCGGACGTGGTCCTCGGTCGCCGGCGGCTCGGGCGGTTGCCGCCACCCGGTGCCGTCGGCGTCGACCGTGGAAGGAACGTGCTGGACGGGGATCTCCGGCTCCGCCGGCGGCGCGGCGGCGAAGGCGGGCCCAGTCGAGCGCGTCGCCCGACGGGGCCGCCACCCCGGCCGGCCCGGATCCGCCGTCGCCCGGTGCACGGCCGCCTGGCGGGCGCCCGCGACCAACGCGACGGCGGCCAGCAGGCTGGCCGCGATGGAGAGGGTCAGGAAAACGCTGGAGCCACCGGCCAGGCCGAGCACCAGCAGCACCACCGCGACGAGGATGAGCAGGAGACTGGCGACTATCACGGCTCACCCCCGCCGCGTCGTGCTGATGAGGCGAGGTCGGCGACCGTCATGGTGGCGACGGTCGCCGACCAATGGTTCAGCGGCCGGCTTCGAGAGCGCCGGAGCGACCGCCGCCGTAGGAACCGGCGAGACCTGCTGCGGCCAGCCCGTTGCCGCTGCCGGCGGCCCGGGTGCCCTCGCGGGTCATCTCGACCTCCAGGCCCTGGCCGCGACCGTCGAGGTCGCGCAGCTGGCTCTCCAGGTAGGCCTTGAGGCGGGTGCGGTACTCGCGCTCGAACTGCTTGAGCTCCTCGATGTGCTTCTGCAGGGCGGTGCGCTTGGCGTCCAGGCCGCCCATGGCCTCCTGGTGCCGCTGGCGGGCGTCGCGCTCCAGGGCGTCGGCCTTGGCGCGGGCCTCGCGGGTGACCTCCTCGGCCTTGGAACGGGCCTCGGAGAGCAGCTGGTCGGCCTCGCGACGGGCGTCGGAGACGTGGTCGTCGGCGGTCCGCTGGGCCATCATCAGCACCCGCAGCGCCTGCTGCTCGCCGTCGGCGCCACCGACGGCCGGGCCGCCGGCGGAGCGGGTCTGCTCCAGCTCGGCCTGCATCGCGCGGGCGGCCTGCTCGGCCGCCGCCTTGTCGCGCTGCACCCGGTCGAGCTGGGCCTTGACGTCGTTGAGCTCCGCCGCGAGACGGGCGTCGCCGCCGGGGCCGGCGGGGGCGCCACCACGGCCGCCACGCTCCACCTGGGCGCGCAGCTCGTTGTTCTCCTCGATGAGCCGGGCAAGCTCACGCTCGACCTCGTCGAGGAAAGCGTCGACCTCCTCCTCGTCGTAGCCCCGCTTGCCGATCGGCGGCTTTTTGAAGGCGACGTTGTGGACGTCGGCCGGGGTCAGCGGCATCGAAACTCCTCGGGTCAGTTGCGGCCGCGAAAGCGCGTCGCTCATCAGACGGTGCCGATGATCGACCGCCTCAACACGAACTCCATCAGCACGAACAGGATAACCAGGAGCACAAGTGAGGCCAGGTCGATGCTCACGGTACCAATTCGCAACGGAGGGATCACACGCCTCAACGCGTTGAGAGGGGGATCAGTGACGCTCCACACGATTTCCAAGCCCACCGATGCCCCACGTCCCGGCTGCCAGCGGCGGCCGTACTGCAGGACGGCGCTCAGGACGAACCGGGCCAGCAGGACGAGCAGGAAGAAGTAGAGCACCAGATACAGCACTTGCAGCACGATCGACAACACGGCAGGCGACGTCCCTCGGGTCGGGCGGGGCTAGCTCAGGCTGAAGAAGCCGCCCTCGGCGATCTTGGCCTTGTCCTCCGCGGTGACCTGGACATTGGCCGGTGAGAGCAGGAACACCCGATTGGTCACGCGCTCGATCGTACCCCGCAGCCCGAACGCGAGGCCGGCGGCGAAGTCGACAAGTCGACGCGCATCGGCCTCGTCCATCTCGGTGAGGTTGATGATCACCGGAACGCCGTCGCGGAAGTGCTCGCCGATGGTGCGCGCCTCCCGGTACGTGGTGGGGTGCAGCGTGGTGATCTGGTAGCGCTGCTCCTCCTCGGCGAGCACCGTGCGCTCCCGGGGCTGCGCCTGCGGCGCCAGGGCCAGGTTGTCGCGGGTGTGGTAGGTCAGCGCGCCCGAGGTCTCCGCGGCCGACGGACGGGTGATGGAGCGGACGCTGGACCGCTCGGCCCGCTCCGGCCGGTCGGTGTCGCCCCGCTCGACGTCGGCCGCCCGGGCGGCGGCACGCTCGGAGAGCCGGCCACGGTCGCCGAGGCGGGACCGGGGCGCCGGCGGCTCCTCGGAGTCGTCCTCCTCGTCGTCGCCGAACTCCTCCGAGTACCGGCTCTGCCGGTAACGCGAATCGCGGTAGCCACCCTTGTCGTAGCCACCGTCGTCGTAGGCCCGCTCGTCGTCCTCTTCGACCAGACCGAGCCAGACCCCCGCCTTGCGCAGTGCACCCATCCCGCGCCCTTCCCGTCCGCCGTGCGGCACGCGCCCCCGTACCCGTGTCGCTTCTCGCGAGTGGACCACTACTCTGCCCACCGGAGCGGACCGGCAATCCCCTGGCGCGCGATTCGCGTCGCACGCCACGACCCCCGACCGCGGGACGCCGCTCCCTCAAACAACACAGATGTAATTTGCTTCCCGCAGTCAGGCTACCGCAGCGTGGGACGCATTCCGAGCAACGCGCTACCGACGCGGACATGTGTCGCGCCGTACCGGATCGCGATTTCCAGGTCGCCGCTCATCCCGGCGGAAAGTGCGACGGCTCCCGGATGGACCGCCCTGAACTTGGCGGCCACCTCGGCCAACCGCGCGAACGCCCGCTCCGGCTCCCAACCCAGCGGCGCCACCGCCATCAGGCCGGCCAACCGCAGCGCCTCCGCGCCGGCCACGGCCTCGGCCACCGCGTCGAGCCCGGCGTCCTGGTCGGCCGAATCCGGCAGCGCTCCACCCCGGGCCACGTCACCGTCGATGCTCACCTGGAGCAGCACCTCCAGCGGCCGGTCCCGGACCGCGACCGACGCCGTGTCCAGCGCCCGCGCCAACCGGACACTGTCGACCGAGTGCACGACGTCCGCGTAGCGGACCACCGACCGGGCCTTGTTGCGCTGCAACTGCCCGATGAAGTGCCACCGGGGCGTGACCCCGGCCGCCGCCACCTCGGCCGCCTTGGCGGACGCCTCCTGGTCGCGGTTCTCCCCCACGTCGAGGACGCCGAGCCCGGCCAGCGCCACCACGTCGCCGGCCGGGTAGGTCTTGGTCACCGCGATCATGGTGACCTCGGAGTCGTCGCGCCCCGCGGCGGCACAGGCGCCCGCGATCCGGGACCGTACGTGGTCCACACCGGCTGCGATCTCGGCGCGCCGGTCGGGGCGCACGGTGTCTGGGCTGTCGGTCATCGGTGTACTCAGGAACCGTTCTTGAGGAAGTCGGGCACGTCGACGTCGTCGAAGAGCACCCGGCGGGGCGACTGCTGCGGGGCCGGCATGGTGGCCGGTGGCGCGACCGGGGTGCTCGGCTGCGTCGGCTGGTTCTGGTTGCTCTTGCGGGACGACTCGGCCGCCTTGTACGCGGGCGCACCCCCGTCGAAGCCCGCCGCGATGACGGTGACCCGCACCTCGTCGCCGAGGGCGTCGTCGATGACGGCGCCGAAGATGATGTTGGCGTCGGGGTGGGCCGCGTCGGTGACGAGCTGGGCGGCGTCGTTGATCTCGAACAGGCCCAGGTCCGACCCGCCGGCGATGGAGAGCAGCACGCCGCGCGCGCCGTCCATGCTCTGCTCCAGCAGCGGGCTGGAGATCGCCGCCTCGGCCGCCTCGACGGCACGGTTCTCGCCGCGCGCGCTGCCGATGCCCATGAGCGCGCTGCCGGCGCCGCTCATCACGCTCTTGACGTCGGCGAAGTCCAGGTTGATCAGACCCGGCGTGGTGATCAGGTCGGTGATGCCCTGGACGCCGGAGAGCAGCACCTGGTCGGCGGTGCGGAACGCGTCCATCATGCTGATGTTGCGGTCGCCGAGCGCCAACAGCCGGTCGTTGGGGATGACGATCAGCGTGTCGCACTGGTTGCGCAGCTCGTCTATTCCGGACTCCGCCTGCACCTGGCGGCGCTTGCCCTCGAACGAGAACGGCCGGGTGACCACGCCGATGGTCAGCGCGCCGAGCTTGCGGGCGATGTTCGCCACGACGGGCGCCCCGCCGGTGCCGGTGCCGCCGCCCTCGCCGCAGGTCACGAAGACCATGTCGGCGCCCTTGAGCACCTCCTCGATCTCGTCGCGGTGGTCCTCGGCGGCGTTCTTGCCGACGTCGGGGTTGGCGCCGGCACCGAGGCCACGGGTCAGCTCACGGCCGACGTCGAGCTTCACGTCGGCGTCGCTCATGAGCAACGCCTGCGCGTCGGTGTTGATCGCGATGAACTCGACGCCCTTGAGCCCAACCTCGATCATCCGGTTGACGGCGTTGACGCCGCCGCCACCGATGCCGACGACCTTGATGACCGCCAGGTAGTTGTGCGGAGGTGTCATCTCCGGTCCTTTCCCTTCGAGATTGGCATGGGCCGACCGGGTGGGGCCTGGCCAGACCAGCGGTCGACGAGAGCTGTCTCCAGCGCGGATCAGGGTCAAACCCTCACCCTCTACTAGAGGCTTACAGTTATGTCAACCACTGATCCCCTTCGGGGCAACGTAAGCGCCCTCACGCGATGAGCCAAGGACCCGCTCGGCGTGTCGCCCCCGGAGCGGGGCGGGTCACGTCGCGGTTGAGCGGCCGGTCACCGCAGCGTAACCACGTCCGGCGCGCTGACGTCGATGGTGTCGGCCTTGCGGTCGAGCAGCGCGCTGGCCACCCGGGCCTTGTCGGCGCCCCGGGTCGCGTCCCCCCAGACCACCACCCGGCCACCGCGCAGCCGCAGCGTGATCCGGGCCAGCCCCTCGACGGTCACGTCCACCAGCTCGGCGCGCAGCTGCGGGGTGAGCGCGCCGAGCACCTCCAGCGCCGCCCGGGTCGGCCCGTCGTCCGGCCCCGGCTCGGCGAGCCGGACCACCGGCAGGCCGTCCGGCGGTCGTGGCGCGTTGCGGAAGACCACGCCCGCGCGGTCGATCACCGCGAACTGCTGCCCGCGCGGCACCACCGCCACCGGTGTGCGCTCCGTCACCCGTACCACCAGCGCGTCCGGCCAGTCCCGGGTCACCACCGCCCGCTCCACCGCCGGCAGCCCGCCGACCCGCCGCGCGGTGGCGGCCAGGTCCACCCGGGCCAGCGGGGCCCCGTCGGGCACCGCGGCCGCGTCGCGGACCTGCACCGTCGTGACCAGCTCGGCGCCCTCGACACGAACCTCGCGCACCCCGAACAGGCCGGTGCCGAGCACGGTCCAGGCGAGCATCCCGGCGAGCGCGAGCACGCCCGCGGTGACCGCCCACGGCAGCGCCGCGCGCATCCGACGCTGCCGGGCCCGGGCCATGAACCGGCGGGTCGAGGCGGGCACCGCGTCGCTGCCTGCCCGGACCAGCTGCCACCGACGCACCGAGGCGCGCCGGCCCCCGCCGTCCGCGCCAGTGGTGCGCCCCCGCGCCGGGCCGGAACTCATCCGGCCGCGGGCGCCGCGCCGTCCGGGACCGCGCCGCCGGCCCCGCCGACGCCGGGGACGGTGCCGCCGATGGTCGTGCTCCCGCCCGCGTCGCCACCGGGCGTCGTGCCCGCCGGCGCCGCCGGATCGGCGGTACGCGCGGACAGCGCTGCCAACAGTTGGTCGCCCATCAGGGAGATCGGCGGGGCGCCCATGGTCACCACGACGTCGCCGGGGCGGGCCCGCCGGGCCACCTCCACCGGCGCGTCCTCCCACGAGTCCACGAAGACCTTTCGCTCCGCCGGCAACGCCACCGCCTCGATCAGGGCCGCCGACCCCTCCCCCGGCTCACGCAGCTCGCCCGGGCCGAAGACCTCCAGCAGCACCAGCTCGTCGGCGATGGCCAGTGCTTCGGCGATCTCCGCCTGGAGCTCCCGGGTGCGGTAGAGCCGGTAGGGCTGGAAGACGACGATCAGCCGGCCGTCCCCGGCCACCTCGCGCAGCGTCTGCAACGCCAGCGTCATCGAGGTCGGGTGGTAGGCGTACTCGTCGTAGACCAGCACGTCGTCCGCCGCGCCCTTGCGCTCGAAGCGCCGCCGTACGCCGGGGAACGCCGCGAGCGCGCCCTCCGCCGCCTCCAGCGACAGCCCCAGCAGGTACGCCGTCAGCACGGCCGAGGCGCTGTTGAGCCCCATGTGCCGCCCGGGCACCGGCAGCCGGAACTCGCCGAGCGACCGCCCGTCGATGCTGGCGATGTAGCGCACCCCCCGGGCCGACGAGGCCATGTCGGTCAGCCGCAGGTCGGCGTCGGCCGCCTCGCCGTAGGTGTGCACCCGGCGGCCCTCCGCGCGCAGCGTCTCCGCCAGCCGCCGGCCGCCCGGGTCGTCGGCGCAGGTGATGATGAAGCCGTCCGGGTCGGTGAGCCGGGCGAACTCGGCGAAGGTCGCCTCCAGCGTGGCGAGGTCGCCGTAGGTGTTCAGGTGGTCGGCCTCGATGTTGGTGATGATCGAGACGTACGGGCGGTAGATCAGGAAGGAACGGTCGCTCTCGTCCGCCTCGACCACGAAGTGCTCGCCCGTGCCGTGGTGTGCGCCCGAGCCGACCTCGGAGATCTCCCCACCGATCACGAAGGACGGATCCTGCCCGGCCTGCTGGAGCACCATGGTGACCATCGAGGTGGTGGTGGTCTTGCCGTGGGTGCCCGCGACCGCCACCGTCCGGCGGCCCGTCATCGCGGCGGCCAGCGCCTCGGAGCGGTGCAGTACGCGCAGCCCGCGCCGGCGCGCCTCCACCATCTCCAGGTGGTCCTGCGGGATCGCCGAGGAGTAGACGACCGTGTCGACGCCGTCGAGGTTGGACGCCTCGTGACTCATGTGGATCGTGCCGCCGAGAGCGCGCATGCCGGCCAGCGAGGGCCACTCCCGCAGTTCGCTGCCGGAGACCCGGATGCCCCGGGTCAGGAAGAGCCGGGCCAACCCGCTCATGCCGACCCCGCCGACCCCGATCAGGTGGATCGTGCCCAGGTCCTCGGCGGTCAGCGTGCCGGCCGGGGTGAACTGTGCGGTATTCATGCCGGGTACCTTCCCGTCGCGGCGGCCACACTCACGGATGCCAGCCTTTCGTTCGCGACTGCGGGGCTCCGCTGCGCTGCACTCCTCGCGCTCACCGGTGCCCGCCTTTCGTTCGCGACTGCGGGGCTCCGCTGCGCTGCACTCCTCGCGCTCACCGGGCCACCGCCTCGTAGACGAAGTTGAGCAGCGCCTCGTCGCCGTCCCGGCGGCCGTAGCCGGCAGCGGCGGCGCCCATCGCGTGCAGCCGGTGCGGGTCGCGGATCAGCGGGATGACGGTCCGCTCGACCCAGTCCGGGGTCAGCTCGGCGTCGTCGACGAGCAGCCCGCCGCCGGCCTCCACGACGGGCAGCGCGTTGCGCTTCTGCTCCTGGTTGCTGTGCGGGTACGGCACGTAGATGGTGGGCAGCCCGATCGCGGCCACCTCCGCGCAGGTCATCGCCCCGCCCCGGCCGAGCATCAGGTCCGCCGCGGCGTAGCCGGCCTCCATCTCGGACAGGTAGGGCAGCGTCACGTACGGCACCGGCAGGTCGGTGGGGATCGGCACCGGCTCGTTGCGGGCGCCGATCACGTGCAGCACCTGCACGCCGTTGCGGGCGAGTTCCTTGGCCGCCCCGGCGACGGCGAGGTTGATCGAGCGGGCGCCCTGCGAGCCGCCGGCGACGAAGAGCACCGGCAGGTCCGGACGGAGCCCGAAGTGCGCCCGGGCCGCGTTGCGCATGGCGAACCGGTCCAGCCCGGCGATGCCCCGGCGCAGCGGCACGCCCACCACCCGGGCGCCGCGCAGGGACTCGGCCTGGGCGGGCTGGTGCGGGAAGCCGACCGCGACGTGGTCGGTGAACCGCATCCCCAGCCGGTTGGCCACCCCCGGCGGCACGTTGACCTCGTGGATGACGATCGGCAGCTCGCGCCGCCAGGCGGCGAGGTAGGCCGGCACGGAGACGTACCCGCCGAAGCCGACCACCACGTCGGCGCGCACCTCGTCGATGACCTTGCCCGCGGCGCGCGCCGCGGTCCACATCCGCCCGGGGGTCTTGACCAGGTTCATGTTCACCGACCGGGGCAGCTGGTAGGCCGGGATCTGCCGCAGATCGTAGCCCTGCGGCGGGATCAGCTCGTTCTCCAGCCCCTTGGGTGTGCCCAGGCAGGTGATCCGGACGCCGGGGTCGTGTCGGCGCAGGCAGTCGGCGAAGGCGAGCAGCGGGTAGATGTGCCCCCCGGTGCCACCTCCCGCGAGCACCACCGAACGCAGCGGACCCATCAACGTCTCCTCTCGTCCGCCGACCCGCGGCGGGTCCGGGCCAGCCGGACACCGCGCGGTGCGGCCTGTTCGTCTTCTCGCCGCTCCCGCGACCGGGGTACGGACCCTCGGGCAGCCGGGGGCGCCGCCGGGCGGCGGCGTCGCCCGGGAAGCGGCGGCAACGGGGCCCAGAGTAGTCGGACCCATCGGGCCGGCGGACGGGCATGCAGCGCTCTGGCGGCGTCGGGTTCGGCGCGGGCGAAGGAGGCGAGCATCCCGATCGCGGCGAGGGTCACGACCAGGGCGCTGCCGCCGTCGGAGATGAACGGCAGCGGCACACCGGTGAGCGGCAGCAGGCCGACCACCCCGCCGATGTTGATCACGGCCTGGCCGACCAGCCAGGCGGTCGCCGCCGCGGCCGCGAGCCGGCGGAACGGGTCCTCGACCCTTCGGGCGATCCGCAGCCCGGTGTACGCCAGCACGGCGAAGAGCACCACCACCACCACGCACCCGACGACGCCCAGCTCCTCGGCGACCACGGCGAAGATGAAGTCGTTCTCCGCCGCCGGCAGCCACTGCCACTTGGCGATGCTCTTGCCCAGGCCGACGCCGAACCACCCGCCGTTCTCGATGGCGTAGCGCGCCTGGGCGATCTGGTAGCAGTCGGCCAGCTTGCACTCGTCCGGCGGCGGCGGGTTGATGAAGGCGGTCAGCCGGGCCAGCCGGTAGTTCTTCTCGCCCGTCTCGCCGGAGCCGGCGCCGAGCGAGGCCACCGCGACCAGCAGGCCGATGCCGAGCAGGCCCGCCGCCGAGAGCGCGGCGAAGACCCGCTTGCGTACGCCGGCCGCCCAGAGCAGGCCCACCACCAGGGCGAGCAGGCAGAGCATGGTGCCCAGGTCGTTGTAGCCGACGAGGACGAAGAGCAGGCCCACCACCGGGAAGAGGGGGGTGGCCAGCTCGCGCCACCAGCCCAGCGCGGCGCCCTTGCGGGCGATCACGTGGGCGCCCCAGAGCACCAGGGCGAACTTGGCCAGCTCGGAGGGTTGCAGCTGGATGCCGCCGACGAAGAGCCAGAGCAGCCGGGCCTCGACGGGCCCGATGCGGGCGGGGCTGTCGGTCAGCCGGGCGTACGCGAGCAGCAGGTTGAGCACCAGCAGCAGGCCGATGGCGGTGAACAGCATCGGGCGGCCCAGGGACCGGTAGGTCGTCGCGGGCAGCCGCTGGCAGGCCCAGAACGCGACGATGCCGATCACGGCGAAGATCGCCTGCTTGACCAGGGACGTGGAGGCATTGCCGTTCGCCGCGTAGTCCCGGACGCTGGTGGCCGAGAAGACCATGGTGAGGCCGATCAGCAGCAGCAGCCCGGCGCTGGACAGCAGCAGGTAGTAGGAGGCCAGTGGCCGGTCCAGCAACCCGCGCAGCGCGGCCAGCCCGCCGGCGGCGTCCAGCCCGTGCGGCACCTGGGGCCCCGGGGCGTCCGACCCCCGGGTCGCGGCCGGCGCGTCGCGCGTACGCCTGCCTCCCGGCGACCGCCCGGGTGTCCCCTCTGCCGTGACCTCGATGCCTCTTCCCTCCCCCACCCGACCATCATGGCGGTTTCCCGGGGTCGCCACCGGCGCAACCGGCCGGTCGGCGTGTCGGGCTTGCGTCGCGCCCCGGGGACGGTCCCGGGATCGGACGCGCCGTGGGGCCCGGGCGGACCGTGCCCGGGCCCCACGGCGGCGGTTGCCGACGGATCAGGCCATGTTGGCGAGGAACTCGCTGTAGAACAGGCCCAGCGCGATGGCCACGCCGATGCCGGCGATGATCCAGAAGCGGACCACGATGTTGACCTCGCTCCACCCGGCGAGTTCGAAGTGGTGCTGCAACGGCGACATCCGGAACACCCGCTTGCCGGTGGTACGGAACGAGATGATCTGGATCACCACGGACATGGTGATGATCACGAAGAGGCCACCGATGATCGGCAGCAGCAGGATCGTCCGGGTGGACATCGCCATGCCGGCGATCAGGCCGCCGAGGCCCAGCGCGCCCGTGTCACCCATGAAGATCCGCGCCGGCGAGGTGTTCCACCACAGGAAGCCGACGCAGGCCCCGGCAGCCGCGCCGGCGATCAGCGCGATCTCCAGCGGGTCCCGCACCGCGTAGCAGTAGTCCTGGGTGTAGTTCGGGTCGGCGCACCAGTGCCGGTACTGCCAGAAGGCGATCAGCGCGTACGCGGCGAGGACCATCACCGAGGCGCCGGTGGCCAGGCCGTCGAGGCCGTCGGTGAGGTTGACGCCGTTGGTCGCGGCCATCACCACGAAGATGAAGATGATCACCGCGCCGATCTTGGTGACGTCCAGCGCCGGGATGTCCCGGATGAAGCTGAGCGTCGTGCTGCCCACGGTCTCGGTGTTGGTCTCGGCCCCCGAGGCGTCGGTCATGGTGCTCGGGAAGTAGAGCGCCACGACGCCGAAGACCGCGCCGACCAGGATCTGACCGAGCAGCTTGCCGCGCTTGTTGAGCCCGCCGCTGTGCCGCTTGCGCACCTTGAGGAAGTCGTCGATGAAGCCGACGGCGCCGGAGAAGACCATCAGTCCCAGCAGCACCAGCGCGGTGATGGTCGGCTCGACCTGGGCGATCTGCGCGTCCGGCAGGGTCGTCAGCGCCAGGTGGCCGGCCACGTACGCGATGACCGTGGCAAGGATGAACACCACGCCGCCCATCGTCGGCGTGCCCTTCTTGCCCTCGTTGCTGGCGAGCCCGAGGTTCGATCGGATCGGCTGGCCGGCCTTCAGCCGGGCGAACACCTTGATCGCGATCGGGGTGCAGAGCAGCGACACCAGGAAGGCCACCCCGATGGCGACGATGACCGCCCTCATGCGGCGCCGCCCCCCGTCCCCGGCGGGTTGGTCCCGCTGCCGGCGGCGTCCGCGCGCAGCGCGTCGGCCACCTCCCAGGTGCGGTACCGGGAGCCCTTCACCAGGACGACGTCGCCCGGTCGTAACTCGCTCCGCAGCACCTCGACGGCCGCCGCCTGATCGGTGAGCAGCACCGACTCTCCTCCCCAGTCCCCTACCGATGTCGCGCCTTCGTGGATCGGCGCGGCCGGCTCGCCCACCACGAGCAGCCGGTCGACGCCCAGTTCGGCCGCGAGCCGGCCGACCTCGGCGTGCCCGTCGCGTTCGAACGGACCGAGCTCGGCCATGTAGCCGAGCACCGCGACGGTGCGCCGCTCCCGCCCGATGCCGGTCAGCGCGCGCAGCGCGACCGCCATCGAGGCGGGATTGGCGTTGTACGAGTCGTCGATCACGGTCACCCCGTCGACGCGCTCGAAGACGTCCATCCGGCGGGTGGAGACCAGCCCCAGCGCGCCCAGGGCGGTGGCCAGCTCGGCCAGCGGCATGCCCAGCTCACGGGCCACCGCGGCGGCGGCGAGGGAGTTGGACACCTGGTGCCGGCCGGTCAGCCCGAGCCGCACCGGCGCGGTCCCCTCCGGCGTGACGAGGGTGTACGCGGGCCGCCCGCGCTCGTCCAGCGTCACGTCCTCGGCCCGCACGTCGGCGTGCGCCGCCTCGCCGTAGCGGACGACCCGGGCGACCGTACGCGCGGCCATCGCGTCCACCAGCGGGTCGTCGGCGTTGAGCACGGCCAGCCCGTCGGCGGGCAGCGCCTCGACCAGCTCGCCCTTGGCCAGCGCGATCGTCTCCACCGAGCCGAACTCGCCGATGTGCGCCACCCCGACGTTGAGCACCACGGAGATCCGGGGCGGCACCACGTCGCAGAGGTAGCGCACGTGCCCCACCCCGCGGGCGCCCTTCTCCATCACCAGGTAGCGGGTCTCCGGCCCGGCCTGCAACGCCGTGTACGGGTGCCCCAGCTCGTTGTTGAACGAGCCGGGCGGCGCGACGGTCGGGCCGAGCCGCGCGGTCAGCTGGGCGATGAGGTCCTTGGTGGTGGTCTTGCCCGACGAGCCGGTCAGCCCGACGACGGTAAGCCCGGGCAGCCGGTCGACCACCGCGCGGGCCAGCCGTCCCATCGCGGCCAGCGCGTCGTCGACCAGCACCATCGGCACGCCGGGCACCTCCCGGGTGCCGAGCACGGCCACGGCCCCGGCGGCCACCGCGCCGGCGGCGTAGTCGTGCCCGTCCACCTTCTCGCCGGGGAAGGCGACGAAGAGCGCGCCCGGGCACACCTTGCGCGAGTCGAACTCCACCGGACCGGTGACCTGTGCCTGCGGGTCGGCGCCGGCCAGCCGCCCCTCGACCGCCGACGCGACCTCGGCCAGGCTGAGCGGGATCACCGCTGACCCGCCGGGTCGGCGAAGCGTACGCGCAGCGCGTCGGCCAGCTCGGTGCGGTCGTCGAACGGGAGCACCTCGCCGCCGATCTCCTGCCCGCGTTCGTGGCCCTTGCCGAGCACCGCGACCACGTCGCCCGGCTCAGCCAGCCGGACCGCCGCGTCGATCGCCGCCCGGCGGTCGGCCACCTCCTCGATCCGGGCCGTCGTGCCGGCGCTCCGGGCACCGGCGAGCACCTCGGCGCGGATCGCCGCCGGGTCCTCCGTACGCGGGTTGTCGTCGGTCACCAGCACCACGTCGGCTCCCTCCGCCGCGGCGGCGCCCATCACCGGCCGCTTGCCCCGGTCCCGGTCCCCGCCGGCACCGATCACGCAGATCAACCGGCCGGCGCCGTACTCGCGCAGCGCCGCCAGCGCGGCGACGATCGCGTCCGCCTTGTGCGCGTAGTCCACCACGCCCCGGACCGGGCCGGGGGCGCTCACCAGCTCCAGCCGGCCGGGTACCCCGCCGCAGGCGGCGACCCCGGCGGCGGCGGTGCGCGGGTCCACGCCGGCGGCGACCAGCGCGGCGATCGCCAGCAGGGCGTTGGCCACGTTGTGCCGCCCCGGCAGCGCCACCCCGGCCGCCACGACCAGCCCGTCGGGGCCGTGCGCCGTGAACCGCTGCGCGTAGCCCTCGCCGCCGACCTCGTCGGCCCACCAGGTGGCGGTCGGGTCGCCGGCCGCCGAGTAGGTGAGCGTCGCCGGCCCGTACAGCGGCTTCAGCGCCGGGTCGTCGTGGTTGAGCACCTCCACCGCGCAGCGCCCGTCGAACAGCTGCGCCTTCGCGGCGAAGTAGTCCGCCGAGTCGGCGTGGAAGTCCAGGTGGTCGGAGCCGAAGTTCGTGTAGCCGCCGACCGTGAAGCGGACCCCGCCGACCCGGCCCATCGCCAGGGCGTGGCTGGAGACCTCCATGACCACGGCCGTGACGCCGCGCTCCCGGGCGGCAGCCAGCATGGCGTGCAGGTCGGTGGCCTCGGGCGTGGTGCGCACGCTGTCGATCGCCAGGTCGCCGAGGCGGGTCTCGACGGTGCCGATCAGGCCGGTCGTGTGCCCGGCGGCGCGCAGCCCCGACTCGACCAGGTAGGCCGTCGAGGTCTTGCCGGCCGTGCCGGTCACCCCGATCACCGTCAGGTGCTCGGTCGGGTCGCCGTAGACGGCCGCGGCGAGGTCGCCCAGCACCGCGCGCGGGTCGGGCACCACCAGCGCCGGCAGGCCCGCCTCGGCCACCGCCGCGGCGCCCGCCGGGTCGGTCAGCGCCGCCACCGCGCCCGCGGCCGCCGCACCGGCGACGAACTCCGCCCCGTGCCGGTTCGCGCCCGGCAGGGCGGCGTACAGGTCGCCGGGCCGGACCTCCTGGCTGGCGTGGGTCACCCCGGTCACCACCCGCTCGGCGGCGCCCTCCGGGGGCTCGACGGCGAGCCGGGCGGCGAGGTCGCCGAGCCGGACACCGATCACGGTACGGGGACGAGGATTGCCGGGCACGGCGTCAGACCCTACCCGGTCGTCCGGTTCCGGCCGCACAGCCGCCCCGGTGGTTCGTCGGCACTCACCGATGATGTCGCGGCGCGGCCGCTCAGCGCGGATAGACCGTGAACTTCGGGGCCTTCTCCCCACTCGGCGGCACCCCGTAGTGACGCAGGGTGAACTGCATCATGTCCCGGAACGCGGGGGCCGCGATGTCCCCGCCCCCGCCGGAGGGGGTGTGCGCGAAGACCGCGATCACGTAGCGCGGGTTCTCGGCCGGGGCCATGCCGATGAACGAGGCCACCTCGCCGGGCTGCTTGCGCCCGTCGACCAGCCGCCACCCGGTGCCGGTCTTGCCGGCGACCCGCCACTCGGGGATCGCCGCGGCCCTGCCGGTGGCGCCCTCGACGGTGGTGACCGCCTCCAGGATGTGCCGCAGCGCGGCGGCGTTCTCCGGGCTGAGCACCGACCGGGTCACCGGGGCCTCGGTCGGCGTACGCTTCCCGTCCGGCCCGATCACCTCCCTGACCAGGCGCGGCTGCACGTACGTGCCGTTGTTGGCGATCGTGGCGTAGACGGCCGCCATCTGCAGCGGCGTGGCGTCGACGCTGTGCCCGATCGGCACCGACCCGGCCGACGACCCGCTCCACTCGTCGGCCGGCAGCAGGCGCCCGGCGGCCTCGCCGGGCATGCCCACCCGCGTCGGCTCCCCGAGTCCGAAGCGCTTCTGGTAGTCGATCAGGCGTTCCGGGCCGAGCTTGTCGGCGATCTGGATGGTGCCGACGTTCGACGAGTACGCCATCATGCCGGGCAGGCTCATCCGCCGCCCGTCGGCCCGGTGGGTGTCGGCGAACCAGGTGTCGCCCTTCTTGATCGCGTTGGCGATCGGCAGCGTCGTGTCGGGGGTGATCACCCGCTCCTGGAGCGCGGCGCCGAACGTGATCGCCTTGTGTACCGAGCCGGGATCGACCACGAAACTGGTGGCCGCGTCCTCCCGGTCGGTCGGCTCGCTCGGTACCGGCTTGGCCGCGTTGTAGGTGGGGTGGCTGGCCTGCGCCAGCACCTCGCCGGAGGGGATCTCGATCACCACGGCCGCGCCGGTGCTGCCCTTGCTCCGCGCCATGTGCCGGCTGAGCATCCGCTGCGTCATGAACTGCAGGTCGCGGTCGATGGTGAGCTGGAGCGAGCTGCCCGGCTTGGCCTTCGTCGTCTCGCTGTAGCCGCCGGGGATCGGGGCGGCCAGGTCGCCGAGGCCGACCTCGTAGACCCGCTTGCCGTCCGTACCGCGCAGCACGTCGTCGTAGCGGGCCTCCAGCCCCTCCAGCCCGAGCATGTCCTGGCTGGTGAAGCCGAGCAGATTGGCCGCGAGGTCGCCGCCGGGCACCTCGCGCCGCTCGTCGCGGTGGGTGTAGATGCCGGGCCGCTCCAGCGCCGTGATCTGCCGGGCGCGGTCGATGTCCACCCCCCGGGCCAGGTACTCGAACTGCGAGTCCTTGCCGTTGTCCCGCTTGCGGGGCTTCATCTTCTCGGCCAGCTCGGAGGCGGGGATGCCGAGCAGCGGGGAGAGCGCCCGGGCGGTGCCCAGCAGATCCTCGATCTGGGTGGGGTCGGCGTAGACGTAGCGGGCCTCGACGCTGTGCGCCAGCGGAGCCCCGAACCGGTCGTAGATGGCGCCGCGCGCCGCCGGCAGGGTGACGGTACGCAGCCGGTCGGCGACGCCGCCGCCCGCGTACGCCGGGGTCTCCACGGTCTGGAGGACGACCAGCCGGATGCCGATGACGGCGAAGAGGGTCAGGGTGAGCACGGTGCCCAGCCGCAGCCGGCGCCGGGGATCGGCCAGCCGGGGCGGCTTCGGCGGCTTGCGCGACGGCCGCCGGGCGGCCGGGCGGTCCGGCCGGCGCGCGGGACGCGGGGTGGTGCGGCGGCGCGGCGGCGGCGGTTCCTCCTCGCGGCGGGGCGTCCGCGGCGTGACGGTGCGCACGACGCCGGAGCGGCCGGCCGCCTCCCGCCTGCCCGCCCGGCCGGCGCCGGTGCGCCCGCCGTCGAGCACCTGCAGCGCGGGACGGAACGGGTCGCCGGAGCGGGTGCTGCGCGGCGTGCGGCGCTGCTCGGCGGGGCCGGCGTCGACGTCGCGCTCGGCGCGACCCCCGGCGCGCTGCTCGCGCACCGTGCGCCCGCGCGGGGTGTACGCCCGGGCGTCGGAGATGCCACCGACCCCCGGCTCGCCGGAGCGCGGCTCGGTGCCCCGGCCGCCCGCGTTACGTGACGAACCGCGCCGGGAGCCTGTGGCGTCCCGGCGCGGTTCCTCCGATCTGGGCGGCACTGTCGTCAGCCTCCCGTGCCCTGCTGGCTGGTGATCGAGGGCCGGCCCTCGGCCGGCTGCGGTACGCCGATCACCTTGCCGTCGGGCAGCCGGATGTAGGCCGGCTCGCCGGCCTCCACCAGACCGAGCCTGCGCGCCTGTGCCTCCAGGTTGCCCGGGGCCGACGCGTCGGCGATCTGCTTGTTCAGCTGCTGCTGCTCCACGTCGAGCTTGGCCTGCTGCTCCTGGAGCTTCTCCAGCCGGAAGGCGTTCTCGTTGATCTTCGTGTTGACCAGCAGGATGCCGAGCACCCCGCCGACCACGAGCACCACCACCAGCGCGGCGAAGGGCGCCCGCGGCACCTTCACGGGCGGCGGCGGCGCCACCCGCAGCCGGGGCGGACGCGCCGCACGGGCGCCTTCCCGCTCGGCCGGCCGCAGCGCGGCGCTGCCCTGCGTCGGGAACTCGCGCGCCCCCCGGGCGCGAGTCTCCCCCTGCCGGGTCGCACGGTCCGCCCGCGGCGCGCCGGTCCCGATGCGCGTGGCCCGCTCCGCCGTGGTCCGGCCCCCCGACCGCGGTGCGCGCTGCCCGCCGCCGGTCACGTCCCGGCGGTCGCGCTTGTCAATCGTCATGTCCCTCCCCCTCTTCGTCCGTCCCTGTCCCGTCCCCCGGGGTCCGCCGGATCCGTGTCGGATCCGCCGGATCCCGCCCCTGGCTGGTGCATCGCCTTCACCCGCCGGCGGTACCGTTCGCGGTCGGTACGCCCCTGCTGTGCCGCGTCCGGGTCGAGTCGCTCCGCGGCCCGCAACCGCACCGAGGCGGCTCGCGGGTTCGCGGCGACCTCCGCCTCCCCGGGCAGTTCGGCGCCCCGGCTGAGCAGCCGGAACGTCGGACCGGACCCGGGCAGTTCGACCGGGAGGTCGACCGGGCCCTTGCTGCGGACCCGGTCACTGAGCGCCGCCTTGGTGAGCCGGTCCTCCAGCGAGTGGTAGGACAGGACCACCATGCGGCCGCCCACGTTGAGCTTGTCGAGCGCGGCCGGCAGCGCCGTCTCCAGCGCTGCCAGCTCCTTGTTTACCTCGATCCGTAAAGCCTGAAACGTTCTCTTGGCCGGGTGTCCACCGGTTCGTCGGGCAGGTGCCGGAATGGACTCCCTGACCAGTTCGGCCAGCCGAGCCGACGAGGTGATCCGGGCCCGCTCGCGCTCGCGGATGATCGCCGAGGCGATCCGGCCCGCGAACTTCTCCTCGCCGTAGACCCGCAGCACGCGGGCCAGGTCCGGGTGGGCGTAGGTGTTGACCACCTCCTCGGCGGTCACCCCCCGGGTCTGGTCCATCCGCATGTCCAGCGGGGCGTCCTGCGCGTAGGCGAACCCGCGGTCGGGCGCGTCGAGTTGCAGGGAGGAGACCCCCAGGTCGAACAGAATCCCGTCGATCCCCGGATAGCCCAGCCGGTCGAGCACCTCGGGCAGCTCGTCGTAGACGGCGTGCTCCAGGTGGACCCGGTCGGTGAAGCGGGCCAACCGGACGCGTGCGTGGGCGAGTGCCTCGGTGTCCCGGTCGAGCCCGATCAGCACCGTCTCCGGATGCGCCTCGAGCACCGCCTCGGCATGCCCGGCCAGCCCCAGTGTCGCGTCGACGTGGACCGTCCGGCCGCCTCGGCCCAGCGCGGGGGCCAGCAACTCGAGACACCGCTCGAGTAGCACCGGCACGTGCGTGCCGCGTAGCTCCCCCATGTCGACCCCCACTGGTGTGAAACCTTCGTCCTTCATGCGTCCGTCGTCGGACGACGCCGTGCCGTCGTACCGCCAGATCCCCATCCGCTCCCGCCCGTCGGAGGCCGCGGCCCTCCGATCGGATCGTGCGCCTGGCACCGGGGAAGGGGTGCCAGGAACTCGAAAGCGGGTGGAGATCTCGCAGTACGTCGGGCGTCGTCACGCCCTACAGACCGCTGGGCAGCACCCCCTCCTCGATGTCGGCGAAGTCGTCTTCGCTCTCCGCGAGGTAGCTCTCCCACGCAGCCTTGTCCCAGATCTCCACCCGGGTGCTCGCGCCGATCACGACCAGGTCCCGGTCGAGAGCGGCGTAGGCCCGCAGGTGGGCCGGGATCGTCACCCGGCCCTGTTTGTCGGGCACCTCGTCGTGCGCGCTGGCGAAGAAGACCCGGCTGTAGGCCCGGGCCGCCTTGTTCGTCATCGGCTGCGCGCGCAACTGCTCCGCGATCCGCTGGAACTCGGGCATCGGGAACGCGTAGAGGCAGCGGTCCTGCCCTTTGGTGATCACGACACCCCCCGCCAGCTCATCCCGGAACTTCGCCGGAAGGATCAACCGGCCTTTGTCGTCCAGGCGTGGGGTGTGGGTGCCGAGAAACATCGGCCCAACCCCCTCGCCCTTGAGCGGCGTTCGCGGCGCCGCTGACCCCCCGGGCCGGTGGGCCCTCCCGGCCTCACCATCGGGCTCCACTCTACTCCACTTCCCTCCACCCGCAACCAGAATCGCGCCCTCGGCGCGGCGTTTCGGCGCGCAAAACAGCACGTCAATCGGGGTGGAGCGGAGTGGAGGGCCGGACGGGCCCCGGGGCCCGTCCGCTTTCCGACATAGATCGACTCCGTACGGCCGAGCACGTCCCGGCCACCCGCCGGGTCATCCCGGCCGAACGGTTCGCCGTCGGCGGCGATCTGGCGGGGTCCCCGGTCCGGTAACCTCGCTCGGGTGACGGACGCGAAGATGCCCCTGCGGGCAAAGGTGGCCAGCTCGGTGTCGCGGACCGCCGCGGCGCTGTCGCGGGCCGCGGGGCGCGGTGACGGTTCGGTCATCGGTGGCTGGATCGGCCTGAAGATCGACCCGGACCTGCTGGCCCACCTGTCGGCCGGGCGCGCCATCGCCCTGATCTCCGGCACCAACGGCAAGACCACCACCACCCGGCTCGCCGCGGCGGCGGTCGGGGTGCTCGGGCGCGTCGCCACCAACTCCTTCGGCGCCAACATGCCGACCGGTCACACCTCGGCGCTCGCCAAGGCCGGCAGCACGCCCTACGCCGTGCTGGAGGTGGACGAGCACTACCTCGCCCAGGTGCTGGAGGCCACCGAGCCGCACGTGGTGGCGCTGCTCAACCTCTCCCGCGACCAGCTCGACCGGGCCAAGGAGGTCGCCATGATGGCGCAGCTCTGGCGCGCCGCCCTGGTCCGGCACACCGACGTCCACATCGTCGCCAACGCCGACGACCCGATGGTGGTGTGGGCCGCGACGCCGCCGCCCAACCACGACCACCGCATCGCCCCGCCGCAGGTCACCTGGTTCAGCGCCGGGCAGCGCTGGCACGACGACTCCTGGGTCTGCCCCGAGTGCGGCTCCACCATCCAGCGCTCCGGCGACCAGTGGTGGTGCAGCGGCTGCCCCCTGCGCCGGCCCCAGCCGCAGTGGACGGTGGAGGACGACGGCGTGGTCGACCCGACCGGCGCCTGGCACAAGGTCAAGCTCCAGCTCCCTGGCAAGGTAAACATCGGTAACGCCGCGACCGCGCTGGCCGTCGCCGCCGAGTTCGGCGTACGCCCCGTGGACGCGGTGCTCCAGCTCGGCACCGTCGCCTCCGTGGCGGGCCGCTACGCGCAGGTCGACCGGGACGGGCGCAACATCCGGCTGCTGCTGGCCAAGAACCCGGCCAGTTGGCTGGAGGCATTCGACATGGCCGACCTCGCCCCGACACTGCTCTCCATCAACGCCCGGGACCCCGACGGGCTGGACACCTCGTGGCTCTTCGACGTCGACTTCGCCCCGCTACGGGGCCGGCAGGTGCTGATCACCGGCGACCGCGCGTACGACCTCGCGGTCCGGCTGGAGATCAACGACGTGCCCTTCCAGCATGTGCGCACGTTCGGCGACGCCGTCCGGTCGGTGCCCCCGGGGCGCCTGGAGGTCATCGCGAACTACACCGCCTTCCAGGACATCCGAGCGGAGTTGGACCGTGTCAACTGAGAGCCTGCGCATCGTCTGGATCTACCCCGACCTGCTCTCCACCTACGGCGACCGCGGCAACGCGCTGATCCTCGCCCGCCGGGCGCGCCAGCGCGGTTTCCCGGTCGAGGTGCTGGAGGTCCGCTCCGACCAGCGCCTGCCCGCCACCGCCGACATCTACCTCATCGGTGGCGGCGAGGACGGTCCGCAGGCGCTCGGCGCGCAGCGGCTGCTCGCCGACGGCGGCCTGCACCGGGCGGTCGCCCAGGGCTCGGTCGTGTTCGGTGTCTGCGCCGGCTACCAGCTCCTCGGCACCTCCTTCTTCGCCAAGGGCACCCTCTGCACCGGGCTTGAGCTGCTCGACATCTCCTCCGACCGGGGGCCGACCCGCGCCGTCGGCGAGCTGGCCGGCGACGTCGACCCGCGGCTGGGCGTACCGCCGCTGACCGGGTTCGAGAACCACGGCGGGCGCACCCACCTCGGCCCCGGGGTGTCCCCGCTGGCCCGGGTCACCGCCGGGGTCGGCAACGACGGCGCCACCGAGGGCGCGTGGCGGGGCAAGCTGCTCGGCACGTATTCACACGGCCCGGCCCTGGCCCGCAACCCCGCCCTGGCCGACCTGCTGCTGCGCTGGGCCACGGGCGTGCACCAGCTCCCGCCGCTGGACGACACCTGGTCGGACCGGCTGCGCGCGGAGCGTCGCGCCGCCGTGGCTGCCGCCCGGGCATGATCCCGGCCGTCCGCCGGTTGCTGCGGCAGCCGTCGGCCGTCCGGTTCGCGCTGCTGCTGCTCCTGCTCGCCTCCCTCGGGGTGGCGCTGCTCGTCGTACCGCTGCCCGAGGTGCGGGAACTGCCCCGGCTGGCCGACCGGCTGGGCGGCCTCGCCCCCGTGGCGGCGGTCCTCGGCGGGGCGCTGCTGCTCGTCGCGCTGGTCCCCCGGACCTTCATCACCCTCGCCTCGGGGGCGATCTTCGGTGCGCTGGAGGGCGCCGCGTACGCGTTGGGTGCAGCGCTGCTCGCGGCGGCGCTGGGCTTCACGGTCGGCCGCCTGCTCGGGCGGGAGTTCGTCGCCGCCCGGGTACGCGGCCGGCTGGCCCGCCTCGACGGCTGGTTCGCCCGGCAGAGCGTGCTCGGCGTGGTCACCGTACGGCTGCTGCCGATCGCCGGCTTCGGCCTGGTCAGCTACGGCTACGGCACCACCGGCGCCCGGGTGCTGCCGTTCCTCGCCGGCAGCGTGATCGCCTCCGCGCCCACCGCGTTCGGCTACGCGGCGGTGGGCGCGGCGGTCACCTCGCCGGGGGACGTCAACTGGTTCGCCGCCGCCCCCGCCGCCCTCGGCCTCATCGCCAGCGTCGTGCTGATCCGCCGCTGGTGGCGCGCCGAACGGAAACGCCGCCTCGCCCGGGCTGAGTCCCGACGTGCACCCGCCCCGCGACGGAGTGCCGGGTGAGTTGCCTCAGGCGGCCGGGGAGACCAGCCCCGCGTCGTACGCGGCGATGACGAGGTGCACACGATCGCGGGCGCCGAGCTTCGTGAACAGCCGGGCCACGTGAGCCTTGGCGGTGGCCACGCTGATCACCAGCTCGGCGGCGATCTCGCCGTTGGACAGGCCCCGCCCGACGAGGGTGAGCACCTCGCGCTCCCGCTCGGTGACGCCGTCGAGGGCCCGCGTCGGGGCGGCGGGGGCGGGCCGGCGGGCGAACTCGGCGATGAG
Organism: Micromonospora sp. NPDC049048; assembly: GCF_043197615.1. Lineage (NCBI taxonomy): Bacteria > Bacillati > Actinomycetota > Actinomycetes > Micromonosporales > Micromonosporaceae > Micromonospora > Micromonospora sp. NPDC049048. The sequence continues at coordinate 495,134 of NZ_JBICTM010000003.1, read as the reverse complement.
CCGGCGGGTGACCCCGGGGGCGATCAGCGCGTCCCCGGCGGCGACCACCCGGACCGCGCCGAGGATGTCGTCCAGCGCCATGTCCTTGACCAGGAAACCGCTCGCGCCGGCGCGCAGTGCGGCGTGCACGTGTTCGTCGTCGTCGAAGGTGGTGAGCACGAGTACGCGGGTGGCTCCGCCGTGGGCGGCGATCGCGCGGGTGGCCTGGATGCCGTCCATGCCGGGCATCCGCAGGTCCATCAGCACCACGTCCGGGGCGACCTCGCGGGCCAGCCGTACCGCCTCGGCCCCCGTGGCCGCCTCGCCGACGACGTCGATGTCGTCGGCGTCGGCGATGAGCACCCGCAGGCCGGCGCGGACCAGTGGCTGGTCGTCGACGAGCAGCACCCGGACGGTCACCGCTCCCCCGTCCCGGCCTGCGGCGGCGTGCGATCGAGCTGGAGGTGGTGACCCGGCTGGTCCTGTGGTCCCGGCGGCGCCTCGGCCGCCGGTGGCGCCGGCAGCCACGCCGCCACCCGGAAGCCGCCCTCGGGGCGCGGCCCGGCGTGGAACCGCCCGTCGGCCAGGGCGACCCGCTCGCGCATCCCGACGAGCCCGTGGCCGTCGCCGCCGACCGCGCCGCCCCGGCCGTCGTCGACGATCTCCACGGCGACCTCGTCGGGTTCGTGCGTGACGGTGACCCGGCACCGGTCGGTGCCCGCGTGTCGTACCACGTTGGTCAGTGCCTCCTGGACTATCCGGAACGCGGCGAGGTCCACGTCGGCCGGGACCGGCCGCCGTTCGCCGCGCTGCCGCAACTCGACCCGCACCCCGGCGTCGGCGGCGGCGGTGACCAGCCGGTCGAGGTCGTCCAGCCCGGGCGTCGGATCCAGCGACGCCGACTCCGACTGCGGGCGGCGCAGCGCGCCGAGCGTACGCCGCAGGCCGGCAAGGGTGTCGCGGCTGGTCGTCTCGATGGTGGCCAGCGCGGCGCGGGCCTGCGCCGGTTGGGTGTCGATGACCCGCGCCCCCACGCCGGCCTGGATGGCGATCACCCCGATGCTGTGGGCGACCATGTCGTGCAGCTCGCGGGCGATGCGCAGCCGCTCGGCGGTGACCGCCTCGGTGGCGGCGTGCGCCCGCAGCGCCTCGGCGTAGCCGCGCCGGGCCCGCACGGAGTTGCCGACCGTCCACGCGGTGACGACCACCAGCACGGAGCTGATGGCCCGGCTCAGGGGGTCGCTGCTGGGGTTCGCGAAGCCTGCGGCGACCTGCACGACGAGCACCGCGACGGCCACCGGCACCGAGACGCGGCGGTGCCTCCTCGCCGCGATCAACCCCACCACCAGGTCGATCGCCAGGAACTGCACGTACCAGATGTCGGTCCGGTAGCCGTCCTCCGGGATGTTGACGGCCACGGTGACCACGCAGGCCGCGACCAGCATCAGCGCCAGGGCCAGCACCGGCCGGCGCCGCAGCAGGCCGGCGGGCGGCGCGACGGCCAGCAGCGGCACCAGGTAGCGCTCGGCGAGCCACCAGTCGCCGAACCCCACGCCGGACCCGCTCGACGCCACCGTCGGGGCCATGAGCACGGCGCCGGGCAGCAGCGCGACGCCGACCCAGGGCAGCGCCGCCCGCGCCAGCGACCCGACGCGGCGCGGCGGTGGCGCGGTCGCATCCATGCCGCACACGGTAGCCAGCTCACCGCCGCCCGGGCATCGGCCCGCGGGCGTACGCCCCGGGGCGGGTCACCCGCCGGCGGATGTGGCCGCCGGGGCGACGCGGTGCCGGGCGCCGCCCGGCACCGTGGACCACGTGATCGAACTGAACGCCCTGACGAGACGGTACGGCCCCAGGACGGCCGTCGACGACCTCACCCTGACCGTGCGCCCCGGCCACGTCACCGGGTTCCTGGGCCCGAACGGGGCCGGCAAGTCCACCACGCTGCGGATGATCCTCGGCCTCACCACACCCACCAGCGGGACGGCCACCGTGTGCGGGGTCCGGTTCGCCGACCGGCCGCGCGGGTTGCGCCACGCCGGCGCGCTGCTCGACGCCGGTGACGTGCACGGTGGACGTACCGCCCTCGCGCACCTGTCGGCGCTGGCCCGCAGCAACGGCATCGCGCGTGGCAGGGTCGACGAGGTGCTGCGCGAGGTGGGGCTGGCCAGCGCCGCGAAGCGGCGGATCGGCGGCTTCTCGCTCGGCATGCGCCAGCGGCTCGGCATCGCCGCCGCGCTGCTCGGCGACCCACCCGTGCTGCTCTTCGACGAGCCGTTCAACGGACTCGACCCGGAGGGGGTGCGCTGGGTACGGGACCTGTTCCGGCGGCTGGCCGCCGAGGGGCGCACGGTCTTCGTCTCCAGCCACCTGATGAGCGAGGTGGAGAACTGCGTCGACCGGCTCGTGGTGATCGGCCGGGGTCGGCTGATCGCCGAGCAGAGCCTGGCCGAGTTCGCCGCCCGTGGCACCCGGGCCACCGTCAGCGTCCGTACGCCCGACCCGGCGGGCCTGGCGGCCGCGCTGGAGGCCGACGGCGCGACGGTGGGGCGGGAGGACGACGGCACGCTCCTGGTCACCGGCCTGGCAGCGGCCCGGGTCGGCGACCTCGCGCTCGCCCACCGGATCGCCCTGCACGGGCTCACCCACCGCACCGCCTCGCTGGAGGAGGCCTTCATGGAACTCACCGCCGACAGCGCCGAGTACCGCGCTGATCAGAGCCTCCTGCGGGCCGAGCGAGCGGTCGATGCGGGTGGGCCGCAGCCCGTGGCCGGCCTCGCTGGCGAGGAGACCCGATGAGCACCTTGACCAGGCCGATCCGCCGACCGGCCGACACCGAAGCCGACGCCCCGGCCCGCTTCCGCGACCTGCTGGCAGCCGAGTGGATCAAGCTGTGGTCGCTGCGCTCGACCCGCTGGACGCTCCCGCTGGTCTACCTCTTCGTCATCGCGGTCAGCGTGAACGCCAGCCTCGCCGACCACCGGAACTGGCCCACGTACCCCGAGGGGCGCCGGGAGATGTTCCACCTGTACGGGCCGGTGCGCGACGCCTTCCCCGAGGCCGGCTACCTGCTGCTGATCCTCGCCTCGGCCACGGTCGGCGCCCTGACGATCGTCGGCGAGCACCAGAGCGGGCTGATCCGGGCCACCTTTGCCGCCGTGCCCGCCCGCCGGGCGGTGGTCGCGGCGAAGGCAGCCGTGCTGGCCGGCGTCATGCTCGCCTTCGGCACGATGACCGCGGCCACCTCGTTCTGGGTGTCCCAGGCGATCCTCGCCGACCGGGGTGCCGGTTGGTCGATCGGTGAGCCCGGCGTGCTGCGCGCGGTCGTGGCGAGCGCCGTGCTGGTACCCGTGTGTGCGCTGGTCGGGATGGGCATGGGCGCGCTCACCAGGCACGCCGCCGCGGCCGTCTTCGCGGCCACGACGGTGCTCCTGCTCCTGCCGATGGTCGTCGATCGCGACGAGCACCGGGGGATCGCGGAGCTGCACGACACCCTGCCTCTCGTCGCCTGGCTGCGACTGATCGAGGTGCACCCCGACATCGTCAACCCGGTCCCGTACCCGCCCACGGTCACCGGCGCCTGGCTGACCTTCGCCGCCTGGTCCCTGGTCGCGGCGCTCACGGCGGTCACCCTGACCCACCGCCGCGACCCCTGACCCCGGGCTGAGCCCCGTCGATCATGCAGTCGTGGTGCCCGGCTGATCCGGGTACGGGGACTTCGTCCCCCACCACGACTGCATGATCGACGCGCAGGGCGCGGGAGGCGCGCAAGGCGCGGCAGGGGTCAGGCCACCACCGAGACCATGCGGCCCTTGATGACGATGACCTTGCGGGGCTCCTTGCCGGCCAGGGAACCCGCGACCGCCTCCAGGGCCGCCGCGCGGACGGTCTCCTCGGACGCGTCGGCGGCCACCTCGACCCGGCCGCGTACCTTGCCGTTGATCTGCACCGGGTACGTGACCGTCTCCGCCACCAGCAGCGCCGGGTCGGCGGTCGGGAAGTCCGCGTACGTCAGGGAGGTGTCGTGTCCCAGCCGGCGCCACAGCTCCTCGGCGACGTGCGGGGCGAACGGCGCCAGCATCAGCACCAGCGGCTCGGCCACCTCGCGGGGGGTCTCCGCCAGCCGGGTCAGCCCGTTGGTCAGCTCGATCAGCTTGGCGATCGCGGTGTTGAACCGGATCGTCTCCATGTCGCCGCGGACCCCGTCGATCACCTTGTGCAGCAGCCGCCGCGTCGCCTCGTCGGCGGGGGCGTCGGTGACCCGCAGCGCGCCGGTCTGCTCGTCGACGACCGCCCGCCAGACCCGCTGCAGGAACCGGTACGACCCGACGACCGCCCGGGTCTCCCACGGGCGGGACACCTCCAGCGGGCCCATCGACATCTCGTAGACGCGGAACGTGTCCGCCCCGTACGCGGCGCACATCTCGTCGGGCGTGACCACGTTCTTCAGGGACTTGCCCATCTTGCCGTACTCGCGCTTGACCGCCGTGTCGCCCAGGTAGTAGCCGCCGTCGCGCTCGGTCACCTCCTCGGCCGGCACGTAGGCGCCCCGGGCGTCGGTGTAGGCGTACGCCTGGATGTAGCCCTGGTTGAACAGCTTGCGGAACGGCTCGAACGACGAGACGTGGCCCAGGTCGTACAGCACCTTGTGCCAGAACCGCGCGTACAGCAGGTGCAGCACGGCGTGCTCGGCGCCGCCGACGTACATGTCGGTGCCCCCGCAGTCGCCCTCGCCGCGCGGCCCCATCCAGTACGCCTCGTTCTCGGCGTCGACGAAGCGCTGCGAGTTCGTCGGGTCCAGGTAGCGCAGCTCGTACCAGCAGGAGCCGGCCCACTGCGGCATCACGTTCGTCTCGCGGGTGTAGCGCTTCGGTCCGTCGCCCAGGTCCAGCTCCACCTCGACCCAGTCGCGCCGGCGCGACAGCGGCGTCTCCGGGTCGCTGTCGGCGTCCTCGGGGTCGAACGTGCGCGGCGAGAAGTCGTCGACCTCGGGCAGCTCGACCGGCAGCATCTCCTCCGGCAGCGCGATCGCCGCGCCGGTCTCGTCGTACACGATGGGGAACGGCTCGCCCCAGTAGCGCTGCCGGGAGAACAGCCAGTCGCGCAGCCGGTAGGTGACCGCGCCGGTGCCGTGCCCGCCGGCCTCCAGCCACTCGATGATCCGGGCCTTGGCGTCGGCCACCCCCAGGCCGTTCAGGTCCAGGCCGCGCTCGGGCGCGGCGCTGTTGACCGCCGGACCGTCCCCGGTGTACGCCTTGCCGTCGAAGCCCTCCGCCGGCTGCACGGTACGCACGATCGGCAGCTCGAAGACCTCGGCGAAGGCCCAGTCCCGCTCGTCCTGGCCGGGCACCGCCATGATCGCGCCGGTGCCGTAGCCGGCCAGCACGTAGTCGGCGATGAAGACCGGGACCTGCCCGCCGGTGACCGGGTTGGTGGCGTACGCCCCGACGAAGACGCCCGTCTTCTCCTTCGTGTCGGCCTGCCGCTCGACGTCGGTCTTGGCCGCCGCCGCCTTGCGGTACGCCTCGACGGCCGCGCGCGGGTTGGCGTGCCCGCCGGTCCACGCGTCCCTCGTCCCGTCCGGCCAGGCGGCCGGCGTCAGCGCGTCGACCAGCTCGTGCTCGGGGGCCAGCACCATGTAGGTGGCGCCGAAGATCGTGTCGGGCCGCGTCGTGAACACCCGGATCGGCGCGACGCTGGTCGGGAAGTCGATGTGCGCGCCGGTGGAGCGACCGATCCAGTTGCGCTGCATCAGCTTGATCGGCTCGGGCCAGTCCAGCTTGTCCAGGTCGTCCAGCAGCCGGTCGCCGTACGCGGTGATCCGCATCATCCACTGCTTCAGGTTGCGCTTGAAGACCGGGAAGTTGCCCCGCTCGGAGCGGCCGTCGGCGGTGACCTCCTCGTTGGCCAGCACGGTGCCCAGCCCCGGGCACCAGTTGACCGGCGCCTGCGAGACGTACGCCAGCCGGTGGTCGTCGACGACGGCCCGGCGTTCGGCGACGGACAGCTCCGCCCACGGGCGGCCGTCGGGCGTCGGCCGGTTGCCGCCCTCGAACTCGGCGATCAGCTCGGCGATCGGGCGGGCCCGCTCCGCCTCGGTGTCGTACCAGGAGTTGAAGACCTGCAGGAAGATCCACTGCGTCCAGCGGTAGAAGTCGGTGTCGATGGTGGCCACCGAGCGGCGCTCGTCGTGGGCCAGGCCCAGCCGGCGCAGCTGCGCCTTGTAGCGCTCGATGTTGGCCACGGTCGTGGTGCGCGGGTGGGTGCCGGTCTGCACCGCGTACTGCTCGGCGGGCAGGCCGAACGCGTCGAAGCCCATCGCGTGCAGCACGTTGCGCCCCGCCATCCGCTGGTAGCGGGCGAAGCAGTCGGTGCCGATGTAGCCCAGGGGATGCCCGACGTGCAGGCCCGCGCCCGACGGGTACGGGAACATGTCCAGGACGTACAGCTTCTCCGCCCCCGCGCGCGGGTGGGCGGGGTCGGCCAGCGGACCGGTCGGGTTCGGGGCGTGGAACGTCCCCTCGCGCGCCCAGACGTCCTGCCAGCGCAGCTCGATCTCCTCGGCCAGGGCCGCGGTGTACCGGAACGGGGGAATGTCGGCCGGTGCTGCCTCACTCATGGCGTCTCCTCGCTTCGCTCGTCGCCGCCGGCCACGCCACGGCCGGGCTGGGTGCTGACCTCGCTCGGCGCGGTCATGTCGGTACGGCTCGGGTCTCTCCGCCGCCGGCGCCGCGCCGCCCGAGGGCCGGCGCCGGTGCCGGGGCCGACCGCCGGGGCGTCCGGCGGAGGGCACAAAAAAGCCCCTCGCGCAGGAGGGGCCGCCGTGCTGTCGCGCGTCAGCGCATCAGCACGGCCCGGTAAGAAGCAGGAAGAATCCGGCCATGACCGGGAGTGTACCCGCCGTCCGGTCCCACCCGCTGCCCGCCACCACTGGTCGGGACGGACGGACCCCGCACCGTACGCGTGCGGCAGCCCTTTGTGATCATGACCGGCACCCAGAGCGACCGCCGAATCCCCCGACCCGGCGAATATTCGGTGCGTAACCGACCGTCTACCTGCGGGGTTCGGCGACAGCGACAAACATGGTTAGCCTGAGAGACCAGTGAGATTTCTGCGGCAGAAGAGGCTCGGCGTCGCGAACCTTACGGCGGGTCCAGCTGCTCCATAGAGAGCTACCGTGCGGCGACGAGGAGGAGGCCCGTGACACAACAGACCTGGGACGAGGTGGGCGGCCTGTTGCCGCACGACGAGTTCCGCGCCGCCAGCGAAGCCATCGTGTCGAACATCGAGCAGGTCATCGAGGGTAAGTCCGCCACCGTGCGGCTCGCCCTGGCCGTCCTGCTCGCCGAGGGTCACCTGCTCATCGAGGACGTGCCGGGGGTCGGCAAAACCAAGCTGGCCAAGGCCATGGCCCGGTCGATCGACTGCTCCGTACGCCGCATCCAGTTCACCCCCGACCTGCTGCCCAGCGACGTCACGGGAGTCAGCGTCTACAACCAGGAGACGCACGACTTCGAGTTCCGCCCCGGCGCGGTCTTCGCCAACCTGGTCGTCGGCGACGAGATCAACCGCGCCTCCCCGAAGACGCAGTCCGCGCTGCTGGAGTGCATGGAGGAGCGCCAGGTCACCGTCGACGGCGTCACCTACCACCTGCAGACGCCGTTCATGGTCATCGCGACGCAGAACCCGATCGAGATGGAGGGCACCTATCCCCTCCCCGAGGCGCAGCGCGACCGGTTCACCGCCCGCATTGCCATGGGCTACCCGGACCCGAACGCCGAGCTGGCGATGCTCGACGGGCACGGCGCCACGGACCCGCTGGACGAGCTGCGTCCGGTCTCCGACGCCAACACGGTGCGGCAGCTGATCGGCCACGTCCGACAGGTGCACGTCGCCGACGCCGTCAAGCAGTACGCGATCGACCTGGTCACCGCCACCCGCGAGGCCCCCGACCTGCGCCTCGGCGCCTCTCCCCGGGCCACCCTCCAGCTGCTGCGCACCGCCCGCGCGGTGGCCGCGCTGGAGGGGCGCGACTACGTCCTCCCCGACGACCTGCAGGTGCTGGCCGTGCCGGTACTCGCGCACCGGATCATCCCCACCGCCGACGCCCAGCTCGCCCGGCGCACGACCGACGCGATCGTCTCCGAGCTGGTGCACCGGCTGCCGCTGCCGCACGACCGCGGTCGCTCCCCGTACGACACCCGCCCCACGGGCGAGGGCAACGGCCGGACGCCGTACGAGCCGCGGAGGCGGTGACGTGCGCGACGGGCTGCAAGGGCTGACGACCCGCGGCCGTTCGTTCCTCGCGGCCGCGGTCGCGGCGGCGATCTCGGCCGGCATCCTCGGCGAGAAGGACCTGCTCCGGGTGGCCGTGCTGCTGGCCATCCTGCCGCTGCTCGCCGCGGCCTACGTCGGGCGCAGCCGCTACAAGCTGGCCTGCAGCCGCTCGCTGGACCCGCACCGGGTGCCCGTCGGGGCGAGCTCCCGGGTGGTGCTGCGGTTGCAGAACATGTCCCGGTTGCCCACCGGCACCCTGCTGCTGGAGGACCGGCTGCCGTACGCGCTGGGCAGCCGGCCCCGGGTGGTGCTGGAGCGGTTGGGCGCCCACCAGGCCAGCTCGGTGGCCTACACGGTGCGGGCCGACGTGCGGGGCCGCTACGAGGTGGGCCCGATGGTGGTCCGGATGACCGACCCGTTCGGGTTGTGCGAGCTGAGCCGCGCCTTCCCGAGCACCGATCATCTGACCGTCATCCCGCAGGTCACGCCCCTGCCCTCGGTGCGCCTGCCCGGCGAGTACGCCGGCAGCGGCGACAGCCGGGCCCGCTCGGTCGCGGTGCACGGCGAGGACGACGCCGCCACCCGGGAGTACCGGATGGGCGACGACCTGCGCCGGGTGCACTGGAAGTCCACCGCGCGCACCGGCGAGCTGATGGTGCGCCGGGAGGAGCAGCCCTGGGAGAGCCGCGCCACCGTCGTGCTGGACACCCGCGCGTACGGCCACCGCGGCGACGGGCCGACGGCCTCGTTCGAGTGGGCGGTCTCCGCCGCGGCGAGCATCGCCGTGCACCTGCGGCAGGCCGGTTACAAGCTGCGGCTGGTGACCGGTTCCGGCGCCGACGTGGACGCCTCCGAGGCGACCGGCGACGGGGTGCTCCTCGACCACCTCGCGGAGGTCCGGCTCGACAAGGTCGGCGAGCTGAGCACGCTCGTGCAGCGGGTCCGGCAACGGTCGGACGGCGGCCTGATCATCGGCCTGTTCGGCTCGGTGAGCACGGCCGAGGCCGAACTGCTGGCCGGGCTGCGCGGCAACGGCGCCACCTGCGTCGGCTTCCTGCTCGACAGCTCCACCTGGCTCAACCTGCCGACCAGGGCCCGGGCCGAGGCCGACCACGCGCACGGCGCCGCCGCGCTGGCCATGTTGCAGAGCGGCTGGCGGGTCATCGGGGTCGACCACGGCACGCTGCTGCCCGCCCTGTGGCCGCAGGCGGCCCGCGGGTCGCAGGGCTTCGCGCTGCGGGCGGCGATGGCCGAGACGGTGGCCGGCGGCATGCGATGAACGGAAGGGGCTCCTCATGACCGCCCACCGGAACCTGGGCTTCGTGGCCGCCGCGGCCACGCTGCTCGCCGCCGCGCCGCTGTCGGCCATCTTCGAACGCTGGACGTGGCTGATCCAGTCGGCGATCGCGGTGGCCGTGGTCGCCGCCGTCGCCGCGCTGGCCCGGCTGGCGCGGGTGCCGCTGTGGGGCCAGGTGCTGGGCATGCTGGCCGGCCTGACGCTGGCCCTGGCCTGGCTCTTCCCCGGTGGCACCGAGCTGCTGGGTGTCGTGCCCACCCCGTCGACCTTCACGCACTTCGGCGAGCTGCTCGGCGGCTCGCTGGAGGACATGCGCTCCTACGGCGTCAAGGTGCCCGACACCGACCCGCTGCTGTTCGTCACGGTGCTCGGTGTCGGCGGGGTGGCCGTGGTGGTCGACGTGCTCTCCGTCGGGCTGCGCCGACCGGCGCTCGCCGGCCTGCCGATGCTGGCGATCTACTCGGTGCCCGTCGCGGTCTACGTCGACAGCGTCCCGGCGGTGCCGTTCGTCGTCGGCGCGGCCGGTTTCCTCTGGCTGCTGGTGACCGACAACGTCGACCGGGTCCGCCGGTTCGGCCGGCGGTTCACCGGCGACGGACGGGACGTCGACGTCTGGGAGGCGTCGCCGTTGGCCGCCGCCGGCCGGCGGTTGGCAGCGGTGGGCGTGGCGGTGGCCGTGGCGCTGCCGCTGGCCGTGCCGGGGATGACGGGCGGGCTGCTGGACACGCTGGGCGCCGGTTCGGGCAGCGGCAACGGCAACGGCCGCCCCGGGCAGGGCGGGACCGGCAGGATCGACCTGTTCGCGGCGTTGAGCGGGCAGCTCAACCAGTCCGAGGTCGCCGACCTGGTCAAGGTCACCACGAACGAGCCCAGCCCCTTCTACCTGCGCTTCGGGGTGGCCGACAAGCTCACCCCGAACGGCTTCCGGGAGGGCACCCCCACCGGCCGGTCCGTCGACGACCTGCCGGCGCCGTCGGCGCGGGGCGTCGAGCAGCGGACCTACCAGGCCACGGTCGAGGTGACGAAGAACCTCACCATGCCGCTGCTGCCCGTCTACACCGAGCCGGTGCGCACCGAGGGCCTGGGCGACAACTGGGCGTACGACCCGAGCATGCAGGTGCTGTTCTCCAACCGGGAGAACTCCCGCGACAAGCGCTACTCGTTCGACTACGTGCGCTCGTCGTACACGCCGGCGGCCCTGCGGCGCTCCGAGCCGCTGCCGGCCGACCACGCCGTACGGCGCCTGCACCCCACGCCGCCGCCGGTGCCCGAGGTGGAGGAGCTCGTGTCCACACTGGTGCGCGGCAAGGACACCGACTACGACAAGGTCCGCGCCATCTACGACCACTTCTCCGCCGACAACGGCTTCACCTACTCCCTGAGCACCAAGGGCGGCACCAGCGGGCAGGAGATCGTCGACTTCCTCGACAACAAGGTCGGCTTCTGCCAGCAGTACGCCGCCGCGATGACGTGGCTGGTCCGGGCCGCCGGCATCCCGGCGCGGGTGGCGTTCGGCTTCGCCAACGGCAGCAACTCCGCCAACGGCACGTACACGCTGACCAACCGGAACCTGCACGCGTGGACGGAGGTCTACTTCAACCAGGTCGGCTGGGTGCCCTTCGATCCCACCCCGGCGTACGGCGTGCAGGGCTACACCCGGTCGGCGTGGGCGCCGGACATCGACGCCCCGGAGGACGATTCGCCGGCCCCCGGCCCGTCGAGTGCTCCCGGCGACGCCGGCCCGTCGGGCGGCCCGGCAGGGCCCGACGGTCCCGAGGAGGACGTCGACTCCGGCCTGGCTCTCGACGGCGCGACTCCGACCGAGCAGCGCCCGGTCTGGCCCTGGTACGCCGCCGGCGCGGTGCTGGCCCTGCTCGCCCTGCTCGCCCTGCCGGCGCTGCGGCGCGCGGCCCTGCGCCGGCGGCGCCGTGGTGCGGCGACGCCCGCCGCGACGGCGGTGGGTGCCGAACCCGGTGACGCGCCTGCCGGCGGGCGGCGCATGGTGGTGCTGGCGGACGCGGAGCGGGCGCGGGCGGACGCGCACGCCGCCTGGGACGAACTGCTCGACACGCTGGTGGACTACCGGGTCCGGGTGGACCGCACGGAGACGCCCAGGGCGACCGCCGACCGGTTGTCCCGGGAGTCGCTCGCCACCGACGGGGAGGCGACGACGGCGGTACGCCTGCTCGGCCGCGCCGAGGAGCGCGCCCGTTACGCCCGCGATCCGCTGACCGGCGAGCAACTCCTGCCGGCCCTACGCACCGTACGCGCCGCGCTGGCCGCGCAGTCCGACCGGCGTACCCGCCTGCTGGCGGCGGTGCTGCCGCCGTCGGTCCTGCTGCGCTGGCGCACGGGCACGGCCGAGGCGTCGTCGCGGCTGGTGGCGGCCGGCGGCCGGGCCCGGCACCGGTTGCTGCGCTGGAACCCGCGTCGCCTGCTGGCGGGCCGCCTGGCCCGCTGACCGACGGACGACCGGGCCGGTGGGGCGGCTGCCCCACCGGCCCGTCGCGTTCGTGGGGCCGGCGGGGTCGTCGAGCCGGCGGGGCCCAGCGCCGCGAGCGGCTCAGCCCAGGAGGCTCAGCGCGGGAGGCTCAGCGCAGCGAGCGGCTCAGGGCAGGATGCTCAGCGCGGCTCAGCCCAGGCCGGGGCATGCGGGCACACACGCCCGGGGGCGTGCGGAATCGTCACGGGCCGCCGGGGCTACCCCGGCGGCCGTCTCGTCGTCGCGGCGCGCGTCAACGGTGGATGGGGCTCAGCGGTGCCCCTCCGGACGCTGCCGCCACCGGTCCTCCATCCGGTCCAGCAGCGAGGGCCGGCGACCCGACCGGCCGCGGGGGCGACGACGGCTCGTCGTCCCGCCCACGACGTGCAGGTCCGGTGACTGCGCCCGACGGTGCGACTGCACCGCGAACGCGGCCGAGGCCAGCATGACGACGAAACCCGCCACTGCCAGCGGCGGAGTCTTGATCACCGCGCCGTAGACCAGCAGGGCCAGCCCAGCGATCATCACGCCGGCAGCGACGAGCAGGCGACGCCGCGCGTGAAAGCGCGGATCGCTGGCGCGCACGGCCGAGGCGAATTTGGGGTCCTCGGCAAGCGACCGCTCGATCTGCTCGAACAGCCGCTGCTCGTGCTCCGAGAGCGGCACGGCACTCCTCCCCGGTCACGTTGGTCGGCCCGGTCGGGCCGACAGACCGTGGCAGCCAACCGGCTGCTTACCCGCAAGTCTACGAGGGCCCCCGCGCGTCGGAAAGCGGGACGACCTACGGCCGGGGAGGATTTTCATTTCGTCGGTCCTCGCGGGCCGCCAGCAGACTGGCCGGACCTATGACGGAGCGCCCGAAACGGGCAGCCGCGGCGTCGGCGGCGGCCTCCGCCTCCCGCCAGCCCCGCTCGGGCGCACCGAGGGTGAGCTGGCGCGGGGTCTCCCGCGCGGTCGCGAGCCCCTCGACCCGTACGCCGACCAGCCGGACGGGCTCACCCGGGTCGAGAGCGGTGTAGAGCGCCCAGACGGTGTCGAATATCTCCCTGGCGACGTCGGTCGGCACGCCCGCCGTGCGGGAGCGGCTGACGGTGCGGAAGTCGGCCAGCCGCACCTTGAGCGACACTGTCCGCCCGACCTGACCGGCCCGGCGCAGCCGGACGCCGACCTTCTCGGCGAGCGCGAGCAGCGCCCGGCGGATCTCCAGCGGGTCGCTGACGTCGACGTCGAAGGTCACCTCGGCGCCGATCGACTTCTCCGCGTGCTCGGGGCTGACCCGGCGCGGGTCGCGACCCCAGGCGAGCTCGTGCAGGTGCGCGGCGGACGCCTCGCCGAGCGCCTTGCGCAGCATGCCGATCGGCGCCTCGGCGAGATCGCCGATGGTGGCCAGGCCCAGCCGCCGCAGCGTCTCGGTGGAGCGCTCCCCCACCCCCCACAGCGCCGACACCGGCAGTGGGTGCAGGAAGTCGAGCACCCGGGCGGCCGGTACGACGAGCAGGCCGTCGGGCTTGGCCCGGGTCGAGCCGAGCTTGGCCACGAACTTGCTCGGGGCGACGCCGACCGAACAGGTCAGCCCCTGCTCGCCGGCGACCCGCTCGCGGATGCGGCGGGCGATGGCGGCCGGCGGGCCGAAGAGCCGCCGCGCTCCGGCCACGTCGAGGAACGCCTCGTCCAGGGAGAGCGGCTCGACCAGCGGGGTGACGTCGCGGAAGATCTGCATGACCGCGGCGGAGGCCGCCGAGTACTGCGTGAAGTCCGGCGGCAGATAGACCGCGTGCGGGCAGAGGGCCCGGGCCCGGGCGGTGGGCATGGCGCTGCGTACGCCGTAGCGCCGGGCCTCGTAGCTGGCCGAGCTGACCACCCCGCGCGGGCCGACCCCGCCGACCACGACGGGACGACCGCGCAGCTCCGGCCGGCGGCGAACCTCGACCGAGGCGAAGAAGGCGTCCATGTCGACGTGCAGGATCGGGCAGCCGGAGTCGTCGGCGTCCGGCCCGAACCGGGGATCGCCGCCCCGGGGCAACGACTGGCTGCGACCCATACCCGCAGGCTAGCCCGGGCCTGTGACATCCCCGCCCGACGGGCCGACGCGGTCAGCCGCGTACGACCAGCAGCGGGATGGTCATCTCGGCCGCCGTGTCCGCCCCGTGGTACGCCACCAGCCGGGAGACCGCCGGTGGCTCGGAGCGGGAGGCGGTCACCGCGTACGTGCCGTTGCAGATGACCACCACGTCGCCGATGCGCTGCAGGTGTTCCTCCGCCACCGGGCCGAACCAGCCGGCGGCCACCACCTCGTCGCGGGTACGCACCCGGGCCGCGTCGCCGAGCACCGCCGACCAGGCGGCCACGACGTCGTCCACGGCGCCCGGGACGACGTGCAGGTAGCGGACCCGGGGTTCCCCGGCGACCACCGCCAGCCCGGCGCGCAACCGGGGGTCGGTGTCCAGGTCGACGCGGTGTCCGGCCGGCACGTCGAGCTGGCCGTGGTCGGCGGTGAGCAGCAGCGCGGCGTCGGGGGGCAGCCCGTCGACGAGCCGGGTCAGCAGCCGGTCCACCTCGGCCGCGGCGATCCGCCAGGGTGCCGAGTCGACGCCCGTGAGGTGGCCGTGCCGGTCCAGGTCGGGGTGGTAGCCGGAGACCAGCGTGGGCCCCGACCCGGCGCGCAGGGCGGCGAGCATCCGGGCGGCGAGCACGTCGACGCCGGCCGCGCCCCGGTAGTCGCCGCCCCGGTTAGCGGCCAGCGTGAGCCCGCTGCCGCCGAACTCCGGCCGGCTCACCGCCGTCACCGCGACCCCGGCGGCGCGGGCCCGTTCCAGCTGGGTACGCACCGGCTGCCAGCGCAGCGGTGGCGGGTCGGCCGCCCAGTCGACGTGGTTGAGCACCCGGTCGGTCCCCGGCACCCGCACGGTGAAGCCGAGTACGCCGTGCGCGCCGGGGGCGGCGCCGGTGCCCAGCGTCACCAGGCTGGTCGGCGTGGTCGACGGGAAGCCGCAGGTCAGCGTCCGCCCTACGGTCGCGGCGAGTCCCGCCAGGGTCGGCGCGTACGGGGCGGCGGTCGGGATCTGGTGCCAGCCGAGCCCGTCGACGAGCAGCACCGCGACGCGGCGCACCCCGGGCAGCGCGGCGCGCAGCCCGAGCGGGTCGGCGGCGCCGGGCACGCCGAGCACGGCGAGCGCGCCCGGCAGGACGTCGGCGAGACTGGCGTCGCCGTAGCGCGGCCCGACGATCCCCAGCGGGTCGGTCACGGGCGGCGGGCGAACAGGTGCAGCTGGGCGGCGAGGTCCCGCCAGGGCGCCCGCGCGGCGAGCGCCCGCTCCAACTCGACCAGGGCGGCCGGCTGGCCGTCGGCGACGGCGGCGGGGAGCAGGTCGGCGAGCACGCGTACGCCGTGGGTCTGCTCGACCACGAGCCCGGCGGCGGTGAGCAGCGCGGCGGCGCCGTCGGCGTCGTAGCGCCGGCGCAGGGTGTCCCGGGCGCCGGCGGTGCCGGCCGGATCGGCGGCCAGCGCGGCGGCGACGTCCAGGTGCCCGTTCATGGCCCGGCCGAGCACGGCGGCGGCCCGGCTGGCGACGAGCACGCTCGCGGCGCCGCCCGGCCGCAGCGCGGCGGCCAGCGCCGCCACCACCGCCGCCGGGTCGTCGACGACCTCCAGCACGGCGTGGCAGAGCACCAGGTCGGCGCTGCCCGGCTCGACCAGGCCGGCGAGCGCGTCGCCGTCGCCCTGCACGGCGCGGACCCGCTCGGCCACGCCGGCCTCAGCGGCCCGGCGGGTCAGCGCGGCGAGCGCGTCGGGGCTGGCGTCGACGACGGTGACCCGGTGCCCGGCCTGGGCCAGCGGCACGGCGAAGCCGCCCGTGCCGCCGCCGACGTCGAGCACGGTCAGCGCGGTGTCGGCGCGGCGCTCCAGCTCGGCGCGCAGCACCGACCAGATCACGGCGGTACGGGGGGTCAGCGGCGGCCCGGCGAGCCGGCCTGGGGTCTGCTCCACCCGGTCGAGCCTAGTCACCCGGTCCAGCCGCACCGAGCCGCACCTGTGGCGACCCGGCCGGCTCCGGGTGGAAGGTCAGGACTCGCCGGCTGCGGCGTCGTCCTCGGCCCGCGACCGCAGGGCGTTGGCCACCGGGCCCTCGACGATCTCGTACTCGCGCGGCTCCGTGTGGTGGCTCGGGGTCCAACCGGCGCCGAGCCGGGTCCGCCGGGAGTTCGCCACCCCACCGCTACCGTCGTTGTTTCCCATGATCGTTCGTCCCCCTCGTGCTCGCGCGGGCCACTCTGCCCGCGCGAGCTGGAGTGTCCCTCCATCCGGCCCGGAAAACCGTAATGTGGATCACTGCCGTCAGCGGAAGTCGCGCGAGGGCGGACTGACCGGGGGCTCGATGGCGTCCAGGCGGTCGGCGGTGAGGTTGATCACTCCTTCGTGCCGCTGCAACCGCCCCCGCACCACCAGAGCGGCGCTGGTGCGGGCCACCCGCCGGTAGCGCTGCCACAGCCCCGGGGAGCAGGTGACGTTGAGCATCCCCGTCTCGTCCTCCAGGTTGAGGAAGGTGACCCCGCCGGCGGTCGCGGGCCGCTGCCGGTGGGTGACGATCCCGCCGACCCGGATACGTCGCCCCGGCTCCACCCCGCCGAGCCGGGCGATCGGCACCGCGCCGAGCGCGTCGAGCCGGGGACGGATGAAGCTCGCCGGGTGGTTCTCCGGCGACAACCCGGTCGCCCAGACGTCGGCGACCAGCCGCTCCACCGCCTCCATCCCGGGCAGCGTGGGCGCGGTCGCGCCGGTCACCGTGCCCGGCAGCCGGCCCGGCCGGTCCTGGGCCGCCGCGCCGGCGGCCCAGAGGGCCTGCCGCCGGGACAGCCCGAAACAGGCGAAGGCGTCCGCGGTGGCCAGCGCCTCCAGCTGCGCGGCGGTGAGACCCACGCGCCGGGCCAGGTCCGGCATGTCACGGTACGGCCCGCGCGCCGCCCGCTCCGCCTCGATCCGCTCGGCCACCCCGTCGCCGAGGGTACGCACGCCGGAGAGCCCGAGCCGGACGGCCGGCCCGCCCAGCCCCCAGGCGTGCGGCGGTTCCCCCGGCACGCTGCCCCACCGGGTCTGCGGGGTGGACTCCAGCACCGCTTTCGCGCCGCTGGCGTTGATGTCCGGCCGGCGTACCTCGACGCCGTGGCGGCGGGCGTCGTCGACCAGCGTCTGCGGCGAGTAGAAACCCATCGGCTGGGCGTTGAGCAGGGCGGCCAGGAACGGGCCCGGGTGGTAGCGCTTGAGCCAGGAGCTGGCGTAGACCAGGTAGGCGAAGCTCATCGCGTGGCTCTCCGGGAAGCCGTAGCTGGCGAACGCGGAGAGCTTGCGGTAGACGTCGTCGGCCAGCTCGCCGGTGATGCCCCGCTCGGCCATGCCCGCGTAGAGCCGGTCGGCGATACGGGCCATCCGCTCGGCGGAACGCTTGGCGCCCATCGCCCGGCGCAGCTGGTCGGCACCCGCCGCGTCGAAGCCGGCCAGGTCGATGGCGAGCTGCATGAGCTGCTCCTGGAACAGCGGCACGCCGAGGGTCTTCTCCAGCGCGTTGCGCATCAGCGGGTGCGGGTAGGTCACCGGCTCCTGGCCGTTGCGGCGTCGGATGTACGGGTGCACCGAGCCGCCCTGGATCGGGCCGGGCCGGATCAGCGCCACCTCGACCACCAGGTCGTAGAACTCGCGGGGCTTCAACCGGGGCAGGGTGGCCATCTGGGCGCGGCTCTCCACCTGGAACACCCCGACCGAGTCGGCCCGGCAGAGCATGTCGTAGACCTCGGGGTCGTCCAGCGTCATGTCGCCGAGGTCCAGGCTCATGCCGATCATCTCGTAGCCGTAGTGCAGCGCGGAGAGCATGCCGAGCCCGAGCAGGTCGAACTTGACCAGGCCGACGGCGGCGCAGTCGTCCTTGTCCCACTGGAGCACGCTGCGGCCCGGCATCCGCCCCCACTCCACCGGGCACACCTCGATCACCGGCCGGTCGCAGATCACCATGCCACCGGAGTGGATGCCCAGGTGCCGGGGGAACGTCTGCAACTCGTTGGCGTACGCGACCACCTGCTCCGGGATGTCCGCCACGTCGACCGTGGCGACCGACCCCCAGCGGTCGATCTGCCTGCCCCAGGCGTCCTGCTGGCCGGGCGAGAACCCGAACGCCTTGGCCACGTCCCGCACCGCCGAGCGGGGCCGGTAGGAGATGACGTTGGCTACCTGGGCGGTGTGCTCCCGGCCGTACCGGGCGTAGACGTGCTGGATCACCTCCTCCCGGCGGTCGGACTCGATGTCGACGTCGATGTCGGGCGGGCCGTCGCGCTCCGGGGCGAGGAAGCGCTCGAAGAGCAGCCGGTGCCGGACGGCGTCCACGTTGGTGATCCGCAGCGCGTAGCAGACCGCCGAGTTGGCCGCCGAGCCCCGCCCCTGGCAGTAGATGTCCTGCTCGCGGCAGAACGTGACGATGTCGTAGACCACCAGGAAGTAGCCGGGGAAGCCCAGCTCCTCGATCATGTTCAGCTCGTGGTCGAGCTGCGCGTACGCCCTCGGGTGCGCCTCGGGCGGGCCGTAGCGCTCGCGGGCGCCGGCGTGGGTGAGGTGGCGCAGCCAGCTCATCTCGGTGTGCCCGGGCGGCACCGGGTACGCCGGCAACCTCGGCGCGACGAGCTGGAGGTCGAAGGCGAGCTCGGCGCCGAACTCGGCGGCCCGCGCCACCGCCCCCGGGTACGCGGCGAACCGGGCCGCCATCTCCGCGCCGCTCCTCAGGTGGGCGGTGCCGGCCGCGGGCAGCCAGCCGTCGATCTCGTCCAGGCTGCGCCGGGCCCGTACGGCGGCGACCGTGGTGGCCAGCCGCTGCCGGCCCGGGGTGGCGTAGTGCACGTTGTTGGTGGCCACCGTGGGCAGCCCCGCCGACGCCGCCAGCGCGGCGAGCGCGTCGTTGCGGTCGGCGTCGACCGGGTGCCCGTGGTCGGTCAGCTCCACCGCCACCGTCTCCGCGCCGAACAGGGCGGTCAGCCGGTCCAGCTCCCGGGCCGCCGCGTCCACCCCCTCGGTGAGCAGCGCCGCCGGCACGTGGCCCTTACGGCAGCCGGTGAGCACCAGCACGTGGTCGCGCAACTGCTCGGCGATCTCCTCCAGGTCGCCGTAGACCGGGCGGCCCTTCTCCCCGCCGCGCAGTTGGGCGCGGGAGATGGTCGAGGCCAGCCGCGCGTACCCCTCGTGGCCGTGGGCGAGCAGCAGCAGGTGCCGCCCGAGCGGGTCGGGCTCGCCGTTCTGCGGGCCGGGCAGGTCCAGGGAGAGCTCGGCGCCGAAGACGGTCGGCAGGTGCAGCGCGCGGGCGGCCTCGGCGAAGCGCACCACCCCGTAGAAGCCGTCGTGGTCGGTGACCGCTAGCGCGGTGAGGCCCAGCCGGACCGCCTCCTCGACCAGTTCCTCCGGGTGGCTGGCGCCGTCGAGGAAGCTGAAGTTGGTGTGCGCGTGCAGTTCGGCGTACGGCACCGCGCCCTCGGGACGGGCCACCTCGGACGGCTGGTAGTGCTCCCGCCTGCGGCTCCAGGCGGGAGAGTCGCCCCCGTCGGCGTCCACGGCCAGCGGGTCCACCACGTGCAGGTGCCGCTCGTCGCGCCCCGGGCCGCCCTTCCCGGCCCGCTCCTCCCCCGGTCCGCCCGAAGCCCCTCGTTCCGCCCCCGGCCGATCCTCGCTTGTCGCCCCCGTGCCCGGCCGACCCGCGCCCGATCGGCCGGTGCCGGGTTCCCGGCCGGAGAGCACACGCTCCAACTCCGACCAGGGCAGCTTCGGGTTGTGGAAGTTCATCAGAGCCCCTCCGGGCGGGCAGCCGGCAGGGGTACAGCCCGCCCGGACCGAGCCGCCGGCAGGGCTCCGCCCCGCGCAGACCGGGCCGCAGGCAAGGCTCCGCCCCGGCCAAGCCGACCCGTTGGCAGGACGTCGGGCCGGGCGGGGCGGCGGAGGCGGGGCGAGGGCTGGTCGAGGACCTCGGGCAGGCGCTCAGTCATAGATCGCCTCCACCAGCCACCGCCCTGCCTCGACGGCGAGCAGCAGCGCCGTACCGTCGGTCAGGCAGACCTGGAACCGGGCCCGGCGACGGGCCTCGGCCGGCGCCCACCAGCGCTCGTCGACCGGCCACGGGCCGGCCCAGCCGACGATCTCGACCGGCCGGGCGGCGCCGACGGTCAGCCGGGCCGGCTCGGCGCTGACCTGGAGCCGCGCGCTGACCTCGACCGGCTCGCCGGCGGCGTCGTGCACGACCGCGGCGAGCGGGTCGGGCAGCACCACGGCCGGCGCGGGCGGTGGCAGCCGGCCCGGCCACGGCTGCTCACCGGGGCGGGCCGGGAGGCGTTCGTCGCCCCACGGCACCAGGCGTACCTGGTCGGCCGGGGAACGCCCACCGCCGAGCACCGCGGTGACCACCGCCTCGGGACCGAGGATGCCCTGCACCCGGCTCAACGCCCGGTGCGCCCGCTCTCGTTCCTCGCCGACCTCCCCCCACAGGCCGGATTGCAGGCCGGCCTGTGCGACCACCCCGTCCGGGACCAGTCGCAGCCGGATGATGCCCGCCGTCGGGCGGGTCGAGCGGGCGCCGGCCCGACCGGTGCCGCCGGACAGCCAGCCGTCGAGCTGCCAGCGCACCCGGTCGGCGATGGCCTCGGCGGTGAGCAGCCCGTCGTGCCGCCAGACCCGGTGCAGTTCCTGGCCGTGCGCGGTGACCGCCTCGATGCCGAGCCGGGTGCAGGCCAGCCCGTGTGCGGCGAGCCGGTCGTGCAACCGTTCGGCCAGCGCCCGGGCGGCGAAGGCCGCCGCGTCGACCCGGTCGAGCGGCTCGTCGTGGTCGGCGGTGACCGCGAGATCGGCCGGGGGTTGCCGGACCGCGAGCGGACGGTGGTCACGCCCGGACGCCAGCCGTTGGGCCAACGCGCCGTCGAAGCCGAACCGGGCCAGCACGTCACCGGCGGGCAGCGCGGCGAAGTCACCCAGGGCGCGTACGCCGAGCCGGCGCAGCAGATCGGCCAGGGCCGGGCGGCCGAGCGCCTCGACCGGCAGGTCGGCGAGGAACCGCGGTGTCCCGCCGGGCGGAACGATCCGCCCGTCGCGGGCGGCCAGCCCGGCGGCGAACACCCCGTCGGCGATGCCGACCTGGCTCTCCACCGCGCAGGTCTGGGCGACGTGCTCGACGATCCGTTCGGCGGCGGCCTCCTCGCCGCCGAGGTGGCGGCTCGGCCCCCGGGCCGCCACCGCGCACGCGCCGGGGCGTACCACCTCGACGCCGGCGACCAGTTCCTCGACGGTGGCGACCACCGGTTCGAACGCCCGGGTGTCCCGCCCGGGGTCGTACTCGACGACGGTGAGCTGCGGGCAGCGGCCCTGTGCCTCCCGTTTGCGCAGCCCCCGGCGCACCCCCTCGGCGCGTGCCCGCTCGGAGCAGGCGACCACCCGGTTGGCGTGCAGCACGGCGACCGGACCGGTGGCCGGCACTCCGTCGACGATCTCCGCGGCGAGCACCGGCCAGTCCGGGCACCAGAGCAACAGGACCCGCGCGGGCGCGGCGCTCACGTGACACCGACCAGGGCGGACGCGGCGCTCACGACAAGGCGACCAGGATGAGCGCGCGCCATCAGGAGGGGCGCGACGGTCACGACGGCGCGACCAGGGTGAGCGCGGCACGACGGGACGGGCCGGTGGGCGCGGGGGCGACGGCCGGGCCGACCGGGCGGAGCCGACCGGCAGCCGACCGGCCGGTGGCGGAGACCGCGGCGACGGGGGCGGAGCGCGGAACGACCCGGGTGAGCCCGTCGCCGGGCAGCCAGACCTTGACCTCCTTGGGCCGGGCGGCGGCCCCGCGGCCCCGCGCGGAGACGGTGACCTCGCGGCGGCGCAGCCGGCCCCGCCCCTGCCCGAGCCCCTCCCAGGCGCCCCGGACCACCTGGAGGGTCACGTCCGCGCCGTCCCACCGCCCGTACGGGACGAGGACGCTGCCGCGCTGCCGGGCCCGGGCGGCCAGCCGGTTGGCCACCGACGCGGAGACCGTCGCCGGCACGGCGGTGACCACGACGTCCACGCCGTCGATCAGCGCGGCGATGACCGTGGCCCACTCCGGGCCCGGGTGCGGCACCAGGGCCAGCCGGTCCAGGGCGATACCCAACTCGGCGGCGGCACCCGCCCCGAACGTCGGGACCCCGACCACGGCACACCACGAGCCGGCCCGGGACGCCTCGGCGAGCAGCGCCAGGACCAGCGAGGTGCCGCCGCTGCGTCGGGGTTGGCCGGTGGCGACCGCGATCGTGCTGCCCCGCCGCAGTCCCCGGTTGGGCAGCAGCCCGGTCAGTTCCGGGGCCACCGGCAACACCCGGTGGCCACCCTCCGGGTCCGGCGCGCTCGCCGGGCGCACAAGAGCGGCCAGTGCGGCGGAACCGACCACCATCCGGCCCGCCATCGGACCTACCCCCCGTCGTGCTGTCGGATCAGACGTGCGCGTTGCACCTCGGGCACCCGGTCACCGCCGGACGACCCGGCACCCAGTCGCGGCCGAACGGCCAGGTCAGGCGGCGAGGCCGTCGAGCGCCGGTTGGTGGGCCACACCGAGCGTGGTCTCCACGACCGTGACGAACTGCTCGGCGGAGCGCAGCAGGTCGTCGGCCTCCCGGGCGGTCACGACCCGTGGGATGCCGGCCTCGGCGGCGGCCCGCTTGCCGGCGCCGAGGGCGAAGAACCTGGCCCACTCGTCCATCTCGGGGGCGACGCCGGAGAGCAGCACCCAGACGCTGGTGACCCGGTGGCGTCGGGTGGGGGCGGGACGTGCCCGGGCGGCGAGCACGGCTGCGGCGGCCCGGAGCGCGGCCAGGTGGGCGGCCGCGTAACGGAGGCCGTCGGGACGGGTCTGGGTGGCCTCGGCCAGCCCACGCCGGGCCACCGCGAGAAGCTGGGCGGGGGTGCGGTGCGGCAGCACGTGCGCCGGCACCGTCGGTGCCTGAGCCGGGTTGGTCGGCATGGGACTGTCTCCTCCACGTGGCCGAGGCGCCGCCCCTGGGACGGCCCTTGGGCCGCCGGCGGGACGCCGGGTCGAGTGGTGCGGAGGAAGACGCACCGGTGGGCGGCCGGCCGGGTGTGGATGCTTCCCCACACCACACCCGGCCGGCGTTGCCAGCGGGTTCGTCGCCCGCCGCCCGGGGGTCGTGGGCGGCGGGCGACGCTCCTGCCTGACGGGCCCGGACTCGCGACTGCCCGGGACCCAGGTGCGGCCCGCGGAGCCGCACCGCCCGGAGCCGCGCCGCGAAACACCGCCCCGGGATGTTGGAACGGGCGTTCGAGGCAATCGAACACTCGTTCTAACTGCTGCTGACAGTACACCCTCCCTCCGACGAAAATGCAACGTGTGGCGCGCGGACCTCGGACGACGCCGCAGGTGCCGGTTCCGGCGTACGCCGCCGCGCACCGTGGCGGCCAACGCCGGAGAGGGCCGGCGGCGGTAGCCTCCGCCCGTGACAACCCCCCGCCCCGCCCTCGGGGTCGCCATGGTGCTCGCCTCGGCCGGGCTCTTCGCCGTCAACGGCACCGTCTCCAAGCTGGTGCTCCGCGCCGGCCTGGACGTCCCGCAGCTCACCCTGCTGCGGGCCGTCGGCGCCGTGACCGGGCTGCTGCTGTTGAGCGTGCTGCTGCGCCCGGGGATCCGCCGGCTCCGGGTCACCCCCGGGCAGCTGCCGCTGTTGATCGGGTACGGGCTGGCCGGGTTCTTCGCCGTACCGATGCTCTACTTCGTCGCCATCTCCCGGCTGCCGGTCGGGATCGGGCTGCTGTTCGAGTACACCGCCCCGCTGCTGGTCGCCCTCTGGGCCCGGTTCGCCCAGCGCCACCGGGTGCGTCCGCGGCTCTGGGCCGGCCTGGCGCTGAGCCTGGTCGGCCTCGGCTGCGTGGCCGAGGTGTGGGGCGAGCTGAAGCTGGACGGTCTCGGCGTGCTCGCCGGGTTCGGCGCCGCACTCTTCCTCGCCGTCTACTACGTGCTTGGCGCCCACGGCGCGGCACGCCGGGACACGTTGTCGCTGTGCACCTGGGCGTTCGGCGCCTCCGCCGTGGCGGGCCTGCTCACCCGCGCGCTCACCGTGGGCGCCGGCGGCTGGGAACCGCTGGGCGCCGACACCGACGGGGGCGTGCCCGTGGCGCTGCTCTGCGGGTACGCGGTGGTGCTCGGCTCGATCGCGCCGTACCTGCTGGTGGCCGGGGCGATGCGGCACCTGCCCGCGACCAGCGTCGGGATCCTCGGCATGGCCGAGCCGGTGCTCGCGGCGGCGGTCGCCTGGGCCGTGATCGGCCCCGGCGAGGCGCTCAACACCGCCCAGCTCACCGGCGGGCTCCTGGTGCTGGCCGGCGTCGCGCTGGCCGAGACGGCCCGGATCGCCCCGCCCCGGACCATCGCGCCGCCCGTGCCCGCACCGCCTGAGCAGCCCGCACCGGCCGAGCCCGTGTCGCCCGAGCCATCCGCGCCTGAGCAGCCCGAGCCATCCGCGCCGGCCGGGCCGCCTGCACCGGGCGGCGCCGCGCCCCCGCCACGGGCCGACCGGGCGTCGACGCGCCGCGCCCGGTCCGGGCGCGGCACGGCCGGCTGAGCCGCCGACCGGGGCACCGGGAAGAATGGCCGCATGCAGCCACACCCGAACGTACAGGCGGTGCAGGACGTGCTCGACGCCGCCGGCACCCGGGACGCCTCCGGCGCGCCGAGCGTCGTCCGCCTGCTGCCCGACGCGGTCCACACCGCCGCAGCCGCCG
The DNA here is from genome assembly GCF_043197615.1 of Micromonospora sp. NPDC049048. Taxonomy (NCBI): domain Bacteria; kingdom Bacillati; phylum Actinomycetota; class Actinomycetes; order Micromonosporales; family Micromonosporaceae; genus Micromonospora; species Micromonospora sp. NPDC049048. The sequence continues at coordinate 470,324 of NZ_JBICTM010000003.1, read as the reverse complement.
CCGAGGCGCTCGGCGTCGGTGTCGGCCAGATCGCCAACTCGCTCGTCTTCGACGCGGACGGCGAACCGCTGCTGGTGCTCACCTCCGGCGCGCACCGGGTGGACACCGCCGGTCTGGCCGCGTCCGTCGGGGTCGGCCGGCTGCGCCGGGCCACCCCCGAGTTCGTCCGCGCGCACACCGGTCAGGTGATCGGCGGGGTCGCCCCGGTCGGCCACCCGCGCCCGCTGCGCACCCTGGTCGACACGGCCCTGGAGTCGTACGACGAGATCTGGGCGGCCGGCGGCGTGCCACGGGCGGTCTTCCCCACCACGTACCCGGAGCTGCTGCGGGTCACCGGCGGCGCGCCCACCTCCGTGGCGTGAGCGCGCCGAGCGACGGCGGGACCGACGTCCCGGAGCTGGTCACACTGCACGTGTGGCGCACCCCTCGCGCCGCGCTGCCCAGGGCGCTGACCCGGATGGCGCTCGATCCCCGGCGGCTGCGCGCGCTGCCCGGCGTCCGGTTCGGCAAGCTGCTCGGCACCGGGACCGGCACCGGCTTCGGGCCGGGCGACGCCGACCTCACCCGGTGGGCGGCGCTGACCGTGTGGGACTCCCCCGCCGCCGCGGCCGGCTTCGACGCCTCGCCCGTGGGGCGCGCCTGGGCACGGATCGCCCGCGCGTCCGTCCGGGTCGACCTGCGCCCGCTGAGCAGCCGGGGCGAGTGGTCGGGCCGCCGGCCGTTCGGGGAGCCGCCCGGCGGCCGGGTCGCCGGTCCGGTGCTGGCGCTGACCCGGGCCCGGCTGCGGCCCCGGCGGGCGGCCACCTTCTGGCGGGCGATCCCCCCGGTGGCCGCCGCGCTGCACGCCGCGCCCGGCCTGCTGGCCCGCTTCGGCGTCGGCGAGGCCCCGCTGGGTTGGCAGGGCACGGTGAGCGTGTGGCGCGACCCGGCAGACCTCGTGGCGTTCGCGTACCGTCACCCGGAGCATCGGGCGGCGATCATGCGGACCCCCACCGAGGGGTGGTACGCGGAGGAGCTCTTCGCGCGGTTCGAGGTGCGCGACGTGGTGGGTGACCGGTCGGTGCTGGGGTGGGTCGCGGACGGCGACCCGGGAGCGGCGGAGGGTGCACGGGCATGAGGTTGGTGCGGTGGACGCCGGACGATCTCGTCCGACGGCTGGACGACGTGGTGGCCGTCTACGGCGAGGCGATGGGGTACCGCCCGGAGCTGTTGGAGGCCCGGCGCGGCTACATCGCCACCCACGTACGCCGACCCGGCTTCCGCGCCGTCGCCAGCCTGACCAGCGAGGGCCACCTGGCCGGCTTCGGCTACGGCTACCTGGGCGGCTCGGGGCAGTGGTGGCACGACCAGGTGTGGCGGGCGCTGGACGCCCCGACCCGGCAGCGCTGGCTGACCCGCTGCTTCGAGGTGGTCGAGCTGCACGTGCGACCGCCCGCGCAGGGGCACGGTCTGGGCGCGCGGCAGCTGCGGGCCCTGCTCAGCCTGGCGGAGGGGACGACCACGCTGCTCTCCACGCCGGAGGCCGACGAGACGCGCTCCCGGGCCTGGCGGCTGTACCGGCGGTTCGGCTTCGTCGACGTCCTGCGCGACTTCCACTTCCCCGGCGACGAGCGCCCCTTCGGCGTACTCGGCCGGGACCTGCCGCTGGAGCCCCCGACAGCCGCCGCGCCCGGCCGGGGCACCCCGTGACCCGACGGCTGTCCTGGGCGCTGCTGGCCGTGCTGGTGCTGGCGCAGATCTGCTACCCGCTGACCGCCGGGCAGACCCGGGCGCGGCTGACCGTCGCCACCGTCGTGCTCGGCTACCTGCTCTCGGTGAGCCACGCGCTGCTCACCCGGGGCCCGCGTACGGCGGCGGCGCTGGTGGCGGTGGCCATGGTCGGTGGGTTCGCCATCGAGGCGCTCGGCGTGGCCACCGGCTTCCCGTTCGGCAGCTACGACTACTCCGGCGAGCTGGGGCCGAAGCTGGCCGGTGTGCCGCTGATCATCCCGCTGGCCTGGACCTGGATGGCCTGGCCGGCCTGGCTGGCCGCCACCCGGCTGACCGGCGGCGGGCCGCCGGCCGGCGGCACCCCCGGCAGCGGGTCGGGCATCGGCAGCGGAGCCGGGATCGGCAGTGGCAGCGGGCCCGGTCCCAGCAGCGGCAGCGGAGCCGGGATCGGCAGCGGGCCCGGGGTCGGCAGTGGCACCGGTGGTCGGCCGGGAAGCCGGTTCCCCGTCCGGCGGATCGCGCTGGCCGCCGTCGGGCTGGCCGCCTGGGACCTCTTCCTCGACCCGCAGATGGTGGCCGAGGGCTACTGGGTCTGGCGGGACGCCACCCCCGCGCTGCCCGGGCTGCCCGGCATCCCGGTGAGCAACTACCTGGGCTGGCTGCTCTTCGCCGTGCTGATGATGAGCGCGCTGCGCCCGCTGGCCGGGCCCGCCGTGGCCACCACCGACGGGCGGGACGCCCCGATGTTCGCGCTCTGGCTGTGGACGTACTTCTCCAGCGTGCTGGCCCACGCGGTCTTCCTCGACCTGCCCGCCTCGGCGCTCTGGGGCGCGGCCGGCATGTCGGTGGCCGCCGTGCCGCTGGCGGTCACGCTGCTCCGGGCCCGCCGCGACGACCGGCACCGGTCCGGGCAGCCGCAGCGCCCCGGCGTCGACGCGTCGGTATGACCGCCGTCCTCGCGCTGCTGCTCGGCGTGGCCGCGCTGACCGCGCACACCCTGGTCAACGCCGGCCGCTGGCTGCGCCGCCCGGCCGAGCGTCCGGCGCCGGTCACCGAAGCCGTGGCGGTGCTGCTGCCGCTGCGCGACGAGGCCGCGCGGGTCACCCCGTGCCTGCGCGCGCTGCTCGCCCAGCGGGGCGTGCCAGGGCTGCGCGTCGTCGTGCTCGACGACGGGTCGACCGACGGCACCGCGGACGTGGTCCGCGCGGTGGCCGGCGACGACCCCCGGGTCACCCTGCTCGACGGGACCGCCCCGCCGCCGGGGTGGCTGGGCAAGCCGCACGCCTGCTGGCAGCTGGCCACCCGGGCCGACCCGGCGGCGAGCGCCCTGGTCTTCGTCGACGCCGACGTGGTGCTCGCCCCGGACGCGGTCGCGGCGGCCGTCACCGAGCTGCGCGCCGCGCGGGTGACGCTGCTGTCGCCGTACCCCCGGATCCTGGTGGCGACGGCGGCCGACCGGCTGGTCCAGCCGCTGTTGCAGTGGCTGTGGCTGACCTTCCTGCCGCTGCGGGCGATGGAACGCTCGCCGCGGCCGTCGCTGGCCGCCGCTGGCGGGCAGTTCCTGGTCGTGGACCGGGCCGGCTACGACGCGGCCGGCGGCCACGCCGCGGTCGCGGACCGGATCCTGGAGGACATCGAGCTGGCCCGCGCGGTCAAGCGGGCCGGCGGCCGGATCGCCCTCGCCGACGGCTCGCGGCTGGCCGCCTGCCGGATGTACGAGGACTGGCCGCAGCTGCGCGACGGCTACTCGAAGTCGCTCTGGGCGACCTTCGGCAACCCGGGGGCGGCAGCCGCCGTGGTGGCCCTGCTGCTCCTGCTCTACACCGCTCCCCCGCTGCTGGCGGTCGTCGCCCTGGCAGTCGGCGCGCCGGCGGTGGCCGCCGTGGCTCTCGCCGCCTACCTGCTCGGGGTGGCCGGGCGGGCGGTCAGCGCCCGGGCGACCGGCGGCCGGTGGTGGCCCGACGCGCTGGCACACCCCGTGTCGGTCGTGGTCCTCGGTTGGCTGACCCTGCGGTCGTACCATCTGCGGAAGCGGCGTCGCCTGTCCTGGCGCGGCCGCCCCGTCACCTAGGGAGGCGCGCCATGGCGCGGATCGTGGTCGTCGGCGCCGGGGTGGGCGGGCTGGCCACCGCCGCCCGGCTGGCCGCCAACGGACACCAGGTCACCGTGCTCGAACGTGCGGACACCGTCGGCGGCAAGCTCGGCCGGTACGTCCACGACACCCCGGCGGGCCCGTTCCACTTCGACACCGGGCCGAGCCTGCTCACCCTGCCCGACGTCTTCCACGACCTGTTCGAGGCGACCGGCGCGAAGCTCGACGAGTACCTGGACCTGGCGCCGGTGGACCCGATCGTGCGGCACGTCTTCCCCGGCGGCGGCCCGCCCCTCGACTCGTGCGCCGACCCGGCCGAGTTCGCCGCCCGCATCGGCGCGGCCTTCGGCGACCGGGCCGCCGCGGACTGGCAGCGGCTGTGGCGCCGGGCCGCCCGGGTGTGGCAGGCCTCGCACCGCGACATCCTGCGCCGCCCGATCGACTCCCCGCTGGACCTGGCCGCGCTGGCCTGGCGGCTGGGCGACCTCGCCGCCATCGGCCCGGGCCGGACGCTGCGCGGGCTGGGCCGGCGGCACCTGTCCGACCCCCGGCTGCGGATGCTGCTGGACCGCTACGCCACCTACACCGGCGCCGACCCGCGCCGGGCGCCGGCCGCGCTGGTCGCCGTGCCCTACGCCGAGCTGGCCTTCGGCGGCTGGTACCTGCGCGGCGGGCTCGGCACGCTCGCCGACGCGCTGCTGACCCGCTGCCTGGACCTCGGCGTGGTCGTGCGGACCGGCGCCACGGTCACCCGGATCGACGCGGCGGGCGGCCGGGTGCACGGCGTACGCCTGCGCGGCGTCGCCGCGCCGGTCCCCGCCGACGTGGTGGTGGCCAACGTCGACGCGCTCACCCTCTACCGGGACCTGCTGCCCAGCCCGCGCCGGCTGGCCGGGCTGACCGACCGCAGCCTGGCCGGGTTCGTGCTGCTGCTCGGCGTCGCCGGGGACTCGGGGCTGGCCCACCACAACGTGTTCTTCCCCCGCGACTACGACGCCGAGTTCGACGCGGTCTTCGGTGCACCGGGGCGCGGAGTGCGGGCCCGGCCGGCGGCCGACCCCACCGTCTTCGTCACCGTGGCCGACGACCCGATGGTCCGGCCGTCCGGCCACGAGGCGTGGTTCGTGCTGGTCAACGCGCCCCGGCACGGCACCGCCGGTGGGGCCGTCGACTGGCGCCGGCCCGGCCTCGCCGAGGCGTACGCCGACCGGGTCCTCGACGTGCTGGCCGAGCGCGGCGTCGACGTGCGGGACCGGCTGGTGTTCCGGGAGGTCCGCACCCCGGCCGACCTGGACGACGCGACCGGCGCACCCGGCGGGTCGATCTACGGCACTGCGGGCGGCCTGCTGCGCCCGGCCAACCGGGGCCCGGCGCACGGGCTGTGGCTGGTCGGCGGTTCCAGCCATCCGGGCGGCGGCCTGCCGATGGTGACCCTCTCCGCCCAGATCGTCGCCGACGAGATCGGCCCCGCCTGGTAGCACCGGCCGCTGGGTACGTGCCACCGCAGTACGGGTCCCTCTTTGAACGTTGATCGGGTAATCCGTCGTTCTGAGGATCCATCAGGCCGGCTGTCTCCCAGGGTGGGCGTGGACAGGCGCGCCGTTTCGCTCACGATCCTTCCCGTGGCGTCATGACGGTGTCGCCACGGTGGCCTCGGTGTCGGCGAGGCGGGTCAGGAAGCCGGCGATCGTGACGAGTTGGGCGTCGTCGTAGCCAGACAGGAGTGCGCTCAGGCGCTGGGCGCGCGCGGCGTCCTGGTCACGGAATCGTTCGTCGTTGAGCGAGACGATCACCTTGCGGCGGTCCTTGGTGCAGCGCTCCCGGGTTACGTACCCGGCCGCCTCCAGCCGGTCGACCACCCCGGTCGTGGTGCCCGAAGACGTGAGCTTGGTGAGTTCTGCGAGATGGCCGGGGGTGAGCGGGCCGCGCAGGCGCAGGAGGTTGATGAAGTTGGCCTCACAGGTGCTCAGCGTCAGGCCCACGTCGTCGGCGGCAATCTGGTCGATTCGCGCTGATGCCGCCGCGTACCGCTGCGCAGCGGCCCCGATCTGGTCGATGGTCTCGGATTGTGCGGCAGGCACGGTTGCCATGGCGCGGCCCCCTCCCATAATCTGTCGTCTAGGCGAGATGCTTGGATGTACGACAGAAACGTCCTGACGAGCATCTCGTCCTGACGATGCTACTCGGCGCGACAGGAGAACCACGATGACGGCCTCGGCTCCTTCTCTGAGCGATCCTGTCGACGCCCGACATCCGCGGCGGTGGACGGCGATGGTCGTGCTCGTGCTGGGGTTCATGCTCGACCTGCTCAACGTCACGATCGTCAACGTCGCCCTGCCCGCGATCCAGGACGACCTCGGCGGCACGCCCTCACAGATCGGCTGGATCGCGACCGCCTATCTGCTCGCGTTCGCGATCGTCCTGATCACCGCCGCACGGCTGGGCGACCTGTGGGGACGCAAGCGCCTGTTCCTCATCGGCCTGGGCGCCTTCGCGCTGTCCGGCGCATGGTCCGCGCTCGCACACGGCCCGGGCGAACTCATCGCCGCCCGCGCCGCCCAGGGCCTGGCCGCGGGCCTTCTGGCGCCACAGGTGATGAGCAGCCTCTACACACTGTTCCGGGGCCGCGAACGGGCCACCGTGCTCGGCCTCTTCGGGGTCATCGCCGGAATCGCTCAGGCCGGCGGTCTCCTGCTCGGCGGAGTGCTCATCGCCGCCGACGTCGCCAGCCTGGGATGGCGGACCGTGTTCTGGATCAGCGTTCCCATCGCCCTGATTCTGATCGGCCTGGGAACGTGGCTGATCCCGGAGAACCGCGCACCCGACGCCAGACGGCCGCGATGGCTACCCGTCATCGGGCTGACCCTGGGACTCGTCGCCATCGTGTTCGCTCTCCTGGAAGGACGCACCTACGACTGGGCACCCTGGACCTGGTTCCTCCTGGCCGCCGGGGTCGCAGCGGTCGCAGCCGTGGCCCTCGGTGAGCACCACAACCCCGCACGCCGCGACGGAGCCCTCCTGCCCGTGGCCATCCTGCGCGAGCGCACCGGCGCCGTCGCCCTCCTCGTGCAGATGATCGCCTTCGCCGCATTCAGCGGCTTCCTGCTCGTGTTCATCCTCTGGCTTCAGGACGCCCAGGACTACACCGCTCTGGCCGCAGGCACCGTGACCATCGCCTTCTGCGCCGGGGGCCTGGCCACCGCGGGGCTGGTCGGCCACCTCACCGTCCGCTTCGGTCGCTACACCGTCGTGGCCGGCACGCTCCTGGGCGCCCTCGGCACCGCTGCCGTCCTCGGTGCCGCCACGACCGCCACCAACGACGTCAACCCCTGGCTGCTGGCACCGGGACTGTTCGTCCTCGGCATGGGCATCAACCTCGTCATGCCACCCCTGACCACCCTGTTCCTATCCACCGTGCCCCCTCGCTACGCCGGATCGGCCTCCGGCATATGGACCACGAGCCAACAGTTCGGCGCCGCGATCGGCGTCGCCTCCCTCAGCTCCATGTTCCTCGGCATCGCCGCAACCAGCGGCTACGCCCCAGCCCTGACCATCAGCGCCGTAAGCATCAGCACGGCATTCGTCATCAGCGCCGCCCTCTGCCTCGCCCTCCCGGCCCGCTCGAAGGTCGCCAGCGCGTGAGCCGGCATAGCCCGTCACCCGATCCGCACCGGTCCTGCCAAGATCGCTCCCTGACTGACGACGACTCCGCCCGCCGCTCGCCGACCCAGCGGGGCGTCGGCTGACACCGGTGAAAGGTGACCAGTGTCGTTCCCGGGCCCCTGTCCGGCAGGGCCGCGAAGCTCACGGAGACCCGCTCATACTTCGTTCGGCCGGGCACGCGGTCAGCCGGCGTCGACCAGGGCGCGGCGGACGGCGGAGAGCAGTTGGCCGAGGCCGAACCCGGCCAGCAGCACCCAGACGGCCGTCGCCATGGTGATCGTGCCGGCCGCCAGGTCCGGCTCGATCAGCCCGGTCAGCCCCGCCAGCAGCAGCCCCACCAGGGCCACCGACACCCGGGTGGGGCGCTCCCCCACGGTCACCGCGCCGAGCTCCCGCATCCCGGCGGAGACCGCCCTGGAGCGGACGTACTCGTGCAGCCAGGAGAGCGCGCCAGCGGTCACGACGAGCGCCCCCGGCGCACCGACCAGCCAGAACGCGACCAGCCAGGCCACCTCGCCGAGCCGGTCGGCCAGCGAGTCGTAGACGTAGCCGAGCCGGGTGGTCCGGTTCGTGGCCACCGCCACCGCGCCGTCGACGCTGTCCGCCACGGCGGCCAGCAGCACGAACAGTGCCGCGAGGAAGGGGCCGTTCTGCGGGCGTACGGCGAACAGCGGCACGCAGGCGCAGAGCAGCACACCGACCACGGTGACCGGGGTCGGGCCGACCCGCAGCCGGCCCAGTACGAACCCGACGTGGTAGGCGAAGCGCAGCCAGGCGCGGACGACCGGGGCCGCCGCCCGGGGGTCGAAGCCCCCGTGCAGCCGTGCCCAGGCCGTGGCGTACTCGTCCCAGTTCAGCTGTTTGCCCACCACCGAACAACCGTCGCACCGCCGCTCAGGTGTCGCGGCAGCGGGGTCACACCCGCGCGCCGACCTGGAGGTTCTGCCAGACCTCGCGGGTGGCGGTGGAGCGGTTGAGGGTGATGAAGTGGATTCCCGGCACACCCTCGTCGAGCAGCCGTCGGCACATCTCGCTGGCCTGCTCGACGCCGAGCCGGCGCACCGCCTCCGGATCGTCGGCGACCCTCTCGAACCGCTCGGCCAGCGCCGGCGGGAAGGGCGCCCCCGAGAGCTGCACCGAGCGCTCGATGGTGCCGATCTGGGTCACCGGCATCACGCCTGCCAGGATCGGGGTGCCGCAGCCGGCGGCGGCAACCCGGTCGCGCAGCCGCAGGTAGTCGTCGGCGTCGAAGAACATCTGGGTGATCGCGAAGTCGGCGCCGGCCCGGCACTTGCGGACGAAGTGCTCCGTGTCGCTGGTCACGTCGGATGAACGCGGGTGCTTGTAGGGAAACGCCGCCACCCCGACGCTGAAGTCGCCGGCGTCGCGCACCAGGCGGACCAAGTCCTCGGCGTACAGCACGCCCTCCGGGTGGCGCACCCAGTCGCCGCCCGGGTCGCCCGGCGGGTCGCCCCGCACGGCGAGCACGTTGCGCACCCCCACCCCGGCGAGCCGGCCGATGACGTGGCGCAGCTCGGCCACGGAGTGGTTGACCGCGGTCAGGTGGGCCATCGGCAGCAGGGTGGTCTCGGTGGCGATGCGCTCGGTGACCGCGACGGTGGTGTCGCGGGTCGACCCGCCCGCGCCGTAGGTGATCGAGACGAACGACGGGCGCAGCGACTCCAACTCGCGGATCGCCTGCCACAGCAGCCGCTCGCCCTGCTCGGTCTTGGGCGGGAAGAACTCGAAGGAGAAGGTCGGCTGGCGGTCACGGATCAGCTCCCCGATCGCCGGCTGCGGATTGGGGAGGACCGATGGGAGACCGAGCGCCACGCCACGACTCTAGCGGGCCGGGCCCCGCGTACCGAGCCCTTCCCACACTGGTGGACACCGCAGCTCCCCGGCGGCGGCGACCGGGCCCGGCCGGAGGGACGTCCGGTGGCGCGGGACCGGGTCGCCGGAGGGCGGCGCCGGTCGCGAGGCCGGGCGCCGGGAAGCCGGGGCCGGATCGCCGGGAAGCCGGAAAGCGTCGTACCCACCGGGTAGTCATGTGACTGCGCGGGGTGGGGGCGGCCGGAGGCCGACCCGCCGGGGGACCGCGCGGGGGTCAGCATCCACCGGTGGCGCACCGGTCCCGTCGCGGGGCAGCGCCGCCGCCGCGCCGACACCCGCCCGGAGGACCGATGACCCCGCCCCCGCCGCCCGGCCCGCAGCCGTCCGACCCGCAGTTGCTCGGGCCGCTGCTGCTCGGGCCGCTGCTCGCCCAGCTGCGGCTGGCCCGGGGCTGGAGCCAGCTACGGGTCGCCGCCGAGCTCTGCGCCGCCTCCGGGGTGCCGACCCTCAGCCGCCACGAGATCTCCCGGTGGGAGCGGCAGGCACGCGTTCCCGGCGAGTTCTGGCTCGGCTGGCTCGCCGTCGTCCTGGCGGTCCCGGTCGACCTGCTGACCACCGCCGCGGCCCGCACCCGCAGCCTCGGTCCCCCGCCGGCCGTCGGCGGCTCCCGGCCCCGGGCGGCGCTGCTCGCCCTGGCCCAACGCTGGCTGGCCGACCCGCGCGCCGCGCTGCTGACCGGCGCGTCCGCCCGGCCCGCCGGCCCGGACCGCGATGGAGGGCCTCCGGCCGGGTCCGGGCCGTCCGGCTGCGGGCCGGCGTCGACATCGGCCCCGGGCGGACCGGCGGAACCGGTACGGCTGGCGGAGCCCGTGCGGCTGGCGGAGCCGGTACGGCTGGCGGAGCCGGTACGGCTGGCGGAGCTGCGCCGGCTCGACGACCTCGCCGGCGGGGCCGACCTGGCCGGATTCGGGGCGTACCGGCTGAGGCGAGCGGTGCGGGCGCTGTCCGGGTGCGCCCGCACCGCCCGGCCCCGGCTGCTGCTCGAGCTGGCCGAGTCCGCCCAGCTCGCCGGCTGGCTCGCCGCGGACGCCGGAGACGTGGCCGCGGCACTGCACGCCTACCGGCTCGCGCTGCGCGCCGCCGCCACGGCCGGCGACCCGTCGCTCGCCGGGCACGTGCTCGGCTCGGCCAGTCACCTGCTCACCGGCGTCGGCGACCCGGAGGGCGGGCTGGTGCTGGCCCGCACCGCGTACGCCGGGGCACGGCCGGCGGCCAGCCCCGGCCTGCGGGTCCTGCTGCTGCACCGGGTGGCCCTGGCCGCGGCGCTGGGCGGCCGGGCGGGGGCGGCCCGACAGGCGCTCGACGCGGCCCGCCGGGTGACCGACGCGCCGGATCCGGGGCGCGAGCCGTCGTGGCTCTACTGGCTCGACGGGCCGGAGCTGGCCGCGATGACCGGGCGCACGCTGGTCGCACTGGGCCGACCGCTCCCGGCCGAGGCACCGCTGCACACCGTCCGACGGCGCGGGCCCCGCACCTCCGCGATCTACGGCGGCTGGTTGGCCCGGGGCTACCTGCAACTCGGCGAGGTGGAGCGGGCCTGCGCGGTGGCCGGCGAGGCACTGCTCGACGCGGTCCGCGCCGGGTCGCCCCGCGCGCTGGGTCAGCTGGCCGAGGTGCGCCGCCGGCTGGCCGGGCACGGCGACGAGCCGGCCGTACGGCGGTACCGGGCGCTCGCCGCGGCGGCGGCGCCGTACCTGCCCCGGTCGGGGCCGCCACCTGGGCCGGCCGGCCGGCGGGCCCGCATGTGGCGTGCGGCGCGTCGGGCCCCCGGTGACGCGACGGGGTCCAGCTCGACCGGCTAGCGTCGGGGCGTGACCCACGCTGCTCCTGTTTCCCCCGTCGACCGCGCCGGGCTGCGTCAACGGATCGACAAGGCCCTGACCGAGTTCCTCGCCGGCCAGCGCGCCTGGATGGCCGGGGTCGACGACGCCCTGGCACCGCTCGGCGAGGCGATCGAGGCGTTCGTCCTGCGTGGCGGCAAGCGGCTACGGCCGGCGTTCGCCTACTGGGGGTTCCGGGGAGCCGGCGGGGTGGACACCGACCAGGTGGTCACCGCCCTGGCCGCGCTGGAGTTCGTGCAGGCCAGCGCGCTGATCCACGACGACCTCATGGACCGCTCCGACACCCGGCGCGGTGAGCCGGCCGTGCACCGGCGGTTCGCGGCCCGGCACCGGGCGGCCGGCTGGGGCGGCGACGCGGACGGCTTCGGCGACTCGGCGGCGATCCTGCTGGGCGACCTGTCCCTGGTCTGGTCCGACGAGCTGCTGCACTCCGCCGGGCTGGACCCGCGCACGGTGGCCCGGGCCCGGCCGGTCTTCGACGCCATGCGCACCGAGGTCACCGTCGGCCAGTACCTCGACGTGCTGACCCAGGTCACCGGGGACACCTCGGTGGAGCGGGCCGGCAAGGTCGCCCGCTACAAGTCGGCCAAGTACACCGTCGAACGGCCGCTGCTGCTCGGTGCCGCGCTGGCCGACGCGCCGGCGGAGGTCAGCGCGGCGTACTCCGCGTACGGGCTGCCGCTGGGCGAGGCGTTCCAGCTGCGCGACGACGTGCTGGGGGTCTTCGGCGATCCCGTCCAGACCGGCAAGCCGGCCGGCGACGACCTCCGCGAGGGCAAGCGGACCTACCTGGTGGCGGCGGCCCTGGAGACCACCGACGGGGCGGGCCGGGAACTGCTGCTCGGCGGGCTCGGCGATCCCGGGCTGGACGAGGCCGGGGTCGCCCGGCTGCGGGCGGTGATCGACGGCAGCGGGGCGCTGGCGCGCACGGAGCAGCGCATCGGCGCACTGACCGACACCGCGCTGGCCGCGCTGGCCGCCGTCGACCTGGACACCGAGGCCCGCCAGGCGCTGGTCGACCTGGCCATCGCCGCCACCCGCCGCGCCGACTGACCCGCCCGCACCCGGCCCACGCCCCGCACACGCCTCCGGTCCGGCCCCGCACACGCCACAACCCTGCGCCCCGCCCGGGGGACGCGATCCTGTGCGCGGGCGGGGCTCGGCGCGGACGGGCCGGGGACGGGGGCGGGTGAGGCGCGGACGGGACGGGGCGCGGAGGGGGACGGGGCACGGAGGGGGGACGGGGCACGGAGGGGGGACGGGGCCGGGTGGAGCGCGGACGGGCCGGGGGCGGGGCGCGGACGGGGTCGGGCTGGGAAGTCGGGTCAGAAGCCCAGGGCCTGGGCCCGGCGCTTCACCTCGCGGGCCTGGTCTCCGGCGAGCGCCTTCGCGGGGGTGGCGCCGGGCAGGGTGTCGTCCGGCTCGTAGAGCCAGCGCAGCGCGGCCTCGTCGTCGTAGCCGGCGTCGGCCAGCAGGTTCAGCACGCCGGGCAGGTGCTTGAGCACAGTCTTGTTGGCCACCAGGTCAACCGGTATCCGGCGCACGCCCTCGCGGCGTACGGCGATCAGCTCCCGGTCCCGGATCATCTGGTGGACCTTGCTGATCGACACGTCGAGGCGCTCGGCCACGTCCGGCAGGGTCAGCCAGTCGGCGGCAGCCGCGGGGCCGGCGGATTCGGGACCGGGCACGGCCCGGTCGGCGGGTACTGAATCGGTCACCGGACCACCCTGTCACGTCCCCTCGCATGGGAGCCAACGGCACCCCGACGAGCCTGCTGACCAGGGCGTACGGAGGAAGTGAGCGCCGCGGGACAGTCACAGTCTTACCCCATCTGTAGCATCCTGTTCAACCTTCACCCCCTGGACACATAGACTCCCTGCCGATGGACACACAGGTCGCCGACACGTTGCTGGGCTCGCTGATCGACGGGCGCTACCGCATTCGCGGTCGCGTGGCCCGTGGCGGAATGGCGACCGTGTACACCGCCACGGACGAGCGCCTCGAGCGCACCGTGGCGGTCAAGATCATTCACCCGTCCCAAGCTCCGGATGCGCGGACCAGGGCAGCGGGCTTCGTGGAGCGGTTCACCGACGAGGCCAAGACCATCGCCCGGTTGACCCACCCCAACGTCGTCGCCGTCTACGACCAGGGCACCCACTCCGGCCTGCCCTACCTCGTGATGGAGTACGTCCGGGGTCGCACCCTGCGCGACGTGCTCGCCGAGCGGCGCCGGCTCAACCCCGACGAGGCGCTGGCCATCGCCGAGCAGATGCTCGCCGCGATCGCCGCCGCGCACCGGGCGGGGCTGGTGCACCGCGACGTGAAGCCGGAGAACGTGCTGGTCGCCGAGGCCCCCACCGGCGGCGCGGCCAACCTGGTCGACAGCGTGGTCAAGGTCGCGGACTTCGGGCTGGCCCGGGCCGTCGAGGCGAGCGCCGACGACGAGAACGGCAACCAGTTGATGGCCACCGTCGCGTACGTGGCCCCGGAACTGGTCACCGACGGTCACGCCGACCCCCGCACCGACGTCTACTCCGCCGGCATCGTGCTGTTCGAGATGCTCACCGGTCGGGTGCCCTACGACGGGGACCGCCCGGTCGAGGTCGCCTGGCAGCACGTCGACAAGGACGTTCCGGCGCCGTCGACGCTGGTGCCCGGCCTGCCCAGGTCGCTCGACGAACTGGTCGCCCGGGCCACCCGGCGCGATCCGGGCGCCCGGCCCACCGACGCCGGCGCGCTGCTGGCCGAGGTGCAGGCGGTCCGCGACGACCTGGGCGAGGCGAACACGCGTACCGCCGTGTTGCGCCGGGTGTCCGACGAGCCGATGGCCGGGCCGACCATGATGGTCGCGGCGGTCCGGCCGGCCGAGCGGCCCGCCTGGGCCCGGCTGCCCGAGGGCGGCAGCCCCCGGGCTGGCCGCCGCCGGGCCGAGCCGGACGAGGGCGAGAGCCTGTGGGCGCGGCTGTCCGCGCTGCGTGCCCGGGTCATGGGCGACCCGCGCGGCCGCATCGCGGTCATCGCCGCCGCGGTGGTGCTGGTCCTGGTGGCCGCCGTCGGCGGCTGGTGGTTCGCGGCCGGTCGCTACACGGAGGCGCCGCAACTGGTGGCGATGAGCAAGGCCGAGGCGGAGGCGCAGGCCGCCCGCGCCGGGATCGTCCTCGACTACGCCGCTCCGCGCTTCGACGAGAAGGTCCCGAAGGACGCCGTCCTGGCGCAGGACCCGGTCTCGGCCACCCGGATCGTCAAGGGCGGCACCGTCACGCTGACCCTCTCGCTGGGTCCGGAGCGGTTCCCGGTGCCCGACGTGGTGGGCAAGGAGTTCGAGCTCGCCGAGGCGGACCTGCTCGGCGCGAAGCTGATAGTGGCGAAGGGCGCCGCCCGCTACGACGACAACCTGCCGGCGGGCGTGGTGATCGACACCAACCCGAAGGTCGGCACCGAGGTCAAGCCGGGCGACAAGGTCACGGTCGTGCTGAGCAAGGGCAAGGCGCCGATCTCGGTGCCCAACCTGGTCGGCAAGAGCCTGGGTGAGGCCCGCACGATCCTCGCCCAACTGGGCCTGGTGCTGGTGGAGCCGCCCACCTACAAGGAATCCGACAAGCCCCGCGACGAGATCCTCGGGCAGAGCCCGGCGAACGGCTCCGGGGTGGAGCGGGGAGCGAAGGTCACGCTGGAACTCAGCAAGGGCCCGCCGCTGGTCGCCGTGCCCCGGGTCATCGACCTGCCCTGTCAGCAGGCCAAGCAACTGCTGGAGGGCCAGGGCTTCCCGGTGGCGATCCAGTTCAACCCGAACGGCATCACCCGGTTCCAGAACCCGCCGGAGAACACGCAGGTGGCGCCGGGCACCCCGGTCACCCTCGGATGCATGTAGCGATGCCGGCACACCACCGGCTGGTCGGCTCGCACACGCCCACCTCGGGGGGCCTGGCGAAGGCCGCCCTGCCGTACGTCGACGCGACCGGCTCGCAGGTCGTGCAGGTCTATGTGTCCAACTCGCGGGGCTGGGCGCTGCCGGCCGGCGATCCGGCCCAGGACGTGGCGTTCCGCGACGGCTGCGGCGAGCGGGGCGTGCCGGTCTTCATCCACGCGTCGCTGCTGGTCAACCTCGGCTCCCCCACCGCGAACACGGTCGAGCGGTCGGCCGAGACGCTCGCCCACGCGCTGCGCCGGGGCCGGGCGATCGGCGCCGAGGGCGTGGTCTTCCACGCCGGCAGCGCGGTCGACGAGGGGTACGCCGAGACGGCGATGCGCCAGGTACGCGAGACGCTGCTGCCGCTGCTCGACGAGGCGGCGGCAGCGGACGGCCCGCGGCTGCTGGTCGAGCCGAGCGCGGGCGGCGGTCGCTCGCTCGCCTCCCGCGTGGAACAGCTCGGGCCCTACCTCGACGCGGTCGAGCGCCACCCCTGGCTCGGCGTCTGCTTCGACACGTGCCACGCCTGGGCGGCGGGGCACGACCTGGCCGTCGAGGGCGGCATGACCGCGACGCTGGACACGCTCGTGGCGACGGTCGGGGCCGACCGCCTACGGCTGGTGCACGCGAACGACTCGAAGGACCTCTGCGGCTCGACCCGGGACCGGCACGAGAACATCGGCAAGGGCACCATCGGCGAGCCGGCGTTCGCCGAGCTGATGGCGCATCCGGCCACCGCCGGCGTACCGGTCGTGGTGGAGACCCCCACGGAGAAGCATGTCGGCCACGCCGCCGACATCGCCACCCTGCGGCGGCTGCACCCCTGACGTCCGGGTACGCCGCCGCCCCGGTCAGCCCCGCAGGATGCGGGTGAGGACCTCGATGGCCCGGTCGATGCCGGCGTCGTCGACGTCCAGGTGGGTGACCATGCGGGCCGCGCGGGGGCCGAGCACCGAGACCAGGATGCCCTCGGCACGGGCGGCAGCCGCCAGGGCGTGCGCGTCCAGCGCCGCCTTGGTCAGGTCCAGCGGCACCAGGTTGGTCCGGACGGTCGTGGCGAGCACCCCGAACGGGGCGATCGCCTCGGCCAGCAGGGCGGCCTTCGCGTGGTCGTCGGCGAGCCGTTCGACGTGGTGCGCGAGGGCGTACCGGCCGGCGGCGGCCAGGATGCCGGCCTGCCGCATCCCACCGCCCATCCGCTTGCGGAGGAACCGGGCGCGCTCGATCTTGTCGGCGCTGCCGACGACCAGCGAGCCGACCGGTGCACCGAGCCCCTTGGAGAGGCAGACCGACAGGGTGTCGAAGAGGGCGCCGTAGTCGGCCAGCGGCACCCCGTCGGCGACGTGCGCGTGCCAGATCCGCGCGCCGTCGCAGTGCAGCGCGACCTGCGCGTCGTCGGCGATGCGGCGCAGCTCGCGCAGCGTCGCCAGCGGGATCACCCCGCCGCCGCCCCGGTTGTGGGTCTGCTCGACGGCGATCGCCCGGGTGGGCACCGCCCAGTAGCCGTCGGGACGGATCATGGCGGCGACCACGTCGGGGTCGATGTCCGCGCCGACCGCCGGCCAGGTCCGCGAGGAGATGCCGCCGTACGCCGCGGCGGCCCCGATCTCGTACGTCACGACGTGCGCGTCGGCGTCGCAGAGCAGCTCGTTGCCCGGCGGCACCACCAGTTGCAGGGCGATCTGGTTGGCCATCGAGCCGCTCGGGGCAAACAGCGCCGCCTCGTGCCCGAACAGCGCGGCGACCTCGGCCTCCAGCGCGTTGACGGCGGGATCCTCGCCGTATACGTCGTCGCCGACCTCGGCGGTGGCCATCGCCTCCCGCATCGGAGAGGTCGGCCGGGTCACGGTGTCCGAACGCAGATCGACGAACCCGTCAGCCACGGTCATCCCTTCGGCTACCGACTGCGGGGCTCGCAAGCTCACTCCTCGCGTCAGCCACAGTCATCCCTCCGGCCACCGACTGCGGGGCTCGCAAGCTCACTCCTCGCGTCAGCCACGGAGCATCTCCGCCACGAGGAACGCCAGCTCCAGCGACTGCTGGGTGTTCAGGCGCGGGTCGCAGGCGGTCTCGTACCGGTCGGGCAGGTCGAGGTCCTCGATGCCCTGGGCTCCGCCGAGGCACTCGGTGACGTCCTCACCGGTCAGCTCGACGTGCAACCCACCGGGGTGGGTCTCCAGGCCCCGGTGCACCTCGAAGTAGCCGAGCACCTCGTCGACGATGCGGTCGAAGTGCCGGGTCTTGTAGCCGTTGGACGACTCGTGCGTGTTGCCGTGCATCGGGTCGCACTGCCAGACCACCTTGGCGCCGGCGGCGGTCACCTTCGCCACGATCGGCGGCAGGGCGTCGCGGACCCGGTGGTTGCCCATCCGGCTGATCAGGGTGAGCCGGCCCGGGATGTTCTCCGGGTTGAGCTTCTCGCAGAGTTCGATCGCCTCGTCGGGGGTCGTCGTCGGGCCCAGCTTGACGCCGATGGGGTTCGCGATGCGGGAGATGAAGTCGATGTGCGCCCCGTCGATCTGCCGGGTGCGCTCGCCGATCCACAGGAAGTGCCCGGACAGCCCGTACGCCCGGCGGTCGGAGACCCGGGTCAGCGCCCGGTCGTACTCCAGGGCCAGGGCCTCGTGCGAGCAGTAGAGGGTGACCGTACGCAGCGCCTCGTCGTCGGTCATCCCGCAGGCCCGGATGAAGGCCAGCGCCCGGTCGATCTCCCGGGCGATCGCCTCGTAGCGCTCGCCGGCCGGGGAGTTCTTGACGAAGCCCTTGTTCCAGTCGTGCACGGCGTGCAGGTCGGCCAGCCCGCCGGCGAGGTACGCGCGGAGCATGTTCATCGCGGCGGCCGAGTTCGCGTACGCCCGGATCATGCGCTGCGGGTCCGCGGCCCGCGCCTCCGGCGTCGCCTCCAGCGAGTTGATCATGTCGCCGCGGTAGGCGGGCAGGCCGCGCGCGTCGGTCGGCAGCGACCGGGGCTTGGTGTACTGCCCGGCGACCCGGGCGACCTTGACCACCGGCAGCGAGGCACCGTAGGTGAGCACGATCGCCATCTGGAGTAGGGTGCGGGCGTTGGCCAGCAGGTGGCTCTCGGTGTTGTCGGCGAAGGTCTCCGCGCAGTCCCCGCCCTGGAGCAGGAACGCCTTGCCCTCGCAGACCAGCGCCAGCCGCTGGCGCAACTGGTCGACCTCGTAGGGCGCCACCACCGAGGGCACCGTGTCGAGCACCTTGCAGACCTCGGCGACCTCCGCCGGATCCGGCCACGGCGGAATCTGTGTGCGCGGCAGCTCCCGCCAGCGGTCGAGGCCGAGGGCCGCGTCCTCGGCGGAGTCGACGGTCGGACGGCTGGTCTGCAGCCCAGGGCTGCCCACCGCGGGATGGCTCAGCTGATGCCACTCATGGCGCATGACAGAAAGCGTACGGCGACCGGCCCCGCGGCCTGCCGGCGAGGGGGATGGTTCCGGCAGGTGAGAGCAGACTCACCCGGGCGCAGGTCAGGGGGTTGCGGCGGGGGCCGGGGTGTTGCCGCCCGGCGCCTCGGCGGCGATGCACCAGTCGGCGCCGTCCCGGGTGACCGTGAACAGCAGCGGCCGGGTGATCGTGCGGGAGCCGGCGGCGACCGAGATCGACGTGCTCACCTCCTGGCCCCGGGGACCGGAGCGGATGTCGGTGATCTCGGCCTGCGGCACGGTGAAGTGGTCGGCGAAGTCGCCGTTGGGGCCGGTCGCGGCGGCGTCGAAGCTCTCCTGGAGGGCGGCGCAGAGCTGGCTGCGTCCGGCGGCGACGTCCTTGGCGGTCATCGCGTCGAGGTACGCCTGCACCCGCTCCCGCGACTTCGCGGCGGCCTCCTCGGCCGGGGCCCGCCCGGGCTTGGTCGCCTGGTCCTCCTCCTCGCCGATGCCGCAGCCGAGCAGGGCGAAGGGCAGGGTCCCGAGCAGTACGGCGCCCGCCGCCAGCCTCCCGCGCGTCGCGCGCATCGCCACCTCCGTCGCCGTGGACATCGAGCCCGTTGAGCGGCGAGTCTGTCACATCGACCGACGTGCCCCGACGCCGCCGCGCCCGAACCGGACGATCCGGGCGTCGGCGGGACACAGCCGGCGGGGAGGGACCGGTGCGCGGTCCCTCCCCGCCGTGTGGGTGGTGCGTCGGCACTCGGCTCAGCCGAGACCGCCCTTGATGGCGCCGATCAGCTCGCCGTTACCGGTGTCACCGGAGAGCTCCCAGAAGAAGGCGCCACCGAGGCCCTGGTTCTTCGCGTACGTCATCTTGCCGTTGATCGTGGAGGGGGTGTCGTAGCTCCACCAGTTGCTGCCGCACTTGGCGTACGCCGTGCCGGCGATGGTGCCGGTGCTCGGGCAGCTGTTCTTGAGGACCTTGTAGTCCTCGATGCCCTGCTCGTAGGTGCCCGGGGCCGGACCGGTGGCGGTGCCACCCGGGGCGGCCTGGGTCACCCCGGTCCAGCCCCGGCCGTAGAAGCCGATGCCGAGCAGCAGCTTGTCCGACGGGATGCCCTTGCTCTTGAGCTTCTGGATCGCCGCGTCGGACCAGAAGCCCTGCTGCGGGATGCCCGTGTACGAGGTGAGCGGCGAGTGCGGGGCGGTGGGGCCCTGGGCGGCCCACGCGCCGAAGTAGTCGTACGTCATCGGCATGATCCAGTTGAGGTACGTCGCGGCGCCGGCGTAGTCGGTCGCGTCGATCTTGCCGCCGTTGCTGCCGTCCGCCGTGATCGCGGCGGTCACCAGCGCGGAGGAGCCGAACTTCGTACGCAGCGCGCTGACCACGTTCTTGAAGGCGTTCGGGCCGCTGCTGTCACAGGTGAGCCCGCAGGCGTTCGGGTACTCCCAGTCGACGTCGATGCCGTCGAAGACGTCCGCCCAGCGCGGGTCCTCGACCAGGTTGTAGCAGCTCTCGGCGAAGGCGGTCGGGTTCTGCGCGGCCTGGGTGAAGCCGCCGGACCAGGTCCAACCGCCGAAGGACCAGATCACCTTCAGGTTCGGGTACATCTTCTTGAGCTTGCGCAGCTGGTTGAAGCTGCCGCGCAGCGGCTGGTCCCACGTGTCGGCGACGCCGTCGACGCTGTCCGCCGCGGTGTACGCCTTCTCGTAGTCGGCGAAGCTGTCACCGATGGTGCAGCGACCGTTGGTGGTGTTGCCGAAGGCGTACATGATGTGGGTCAGCTTGGCGGCCGAGCCGCTGGTGTGGATGTTCTTCACGTGGTAGTTGCGGGCGTAGACGCCCCACTGCGCGAAGTAGCCGACGACCTTCTTGCCACCCGGCGGGGTGGTGGGCGGCGGCGTGGTCGGCGGCGGGGTGGTGGGCGGTGCCGTGGTCGGCGGGGTCGTGGTGGGTGGGGTCGTGGTGGGTGGGGTCGTGGTGGGCGGTGCGGTGGTGGGCGGTGCGCCGCCGCCGCACGCGGCCCCGTTGATCGTGCAGTTCAGCGGCGCCTTGTACGCGCCGGTGCCGTTGTAGCCCCAGCTGAACGTGCCGCCCGCCGGGATCGAACCGGCCCAGCTCTTCTTCACCGCGACGTAATGGTCGCCGGTGCGCGTGACGTCGGCGTCCCAGGAGCTGCTGATGCTGGTGCCCGACGGCAGGTCGAACTCGATGCGCCAGGTGCTCACCGCGGCGCTCGACCCGTTGGTGATGGTCACCCGCGTCTCGTGACCGGTCCCCCAGTCCTGCACCTTGGCGAATCCGGCAGTCACGCTGCCGGCGCCGAACGCACTGGCCATCGGGACCGTGGCGACGGTCACCGCCATCACGGCGCCGACCCAGAGGGCCCGGCGGAGCGATCTCTTCATGCGGCGTCTCCCCAAACAGTTAGGAAACTTTCCAAATTGGTTGGGGAGACGCTACTCACGTCGTCATCCCTTCGTCAAGATGTGCATGTATCGATTTCGTCTGGGAGCGCGACCAGCTCCGGCCGTCCGCCGGGCGAATGCCGGACGGCGACGGCGACGACCCCGGTGGTGGCCGCCGCCGGCCCGGGGGCTGCGGGTAGCTTCGGTCCATGACCGTCTTCGACACCCCGATCGACGCCCTGACCGGTGGCCCGGCCGACCTCGCGCGGTACCGCGGACGCGCGCTGCTGGTCGTCAACGTCGCCTCGCGCTGCGGCCTCACCCCGCAGTACGCCGGCCTCCAGGCGCTGCACGACGAGTACGCCGGCCGCGGCCTGGTGGTGCTCGGCGTGCCCTGCAACCAGTTCGGCGGCCAGGAGCCGGGCAGCGCCGCCGAGATCAGCGACTTCTGCGACGTCAACTACGGGGTGACCTTCCCGCTGACCGGGAAAGTGGAGGTGAACGGCCCCGGCCGCCACCCGCTCTACGCGGCCCTGGTCGGCACCGCCGACGCCGAGGGCCACAGCGGCGACGTGCGGTGGAACTTCGAGAAGTTCCTCGTCGCGCCGGACGGCACGGTGGCGGCCCGGTTCGCGCCGGCAGTCGAGCCCGGCGCGGCCGACCTGCGCGCCGCGATCGAGAAGGTGCTGCCCCCGGCGGCCTGACACCCGGGCGGCGCGGACGTCCGACGTGGACTCGCCGCGCCACTGCGTGTCAGCCGGACTACGATCGGCGACACCGGGGTGGTCCTGGCGGAAGGGGGCGGGATGTTCTTCGCGGTGCAGGAAGAGCGCGCACCGGGCCAGGTCCCGCCCGGCCACCACGTCAGCATCCAGGCTCCGCTCGACGCCGGTCGGGTGGTGCTGGACGCCGCCGTGCCCGACGACGTGCTGCGCGACCAGGGCCGGCTGCGGCACCTCCCGCCGGCCCCCGGGCACCTCGACGCCGCCGGGCGGCACCGCTTCGCGCTGGCGCACCTGCTCGCACGGGTCGAGGGGGCGGTGTCCTACATCCGGATGCCGCCGGAGGATTTGCCGCCGTTCGTCTGGGAACTCTTCGCGACGGCGGGACCGGTGGTGTTCGCCTGGCGCGACCCGACGACCGGCGACCGCGTCGAGCGGGTGGTGACGGCAATCCGGCGCGACGGCGACCCGGACGACCGGACCGGGTGCACCCCGACGCGGCCCCGCCGGCCGTGACCGCACGGTTCTCCGCGCGACGACGGCGAGTCAGGCACCAGGCGGAATTGTCGACCGTAAAGATAGGGAATTCCGACACCGCGAGCGGAGTTGGGACGGACATGACAACTGTGGGACTGATCGGCAGTGGACACATCGGCGGCACGGTGGCGCGGCTGGCGGTGGCCGCCGGCTACGACGTGGTGCTGAGCAACTCGCGCGGCCCGGAGACCCTCAAGGACCTCGTCGAGGAGTTGGGCCCGCGCGCCCGGGCGGCCACGGCCCGGGAGGCCGCGCAGGCCGGCGACCTGGTCGTCGTCACCATCCCGCTGAAGGCGTACCGGGACGTGCCGGTCGAGCCGCTCGCCGGCAAGCTCGTGCTCGACACCAACAACTACTACCCGGAACGGGACGGCCGGTTCCCCGAGCTCGACTCAGGCGCCACCACCAGCAGCGAGTTGCTCCAGCGGCACCTGCCGCAGTCGCGGGTGGTCAAGGTGTTCAACAACATCTTCTTCAAGCACCTGCACGTACTGGCCCGGCCGAGCGGCGCCGACGACCGCAGCGCCCTGCCCGTCGCCGGCGACGACGCGGGCGCGAAGGCCGAGGCCACGGCCTTCCTCGACCGGATCGGCTACGACGCCGTGGACGCCGGGACCCTCGCCGAGAGCTGGCGCTACCAGCCCGACACCCCCGCGTACGGGACCATCTACTCCGCCGATCCGGCGGACTGGGAGCGTGAGGCGCCCGCCGACGCCGCCAAGGTACGCGCCGCCCTGACCGAAGCCACCCGCTGAACCGACCGCCTCGGCCAATCCGGTGCCGGCCCGCGTCGCGATGAGCCCTCGGCCCGGCGGGTCGCACCACGGACGGTGCGACCCGCCGGGCCCGGCTAGTCTTCGGCCGTGCAGCTCACCACCGTGGACGACATCATCGCGGCCGAGCGGCGCGTCGCGGGGCGGGTCGTCCGCACCCCGCTGCTGCCCTGCCCCCGCCTCGGCGACCCGCTGCGGCTCGACCTCGCGGTCAAGGCGGAGAACCTCCAGCACACCGGCAGCTTCAAGGTGCGGGGCGCGCTCAACGCGCTGCTCGCCCGCGTCGAACGGGAGGGGGCACCCGCCGGGCTGACCGCCTTCTCCGCGGGCAACCACGCGGCGGCCGTGGCCTTCGCCGGGCACGCCTTCGGCCTGCCGACAGTCGTCTGCATGCCGCCGCAGGCGGTGCCGGCCAAGGTCGAGACGGTCCGCCGCTACGGCGGTGAGGTCGTCCTCACCGACGATCTGTCGGGGACCTGCCAGGCGCTCGCGGCGGAGCGCGGCTACCACCTCCTGCACCCGTTCGACGACGTGGACGTCATCGCCGGTCAGGCCACCGTCGGCAGGGAGATCCTCGCCGACGGTCCACCGCCGGAGCTGGTCCTCGTGCCGGTGGGTGGTGGCGGGCTGATCAGCGGGGTGGCGTCGGCCGTCCGGGCGGCCGTTCCGAGCGCCCGTGTCGTCGGGGTCGAGCCGGTCACCGCCAACGCCCTCGGCCACGCGCTGCGCACCGGGGGCGACGCCCTCGCGGTGCGGCCCGTCTCGATCGCCGACGGGCTGGCGGCCCCGTTCGCCGGGCGGCACACACTGGCGCACGTCCGCGCCCTGGTGGACGAGGTGGTCGAGGTGTCCGAGGAGGACATCCGGGCCGCCTGGTGGGAGCTGCTGGACGCGACGAAACTGCTGGTCGAGCCCTCCGCCGCCGTCACCCTCGCCGCGTTGCGGGCGGGCCTGGTGGACGCCGTCCCGGGCACGCGTACCGTGCTGGTCCTCAGCGGCGGCAACGTCTCCCCGGCCACGCTCGCGTCCCTGGCGTGAGCACCAGCGGGCCAGACATGACCGGCTCCCCCGGCGCCGGTCCTGGCGGCGGGTGCGCGCGCCCAGCCGCGTCCTTCCCGCTCGGCTCAGGCCGGGACGAGCCCACGGTTTGTAGCTAACCTTCCTTGACGAGGCATCAACCTGTAGCTAAGTTTCGACCAAACCGACGGGAGGGGCGACATGGAGCGTAGAAAGTTCCTGGCCGGAGCGGGTGCGGTGACCGCGGGCGCGGTCGCGGCGACGGCCCCCGGCGCGGCCGGTCACGCCGCGCCCGGCATCCGCCACGTGGAGACCGGGCTCGACGTGCTCGTCCGGTCCGACTTCGCGGACCTCGCCGGCCAGCGGGTGGGCGTGATCTCGAACCCCACCGGCGTGGACTCGGCCTACCGGCACCTGGTCGACCTGATGCACGCTTCCGGCACCGTACGGCTGGCCGCCGCGTTCGGGCCCGAGCACGGCTTCCGCGGCTCGGCGCAGGCCGGGGGCAGCGAGGGCACCGGCATCGACGCCCGCACCGGGATCACGGTCTACGACGCGTACGGCGCCACGCTGGCCAAGTGGGAATCCATGTTCACCGAGGCCGGCGTCGACACCGTCGTCTTCGACATCCAGGACGTCGGCGCCCGCTTCTACACCTACATCTGGACCATGTACACCTCGATGCTGGCCGCCGCCCGCGTCGGCAAGCGGTACGTGGTGCTGGACCGGCCGAACCCGGTCGGCGGCCGGGCCTACGGGCCGATGATGACCGCCGGCTACACCTCGGGGGTGGGCCTGAAGGAGATCGTCCAGCAGCACGGGATGACCGTCGGCGAGCTGGCCCAATTCTTCAACGCCGAGTTCCTGCCCGCCGAGGCCGGCCGCCAGGTCGACCTGCACGTCGTGAAGTGCCGGCACTGGAAGCGCGACAAGCTGGCCGCCGACACCGACCTGCCCTGGGTGCTGCCCAGCCCGAACATGCCCACCACGGACACCGCGCTGGTCTACCCCGGCACCGGCCTGTTCGAGGGCGTCGCCTCGCTCACCGAGGGCCGGGGCACCTGCAAGCCGTTCGAGCTGATCGGCGGGCTGGCCGAGGACTTCGACTACCACTGGTCCGACCGGCTCAACGCCCGCGAGCTGCCCGGCGTCGAGTTCCGCGAGGCGTACTTCACGCCGACGTCCGCCGGGCAGAAGCCCGCGCTGCTCAACAAGCTCTGCGCCGGGGTCGAGGTCAAGGTCGTCGACCGGGCGAAGTACGACCCGATCCGTACGGCGGTCGCGATGCTGGTGGAGGCGCACAAGTACGACGCGTTCGCGTGGCGGCGCGACTCGTGGGACACCGTGCGCCCGTACTGGATCGACAAGCTCACCGGGTCGCCACGGCTGCGCACGATGATCGACGCGGGCGCCGACGTGGACGACGTGGTCGGCGCCTGGGCCGACGAGCTGGCGGACTTCGACCGCCGCCGCAGGCCCCACCTGCTCTACTGACCGCCCGATCAGGCGCGGGCGCGAGTCGACGATCCAGTTCGTTCGGCTCGCGCCCGCGCCTGACTCGTCACTTCCGGCTACGGGGCCCTGCCGCCTGACCGGCTGGCCGGTGCGCGTCGAGGAAGACGCGTACGCCGGTGGTGGCGTAGTGCTCGAGTTCGGCGCCGGCGGGCATCTGGTCCGTGCCGCAGAACAGGACCCGGTTCCAGGGGATCGACAACACGAGCCAGCAGAACTGGTACGCGGCGAGCCTCGGTTCGTCGACCCGCAGCAGCCCGCGTTCGTGCAGGTGGGCGAAGCAGTCGGCGAGTGAGGCGGTCACCCGCTGCGGGCCCTGCTCATAGAAGGTACGACCCAGCTCGGGAAACCGGTCTGCCTCGGCGATCACCAGGCGGCGCAGCCGCATCACGTCAGGCTGGATGACGAACGTGACGAACCGCCGGGCCAGCGCGGTGAGGTCGGCGTCCAGGTCCTCGGTGTCGTGCAGCGCGTCGACCGCCGAGCGGAACATCTCGTCGACCTGCCCGACCGAACTCTCGATCAGCTCGGTGAACAGCCGCTCCTTGCTGGCGAAGTGCTTGTAGACCGTCTGTTTCGACACGGCGGCGGTGGCGGCGACCTCGTCCATGCTGGCCCCCATGTAGCCGTTGCGCAGGAACACCTCGGCGGCAGCCGCCAGGATGGCGGCGCGCTTGCGGGCCGATCTGTTGCCCGCCGGCTCCGGCGTACCCGTTGCTGGTGTGGTCATGGTTGGCGCTCCTCAGGTCCGGCCCTCTCAGCCCCAAGAGAGTACTGGACAGTCCAGTTCTCCTTCAGTACCGTACCGTCTAGTTCCGTTGCGCCCCCGTACGGCAACCGCGACGAATCCCCCACGCCTTGTGAGAGAGCAGCCGATGACCGCGCACAGCGCCCTGCCGCCCGTCGCCACGCCCACCGTGAGCGACCTCAGCCCCACCCGCACCCTGATCGCCGCCGGCCTACTCCCCGGGCCACTGTTCACCCTGGTCGCGGCGACCCAGATCCTCACCCGCGACGGATTCGACCTACGGCACCATCCGCTCAGCGCGCTCAGCCTCGGCGACGCCGGCTGGGTCCAGATCGCCAACTTCGTGATCGCCGGCGCGCTGTCGGCCGCCTTCGCGGTCGGCGTCCGGCGTGGCCTGCGTGGCGGCCCGGCCGGCACCTGGGGACCCGTCCTCCTCGGCGGCTACGGCATCGGGCTGATCGCCGCCGGATTGTTCGTCACGGACGGCGCCTACGGCTTCCCCGCGGGCGCCCCAGCCGGGCTGCCGGCCACCTTCAGCTGGCACGCCATGGTCCACGGCGCGGCCGCCACCCTGGCGTTCCTGTCACTGACCGCCGCCTGCGGCGTCTTCGCGCGCCGGTTCGTCACCCAGCGACGGCCGGTGTGGGCCGCCGCGAGCCTCGCCACCGGCGTCGCGGTGCCGGTCCTCGCCGCCTGGCCGGGTACGGGCGCCGCCAGCATCCGCCTGGCCGTCGCCACGCTGCTGGCCTGGGCCTGGCTCACCGCACTCGCCGCGCAGCTACGGGCGGACCACCGCACCGCAGGCTGACCCGCCGGGTCCACCGACCGACCACATCGGCCGCAGGGCCGACGAAGCGCACCCCTCGTGACCGACGATCGGAGACTCCCATGTCCTTCCAGGCGTACCTCGACAACGTCGAGGCCAAGACGGGCAAGACCCCGCAGCAGTTCATCGACATGGCGCGGACGAAGGAACTGACCCGGCACGGCGACATCCTCGACTGGCTCAAGACCGACTACCAGCTGGGCACCGGTCACGCCCGCGCCATCGCGCACGTCATCCTGCACGGACCCGAGTTCGAGGTACGGCACACCACCGGCCCGCACCGCGACGCGTCGGGAGTGCTCGAACTCGACGGCAAGCGCCGACCCGAATGACGGGCGACCCGCCCCATGGCCCGGTCCCGGTGACCATCAGCGCTGCGGGCGCGGTGGCGCTCACGGTCAGCTCGTGCGGGTCAGCTCCAGTACGGGGATGGTGCGAATCCCCGCGGTCTTGCGCGCGTAGTCGGCGAAGCCGGGGTACCGGCTGGCCTGCTCGTCGAAGATCCGGTCACGCTCCTCGCCGGTCAGTTCACGCACCGCCACGGTATAGGTCTCCGTGCCTCGCTCGATGGTTCCCTCACCGGCTGATGTCAGGTTGTAGTACCAGCCCGGGTTCTCCGGGGCGCCGCCCTTGGACGCGAAGACGTAGATGACGTTCCCGTCGGTCTCATTCGGCAGATACATCATCGGGCTGACCATCTCGCGGCCGCTCTTGCGGCCCCGATGGTGCACCAGCACCATCGGGGCGCCGGCGAACGGGCCGCCGACGCGGCCCGAGTTCGCCCGGAACTCTTCGATGACCTTCGTGTTCCAGTCGCTCATCGTCACTCCTTGTCTGCGGCAAGCTCGCTCGGTCCATTGTTGTCGGACCGCCGCGCGCGGCCTGGGGTACATGCGGCGTGGGAAGTCGCCCCGCACCACCGCCATGGAGCGATCCGACGCTCAGTCGGCTCTGCTCAGCCCCAGCGACGGCAGGTACAGGGGTGTGTTGCCGGTTGCCGCGACCCAGCCCCGGTAGGACAGGTCGGCCGGGTCGGAGATCCGGAATCCGTCGCGGAGTCCCGTGACTGTCATGGCCGCGACGCGGCGGTGGTCGTCCAGGGTGACCGGCCAGTCGAACTCCACGTCGAGTCGGCGGACCGCTGCCCAAGCTCGTAGGCGAGTCGGTGCAGCAGGGCGTCGACGTCTCGGGCCGGTAGCCGCGCCGGCCGGGCCAGGCACGCGGCAGCGCCAGTTCGCGGATGCTGCCCGAGGTCAGCGACCCGGTCCGTGGGACGGCAGCCTCGTGTTCACCTATTCAGTCGGCCTGGGCGGCCAGTTCGCGGGCGCGGTCGCGGGCCGCCTCCAGCGCGGCGAGCAGCGCCGCCCGTACGCCGTGCTTCTCCAGCTCGCGTACGGCGGAGATGGTGGTGCCGGCCGGCGAGGTGACCGCCTCGCGCAGCTTCACCGGGTGCTCGCCGGAGTCGCGCAGCATCACGGCCGAGCCGATGGCGGTCTGCACGATCAGCTCGTGCGCGACCTGCCGGGGCAGGCCGAGCAGGATGCCGGCGTCGATCATCGCCTCGACGAGCAGGTAGAAGTACGCCGGCCCGGAGCCGGAGAGTGCGGTCACCGCGTCCTGCTGGGACTCGGGCACCCGGACGGTCGAACCCAGCGGCTTGAACATCTCCTCGGCCAACGCGAGGTGCGTGCCGGTCGCGTGCGCGCCGGCGGAGATCGCCGTCATCGCCTGGTCGACCAGGGCCGGGGTGTTGGTCATCACCCGCACCACGGGCGTGCCGTCGGGCAGCCGGCGGTTGAAGAAGCTGGTGGGCAGGCCGGCGCAGAGGGAGATCACGAGCTTGTCGGCGGGCACCTTCGGCCCGATCTCGTCGAGCAGCGTCGCCGCGTCCTGCGGCTTGACGGAGACGGCGAGCACCTCCGCCTCGGCCACCGCCGTGAGGTTGTCGACCACCCGGATCCCGTAGCGGGCGGTCAGCTCCTCAGCGCGGGCGGGCCGACGCGCGGTGGCGAGCAGCCGGTCCACCGGCCAGCCCGACCGCAGCAGCCCGGAGAGCATCAGCTCGCCGATCTTGCCGGCCCCGATGACCGCGACCGTGTGCACCGAACCCGCCATCGCGGTCGTACCCCCTCGCCGTGAGCCGGCGGGGGGGGGGGGGGGGGGCCGCGCCCCCCCCCCCCCCGCGGCCCCCCCCCCCCCCCCCCCCCCCCCCCCCCCCCCCCCCCCCCGGCGGGGGGGGGGGGGGCGCCAACAGCGCCCCCCCACGCCGTGGAAAACGATCAGCTGCCGAAGAAGACCTCGGCCTCGGCGTACCGCTCCAGCGGCACGGTCTTCAGCTCGCGGGTGGCCTCGGCCAGCGGAACGCGGACGATGTCCGTGCTCTGCATGGCGACCATCTTGCCCCAGTCGCCCTCGTGGACCGCGTCGATCGCCTGAAGGCCGAGCCGGGTGGCGAGCACCCGGTCGAAGGCGCTCGGGGTGCCGCCGCGCTGGATGTGCCCGAGCACGACGGTGCGGGCCTCCTTGCCGGTCTTGGCCTCCAGCTGCTCGGCGAGCCACTGACCGATGCCGCCGAGGCGGACGTGGCCGAACGCGTCGAGTTCCTGGTTGTGCAGGACCATCTGGCCGTCCAGCGGCTGGGCGCCCTCGGCGACCACGACGATCGGGGCGTACTGGTGCTGGAAGCGCTTCTCGACGTAGCCGGCGACCTGCTCGACGTCGAACTGCCGCTCGGGCAGCAGGATCACGTTGGCGCCACCGGCCAGGCCGGCGTGCAGGGCGATCCAGCCGGCGTGCCGGCCCATCACCTCGACGACCAGGGTGCGGTGGTGGCTCTCGGCGGTGGTGTGCAGCCGGTCGATCGCCTCCATGGCGATGTTGACGGCGGTGTCGAAGCCGAAGGTGTAGTCGGTGGCCCCGAGGTCGTTGTCGATCGTCTTCGGTACGCCGATCACGTGGACCCCGAGCTCGTGCAGCTTGGTGGCCACGCCGAGGGTGTCCTCGCCGCCGATCGCGATGAGCGCGTCGACGCCCTGGGCGGCGAGGTTCTCCTTGATCCGCTCGACGCCGTTCTCGATCTTGAAGGGGTTGGTCCGGGACGAACCGAGGATGGTGCCGCCGCGCGGCAGGATGCCGCGGACCTCCGCGATGCCCAGCGGGCGGGACAGGCCCTCCAGCGGGCCCTTCCAGCCGTCCCGGAAACCCACGAACTCGTGACCGTAGCTGGCGACGCCCTTGCGGACCACCGCCCGGATGACCGCGTTGAGACCTGGGCAGTCGCCGCCGCCGGTGAGCACGCCGATACGCATGATCGCTCATCCTCCTGGAGCATCAGGTGAAGCCCGATTTGCCCCAGGATATGTGTCGGATCAGACCATCGGCGCCGTTGCCGGCCCGGGGCGGGCCGTCAGTGCGCACTGTAGTCGTCGCAGGCGTACCTCGACACCGCGCCCCGGGGCGATCCCACCGACAGCGGGACCTACCGGTCAGTAGCTGACCTCGTGGTTCTCCCCCGCCTTCGGCGGCTGGCCGGTCACCGCCGCCTTGGCGAAGCCGAACAGGTTGACCACCGTGCTCGACGGAGAGTCCCAGTACTCCGCGGAACTCGCGTGCACCTTGAGCAGGGTGACGCCGGGGGTCTCCAGCCCGTCCGGGAACCAGGTCTTGAGCACCGGGTTCCAGAGCTGTTCGGCCTTCGCCCGGTCGTACTCCTCCCGCGCGGTGCCCGCGACCGACACCCAGGCGTTGCGCCGGGAGTCGGAGAAGGAGACGTTGACCTCGGGGTTCACGCGGATCTGCCGGACCTTGGCGGAGTCGGCGTACGCGAAGAACCACAGGTCGCCGTCGAACTCCGCCTCCTGCAGTCCCATCGGACGGCTCACCATCCGGCCGTCCACGGCGGTCGTGGTCAGCATGCAGATGCGGGCCTCGCGGACCAGTTCGGTCACCCGGCGCCGGGCCTCGGCGGCGTTGGTCGGTTCCTTGCTCATGGGCCCTCCCTCACATCGGCTCGACGTCGCACCGGTGCCCGGGACAGAACCGACCAAACCTACGAACCGGTCATCGCCCGCCACCGGGCCAGGTTGTGCCGGGCGTCGACCAGCGCGTCGTGCCGCGCCGCGTCGGCGTCCGGCAGCGGCGGCCGGCCCCGGTCGTCCCAGAGCTGGCGCAGGTCCTTGGTGAACCGGGGAATCTCCCGGGGCAACGCCGGCATGGCGCCCCACAGCTGCGCCAGGGCCACGTGGTCGTACGCGGCGTACCAGGCCCAGAGCTCCAACTGCTCGCCCGGGCGGTCCCGGACCGGCTCGACGAGGAAGTCGTACAGCTCGTCGCGGATGCGCTCCCGGGAACGCCAGGCGCGGTTCGCCGGGGAGGGCAGCTTGTCGAGCACGTTGCGGCGCACCCAGGGCACGGCCCGCGAGTCGTCGAACTCGGTGGAGACGGCGTAGAACTCACGGCCGTACTCGTCGACGACGCCGATCGACACCAGGTCGACGAGCCGGCCGTCCTCGATGAACTCGCAGTCGTAGAAGTAGCGGTAGACCATCGCCCGCCATCCTCGCCCACGCCCGTCGCGCCCGGGTCACCGGGGCGGCCGGGTCCGGGCGGCGCCGACGCCGACGACCGCCACCAGGACGGTCGCCGCAGCTCGGGAGTGTCACGGAAGTGTTTTGAGGGGTGTACAGCAAGCGACCGGAGCGTCATGATCTGATGTGTACCGCTACCGGACGCCGAACCGGTGTCATTCACCTCGTCGAGGGCCTTCAGGTTCACCCGGTGAGCGAGTTGTGGTCCTTGACCGGGGGAGGGGTTGGGCCGTGGAGATGCGCCTACCGGAGCCGGGTGACGCGCTCACGGGTGTGGAGATGTTCGCCGGGCTGGAGCCGGAGGTCCGGCAGCGGGTGATCGCCGCGGCGGTCCCCCGCACGTACCGCAAGGGTCAGTTGCTCTTCGTCGAGAACGACCCCGGCGAGTCCCTCATCGTGCTGCGTCGGGGCGCGGTCGCGGTCTTCCGCACCGCGCCGACCGGCGAGCGGGCGGTGCTGTCGGTGATCCGTCCGCCGGACGTGCTGGGCGAGGTGTCCCTGCTCGACGCCTCCACCCGCTCCGCCTCGGCCGAGGCGATCGAGGACTGCGCGGCGCTCGCGCTGTCCCGGGGCGCCTTCATGGAGCTGGTGCACTCCAACCCGCGCATCCTCGACGCGGTGATGCGCTCGCTGGGCGGGCTGATCCGCCGGCTGACCGAGCAGAACGCCGACCACGTCTTCCTGGACCTGCCCGGCCGGGTCGCCAAGACCCTGGTGCGGCTGGCCGGCGAGAGCCAGGCCCCGATGATCACGATCGAGCTCAACCAGAGCCAGCTCGCCGAGATGGCCGGCGGCTCGCGGCAGAGCGTCAACCAGGCCATCGGCTCGTTCGCCAACCGGGGCTGGCTGCGCACGGAGGGCCGGCGCATCGTGGTCACGGACGTGGCGGCGCTGCGGCGCCGCGCGGGCATGAGCGAGCGCTGAGGCGTACGCGAAAAGGGGCCGCGGCGGTCGCCGCGGCCCCTTCGTTCGTGGGGTGTCGTCAGGGGGTGTTGCTGCCCGGCCCGACCCAGTTGGTGCTGCCCGGCCCGACCCACTCCGTGCCGTCCTTGCCGCCACCGGACTGCTCGCTGACGATGCCCTGTGCCTGGAGCGCGGCCAGCGTGGCGGCGTCCACGTCGACGGAGTCGCCCGCGAGGTGGTTCACCCCGTTGCCGTCGGTCCAGTCACTCTGCAACATCACGTACACCATCGGGAATCCCCCTGTGGTCAAAGGTCGACAATCAGCCGCCTGACTGTAGCGGCAGGACCGGCCGGTGGACTGTCCACAAACCAACAGCCCGGTACCCGACAGCAGGGCGGACGACGATACTGACACCACAACGGCGCCGATCCCGGCGCCGGCGGGGACCGCCAGTGGAGGGTGTCATCGCCACGCAGTGTGACCGCTGTGGACGCACGGCAGCCGCGGACGACCGCTTCTGCGGCGGCTGCGGCAACGAGCTGGGCGCGGTCTGTCCGCACTGTCTCCGCCCGCTCGCCCGGGACGTGGCGTTCTGCACCTCCTGCGGCGCTGCCCGGCCGGGCAGCGAGCGGCAGCCGGCCCCGCAGGAGGACCGCCGCCGGGTCAGCGTGCTCTTCGTCGACCTGATCGACTTCACCCCGTACGTCGAGCGGGCCGACCCGGAGCTGGTGCGCGGCATGCAGACCGGCTTCTTCTCGGCCGCCCGCCGCGTCGTGGGGCAGTACGGCGGCGTGGTGGAGAAGTACATCGGCGACGCGGTGATGGCCCTGTTCGGTGCGCCGGTGGCGACCGAGACCGACGCCCTGCGCTGCGTGCGGGCCGGCCTGGAGCTGCAACGGGTGCTGACCCGGTTCGCCCCCGCCGGGGCGGACGCGCTGCGCTTCCGGGTCGGGGTGGCCACGGGCGAGGCGCTGGTCGACGTGGCCGCCGCCCGCGACGGCGGCCAGGCGATCGTGGCCGGCGACGTGGTCAACACGGCCTCCCGGATGCAGTCGGTCGCGCCGCCGGGCGGGGTGCTGGTCTGCGGCATGACGCACGCGCTCACCCGCGACGCGATCCGCTACTCCGAGCAGCCGCCGGTGACCCTGCGCGGGCGGTCGACGACGACCGAGGTGTGGCTGGCCCTGTCCCCCGTACGCCGGCAGCCGACCGACCGGCAGCCGGACGTCACGCCGCTGATCGACCGCGAGCACGAGCTGGGGATGCTGGTCAACGCCCTGCACCGGTCGTTGCGTGACCGGCGCCCGCAGGTGGTGACCGTCTTCGGCCGGGCGGGGCTGGGCAAGAGCCGGCTGGTACGGGAGCTGTACCGGCACGTGGACCAACTCGTCGACGAGCCGTTGACCTGGCGGATCGGGCGGTGCCCGCCGTTCGGCGAGAACGTGACGTTCGCGGCGCTGGCCGACATCGTCAAGTCCGAGGCCGGCATCCTCGACACCGACCCGGCGTCCAGCGCCGCCCAGCGGCTCGCCTCCGCCGTCGGCGAGCTGGTCGGCCCGGGCGAGCGCCAGCGCGTCGTCGACGCCCTGCGGCCGCTGGTGGGCCTGCCGGGGACCGCGCTGCCGGCCGAGGAGACCGAGTCGGCGTGGCGGCGTTTCCTGCTCGCGCTGGCCGCGCGCCGGCCGACCGTGCTGGTCTTCGAGGACCTGCACTGGGCCGACGACGCGATGCTGCGCTTCGTGGAGCTGCTCGGCACCGCCGCCCGGGACGTGCCGCTGTTGCTGCTCTGCACCGCCCGCCCGGAACTCGTCGACCGGGATCCGACCTGGGCGGGGACGATCACCGGCTCGGTGACCATCACCCTGCCCCCGCTGCGGGACACGGGCATCGCCGCGCTCTATGCCCACATGTTCGGCCGGGCCGCCTTCTCCGCCGACATGCTCACCCCGCTGATCGAGGTGGCCGGCGGCAACCCGCTCTACGCCCACGAGTACGTCCGGATGCTCATCGAGCAGGGCGCGTTGCGCCAGTCCGGGCGGGGCTGGTCGCTGGAGAAGCACCTCGACCTGCCGATGCCGGAGAGCGTGCACGCCGTCATCGCCAACCGCATCGACCTGCTCGACGCCAAGGAACGCACGGTGCTGCTGGCCGCCGCCGTGGTCGGCGTGCAGTTCTGGCCGGGCGCGGTGGCCGCCGCGCTGGGGCAGCCCGTCGAGTCGGTGGAGCGCGCGCTGCGCCGGCTGGAGCAACGCGACTTCGTGCACGAGCAGGCCGCCTCCACCATGGCCGGGCAGCCCGAGTACCGGTTCCGGCACGTGCTGGTGCGCGACGTCTGCTACCAGCGGCTGCCCCGTACCGAGCGGGTGGCGCGGCACGAGCGGACGGCACAGTGGCTCGACATGCTCTCGCAGAGCCGCGACACCGACCTGGCGGAGGTGCTGGCCCACCACCGGTGGGCGGCCCACGAGATCGCGCGGTCGCTGGGCATGGAGATCGGCGGGTTCGCCGGCGCCGCGCGGGCCGCGCTGCACCGGGCGGCCCGCCGGGCGTACGCGCTGCACAGCCTCGACGTGGCGGCGAACCACGCCGGTCGGGCGCTCGGGCTGGCCGACGACTCCGACCCGGTGGGCCGGCTCCAGTTGGAGCTGCTCAGCACCGAGATCTCGTTCTACCGCGACGGCAACGGTTTCCTCTCCGGCGGCGGCCCGGAGCAGATGCAGGCGCTCGCCGACCGGCTGCTCGCCCACGGCGACGACGCGTGCGCGGCCCGCGCCTGGACGCTGCTCGGTCAGGCCGCGTGGCTACGCGCCGACCGGGCCGCCGCCCTGGCCTGCCTGGACCGGGCCGTGCAGCTCTTCGCCCCGCTGCCGGACAGCTCCCAGAAGGCGGACGCCTACGCCGAGCTGGGCCGGCTGCACATGCTCAACTACGAGCGGGACCCGGCGGTCGTCGCCGCGGAACGGGCGGCGGAGATCGGCGAGCGGCTGGGGCTGGCCGAGACCCGCACCAACGCCCGGATCACCTCGGCGATCGCCCGCTACCAGGCCGGCGACCGGTCCGGCCTCGACGACCTGCACGCGATCGTCGAGGTCAGCCGCGCCGGTCAGTTGATCGCCCTGCCCCGGGCCATGCAGAACCTCGCCTACGCCGTCTGCGAGGAGGGCGACTGGCTGCGCTCCGACGCCCTGCTCTCGTCGTTGCCGACGCGCAAGGCCAGCGGGCAGACACTGACCACGAGCTACTCGGCGGAGGCGATGCGCGCCTGGTTCGAGGGCGACTTCGACCGGCTGCTGGCCGCCGCCGAGGCCTTCGTGGACACCCCGACGGGCAGCTGGGACATGCAGGTACGCGGCCTGCGCTCCTGCCTGCTGGTGCTGCGCGGCGAGCGGGTGCCGCCGGCCCGCGCCGAGGGCGACGCCGCGTTCCAGGACGACGTGGCCGCCGCGCTCGACGCCGCGCGGCGCAGCGGATTCCACCGGCTGCACTGGACGATGCTGGGGATGGGCGCGCTCTGCCGGGCGTTGCAGGGGCGCCGGGAGGAGGCGGCGACGCTGATCGACGAGCTGGCCGACTCCTGGTCGGCCGTGCCGGCGCTGGCCAGCGGCGAGTGGATCGCGGCGGCCGGTTACGCGGCGAGCCTCGCCGGGCGGGCCTCGGCGGCGCGGGTGCGCGCGATGCTGGACCGGGTGGGTCACCGTACGCCCTGGTCGGAGGCGGCGCTGCGGACGGTGACCGGCGCGCTGGCCGCCGCGGACGGCGACCACCGGCGGGCCGCGGAGCTGCACCTGGCCGGGGCGGGGATCTACGCCGGCATCCCGGACGTGACCGACCGGATGCTCGCGCTGACCTTCGCCACGGTGGAGCTGGAGCGGGCCGGCGAGTCGACGGCGGGCCGCCCGGAGCTTGCCGAGCTGCGGGCCTTCGCGCTGCGCAACGACGCCCCCGTCCTGCTGGACCTGGCCCGCCCCTCGACGGCCCCCGCCGTCGCCTGCTGACCCGCCCGCCGGGGGGGGGCGACGTGTCGCGGTCCCGCCCCGGTGTCGTCCCCGCCGGTCCCGCGTCAGGCGGCGACGGGCTCGCGGGCGGTGGTGAGCTGCGCCTTGGCCTTCTGCGCGTACGTGTCGACGTACTCGCGGCCGGAAAGCTCCATCAGCTCGTACATGATCTCGTCGGTCACCGCGCGCTCGACGTACCGGTCACCGGCCATCCCGGCGTAGCGCGAGAAGTCCAGCGGCGGGCCGAACCGGATCCGCACCCGGGCGATCTTCGGGATCAGCTTGCCGGGCGGCTGGATCTCGTCGGCGTTGAGCATCGCCGTCGGGATCACCACGGCGCCGCTCTCCAGAGCCAGGCGGGCCACGCCGGTCTTGCCCCGGTAGAGCCGCCCGTCGGGCGAGCGGGTGCCCTCGGGATAGATGCCGGCGATGCCGCCCGCGCGCAGCACCCGCAGTTGGGTGTCCAGGGCCGCCCTGGCCGCCTGGCCGCCCGAGCGGTCCACCGGGATGGTGCCGGCGCCCACGAAGAACATCTTCGTCAGCCAGCCCTTGATGCCCTTGCCGGTAAAGTACTCGGCCTTGGCGATGAACGTCACCCGCCGCTTCACGACCAGCGGTGTGAAGATCGAGTCGGAGAACGACAGGTGGTTGCTGGCGAGGATCACCGGCCCGGTGTCGGGCACGTGGTGCAGCCCCTCGACCTGCGGGCGGAAGACCAGCCTCAGCAGCGGGCCGAGGAGGACGTACTTCATCAGCCAGTACAGCACCGGCGTCCTTTCCCAGAGGTGGTCGCGACGCCGCCGCGATCGCCGCGGAAGGTGTCGTGGGCAAGCCTACGAACCCGATGCCGGCCGCCACAACGTGATCCGGCCGGCGAGCCGGCCGCGTCCAGCTCGGACCGTGGCGGCGGGCCACAGGAGACGGACGGTCGACGGCGGAGGGTGTCGCCTGTCGACGTACCGCCGCCGGTCGGGGATACCGCGCCGGGCGACGGCGGGTCGGGACCGGCGTCGGCCCCGCCGGGCGGCCGCCGGCGCCTACGCTCGTGGGGTGCGGGAGGCCGGGGCGCAGCGGAGAGCGGGCGGGCTGCCCCGGGCCACGGCGCTGGACCTGCTCATGGGCGGCGCCGTGTCGACCGTCGTGGCGGCGGCGATCACCGCGGACCTGGGCGGTGACCGGGGGCGGGACGTGCCCGCCTACCTGTTCGCGGTCGGGCTCGGCGCGCTCGTGCTCCTGCGCCGCCGCGCGCCGGCGACCGTGCTGGTGGTCAGCGCCGCCGGCCTGGTGGCCTACTACGTGGCCGGCTACCCGCCGGTCGGGTTGGCCCTCCCCCTCGCCGCGGCGCTCTACTCGGCCGCCGAGGCCGGGCAGCTGCGCTGGGCGGTGCTCGTGGGGGTCGGCCTGCTCGTCGTCTCCACCACGTTCCGCGCGGTGCAGGGCGCGAGCGTCGCGTACCTCGTCGGCTTCGAGCTGGCCTCCAGCGTGGCCATCATGGCCGCCGCGGTCGCGCTCGGCGACGGGGTCCGCTCCCGGCGGCTGCGGCGCCGGGAGCAGCGGTGGCGGGTGCGGCAGCTGGAACGCGACCACGCCCGGGAGGCGGCGCGCCGGGTCGAGGAGGAGCGGCTGCGCATCGCCCGGGACCTGCACGACGTGATCGCCCACCACATCTCCGTCATCTCGCTGCACGCCGGCGTGGCCGACGAGGCCCTCGACGACGACCCGGTCGCCGCCCGGGCCGCCCTGGGGCACGTCCGCTCGGCCACCACCCAGGTCGCCCGGGAGCTGCGCACCACCCTCGGCCTGCTGCGCGACCCGGCCGGGGCCGAGCCCCGCCAGCCGGTGGCGGGACTGGCCCGGCTGGAGGACCTGGCCGCCGGCGCGCGGGCCGCCGGGCTGCGCGTCGCCGTGCACCGGCGGGGCGAGCTGACCGGCCTGCCCGCCGCCGTCGACTCGACCGCCTACCGGGTGGTCCAGGAGGCACTGACCAACGCCCTGCGCCACGCCGACGCGAGCGTCGTCGAGATCGACGTCGTCCGCGGCCCCCGCACCGTCGACGTCGCCGTCCGCGACGACGGACGCGGGCAGCGCGGGGACGCCCCGCGCGGGTACGGGCTCGGCGGCATGCGGGAGCGCACCGCCCTGCTCGGCGGCACCGTCACCGCCGGCAACCGGTCCGGCGGCGGTTTCGAGGTACGCGCCGAACTGCCCCTGGGAGGGACCACGTGATCCGGGTGGGACTCGTCGACGACCAGCACCTGGTCCGCGCGGGGCTGCGCGCCCTGCTGAACCGGGCCCCGGACATCGAGGTCGTCGGCGAGGCCGGCGACGGCGACGCGGCGTACCGGCT
The DNA here is from genome assembly GCF_043197615.1 of Micromonospora sp. NPDC049048. Taxonomy (NCBI): domain Bacteria; kingdom Bacillati; phylum Actinomycetota; class Actinomycetes; order Micromonosporales; family Micromonosporaceae; genus Micromonospora; species Micromonospora sp. NPDC049048. The sequence goes on along the minus strand of NZ_JBICTM010000003.1, from coordinate 431,456 downwards.
GGCGGTCAGCGAGCGGCCCGACGTGCTGCTGATGGACGTGCGGATGCCCGGCACGGACGGCATCGAGGCCACCCGCCGGATCGTCGCCGACGAGCGGCTCGCCGGCGTACGGGTCGTCGTGCTCACCACGTTCGACACCGACGAGTACGTCTTCGAGGCGATCCGGGCCGGCGCGTCCGGTTTCCTGCTCAAGGACACCGGCCCCGACGACCTGCGGGGGGCGGTACGCATCGTCCGGGCCGGGGAGGCCCTGCTCTCTCCCGCGGTGACGCGGCGGGTCATGACGGCGGTACGCGCCCGGGGGCGGGAGCCGGATCCGGCCCGGCTGGCGACGCTGACCGCCCGGGAGCGCGAGGTGCTGGCCGAGGTGGCCGCCGGCCGGTCGAACGACGAGATCGGCGCGGTCCTGCACATCAGCCCGGCGACCGCCCGCACCTACGTGAGCCGCCTGCTGGGCAAGCTGCACGCCCGGGACCGCTCGCAGCTCGTCGTGGCCGCGTACGAGAGCGGCCTGGTACGGCCCGGCGCGGCGCGCGACCCGGACTGACCGGCGGGCGGCCGGGTCGCCGGAGGCGGGAACCGTCCGCCTCCGGCGAGGGCGCTGCCGCTGCCACCGACGGGACTGCCCGCCGCCGCTGAGGGGCTCAGTTGAAAAGGATTCAGCAAGAACGGACATATAACCCTGTCGCGACCTGCGGCAGGGGCCCTGACTTCGTACGCCGCGCCACAAGGCACTCCCGGAACGGGGCCCGGACGTGTCACGATTCAAGGCACGGCGTGCGGGTCGGCGCCGAGGGGGCTCAGGCGGCCGCGCCGCGGGCGCGTGATGAGGAGGATGTCCGGTGTCAGCGGGTGGAGCCCGCCGGGGACGGCGGGACAACGGGCTCGACGCGAGCGAGTACGCCGTCGCCGGCGACGTGGATCCGCGCGTCGGTGAGCACCTGCTCGACGTCCTCGCCGCCGGCGGAATCGCCGCCTACCTCCAGCCCTCGGCCGACCTGAACCCCGTCACCCGCACCACCACCGTCCCGTCCCGGCCGGTCGACCGGCTCTACGTCGACCGGTCGCACCTGGGGACCGCGCGGGACTACCTGGACCAGCTCGCGGACGAGACGACCCCCGCGAAGCCCCGCGAGGACGAGCCGGACATCGAGGCCGAGTGGGCCCGCATCGTCGCCGGCTTCCACACCACCGCCCCCCGCGGCGACGCCAACCCGTGGCCCGCCGCCGAGGACGTGGACGACACGCCCGGGCCGACAGGCGGCCCGGTGACCATCGGCACGCCGGACGAGCCGGCCGGGCCGACCGCCACCGACGTGCGTCGACTGCCGTACGCGGCCGACATCTCGGGGGTCTCGCTCTCCCGGGGCCCGCAGGACGAGCCCTCGCTGCTCGACGGGCTGGACACCTTCGGCGCCGACCTGCCCGACGACGAGGGCGAGGACGAGCGCTACAACCCGCCGCCGCCTCCGCCCCTGCCGCGCCTGTCGAAGTACGCCGTGGTCGGCGTACTGGCCATGGTGCTCGGCTTCGTGCTCTTCCTGTTCCCCTCGGTCTTTCCCGTGGCCGACCCGTCGGTGGTCAACCTGTTCGGCTTCACCGGCATCCTGGCCGGCTTCGTCGCGTTGATCTGGCGGCTGCGGCCCGGCGGGGACGACGACGAGCGCGACCCCGACGACGGCGCGGTGGTCTGACGCGCCCGTCCGCCGGCCGTCAACCGACCCGAGGCTCCCCGCACCCGCACCGCACCGCTGCCCGCATCCCGGGACGACGGCCGCCCCGCGCCGGGGGCGAAACACTGGTGTAACTTACTGTCAGTAGGAATACCGCTGTCCGTCACATCCCCCGCTGACTGCCCGGTTGTTCCTCCGCTGCGGCGGTCACTCCCTGCTGATCGGAATGCCCGAGATGCGACAGAGTTCCCTCGTGGTGGTCGCCAACCGCCTGCCCATCGACGACAGTGTGGCGCCCGACGGTGCCTGCGAGTGGCGCCGCAGTCCCGGCGGTCTCGTCAGCGCCCTGCACCCCCTCCTGCGGCACACGCCCGCAACCTGGGTCGGGTGGGCCGGCGGCACCGGCCCGGCGCCCGCCCTGCCCGACGTCGACGGTGTCCGCATGCACACCGTCGCGCTGAGCACGGAAGACCTGCGTGACCACTACGAGGGCTTCGCCAACGCCACCCTCTGGCCGCTCTACCACGACTCGGTGGAGCAACCGGAGTACCACCGGCGCTGGTGGGAGGCGTACCAGCGGGTCAACCAGCGGTTCGCGCAGGCCACGGCCGACGTGGCCGAACCCGGCGCGGTGGTCTGGGTGCAGGACTACCACCTGCAACTGGTGCCCGGCCTGCTCCGTCAGCTACGGCCGGACCTGCGGATCGGCTTCTTCCTGCACGTGCCCTTCCCGCCGCCCGAGCTGTTCATGCAGCTCCCACGCCGGGCCGAGCTGCTGCGCGGGATGCTCGGCGCCGACCTGATCGGCTTCCAGCGTTCCCAGGCCGCGCACAACTTCGCCCAACTGGCGGTGAAGGTGCTCGGCCTGCCCGCCACCGACCGGCGGATCGCCGTCGACGAGCGGGTGGTGCGCATCGGCGCCTTCCCCGTCTCCATCGACACCGCCGAGATGGCCGCGCTGGCCGCCCGGCCCGACGTCGCCGAGCGGGCCGACCGGCTGCGCCGCGACCTCGGCAGCCCCGGGCAGGTGATCCTCAGCGTCGACCGGATGGACTACACCAAGGGCATCGAGCAGCGGCTCAAGGCGTACAGCGAGCTGATCGCCGGCGGGCAGGTGAAGGTCCGCGACACGGTACTCGTGCAGGTGGCGGTGCCCAGCCGGGAGCGGGTCGGGCAGTACCAGATCCTCCGCGAGCGGGTGGAACGCGAGGTCGGGCGGATCAACGGCGAGTTCGGCCGGGTCGGCGAGCCCGCGATCCACTACCTGACCCAGCCGTTCGACCGCGCCGAGCTGGCCGCGCTCTACCGGGTCGCCGACGTGATGGCGGTGACCCCGCTGCGCGACGGGATGAACCTCGTCGCCAAGGAGTACGTCGCCGCCCGGGTCGACGACACGGGCGCGCTGCTGCTCAGCGAGTTCGCCGGCGCCGCCGCCGAACTTCCGCAGGCACACCTGGTCAACCCGCACGACCTGGAAGGGCTCAAGCAGGGGCTGCTCGAGGCGTTGCGGGCGAGCCCCGACGACCTCGGCACGCGGATGCGGGCCATGCGGGCGCACCTGCACCGGCACGACATCCGGGCGTGGGCCCGCTCCTACCTCACCGCCCTCGACGAGAGCGGGTCGCTGCTGACCCGGCTGGGCGCGGCCAGCTGACGCCGACAACGCCGTCGCGGCGCGTGCATGCCCGTACCGGTCAGGGGCGACCGGCCGGTGCCGGTTCCTTCTCCAGCCAGTCGAGGATCGCGTCGATCGGCTCCCGCCACCGGGCGTCGAGCATCATGTCGTGCCCCATGCCGGGAAAGAGCAGGGGCGCCGAGCCGTACCGCCGCGCCGCCCGGGTCAACGCCGCCGCCGGGACGATCCGGTCGTCGGGGCTGCCCAGCACCAGCATCGGCGGGTCGCCCACCGCCGGCTCCGCGGCCCGCCCCGTCAGCAGCTGCCACTGGGCGCGCCGGGCGGCCCGCCCCAGCCGGCCCACGTACCGGCGGGCCTCGGGCTCGGGCAGCTCCCGGCTGAACAGCTGACGGCGGTGCAGCCGCAGCGGCCCGCCGAAGACCGCCGGCAACGTGCCGACCGGGTTGCGCCGCAGCGCCGCGCCGAACGTCGCCCAGCCGCCGAGCACCGGCGCGACCAGCACCGCGGCCCGGGCCGGGTAGCGGGCCAGCGCGTGGGCGACCACGAGCGCCCCGGCGCCGTGCCCCACCAGCACCGCCTGGCGCGGCAGGCCCGCCGCCACCTGGGTCACGTCGTGGGCGTACGCCCGCAGCGTCGCCTCCGGCGCCGGTCCGCTGTCGCCGTGCCCGCGCAGGCTCAGCGCGTACGCCGGGAAGCCCCGGGACGCGGCGTGGCCGAGCCAGTGCTCGGCGAACGTCCAGGCGCCGTGGCCGAAGCCCGGTACGAAGAGCAGCGGCGGGCGCCCCTGCTCCACCTCGGGAGCCGCGCCGAGCACCTCACGCCGGACCGGACGGACCGGCCGGGCCCACTCCCGCCCCCGCATGACCCGTAGTTTCACTTGTCCTCCAGGTCGTGCAGCGCGCGTTGGACGGCGCGCAGGTAGTCGGCGTGGCCCACCTCGAACCAGTGCCGGCTGCTGTCCTTGACCGGTCCGGTGTACCGCTCCCCCGCCTTCGCGGCTACCCGGGCGGCGAAGGCGTTCGCCCGGTCGGGACGGGTCACCCGCAGCCGCAGCAGCCGGGCGAAGAGCACCGCCTGCCAGTGCGACAGGGGGAAGACGCCCGAGTCCGGCTGCACCAGCCCGGTCACGGCCAGCGTGGGGCGGCCGGGGACGAAGGCGTTCAGCCACAGCTTCGGGCGCCCCTGCCCCGCGTCGTCGCCCAGCAGGGCGGGGTCCAGGAACTCGAAGCGCGGCAGGTAGCCGGTGGCGAAGACGACCAGCTCCGGGTCGATCTGCCGGCCGTCGGAGAGCTCGACGGCGTACGGGTGGAAGCGCGCGACGTCCGGCACCGGCGCGATCCCGCCGTGCCCCACGTAGTAGACGAGCTGGCTGTTGGCGATCGGGTGCGTCTCGTAGACCCGGTGGTCGGGCTTCGGCAGGCCGAACCGGGTCAGGTCGCCGACGGTCAGCCGCAGCGTCCAGTGGTAGAGCCACTGCCGTACCCGCCGCGGCACGCGCAGCGCCAGCAGCGCGTCGTTGACCTGGTCGGCGGGGCGGCCGAGGACGTACTTCGGGGCGTACCAGTAGCCCCGGCGGGTCGAGTGCCAGCAGCGCGACGCCTGCTGGGCGGCCTCGACGGCGATGTCGCAACCGGTGTTGCCGGCGCCCACCACCAGCACCCGCTTGCCGCGCAGCTGCGCGGGGTCCTTGTAGGACGAGGCGTGCATGACCTCGCCCCGGAACTCCTCCAGCCCTTCGTAGCGCGGCAGCTTCGGCGACCAGTTGTGACCGTTGGCGACCACCACGGCCGCGTAGCGGGAGGTGCGCTCCGGGCCGTACCCGCCGGTGCTGCGGGTGGTGACGTCCCAGCGGTCCCCGGCCACGGGCTCCACCCGGACGACCTCGGTGCCGAACCAGACGTGCCCGCGCAGGTCGAAGTGGTCGGCGTACCGCTCGAAGTAGGACAGCAGCTGACTGTGGTGCGGGTAGTCCGGCCAGTCGTCGGGCATCGGGAAGTCGGGGAACTGCGTGAACGGCCGCGAGGAGATCAGGTGCGTGCTCGCGTACACCGGGCTGCGGTCGTGTCGCCAGTTCCAGGCGCCGCCGACGCCGGTCTCCCGCTCGTAGCAGTCGACGCCGAAGCCGTGCTCCTTCAGGTTCTTGATGGCCGTGAGACCGCTGGCCCCGGCGCCGATGACGCAGACGGTGTCGCCCCGGTCGGAGACCGGCCGGCCGTCGCGGGTCAGGGCGAGCGTGCTCGCCTCCGGGTCGGGCCGGCCGTGGTCGGTGGAGGTGGACACCGGAAATCTCCTTTTGTGCGGCACGAGTGCCGGTCGCGCAGCATCCTCCCCACAACGGAGCGGGTTGTCCAGCCCCCGGCGCGGCGGACGGTCAGTCGGCGGCGGGCAGCAGCAGGTCGACCAGGACCGGGAAGTGGTCGCTGGCGCGGCGGGTCTGCGGGGTGTCCACCACGTCGTAGTCGACCACGGTGACGCGCGGGTCGACGAAGAGCGCGTCGATCCGCCGGCGTGGATCCGCGCAGGAGTAGGTGAGCCGGTCGGCCCGGTCCATCGCCACGGCGGCGTCGGTCAGCCCACGCGCGACGGTGGCCCAGGCCGGCCCGTCCGGGCCCTCGTTCAGGTCGGCCGCGACGATCAGCGGCCCGGCGACGGCGTCCAGCTCGCGCTTGAACAACGCGGCCTGCGCGGGCCGCTCGGCCGGATCGGTGGACAGATGCGACCCGGCCAGGGTGAACCGGGCCGCCCCGGCGACCACGCACTCGGCGTACGCGGCGCCGCGCAGGTGCCGGCCGGGGGTGAGCGGGAACCGCTGGCACCGCTCGGCGACCACCCGCACCCGCAGGTTGGTCAGCAGCAGGTTGCCCAGCGAGGGCAGCCCGCCGGCCGCCACCACCAGGCCGAACGACTCCGCCAGGGCCGCCGACTTCTGCCGCCACCGGAACCGGCGCGGCCCCTCCTGCACGAGCACCACGTCCGGCCTGGCGTCACGGACCACCGCCGCCAGCGCGGCCGTGTCGTCGCGCTGGCTGTGGATGTTGTACGACACGACACGCAGCGGCACACCCTGGCTCTGCGTCACGGTCACCGCCTCAGATCCGGCGGGCCAGGTCGGCGGCGCCGATGACACCGGCGGTGTTGCCCAGCTCGGCCGGGCGGATCTCGGCGACCGGGAGCCGGCTGCGCTGGGCGAGGGCGTCGGTGAACGACCGGCGGGTCGGGCCGAGCAGCAGGTCCCCGGCCTCGATCACCCCGCCGCCGACGACGAGCACCTGCGGGTCGAGGATCTGCGCCATGTCGGCGAGGCTGGTGCCGAGCCAGCGCCCGACCTGCGCGAACGCCTCGACGGAGACCGGGTCGCCGGCCTGCGCGGCGGCGGTGACCATGGGCCCGGAGACCGACTCCGCCTCGCCGCCGGCCAGGTCCAGCAGGGCGGCGGCGCGGTGCGGCTCCTGCCGGGCGGCGGCGCGGGCGAAGCGCACCAGGGCGCTGCCGCTGGCGTACTGCTCGATGCAGCCGAGCCGGCCGCAGCCGCACTGGTGGCCGTCGGGCACCGTCAGCATGTGGCCCAGCTCGGCGGCGATGCCGTTGGCGCCGCGCAGCAGTCCCCCGCCGAACACGATGCCGCCGCCGACGCCGGTGCCGATGGTGAACATGACCATCGAGTCGTCGGCGTCGCGGGCGGCGCCGTAACGGAACTCCGCCCAGGCCGCCACGTTGCCGTCGTTCTCCACGATCACCGGCAGGCCGGTCGCGGCGCTGACGTAGTCGCGCAGGGGCTCGTCGCGCCACGCCAGGTTCGGGGCGAACAGCACCGTGGAGCGGCTGGCGTCGATCCAGCCCGCCGCGCCGATGCCGACCGCCTCGATCTCGCGCCCGGTGGCCAGCTCGCGGACCAGTTCGATGATGACGTCCCGGGTCTTGGCGACGTCGTCGGCGGGGGTGTCCCGTCGGGCCTGCACGAGGACCGTGCCGGCGGCGTCCACGACACCACCGGCCACCTTCGTGCCACCGACGTCGACTCCGATGGTCAGCGTCACCGCTGCCACTCCCCTCTGCTGTGCTGCCCGCACCGCGCCGGCGGACGACCGGCGCGTGGTCGGGACGTGCGTTGGTCAGGCCCCGTCGCCCGGGGACTGCTCGCCCTCGTCGCCGGGTGCCCGGGACGTGGGCACCACGGGCCCGCCGGTGGACGTCCGGACGGTCACCGCGGCGGCCGGCCCGGCGACGTCGACGGGCGGTACGGCACCCGGTGCGGCTCCGTCCTCCGCCCGCGTGGCGGCGGACCAGACGTCCCGTTCCGGTGCCGGCTGAGAATCATGCCCGCTACGGGTGGCCTCGCGCCACACGTGGTCGTCCTCGCCACCCGTGCCCGGGGCCGTATCCGCTCCGGCGGACGCGTCGGCGGGCGGCTCGGGCGGGGCGAAGGCGCGCAGCAGGCTGGCCACACCCGCCGCCAGGTCGCCCGCGCCGGTGGCGAGACGCTCGGCGAATTCGGGACTCGGGTCGCGCAGGGCGGCGATACCCCGGCAGACCGGGCAGACACAGCATTCGGCCGCACCGGTGGCGAAACCGCCCCCGGACGGCCCGGCCGACGCACCCGGGTCGCCACTGTGACCGAGGACACTCGACACGATCCCACCGAGCGGACCCCACTGGCCGTCCTTCGAGCCGGCCGCCGCCAGCCGGGCGGCGGCCAGCGCCGTGGCGACCAGACGTTCGGCCTCTTCCCGGGCCGAACCCGGATCCGTTGCACCCATGGTCGGCTCCCCTACCCTGCCGCGGGACGCGTCACTGCGCCGCACCGGGTGCTTCTACCCGGCGCTTGAGCTGCTTCAACGCCGCGTCCATGATCATTTTTTCGGCCTTGCGACGGAACATGCCGAGCATCCCGACGGAGAGCTCGACCTCCAGGGTGTAGGTCACCGTCGTGCTGCCGTCCGGGTTGGCCTCCAGGTCGTACGAGCCGCGCTGGAACTTCTGCATCTTCGAGGGCGCCACCAGGTGCCACTCGATCCGGGACAGGTCCTCGGCGTACTCGTAGGCCAGCACGTACTCGTCGGCCAGCACGCCGGCGTCGATGGTGAACCGGACCTGGCTGGCGTAGCCGTCCTCGTACTCCTCGATCACCTCCACCCGCCGCATCGCCTCGGTCCACTCCGGGTAGCTCGGGAAGTCGCAGATGACCGCCGCCACCCGGTCCGGTGACGCGCCGACGACGATCGACTGGGTCGAGGTGTCCGCCATGCAGGGAGGCTACCCGCCGGCGGCGACGCCCACGCCGCGCCGCCCCGGGCACGCCGGGCGGGGCGCTCCCGACGCCACGCGGGGCGCTCCGGCGGCGGCCTGCGGACAGGCTGGACGACCTGCCTTTTCGTCCCGGCCGCCGGGGCGGGTAGGTTTCGACAGAGCCGACCCGTGGTGGCGGCAGGCCAGGCCAGTGTGAGTACGAGGGAGTGCAGGTGCGCGAGTTCTCCGTCCCGCCAATCGTCACCGTCGGCGACGCGGCCAACCTCACCGACCCGGTCTGGGACAACGCCGAGGTCGCCCCGGACGCGGTCCAGTTCGTCCGCCCCGGCGGCGCGGACGGCACCTGGGCCGACGTCACCTGCGGGCAGTTCCGCGACGAGGTCGTGGCGGTGGCCCGGGGCCTGGTCGCCGCCGGCGTGCAGCCCGGCGACCGGGTCGGCCTGATGAGCCGCACCCGCTACGAGTGGACCCTGCTGGACTACGCCATCTGGGCGGCCGGCGCGGTCACCGTGCCGATCTACGAGACCTCCAGCGCCGAGCAGGCCGCCTGGATCCTGTCCGACTCCGGCGCCGTGGCCTGCGTGGTGGAGAGCAACGCGCACGCCACCCTTCTCGCCGGTGTCCGGGACCGGCTGCCCGAGCTGCGCCACGTCTGGCAGATCGACCTCGACGCGGTGGACGAACTCGTCCGCACCGGCGACACGGTCGACCCGGCCGAGATCGACCGGCGGCGGGCCACGGTGCGCGCCGACGACCTCGCCACCATCATCTACACCAGCGGCACCACCGGCCGCCCCAAGGGCTGCGTGCTGACCCACCGCAACATGTACGCCGACATCGCCAACGCGGTGCCGGTGCTGCCCAACCTGTTCGGGCCGGGCGCCTCGACCCTGCTCTTCCTGCCGCTGGCCCACGCCTTCGCCCGGCTCATCCAGATCGGCGTGGTGCAGGCGCGGGCCACCATGCGGCACTGCGCGGACACCAGGAACCTGGTCGCCGAGCTGCAGGACTTCCGCCCCACCTTCGTGCTCTCGGTCCCCCGCGTGTTCGAGAAGGTCTACAACGGTGCCAAGCAGAAGGCCGAGGCCGAGGGGAAGGGCAAGATCTTCGCCCGGGCGGAGCAGGTCGCCATCGCGTACAGCGAGGCGCTGGAGACCTCCGGCGGGCCCGGCCTGGCGCTGCGCGCGCAGCACGCGCTCTTCGACAAGCTGGTCTACCGCAAGCTGCGGGCGGCGCTGGGCGGCCGGTGCCGCGACGCCATCTCCGGCGGCGCCCCGCTCGGCGCCCGGCTCGGCCACTTCTTCCGCGGTATCGGCGTGAACGTGTGCGAGGGCTACGGCCTGACGGAGACCTCCCCGGCCGCCGCCGCGAACCTGCCCGACGCGACCCGGATCGGCTCGGTCGGCCGCCCGCTGCCGGGGGTCACCATCCGGATCGACGACGACGGCGAGATCCTGATCGCCGGCGACCTGATCTTCCAGGGCTACTGGCGCAACGAGGCGGCGACCGCCGAGGCGCTCAGCGCGGACGGCTGGTTCCGCACCGGCGACCTGGGCCAGCTCGACAACGACGGCTTCCTGAGCATCACCGGCCGGAAGAAGGAGATCATCGTGACGGCCGGCGGCAAGAACGTCGCCCCGGCGGTGCTGGAGGACCAGGTACGCGCCCACCCGCTGGTCAGCCAGTGCGTGGTGGTCGGCGACCGGGCGCCGTTCATCGCCGCGCTGGTCACCGTCGACGAGGAGGCGCTGCCGCGCTGGCTCGCCTCGGCCGGTCTGCCCGAGGACACCCCCGTCGAGAAGCTGCGCGACCACGAGGGGCTGCGCGCCGAGATCCAGGGTGCGGTCGACACCGCCAACCAGGCGGTCTCCAAGGCCGAGGCGATCAAGGTGTTCCGGATCCTGCCCCGCGACTTCACCGAGGCGACCGGCGAGCTGACCCCCTCCCTGAAGGTCAAGCGGCAGGTCGTGCACAAGTCGTACGCGGCAGAGATCGCGGACATCTACCGCGGCTGACTACGATCCGTCACGTGTCCGCCTCGACGCCCCCTCAGCCGCATCCTCTCGCCGCCGCCGCGCGCGTGATCATGCTGGCGCTCGTCGCCGTCCTGACCCTCTTCGCCACGCACGATCCCGGTCAGCTCTGGTGGATCGCGCTGCTGGCGATCGCCGGCCTGCCCGCCCTGCTGGCGCCGGAGCACCGGCTGGTCGGCCCGCTCAGCCGGGTCGCCGAGGTGCTGGTGCTGGGGCTGGCCGCGAGTCAGGTCGCCGCCGTGGCCACCGTCGGCGGGGAGAGCGTCCTCGGGCTGGGCGCCTCGGCGGTGCTGCCCTACCTGGCGGTCCCGGTGACCGTCACCACGCTGCGCCGCCGGTTCCGCGAGTGCGGCGCCCTGCTGCTGGTCGCGGCGGCGACCCTGCTGGTGGCCGGCGCGCTCACCGAGGTCGACGGGGGCCGGCAGCTCGCCCAGGCCGGCTACCTGGTGGTCTGCCTCCAGTGGCTGATCCTCGCCGGGCTCGGCCTCGCCGCCGCCACCGGACTGCACCGGGTGATCCAGGTCCGCAACGAGGGCAAGCCCCAGCCGTACGCCGAGGCGACCCGCCTGCTCACCCAGCTGCGCACCGTGGCCCGCCAGCTGCCCGGGGCCACGCTGGACCCGGGCGGCATCTCCGAGCACCTGCTGGAGGAACTGCGCGCGGTGGCCCGGGCGGACCGGGCGGCCGTGCTGTCGGCCAGCGGCGGCGGCCGGCTGGTGGTGCTCGCCCAGGTGGGCGTGGACCGGGTCGACTGGGAGACGACGCTGGACGCGGACTCGGCCATCGCCGACGCGTGGGCCAGCCAGCAGCCGCACACCGCCGCCCGGTCACAGGCCCGCTCGCACCGCGGGGGCGACGTCTCCGCGCTGATCGTGCCGCTGGTGGCGGGGGTACGCACCGTCGGGCTGGTGGTGCTGGAGGCGGACGCGGCGCAGGCGTACCCGCCGGGCGTGGTGTCCCGGGTGACCGGGCTGACCCGCCCGGCCGCGCTGCGGCTGGAGGCGGCGCTGCTCTTCGACGAGGTCCGTTCGCTGGCCACCAACGAGGAACGGCAGCGGCTGGCCCGGGAGATCCACGACGGGGTGGCGCAGGAACTCGTGATGGTCGGCTACGGCATCGACAACGCCCTGGCGTACGTCGACGAGGACCCGCAGGAGACCGCCGAGGCGCTGCGCACGCTGCGCGGCGAGGTGACCCGGGTGATCACCGAGCTGCGGCTGAGCCTCTTCGAGCTGCGCAGCGAGGTGGACCGGCACGGCGGGCTGGCCGCCGCGATCGCCGAGTACGCCCGCACGGTCGGCGCCTCGGGCGGGCTGCGGGTGCACCTTTCCCTGGACGAGTCCACCGCCCGGCTGCCCGCCGCCACCGAGGCCGAGTTGCTGCGCATCGCCCAGGAGGCGGTCACCAACGCGCGCAAGCACGCGGGCGCGTCGAATCTCTGGGTCACCTGTGAGGTCGACCCGCCGTACGCGCAAATTGAAGTGTCGGATGACGGTCAGGGAATCGCTGACCAGCGCTCCGACGGGCACTACGGTCTTGCGATCATGGCCGAGAGGGCGGAACGTATCCGAGGCCGGTTGGAGATCAGGCCGCGGCAACCGAGCGGCACGACCGTTGCGGTGGTGCTCGGCTCGTCGCCCCGGCGCGATAACGTGCGCGGTAGCGCAGCCGTTGCAGAAGGGGAGTAACCCGAGGATGACCACAAGTCCGACACCGGCCACCCGTACCAAGGTCCTCCTTGTCGACGATCACGACTTGATCCGCAAGGGCCTGCGGCACGCGTTCGAGCGCGACCGGCAGTTCGAGGTCGTCGGAGAGGCCGCCACGGCCGCGGAGGGGGTACGCCAGGCCGGTGCGCTGCAGCCGGACGTGGTGATCATGGACCTGCGGCTGCCCGACGGCAGCGGCCTGGAGGCCACCCGGGCGCTGCGTAAGTCCAGCGCCTCGATGGGCATCGTCGTGCTCACCATGTACGCTGGCGACGACCAGCTCTTCGGTGCCCTCGAGGCCGGGGCCAGCGCCTTCGTGCCGAAGACCGCGCCGGCCGACGAGGTCGTCGCCGCCGCCCGGCACGCCGCCTCCTCCCCCAGCGCCTTCACCGCCGCCGACCTGGCCGAGGCGATGAAGCGCCGGCTGGCCCCGTCCGGGCCGCAGCTCTCCCCCCGCGAGGGCCAGGTGCTGCGGCTGCTCGCCGACGGGATGAGCGTGGCGGGCATCGCCAAGCAGCTCTTCGTCAGCGAGTCCACCGCCAAGACCCACATCTCGAAGCTCTACGAGAAGCTGGGGGCGGCCAACCGGGCCCAGGCGCTGATGACCGCGCTGCGGCTGGGCCTGCTCGAGGCTCCGGACGCGCCGAAGTTCTGACCCGCTCCCGCCGGGAGCCCGACGTACCACCGACGGGTCCGCGACCGCCGACAGGCGGCGCGGACCTGTCGTCGTCGCGGCGAACGACGGCGGCGAAGGGTTCGCGGCCGCCGCTCGACGGCGGCGAAGGGTTCGCAGCCCGCTATGGCCTCCCCGGCGGCCAGCCGGCAGAATACCGGCGCGGGCAACGGTGTTCCGCGCACCGAAAGAGGGGTGGACGCATGCAGCGGCCGGACTGGGCACCCGACGAGATCGACATCGAGCGCCCCAGCGTGGCCCGCATGTACGACTACTACCTCGGCGGCTCGCACAACTTCGCGGTCGACCGGGCGGCGGCCCAGGCGATGGTGGCGGCGGTGCCGGAGGCCCCGTTGATGGCGCAGGCGAACCGGGCCTTCCTCCGCCGCGCGGTGCAGTTCCTCCTCGACTCCGGTGTCCGGCAGTTCCTGGACGTCGGGTCGGGCATCCCGACCGTCGGCAACGTGCACGAAATCGCCCAGCGCGACGCCCCCGACGCCCGGGTGGTCTACGTCGACGTGGACCCGGTCGCGGTGGCCCACAGCCGGGAGATCCTGGAGGGCAACGACCGCGCCGTGGTGGTGCAGGAGGACCTGCGCCACCCCGAGCGGATCATCAGCCACCCGGACGTCCGCCGGCTGCTCGACTTCGACCAGCCGATCGCCGTGATGATCGTGGCGGTGCTGCACTTCGTGCCGGACGACGACCGGCCGGCCGAGCTGCTGCGGACGCTGCGCGAGGCCCTGGCCCCGGGCAGCTACCTGGTGCTCTCGCAGGCCACCGGCGACGGCCGTGGCGACGACGAGCGGGCCGACGCCGAGCGGGTCTACCGGCGGACCGACAACCCGCTGTGGATCCGCAGCCGCGGCGAGCTGACCGCCCTCTTCGACGGCTTCGAGCTGGTCGATCCCGGCGTGGTCTGGGTGCCGCAGTGGCGCCCGGAGTCCCCCGACAGCGCCGAGGACGCCGAGCGGGCGGCCTTCATCGGCGGCGTCGGGCGGCTCGGTGGGTGAGCCGCCCGGGGTGGCCACGGCCGCCCCGACGGGCACCACCCTCGGGCACCCGTCCTGCCCGGGCACCTTCGCCCGGGCGTGGGCCAAGGCCGTCTCCGGCACCAGTTACCTGCCGATGCCCCAGGCCGACCTCGAGGCGCTGCTGCAACGCCTCACCGAGCAGCTCGCGACGGCCCTGCTGGCCGAGCCGATCGACCTGCGGGTGGGGCACCGGGTGGGCACGGAGCTGGTGGCCGCCCACATCGCCTCGGCCGAGGCGCTCGGTCGGACGGTCGAGGTGATCCAGCTCCGGCTGGCCCGCGACCTCGGGCTGGTCGAGGAGGAGGTCGAGGACCGGCTGGCCCGACTGCTGGCCGCCGTGACCACCGGGTACGCGCGCGCGTTGCGGGACCGGACGCTGGACGAGCAGGAGACGATCCGCCGGGCCGCGATGACCGCGCGGGCGGAGGCGGAACGGGCGCTGCGCAGCAGCGAGGCGCGCTTCCGCCACCAGGCCACCCACGATCCGCTGACCGACCTGCCCAACCGCACGCTGTTGACGGAGCGCCTGCGCGCGGCCATCGACTCGCCCGCCCGCGACGGGGGACGCCTCGGCGTCTGCTTCCTCGACCTCGACCGCTTCAAGGTGGTCAACGACTCGCACGGGCACCAGGTCGGCGACGGGCTGCTGGTGGCCATGGCGCAGCGCCTCCGCCGGGCCCTCGACGGGCACCTGGTCGCCCGGCTCGGCGGCGACGAGTTCGTCATCCTGGTCGAGGACACCACCGGCACCGGAGACGCGGTCGCCGTGGCCGAGGCCGCCCTCGAGGCGGTACGCGAGCCGGTGCTGGTGGACGGACACGAGCTGTGCGTCTCGGCGAGCATCGGCATCGTCGAACGGGAGGTCGCCGGCGCCTCCCCCGGTGACCTGATGCGAGCGGCCGACAGCACGCTGCACTGGGCGAAGGCCGCCGGTGGCGCCCGCTGGGTGCTCTACGACGTCGACCGGGACCGCCAGAACCTGGCCCGGTACGCGCTCTCCGCGGCCATCCCGGCGGCGCTGGAGCGGGGCGAGTTCTACCTCGACTTCCAGCCGCTGACCTCGCTGCGCGACGGCCGGCTGCTGGGCATGGAGGCCCTGGTGCGCTGGCGGCACCCCGAGCTGGGCGTCCTGCGCCCCGACAGCTTCATCGGGCTGGCCGAGGAGACCGGGCTGATCGTCCCGCTCGGCGGATGGGTGCTGGCCGAGGCGTGCCGGCAGGCCGAGGGCTGGGCCACCGGTGACGGGCCGGCCCCGTTCGTCAGCGTCAACCTGGCCGTACGGCAGGTGCGCTGCGCCGGCCTCGTCCAGGAGGTGTGCGCGCTGCTGCGCCAGACCGGGCTGTCGCCCGAGCGGCTCCAGCTGGAGATCACCGAGAGCACCATGATGAGCACCGCCGAGGAGCCCGTCCGGGCGCTGCGGATGCTCGCCGACCTCGGCGTGCGGATCGCCATCGACGACTTCGGCACCGGCTACTGCAACCTGGCGTACCTGCGGGACCTTCCGGTGACCGAGCTGAAGGTGGCCGGTGAGTTCGTCGCCGGGCTGCGGGCGCCGGAGGCCCACGCCGACGAGCGGATCCTCGCCTCGCTCGTCTCCCTGGCGCACGCCCTGGACCTGACCGTCACCGCCGAGGGCGTGGAGACCGCCGGGCAGGCGGAGCGGCTACGGGCGATCGACTGCGACGCCGGCCAGGGGTGGCACTTCGGCCGCCCGGACTCCGCCGAGCGCGTCCTGGCCCGCCTGCGCTGACCGGGCGCCGCCGGCGCAGCCACGCCCGGGCGCACCCCGAGCGCGCCGCCCCTACTACCTCCGCCGTGCGCGCAGGATGGCCGCGCGGGTTCGAGGGCGACGCGCCCGCGGCCCGGCGCCGTCAGCCGGCGAGCAGGGCGGCCATCCGCTGCGCCTGCGCCTCCCAGCGCCACTCCCGCTCCACCCAGGCACGGCCGGCCGCGCCGAACTGGCGGGCCAGGTCCCGGTCGGCGAGCAGCGTGGCCACCCGGTCGGCGAGCTGGGCGACGTCGCGGCCACGGACCACGAAGCCCGTCTCGCCCTCCCGGACGGCGTCCGGGGCGCCCCCGGAGTCACCGGCGACCACCGGCAGGCCGGTCGCGGAGGCCTCCAGGTAGACGATCCCGAGCCCTTCGACGTCCAGGCCACGGTTGCGGGTGCGGCAGGGCATGGCGTAGACGTCGCCGGCGGCGTAGTGGGCGGGCAGCTCCGCCGACGGCACCGAGCCGGTGAAGACCACGTCCCGCTCGACGCCCGCCTGGCGGGCCAGCTTCTCCAACGTCGCCCGGTAGGGCCCGCCGCCGACCACCAGGAGCGCGGCGTCGGGCACCCGGCGACGGATCTCGGGCATCGTCCGGATCAGCATGTCCTGCCCCTTGCGCGGCACCAGCCGGGACACGCAGACCACCACCGGGCGGTCCGCCAGCCCCAGCCGGCGCCGGACCGGCTCGCCGTCGACCGACGGGTGGTAGGCGTCCACGTCCACCCCGGGGGCGAGCCGGTGCAGCTCGGTCACCCCGTGCAGCGCCCGTTCCAGCCGCACCCGGGTGTACTCCCCCAGGTAGGTCGTCACGTCGACGCCGCGCCCGATGCGCCGCAACGCGGCCCGGGCGGCCGGCAGCGCGGCCCAGCCGACCTCGTGCCCGTGGGTCTGCGCCACCGCCCGGCGGATGCCCGTGCGGCGGCGCAGGCCCGCGGCGAGCAGCCCGAGGGGGGCCGCCGCGCCGAACCACACCGTGTCGCAGTCGTACGCGCGCGCCAGCCGGGCGGCCCGGCGGGCGACCCGTGGGGTGGGCAGCAGCACCCGGGTACGGTCGCGGACCACCTCGAACGGCTGGTCGGCGTCGAACTTCTCCGCGTCCCGCCACGTCGAGGCGTAGACGACCACCGACCCGGCGGGCTGGCGCACCGCGAGGTTGTGCACGAAGGACTGGATCCCGCCGGGGCGGGGCGGGAAGTCGTTGGTGATCAGCAGCGTACGGCTCATCGGCCGGTCTCCCTGGCGTGGGCGCGGGCGGCGGCCATCCGCTCGACCGTGGACGGGTGGGTGGCGGAGTAGAGGTACTCCCAGCGGGGCGGATCAGGGTCGGCGAGGTTGATGCCGGCGAGCCGCCGCTGCATCGCCTCGAAGGCGGCCGGGTCGCCGGTCAACGCGAGCGCGTGCGCGTCGGCGCGCGCCTCCACCCGCCGCGACATGAGCGCCTGCGCCGGCGCGGAGACCAGCCCCGCCACCGTCACGAGCGCGAGCAGCAGGGGGAACGCGCGCGGCTGGGCGACCGAGTCGACGCCGGCCAGCCGCAGCAGCGGGCCGGCGGAGCCGAGCAGGTAGAGCGCGACCACCGCGGCGGCGGCGCCCAGCGCCCCGGTCAGCGTGCCGACCGCGACGTCCCGGTCCTTGGCGTGCCCCAGCTCGTGCGCCACCACGGCGGTCACCTCGGCCGGCGTCGCCTCGCGCAGCAGCGTGTCGTAGACCACCACCCGCCGCGTCGGCCCGAGCCCCGAGACGTACGCGTTGACCGCCCGGGTGCGCCGCGACGCGTCGGCGACCAGCACGTCGCGTACGGGGACGCCGTCGCGGGCCGCCATCTCCACGAGCTGGGTGCGCAGCGGGCCCTGCTCCATCGGGGTGAACCTGTTGAACACCGGCTCCACGAGCACCGGCAGCACGAAGGAGAGCAGCACCACCAGGGTCGCCGCGCCGGCCGCGCCGAACGCCCACCACCAGCGCGGCGCGAGCCGGATGACGGTGTAGAAGCCGAGCAGCGCCACCGCGCCGATGACCGCGCTGACCGCGTACGACTTGAGCAGGTCGGCCGTCCAGCCGCCCCAGCCGTTGGTGCTCAGCCCGTAGCGGGTGAGTACGGCCTGCCGCCAGGCGGCGAACGGGAGGGTAACCAGGTCGGCGACGAGCACCACGGCGAGCCCGCCGAGGACCGCCTGGGCGGCCCAGTGGCCGCCGAACGGGCGACCGGCCAGCTCGACGAGCCGGCTGCCCAGCGGGGTCAGGCCGAGCAGCAGGGCCACCAGCAGGCCGATCGCGATCGCGGCCCAGCCGGCGGGGCGCAACGCGGAACGGAACTCCCGGCCGCGGGCCACCTGCTCGGCGGGGAGGTCGCCCAGCGCGGCGAGCTGGTCGGCCCGGGGTGCCGGCGGCCGGTGCCACGGGATCAGCACCGCGGCGGCCACCACCAGGGCCGCGGTCAGGCCGAGCAGGGTCAGCACCGCCCAGCCGCGCGGACTCACCGGGGCCCTCCCGGCACCGCGGCGCGGCTCGCGCCGTCGCGTCGTACCCGCGTCATGCCGCTCCCTCCGCCGTGACCGCCCATCCTATTGCCCGCCGCGCTCCGGCCCGCCCAGGCCGGCGCACGCCGTCCCGACGCCACCTGTCGCCAGGATGACGTCACGACGAAGCCGAATGCAGTTGTCATGGCGTCATGATGGTGCCATAGTGGCGTCATGGACCTGACGTCGTATGTCGAGAACCTCCGGCAGGAGTTGGCCGGCGTCGCCGAACTCGGCGGCGAGGAGTCCCGGGCGCTGGCCGAGCGGCTGGCCGGGCCGCTCGAGTCGGCGCTCCGGCTGGCGCTGCTGGACGCGCTGGCCACGGCGGCGGCGGAGATCACCCGCGAGCTGGCACCCGGCTCGGTCGAGCTGCGCCTGCGCGGACGCGAGCCGAGCTTCGTCGTGACGCCAC
Source organism: Micromonospora sp. NPDC049048 (assembly GCF_043197615.1). Classification (NCBI taxonomy): domain Bacteria; kingdom Bacillati; phylum Actinomycetota; class Actinomycetes; order Micromonosporales; family Micromonosporaceae; genus Micromonospora; species Micromonospora sp. NPDC049048. The sequence goes on along the minus strand of NZ_JBICTM010000003.1, from coordinate 412,748 downwards.
CGCCGGCCGGCCCCGGCTTCCCGGGCGAGCCGGACGGCACCGCGCCGGCCGTCCCGCCCCCGGCCGACGCCGAGGAGGGCGCCACCTCCCGGATCAGTTTCCGCCTCTCCGAGCACCTCAAGGGCCGCATCGAGGACGCCGCCGCCCGCGACGGCCTCTCGGTCAACGCCTGGCTGGTCCGGGCGGCCAGCGCCGCCGTCGCGACCACCGGCACGGCCAACCAACCGCAGCGGCGCGCCCCCCGGGGCGGGGAGCGCTACACCGGCTGGGCCCGCTGACCGGCCCCCGCCGCACCGCCGCCGACCCGTCCCCGCCCGGGGACGCCCACTCGTCAGAAAGGACCACGTCGTGCCCACCTTCGACACCCCCGCCGCGATCTCGGCCACCGTCGACCTGGTCGTCGGTGACGTCCGCGTCACCGCGACCGACCGCACCGACACCGTCGTCGAGATCCGCCCCAGCAACGCCGCCAGCGAAGCCGACGTACGCGCCGCGGAGCAGACCCGCGTCGAGTACGCCGACGGCCGGCTGACGGTCAGAGCACCGCGCCAGCGCGGCTTCGGCCTGTTCGGCAAGCCCGGCTCGGTCGACGTGACGGTCGACCTGCCGACGGGCTCGCACCTGCACGGCGACGCCTCCGTGGCGACGTTCCACAGCGACGGCCGCCTCGGCAGCTGCCGCCTGCGGACCGCCGCCGGCGACATCGAGCTGGACGGCGCCGCCGAGGTGGACCTCGACACCTCCGCCGGCGCCGTCCGGGTGGAGCACGTCGCCGGCAAGGCCCGGATCAGCACCGGCACCGGCCGGATCCAGGTGCAGGAGGTCCGGGGCGACGCGGTGGTCAAGAACAGCAACGGCGACAGCTGGTTGGGCACCGTCACCGGCGAGGCCCGCGTGAAGGCGGCCAACGGCGACATCGCCGTCGACCACGCGCACGCCTCCGTCACCGCCACCACCGCCAACGGCGACGTCCGCATCGGCGAGGTCTCGGCGGGCACGGTGACGGTCCAGACCCAGAGCGGCCGGCTCGAGGTCGGTGTGCGCTCCGGCACCGCAGCCCTGCTCGACCTGCACACCCAGTTCGGCCGGGTGGAGAACCACCTCGAGGCGTACGACCCGCCCGGCGAGCCCGAGGGCGCCGTGCGCGTGAGCGCCCGCACCTCCTTCGGCGACATCGTCATCCGCCGCGGCTGACCCGACGCCACCGCGCCCCGCACCGACAGCGACGCCGGCGGGGGTCGACCTCACGGCACACAAGGAGTAGACATGCCACCCACCGAGGCCCCACCGGCCATCACGACCACCGCCCTGCGCAAGTCCTTCGGCAACCACGTCGTACTCGACGGGATCGACCTCACCGTGGCCGAGGGCACCGTCTTCGCGCTGCTCGGCCCGAACGGCGCCGGCAAGACCACCACGGTGCGGATCCTGTCCACGCTGATCGGCGCCGACTCCGGCGAGGTGCGGGTCGCCGGGCACGATCCCGCCAGGGAGCCCGACGCCGTACGCGCCGCGATCGGCGTGACCGGCCAGTTCTCCGCTGTCGACGGCCTGCTCACCGGCGAGGAGAACATGCTCCTCATGGCCGACCTGCACCACCTGCCCAGGCGGGAGGGGCGCGACCGGGCGCGACAGCTGCTCGGCACGTTCGACCTGCTGGACGCCGCCGGCAAGCCGGCCGCCAGCTACTCCGGCGGCATGCGTCGGCGGCTGGACCTGGCGATGTGCCTCGTCGGGCGGCCCCGCGTGGTGTTCCTCGACGAGCCCACCACCGGGCTGGACCCGCGCAGCCGGCACGCCATGTGGCAGATCGTGCGGGACCTGGTGGCGGACGGCGTGACCATCTTCCTGACCACCCAGTACCTCGAGGAGGCGGACCAGCTCGCCGACCGGATCGCCGTCCTCGACCACGGTCGGCTGGTCGCGCACGGCACCGCGGCCCAACTCAAGCGGCTCGTTCCCGGCGGCCACGTCAGCCTGCACTTCGCCGACTCCGCCGCCTACGACCTGGCGCTGCGCACCGTGGCCGGGTCCACCCGCGAGCCCGACGAATTCACCCTGCACGTGCCGAGCGACGGCAGCGTCGCCTCGCTACGCGCCCTGCTCGACCAGCTCGACCAGCAGTCGATCACCGTCGAATCGCTGTCGGTGCACTCCCCCGACCTCGACGACGTCTTCCTGGCCCTCACCGGTCAGCCCAAGGAAGCGAGGACCTTCCCGCGATGAGCACGCTCTCCTACGCCGTACGCGACTCGAGCACCATGCTGCGGCGCAACCTGCGGCGCATGGTGCGCTACCCGTCCATGACGGTGCTGCTCGCCGGCATGCCCGTGCTGTTCCTGCTGCTGTTCGTCTACGTCTTCGGTGGCACGCTCGGCGCCGGCCTCAGCGGCGGTGCCGGGGGTCGCGGCGAGTACCTCGACTACGTCACCCCGGGGATCCTGCTGATGGCCGCCGGTCTGGCCGCCACCGGCACGGCGGTGTCGGTGACCATGGACATGACCGAGGGCGTGATCGACCGGTTCCGCACCATGGCGATCGCCCGGGTGTCGGTGCTCACCGGCCACGTGCTCGGAAGCATGATCCAGACCATGCTCAGCCTCGCGGTGGTCATGGGGATCGCGCTGCTCATCGGTTTCCGGCCCACGGCGGACCTGACGGGCTGGCTCGGGGCGGTGGGCGTGCTGGCGATGACCGCCTTCGCGCTCACCTGGCTCTCGGTCGCGCTGGGGCTGGTCACCCGGAGCGTGGAGACGGCGAGCAACCTGCCCACGCCGCTGACCTTCCTGCCCTTCGTCGGCAGCGGTTTCGTGCCGACGGACTCGATGCCGGCCGGGCTGCGGCAGTTCGCCGAGCACCAGCCCTTCACCCCGATCATCGAGACCCTGCGCGCCCTGCTCACCGGAGGCCCGGTCGGCACCAACGCGGCGGTCGCGACAGCCTGGTGCGCGGGTGTCGCGCTGGTCGGCTACCTGTGGGCGAAGAGGCTCTACAACCGCGACAGGTCCCGCTGACCCCGCCGTCGGGCGGGCCCGGTGACGCCGCGCGGTCGTCAGGCGGCCCGGTGACGCCGCGCGGGGCGCCGGGCCGGCCCGGGCTCGGGCAGCACCTCCACCTCGAAGCCCGCCCGGGCGAACACCTCGATCGCCCGGACCTCGGCGCCGTCGAGCCCGGCCACCGGCGACCCCGTGTCGAACAGGGCCGTCACCAGGCAGTCGGCACAGCCGTCGCCCCGGAAACCGCACCCGTCGCAGTCGATCAGCATTTCGCCTCCTGATGGGCTGCGGCAGCGGGCGGGACACCTGCGTCGCCGCCCGACCACCGTCGGTCACCACGACGCTAGGCGCGGGGTACGACAAAAAAGGACAACGGGCAGCGGACGGCTCGAAAGCGATCAAGCGCCCCGATCAGGACCGGGCGAGCCGGCGCAGCAGCGAGTCGGCGCCGAGCGGGTACGCGCCGTGCCGGCGTACACCGTCGGCGACCTCCCGGTCGGAGGAGACCACCACCACCGGGCGGCCCGACGGCTCGGCGCGGACCAGGCGGCGGATCAGCTCGTCGGCGGTCTCGCCCTTGCGGGAGAAGAGCACCCGCACCCCGCGCGGCGTGGGCGGCAGGCCGTGCATCCGTTCCGCGCCGTCGAAGACCACCGTGACCTCGTCGCCGGTCTGCGCCGCGATCCCGCCCAGGCCGGTGATGAGCCGCTTGCGCTGCTGCTCCAGGGACATCTCCCCGAAGCCGCGCTTGGTCACGTTGTAGCCGTCGACGACCAGGTGCGCCCGGGGCAGGGCGAGCAGTTGGTCGAGGCGGGCCGGGTCGTCGGTGTCCCGGGCCCGGGCGGCGGTGCCGGCCGCGGTGGTGCCGGACTGGTCGGCGAAGGCGTCGGCGACGAAGTCGGCGGGCAGCCTGTCGACCGGGTCGAGCGCCAGCTCGCGGCGCAGCCCCACGGCGGCCTGCCCGATGGTCTCCAGCAGCAGCCAGAGCCGGGCGTCGTCGACCGAGCGGGCCTCCTTGGCGCTGGCCCGCGCGACCCCCGCTGCCGCCTCCGCCTCGGCCAGCCGGGCCCGTACGCGGCGCAGCTCGGCGTCGGCGTCCGCCGCCGCCCGGGACGCCCGGCCCCGCTCGGTGGCGAGCAGCTCGGTGGCCTTGCGCTCGCGGGCCTGGGTCTCGCGCAGCGACCGGTTCAGCTGCCGGCTCTCCTCGCGCAACTGGCCGAGCTCCTCGCGGACCCGGGCCAGCTCGTCGCGGAGCTTGTCCGCCTCGACCCGGGCCACCGCCCGGTCGTGCTCGGCGCGGGTGGCGCGCTGCTCGGCCTCCCGGACCAGTTCGGCGACGACCGCGCTGTCGGCCTCGGCGCGGACCGCCGCGCCGCTGGCCTCGATCAGCTCCCGCCAACCCCGGGGCCGGGCCAGATAGGCCAGCGCGGCCACCTCGACCGGGTCGGCGGCGGCCGGCGCGGTGCCCTCCAGCACCGCGGCGCCGAGGTCGCCGGTGTCGGCGAGGACCCGGGCGGTGACCCGCTGCCGGAACAACGGATCCGCCGTGAGCTGGGCGGCGATCGCCGGAGCGCCGAGCCGGGCCCGGCGGTTGGGGGCGAACTTGGCGACCCGGCGCAGCGCCACCGGCACCTCGTCGGCGGGCAGCCCGGGCAGCACCGCCGCGGTGAGCGCCACGATGCGCTGCCGGACGGGCTCGGGCAGGACGGGCTCCGGCTCGGGCGGGACAGTCTCGTCGGGGGCGCCCGCACCGGGGTCACGCACAGCGTCGACCGGATCCTCCTGCCGGAGGTGGTCGTCGTGCGGCTCGGTGAGGGGCATGTGGCAAGTCTCCCACCGCGACCGGGCCCACCGCCCGGTGAGTGAGCCGATCTCTCATCCTAGACCGGTGGTGACGCCTGATGCGGATGGGACGCGAGTGTCGGACCGGACCGCTACGGTGCCGCCGATGGCACAGACCGAGTACGTCCAGGAGCCGCTGGCCGGTTTCGACCCGGGCGCGGGCGGGATCGACCCGGCGTTGCCGCTGTACGCGACGACGTTCGTGGTGGTCGACCTGGAGACCACCGGCGGCGCGCCGGACGGCGGCGGGATCACCGAGATCGGCGCCGTCAAGGTGCGCGGCGGCGAGGAGCTGGGCGTGCTGGCCACCCTGGTCAACCCCGGCGTGCCCATTCCGCCGTTCATCACGGTGCTCACCGGCATCACCCAGGCCATGCTGCTGCCGGCCCCACCGATCGAGCAGGTGCTGCCGAGCTTCCTGGAGTTCGTCGCCGACGCCGTGCTGGTCGCCCACAACGCCCCCTACGACGTGGGCTTCCTCAAGGCCGCCTGCGCGAAGCACGGCTACCGCTGGCCCAACCCGCGGGTGCTCGACACTGCCGCGCTGGCCCGCCGGGTGCTCACCCGCGACGAGGTGCCCAACCGCAAGCTGGGCACCCTCGCGGCCTACTTCCGCACCGCCACCCGGCCGACCCACCGGGCGCTCGACGACGCCAAGGCCACCGTCGACGTGCTGCACGGGCTGATCGCCCGCCTGGCCGGGCACCGGGTCGACACCGTCGGCGACGCCATCGAGTTCGCCCGGGCGGTCACCCCGACCCAGCGCCGCAAGCGGCACCTGGCCGAGGGGCTGCCCAAGGCGCCGGGGGTCTACATCTTCCGGGCCGCCGACGACCGACCGCTCTACGTCGGCACCTCCGGCGACATCGCCACCCGCGTGCGCAGCTACTTCACGGCGGCGGAGAAGCGGGCCCGGATCTCCGAGATGCTCGCCGCGGCGGAGCGGGTGGAGGCGGTCCAGTGCGCCCACTCCCTGGAGGCGGAGGTGCGCGAGCTGCGGCTGATCGCGGCGCACGCCCCGCCGTACAACCGGCGCTCGAAGTTCCCGGAGCGGATGCTCTGGCTGAAGCTGACCGACGGGCCGTACCCCCGGCTGTCGGTGGTGCGGGGCATCTCCCCCGGCGACGCCGCCTACCTCGGGCCGTTCAGCTCCCGCCGGTCGGCGGAGCTGGCCGCCGCCGGCTTCCACGACGCCGTGCCGCTGCGCCAGTGCACCCACCGGCTCTCGCTGCGCACGGTCACGCCGGCCTGCGCGCTGGCCGAGCTGGGTCGCTGCCCGGCGCCCTGCGAGCACCGGATCTCCCCCGAGGAGTACGACGCCCGCGCGGTCGCGCCGTTCCGTACCGCCACCGCCAGCGACCCCCGAGCGGTGGTCGACGCCCTGCTCGCCCGGATCGACGCGCTCTCGAAGGCCCAGCGCTACGAGGAGGCGGCGGTGGCCCGGTCCCGGCTGGCGGCGGTGCTGCGGGCGACCGTACGGATGCAGCGGCTGACGGCGCTGACCGGCATCGCCGAGCTGGCGGCGGCCCGCCCGGCGGCCCGCGGCGGCTGGGAGCTGGCGCTCGTGCGGCACGGCCGGCTGGCCGGGGCCGGGGCCTCGCCCCCCGGTGTCCACCCCCGACCGACGATCGCCGCGATCCGGGCGACCGCCGAGACCGTCCTACCCGGTCACGGCCCGGTCCCGCGCGCCTCGGCCGAGGAGACCGAACGCATCCTGTCCTGGTTGGAACGTCCGGAGACCCGGTTGGTGGAGATGTCCTCCGGCTGGGCGTCCCCGGTTGCCGGCGCGGCCCGCTTCCGTGACCTGCTGGCCAAGGCCGAGAAAGCCGCTTCCCACCAAAGCTCGACCGAACGCCCATGACCAAGTGACCGATCGGACTACCTCGACTCCCTTAGTCTGTTAGAGAAGTGCAGTCCTGCCCGTTTCGTGGGCCTGCTCCCCGCTTGCCGGGTGTCGGCGGCGGGGGGCCGGGGTGAGGAGGTGTCCCACGTGGACGTCGACGCCGGACGCGGCGCCGCCCTGGGGGGCGCCCTCCCGACCCAACCGGGCGAGCTGCCGCTGGCCCGCCGGCTGCGCTCGCTGCTGAGCTGGCCCACCGCCGACACCGATCCGGTCGGGCAGCTCGTCCGGACCCACCGGACGATCCACCCCGGCACCGAGCCCTCCGTGCTGCGCCGGGCCTACACCATCGCGGAGAACATGCACCGCGGGCAGTTCCGCAAGAGCGGCGAGCCCTACATCACCCATCCGCTGGCGGTGGCCCAGATCTGCGCCGAGATCGGCATGGACGCCACCACCCTGGTCGCCGCGCTGCTGCACGACACCGTGGAGGACACCCGCTACACCCTCCAGGCGCTCGCCGAGGACTTCGGGCGGGAGGTGGCGCACCTGGTCGACGGGGTGACCAAGTTCGACAAGGCGTTCTACGGCAAGGCCGCCGAGGCCGAGACGATCCGCAAGATGATCATCGCGGCCGGCAAGGACGTCCGGGTTCTGATCATCAAGTTGGCCGACCGGCTGCACAACATGCGTACCCTGGGCGTCCGGTCCGCCGCGTCGCGGGAGCGGATCGCCCGCAAGACGCAGGAGGTCCTGGTCCCGCTCTGCGACCGGCTCGGCATCCAGATGCTCAAGCGCGAGCTCGACGACGTGGTGCTGCTGCACCTGGAGCCCGACGAGCACGCCCGGATCGCCCGGCACGTGCACGACCGGCCGGGCTGGGACGCGTACCTCGACGAGGTGGTCACCCGGGCCAGGTCGGCCCTGCGCCGCAGCCGGGTCGACGCGGTGGTGACCCCCCGCTCCCGGCACCTCTACTCGATCTGGAAGGACACGGTGGCCGGTGGCCACAGCGTCCCCTTCGACCTGCCCCGCATCGCGATCGTGGTGGACGGCCCGCCCACCGACTGCTACGCGGCGCTCGGCGCGATCCACGGCACGTGGCGGCCGGTTCCCGGCCGGTTCAAGGACTTCATCGCCTCCCCCAAGAACAACCTCTACCGCTCGCTGCACACCAGCGTCTGCGGGCCCAAGGACCGCACCGTGGAGGTGCTGATCCGCACCGAGGAGATGCACCGCTCGGCGGAGTACGGCGTCGCCGCCGACTTCCGCTTCCCGCGTTCCGGCGCCGGCACGGCAGCGGCCCGCGCCGAGCAGCTCGACTGGCTGCGCCGGGTGCTCGACTGGGAGCAGGAGACGGCCGATCCGGCCCAGTTCCTCGAATCGCTGCGGTGCGACCTCGCCGAGGCGCAGATCCAGGTCTTCGCCGACGGGCGGCAGGTCGTGCTGCCCGCCGGGGCGACCCCGGTCGACCTCGCGTACGAACTGGGCACCGAGCGGGGCGACCACTGTCTCGCGGTGCGGATCAACGGCCGGCTGGCCCCGCTCTCCTCCGAACTGGACGAGGGCGACGTGGTGGAGATCTTCACCGAGACCGACGCGGCGAACGGCTTCGACGCCGCCGTCGCCCCGCGCGGCCCCCGGCGGGAGTGGCTCGGCTTCGTCAAGTCACCGCAGGCGCAGATGCAGATCAGCCGGTGGTTCGCCGACCACACCGAGCCCGGCATCTCCATCACCGACAAGGTCCGGCTCGGCCGCGCCACCATCGGGCTGGCCCTGCGCAAGCACAACCGGGGCCTCGCCAGCGACCTGCCGCTGCTGCGGCTGTCGGAGGAGTTGGGCTATCCCGACCTGGAGACCCTGCTGGTCGCGGTGTTCGACCGGGTGATCGAACCGGACGCCGTCGTACGCCAGCTCATCGACCTGGTGGACCACCGGCAGTGACGGCTACGGCCCAGGTGCTCCGAACGTTCCTCGCGGCCACTAGCCTGGACGGATGATCTCCCGCTCCCGCGCCACCGGTCGGGCCGTCGCCTACCAGGTCTTCTACCGGCTGCCGTTGCCGGTACGCCGCCGCCTGGTCCGGCTGGCCGTGCCGAAGTACATCGTCGGCGCGGTCACCCTCGTCCGGGACAGCGAGGCCGAGGGGGCGGGTCGGCTGCTGCTGCTGCGCCAGCCACCCGGCAGGGGCTGGGGGCTGCCCGCCGGCCTGTTGCAGAAGGGCGAGGCACCGGTGGTGGGCGCCGCCCGCGAGCTGTACGAGGAGTCGGGCGTCCGGCTCTCGCCCCGGCAGCTGAGCCCCGCCGTGCCGAACGCCGTGGTGCACGCCAAGGGCTGGGTCGACGTCGTGTTCACCGCCGAGGTGCCGGCGTCGAGCACCGAGCTGAAGGTCGACGGCGCGGAGGTCTTCGAGGCCGCCTGGCACCCGCTGGACGACCTGCCCAAGCTGACCTGGCCGACGGCCCGGCTGCTCGCCTACTACGACATCGGGCCGCTGGCCGGGCAGTTCCCGCCACCGGTGCCCGACACGAAGCCGTGACCGCCGGCCCGGCCGATCGGGACCTGCCCGTCGCGGCCCGGGCGGTCTGCGCGGTCGTGCTCGCCGCCGGGGAGGGCACCCGGCTGCGGCCGTTGACCGAGCGGCTGCCCAAGGCGCTCTGCCCGGTGGGCAACGCGCCGCTGCTCGACCGGGCGCTCGACCGGCTGGCCGGGCTCGGCCTGGTCGGGCCCGCCCGGGTCGCCGTCAACGCCTGTTACCTCGGCCAGCAGGTCGTCGACCACGTCGGGGGCCGCGCCCGCCTCTCCGTGGAGCCGGGCGACCCTCTCGGCACCGCGGGCGGGGTGGCGAACCTACGGGAGTGGATCGCCGGGCGCGGGGTGCTGGTCGGCAACGCCGACGCCTACCTCGCCGACCCGGCGCGCCCCCCGGGCCCCGACATCGCCGCGCTGCTTGACGGCTGGGACGGCGACTCCGTACGCCTGCTCGGCCAGCCCGCCGCCGACCCGACGGCGCCGGGCACCTTCGACGGGCACGTGTTCACCGGCTTCTCCCTGCTGCCGTGGCGGCTGGTGCGGGAGTTGCCGGTCGAGTTCGGCGACCTCGTCCGGGCCGTCTGGCGGCCGGCGGAGGCGGCCGGCGCGCTGACCGTCGTGCCGTACGCCGGCACCTTCCTCGACACCGGCACCCCGGCCGACTACCTGGCGGCCAACCTGCACGCGGCCGGCGGTGGCAACCTGGTGGACCCGACGGCCACGGTGACGGGCCGCTGCCGCTCGGCGGTGATCGGCGCGGGCGCGGTCGTCCACGGCGACGTGGAGCGCGTGGTCGTCTGGCCCGGTGCCACCGTGGGCCCCGGCGAGCGCCTGCGCGACGCGGTCCGCGCCGGTACCGACCTCACCGTCCCCGGCACACCGCCGTCCCGGCGGCGGGGGAACATCTAGCATGGGCGACGACGCCGACGAACGGAGAAGTGCCCCGTGATCACCGCGATCGTGCTGATCGACTGCGCCACCGACTCGATCCCCGAGGTGGCCGAGAACCTGGCCAACCTGCCCGGCGTCAGCGAGGTCTACTCGGTGGCGGGCCACGTCGACCTGATCGCGATGGTCCGGGTCCGGGAGTTCGAGCAGATCGCCCAGGTGATCGCCGGCAGCATCTCGAAGGTGCCGGGGGTGCTGAACACCGAGTCGCACATCGCCTTCCGGGCGTACTCCCAGCACGATCTGGAGGAGGCGTTCGCGATCGGCCTCGCGAACGCCGACTGACGCGGGCCCCCGCCCGAGGCCGCCGGCCCGGATGTGCGACGGCCGGCCCACCGATGGGTGGACCGGCCGTCGTCGTACGCGACGTCAGCTCTGCTGGGGAACCGGCGTCTCGAAGGTGCCACCCGGAGCCGGCGACTCGGTGGTGCCGCCCGGAGCCGGGGTCTCGGTGCTGGTGCCGCCCGGAGCCGGCGTCGTGCCACCCGGGCTCGGGGTGCCGCTGGCGCTGGTCTGCGGCACCGGGATGCCCAACTGCTCGGCCAGCTGCACCAGCGCGTCGTAGTGCGCCTGGAGCGTCGGCAGGGCGGTCTGGGCCAGTTGGACCACCGACTGTTCGGAGCCCTGCGAGATCTCCGTCTGGGTGGCCTGGATGGCCTGGACGTGGCCGGCCAGCTCGCTGGTCACCCAGAGCCGGTCGAACTCCTCGCCGCTGGCGTTGTTGAGCTGGTCGATGACGGACTGCTGGTCCGCGGTGGGCTCACTCGGCAACTCCACACCGAGCTGGGACGCGGTCTGCTGCACCGTCTGGTCGAGCTCAGTGTGGTCCGTCTTGAGCCGGGCCCCCAGGTCCTTGACCCCCTGGTTCTGGCCCTTCTGCTCGGCCAGGCCACCGGCGGTGATCTCGAACAGGTTGACCTGGTGGATGGCCTGCAGGTACTGGGTGTCCTGCTGTGACGGCTGCACCGCGGCCTGCGCCGCAGCAGCCGGCGCGACCCCCACCAGCACCAGCGCGGCCAGTAGGCCGAGGCGTTTGATACCCAACATGCTTCCTCCCCCTTGAGACGTTGGACCGCACGCATACCCGGCTGACCGGGGTTATTCCTGCGATTCCCCGACGAGGGCGGCGACCGGCCGACACGCCCGTGTCGACGTGTCGGCGGGCGGAAACGGACGTGGCGCCCGCCGGAGGACTCCGGTGGGCGCCACGTCGGGGGTGTCGCGGGTCAGCGGCGGCTCTCGCCGCTGCCGATCTCCTCCCGCTCCGGTCGGGGCTCGACCGGCGGGTGCCCCGGCGAGACCGGCGCCTCGGCCGGCTTCTCGATCGGGTAGAAGAAGCCCCGGATGGCCGGGCCGAGGGCGCCGAGCCGGTTCATCTTCTTCGGCACGACCCAGCCGGCGTACTCCAGGCCGTGGCCGTGGCCGTCGCCCGGGGCGAGCGGCTGGTGCACCTCTTCGAAGCGGCCGTCCGGCAGGCGCCGGATGATGCCGGTCTCGACACCGTGGGCGAGCACCTCACGGTCGTGCTGCTGCAGGCCCAGGCAGATCCGGTAGGTGACGTAGTACGCCAACGGCGGCAGGATCAGCAGACCGATCCGGCCCGCCCAGGTCATCGCGTTCAGGCTGATCTGGAACTTGTCGGCGATGACGTCGTTGGCGCCGGAGAGGGTCAGCACGATGAAGAACGCCAGCGCCATGGCGCCCAGGCCGGTACGGGCCGGCACGTCCCGGGGCCGCTGGAGCAGGTTGTGGCTCCGGGTGTCCTTGAGGCGCCGGGCCTCGAGGAACGGATAGAGCGTCGACAGGCCGACCAGGATGCCCGGCAGCACGACCGTCGGCCAGAACAGCGGCGGGATCACGTACCCGTCGCCGATCGGGATGTTGATCTCCCAGGCGGGCATCAGACGGGTCGAGCCGTCGAGGAACATGACGTACCAGTCGGGCTGGCTGGCGGCCGAGACCACCCACGCCTCGTACGGGCCGAACAGCCAGATCGGGTTGATCTGGAACAGGCCGCCCAGCAGCGCGATCACGCCGAAGACGACCATGAAGAAGCCGCCCTGCTTGATGGCGTAGCGGGGGAACATCCGCTCGCCGACCACGTTGCCGTTGGTCCGGCCGGGGCCGGGCCACTGGGTGTGCTTCTGCTTGAAGACCAGGCCCAGGTGGGCGCCGATCAGCGCGAGCAGCAGGCCCGGGACGAGCAGCACGTGGGCGATGTAGAACCGGCTGATGATGATCGTGCCCGGGAACTCCCCGCCGAACACCGACGAGGTGACCCAGGAGCCGATCACCGGGATGGAGAGCATGATCGCCGAGGCGATCCGCAGACCGGTGCCGGAGAGGCCGTCGTCCGGCAGCGAGTAGCCGGTGAAGCCGGCGAGGAAGCCGACCCAGAACAGCAGCGAGCCGATGATCCAGTTGGTCTCACGCGGCTTGCGGAACGCGCCGGTGAAGAAGACCCGGAGCATGTGCACCACGATGGCCGCCATGAACAGCAGCGCCGACCAGTGGTGCATCTGCCGCATGATCAGGCCACCGCGGACGTCGAACGAGATGTCCAGGCTGGAGGCGTACGCGGCCGACATCGGCGTGCCCCGCAGCGGGGCGTAGCTGCCGTTGTAGACCACCTCGGTCATCGCCGGCTCGAAGAAGAAGGTCAGGAAGACCCCGGTCAGCAGCAGGACGATGAACGAGAACAGCGCGATCTCGCCGAGCAGGAAGGACCAGTGGTCCGGGAAGACCTTGTTCAGCAGCCGGCGCAGCGGGGTGGCCACCTGGAAGCGGTCGTCCACTCCCCGGGCGGCGTTGCCCGGCACAGCTGCCATGTCGAACTTGCGCCGCTTCACGGCCGCTCCCAGAAGTCGGGCCCGACGGTCTCGGTGTAGTCGGACTTGGCCACGAAGTAGCCCTCGGCGTCCACCTCGATCGGCAACTGCGGCAGCCGTCGGCTGGCCGGGCCGAAGATGGGCCGGGCGTTGTCGGTGATCAGGAACTGCGACTGGTGGCACGGGCAGAGCAGGCGGTTGGTCTGCTGCTCGTACAGGCTCGCCGGGCAACCGGCGTGCGTGCAGATCTTGGAGAACGCGGCGTAGTTGCCCCACATGTAGCCGCCGTGCTGCTCCCGCTCGTTGGCCTGACGCGACTTCTCCGCGTCGAAGTCGCGCAGGTGGATCAGCAGGGTCGGCGAGTCCGCGTGCAGGTTGCTCACGCCGTGCGGGATGCCGGGGAAGACCGTGATCTGGCCGCCCGCGCTGACGTCCGCCGGACGCACCGGACGGCCGTCCTCGCGGACCAGGCGGACCTTCTGGCCGTTCTCGGCCGGGGCGAACCCGGTCGTGAACATCTGGTTGTTCTTGTGCGGCTGGGAGATCAGGCCGCCGACCAGGGGCGCCGCGGCGACCGCGCCGACCGGCGCGAGACCGGCCAGCAGCGAGATGCCGAGCAGCGGCCGGCGCTTCACGCCCAGCTCGTCGGCCATGTAGAGCATGGTCTGGCCGGTGATGATCCGGTCGTCGGAGGCCACGGCACCCTCGTGCCGGTCCTGGATCGAGACCTCCTTCGGCAGCAGCTTCTTGCCCCAGGTCAGGATGCCGAAACCGATGCCGAGCAGGGCCACGCCCAGGGTGACGCCGAGCAGCGGGGTGTACCACTTGTCGCCGCCGCTGCCCGGGGTGTACTTCCACGGCCACCAGATGTAGATGACCAGGAAGGCGGTCGCCGCCAGGCCGGTCAGCAGGAAGAACGAGGCGACCGTACGGGTCAGCCGGCGCTCGGCCTTGCTGCCCGGCGCGACCTGCGGCTCGTAGTGGACGATCTCGATGTCGTCCCGGCGCGCGCCCTCCCGGACGATGTCGAACTGGCTGAGCCCGGGGGTGTTCACGTCGAGCGGCTCCCGGCCCTGCTGAGCCTGGTGCTCGGTGTGCGTGGTCATGCCGTCACCTCGCTACGCGCGATGCCGGCCTGCGGCACCACGGCACTGAATCGGATGAGCCGCCCGGTCACGACTTGCCCGCAATCCACAGGCTCGCGAAGACGAGCGCGACGATGCCCACCAGGAAGATGACCACGCCCTCGGTGGACGGCCCGTACCGACCGAGGTTGAAGCCGCCCGGGTCACGGTCGTGCTTCAGGGTCTCCTGGATGTAGGCGATGAGGTCCGCCTTCTGGTCCGGAGTGATCTGGTTGTCACCGAAGACCGGCATGTTCTGCGGGCCGCTCAGCATGGCGGCGTAGATCTGCCGGTCGGTGGCCGGGCGCAGGCTCGGCGCGTACTTGCCGGAGGACAGGGCGCCACCGCCACCGCCGAAGGCGTGGCACTGCGCGCAGTTGATCCGGAACAGCTCGCCACCGGCCGCGACGTTGCCGTCGGCGTGCAGGTTGTCGCCGTCGGGCACGACCGGTCCGCCACCGAGCTCCTGGATGTACTGGGCGAGCTGGCGGACCTCCTCGTCGGTGAAGAGCTCCGGCTTGCGCTGGGCCTGGGCTTCCTGCCGGGCCATGGGCATGCGGCCGGAGCTGACCTGGAACTCCACCGAGGCACCGCCGACGCCGATCAGGCTCGGCCCGCGCCCCTCGACGCCCTGGGCGTTGCGACCGTGACAGGTCACACAGCTCACGTCGAACAGCGCCTTGCCCTCGGCGGCGGCACCGGTGAGCGGGGTGTCCTGCGCCTGCGCGCCGGGGGCGAAGACGGTGTAGGCGCCGCCGGCCAGCATCAGCGCGGCGAGCAGCCGGACCGCGGCGCCCAGCCGGCGGCGGCCCCTGCTGCGCGCCGCGGGCCGCTCGCGCAGCCGCGCGAGCAGACCGCGTCGGCGGTCGTTGTCAGAAGTCATGACCTGTGTCCTTAACCGGTTGGACCTTGTGTCAGGGGACGGAGCAGCGGCGCGGTTCGTGACGCGCCAAGATCACTGAAGCCAGTAGATCATCGCGTAGAGCCCGATCCACACGACGTCGACGAAGTGCCAGTAGTAGGACACGACGATCGCCGACGTCGCCTGGGCCGGCGTGAACCGGCCCATGGTGGTGCGGATCATGAAGATGACGAAGGCGACGAGACCGCCGGCGACGTGCAGGCCGTGGAAGCCGGTGGTCAGGTAGAACATCGACCCGTAACCGTCTTCGTTGATCTTGATGCCCGCGTGCACCAGCTCGCGGTACTCGTTGAGCTGGCCGAGCACGAAGATCAGGCCCATCACGAAGGTGATCGTGAACCAGCGCCGCAGCGCGTGCACGTCACCCCTCTCGGCGGCGAACACACCGATCTGACAGGTCACCGACGACGCCACCAGGATCAGCGTGAAGGTGGTCGCGTACGGGATGTTCAGGTGCTCGGTGTGCTTCGCCCACTGCTCCGGCGCCGCCGCGCGGATGGAGAAGTACATCGCGAACAGCGCCGCGAAGAACATGAGTTCGCTGGAGAGCCACACGATCGTCCCGACGCTGACCATGTTGGGTCGTGTCAGGGAGTGGATCCGGCTCTTGTCAATGGCTGGGGCCGCAGTCACGCGGTCATTATTGCCCTTGACCGGGGCAGGCGATCAGCGGGGGGCCAAACCCGTGGCATCCACAGCCCGATCGGGGCAGTCCGGTTCGCCTGACCTAGGCTGAAAAGCGTGCTGCACGCCGATCCGATCTCCGCCGCAGCCGCCCTCGCCGCGCCGGCGGCGACCGCGGCCACCCCACCGCCGTTCACCGTGACGTCGGTGTTCACCGAGACGAAGCTGGACAGCTGGCTCGCCGTCGGGCTGGTACTGGCCGCCGGCGTCTACCTCTACGGGGTGCACCGGCTGCGGGTCCGGGGCGACCGGTGGCCCGTCGCCAGGACGGTCTTCTTCCTCGGCCCCGGCCTCGGCGGCATCGCGGCGGTCACCGTCAGCGGCCTGCACGCGTACGACACGGCGCTGCTGTCGGTGCACATGGTCCAGCACATGGTGCTCTCCATGATCTCGCCGATCTTCCTCGCGCTGGGCGCGCCGGTGACGCTGGCCCTGCGCACCCTGCCGCCGCGACCGCGCAAGCGGCTGCTGGCGGTCGTGCACAGCCGCGTCGCGCGGATCTACAGCTTCCCGCTGGTGGCGTTCGCCATCTTCGTGGTGAACCCGTTCGCGCTCTACTTCACCGACCTGTACCGCTACACGCTGGAGCACGCGTGGGCGCACGAGGTCGTGCACGCGCACTTCATCATGACCGGCTGCGTGTTCTTCTGGCCGCTGCTCGGGCTCGACCCGCTGCCGGGCCGCTGGCCGTACCCGGCCCGGGCGCTGCTGATGCTGCTCTCCGTGCCGTTCCACACCGTGCTCGGCCTCACCATCATGCAGAGCAGCACGCTGTTCGGCGGCGACTGGTACCCGTCGCTCGGGCTGACCTGGTCGGACCCGTGGCAGGACCAGGTGGTCGCCGGCGGCATCCTCTGGGCCGGCGGCGAGTTCGTCAGCGTGACCATGCTGGCCGTGCTGGTCGTGCAGTGGATGCGCCACGCCGAGCGGGAGGCCCGCCGGGTCGACCGCGACCTGGACCGCCAGGAGGCCCGTCAGCGCGCCGCGGAGGCCAGCGCCTGAGCCGCCCCGGCGGGGTACGCCCCGACGCCGCACCGGCCGGACGTCGCCCATCTCACCCCGACCGGTACGATCAGCGGGCAGCCACGAGGTGGGAGCCACTCCACCGACGAGCGCACGCAGCGAACGAATCATCAGGCTCAGTGTGTTGGTGCCGCACGACGGCACGGAGCGAAGCGGAGTGTCGGCATGAGCGATCGTCTTTGCACCGTCCTGCTCTACAGCGACGACCCGGCGGTCCGTGACCGGATGCGCCTCGCCGTCGGGCCGCGCCCCGCGCCCGGTCTGCGGATCGAGTTCGTCGAGGCGTCGACCTACGCCGAGTGCGTCCGGCTCGTCGACGACTACGAGATCGACCTGCTGGTGCTCGACGGCGAGGCGAGCCCGGGCGGCGGCATCGGCATCGCCCGGCAGATCAAGGACGACCGGGACGACGCTCCCCCGACCTGCGTGGTGATCGCCCGCGCCGCCGACCGGTGGCTCGCGGCCTACGCCGAGGTCGACGCCACCCTGGTGCACCCGCTCGACCCCGTGACCACCGGCACGACGGTGGCCGAGCTGCTGCGGGCGCACGCACCCGCCTGACGTCCCCGCGCCGGCTGCCAGGGCGCCCGGCCGTACCGGTGCCGGTTCCATCCCACCCGCATCTCGCACGCTCGGGAGACCCACCATGGGCGAACGGTCCTGGCCGCACCTGCTCAACGCGCTGCTGCGCGGCGAGGAACTCGCCACGGCCGACACCGCCTGGGCGATGGGCGAGATCATGGCGGGCTCGGCGGCCCCGGCGCAGATGGCGGGCTTCGTCGTCGCGCTGCGCGCCAAGGGTGAGACCTCGGTCGAACTGGCCGGCCTGGTGGAGGCGATGCTCGGCCGGGCGGTCCCGGTCGAGCTGCCCGACGAGGTGCGCGCCACCGCCCTCGACGTGGTCGGCACCGGCGGTGACCTTGCGCACACGGTCAACATCTCGACGATGGCCTCCCTGGTGGTGGCGGGCGCGGGCGTGCGCGTGGTGAAGCACGGCAACCGGGCGGCCTCCTCCTCGTGCGGCACCGCCGACGTGCTGGAGTTCCTCGGCGTGCCGCTCGACCTGGGCCCCGAGGGGGTGGCCCGGTGCGTCGCCGAGGCGGGCATGGGCTTCTGCTTCGCGGCCCGGTTCCACCCCGGGATGCGGCACACCGGCCCGGTACGCCGCGAGCTGGGCGTGCCCACCGTGTTCAACTTCCTCGGCCCGCTGACCAACCCGGCGCGGCCCCGCGCCGGCGCGGTCGGCTGCTTCGACGCCCGGATGGCCCCGGTGATGGCCGGTGTCTTCGCCGCCCGTGGTGACTCCGTGCTGGTGATGCGCGGCGAGGACGGGCTCGACGAGTTCACGACCGCCGCGCCCACCCGCGTCTGGGCGGCCCAGGGCGGGGTCGTCAGGGAGTCGCTGCTGGACGCGGCCGACCTCGGGGTACCCCGGGCCACCCTGGCCGATCTGCGGGGCGGTGACGCGGCCTTCAACGCCGACGTGGTCCGCCGGTTGCTGGCCGGCGAGACCGGCCCGGTGCGCGACGCCGTCCTGGTCAACGCGGCGGCGGCGCTGGCCACGCAGGGCCCGCTCGACGGCGACCTCACCGGGGCGCTGCGGGCCGGGATGGACCGGGCCGCCGAGTCCGTCGACTCCGGGGCCGCCGCCCGCGTCCTCGACCGCTGGATCGAGGTCGCGCGCTCCGCCTGAGGCCGGGTGCCGCCGGAGGTTGTCGGACCCCCGTGGGAAACTACAGCTGAGTAGTTCCCACCACCGTCCTGCGTCGGGCGCGGCAGTTCCCGCCGGCGCGTACGACACCCACGCGGGACCGGAGCGAGAGGAGACGCCCGTGTCGGAGCGCGAGCTCTACTGCGACACCTGTGAGGGCGTCGAGCCGTTCGAGGCGCCACCGTGCGCCGACGGCCACGGCGCCGACTGCCCCGAACTGCTCTGCACCGGCTGCGGCACGGCCGTGCTGATCGGCACCGGCGTCCTCGAGTTGGCGCGCCTGACCGCCCGGCGCCGCCCACCGGTCCACCGCCGCGCCGCCTGACCGGCCCACCGCCGCGTCCCGCCGGCACCACCGCGGTCGCGGCGTCGGGCACCGGGGCTCCTGGGGCTCCTCCCGCCCGCACAGGCCGGAGCGGGTTGAGCGCGCTGCCGCTCCAGCCCCACGACGGCGTTCCCGCGACCCGCACACCGATCCGACGACCGAAGGCCCGCCTCCGTAAGGGAGGCGGGCCTTCGTGACGTACGTGGGTCGGGTACGACCGGCGGATCAGTGCTCGGCGGTGCGCCGGGTGCCGCTGTAGTACTCGAACAGCAGGCCGCAGACGGAGAACGTGACCGCCAGCAGGCCCAACCCGAGCAGCCAGAACTGCCAGAACGCGAGGCCGAACCCGGCGATCCCGACGGCGATCGCCAGACCCAGCGGCCAGTAGCTGCCGGGGCTGAAGAAGCCGATCTCGCCCGCGCCGTCGGCGATCTCACCGTCCGGCCGGTCCTCCGGCCGCAGGTCGATGCGGCGGGACACGAACCAGAAGAAGCCACCGCACATGGTGCAGAGCAGGAAGCTCAGCAGCAGGGCGACCGTGCCGATCCACTCGACGTGACCGCCGGAGTCGGCGGCCGTCCACCCGCCGTAGAGGACGGTGGCGAAGAGCAGGAACCCGGCGATGACCAGGAAGATGCGCCACTCGGTCTTCATGCCCGATCCCTCAGCTTCCCGCGCCGGCCGGCGCGTCGTCCGGGTTGAAGTTGGCCTCGGTGCGGCGGGTCTCGAACGGCCGCGTGGTCTTCGCGTACGGGTCCTCGCCGATGGCCGTCAGCGCCTCCTGCGTGGACCTGCCGTCGCGCTTGGCCGCCAGGAACTGCTCGTACTTCTCCGGGGAGACGACCCGCAGCTCGAAGTTCATGAAGGCGTGGTAGCTGCCGCAGAGTTCGGCGCAGCGACCGACGTAGGCGCCCTCGGACTCCAGCTTCGAGACCTCGAAGACGTTGCGGATCTTGCCCGGCATGACGTCACGCTTGAACAGCAGCTCCGGCACCCAGAAGGAGTGGATGACGTCGCGGCTGGTCTCCTCGAACCGGATGGACCGGTCGGTCGGCAGCACCAGGATCGGGATGACCTCGCTGGTGCCGAGCACGGAGGCGACGGTGTTGGCGTCCTGCCCCTGGCCGTCGCGGTAGTTGAACTGCCAGTTCCACTTGAACGCGACCACCTCGACCGTGACGTCGGGGTTCTTGGTCGTCCGCACCACGTCGGTCTGCACGACTGCCGTGTAGTAGAAGAGCACGGAGACGATCAGGATCGGCGCGATGGTGTAGAGGAACTCCATCGGCATGTTGTAACGGGTCTGCACCGGCAGCTCGTTGCCCCGCTTGCGGTAGCGCACGACGCACCAGAAGATCAGGCCCCACACGAAGACGCCGACCGCGAGCGCCGCGATGCACGAGGCGATCCACAGGTCGTACATCCGGTGCGACTCGGGCGTGATGCCGCCCTGCGGCCAGCCGAACCCGCCGAACGCCGCGCCGACGTCACAGCCCGTGAGCAGGACCAGCAGCGCCGCTCCACCGAGACCGAGCCCGGCGATCCGACCGGCACCACGTCCCCGGCGCCCACCGGCTCCTGGGGCAGCGCTGTGCCGTACGGCCGACGGCCGTACCTCCGAACTCCTTGCGACCACCTGGTCCTGCCTCCCTAGCGCGCCGCGGTGTCTTGTCCCTGCCCTCCGCCTGCGGAGCGACAGCACCAGCGGCAAAGGCGTCACCGACGGTCGCAGATTACTCGACCATGAGGAACTCGACCGTGTTGGGGTCGCTGTCGGCCCCCATCGGGGGGATCTTGGGCATACCGGCGCGATACGTTGGCTTGCGTGAGCGCATCCCCGGTCTACCTGGACGCGGCCACCGCCGCGCCGCCGCACCCGGTCGCCCGGCAGGCGCTGCTGGCCGCCCTCGAGGACGGCTGGGCGGACCCCGGCCGGCTCTACTCGCAGGCGCGCCGCGCCCGGCAACTCCTCGACGCCGCCCGCGAGGCCTGCGCGCAGACGCTCGGCGTCCGCGCCGACGAACTCTCCTTCACCCCCAGCGGTACGACGGCCGCGCACTCCGCCGTGCTGGGGGGCCTGGCCGGTCGCCGGCGGGTCGGCCCCGCCCTGGTGCACTCCGCGATCGAACACTCGGCGGTGCTGCACGCCGCCGAGCGGCACCTCGCGGCGGGCGGCACGGCCACGTCCGTGCCGGTGGACCGGCTGGGCCGGCTCGACCTGGAGCGTTGGGCGGCGGCGGTCCGGGCGCCGGGGGTGGCGCTGGCCGCGCTGATCGCCGCCAGCCACGAGGTCGGCACGCTCCAGCCGGTGGCCGAGGCCGCGCGGGACTGCGCCGAGGCGGGAGTGCCGCTGTACGTTGACGCCGCCCAGGTGGTGGGCCGGGCCCCGGTGCCGACGGGCTGGTCGGTGCTGACCGCCAGCGCGCACAAGTGGGGCGGGCCGCCCGGCGTGGGGCTGCTGGTCGTACGCAAGGGCACCCGCTGGGAGTCGCCCTGGCCGGCCGACGAGCGGGAGGCCGGGCGTACGCCGGGGGTGCTGAATCTGCCGGCGGTGGTGGCGGCGGCGGCGAGCCTGCGCGCGGCGGCGGCCGACGCGGCGGCCGAGGCGGCCCGGCTGACGCCCCTGGTGGACCGGATCCGGGCCCGGGTGGCGGCGGAGGTGCCCGACGTGGAGGTGGTGGGTGATCCCGACCACCGCCTCCCGCACCTGGTGACGTTCTCCTGCCTCTACGTCGACGGCGAGGCCCTGCTGCACGCGCTCGACCGGCGCGGGTTCGCCGTCTCCTCGGGCTCCTCGTGCACGTCGTCGACGCTGCGTCCCTCGCACGTGCTGGAGGCGATGGGGGTGCTCTCGCACGGCAACGTACGGGTCTCGCTGCACCGGGAGACGACGGAGGCCGACGTGGAGCGCTTCCTCACCGAACTTCCCGGCATCGTGGCGGGGCTGCGCGCCGAGGCCGGGGTGGTGGGGCTGTGACGGCGCCGGCGGAGATCCTCGACTGCCGGGGCCAGCGCTGCCCCCTGCCCGTGATCGCGGCGGCCCGGCGGCTGCCCGAGCTGCCCGTCGGCACGGTGGTACGGGTGCTCGCCGACGATCCGGCGGCGGCGGTGGACATCCCGGCCTGGTGCCGGATGCGCGGCCAGGAGTTCCTCGGCACGATCACCGGCCCCGACGGCCCCGCCTACGACGTCCGCCGCCGGCACTGACCCTGGCCTCGGACCTTTCCCCGCAGGGTCGGCAGACGCGGAGCGGCGGGCCGCCACCGGCGGTGCGGGGCGCCGCGCCGGCCCGGGCAACCGGGGTGTTCTCGCCCACGCCCGGCAGCCCGGCCGACGCGGCCCGCGCCGACGTCAGGGCAGCAGGTGCGGGCGGACGTCCTCGGCGGCGGCGTCGCCGTACGACTCGGCGAGACGCTTGACGAACAGGTCGCGGCGGACCTCGTACTCCTGCGTGCCGACGGTCTCCAGCACCAGGGTGGCGAGCAGCGAACCGACCTGGGCGGCCCGCTCCAGCCCGAGGCCCCAGGAGAGCGCCGTGAAGAAGCCGGCCCGGAAGCCGTCGCCGACGCCGGTCGGGTCGACCGCCCGGGTCTCCCGCGCGATCGGCACGTGGATCGGGTCGAAGTCGCGCCCGGCGATCTCCACGCCGTGCTTGCCCAGCGTGGTGACCCGCACCTTCACCCGGTCGAGCAGCTGCGCGTCGGTCAGCCCGGCCTTGCTCTGCAGCAGCGACTTCTCGTAGTCGTTGGTCATCAGGTACTCGGCGCCGTCGATCAGCCCGACGACGTCCTCGCCGTCCATGCGGGCGAGCTGCTGGGACGGGTCGGCGGCGAACCGGTAGCCCCGGTCCCGGCACTCCGCGGAGTGCCGCAGCATCGCCTCCGGGTCGTTGGCGCCCACCAGGACCAGGTCCAGCCCGTCGAGACGGCGGGCCACCGGCGCCAGCTCGATGTTGCGGGCCTCGCTCATCGCCCCGGCGTAGAACGAGGCGATCTGGCACATCTCGGTGTCCGTGGTGCAGACGAACCGGGCGGTGTGTGCCACCTCGCTGACGTGCACCGAGTCGCAGTCGACGCCGTGGCGCTCCAGCCAGGAGCGGTAGTCGGCGAAGTCCGCGCCGACCGCGCCGACCAGGACCGGGCGCAGGCCGAGCTGCCCCATGCCGAAGGAGATGTTGGCCGCCACCCCGCCGCGCCGGAGCACCAGGTCGTCCACCAGGAAGGAGAGCGAGACCTTGTGCAGCTGGTCGGCGATGAACTGGTCGGCGAAGCGACCGGGGAAGCTCATCAGATGGTCGGTGGCGATCGAGCCGGTCACGGCGATCTTCATGTCAACCTCGGGGTCGGGAGCAGGGCGCCGGTCAGCCTACCGGCCCGGCCCCCTCAGGATGACCTGTCGGTCGGCCCCGGGTCACCTTCCCGGCGGCCCCGTCCCGAAGCGGAAGACGACGGCGGGGCCGTCCCGTGGGACGGCCCCGCCGTGGTCAGCGAAGGTGCGGCTCAGCTGAACGAGTCGCCGCAGGCGCAGGAGTTGCCCGCGTTGGGGTTGTCGATGGTGAAGCCCTGGGCGTCGATCCGGTCGGCGAAGTCGATGGTGGCGCCAGCCAGGTAGGGGGCGCTCATCCGGTCGACGACGACCTCGACACCGTCGTAGTCGGTGACGACGTCACCGTCGAGCGAGCGCTCGTCGAAGAAGAGCTGGTAACGCAGGCCGGAGCAGCCACCCGGCTGCACGGCGACCCGGAGCCGCAGGTCGTCGCGGCCCTCCTGCTCGATCAGGGCCTTGACCTTCTGCGCCGCGACGTCGGTGAGGACGACGGACGTGGGGGCCTTGGCCTCGGTCGAGTCGGTCTGCGCTGGCGTGGTCACGTGAAATCTCCCTGCGCGGTTGGGTCCGGACGAACTGGCCAACATCTCCTGTCGCCCAGCCATTCCCGGTGTGGTCCAGATCCGATGGTACGCCGCCACGGCCGACCCCACCCGTCCGGCGTGACCTGCGCCGCCGTCCGGTGCGCGGGCGTACGGGCGGGTGCGGGTGGGAGGAATGGCGGCCCGTGGACGTGGGCGGTCAGCGGCTCCACTGCCGGGCCAGCCGGGCGCCGAGCGCCCGCAGCCCCTCGGCCGGGCGTTCCATCGCGGCGGCCAGCCCGCCGCGCTCCTCGCCCCCGAAGTGCTCCACCAGGCTGTACGCGTCGGTGACCCCGGCCGCCCCGGCCTCCCGCCGGCCGGTGCTCACCCGCCCGGCGACGACCACGCAGGGCACGCCCCGGTCCCGGGCGGCGCCGGCCACCCCGGCCACCACCTTGCCGCGCAGCGACTGGTGGTCGAACGAGCCCTCCCCGGTGATCACCAGGTCGACGGTGTCGAGCGTGGCGTCCAGCCCGATCGCCCGGGTGACCAGGCCGATGCCGGACTCGCAGTGCCCGCCCAGCGCCAGGACCGCCGCGCCCAGTCCGCCGGCCGCGCCGCCGCCGGGGAGCGCGCCCAGCCCTTCGGGGCAGCCGGGCAGGTCCCGTTCCAGCACGGTGGCGAAGCGCTCCAGCGCGGCGTCGAGCAGCAGCACGTCGGCCCGGTCGGCGCCCTTCTGCGGGCCGAACACGTTGCTGGCCCCGTGCAGCCCGAGCAGCGGGTTGTCCACGTCGGTGGCGGCCACCAGGCGGGCGTCACGCAGCCGGGGGACGCCGTCGAGGGCGTCCACGGCGCCGAGTGCGGCCCCGCCGTACGGCAGGGCCTGGCCGGTGGCGTCCAGCGGGGTCACGCCGAGCGCGGTGAGCATGCCCGCGCCGCCGTCGTTGGTGCCCGACCCGCCCAGCCCGATCACGATCGTGCGGGCGCCGGTCTCCACGGCGGCGGCGACCAGCACCCCCAGCCCGTACGAGGAGGTGGTCTTCGGGTCCCGCTCGTCCGCGTCGAGCAGGTGCAGCCCGCACGCCTGGGCGCACTCCAGCCAGGCCGTCGCGCCCCCGTCGGTGAGCAGGATCTCACCGGCCGCCGGGCGGCCGAGCGGGTCGACGGTCGGCACCGGGACCCGGCGCCCGCCCAGGGCGTCGGCGAGCACGTCGAGGAAGCCCGGACCCCCGTCCGACAGGGGCCGGACGAGCAGGTCGTCGCCGGGGGCGACCTCCCGCCAGCCGGTGGCCACGGCATCGGCGACCTGCGGGGCCGGCAGCGTACCGGCGAACTTGTCCGGACAGAGCAGCACGCGCATGCCGAGCAGTGTGGCAGCACACACCTCGGGAGGCTGCGGTACGGCCGCACTGTGGGACCATGGGGCACGTGACTTCGACCTGGGTGGAACCCTCCAACACCGCGACGGCACTGCTGCTGCTCGGCCGGGGCAGCGACCCCGCCACGGAGCGCGGCGTCGAGTGTCCGGGCGACCTGCCGGCGCCCAGCGACCCGGACCTGGTGGCCCGGGCGACGGCGGCGAAGGCGGCGCTGGGCAGCAAGGTCTTCGTGCTGGGGCACCACTACCAGCGCGACGAGGTCATCCAGTTCGCCGACGTGACGGGTGACTCGTTCAAGCTGGCCCGCGAGGCGGCGGCCCGGCCCGACGCGGAGTACATCGTCTTCTGCGGTGTGCACTTCATGGCCGAGAGCGCCGACATCCTCACCTCGGACGCGCAGAAGGTCATCCTGCCCGACCTGGCCGCCGGCTGCTCGATGGCGGACATGGCGGTGCTGTCGCAGGTCGAGACCGCCTGGGACGTGCTCACCGACCTGGGCGTCGCGGCTGACACCGTCCCGGTGACCTACATGAACTCGTCGGCGGACATCAAGGGCTTCGTCGGCCGTAACGGCGGCGTGGTCTGCACCTCCTCGAACGCGAAGCGCGCGCTGGAGTGGGCGTACCAGCAGGGCTCGAAGGTCTTCTTCTTCCCCGACCAGCACCTGGGCCGCAACACGGCGGTGCTGGAGATGGGCTTCTCGCTGGACGACTGCGTCCTCTACGACCCGCACAAGCCGAACGGTGGGCTCACCCCGCAGCAGCTGCGCGACGCGCGGATGATCCTGTGGCGCGGGCACTGCTCGGTGCACGGCCGCTTCACCCTCGACAGCGTCGACGACGTACGGCGGCGGGTGCCGGGGGTGAACGTGCTGGTCCACCCGGAGTGCCGGCACGAGGTGGTCACCGCCGCCGACTTCGTCGGTTCGACGGAATACATCATCAAGACCATCGAGGCGGCCCCGGCCGGCTCGGCCTGGGCGGTGGGCACCGAGCTGAACCTGGTGCGCCGGCTCGCGCTGGCCCACCCGGACAAGCAGATCATGTTCCTGGACAAGGCCGTCTGCTACTGCTCGACCATGAACCGGATCGACCTGCCGCACCTGGTCTGGACGCTGGAGGAGCTGGTGGCCGGGCGGCTGGTCAACCAGATCACCGTCGACGCGGACACCGCGCACCACGCCCGGGTGGCGCTGGAGAAGATGCTCGCCCTGCCCGGCGCCGACATTCCGCCCCCGACAGCGGGCTGATCACTGTCCGTAGCGTCATTGGCACGGAAAAGGGTCCGATCACCGATAAATGCCCTCAGGGGCGATCTGACCGGGTCCATGTTCGTCACCGAGGGCTATGCTGCCGGTGCGACGACTCACGCGGGCCGTTTCGACATGGCCGCGTTCCGGGTAGCGATGAACATCGCGAGCCCCACCATCAACACGGCAGCACCGACGCGCTGGAGGTTGCGTTGACCGACGACGTCCTGGTCGTACACGGAGGTACTCCGCTCGAAGGGCGGATCCGCGTGCGCGGCGCGAAGAACCTGGTCTCGAAGGCGATGGTCGCGGCGCTGCTGGGTGACAGCCCGAGCCGGCTGTTCGACGTGCCGAAGATCCGCGACGTTGAGGTGGTCCGGGGCCTGCTCGGCCTGCACGGCGTGAAGGTCACCGACGGCGGCGAGGACGGCGAGCTCGTCTTCGACCCGGCGAACGTGGAGAGCGCCAGCACGGACCAGATCAACGTGCACGCCGGCTCCAGCCGGATCCCGATCCTGTTCTGCGGGCCGCTGCTGCACCGCCTCGGCCACGCGTTCATCCCCGACCTGGGCGGCTGCCACATCGGGCCGCGCCCGATCGACTTCCACCTGCAGGCCCTGCGGGAGTTCGGCGCGACGGTCGAGAAGACCCCGGAGGGGCTGCACCTGTCGGCGCCGAACGGGCTGCACGGCACCAAGTTCGCCCTGCCGTACCCGAGCGTCGGCGCGACCGAGCAGGTGCTGCTGACGGCCGTGATGGCCGAGGGCGTCACCGAGCTGCGCAACGCGGCGGTGGAACCGGAGATCATCGACCTGATCTGCATCCTGCAGAAGATGGGCGCGATCATCAAGGTGCACACCGACCGGGTCATCGAGATCCAGGGCGTGCCGAGGCTGCACGGCTACACGCACCGGCCGATCCCCGACCGGATCGAGGCGGCGAGCTGGGCGGCGGCGGCGCTGGCCACCCGGGGCCACGTCGAGGTGCTCGGCGCGCAGCAGGCCGACATGATGACCTTCCTGAACATCTTCCGCTCCGTCGGCGGCGAGTACGAGGTCACCGACGCCCGACCGCCGAAGCTGGGCGACCCGGGCCAGGAGGGCGGCATCCGGTTCTGGCACCCGGGCGGCGAGCTGCGGTCGGTGGCCCTGGAGACCGACGTGCACCCGGGCTTCATGACCGACTGGCAGCAGCCGCTGGTGGTGGCGCTCACCCAGGCCCGGGGCCTGTCGATCGTCCACGAGACGGTCTACGAGCAGCGGCTGGGCTACACCGAGGCGCTCAACTCGATGGGCGCCAACATCCAGGTCTACCGGGACTGCCTGGGCGGCACCCCGTGCCGCTTCGGCCGGCGCAACTTCAAGCACTCGGCGGTGATAGCGGGGCCGAGCAAGCTGCACGCCGCCGACCTGGTCATCCCCGACCTGCGGGCCGGTTTCAGCCACCTGATCGCCGCGCTGGCCGCCGAGGGCACCTCCCGGGTGTACGGCGTCGACCTGATCAACCGGGGCTACGAGGACTTCGAGGCGAAGCTCGCCGACCTGGGCGCGCACGTCGAGCGCCCGTAACGTCCACCACTCCCGTACGCGCCCGGTGCACCGCGATGTGCACCGGGCGCCGTCGTTTGGCTACCCTTTCCGCGTGCCGTCGCTGTTTCGCCGCAAGTCCTCCGACCTCGTCGACGAGGCCGTCACCCCGGTGACCCCCGACGAGGAGTCCACGACCGCCCAGCCCCGGGGATACACCCCGAGCAAGAAGGAGCTGGGCAAGGTCACCCCGAAGCGGCCGACCGCGGGCCGCCGGCCGGCCGGCGCCACCAAGCCGTTGACCAAGGAGGAGCAGCGGGAGCGCAAGCGCCAGCTGCGCGCCGAGGCGGCGGCGGAGTTCCGCCGGGAGGGCGGCCCCCGCGACCGCGGCCCGGAACGGCTGCTGGCCCGCAACGTGGTCGACTCCCGGCGTACGGTGGGCACCTGGTTCTTCGGTGGCGCCCTGATCGTGCTGATCGGCTCGAACGCCGCGATGCCGCCGGTCGTCCGCCTGGTCTCCAACATCCTCTGGGGCGCCCTCGCCCTGGGCGTGGTGATCGACTCGGTGCTGATCTCGCGGAAGATCCGCAAGCTGGTCCGGGAGCGTTTCCCGAACACCGGGCAGCGGATGGGCTCGCTCTACCTCTACGCCATCATGCGGTCGATCACGTTCCGCCGGATGCGCGCCCCCGAGCCCCAGGTCAACATCGGCGACCCGGTCTGAGCCTGCCGCACCGGCGCGCTCTCCCCCATCCCGGCGAGGCCGCGCCGGCGGCACCTCGCCGACCACCGCTCCGGCGGCGTCAGCGGCTGCCGTAGAGCCGGGCCACCACGTCCTCGATGTCCGGCTCGACGATCGAGACGTCCCGCACCGCGCCGAGCCTGGCCAGCGCCGCCACCACCTCGGCCACCCCCGCCGACTCCAGCACGAAGACCAGCCGGTGCCCGTCGGCCTCCTGCCGCAGCAGCGGCGCGCCCGGCAACACCGGCGGCGCGGGCAGCGGGTCGTCCAGGTCGGCCACGAGCAGGCGACGCGACCCGTACCGCACGTGCAGCGCCGCGATCGACCCGTCGTGCACCACCCGCCCGTGGTCGACCACCACCAGACGCCGGCAGAGCCGCTCGATGTCGGCCAGGTCGTGCGTGGTGAGCACCAGCGTCGTGTCCCCGGCCCGGCCCAGCTCGCCGAGGAAGCCGCGGACCGCCTGCTTGCTGACCACGTCGAGCCCGATGGTGGGCTCGTCGAGGAAGAGCACCTCCGGGCCGTGCAGCAGCGCGGCGGTCAACTCGCCGCGCATCCGCTGCCCGAGGGAGAGCTGCCGGACCGGGGTGTCCAGGAAAGGGTCCAGGTCGAGCAGGCTCCGGCAGCGGCGCAGCCGGGCGGCGTGCGCGGCGGCCGGCACGCGGTAGACGTGTCGCA
This sequence comes from Micromonospora sp. NPDC049048, assembly GCF_043197615.1. Classification (NCBI taxonomy): domain Bacteria; kingdom Bacillati; phylum Actinomycetota; class Actinomycetes; order Micromonosporales; family Micromonosporaceae; genus Micromonospora; species Micromonospora sp. NPDC049048. The sequence continues at coordinate 383,552 of NZ_JBICTM010000003.1, read as the reverse complement.
GCAGCGCGAACGAGTCGCCCAGCGGCAGGTCCCACCAGAGCTGCGAGCGCTGGCCGAACACCACGCCGACCCGCAGCGCGAGCCGGGTGCGCTGGGCCACCGGGCGCAGGCCGCAGACGCGTACCTCGCCCGCGGAGGGCGTCAGCACGCCGGTGAACATCTTGAGCGTCGTCGACTTGCCGGCGCCGTTGGGCCCGATGTAGCCGAGCATCTCGCCCCGGGCCACCCGCAGGTCGATGCCGTCGACGGCGGTGACCCGCCGCTTCTCCCGCCGCAGCCGGCCGGCCCGCACCCGGACGGTGAACTCCTTGCGCAGCCCGTCGGCCACGATCACGTCGTCGCTCATGACCCCGTACTCCGGTAGTGGCGGATCCCGGTGCGCCAGGCCGCCGCCGCCCCGCCGGCCGCGACCAGCGCGACGGCCGGCGCGGTCCAGCCGACCCACGCCGGCAGGCCGAGCGGGTCGGCGCGGCCGAGCAGCGCCAGCGCCGGGTGGTAGCTCACGAAGGCGAAGCCCAGGCCGTACGCGAACATGCCGCGGAACCAGCCCTCGAAGACGGTGACGGGGTACGAGGTGAAGTCCCGGCCGCCGTAGGTGACCGAGTTGGCCAGCTCGCCGGAGTCGACCCACCAGAACGAGACGGTGGCGGTCGCCACGAAGACCGAGCCGAAGAAGACCACACCGGCCAGCGGGGCGACGACCACCAGCAACGCCCGCGCCGGGGTCCACTCGACGCCGGCCGAGCCGACCGCGACGACCAGCACGGCGAGCCCGAAGACCGCCCGGGACACCTTGCGCAGCGGCAGGTCCATCAGCAGCAGCTGGGGCAGGGCCCCGAGCGGGCGGACCAGCACGGCGTCGAAGAGCCCGCTGCGCACGTACCGGGGCAGCCGCTCGATGTTGCCCACCAGCATGTCGGCGACGGCGAACGCGCAGGCCGAGAGGCCGACGATCACCAGCGTCTCGCGCAGCGTGAAGCCGCCCAGCTCCCGGGTGACCCCGAAGATCACCAACACGGTGAGCACGTCGAGCAGGGTGGCACCGACGTTGACGACCAGGTCGATCACGAACGAGGTCCGGTACGCCGTCTGGGCGCGTGCCTGCGCGCCGAGCAGCGCCCGGTACGCGGCCAGCGCCCCGCCCGACGCGTCAGCCACCCTGCACCACCAGGCGGCGCTCCGCGCGGCGCTGCACCAGCCGGCAGGCGGCCAGGACCAGCGCCGCCCAGGCGAGCTGGAGCCCGACCAGCCCCACCTGCACGCCGGTCGGATCGCGCTCGACCAGCACGTCCAGCGGGGTCTGCAACAGGCTCGGGAAGGGGGTGCCCAGCCACAGGGCGAGCTGGAGCCACTCCGGCAGGAAGCGCAGCGGGAAGTAGAGCCCGGCGAGCACGCCCGAGGCGAGGATCCAGAGGACCAGCGGCCCCCGGACGTCCTGGAGCCAGTACGCCGTCGCGTTGACCAGGAACCGGCAACCGAAGCAGAGGACCACGGCAGCCACGGCGGAGATCGCGAAGAGCGGCAGGGTGGACCAGCGGCGGGGCAGGTGGACCTCGAAGAAGAGCGGCCCGAGCAGCACCGGCGGGAGGAAGCGGACCAGCGCGGCATGGCCGGCACGACCCAGGTCGGCGGCGAGATGGCTGGTCACGGGGTGCACGGGCCGCAGCAGGTCGCTGACGACGTCGCCGGTGCGGATCCGGTCGGCCAGCTCCGTCCAGCTCCCGAGGAGGACGACCGCCAGCAGGCCCTGACCGACCCAGACGAAGGTGGCGAGCTGCCCCCGGTCGTATCCGGCCACCGTGCCGGCGGCACCGGCGACCGCGAGCAGGACGTAGCACCGCAGGAAGCCGAAGACCGTGTTGGTCACGACGCCCGCCACCGACGCCTGCCGGTACGTGGCGTAACGTCGGAAGCCTGATCCGGTTATAGCCTTAAATGTCCGGAACCATAGGATAACGTTTGAGGCGGTGGGCGGTGCCACAGTGGCGGTGAGCGAGCCCACGCCGCTACCCTCCTTCCGCAGCCACGCCGTACCGGAGGGGGCGACTCTACCGGCACGTGGAGCGCCCAGCGCGACAATTTCCAACGAGGTGACATCGCCGTGAGCGAGCGGACGCGAGCCGGCCACCGGGGCGCCGCCGTGAGCGGAGCGGCGCCGACCGGGCAGCCGGGCGTACCCGCTCACCGACGGCTGATCATCGGCGTGACGCCTACCCTCCGTGGTGACGGGGCGGCCGGATGAGCCGCTACTACGACCACTGGCACGACTCCAACGAGCCGGCCTGGATGATCGAGCCGACCACCGAGTGGCACCCGCAGTTCCCGGGCCAGCGCTACGCGGGCGACATCGGCGTCGAACACGCCCCGCCCACCCCCCGCAGCCGGTCGGCCGTCGGCCGGGCCGAGGTGCCCCCGCTCGCGCCGACCCGACCCGACGGCACCTACATCGGACGGTCGTGGGACGACCTTCCCGAGGGACGGCCCGGCCGGCAGGACGCGTGGAACGGCCGGCCCGACGGCCTCGACGCGCGCCGGCACGGCGACGAGTCGTACCGCCCCCCGCACGCCGGGCCGCGCGGGCCGGAGGACCGGCAGTGGCCGCCCCGGCAGGAGCAACCGCACCGCAACGACCGGGGCGGATTCGACGCCCCGGGCCGGCCCGTCGACTCGCCCCGGCCGCGCGAGCACGCCGGCCCCGACCGCTACGACACCCGCCCTCCACGGCACGAGCCGGCCGGGCGGGACCGCCCCGTCTCCCCCGCCGGCAGGGCCGAGCCGGGTTGGCTCCCGGAGCCCGACGAGGATTCGACGTCCCGCCGCCCACCCGCGTACGGACCCATGGAGACCGGCCACGACCGCCGACCCGAGCCGGGCCACGACCGCCGGGGCGGGCACGGTCCCGACCGGCCGGCGACGCCCGGATTCGACCGTCGGCCGGAGACCGCCGACGACCGCCAGGCAGGCGCCCGGCCCCGCTACCAGTGGGGCGCCCCGGGCAGCCCGGGGTCCCGCCCCTCCGACCGGGCCCCCGAGCCCCGCCCCTCCGACAGCCAGTGGGAGCGTTCCTCCGCCCGCTGGGAGCAGCGCCCGTCCGACCGGCAGTGGGAGCGCCCGGCGGACCCCCAACGGGAGCGCCCGGCGGACCCACGGTGGGAGCGCCCGTCCGACCCGCAACGGGAGCATGGAGCGGGCGGGCGGGACCGCGAGCCCGGCGTACCCGCCGACGGTCGGCCACGCCCCGACCGGGCCTCCCCCGGGCAGCACCCCCGTTCCGACGGGCAGCGTCCGCAGCAGGAGCCGGACCAACACCGGCGGGCGTACGAGGCGGCGCGTGCCGAGACGTACCCGGAGCGCGGTGCGCGGCCGACCAGCCGACCCGACGCCCGCCGGGAGGCCGAGGCGTACCGGGAGTCCCGGGGGCACCCGCAGCCGGACGGCGGCCTGCCCTGGCCCTCCCCCGGCCCCGTACGACCCGGTTTCGACCACCGGGACGCGGCGCGGCGGGGCGAGCCGCACCCCGAGCACCGGCGACCGGTAGACCGGCCCGGCCCCGAACACGCCGCGACTCCACAGCCTCCGCCCGGGTACGACCACCGCCGATCCGCCCCGACCTCCGGTGCCCCGACCTCCGGACCGACGGCTGCCGGACCGACGGCTGCCGGACCGACGGCTGCCGGACCGACGGCTGCCGGACCGACGGCTTTTCGGGCCCCGGCCGGGGACGGTCCGGTACCGCCCCGCCCCGTCTCCCCCGCGCCGGCCCGCGACCTGCCGCGCCCCGACGCGGCCGTACCGACGCATGTCCGGCCGGTCTCACCCGCCGGTCACCCCGCCTCGCCTGTCTCGCCCGCGGGCCCCCCGGACCGACTGGCCGGCCGCCCGGTGTCGCCGGCCGGCCCCGCGGACCGGGTGGACACCCGTCCGGTGTCGCCAGCCGGCCCCCCGGACTGGGCGGGCACCCGCCCTGCGTCGCCAGCCGGACCCGCGAACCCGATGAGCGCCCGTCCGGTGTCGCCAGCCAGCCCCCCGGACTGGGCGGGCACCCGCCCCGTGCCGCCAGCCGGACCCACGAACCTGGAGGGCGCCCGCCCGGTATCGCCGGCCGGACCCCCGGGCCCGGAGGGCATGCGCCCGGTGTCCCCAGCCGGGCCGGCGCCCAGCCGCCCGACAGTGCCGGGCTCCGCCGGCACCGGCCACACGTCCCGCCCGGCTCCGGCGGACGACGCCACGCCGATCTCGGGGCCGCCCGCCGACCGGCTGCGCCTGGAGTTCCTGCCGGCCCCGGAGGCGACCGCAAGCAGGGTGGCCCGTCCGGCAGGCGAGACGACCGGAGACCCCGCCGGTCCGAACCCCCAGGCGGCATCCGACACGGCGTCCGGCAGCAGGCAGGAAGCTCCGGCACCGCAGCTGCCCATCGCGCCCGACAGGCCCAAGCGGTACGTCCCGCCACCGCCCAGCGACCCGCCCGCACCAGCCGCTCCGCCGTCTCCGTCGCAGCCGCAGCCGCAGCCGACGAGCGGGCCGGACGCCTGGTTCCGGCCGTCCCGGTCCGCGACACCTTCGGCCGTGCCCGACGAGACACGGCCCACCAGCCCTGCTCCCCCGAGCCCCACGCCGGTCCCGAGCGACACGACGGCCGCAAGCCCCATGTCGGTTCCAGCCGACACGACGGCGGCCAGCGACACGTCGGCTCCGAGCACCACGACGGCGGCGAGCTTCACGACGGCTGCAAGCGGCACGACGACGACCGGCGACACGACGGTTACCAGCGACACGACGGTTACCGGCGGGACGACGGCCTCTGGAACGACGACCGACGGAACGACACCTTCTAGCGGAACGACGCCGGCAGGCGACAGGACAGCTCCGGACGGCGCGGCGGGCCTGAACGCCGTCCCGGTCCCGGGATTCGGCACGTCGACCACGAGTCCCGCCGGCGACGGTGTCACGTCGCCAGCGCCGGCTCACGACCACACCGGGCCGCTGACCCAGGCAGCCGCGGGCGCACCCGCCCCGGTCTCGGGGGCCACCCCGCCGGCATCCGCCCCACCACTGCCCGGCCGACCGGTATCCGGCCCGCCGGTATCCGGCCCGCCGGTATCCACCCCGCCGGTATCCAGCCCGCCGGTATCCAGCCCGCCGGTGTCCGGCGCACCGCCCGTGTCGGCATCACCGCCCACGTCCTCCCTCTCCGAGTTGGCGGCAGGTAAGCCCGCTGGACAGGCACCGCCCGCGCCTCTCCCGGTGTCCGGCCCGCCCGCCGAGCCAGCCGCCGCGCCTGCGCCGACGGGTTGGCTGTCCTCCGGCCCGATCGCTCCGGCCGTTCCGGATTCGCCTCCGGCGCGCCCGGCGCCGGTCACCACACCGCCGGATCAGCCGCTCTCCGCAGCGCCCGTCGCCGCACCGTCCGCGCCGCTCACCGCCGCCGCGCCCACCGCCGCACCGTCCGAGCAGGACGCCGCCCCACGCTCCGGGCCGCCCACCGCCGCTGCGGCCATGGCCGCACCGCCCGAGCAGGCCGTCACCGCGCCATCGGTGCCGCCCGTGCCGCCCACGGCTGCACCGTCCACGATGCCTGTCGCCGCATCGTCCATACAGGCCGGCGCCGCTATCGCGATGCCTGCGCAGACCGACTCCGAAGCGGTCGCGGCGCCCATCGTCGTACCTTGCGCAGGGACCGACTCCACAGTGTCCGCGCCCGCCAGCCAGCCTGGGCTGGTCCCGCCGACGCAGGCACCACTCGCTCGCCCGGCGTCAGGCCCGCCTGCGGAAGCAGTTCGAGCAGAGGCGGAACCATCCGCCCCTGCGGCGGCTGAAACCGTTGCGATGGCTGGGGAACGGCCCGAGTTCGCGCCACCGGCCCTGGGTACTCCGGCCCCGCCCGAGCCCGCGCACGACGCCCCCGGCCCGTACGTCGAGGGTCCCCGCACTCAGGCCCTTCCCGAGCCCCACACGGGCGCTCCGGCTCCGCGCGTCGACACGGAGGCCTCCGGTCCACACACGGCCCGTACGGGGGTCTCCGAGCCCTTTACGACCGACGCGGACACTCCGGTCACCCGCCCGGACGGGCACTCCACTACTCCCTTCCCCCGCGACCCGGCCGAACAGGTGCCGAACGTCCCGGCTGAGCCCACCGGTGGAACACCATGGTTGTCACCGAAGGTCTTTGACACCCATGGTGTTCCACCCGTCGCGGACACTCCGCCTCGGGCGGCGGCGCCGGCAAGCGCCAGGGACGCGGCGCTGCCCGCCAGTGCCCGGGATGCGGAGCCGCCCGCCAGTGCCGGGGATGCGGCACCGTCGTCTGCCCACGCACCCGCCACGGACACCATGGCGGTGCAGCCGGTGGGCGCGCCGGACGTGCTGTCGCCTCCGGTACAGGTCGCTGCCACGCCGGTCGTGGACGTGCCGGCCCCTCCGGTGTCCGCACCACCTGCCGCCGCACCACCCGCCGCACTGAGCGCCGCGCAGCCCCGCACCGCCGCACCGAACACCGCCGAGCACCGCGTGGCCGCACCGAGCACTGTCGAGCCGAGCAGCGCAGAACACCGCACCGCCGCACCGAGCACTGCCGCCGCACCACCCGCCGCACTGAGCGCCACGGAGCCCCGCACCGCCGCACCATCCGCCGCCGCGACGAACGCAGCCGAGCCCCGCACCGCCGCGACGAACGCAGCCGAGCCCCGCACCACCGTGCCGAGCGCAGCCGAGCCCCGCGCAGGCGAGGCCGGTGTCGTCGAGCGGGTTCCTGCCGGGGCGCGGGACGCCGGGCGCCAGGGCGCGGAGCAGGGTGACCCGGAGCAGGTGCTGGCGAGCTACCGCTGGCAGCTCGATCCAGCGACCCTGCGGGAGATCGTGCGGGAACCGGACGAGTTCCGGATCATCCGGCGGCGGCTGACCGAGAAGCTGGGCGCGGCCGTGGACAACAGGTCGCGCGCCCGGCTGCTCAGCCTGCGGGCGGTGGTGTCCCGGATTCTCGGTGAGCTGGACGACGCCCTCGCGGACGGTCGACTCGCGCTCACGTACGCCGAGGCCACCGGGGAGCTGCGGCGTACGGCGGTGGCGCAGGCGCGGCTGGCGCACGTGCTGCGCTGGCGCGGCGAGTTCGTCGAGGCCGACCGGCTCTTCGCCGAGGCCGACTCCACGGAGTTGCCCGAGCGGCTGCGCGCGGTGCTGCACGAGCACGCCGGGCGGTCCTGCTACGACCAGGGCCGGCTGATGGAGGCCTGTCACCACTTCGAGCGGGCGCTGGACCTGCGCGGCACCGAGGATCCCGAGTTGCAGGCCCGGATCCGGTTGAGCCTGGACGCGGTGGCGGAGCGGGTCGCGGAGACGGGCTTCGGGCCGTACCCCCGCAGCCGCGAGGAGGTGCTGGAGCGGGACCGGCCCCCGGTGCCGGCCCGCGACGGCGACCTGTGGGGTTTCTCCGACCCAAACGGCGACATGGTGATCGCCGCCGAGTACGCGGAGGCGCAGCCGTTCCGCGACGGGCTGGCCTGGGTGCGGCGCCCCGGGGCCGAGCGGTGGTCGCTGCTCGACCGTACCGGCGCCACGGTGCTCGAACCGGCGTACCCGGTGGTGCGCTCGTTCTCCGACGGGCTGGCCTGGGTCTCCGACGGCGGCGACGCCGGCTGGGTGGCGATCGACGCCACCGGCGAGGTGGTCGTGCCGCACGGCTTCGCGGACGTACGCCCGTTCCAGCGCGGCGTGGCCGTCGTCCGCCGGGACGGCTGGGGCGCGGTCGACCGCAACGGCCGGATCGTGGTGCCCACCCGCCACCACGGGTTCCCCACCGTCCTGGCCGACGGCCGGTACGTGGAGGGCTTCACCGAGGAGGGACTGGCCGTGGTGGACGTGGCCGGCCGGCGCGGCGTGGTGAACCGGGCCGGGAAGATGCTGGTCCCGCCCACCCATCCGGCACTGGTCATCCATCCCGTCGCGTTCCTGGTCGGTGACGGCACGGGCCGCTGGGGCGCGCTCGACCGCCGGGGCGAGCCGCTGATCGAGCCGGTGCACCGCGACCGCGACGAGGTCGTCGCCGAGATCGAGCGGCTGCTCGTCGACACCAGCCCCGTGCTCTGACCGACACCGCGTCCCGCCGCGAGGGGTGACCGTCATCCGAACGGGCTAGGGTCGACGCATGGAATTCCGTCACCTGGGCCGTTCCGGCCTGATGGTCAGTGAGATCTCGTACGGCAACTGGATCACCCACGGCTCGCAGGTCGAGGAGGACGCGGCGTTCGCCTGCGTCCGAGCCGCCCTGGACGCCGGCATCACCACCTTCGACACGGCCGACGTGTACGCGGGCACCCGCGCCGAGGACGTGCTGGGCCGCGCCCTGGAGGGCGAGCGGCGCGAGGGGCTGGAGATCTTCACGAAGGTGTTCTGGCCCACGGGTCCGGGCCGCAACGACCGGGGCCTGTCCCGCAAGCACATCATGGAGTCGATCGACGGCTCGCTGCGCCGGCTGCGCACCGACTATGTGGACCTCTACCAGGCCCACCGGTACGACTACAGCACGCCGCTCGAGGAGACGATGGAGGCGTTCGCCGACGTCGTGCACTCCGGCAAGGCGCACTACATCGGCGTCTCCGAGTGGAAGGCGTCGGAGATCCGCGAGGCCCACCAGCTCGCCCGTGAGCTGCGCATTCCGCTGGTCTCCAACCAGCCGCAGTACTCGATGCTCTGGCGGGTCATCGAGGCCGAGGTCGTCCCGACCAGCGAGGAGCTGGGCGTCGGCCAGATCGTCTGGTCGCCGATCGCGCAGGGCGTCCTGTCGGGCAAGTACCTGCCGGGCCAGCCGCCGCCCGCCGGTTCCCGGGCCACCGACGAGAAGTCGGGCGCGGGCTTCATCTCCCGGTTCATGACCGACGACGTCCTGACCCGCGTGCAGCGGCTCAAGCCGCTGGCCGAGCAGGCCGGGCTGAGCATGGCGCAGCTCGCTGTCGCCTGGGTGCTGCAGAATCCGAACGTCTCCTCGGCGATCATCGGCGCCTCCCGCCCCGAGCAGGTGCAGGACAACGTCAAGGCGGCCGGCGTGACGCTCGACGCCGAGCTGCTCAAGGCGATCGACGAGATCCTCGACCCGATCGTCGAGCGCGACCCGGCCCGCACGGAGTCTCCCGCCGAGCGTCCGTGACGCGTCCCGGCCCGGTCGCCCACGCGGGCGGCCGGGCCGGACAGTGCGGTCGCCACAGTGGGCGGCCGGGGCCGGACAGGGCGGTCGCCATCGCGAGTGACCGGGCCGGACAGGGCGGTCGCCATCGCGGTTGGCCGGACCGGAGACGCCACGGCGGCGGTCAGCCCTGCCAGAAGCGGATCAGCTCCAGGCCGCGCGCGTAGAGCCACGGCGGCAGGCCGAGGAGGTCGCAGACGGCGAAGACCCCGTCGAAGAACCAGCCGCCGATGCGCGGGTTCCACAGCAGCGCGAACAGCAGGATGAAGCCGAACGGGGCGAACAGGTCGTACATCCTGCGCCACTGCGGGTTCAGCCACGGCTGGATCATGTTGCCGCCGTCCAGTCCGGGCACCGGGAGCAGGTTGAGCACGCTCGCGGTGAGCTGGAGGAACGCCAGCAGCGCCACAGCCGCCCAGAACTCGACCGGCCCGCCGCCGGGCGCCCCGAGGCGTACGGCGAGCACCAGGACCAGCGTGAACAGCACGTTGGTGGCCGGTCCGGCGAGGCTGACCAGGGTGTGCCGCAGCCGCCCCGGGATGGCGTGCCGGTCCACCCAGACCGCCCCGCCGGGCAGGCCGATACCGCCGAGCAGCACGACCACCACCGGCAGCGCGATCGACAGCAGCGGGTGGCTGTACTTCAGCGGGTTGAGCGTCAGGTAGCCCCGGTGGGCGACGCTGCGGTCGCCGGCCCGGAACGCGACGACGGCGTGGGCGTACTCGTGCAGGCAGAGCGAGACCAGCCAGCCGGAGACGACGAAGAGGAACACGTCGAGCCGGACGTTGCCGAACCCGTGCCAGGTGAGCACCCCGCTCGTCACGAAGAGCGCGAGCAGGGCGAGGAAGACCGGGCTGGGCCGGAACGCCGCCCGGGGTACGCCGAGCACCAGCGGCTCGCCCCCCGGACGGTCGCCGGCCATCACTCCGCCGGAGGCAGCAGGCTCATGCGGTACTCCACCCGGTCGTCCTCCACGAGCGCGACCGAGGTGACGCCGGACGCCGCGAGCTCCCGCCAGGCCTGACCGATCCACGATTCGGCGTCCGCCTGGCTGCTGAACGACTCCGCCGGCCCCTCGACCGACTCACCGTTCGTGCCCTCGTACCGCCAGCTCCACGCCATGCCGCGTCTCCCCTCGCCGCTGATGTCCCGTGGGACGAACCCCCGCCAGCGTAGTCGGCCGCGCGCGGGGCGGCCCGACATCCGTACGGCGGGAGCGCAGCCGGCCAGGCCGCGCAGGGTTTTCCGGCCCCTGTCCGGGTATGGGCATCCTCGACGCGCGACGGGGCGGTCACGGACCGCCGACGGCCCGGAGGGGGCGACGATGGACGGACCGCTGCACGACAAGGACACCGAGACGCTGCGGAGGATGGCGGTACGCGGCGGCATCGAGGGGGCCGCGCACATGGAACGGGAGGACCTGCTGGACGCCCTCGTCGCCCGGCCCGGCGAGGGCGCCTGGCAGGAGGACCCGAAGCCGGCGGCGGTCAACCCCAACGACTTCCAGTACCAGGCGCCCCGGTAGCCCGTCGGGCGCTCCACCGCGTCCCACCGGGCCGGTAGGGTGTCGCGGTGCTTACGCGCGGAGTGGTGCTCAGCGACCGGTACCGCCTGGACGACCGGGTGGCCACCGGCGGCATGGGCGCGGTCTGGCGGTGCACCGACCTCATGCTCGAACGCACGGTGGCGGTGAAGGTGCTGCTGCCGGCGTTGAGCGCGGATCCCGAGTTCGCGGCCCGGTTCCGGGCGGAGGCGCGGATGCTGGCCGCACTGCGCCACCCGGGCGTGGTCGCCGTGCACGACGTCGGCTGGTCCGTCCTCGCCGACGACAGCCAGGTCGACTACCTGGTGATGGAGTACGTCGACGGCCAGCCGCTGAGTTCCTGGCTGCGCCGCGCGGGGCGGCTCGACCCGGCCTCGACCATGTCGGTCGTGACGCAGGCCGCCGAGGCGCTGCACACGGCCCACCTCGCCGGCATCGTGCACCGCGACGTGAAGCCGGGCAACCTGCTGGTGAGGGCCGACGGCCGGGCGGTGCTGGTCGACTTCGGCATCGCCCGCTCCGGCACGACGGCGGGCATCACCGCCGCCAACGTGATGCTCGGCACCGCCGCGTACATGTCGCCCGAGCAGGCCGCCAACCAGCCGGTCTCCCCGGCGACGGACATCTACGCGCTCGGCGCGGTGGCGTACTTCTGCCTGACCGGCCAGCCGCCGTTCGACGGGGACAGCCCGCTCCAGGTGGCGCTGCGGCACCTCCAGGAGGAACCGCCGCCGCTGCCGCCCGACGTACCGCCTGCGGTGGCCGCGCTGGTGCGGCAGGCGATGGCGAGGCAGCCCGACGACCGGTTTCCCGACGCGGCGGCGATGGCCGACGCCGCGGCGGGGGCACGCGACGCGACCCTGACGGTGGTGCCGACGTCCGCCCGACCTCCGTGGGCCCTCGCCGGCCCGACCGCCCCGGCGCAGGCCGTCGCGGCAACGGACCCGGACGCCGCCGCCACGGCCGGGACCGCCGGATCGGTCGTACCGCCGGATCCGTGGGCGCCGCTGCCGCCCGTGGCTCCCGCCCTGGCGCACGCGGGGCCGGGCACCCCGAGCGGCGCCTGGGGAGCGGTCCCGCCCACCCGGGAGGACCCGGTCGCGCCACCGCCGGCCGCCGCCCCACGTGCCCCGCAGGGCGACCCCGCGGCGGCGCGGCGGCGTCGGGCCGTGCTGCTCGGGGCGGCGGCCACCGCGTTCGTGGTGCTGGCCGGGCTGGTGGCGAGCGCCGTCCTCCCCGACGACGGTTCCACCGCCGCGAACGTGCCGGCGGCGCTGGGCGGCGAGCCCGCGGTGGTGGGCTCGCCGGGCGCGGCGTCCGACGGCGGCACGGGCCGTCTCCGCGTCGAGCCCACCCCCGGCGTCACCCGCGCGGCGGCCCCGTCGGGCTCCGTCACGCCCTCCGCGTCGCCGGTCGGCCCCTTCCCGGTCCCGACGCCCGGCGACGGCGGGCCGACCCTGACCGCTCCGGCCCGGCCCAGCTCGGAGCCGACGGCCGGCCGACCGGCGAAGCCGAACCCGTACACGCCCGTCGAGGCGTGCGGCAGCGGCTACACGGTGATCGACTCGGCCACGCTGAGCGCCTCGGGCAGCCGGACGGGCCGGGTCTACCTGCTCTACCACCCCGGCAGCGGCAACAACTGCGTGGTCACGATGAAGGAGACCGCGGTGGGCACGGCGACGGCCGCCTCGGCGTGGCTGGAGGTACGGGGCCGGGCGCGCAGCACCGACAGCGGGTCGTTCTCGTACTACGCCGGACCGGTGAAGGCCAAGGCCGCCGGGGTGTGCGTGAAGTGGGGCGGATCCACCGGCGGCGCCAGCTACGCCAGCGGATTCGAGCACTGCGGCTGAGCGTGGACCCGGGGTCCTCCTGCCCTCGGCGGCGGCCCGCCGGCCGCTCGCGGGGGTGCGGGCCGGACCGTGACCCCCGCACCTCCGGGCGGCCCCATCCGGGCGCTGGCTCTAAAGTACGGGCATGTCCGTTGACGGGTGGAACACGATCCTGGTGCTCGGCGGTATCCGGTCCGGAAAGTCCGAGTTCGCCGAGGCGCTGGTCGCCGACGCGCCGACGGTCCGCTACGTGGCCACCGCCGCCGACGCCCCGACCGACGACGCGGAGTGGGCGGCCCGCCTGGCGGCGCACCGCGCGCGTCGACCGGAGACCTGGACGACCGAGGAGACCGCGGACGACCCACGCCGCCTCGCGGACGTGATCGCCGCCGCCGGGCCCAACGAGACGCTGCTCGTCGACGACCTCGGCGGCTGGGCGACCGTGCTGCTCGACCCTGCGCACCAACCGGCCGACGACACCGCCACCATCGCCGAACTGGCGGCGGCGGTCCGCTCCTGCGCGGCCCGGCTGGTGCTGGTCAGCCCCGAGGTCGGGCTCTCCCTGGTGCCCACCACCCCGCTCGGGCGCGCCTTCACCGACGCCCTGGGCGCGGCGAACCGGGCGGTCGCCGACGCCTGCGACGCGGTGGTCCTCGTGGTCGCCGGCCAGGCCGCCTGGCTGAAGCCGGGCGGCCCGCAGCCGGTCGCCGTACCCGCACAGGCCGCTCCCGCGCAGGCCGAACCGGCGCAGGCGCGCGCCGCCGCCGTGGCTGCCGTCGCCACCGGTCAGCCGGTGGCCGCGCCGCAGCCCTCCCCGGAGGTGCTCACCCCCGGCACGTCGCCGGCACCGGTCACCCCCGCGGCGGCCGGCGGCACCGGCTGGGCCGCCCCGACCGTGGCGCTGCCGATGGTCGCCACGGGCCTGGTCATCCAGCCCGGCATGGAACTGCCCATGCCCGACGAGTACACCGGTCCGCAGGCCATCGAGCGGCTCGCCACCCTGGACGTGCCCGGGGCGGGGCTGGGCGTGCTGGAGCAGGTGGTCGGGTTCGCCGCCGCCACCCAGGGCACCGCCACGCCGGCCCCGTGGGACTCGGTGCGGGTGCTGCTGCTGCACGGCGACCACCTCGGCGGCGCCGCCGCCGGCAACGCCGAGGGCGAGTCGGCGCGCCGGGCCCGCCAGGCCCGTGCCGGCCAGGGGGCGCTGGCCCGGCTCGCCGCCGAGAGCCGCGCCGAGCTCCAGGTGGTGGAGGTCCCGACGTCCGCGCCCATGGAGGTCGAGCAGACGCTGGCGGGAGAGCAGGTCGAGGTCGCCCTGCGGTACGGCTGGCGGCTCGCCGAGGAGGCCGCCGACGCGGGCGTACGGCTGCTGGTGCTCGGGGCGTGTGGTGCCGGCACCGAGGCCGCCGCGGCGGCGGTGCTGGTGGCGACGGCGGGCGCCGAGGCGCCGGCGGTGCTCCGGCGGGTGGTCACCGACTCGGGTGAGATCGACGACGCGGCCTGGATGAGGCGGTGCGCGGCGGTGCGGGACGCCCTGCACCGGACCCGGCTCTCGCCGCGCAGCGCCAAGGACGTGCTGGCGGAGCTGGGCGGCGGGGACGTCGCCGTGGCCACCGGTGTGCTGCTCGGCGCCACCGCCCGCCGGCTGCCGGTCATGCTCGACGGGCCGGTCGGGGTGGCCGCCGCCCTGGTCAGCCGCGACCTCGCCGGGCAGGCCCGACACTGGTGCCTGCTGGCCGACCACGGCGGGCACCCCGCCGTGCGGCTCGCCGCCGATGTGCTCGGCCTGACGCCGCTGTTCGACCTGCGGCTCGACCTGGGCGAGGGCGCCAACGCGCTGGCGGCGCTGCCGCTGCTGCGCTCGGTGCTGGCGCTGGCCGCCGCGCTGCCGGCGCACCCGTCGCTGGGCGGCGGCGGGGACGCCGGGCCGGACACCGACGAGCCCGACTTCCACGAACCGGAACCGGCCGGCCCCGGACCGACCAGCACCGACGGGCCCGACTTCCGGGAGCCGGCCGGACCCGGCCCGGACGAGCCCGACTTCCGGGAGCCCGAGCCGGCCGGGCCGGGACCGGTCAGCACCGGGCCGGAGACGGAGGCGGTGGATCCGTCCGGCCGGCGTGCCGGCTGAGTCGCGGTTCGCCGACGGGGCGCGGCTGGCGCTGACCACCTTCACCACCCTGCCGGTACGCGCCGGTCGCATCGACCGCTCGGTGGCGGGTACGGCGATGGCGCTCGCCCCCGCCGTCGGCGCGCTGCTCGGCGTCGTCCTCGGCGGGGTCCTGCTGCTCCCGGGTGCGCTCGCGCCCCCGCTGGTCGCGGCGGCGGTGACCGTCGGGGCCGGGGCGCTGCTCACCCGGGGGCTGCACCTGGACGGGCTGGCCGACACCGTGGACGCGCTGGGGTCGTACCGGCGGGGAACGGCCGCGCTGGAGATCATGAAGAAGCCGGACGTGGGCCCGTTCGGGGTGGTCGCGCTGGTGGTCGTACTCCTGGTGCAGACGGCGGCCCTCGCGGAGCTGGCGGGGCGGTCGTGGCCGGCGGCGCTCGCGGCCGTGGTGACGGCGACCGCCGCCGGGCGGCTCGGCGTGGCGGTGGCCTGCCGGCGCGGGGTGCCGGCCGCCCGCCCGGAGGGGCTCGGCGCGCTGGTCGCGGGCACCGTCGGGCCGGTCGCCCTGGCCGCCGGGGCGGTGGCCGTCGCGCTGCCGGCGCTCGCGGCCGTGCCGGGCCGCCCGTGGCAGGGGCCGCTGGCCGTCGCCGTCGCCCTCGCCGTCGCCGTGGGGCTGCTGCGACACGTGGTACGCCGGCTCGGCGGCGTCACCGGCGACGTGCTCGGCGCGACCGTGGAGGTCGTCACCACGCTGGTCTACCTGGGAGTGGTGCTGTCCGGCTGAGCGGGGCACACCCCGGCGGGTAGCGTTCTCCCACGACAGCACCCGCCGACCGGGGGACGACATGCTCATCACGGACGACTTCCTGCCCGTACCGGTTCCGGAATCGCTGAGCGCGACCTACCTGGTGCCCATGACGGGGCTGCCGAAGGTGAGCACGAAGTCCGCCGTGGCGCAGCTGACCGGCCGCCTGGCCGAGCCCGTGCACGGGCTGGCGCGGCAGATGCTCGAGAGCCCGCTGATGAGCGTGGACACCCGGCCGATCGCCGAGTTCCCCGAGCTGCCGCCGGACCTGCTCACCGCCTTCGGCGCCACCGAGGCGCAACTGGCCCGGCTGGCCGCCGCGAGCCACCTGGTCGTGGTGCAGGCCGAGTACCGACCCGGTTGGCCGCCGGCCCACGAGTGGGCGGCCCGTGCCGTGGCCGCCGCCGTCGCCGAGACCGTCGAGGGCGACGTGGTGGACGTCTTCGGCCTCCAGTTCCTCGACCCGGCGACGGCGCTGCGCTCGCTGCCCGACGCCCAGGGGCGGATCCGGCTGGTCGACTGGGTGCTGGTGCCCTACTCGTCCGACGCCGAGGGACTCTGGTTCACCACGAAGGGGCTGCGCCGCTTCGGGCTGCTGGAGTTGCAGACCCAGGGCGTACCGGACCACCTGACCCGGGCCTGGGGCGCGGTGATGACCGGTGCCGCGCGGCGGCTGCTGCGGGACTGGACCGACGGGCTCTCCGGTGAGGAGGTGCCCGCGTTCGTGCAGCTGCCGGTGCTGGCCACCGTGACCGGACACGACATCGCGGTGGCGTACGGCAATCCGGAGCAGCACGGTGCGACGGCGCCGGTGCTGCTGCGGCTGGAGCTGGACCCGGCCACCGATCCCGACGCCGACTCGTTCCTCAGCCTGCGCCCGCCCGCCGGGTACGCCGGACCGGACGGCCGCTACTTCGCCACCGCCTGCGCCACCCTCTTCACCGGCATCCAGCCGGACGTGCGCTATGCCCGGCCGGGCGACGCGATGAGCCGGGCGGTCGCCACCGCCCGGGCCGGGCTGGGCGACATCCGGGCCCGGTTCCGCGCCGGCCAGCTCCCGCCGGAGACGCAGCTCGTGGTCAAGTACGGCCTGCCCGGCGACGACGGCCCGGAACTCGTCTGGGCGGGGGTGACCTCGTGGGACGACCCGGAGCGGATCGAGGCGGCCAGCGCCAGTGACGCCGACACCGACCCGACCGTGCGCATCGGCTCCCCGGTCGTGGTGGAGGCCGCCGACGTGGTCGACTGGGCCGTGCTGGACGGCACCGGCGTCATCGAGGGCGGCTGGACCCAGGCCGTCCTGGACGCCGGCGAACGCCCCCACCCCCCACTCTGACCCTCCCTCCCCACCTCCCACTCCCACCCACTCCCGCCCTCCCCGCCCGCACCGTCGCGTTGATCATGAAGTTGTTGCCGGGACACGCCGATCCGGGCGACAACAACTTCATGATCAACAGGGCGAGGCGGAGGGTGGGGCGGCGGTGCGGTGGGGTGGGTGGGTCAGCGGACCGAGGGGGTCACGAACGGGGGGCGGGTCACGCGCATCTGGGCGCGGCGGCCGCGGATGTCCACCTCGACCAGGTCGCCGTCGGCCAGCTTCGCCCCGGTGTCGAGCAGCGCGAGGGCGACGCCCTGCTTCTTCGTGGGCGAGAACGTGCCGCTGGTGATCGTGCCGACCTGCGCGTCGCCGACGTACACCGTCATGCCGGGGCGCGGGATCGCCCGGTCGACCGCCTCCAGGCCGCGCAGCGTACGCCTCGGGCCGGCGGCCTTCTCCGCGAGCAGCGCGTCGCGGCCCCAGAAGGCCGGCTTGTCCCAGCCCACCGCCCAGCCGGAGCGGGCCTGCACCGGGGTGATCTCCGGCGACAGGTCCTGGCCGTGCAACGGGTACCCCATCTCGGTGCGCAGGGTGTCCCGGGCGGCCAGCCCGCAGGCGCGCAGCTCGGGATCCGCCGCGAAGAGCGCGTCCCACACCGCGACCGCGTCGGCCGCCGGCACCACCAGCTCGTAGCCGAGCTCCCCGGTGTAGCCGGTGCGGCACACCGTCAGCTCGACCCCGTCGAGCGTCGCCGTGGAGAAGCTCATGTAGTCGTGGTCGGTCGGCAGGCCCAGCGCGTCGAGCAGCTCGGCCGAGCGCGGCCCCTGCACGGCGAGGACGGCGTACGCCTCGTGCTCGTCGGTGACCGTGACCGACGGCGGCGCGGCGGCGCGCAGCCGGCGCACCACCTCGGCGGTGTTCGCGGCGTTCGGGATGAGGAAGACGTGCTCGTCGTCGTGCAGGTACGCGATGATGTCGTCCACCACGCCGCCGGTGGCGTCGTCGCAGCAGAGGGTGTACTGCGCCCGGCCCGGCCCGATGCGGCCCAGGTCGTTGCTGAGGCAGGCGTTGACGAACTCCGCCGCGCCCGCCCCCGTGACCCGCGCCTTGCCCAGGTGCGAGACGTCGAAGACGCCCACCCCGGTCCGCACCGCGGTGTGCTCCTTCAGCACCCCGCCCCCGGCGTACTCCAGCGGCATCTCCCAGCCACCGAACGGGGCGAACTTGGCGCCGCGAGCGGTGTGCCGCTCGTGCAGCGGAGAACGGCGCAGCCGGGTCGCGGCGGCGTCGGAGGTCACGTCGGTCATGGGTGGGAACTTACCGGGAGCTGGACGGCTGGTTAGCATCGGCGGGACCCGTCGGAGCCGTCGGCGGGACAGCCCCGACCTCCGGCGGGTACGTTCCGCCGGAGACCTCCATCGCCGGTACGCGACGACGCGACCGGCCCGGCCCGCCCGGAGTAGCTTCAGTGACATCGCCCAGCACCACCCTGAGCCTGGTCGACACCGACCCCGCCGAGCTAGCCGTCGACGCGATCGTGATCGGCGTGCACAGCCAGACCGGAGAGCAGGCCGCCACCAGCGGCCTGGCCGGGACCCTGCTGCTGGCCAGCGGAGCGGAGAGCATCGCCGCCGCCTTCGACGGCAGGCTGACCGAGACGCTGGCACTGCTCGGCGCGACCGGTGGCCCCGGCGAGGTGATCAAGCTGGCCACGCTGGGCACCGTGACCGCCCCGGTGGTCGCCGCCGTCGGGCTCGGCCCGGAGCCGACGGGTGCCGCCCCGGCCCCGGAGACCCTGCGCCGGGCCGCCGGCGCGGCCGTACGGGCGCTCGCGGGCGCGCCGCGGGTGGCGCTCGCGCTGCCGCTGCCGGACGACGCCGACGCGCCGGCGGCGCTGCGCGCGGTCGCGGAGGGCGCCCTGCTCGGCGGCTACCGCTTCGCCGGCTACAAGACCCGGCCCCAGCCGGCCCGGCGCGAGCCGGTCGCCGAGGTGCTCATCGCCGTGCCGGACGCCGCCGACGCCGGCGCCCAGGCCGAGATCGCCCGCGCCCAGGTGGTCGGCGGCGCGGTGCGGCGCAGCCGCGACTGGGTCAACACCGCCCCGAACGAGCTGCGCCCGCCGTCGTTCGCCGACTCGGTGGCCGACGCCGCCCGGGAGGCCGGCCTGACCGTCGAGGTGCTCGACGAGGCGGCCCTGGCCGAGGGCGGGTACGGCGGCATCGTCGCCGTCGGACAGGGCTCCGAGGCCCCGCCGCGGCTGGTCAAGCTGAGCTACACCCCGGCCGGCGGCGGCAACGGCAAGCGGGTGGCGCTGGTCGGCAAGGGCATCACCTTCGACACCGGCGGCATCTCGATCAAGCCGGCGCAGGGCATGTGGGAGATGAAGTCCGACATGGGTGGCGCCGCCGCGGTGGCCGCGACCATGCTGGCGATCGCCGCGCTCAAGCCGTCGGTGGCCGTGACGGCGTACCTGCCGATGGCGGAGAACATGCCGTCCGGGCGGTCGTACCGGCCGGGTGACGTGATCAGCATGTACAACGGCAAGAAGGTGGAGGTGCTCAACACCGACGCCGAGGGCCGGATGATCCTGGCCGACGCCATGGCGCGGGCCTGCGAGGACGGCTGCGACTACCTCTTCGAGACCTCCACCCTGACGGGCGGGCAGGTCGTCGCGCTGGGCAAGCGGATCGCCGGCGTGATGGGCACCCCCGAGCTGTGCGAGCGGGTCCGGGACGCCGGCGACGCGGTCGGCGAGCCGGCCTGGCCGATGCCGCTGCCGGACGACGTACGCAAGGGCATGGATTCCGACGTGGCGGACATCTCCCAGGTCAACGCCGGCATGGACCGGGCCGGGCACATGCTCCAGGGCGGGGTGTTCCTGCGGGAGTTCGTCAGCTCCGACGTCGCCTGGGCGCACATCGACATCGCCGGACCGAGCTACCACTCGGGCGAGCCGACCGGCTACTGGACCAAGGGCGGCACGGGCGTGCCGGTGCGCACGCTGGTCCACCTCGTGGAGGACGTCGCCGCCAACGGCTGACGGGTGCGGAAAGGGCCCTTCACCGACGCGACGCGTCAGGTGAGGGGCCCTCCCCGCGTCTGCCGGAGGCGGGGGTCAGAACAGCTCGGGGCGGCGCTTGCGGCGCTCGTTGAAGTCGCGCATCCGCTGCGGGTAGCCCATCAGCCGCACGTCGTAGACCGGGATGCCCATCCGGTACGCGAAGCGGCGCGCGCCGTCGGGGCCGTCGATGCGCCGGCGGGTCCACTCCCCGTCGTCGGCGATCAGCATGACGGTGGTCTCGGTGACGGTGGTGCGTGGCTCGATGTACGCCTCGACCCCGCGCCGGCTGCGGACGAAGCCCTCCAGGTGCTCCAGGTCGGCGCGGTCGGCGGCCCGGTCCAGGCTGACCGCCCGCGTCTTCTTTCGTCGCCGGAACAGTCCCACCGAGCGTCTCCCCCTCCGGTCCGTCATGCGAGCCAGTGCCAAGGGTACGTGCCACGGACGTGTCGTTGGGCACCTCGGTACGCGGGCGGCGGGCGGTGGTGACAAGATGACCGAGGTGGGGTGTGCCCGTCTTACCCCGCCATGACCCCCCGAAGCAGTGACGCGACCTGGGAGTTGGACGTGAGCGAGCCGAACGACGCAACCTTCGACATCGTCATCCTCGGAGGTGGCAGCGGCGGCTACGCGACCGCCCTGCGCGCCGTCCAGCTGGGCCTGAAGGTCGCGCTGGTCGAGAAGGGCAAGCTCGGCGGCACCTGTCTGCACAACGGCTGCATCCCGACCAAGGCGCTGCTGCACGCGGCCGAGATCGCCGACCAGACCCGCGAGTCGGAGCAGTTCGGCGTGAAGACCGAGCTGGTCGGCATCGACATGGCGGGGGTCAACTCGTACAAGGACGGCGTGATCTCCCGGCTCTACAAGGGCCTCCAGGGCATGCTGAAGGGCAACAAGGCGATCACCATCGTCGAGGGGCACGGCAAGCTGGTGGGCAAGAACGTCGTCGAGGTCGACGGCAAGCGCTACACCGGCCGCAACGTCGTGCTGGCCTCCGGGTCGTACGCCAAGAGCCTGCCCGGCCTGGAGGTCGACGGCGAGCGGGTCATCACCAGCGACCACGCGCTCACCCTCGACCGGGTCCCGGCCTCGGCGATCGTGCTCGGCGGCGGCGTGATCGGCGTCGAGTTCGCCAGCGTGTGGAAGTCCTTCGGGGTGGACGTCACGATCATCGAGGCGCTCCCCCGGCTGGTCGCGGCCGAGGACGAGGAGTCCTCGAAGGCGCTGGAGCGGGCGTTCCGCAAGCGGAAGATCAACTTCAAGGTCGGCAAGCCGTTCGAGAAGGTCGAGAAGACCGACAAGGGCGTCAAGGTCACCATCGCCGGCGGTGACACCGTCGAGGCGGAGCTGCTGCTGGTCGCCGTCGGGCGCGGCCCGAACACCGCCGACCTCGGCTACGAGGAGCAGGGCGTCAAGATGGACCGCGGCTACGTGCTGACCGACGAGCGGCTGCGCACCAGCGTGCCGAACGTCTACGCCGTCGGCGACATCGTCCCCGGCCTCCAGCTCGCCCATCGTGGCTTCCAGCAGGGCATCTTCGTCGCCGAGGAGATCGCCGGCCAGAACCCGGCCGTCATCGACGAGGCCGGCATCCCGCGGGTCACCTACTGCGACCCGGAGCTGGCGTCGGTCGGCCTGACCGAGGCGAAGGCCAAGGAGCAGTACGGCGCCGACAAGGTCAAGACCTACAACTACAACCTGGGCGGCAACGGCAAGAGCCAGATCCTCAAGACGGCCGGCTTCGTCAAGCTCGTCCGGGTGGAGGACGGCCCCGTGGTCGGTGTGCACATGGTCGGCGCCCGGGTCGGCGAGATGGTCGGCGAGGCGCAGCTCATCTACAACTGGGAGGCGTACCCGGCCGAGGTGGCGCAGCTCGTGCACGCCCACCCGACGCAGAACGAGGCCCTGGGCGAGGCGCACCTGGCGCTCGCCGGCAAGCCGCTGCACGCACACGCCTGATCACGACAACCGCGGCGTCCGGCGACGGGCGATGATCCCACCAGGGGAATGAAGGAGTCTTAGAAGATGCCGGTATCGGTCACCATGCCCCGGCTCGGCGAGAGCGTCACCGAGGGCACCGTCACGCGCTGGCTCAAGCAGGAGGGCGACACCGTCGAGGTCGACGAGCCCCTGCTCGAGGTGTCGACCGACAAGGTCGACACCGAGATCCCGTCCCCGGCGGCGGGTGTGCTGAGCCGGATCGTGGTCGGCGAGGACGAGACCGCCGAGGTCGGCAGCGAGCTGGCCGTGATCGCGGGCGAGGGCGAGTCCACCGGCGGCGGCGAGTCCGCCGGGCAGCAGGAGGAGCCGGCCGAGGAGGCCGAGGAGGCAGCCGAGGAGCCGCAGGCCGAGGCGGAGCAGCCGGCCGTCGAGGAGCCGCCGGCGCAGGCCGCGCAGGCGCCGTCGGGCGAGGGCACTCCGGTCAAGATGCCGGCCCTGGGCGAGAGCGTCACCGAGGGTACGGTCACCCGCTGGCTCAAGCAGGTCGGCGAGACCGTCGAGGTGGACGAGCCGCTGCTGGAGGTCTCCACCGACAAGGTCGACACCGAGATCCCGTCGCCGGTGGCCGGCACGGTCCTGGAGATCAAGGTCGCCGAGGACGAGACGGCCGCCGTCGGCGCCGACCTGGCCGTGATCGGTGCCGCCGGAGCGCAGGCGAAGCCGGAGCCCAAGGCCGAGCCGAAGCCCGAGCCCAAGGCGGAAGCCAAGCCCGAGCCCAAGCCGGAGCCGAAGGCGGAGGCCAAGCCCGAGCCCAAGGCGGAGGAGCCGACCCCGGGCCTGTCGTACAACGAGCCGTCGGCGGAGGCCGAGACCTCGGCGCAGCCCGCGCAGGCCGAGCAGAAGGCCGTCCCGTCGGCCCCGGCCGCGCAGCGCCCGTCGGCGCCCGCGCAGGGTGGCGGCGAGGAGGCCGCCGGCTACGTGACCCCGCTGGTGCGCAAGCTGGCCAGCGAGCACGGCGTCGACCTCTCCTCGGTCAACGGCACCGGCGTCGGTGGCCGGATCCGCAAGCAGGACGTGCTGGAGGCGGCGGAGAAGGCCAAGGCCGCCAAGGCCGCGCCGGCCCCGGCGCAGCAGCCCGCCGCGGCGGCGGCCCCGGCCAAGCCGGCCGCCAAGCCGCAGCCGAGCGCCAAGCGCGGCACGACCGAGAAGCTCCCCCGGATCCGGGCGACGATCGCCAAGCGGATGCAGCAGTCGCTGCACGAGATGGCGCAGCTCACCACCGTGGTCGAGGTGGACGTCACCAAGGTCGCCAAGCTGCGGGCGCAGGCCAAGGAGTCGTTCCAGCAGCGGCACGGCGTGAAGCTGTCGTTCCTGCCGTTCTTCGCCCTCGCGGCGGTCGAGGCGCTCCAGGCGTACCCGATCGTCAACGGCAGCATGGACCTCGACGCCGGCACGATCACCTACCCGGACTCGGAGAACCTCGGCATCGCCGTGGACACCGAGCGGGGCCTGATGGTGCCGGTGATCCACGGCGCGGGCGACCTCAACCTGGGCGGCATCGCCAAGCGGATCGCCGACCTGGCCGAGCGCACCCGCACCAACAAGATCAGCCCGGACGAGATCGCCGGGGCGACCTTCACGCTGACCAACACCGGCAGCCGCGGCGCCCTCTTCGACACCCCGATCGTGCCGTCGCCGCAGTCGGCGATGCTCGGCACGGGTGCCGTGGTCAAGCGTCCGGTCGTGGTCAACGACCCGGAGCTGGGCGAGGTCATCGCCGTCCGGTCGATGGTCTACCTGGCCATGTCGTACGACCACCGGCTGATCGACGGCGCGGACGCCGCCCGCTTCCTGGTCGCGGTCAAGGAGCGCCTGGAGGCCGGCAACTTCGAGGCCGAGCTCGGCCTGTAGTTCCCGCACGACGGCGAAGGGCGCCCCGGTCACCGACCGGGGCGCCCTTCGCCGTTCCGCCGCCCGAGCCACGGCGGTTGCCGACCTGCCGCCCCCGCCGACCCGCCATCGCGCCGTCCCGCCGTCCCGCCATCGCGCCGTCGCGCCGTCGCGCCGTCGCGCCGAGCTTCCCGGAGCGTCGTCCGGCCGCCGGACTGGTGCGATTCGGTCCCGGTGAGGACAGGGCGCTGCCAGAGTGACGGGGTGGGTGGCATCCGGTGGAGCGAGCGGCTGGGACCGGCCGTCTCGATCGCCCCCGGCGCCCGGGTCGACCGGTTCGAGGTGTTCTTCGACCTGGTCTTCGTCTTCTCGTTCTTCATCATCACCAGGACCACCGCCGCCCACATCTCCGGTTGGCAGATCGCGCACGCCATGCTCGTGCTCGCCGTGCTCTGGTGGTGCTGGGTGGTGCACTGCGTGGTCGCCACCCGGGTACGACTCGGCGAGGGCTTCGTCCCGGTGCTGATGGTCCTCGGCATGGCCGCGCTGTTCAGCTTCGCGCTGTCCCTCCCCCAGGCGTTCAGCGACACGAAGGACGTGGCCGCCGGCCCGGTGGTGGTCGCGCTCAGCTACCTGGTGATCCGGGGCGTGCACCTGTCGCTGTACTGGCACATCGCGCGGGAGAAGCCCGGCGAACGCCGGCTGCTGCTCAAGTACTCCCCGGAGATGGCGGTCAGCACCCTGCTGCTCATGGCCGCCGCGCTGATCCCGCCGCAGATCGAGGACACGGAGCGGGCCGGGATGCTGCGCAACGGGCTCTGGGTCGGCGTCGTGCTGCTCCAGTACGGCGGAGGTCTGGTCGCCGGCGCCTGGGGCTGGACGGTGACCTCCGCCGAGCACTGGACCGAGCGGTACGACCTCATCCTGATCATCGCCCTGGGCGAGTCGGTCATCTCCGTCGGCGTCGGCAGCAACCTGCTCGGTCAGCCCCCGACGTGGCCGGCGGTCGCCGCGGCGGTGCTCGGCATCTTCTTCACGGCCGCGCTGTGGTGGGCGCACTACGACGTGATCGCACCGGCCGCCCGGATCGCCCTGCACGCGGCCCAGGGCCGGCCCCGGGTCGCGATGGCCCGGGACGCGTACGCCTACTTCCACCTGCCGATGATCGCCGGAGTCATCCTGTTCGCCCTGGGTGCGGAGGAGATCGTGCACCAGGTCGCGGAGCCGGAGACGCCGATCGGGGACCCGACGCGTGGCCCCGGCGTCCTGCTGCTGTTCGGCGGAGTGATCTGCTACCTGTGCGCCAACATGCTGTTCCAGGCCCGTACCCTGCGCACCGTCTCCTGGACGCGGGTCGGCACGGTGCTCGTGCTCGCCGCCGCCATCCCCGTCGGCCAGCGGTTGCCGGGCTTGGCCGCCCTCGCCCTGCTCACCGCGATCTGCGTCGGGCTGGTGGCCGTCGAGGCGGTGGTCATGGCGGACTCCCGGCGTGCCCTGCGCGAGCTGGTCTTCGAGGAGAAGACCAGCCACGAGGCGCACGAGGCCGCCTGGCGCGCCCGCTGGCGCGAGCCCACCCCGGACGAGCCCTCGACCTGACACTCGGGCCCGGAGCACACCCCCTCCCGCAGGGCCGTAGCACTCCGTAGCACCCTGGATTAGGATCGTGTCGTGGCAGAGCACGCTCATCGGGAGATAACGCAGCGGGAGCTGCGCAACGACTCGGGCGCGATCATGCGGCACGTCGAGTCCGGCGAGTCCTTCGTCATCACGCGCAACGGCACCCCCGTCGGAAAGCTCATCCCGCTGCGCCGGCGCACGTTCGTCCCCCGGGCGGAGGTGCTCGCCGCCTTCGCGACGGCCCCCGTACTCGACGACGAGAGGTTCCGCGCGGACATCGATTCGTCGGTCGAGCAGGACCCGTTCAGCCGTGAGTGGTGAGGCGCCGGTCCGTGGCCTGATCGACACGAACGTCGTGATCCACCTCGGCGCCCTCGGCCCGGAGGACCTGCCCGAGCAGATGGTGATCAGCGCCGTAACGCTCGCGGAGCTCTCCGCCGGCCCGCACCACACCGACGACCGCGCCGAGCGGGCCCGGCGGACCAGCGTCCTCCAGCATGCCGAGGCCGTGTTCGAGCCGCTGCCCTTCGACGCCGAGGCCGCGCGGGCCTTCGGCCTGGTCACCAGTGCGGTCCTGGCCACGGGCCGCACCACCCGCCGCCGGCTGGCAGACCTGATGATCGCCTCCATCGCGTACGCGAACGGGCTGTCGCTCTACACCACCAACCCGGCCGACTTCGTCGGGCTGGAGGAGCTGGTCTCCGTCCGGCCGGTCCGGCGGCCCTGACCGGGCACGTGTCGCCGCGCCTGCTGTCGTAGGGTGGGCGCAGCGTCGCGGTGCACCCGGCAAGCAGACCGCCGAGGGCATGGAGGCGCGGGACAGCATGGGACACACATGCCCCCCATCACGCCGCACGAGCGCCTGCGGGCCCTCGGCAACCACCTGGTCGAGATCCACCTCTGGCTCCGCGAGGAGTTGGCCCGCCTGCGCGAGGGGGTGGGTGACCCAGGCGTACGGCCGAGGGACCTGCGAGCCCACTGCCTGGCCTTCTGCGCGGCACTGACCCGGCACCACACCGGCGAGGACGCCGGGGCGTTCCGGGTGCTGGGCGAGCGGATGCCTGAGCTGGCCCCGGTGCTGCGCGAGCTGGAGGCCGACCACCACATCGTGGCCGAGGCCCTGCGCCGGGTCGAGGAACTGGTCGGTGGGGCCGCGCCGCCCGACGAGATGCGGGCCGAACTGGACACTCTCGCCGCCCTGCTCGAGACGCACTTCGTCTATGAGGAGAAGAAGCTCGTGCGCGCGCTCAACGGGCTGACCGAGGGCAGCCCCGAGGGCCTCCTCGGGGTTCCGCTCCCGCCGCTCGACCGTGACCCTGGACCGGTCCGCTGACCCGCACCCGGGCGAGAGCGCCGGCGGCACCACGGGGGTCGACTCGGCGTTCGACCCGGCCCGGGGTCTGCCGGTAGCAGAATCGCGGTCGTCGGGCTTGGCCGGTAGGCAGCGCCCGGGCAGGGTGGGCGCATGGCGATCTTCTCCCTCCAGGCGGTCCCGTCCGACGGCCCGGGCTGGCTGGACCTGGCCCGGCGGGCCGAGGCGGCCGGCTTCGACACCCTGTTCACCGCCGACCATCCGGGTTCGGCGGCGTCCCCCTTCGTCTCGCTGGCCGCCGCCGCGGCGGTGACCGAGCGGATCGGCCTGGGCTCGTACGTCTCCAACGCCGGGGTCCGCGAACCGATGCTGCTCGCCTCGGACGTGGCCTCCCTCGACCTGCTCTCCGGCGGGCGGGCCAGGTTCGGCCTCGGCGCCGGCCACACCCCGGCCGAGTGGCGCGCGATCGGGCGGGAGCGCCCCGACGTCGCCGGGCGGGTGCGTCGCTGCCTGGCCGTCGCCGAGGCCGTCCGCGCCCTGCTCGACGGCGAGGAGGTCACCGTCGACTCCCCCGACCTGGTCATGCGGGCCGCACGGCTGGAGACCCCCCGACCGGTGCAGCGGCGGATCCCGTTCACCCTCGGCACGGCTAACTCCACCATGCTGCGCTGGGCCGGCGCGCACGCCGACGTCGTCGGGCTGTCCGGGCTCGGCCGTACTCTGCCCGACGGCCACGCGCACACGGTGCGCTGGCGCGAGGCCGACATCGAGCAGCAGCTCGACTGCGTCGCGGCCGGGGCGGCCGGGCGGGCCGAGCCGCCGGTGCTGGAGGCGCTCGTGCAGCACGTCGCCGTCACCGACGACGCCGAGGCCGCCGCCGCGTCCACGGCGGCCGACGTCGGGCTGACCGTGCCGGAGCTGCTCGCGACACCGTTCGTGCTCGTCGGCACCGAGGACGAGATCGTCGCGGCGGTCGCCGCGCACCGGCGCCGCTGGGGCGTCACCCACTTCGTCGTACGCAAGGACGCGCTCGACCCGCTCACGCCGGTACTGGCCCGCCTCGCCGCCTGAGCAGCGCACGGAACGACGACCAGGACGGCCGCTCCGGCTCTCCTGGCGAACCCGCACGAGGCCCCCTCGACGCCGCACACGGCGATCGCTCTGCCTGCCTACCCACGATCGTTGGCAGCTCAGCAACGGCCACCCCGGCGGGTCGAGTCGTTCAGCTGCCAACGATCAGGAACTGCCCCTGATGCGGCGTCTCGATGTTCGGCATGGACAGCAGCAGTGAGCAGCAGGGCAGCGGAGCATGGAACTCCGGTTGCCAGCCAGTGACCCCTATGAATCAGTTCCGACCTTCCGGTCATCGAAACCTTCTGACATCATCCGACGAAAGATCGAAGGTTATGACCGTGGAGGTTAGGATGCTTTCCCGCCTGACGAGTTCCCTCAGCATCGCCGTGCTGGCGACCGCCGCGTTCCTGGTTCCGGCGTCGCCCGCCGCCGCCGCACCGTCGTTCCGGGTGCCGTTCCCGTGCAACCAGACGTGGTCCGGTCAGACCCGCAGCGACCACAGCCCGCAGTACGCGATCGACTTCAACCGGGCCAACGACCACGGCGACCCGGTCAAGGCCAGCGCCCCGGGCACGGTGGACCGGGTCACCAACCTCGGTGACACCAGCTACGGCCGGTACGTACGGATCAACCACGGCAACGGGTACACCACCTACTACGCCCACCTCAGCGGGTTCAACGTCTCGGTCGGCCAAACCGTCGGCTACGGCACGACCATCGGGTACGTGGGCACCAGCGGCGGCTCCACCGGCTCGCACCTGCACTACGAGCAGCGCCTCAACGGCGCCGACATCAAGGTGCGCTTCAGCGGCAACCTGGCCCTCTACTACGGGACGAAGAACTACGTGCGGCTCGCCGGCTGCTGATCCAGCTGTCGACCGCCCCGGGGTTCCGGGCGTGGGGGGGGGGGCGGGCCCGCCCGGCCCCCCCCCCCCGCCCGGGGGGGGGGGGGGGCGCGGGCCCCCCGCCCCCCCCCCCCCCCCCCCGGCGCCGGGGGGGCCCCCCCCGC
>NZ_JBICTM010000003.1:0-354861 GCF_043197615.1 Micromonospora sp. NPDC049048 | reverse complement strand
CCGGCCCACCCTGGCCCTCCACTCGGGCACCAACAACTCGGGGCGGCGCGCCGGCGGCTGTCCCCGGTGGCGCCCCCCGGGGGGTCCGGGGGGGGGGGGCGCCGGCGACCCGGCCGCCCCCCCCCCGCGGCCGGGGAGTGCAGGTGACCGGATCCGACCGTCGCCGCCCCCGACCGCAGGAGCGCAGGTGACCGGCCGCAGGACGGGTGGCTGCCCGTACCTGATGATGTGGGTATGCGGATCCTCATGGCCGGCGCGTCCGGCTTCCTCGGCACCCGGCTGATCGACCGGCTCACGGCGGACGGACACCAGGTCACCCGGCTGGTGCGCCGGCCGCCGCGTACCCCCGACGAGCGGCAGTGGAACCCGGCCGCCGCGCAGCTCGACCCGGCCGTGGTGGCCGAGGCGGACGCGGTGGTCAACCTGGCCGGCGCGGGTGTGGGCGACAAGCGGTGGAACGACGGGTACCGACAGCTGATCCGCTCCAGCCGGGTCGACACCACCACCACGCTGGCGATCACCATCGCCGGCCTGACGCAGGGCGACCGGCCCCGGACCCTGCTGAATTCCTCGGCGGTCGGCTGGTACGGCAACACCGGCGACCGGACCGTCGAGGAGGACGCCCCGGCGGGCGAGGGCTTCCTGGCCGACGTGTGCCGGGTCTGGGAGGCCGCGACCCGACCGGCCGAGGACGCGGGCGTACGCGTCGTGCGGATGCGCACCGGGCTGCCGCTGCACCGCGACGGCGGCCTGCTGAAGCCGCAGCTCCTGCCGTTCAAGCTGGGGATCGCCGGCCGGCTCGGCAGCGGCCGGCAATGGCTGCCGTGGATCTCCATGGCGGACTGGCTGGACGCCGTCCGGTTCCTGCTGGACCGCGACGACGTCGCGGGGCCGGTCAACCTGGTGGGACCGGCCCCGGTGACCAACGCCGAGTTCACCCGCGAGCTGGCCCGGCAGCTGCACCGGCCGGCGATCATCCCGATCCCGGCGCTGGCGCTGAAGGTGGCGCTCGGCGGCTTCGCCCACGAGGCGCTGACCAGCACCCGCGTCCTCCCCGCGGTGCTCACCAAGGCCGGATTCACCTACCGCCACCCCACCCTGTCCACGGCCCTGCAAGCCGCCCTGACCACCCCCTGACCCCCCACCCCGCCTGCCCGACCCCGGTTGATCATGAAGTTGTTGTCATGACACGCCACGCGGGACGACAACAACTTCATGATCAACGCGTCGGGAGAGGGACCGGGCGGAGCGGGAGCGGGGTGGTCAGCAGCCGATCACCCAGTGGTTGGGGGCGGTCTGCTTGAGGGTGCTGGTGTAGAAGGTGTTGTAGAGGCCCATCCGCTCGTTCGAGCCGTTGGCGTAGGCGTAGCCGCCGGAGTGGTACGCACGGCCCGCGACGACGTGGGCGTAGTTGCTGGCCGTCACGCAGGTAGGGGCCGTGGTCGGGCTGGCCGTCGGGGAGGCGGTCGGGCTGGCGGTGGGGCTCGCCGTGGGGCTCACGGTCGGGCTCGCCGTCGGGGTGGGGCTGGGGGGCGTCGCGCCGTTCAGGCCGAAGAAGACCGCGTCGTGGTACGCCGAGCAGATGGTGTCCAGCAGGTAGGCGCCGGCGGTGCCGCACTGCTCCGCCCCCGAGCCCGGGTCGACCGGGGTGCCGTGGCCCATGCCGGAGACCCGGTAGACGCGTACGTCGTCGTTGCCGTACACCTCGAGGGCCGTGTTGGCGGGCAGCGACGCGGTGCTGGTGGGGGTCTGCGACACGCCCCGGACGTTGGTCCACTGGTCGCGCAGCTCGGTGGCGTTGGCCGGCACGACGGTGGTGTCCGACGTGCCGTGCCAGACGGCGACCCGGGGACGCGGGCCGGTGTGTCCCGGGTACGCGGCCCGGACCAGGTTGCCCCACTCCTGCGGGGTCTTGTTCACCCCGCTGTACTGGCAGGTGCTGGTGGAGGCGGGCGGCGAGCAGCGGTACGGCAGGCCGGCGATGACCGAGCCGGCGGCGAAGACGTCCGGGTAGGTGGCGAGCATGACCGCGCTCATCCCGCCACCGGCGGAGAGGCCGCTGACGAAGACCCGGGAGGCGTCGGTGCCGAAGTTGTTCCGGGCGTGGTCCACCATCTGCTTGATCGACAGCGCCTCGCCCGAGCCTCGGGTGATGTCCTGCTCGACGAACCAGTTGAAGCAGCTCAGCGCCTGGTTGGCGCTGGACTGCTGCGGCACGATGAGGGTGAACTTCCACTGGTCGGCGAACTTCTGCCAGCCGGAGTTGGCGAAGTAGCCGGCCGCGTTCTGGGTGCAGCCGTGCAGCAGCACGACGGCCGGGGCGCCCGCCGGCAGGTTGTCCGGCCGGTACGCGTACATGGCGAGGTTGCCGGGGTTGGAGCCGAAGTTGGTGACCTGGGTCAGGGTGGCGGCCTGGGCTGGGGCGGCGACGGTGGTCACCGCGGCGGCGGCGAGGACCACCCCGGCGACCACGCCGGTCAGCCGGGCGAGCAGGGACGGGGAGCGGCGCACGGGGCCTCCTGGGGACGGGGTGTGAACTGGGTCACCCGCGAATTGCCGCGAGGTTACGTCGATACGTCGATGCTGTGACATGGGGCACGGTCACACATTCACGGCCGGAAGGATGTGCGTCCTGACCGGCCTGCCCCGGTGCGGTTGGTAACGTCCGCTGCGTGCCGTCCTCCCCGTCCCTGGCGCCTTCGCCGGCCTCGCCGCCCCGCGTCGTCCGCCATCGGCGGGCCGACCTGATCGTGGCGCTGGTCGCGCTGGCGCTCGCCGTCTGGGTGACCAGCGGGCTGTGGCGGGACCCGAACACCCGCGCCATCACGGTCAACTCCAGCGACCAGGCGCTCTTCGAGTGGCTGCTGGCCTTCGGCGGTCACGCGGTGACCCACGGGGACAACCCGCTCTTCACCTACCTGGTCAACGTCCCGGACGGGGTGAACCTCGCGGTCAACACCTCGATCACCGTGTACGCGGTCGTCTTCGCGCCGCTGACGTACCTGATCGGGCCACCCGCCACGTTCCTGGTGATCCTCACCCTCAACCTGGCCGCCACCGCGCTCGCCTGGTACTGGCTGCTCTCCCGGCACCTGGTCCGCAGCCCGCTCGCCGCCGCCGTCGGCGGACTGTTCATCGGCTTCTCCCCCGGCATGGTCTCGCACGCCAACGCCCACCTGAACTGGACCGCGGGCTGGCTGGTGCCGCTGCTGATCTGGCGGACCTTCGCGCTGCGCCGCTCCCGGCACGCGCTGCGCGACGGCGCGATCCTCGGCCTGCTCGTGGCCGTCGCCTTCTCCATCGCCGCCGAGGGGCTCTTCTTCACCGCGCTGGCGCTCGGCGTCTTCGTCGCCGTCTGGGCGCTGCACCCGGCCCACCGCGCCGAGGCCCGCGCGGCGCTGCCGACCTTCCTACGCGGCCTCGGGGTGACCGCCGTCGTGGCGGGGGTCCTGCTGGCGTACCCGCTGTGGCTGCACTTCGCCGGCCCGCAGCGCTTCCACGGCACCGGCTTCGACGCCGTCATCCACTCCGAGGACGTCGTCGCGTACGGGGCGTACCCGCGCCGGTCGCTCGCCGGGGAGGCGGGACTGGGCACCCAGCTGGCGCCCAACCCGACCGAGGAGAACTCGTTCTTCGGCATCGGGCTGCCACTGCTCGCCGTCGCCTGCTTCGTGACGCTGTGGCGCCACGCCGACGCGGGCCGCCGGGCGACGCTCTGGGCGCTGGGCGTGACCGCCGCCGTCTTCACCGTGCTGTCGTTCGGTCCCGTGGCCAAGATCGACGGGCGGCGCGTCGACCTGCCGATGCCGTTCGACCTGCTCGGGAACCTGCCGGTGGTGAACGCCGCCCTGCCCGCCCGGCTGGCGCTGATCGTGGCGCCGGTGATCGGGGTGCTGCTCGCGTACACCGTCGACCAGCTGCGCGCCGACCCGCCGCGGCAGCGCCGGACGCGCCTGGCGTGGTGGGCGGGATTCGTGCTGGCGCTGCTGCCGCTGGTGCCGACCCCGCTGCTGACCATCGAGCGCGAGCCGATCCCACGCTTCATCACCGCCGGGACGTGGCGGGAACATGTCTCTCCCGGCGGGGTGCTCACCCCGGTGCCGCTGACCCTCGACGTCTACCCCGACGGTCAGCGCTGGCAGGCGTACGCGTTGGCGCACCGGCAGGGCGAGTTCGCCATCCCCTCCGGCTTCTTCCTCGGCCCCGGCGGCCCGGACGGGCGGGGGCGGATCGGCCCGCCGCCGCGCCTGTTCAGCGCACTGGTGGACCAGGCCGGCCGGACCGGGACCGTACCGATCGTCACCGAGGGCAGCATCGAGGAGGTCCGCGCCGACCTGCGGCACTGGCGGATCGAGACGATCGTGCTGGCCGACGAGGTGCACGGGGCGAAGTGGCCGGTCGACGAGGAGGCGATCCGGCGTACGGTGACCGCGCTGCTCGGCCCGCCCGAGCGGGTGGACGACGTGTGGCTGTGGCGGGTCGCGCAGGGCTGAACCGCCCCGGCCGATCCGTCCCCTCGTGAGCCGCGTCACCGCAGGTGACCCGCCGGTACGGGGCTAGGCTTGGCGGCGTGACCACGACGACCCCCGGCCTCACGGCCGTCCGCGCCGGTGTCCTCGACTACCTGGCCGCCTGGGACGAGCAGCGCCGGCTGCACGAGTCGGTGGTCGCCGGGGAGCGCGGCGACACCGTGCTGCTGCTGGAGCACCCGAGCGTCTACACCGCCGGCAAGCGCACGGAGCCGTGGGACCGCCCCATGGACGGCACCCCGGTCGTCGACGTGGACCGGGGCGGCAAGATCACCTGGCACGGCCCTGGGCAGCTGGTCGGCTACCCCATCGTGCGGCTGCCCGACCCGGTCGACGTGGTCGCCTACGTACGCCGCACCGAGCAGTTGCTGATCGACGTCTGCGCCGAGTTCGGGCTGACCGCCGGCCGGGTCGAGGGACGTAGCGGGGTCTGGGTGCCCGAGGACGACCGGGGGCCGGCCCGCAAGGTGGCGGCCATCGGCATCCGGGTCGCCCGCGGGGTGACCCTGCACGGCTTCTCCATCAACTGCGACTGCGACCTGGGGTACTTCGACCGGATCGTGCCCTGCGGCATCCGCGACGCCGGGGTCACCTCGCTCACCGCCGAGCTGGGCCGCCCGGTCGCCGTGGCCGACGTGCTGCCGGTCGTCGAGCGCCACCTGCCGACGCTGTTGGCGTGACCGTCGGCGGGCCGCGTCCGCTCCACCGCCGGCCCGTCGGACGAGGAGCCCCGTGGAATCCCACGCCGGTTCCGGCGCCGCGTCGGGCCCCGGCCCGCCCCTATCCTCACGGGCATGCAGATCGATCTGGTCACCGTCGTCGTGGCCGAGTACGACCCGGCCATCGACTTCTTCACCGACGTGCTCGGCTTCGAGCTGGTCGAGGACTCCCCCTCGCTGACCAACGACGGCCGCCCGAAGCGCTGGGTCGTCGTCCGCCCGCCCGGCGCGCAGACCGGACTGCTGCTGGCCCGCGCCGACGGTGACCGGCAGGCGCAGGCAGTGGGTGACCAGGTCGCCGGCCGGGTCGGCTTCTTCCTCCGGGTCGACGACTTCGACGCCGCCCACCGGCGGATGGTCGAGGCGGGTGTCGAGTTCGTGAAGCCCCCGCGCACCGAGCCGTACGGCCGGGTCGCCGTCTTCCGCGACATCGCCGGCAACCTCTGGGACCTCCTCAGTTCCGCCTGACCGCCCGCCCGACGGGGAGTCCTCGACTTCGAAACCGGCCCATTGAGCGATCGCTCAAAGCGCGGTACGCTCCGTCTTGAGCAACTGCTCAAAACGGAGGATGCCGATGCGGGCCGTCTACGTCGAGACGCTCATCGCCGCGCCGATGGAACGGGTCTGGCGGGTGACGCAGGACCCCGGCACACACCCGCGCTGGGACGTCCGGTTCAGCGCCATCGACCCCGTGCCGGGCACGACGCCCGCCCGGTTCCACTACGTCACCCGGGTGCTGCCGGCCGTCCGGATCGGCGGGTACGGCGTGCACGCCGGCGAGCGGACCCGGCCGGACGGCACGCGTACCTCGGCGCTGCGCTTCGGCTCCGACGATCCGCGCTCCCTGATCGCGGCGGGCTCGGGCTACTGGCGTTACCTGCCCGGCCCCGCCGGGGTGCGGTTCCTGACGGGTTACACGTACGCCCCCCGCTGGGGAGCCTGGGGGCGGCTCGCCGACCTCGCGTTCCGCCCGGTGTTCGGCTGGGCCACGGCGTGGTCGTTCGACCGGCTGCGGCTGTGGCTGGAGCAGGACGTACCGCCGGAGCGGGCCCTGGGGAACGCGGCGCGCGAGGTGGCCCTCCGGGCGCTCGCGGTCGCGGGCGTCGGTGCCCTGGTCGCGTGGCTCGACGGCGCCCCCGCCGGGGCGCTCGCGGCGCTCGCCGCCTCGGTGGTCGCGGTGGCGCTGCCACCCCACCCGCACACCCCCGCCGCCCGCCGCTGCCGACGTCGGCCGCCCGACCGTCTCGCCGCCCGGGCCCCGTCGCTGTTGGAGAAGCTGTGACCTCCGTCTTCCAGCGCGCCCTGGGCGCCGACTTCGACCGACTGCATCCGCGACTGCGGCGCCGCTTCGGCGTCGACGGCGGCACCGACCTGGGCTGCGTCGGCACCGGCGTCATGGAGCGCGTCTGGCGGGGCCCCGCCTTCACGACGCCGTTCCTGCACCTGGGCACCCTGCGGCACATCCTGTTCCCGGAGACCGGCGTCGACGTCCCGTTCACCATCGAGAACTACGCCTACGCCGACTCGTACCGCCGGCCCACGCTGACGTTCGTGCGGACCTTCCAGGTGGCGACGCACCGCCGGCGCCGCTTCGACGCCACCATGGTCTACAGCCCGCGGCGCGGTGTCCTGGTCGACTACCTGGGCACCCACCAGCATCTCGCCGTCGACCTGCACCTGGGCGTCGATCCCACCGGCGCGCTGACCGTCCGCAGCGGCGCCCAGCGCTTCCGCGGCGGGCTGCCCTGCCCGGCGGCGCTCACCGGCCAGGCGCACCTGCGGGAGTGGTACGACGAGCGCAGCGGGCGCTTCCGCATCCAGGTACGGGTGACCAACCCGCTCGTCGGGCCGCTGTTCGGATACACGGGCAGCTTCACCGTCGAGTACGTCCGGCCCGGCCGGGCACCGGTGCCGGCGGCGGTGCGCCCCCTGCGGGAGAATCCCGGGGACTGACGGAAAGGACCCCCATGGCCGCCACCCGCCAGAAGCTGATCGACGGCGCGCTCGCGGCAATCCGCAGCCACGGCATCGCCGGCACCTCGGCCCGCACCATCGCCGCCGCCGCCGGGGTGAACCAGGCCCTGGTCTTCTACCACTTCGGCAGCGTCGACGCCCTGCTCGCCGAGGCCTGCCGGGACGCGACGGCGGCCCGCGTCGCGGTCTACCGCGCCCGCTTCGCGCAGGTACGGTCGCTGGGCGAACTGCTCGACCTGGGTCGCGTCCTGCACGAGCAGGAACGGGCCGAGGGCAACGTGGCCGTCCTGGCCCAGCTGCTCGCGGGCGCCCAGACCGACGAGCGGCTCGCCGAGCCGACGGCCGCCGCGCTGCGGCTGTGGACGGCCGAGATCGAGACCGTGCTGCACCGGCTGCTGCGCGACTCGCCGGTCGCCCCGATCGCCGACCCGGCGGGGCTGGCCCGCGCGATCTCGGCCGCGTTCGTCGGCCTGGAACTCTTCGAGGGCGTCGACCCGGCCGGCGGGCGCGACGCCCTCGACGCGCTGGAACGCCTCGCGGTCCTGGTGGAGGTGCTCGACGACCTGGGCCCCCTGGCCCGCCGCGCCCTACGCACCCACCTACGCACCCGCCCCCGCCCCTGACCCACCCGCCCCACCCCGGGCACGGCCGCGTTGATCATGAAGTTATCGACGCGACACGCCGATGCCGACGACAACAACTTCATGATCAACGGGGGCCATCCGGGGGAGGGTTAGGGAGTCAGGCGGTGGAGGTCGCGGGGGAAGGCGGTGACCTCTCGGATGTTGGTCGCGCCCGTGAGGCGGGCCACGAAGCGTTCCAGGCCGATGGCGAAGCCGCCGTGCGGCGGCATGCCGTGCCGGAACGCGTCGACATAGCCGGCGTACGGCTCGACGGGCTCGCCCCGGGCGGCGAGCGCCGCCAGGTAGTCGGCGTGCCGGTGCAGCCGCTGCCCGCCCGTCACCAGCTCCAGGCCCCGGAAGAGCAGGTCGAACCCGTTCGAGTACGCGGGCCGCGCCGGGTCGGGGTGGGTGTAGAAGGGCCGCTTCGCCATCGGGTACCCGGTGACGAAGAGGAACTCCGAGCCGTGCTCCCGCCGCGCCCACTCGCCCAGCGCCCGCTCGTGCGCCGGGGCGAGGTCCGGCTCGTCGGCCGGCGCGCCGGCGATCCTGAGCGCCTCGGTGAAGTGCACGGCGGGGATCTCGTCCGGCACGTCCGGGGCCGACACCCCGAGGGTGGCCAGCGCGGCCCCGGCCCGCTCGGTGACAGTGCCCAGCATCCCGGCCAGCGTGTCGCGCAGCACGGACATCACGTCCCGGTGGTCGGCGACGAAGCCCAGCTCGGCGTCGAGCGAGGTGTACTGCGCCAGGTGGCGGACGGTGTCGTGCGGCTCGGCCCGGAACACCGGCCCGACCTCGTAGACGCGCTCGAACACGCCGACCATGAGCTGCTTGTAGAACTGCGGCGACTGGGCCAGGTACGCCGGCCGGCCGAACCAGTCCAGCGCGAAGACGTTCGCCCCGCTCTCGGTGGACGAGCCGACCACCTTCGGGGTGTGGATCTCCACGAAGTCGCGGGCGTCGAGCGTGGCCCGGAAGCCGGACACCGCCGCCGCCGAGACGCGCAGCGCCGCCGACCGGGTCGGGTGGCGCAGCGCGACGGGCGCATGGTCGAGCTGGGTGGGCAGGTTCGCGGTGAGCGCCGGCCGGTACAGGTCGAACGGCGGCGGTACGGCGGGCGGGCCGAGCGGTCGTACCGTCGGCGCGGTCAGCTCGACCCCGGCGGGGGCCGTCGGGTTCGCGACCACCGTGCCGGCGACCTCGACGACCGTCTCCTCGGTGAGTTTCTCCACCTCGGCACGGACGGCCGGGTCGGTGACCACCACCTGCGCGAGGCCGGCGGCGTCCCGGACGATCAGGAAGGCCACCGACTTGAGCGGGCGACGGCGGTGCACCCAGCCGGCGATCCGGACGGGCGCGCCGACGTGGGCGCGGAGTTGGCGGGACAGGACACGTCGCATGGCAGGGCTGCCTCTCGGTCGATCGCGACGCCTGCCAGCTCCGGTGGCGGGCGTCGCCCCAACCCCGTCAGGTGCGGGCGAGCGGGAAACCTCGCGGTGCCACCACACCTTCGCCCCCGCGGAACGGGGGCCTCTTTCGTCGCCTTTTCACCGGGGCCAGCCGGGCGGGCTCTACTGGGCGGTGCGGCCTGCCCGCGCAGGCGCGCGGCGCGCCGGCCATCCGCCGTTCTTCCCGCAGCTCGGGAGGGTCTTCGCGGGCCCGGTGCCAGACCGCCTCGCAGCAACCGGCGGCTCTCTTCAACTGGCGGGTCGGGGCGCTACTCGGCTCCGTCACAGCTCTGGCGGCACGCTAGCACCCCCGCCGGGGCTCCTGTGACGGGTTTTCCGTCGACCCTCGTGTTGAGCGTCACGCGTTTCGGGGGTGACGCCGGTCGCCCGAACTACATCGACGGCGGCCGTCGGGCGTAGGCTCGGTTTCGTGACGATCGAGCACTCCGCGCCGACGACCGGCCAGGCAGCGCGCACGGCGACGCCCGCCCCCGAGGGGCGGCGTCTCCTGCGGATCGAGGCACGCAACGCCGAGACGCCGATCGAGCGCAAACCCCCGTGGATCAAGGTCAAGGCCAAGATGGGCCCGGAGTACACCCAGCTGCGCGGGCTCGTCTCGCGCGAGGGGCTGCACACCGTCTGCCAGGAGGCCGGCTGTCCCAACATCTACGAGTGCTGGGAGGACCGGGAGGCCACCTTCCTCATCGGTGGCGACCAGTGCACCCGGCGCTGCGACTTCTGCCAGATCGACACGGGCAAGCCGGCCGAGTTCGACGCCGACGAGCCGCGCCGGGTCGCCGAGTCGGTGGTCTCGATGGGCCTGCGCTACGCGACCATCACCGGCGTGGCCCGCGACGACCTGCCCGACGGCGGCGCCTGGCTCTACGCCGAGACCGTCCGGCAGATCCACACCCTCCAGCCCGGCTGCGGCGTGGAGCTGCTGATCCCCGACTTCAACGCGGTCCCCGAGCAGCTCGCCGAGGTCTTCGGCGCCCGGCCGGAGGTGCTGGCGCACAACGTGGAGACCGTGCCGCGGATCTTCAAGCGGATCCGGCCGGCGTTCCGCTACGAGCGGTCGCTGGACGTGATCCGGCAGGCCCGCGCCGACGGACTGGTCACCAAGTCCAACCTGATCCTGGGCATGGGCGAGGAGCGCGCCGAGGTCTCCCAGGCGCTGCGCGACCTGCACGACGCCGGGTGCGAGCTGATCACCATCACGCAGTACCTGCGCCCCACCCCCCGGCACCACCCGGTCACCCGCTGGGTCAAGCCGGAGGAGTTCGTCGAGCTGCGCGAGGAGGCCGAGGAGATCGGCTTCGCGGGCGTGATGAGCGGGCCGCTGGTGCGCTCGTCGTACCGGGCCGGGCGGCTCTACCGGCAGGCGCTGGAGGCCCGCGAGGCCCTCCCGGTCACCGCCGGCTGACCCGTCCCGGCGACGCGCCGGCCTCGTTCGACCACGGGCCGGCGGCCGACTGCCATGATCGGCTCATGACGGTCGGAGTACGCCACCGCCACCCGCGTCCCGCGACTCCGACCGCCCGCCGGCACCGGCTCCCGACTGTCCTCGCCGTACTCGCCGTCGTGGCGGGGATCGCCTACCGCCTCGGGCTGCTGCTGCACCACGCGCCGCCGACCAACAGCGACGAGGCCACCATGGGGCTGGCCGCGCTGCACATCGCGCGGGGACAGGAGTTCCCCGTCTGGTTCTACGGCCAGGCGTACATGGGGACGTTGGAGGCGTACCTGGCCGCACCGGTGTTCGCGCTGGCCGGCCCGTCGACGCTCGGCCTGCGCCTGCCCGTCCTCGCCCTGTACGCGGTCTTCGTCGTGCTCGCCTGGCGGCTGACGCTGCGGCTGACCGGGGACCGCTGGTTCGCCCTGCTCGTCGTGGCGCTGCTGGCGCTGGGCTCGGACCGGGTGGTGAAGAACCAGCTCATCGCCGGGGGCGGGTACCCGGAGATGAACGCGGCCGGGGTGGCGCTCGCCGTGCTGGCGTACGACCTGGCGGCCGGACGACCGGGACGCCGGCTGCCGCGCTGGGCGGCGTGGGGCTTCCTGGCCGGGCTGATGGTCTGGGTCGACCCGCTGGTGCTGCCGTACGTGGCGGCGACCGGCGCGGTGCTGCTCGCGTACCGGCGGCGGGAGCTGCGGGGCCGGGCCGGGGTGCTGCTCGGTGCCGCCGCGCTCCTCGGGGCCGCGCCGCTGCTGGTACACAGCCTCGCCACGGGGCGCGACCCGCTCGCCGCGGTGCTGGCCGCCGGCGGCTCCGGGCAGGCCGCCGGCTGGGCGGACCGGCTGCACGGCGGGCTGGTGCTCGGCCCGCCGCTGGGCATGGGCTTCTGCTCCCCCGGTCACTGCGCCGGCTGGCAGTTGTGGTGGGCCGCAGCCCTTCCCATCCTCCTGCTCCTGGCCACCGTCACGGCCCTCCGCCTGCTCCGCCGACCGCCCGCCCCCGCCGATCTTGGACACCTGCCGTCGGCACCGGACGGCAACTGTCCAGGATCTGGTGACGCCGTGGCGCGGGTCCGGGCGGCCCTGTCGCTCGCCCTGGTCGGGGCAGCCGTCGCGACGCTGGCCGCCTACACGCTGAGCAGCGCGGCCGGGCGTACACCGGTCGAAAGCTCCCGGTACCTGTCCTGCCTGCTCATCTCGGTGCCCGCGCTGCTGTGGCCGCTGTGGGCCGCCGCCCGGCGGCGGACGGCCCACCTGCCCCGCGTCGCGGCGGGCGGGGCGGTCGCCCACCTGCCCCGCGTCGCAGTGGGCGGGGCGCTCGCAGCCACCCTCGGCACCGCCGCCGTGGCGACCGCCGGCGCGGTGGGCGCCGCGCCGACCGCCCGCGCCGCCGAGGCCCGGCACGCCGAACTGGTGGCCGCGCTGCGCCAGCGGGGCGTCCGGCACGTGTACGGCGGCTACTGGACCTGCAACCGGCTCACCTTCGCCGCCCGGGAGGACGTGCTCTGCGCGGTGGTCGACGACGACCTGCGCCCGGGGCACGACCGGTACCTGCCGTACCGCCGGGCGGTGTGGGGATCGGCGGCGCCGGCGTGGGTCGCGCCGGCCGGGTCGCCGCTGGCCACCCGTCTGGACGAGCGCCTGCGCACCGATCCGGCCGCGCTCGACCTGGTCGTGGTCCCCGGCTGGCGGATCTACCTGCCCGGCCGGTGACCGCCGGACCACGCCCGGCCGCGGACCACCTGGACTGAGCCCGGCCGCGGACAGTGCGACGTGCGGCGACCACTAGACTCTGTGGCATGGCAAAGCCCCAGGAGAAGGTCTCGTTCGGCCAGCGGCTGAAGCAGATCGGGATGGTGTTCAAGTTCACCGCCAAGCAGGACCGGTGGTTCGCGCCGTTGGCCGCCGGCGCGGTGCTGATCCCGCTCGCGCTCACCGTGGTCGCGGTCCTGATCTGGGGCTGGATCTGGCTGCCGCTGGGCATCCTGTTCGCCCTGCTCTGCCTGCTGATCGTGCTCAACCTGCGGTCCAACCGGGCGATGATGAACGCCGCCGAGGGGCAGCCCGGCGCGGCGGCCCAGATCATGGAGAGCATGCGCGGCGACTGGCGGGTCACCCCGGCCGTCAGCTCCACCACCCAGATGGACATGGTCCACCTGGTCATCGGCCGGCCGGGCGTGATCCTGCTGGCGGAGGGCAACCCGCAGCGGGTGCGCGGCCTGCTCGGCCAGGAGAAGCGGCGGCTGGCGAAGGTGATCGGCTCCGCCCCGCTCTTCGACTACGTGATCGGTCAGGAGGAGGGCGAGCTGCCGATCCGCAAGCTGCGGATGACGTTGATGCGGCTGCCGCGCAACCTCAGCGGCAAGGACGTCAACTCGCTCGACAAGCGGCTCAAGGCGCTCACCGCCCGCCCGCAGATGCCCAAGGGCGCGATCCCGAAGAACATGCGGCCCCCGCGCGGCGCGTTCCGCCAGACGCGCGGTCGCTGACCCGCGACGCGTACGCGAGCAGGAGCCGGGCCCGTGCGAAGGGCCCGGCTTCTGCTGCGTTTCAGGGGGCGTGCCGCAGGTCAGGGGCGCGGGGCGTCGGTGACGACGGAGCCCGCCAGGCGGTCGTGCAGGCCACGACGGTGGCCGTCCATCAGCAGGGCCGGCACGACCAGGGCGAGCAGCAGACCGCGCAGCAGGGCCCGCAGCAGCCCGATACGGCCGCCGTCGGCCCAGGCGACGCAGCGGATCTTCGTGATGAACATGCCGGGCGTCTGGGCGAAGAGGCCGAGGAAGAAGCCGTACTCGACGATGAGCACCAGCACGGGCGCCCACCCGTCGCGGACCGGGTCGGAGAAGAACCCGGCGACCAGGAGGCAGAGCACCCAGTCGATCACCAGTGCGCCGAACCGGCGGCCCAGGCTGGGCGGGGTGAAGGTGGGATCCGACGCGGGGGGTACGGGGCGATCATGCGGGTTGGTCACAGCGGTCAAGGGTATCCAGGTCGGAGAGACGGATCGGGGACGACCACCCGCACCACGAGTGCGACGGGCTGACGCCGGCCTGCTCCGCCAGCAACCGCACGACAAAAAGGGGCGAAAGCGAGCAGACATCAATAGAATTACCCAGCCGATGACGTCCCGCTGCCCGGTCGCACCCCGCCCGAGCGGCGCGGATGACGCTCCGCGAGGGACGTAACACGGCAGAAACACTCAAGACACGGCCGGGCAACCGCACGGCCATAGCGTCGTCAGGAGCCTAGCCACCCGTGGACGTGCCAGGAGGACGTGTGTTCGCCAATCCCGAGGAACTCCTGCGATACCTCAAGAACGAGGACGTGAAGTTCGTCGACGTACGTTTTTGTGACCTGCCCGGCGTGATGCAGCACTTCAACCTGCCGGTCGAGTCGGTCGACGATGCCTTCTTCACCGAGGGCCTGGCCTTCGACGGCTCGTCGATCCGCGGTTTCCAGGCGATCCACGAGTCGGACATGCTCCTGCTCCCGGACGTCGCCACCGCCTTCATCGACCCCTTCCGGGCCCAAAAGACCCTCGCGCTCAACTTCTTCATCCACGACCCGTTCACCCGCGAGGCCTACAGCCGGGACCCGCGCAACGTGGCGAAGAAGGCCGAGGCCTACCTGGCCGCCAGCGGCATCGCCGACACCGCGTACTTCGGCGCGGAGGCGGAGTTCTACATCTTCGACTCGATCCGCCACGAGACCTCGGCGCACCAGTCGTTCTACTACATCGACTCGGTCGAGGGCGCCTGGAACACCGGCCGCGAGGAGCCGGGCGGCAACCGCGGCTACAAGACCGCCTACAAGGGCGGCTACTTCCCGGTGCCGCCGGTCGACCACTACGCCGACCTGCGCGACAGCATCGTGCGCCGACTCGTCGACAGCGGGTTCACCGTGGAGCGCTCGCACCACGAGGTGGGCACCGCCGGCCAGTCCGAGATCAACTACCGGTTCTCGACGCTGTTGCACGCCGCCGACCAGCTCCAGCTCTTCAAGTACATCGTGAAGAACGAGACCTGGGCCAACGGCAAGACCGCGACGTTCATGCCGAAGCCGCTCTTCGGTGACAACGGCTCCGGCATGCACACCCACCAGAGCCTCTGGCTGAACGGCGAGCCGCTGTTCTACGACGAGACCGGCTACGCCGGCCTCTCGGACATGGCCCGCTGGTACATCGGCGGCCTGCTGCACCACGCCCCGTCGCTGCTGGCCTTCACCAACCCGACGGTCAACTCGTACCGCCGGTTGGTGCCGGGCTTCGAGGCGCCGGTGAACCTGGTCTACTCGCAGCGCAACCGGTCCGCCTGCACCCGCATCCCGGTCACCGGCAACAACCCGAAGGCCAAGCGGGTCGAGTTCCGCGTGCCGGACCCGTCGGCCAACGTCTACCTGGCCTTCTCGGCGATGATGATGGCCGGCCTGGACGGCATCAAGAGCAAGATCGAGCCGCCGGCCCCGATCGACAAGGACCTCTACGACCTCCCGCCGGAGGAGTGGGGCGACGTCAAGCAGGTGCCGGGCTCGCTGTCGGCGGTGCTCGACTCCCTCGAGGCCGACCACGACTACCTGCTCGACGGCGGCGTCTTCACCCCCGACCTGATCTCCACCTGGATCGAGTGGAAGCGCACCAACGAGGTCGACCCGGTGCGCCTACGCCCGACCCCGCACGAGTTCGCCATGTACTTCGACTGCTGATTCGAATATCCGCAGGAAGGCCCCGGGTCCGCCCGGGGCCTTCCTTCTTCTCGTCCGATGGCTTTCCTTCTCCGTCCCGGAGCCCTGCGTTCTTCGTGGACCAGGCGATGCCACTCTTCGGCAAGTGCGCCACGACCTCCAACTGCCGACCCGCGCGCAGCCGACCGGTCGACACCGCCCGAGCCGCACGACCGGTGGAACACCATGGGTGTCTCCGGCGGGTTTTGACAGCCATGGTGTTCCACCGGTGCCGCCGGCCCACGTTGGGGCTCGTGTTGCAGCCGCGCGGGGTGGCAGCGGTGCAGGCAATCGCAACGTGGAGCGACGCAGCCGAAAGGGCCGCCCCATACCTTCGCGTCCGTTATATTGCGGGCGTGGACACACCGCTGCGCGAACCCACCTTCCTGATCCTCACCGCGCTGGCCGGCGAGCCGCTGCACGGCTA
This sequence comes from Micromonospora sp. NPDC049048, assembly GCF_043197615.1. Lineage (NCBI taxonomy): Bacteria > Bacillati > Actinomycetota > Actinomycetes > Micromonosporales > Micromonosporaceae > Micromonospora > Micromonospora sp. NPDC049048. The sequence continues at coordinate 338,973 of NZ_JBICTM010000003.1, read as the reverse complement.
CGGCCTGATCGGCGAGGTCGCCGCCCTCTCCGACGGGCGCGTGTCGCTGCGCCCCGGCACCCTCTACGGCGCGCTCGACCGGCTGACCGACGCCGGCCTGGTGGAGGTCGACCGCGAGGAGGTGGTGGACGGCCGGCTACGCCGCTACTACCGCCTCTCCCCCGCCGGCGACGCCACGCTGAGCGCCGAGACCGAGCGCCTGCGCCGCAACGTCGAGGCGGCCACCGCCCGGCTGCGCGCCCGCGCGTCCCGGCCGCTCGCCGCGCGTACCGCCGGAGGGTTGGCATGAGCGACCTGGAGCGGCGCTACCACCGCCTGCTGCGGGCCTACCCGGCCGAATACCGGCGGGCCCGCGGCGCGGAGATCGTCGGCACGTACCTCGACCTGGCCGCCCCGGACCGACGCTGGCCCTCTCCCGCGGACGCCGCGGACCTGCTGCGCGGCGGCCTGCGTCAGCGGCTGCGGGCCGCCGGAGCCGCCGACCTGGTTCCGGGCGTACGCCTCGCCGCCGTCCTCGCCTTCGTCACCGCGACCGCGCTGGCGGGGGCCTGGTCGGTGCTGGAGCTGCACCCGCCGACGGCGCCGTGGGACGTGCCGCACGCCGGACCGTTCGTCTCGCTCGGGATCGGGGTGTGGGCGGCCTGGCTGCTCGCCGCGGCCGTGCACGCGGCGGCCCCGGGTCGGTGGACCCGTCGCGCCGTGGCCCTCGCCCTGCTGCTCACGGTGGCGGTCGTACCGGTTGCGGCCCTCGCCGGCCTGCCCCGACCACCGCTGTTCGTGCTGCTGCCACAGGTCGGGCTGGGGCTGGTGGCGCTGGCCCTGCCCGAACGGCTGCCGGCGCTGATCCGGACGGCGCCCCTGCTCGCGGTGGCCGCCGCCGGCCTCACGAGTGTCAACCTGCTGCCCCGCAACGACTTCTACGTCAGCTACTACGGCTGGACGGCGAGCGGGGTGCTGCCCGGCGCCGCCGTGACACTGCTCGTCGTGGTGCTGTTGCTCGGGACCGGGTTGGCCCTGCGGGCCGACCACCGGGGCGGCTGGGCGCTGCTGGTGCTGCTGCCCCCGGTCGGCTTGCTCTTCCTTCAGCCGCTGGCCGGCGCGCTCGACGGCAACATGCGCGGCGCGCCCAACCCCGGCTGGGACGCCCTCGCCGCGACGGCCGTCCTGGTCGGCGTCGCCGGCCCCGCGCTGCTGCCGCTGGCGCTCGCCCTGCGCAGGCGCCTACGCGGACCCGGGCCGGTCGGCACCGGCGACCGCTGCCCGTCCTGCGGCCGTACCACCGAGCGGGTCACGTAGACCAGGGGCAGCGGCACCCGGGCGGCGAGTGGAACACCACGGCTGTCACCCGAGGTTCTGACAGCCACAGCATTCCACTCGCCGCAGTTACGACCGCGAGTGGCGGGGCCCCGCCTCGGCGTCAGGTGACGACGCCCGGCCCCGGCGGTGAGGGGCGGGGCGGCCCTCGCCGAGAGGTTCGCCCGCGGTGGCGGGAGGGCGGTCAGCGCAGGGCCGCCTCCCATTCCCGCGTGTGGGCGGCGAGGTGGTCGGCGGTGGCCAGCCAGTACGGGCCGTCCTCGGTCCAGATCCGGGCCCACGGCTCGCGCCGCTGCTCCGCGCCCTCGCGCAGCAGTTCGTACATCGCCCGGGCACGGCGGCCGAGCATTCCGGCCAGGGCCGGGCGGGACGCCTCGTCGAGACGGTAGCCGTCGGCGAAGGCGCGCAGCCGGGCGGCCGACTCGGCCACCGGCCGGTCCGGGCGCAGGCCGGCCATGCTCTGCGCGGCGTACGCGACGTCCCACAGCCGGGAGCCCGGCGCGGCGGCGTCCCAGTCGACCAGCACCCAGCCCCGGTCCGCCCTGATCAGGTTCCAGGGGGCCACGTCGTTGTGGCAGACGAGTTCCTCCCGGTCGGGCGGGATGAGCCGCTGCCACGCCGCGCCGGCCGGCGGGGTGAAGCCGGCCAGCGCCTCGTGCAGCTCGGCCAGCATCCGGCCGATCGCGAACAGGTCCGCCACCGGGTACGTGCCCGACGCCGCACCGACCTCACCGGGGACGTACTCCAGCACCTGCCGGCCCTGTGCGTCCCGGCCGAGGGGTCGGGGCGCGCCGGAGAATCCCACCGCGTGCAGGTGCTCCAACAGGGCGTCCACCGCGTCGGTCCAGGGGCCGGCCGGGCGGCGCACGGTGTCGCCGACGCGCACCACACCGGCGGTGGCGTTGCTCGGCAACGGTTCCTCGGCTGCGCTCACCCCATGATCATGGACTCGCCAGCCGCGGCGCGCCACGGACCTCGGCCGGGCGCGCGGCACGGGAGCGAAGCGCCCCGAGAACGCGGCGCGAACCCCGCCGGCCGGAACGCGCGGCACGGCCCCTCAGTCCGGGGGCGCGGGCCGGGCCCGGCGGAGTCGGAGCAGGCCCCACACCGCCAGCCCGGCCGCCAGCGCCGTCATCGCCAGCGCGCCCGGGGCCTTGCTGAACCGGGCCAGGTTGGTGCCGTCGGGCAGGGCGAGGAAGGCCGCCGCCGCGCAGGGCGCCACGAACCAGGTCGTACGCGTCGCGGCGACCGCGAGCAGCGCCAGGGGCCAGGTGGCGTACCAGGGGTGGAAGACCGGGGCCAGCGCGACCGTGGCGGCCAGCGTCAGCCCGGCCCCGAGCAGCGCGGCCCGGGGGCGGGCGGCGTCCGGGCGGGCCACCCGCTGCCCGACGCCGCTCGCCCGGCGCAGCCCCGTCCACGCCCGCCACCACAGCGCCGTCACCAGCACGGCGAGCAGCAGCAGGGCCGCCGCGCGGACGACCGGCACCGCGCCCGGCTCCCGGCCGACGAGCCCGCCCGCGTAGTCGACGACGAAGCCGACCGCCGTGGGCGGCGACGTCCACTGCTCCGAGTCGCCGCTGCGGGTCAGCCCGCCCACCCAGCCGAGGCCGAGCCCGGAGAGCAGGGATGTGACGGCCACCCCGCCGATCACCCCGCCGGCCAGCCAGCCGCCGTCGCGCAGCAGCGCCCGTACGGTGTGGCGGTCCTTCCGGGAGCCGTCGACGGGCGACTGGCGCACCGCGGCCAGCGCCGCGAACGGGAGCACCACCACGGCGGTCGCCTTCACCGTCACCGCCAGCCCGAGCAGCGCCCCGGCCAGCAGCAGCGGCCCCGGCCGGCCGGGCCGGCGGAGGAGCACCAGCAGCCCCAGCGTCAGCAGGCCGAGCATCACCGCGTCGTTGTGCGCGCCGGCGATCAGGTGCACCCCGACCAGCGGGCTGGCCAGCGCCAGCCAGGCCGCCCGACGGGCGGGTACGCCGGCGGCCCGGGCCAGCTTCGGCAGGCAGACGGCGGCCAGCAGCACCCCGGCGACCGCGAGCAGCCGGAACGCCACGATCGCGCCCACCAGGCCGCCGCCGAGGGTCACGGCGAGCGCGGCGAGCAGCACGAAGACCGGCCCGTACGGCGCCGGCGTGTCCCGCCAGATCGGCGCCACCGAGTCCACCCAGGGACAGCCGGCCTCGGCGACACCGTTCACGTACGGGTCGACGCCGTGCGCGTACGCCCAGCCCTGACAGGCGTACGAGTAGACGTCCCGGCTGCCCAGCGGCGGCGCGGCCAGCAGCGGCAGCGCCCACAGCCCGGCGGTCCGGTACGCCCACCGCGTCGACGGCGCGCCCCGGCGCAGCGCCCACCAGGCGCCGACCAGCAGCCCGGTGCCGACGAGCCACAGCGCGACGGTCCACGGCTCGCCGCCGAGGCCGGCAGCAGGGGTGGCCGCCCGGGGCAGCGCGCCGCCGAGCCAGCCGGCGACGGTCAGCAGCACCGCCCCGACCAGGCCGGCCCACCGGGCGAGCTCGGCGGCACCGGGCGACGGCGGAGCAGGCCCGGACGACGGGGGTCCGGGCGACGGCGGAGGCCCGGGTGGCGGGTCCTGGGATGGCGGCGGACCGGGCGGTGCCGGGCCCTGGGACGGCGGCGGGCCCTGGAGTGGCTGCGGACCGGGCGGTCGTGGGGTGCCGGGCGTGGCCGGCGGGGTGCCGGGAGTGGTCACCGGCGGCCCTCTCCTCAGTCCACGGCGGCCGGTCGACGGGCCGCTCGGGCCGACCGTACCAAGCGGACCACCACCACGATCACGAACAGCGTCATCAGCGGCGCCCCGACCGTCTTGGTGTACCGGGCCAGGCCGGTGCCGTCGGCGAGCACCAGGAACGACGAGACGATCGTGACCACCGCGAACCACCCGGTACGCCGCGCCGTGGCCGCGAGCACCGCCAGCGGCCAGGTCCAGTACCAGGGGTGGAACAGCGGGGCGAGCGCGACGGTGGCGGCCAGCGCGAGGCCGGCGTGCCAGATCGGCTCCCGGATGCGCGCCCGCCACCACAGCCAGAGCAGCACCAGCGCCAGCGCCGCCATGCCGATCCCCCGGGTGACCGGCAGCGGGTCGCCGTGCCAGCCGAACGGCGCGGCGAGGTAGGCGACGGTCTGCCCCACCGCCGTCGGCGGCGAGGTCCAGGCGATCACCAGGCCGCCCTGCTCCAGCCCGGTCACCCAGCCGAAGCCCAGGCCGGTGGCGAGGGTCGCGCCGACCACGGCGGCGACAGCCCCGCCGACCACCCAGCCGCCGTCGCGCAGCAGCGCCCTGATCGAGTACGCCCCGACGATCGCGGCCAGCGCGGCGAACGGCACCACGACCAGCGCGGTCACCTTGATGGCGGCGGCGAGCCCGAGCAGCACTCCCCCGCCGAGCAGCGGCCCGGGGCGGCCCGGCCGGGACACCACCACGGCCAGCCCGGCGACGAGCAGCCCCACCATCAGCGCGTCGTTGTGCGCGCCCGAGACCAGGTGCACCCCGATCAGCGGCGAACCGAGCGCCAGCCAGACCGCCCGCCCGGCCGGTACGCCGCAGCGGCGGGCCAGCGCCGGCAGGGTGGCCGCCGTCAGCCCGACGCCGACGACGGCGAGCAGCCGGAACAGCACGATGCTGCCGTACAGGGAGCCGGTCGCCTCGACCACCGCCCCGGCGAGCAGCACGAACAGCGGTCCGTACGGTGCGGCGGTGTCCCGCCAGATGTACGAGATGGTGTCCAGCCACGGGCACGGCAACGCGGAGACGCCCTGCTCGTACGGGTTGAGCCCGGCGGCATAGCTGGCGCCCTGGCAGGCGTACGCGTAGACGTCCCGGCTGCCCAGCGGCGGCGTGACCAGCAGCGGCAGCAGCCACAGCCCGACGGTGACCAGCGCCCAGCGGGTCGAGGGCACGCGGTCGCGCAGCGACCACCAGGCGTACGCCATCGCGCCGGTGCCGACCGCCCAGGTGGCGATGATCAGCGGGCCGTACGGGCCCTGCCAGATGCTGACCGGGGTGGGACGCAGGTCGCCGTCGGGGAACGCGCCGCCGAGGAACGCGGCCACGGCGAGCAGCGTCGAGCCGGCGAGACCGATCCAGCGCGCGAGGTGGTGAGGCACGCCGGTCATGCTGCCAGTACGGTGGTCGCGGTACGGAGGTGGGCATGCGGCGCAGTCGGGTGGTGGCGGTGTCCGCCGCGTCCGCCGCGCTCCTCGGCGTGGCCTACCTCATTCTCCCGCCGACCGGCTCCGACCTCGCCGCGCAGGTCGCGCGGGCCGACTTCTTCGCCGCCCACAGCTTCGCGCCGGTGGATCTGCGCTGGTACGGCGGCGTGCAGCAGTTCGGCTACAGCCTGCTCTCCCAGCCGGTGATGGCGCTGCTCGGGGTGCGGGTCACCGGCGCGCTGGCCCTGGTGGCGGCGGCCACCGCGTTCGCGGCGCTGCTGGTGCGTACCGGGGTGCCCCGTCCGCTGCTCGGCAGCCTGGTCGGGGTGCTCACCATCACCGGGAACCTGGTCTCGGGACGGGTGACGTACGGCCTCGGGGTGGCCTTCGGCCTCGGGGCACTGCTCGCCCTCACCCTCCCCCCTGTCCCGGCCGGCGCCGGGCCCGACCGGCGGGCGGGGCACCGGCGGTTCGTCCGGTTGGGGCTGGCGGCGGCCGGGGCGCTGCTGGCCTCGGCGACGAGTCCGGTGGCGGGTCTCTTCGTCGGCCTGGCCGGCGCGGCGCTGCTGCTGACCCGCCGGTACGCCGACGGCCTGGTGCTCGGCGTCGCCGCCGCGCTGCCGCTCGGGCTGACCGCCCTGCTCTTCGGCGATGGCGGCTGGATGAACATCAGCCGCACCGACACGGTCCGCGCCGTGCTGACCAGCCTGCTCGTCGCCGCGCTGGTGGGCTACCGGCCGGTGCGGGTGGGGGCGTTGCTCTCGGCGGTCGGGGTGCTGGCGGCGGCCCTGGTGCACACCCCGGTGGGGCTGAACGCCACCCGGCTGGCGGTCATGTTCGCCCTGCCCCTGCTGGCCGCCGCCGCCCGCCCCCCGGCCCGGCTGACGCGGTGGCTCGCCCGCACCGGCCGGACCGCAGCGGGGCGGCAGGCCGACGCCGCGGCCGAAACCCGGGGCGACGACGCCCGGACCGGGACCCGGGGCGAGGCCGCCCGGGCCGGGGCGCGCGGCACCGGGCTGGCCCGACTGCGGGGCGGCGTCGGGCTGGCCGCGCTGCTGGCGGCGGTGTGCTGGTGGCAGCCGCCGGTGCCCCCGGCCGACCTGCGCAGCGTCGACGACCCGACCAGCCGGGCGGCCTACTTCGCGCCGCTGCGCGCGTTCCTCGACGGGCAACGGCTCACCGGCCGGGTGGAGATTCCGCCGACCCGCAACTACTGGGAGGCGGCGAGGCTGGGCGAGTTGCCGCTGGCCCGGGGCTGGCTGCGGCAGGCCGACATCGACCGCAACCCGCTCTTCTTCACCACCGTGCCGGGGGCGGCCGGCACCGGGGTGCCGCTGACCGCCGCGAGCTACCGGGACTGGCTCGGCGACAACGCGGTGCAGTTCGTCGCGGTGCCGGACGCCCCGCTGTCCTGGGTCGGCCGGGCCGAGGCGGAACTGATCGGGGGCGGGCTGCCCTACCTGACGCCCGTCTGGTCCGGCCCGCACTGGCGGGTCTGGGCGGTGACCGACCGGACCCCGATCGTCGGGGCACCGGCCGAACTGGTCGCGCAGGACGGCGCGTCGGTGACGTTCCGGGCCCCGGCCGCCGGCAGGGTGCTGGTCCGGGTACGACACAGTCGCTGGCTGGCCGCCTCGGGCGGGGCCACGGTCGCCGCCGACGGCGGCTGGACGGCGGTGACGGTGCCCCGGGCCGGGCAGTACCGGCTCGGTAGCTGACCAACCTTTTGCCGGTCCGGCAACGTTTCTTGCTCCCTCCGCCGACGGGCGCGCACGATCGACGCGGCAGGTCACGCAGGCGAGGAGGACGAGACGTGCACCACGACACGACGGCCGGGCAGCACCGGCACGACCACACCCCGGCGGCCACCGGCCACGACGGGCGGCACCCGGACGTGGACGAGGAGACCGCGCGGTTCTGGGAGGAGCACTACGGGCGGCACGAGCGGGTCTGGAGCGGCCGGGCGAACCCGATCCTGGTCGACGTCGCCGGCTCGCTGCCGGCCGGCACCGTGCTGGACCTCGGCTGCGGGGAGGGCGGCGACGCGATCTGGCTGGCCGGGCAGGGCTGGCGGGTGACCGCCGTCGACGTCTCCGAGACCGCCCTCGCCCGCGCGGCCGAGGAGGCGACCGCCGCCGGGGTCGCGTCCCGCATCGAGTTCCGCCGGCACGACCTCACCCGCACCTTCCCCCCGGGCGAGTACGACCTGGTCTCCGCGCAGTTCCTCCAGTCGCCGCTGGAGTTCCCCCGGGCGGAGCTGCTGCGCTCGGCGGCCCGGGCCGTGGCCCCCGGCGGCCGGCTGCTGATCGTCGAGCACGGCGAGGTCCCGCCGTGGGGACGGCACGACCACCCGCACGCGCGCTTCGCCACGCCGCAGGAGACCCTGGCCACGCTCGACCTCGCCCCCGACCGGTGGGACACCGAGCGGCTCGGCGCGCCGCGCCGGCAGGCCACCGGCCCGGCCGGCGAGATCGGCGAGCTGGTCGACCACGTGGTGCTGGTCCACCGCCGCCTCTGAGACCCGCGCCGGCGCGGGTCTCAGGAGTCGAGCACCCGCTCCATCGCCGCCCGGGAGCGGCGGCACGTGCGCAGGTACTCGTCGAGGAACTCGCCGGGGTCGTCGCGGCCCAGCAGCCGGACCACCCCGGCGAGCTCGACGCCGTGCCGGGGCAGTTGGTCGCCCTCCCGGCCCCGGACCAGCATCAGCGCGTTGCGGACCTGGGCGGCCAGCGTCCAGCCGGCCGCCATCTCGGTGGCGTCCGTCGGGTCGACCAGGCCCGCGTCCCGCGCCGCCGCGAGGGTGTCGAGCGTACGCGTGCCGCGCAGCGTCGGGATCGCCCCGGCGTGCCGGAGCTGGAGCAACTGCACCGCCCACTCGACGTCGGCGAGGCCACCCCGCCCGAGCTTGGTGTGGGTGGCCGGGTCGGCGCCCCGGGGCAGCCGCTCGTGCTCCACCCGCGCCTTGATCCGGCGGATCTCCACCACCTGCTCGCGGCTCAGCCCGTCGGCCGGGTGGCGCACCGGGTCGATCATCGCCTCGAACTCGGCGCCTAGGTCGGCGTCGCCGCAGACGAACCGGGCACGCAGCAGCGCCTGCGCCTCCCACACCTTCGACCAGCGGGCGTAGTACTGCGCGTACGCGGCGAGGCTGCGCACCAACGGGCCCTGCCGGCCCTCGGGGCGCAGGTCGGCGTCGACGCCGAGCGGCGGATCGGGCGCGGGCATCCCGAGCAGCCGGCGCAACTCCTCGGCGATCGCGCGGGCGGCGGAGCCGGCCGCGCCGTCACCCGCACCGGCCGGCGCGTCGTAGACGAAGAGCACGTCGGCGTCCGAGAGGTAGTTCGACTCGTACCCGCCGAGGCGGCCCATGCCGATCACCGCGAAGCGCAGCCCCGGCACGGGCGGCTGGGTCGCCCGGGCGGCCCGCAGCGCGGCGGACAGGGTGGCGTCGGTGACGTCCGCCAGGGCGGTGCCGACGGCGGTCACGTCGGCCAGGCCCAGCGCCGCCCGTGCGCCGTCGGGCCGGGGCGGCGACGGGGCCAACGAGCCGGCCCGGCTCAGCAGGTCGGCGCAGGCGATCCGGACCAGTTCCCGGCGACGCAGCGCGCGGATCGCCCGGGTCGCCTCGACCGGGTCGGCGTGCCGGGCCGCGGCGGCGGCGAAACCCTCGCAGAGGACCGCCCTGGGCCGGGGCGTCAGCTCGCTCTCCTCGGCCAGCAGCCGCAGCGCCTCGGGCTCGCGGGCCAGCAGGTCGGCGGCGTAGCGGGACGAGGAGAGCACCCGGGCCAGCCGGCGCGCCACCGGCCCGGAGTCGCGCAGCAGGCGCAGGTACCAGGGGGTGCTGCCGAGCTTGTCGGAGACCTGCCGGTAGTTGAGCAGGCCACGGTCCGGCTCGGGGGCGTCGGCGAACTCGCTGAGCAGCACCGGCAGCAGGGTGCGCTGGATGGCGGCGGTGCGGCTCACCCCGCCGGTGAGGGCCTGGAGATGCCGCAGCGCCCCGGCGGGGTCGGCGAAGCCGAGGATCTCCAGCCGGTGCCGGGCCGCCTCGGGGGTCAGCCGCAGCCCGTCGGCCGGCACCCGGGCCACCGACTCCAGCAGCGGCCGGTAGAGGAGTTTGGCGTGCAGGCGGCGTACCTCGGTGGCGTGGGTGACCCACTCGGCGCGGAACTCCTCGACGGCGCTGCGGCCCGGCGTGGCGGTGTGGCCCAGCGCGGCGGCCAGCCAGCGCAGCGCGGCCGGCTCGGTCGGCACGGTGTGGGTGCGGCGCAACCCCTGGAGCTGGAGGCGGTGCTCGACGCCGCGCAGGAAGCGGTAGCCGCGCAGCAGCCCCTCGCCGTCGGCCCGGCCGACGTAGCCGCCGGCGACCAGGGCGCGCAGGGCGGGGATGGTGCCGGGTACCCGCAGCGACTCGTCGCCCCGGCCGTGCACCAGTTGCAGCAGCTGCACGGCGAACTCGATGTCGCGCAGCCCACCCGGACCGCGCTTGATCTCGCGCTCCAGCTCCTTCGGCGGAATGTTGTCGATGATCTTGCGCCGCATGGCGCGTACGTCCTCGACCGCCTCGGGTCGCTCGGCGGCCCGCCACACCAGCGGGGCGAGCTGCTCGATCCACTCCCGGCCCAGCGCCAGGTCGCCGGCCGCCGGCCGCGCCTTGAGCAACGCCTGGAACTCCCAGGTGCGCGCCCAGCGCCGGTAGTAGGCGAGGTGGCTGGCCAGCGTCCGCACCAGCGGACCCCGGTTGCCCTCGGGACGCAGGGCGGCGTCGACCGGCCAGGCGACCAGCCCGCAGACGTGGATCAGCCGGGTGGCGACCGTGGTGGCGGCGGCGAGGTCGTCGTCCTCGGCGGCCACGAAGATCACGTCGACGTCGGAGACGTAGTTCAGCTCGCCGCCGCCGCACTTGCCCATCGCCACCACGGCGAGCCGGGGCCGGGGGGTGCCCTCCGGCAGCTCGCCGACCGCGATCTCGTACGCCGCCGCCAGGGTCGCGTCGGCCAGCGCGGAGAGCGCGGCCATGGTCTGCTCCAGGCCCCGGCCGCCGGTCAGGTCGGCCGCCGCGATGCGCAGCAGCGCCAGCCGGTACGCCTTGCGCAGCACCGCCACCGGCCGCCCGTCGCCGGACAGGTCGAGTCGCCCCTCGGCGATCGGCGCCAGCCCGTCCGGGGCGGTGCTCAGGGCCGGCCACTGGTCGGGATTGGCGACCAGGTGGTCACCGAGCGCGGAGGACGCGCCGAGGACGGCGATCAGCCGGCGGCGCAGGCCGGGGTCGTCGGCGAGCGCCGCCAGCAGCGCCGGGTGCTCCTGTTCCGGCGTGGCCCGGCGCTCGGCCTCGACGATGCGGTGCAACTGGCGCAGCGCCAGATCCGGGTCGGCGGCCCGGGAGAGCGCGACGAGCAGCTCCGCCGCGCGCTCGTCGACGGGTTCCTGCACGTCCGGCCGCCACAGCCCGAGCCCGTCCGGGCCGAGCAGGTCGTCGGCGCGGGTGGCGCCGACGCCGCCCTCGGTGCCGAAGCCGTAGCGCGCGAGCCGTCCCACGGCCCTGGCCGGCCGGCTCATCACTGCCCGAGCAGGGGCAGGCTGCGGCGAGGCTCCGCGTCCTCCAGCTCACCGAGGGCCAGCGCGGCGAACCGGGCGGCGAACGGCTGCCAGACCTCCTCGACGTCGACCATCACGTCGTGGCAGGCCGCCACCACCAGGTCGGGGTCGTAACCCAGCTCGGCCAGCAGCCTCGAGTCGGTGGCCCAGTCGGCGATCATGGCGGTGTCGCACTCGATGTGGAACTGCAACCCCCAGGCCCGGTCACCGAGGCGGAACGCCTGGTGCGGGTAGCGGGTGGAGGCGGCCAGCAGGGTGGCGCCCCGGGGCAGTTCGGAGATCTCGTCGGCGTGCCACTGGAACACGTCGGGCATCAGCGGGACGTAACGGAACAGCGGGTCGGCGTCGGCGGCGTCCCGCTTGCCGACCACCGTGGCGCCCGCCTCCGGGCCGCTCGGGCTCCGCACGACCTCGCCGGCGTGCGCGGTGGCCAGCAGCTGCGCGCCGAGGCAGATGCCGAGCGTCGGCACCCGGTGCCGGACGGCCTTGCGCAGCAGCCCCTCCAACGCCGGGAGCCAGGGCGCGGCGGGCGACCCGTCCGGCAGCGGGTACGGCGGCAGCCCGCCGCCGAGCACCACCAGCGCCGAATAGCCCGTCAGGTCGGCGGGGATCTCCTCACCGGCGTGGGCGCGAACCACCCACAGGTCGAGGCCGGCCTCGGTCAACCACTCACCGAGCCGGCGGACGTCGTCGGTCGGGTCATTCTCGATCACCAACGCGGTAGCCACGACGTCGAGGCTATCCGGTGACCCCGACGGACCCCAGAACGCCTCCACCGGCACGGCGCCGGGCGCGCCCGACGACCGGTACGTGCCCGGAGCCCGCGCGTACGCGACTAGGCTCTGCCGCTGTGCCCGACCGCGCCCGTACGACCCCCGCCACCGCCGTACGACCGCCGGTGCTGCGCCCCGGCGACACCGTCATGCTGGTGTCGCCGTCCGGCCCGACCCGACCGGAACGGGTGGCCCGGGGCGTCGAACTGCTCACCGGCTGGGGGCTGCGGCCGGTACTCGCGCCGAACGCGTACGCCCGGCAGGGCTACCTCGCCGGCGCGGACGAGCTGCGCGCCGCCGACCTCAACGCGGCGTTCGCCGACCCCGGGGTGCGCGGGGTGATCTGCACCCGGGGCGGCTACGGCGCGCAGCGGATCGTCGACGCGATCGACATGGCCGCCGTACGCCGGGACCCGAAGGTGGTCGCCGGCTTCTCCGACATCACGGCGCTCCAGTTCGCGCTCTGGCGGGGCGCCCGGCTGGCCGGGGTGCACGGCCCGGGAGCCGCCTGGCTGGACGAGCGCACGCCGCTGCGTTCGGCCGAGTCGCTGCACGCCGCCCTGATGACCACCGAGCCGGTCACGGTGAGCGCGGTGGCCGAGGAGGAGACCTTCGCGGTACGCGTGCCCGGCCGGGCCACCGGCCCGCTGCTGGGCGGCAACCTCTGCCTGATCGTGGCGTCGCTGGGCACCCCGGACATGCCGGACCTGACCGGGGCGGTCCTGCTCGTCGAGGACGTGCAGGAGCCGCCCTACAAGGTGGATCGGATGCTCACCCAGCTCTGCCGCGCCGGCGCCCTGGACGGGCTGGCCGGGGTGGCGGTGGGCCAGTTCACCGACTGCGCGGACGGCTGGTCGGTCGGCGTCGCGGACGTGCTCTCCGAGCGCCTCGGCGACCTCGGCGTCCCCGTCCTCGGCGGCCTCCCGATCGGGCACGGCCGCAACCAGCTCACCGTTCCGGTCGGCACCGAGGCCACCCTCGACACGCAGGCCGGCACCCTCACGGTCGCCCCCGCCGTCCGCTGACCGGCCGCGCGGCCCTCGTTCAGGGGGTCAGGTGGGCCAGGGCACCCGTTTCCAGGGCAACCCAGACCGTGGCGTCCGGGGCGACCGTGAGGCCGTGGGGCTCGCAGGCCGGGATCGGCAGGTCGTGGGTGGTGATCGCGCCGTCGGGGGTCACGTGGCCAATCCGGTTGCCGCCCCACTCGGTGTACCAGCAGCCGCCGGCCGGGTCGGCGACGATCGCGTGCGGCCGGGCGGACCGGTCCGGCAGCGGGAACTCCGTGATCCGCCCGTCCGGGGTGATCCGGCCGAGCTGACCGGCGCCGATCTCGACGAACCAGAGCGCCCCGTCGACGCCGGCGGTGATGCCGACCGGCGCGGCCCCCTCGGTCGGCAGCGCATGCAGGGTCACGGCGCCGTCCATGCCGATCCGCCCCACCGCGTCCGCCTGGTTGAGCGTGAACCAGACGGCCTCGTCCGGCCCGGCGGCGACCATCGAGGCGAAGCCGCCGCGCACCGGCAGCGGGAACCGCGTCTGCTCCCCGTCGACGGTGACCCGGCCGATCGCGTCGGCGCTCATGGCCGCGTACCAGAGGGCGCCGTCGGGACCGGCGGCGATGCCGCAGGGGCCGGTGCCGGCCGGCAGCTCGACGGCGCTCAGGTCGCCGTCGGTGGTGATCCGGCCGATCCGGTCGTCGCCGGAGCGGGTGAACCACAGGGCGCCGTCGGGACCCGGGGTGATGATCAGCGGTCGGCTGTCGGCCGCCACCGGCCAGGTGCGCAGCTCGCCGTCCGCGCCCAGCCGGGCGATCTCACCGGCGTGGACCAGCGTCAGCCACAGCGCGCCGTCGGGGCCGACCGTGATGGCGTACGGGCCGGCGCCGGCCCCGGTCAGCGGAACTTCCCGGATCTTCGCGGACGTCGTCAAGACGATCACCTTCCGTCACCTGCTCGACCCGGGCGGGGGCCGTGCCGACCGCACACCCTTACCGCCCCCGCGCGCCGGTGCAACCCCTTTGTCCGGTCGCACCGCCAGATTGCCAGCTGGCTGACAGGGTCGCCACGGCTCACCCCCAGCCCGGCTGGTCACTGTCGGTGACGTCATCGCACCATCCAACGACGAGCTGGAGGACGACGTGTCCCGCACCATGAGGAAGAAGCACCTGCTGGCCGGGCTGGCCGCAGCCGGCGTACTCGGCGTGGGCCTCACCGCCCCGGCGGTCGCATCCGCCGCGGACAGCGCCACCCCGACGCCGAGCGCCAGTGCCACGGAGAACGGCGAGCGCCAGCAGCAGCGGACCGACCGGCAGGCGGAGTTCGCCGAGAAGCTGGCCGAGGAGCTGGGCGTCGACACCGACAAGGTGACGGCCGCGCTGGAGAAGCTGCGCGCGGAGCACAAGCCGGCCGACCGGGCCGGGAAGGGCGACAAGGGCGACCGGCCCGAACGCGGCGACAAGGGCGACCGGCCCGAACGCGGCGAGCGGGGCGACTCCGCGGACCGGCAGGCCGCGCTGAAGGAGCGCCTGGCGCAGGCCGTCGAGGACGGCAAGCTCACCCAGGAGCAGGCCGACGCCGTCACCGCCGCCGTCGAGGCGGGCGTCCTGCCCGGCCCGGGCGGTCGGGGCGGCCACGGCGCACCGGCCGGAAAGTGACGGCCGGCTGACCGATCCCGTCCCGCCGGTGTGGCGAGTGCCGAAAGGCTCGGCACCGCCACACCGGTGGAGGGACGGCGATGCCCGCAACCGCCGGCGCCACCACACCCCGTGGAGGGACGGCGGTGCCGGCGGGCGCCCGTACCATCACGCCCGGTGGAGTGACGGCGGTGCCCGCAAGCGCCCGCACCACCACGCCGGGCGGCGGGCAGCGCGGCGGCGGTGGTCCGCCGGGGGACGGGACCGCTGGCCGGTCAGGAGTCGGCGGGCGGCGGGGCGTAGACGCCGAAGTGGTTGCCGGCCGGGTCGAGCAGATGGGCGAGGGTCAGCCCGTTGTCGTTCTCCGTGCGCGGCACCAGCACCTTGCCGCCGGCCGCCTCCGCCCGCCGCACCGTCTCCGCCACGTCGGCCACCTGCACGTAGAAGACCGCGTAGTTCGGGCTCGCCCCGCCGGTCCCCCGGACCGCCCCGCCGATGCCCGCACCGGTGCCGCCCCCCGTCGTCCGGTACGACGCTCCCGCGGTGCCCTCCTCGGTGAAGCTCCAGCCGAACAGGTCGCCGTAGAAGCGCTCGGCCTCGTCCGGCCGCTCGGTGCCGATCTCGAACCAGGTCACGGCGTTGCCGATGGTCATGGGTGCCTCCCGTCTCCGCGCGCCGGCCGGTCGGCCGGCGCCGTCAGGAGAGAGCCTCGACCCCGCCCGCGACACCGTCCTGTCGGTGTTTCTCCGCCGACACCGGCCCGTGGCCGCGCTGTCCCGGCTCAGACCAGGCTGAGCCGGCGGATCCGCTCCTGGGGAATGTCGATGTCGTCGGCGGACAGTTCGCGCTCCGGCACCCGCTCGGCGAGGGTCGTGACCGAGGTGATCCGGTCGACGCGGAAGGCGCGGATGCCGGCCCGCAGCCGGCACCAGCCCAGCAGGTACCAGTGTCGGGGATTGCCGAGGTAGCCCAGCGGCTCCACGTCGCGCAGCGAGCCGGCACCGGAGCGGTCGGCGTAGCGCAGGCGCAGCACGCGTCGCGCGCGCACCGCGTCGGCGACGGCGGCCGGGACGGGCGTCACCGGGCCGTCGCCGATCAGGTGCACCCGGGCGGCGAGCCGGTGCGCCTCGGCGGCATCGGCGGCCGGCATCACGGAGATCAGCTTGCGCAGGGCGGTGCCGGCCGCGGCGGCGAACGGCGTGCCGCGCATCCGGTGCAACGCCACCGCCATGGCGACCGCCTCGACGGGGGTGAGGTTGACCGGCGGCAGGGTGCGGGCCCGGTCAAGCGCGTAGCCGCCGGTGCGGCCCGGCTCGGCCCAGATCGGCACGCCCGACTCCTGGAGGGCGCCGATGTCGCGCTCGATGGTGCGGGTGCTCACCTCGAAGCGGTCGGCGAGCCAGCGGGCGCTGCGCGGCCGTGGCGACACGGCGCGCAGCTCCTCGACCAGGGCATAGAGACGGTCCGTCCGGTTCACCCCCGCAACCTACGGCGGGGGTGTGACGGGACAGGTCAGGCGATGCAGGCGCAGACGATCAGTGCCGCGCCGAAGTGGGTGGCGGCGCTGACCCGGGCCGCCGGGTGCGGCTCGTCGGAGCAGATGATCTCGCCGAGCCTGCCCGGGGTCAGCAGGTCCAGCACGAAGAACGCCAGCGCCATGATGGCCAGCCCGACCACGCCGAAGATGAGGGTCGAGAGGATCCCCTTGTCGAAGTCGCTGTAGCTGGTCAGGATCGCGGTGAACACGATCCCGGCGATGCCGAGCTGGTTGGCGGCGAGCAGCAGCGCGGCGTTGCCGTTGCGCCGCACCCAGATCAGCTCCCGCAGCCTGCCGGGAGTGAGCAGGTCGACCAGCCCGAACCCGGCCGCCATCAGGCCCACCCCGACGACTCCGAACACCAGGCTCTGCCATGCTCCGTTGAGCAGGTCTTCCAGCACCGACTGCCTCCCGAACTCTGCGCCCGGCGGGGGTGCCGGCGCGGTGACCGAGACGATAGCGGCACCGCGCCACCGGCGGGAGCCCCGTCCCAGCGCGGGAAGACAGCCCTACAGCGACAGGTAGCGCTGCCGTTCGTAGGGGGTGACCTCGCGGCGGTACTGCTCCCACTCGGCCCGCTTGTTGCGCAGGAAGAAGTCGAAGACGTGCTCGCCGAGCACCTCGGCGACCAGCTCGGAGCCGGCCATCACGTCGATCGCCTCGGAGAGGTTCTCCGGCAGCGGCTCGTAGCCCATCGCCCGGCGCTCGGCGCTGGTCAGCGACCACACGTCGTCCTCGGCGCCCGGCGGCAGCTCGTAGCCCTCCTCGATGCCCTTCATCCCGGCGCCGAGCAGCACCGCGAAGGCCAGGTAGGGGTTGGCCGCCGAGTCGGGCGAGCGGATCTCCACCCGGGCCGAGTTCGGCTTGCCGTAGGCGGGGACCCGGACCAGCGCGGACCGGTTCAGATGACCCCAGCAGACGTACGCGGGGCTCTCGGTGACGCGGTCCGGCAGCGCCTGCGGGAACAGCCGCTTGTAGGAGTTGACCCACTGGTTGGTGACGGCCGTGTACTCCCGGGCGTGCACCAGCAGCCCGGCGATGAACGCCCGCGCCACCTTGGACAGCTTCATCGGGTCGCTGGCGTCGTGGAACGCGTTGCGCTCCCCCTCGAACAGCGACAGGTGGGTGTGCATGCCGCTGCCCGGCTGGTCGGTGAACGGCTTCGGCATGAAAGTGGCCTGCACGCCGGTGGAGAGCGCCACCTCCTTCACCACGTGCCGGAACGTCATGATGTTGTCGGCCGTGGTGAGCGCGTCGGCGTAGCGCAGGTCGATCTCCTGCTGGCCGGGGGCCACCTCGTGGTGGCTGTACTCCACGGAGATGCCGATGCGCTCCAGCGCCAGGACGCCCTGCCGGCGGAAGTCGCGGGCCACGGCGTGGGTGGTGTGCTCGAAGTAGCCGCCGGTGTCGACCGGTACGGGCACCGAGCCGTCCATCGGGCCGTTCTCCAGCAGGAAGAACTCGATCTCGGGGTGGGTGTAGAAGGTGAAGCCCTTCTCGGCCGCCTTGGACAGCGCCCGGCGCAGCACGTGCCGCGGGTCGGCCCAGGACGGGCTGCCGTCGGGCAGCAGGACGTCGCAGAACATCCGGGCGCTCTCGCCGCTGACCCCGCCCTCGAACGGGAAGACCTGGAAGGTGGTCGGGTCGGGCATGGCCACCATGTCGGACTCGAAGACCCGGGCGAAGCCCTCGATCGCCGAGCCGTCGAACCCGATGCCCTCGTCGAAGGCCGCCTCCAGCTCGGCGGGGGCCACCGACACGCTCTTGAGCGTGCCCAGCACGTCGGTGAACCACAGCCGGACGAACCGGATGTCCCGCTCTTCCAGCGTACGGAGGACGAACTCCTGCTGACGGTCCACTTCCACCCCTCGCGACACCTTGCACACCTGCGACCGGGGTTCGCCCGGCCTGACCGACCAGTCTCCACCCGCCTCGTTACGCCGACGTTACGCGACCGGCCGGCGGGCGTCCCGCCGGTCCCGCAGCCGACTCCGTCGCCCACCGCCCGCGGTGTCGGACCCGACCGGCTGGGGCAAGATGAGGACATGCCCACCCTGCGTCTCGCCCTGTGCCAGGTCAACCCGACCGTCGGCGACCTCGCCGGCAACTCCGGCCTGGTCCGTGACTGGACCCGTCGGGCCGCCGACGCCGGCGCCCAGATCGTCGCGTTCCCGGAGATGATGCTGACCGGCTATCCGGTCGAGGACCTGGTCTTCCGCCGGTCGTTCGTCGCCGCGTCGAAGGCCGCGCTGCACCGCCTCGCCGCCGACCTCGACGCCGACGGGCTGGGCGCCCTGCCGGTGCTGGTCGGCTACCTGGACGCCGACGGCCCGCCGCAGGTCAGCGGCGACGCCGAGCCCGGTCGTGGCGCCCGCAACGCGGCTGCCCTGCTGCACCGGGGGGCGGTCGTCGCCACCTACTTCAAGCACCACCTGCCCAACTACGGCGTCTTCGACGAGGACCGCTACTTCATCCCCGGCGACGCGCTGAGCGTCGTCCGCGTCGGCGGGGTGGACGTGGCGCTGACCATCTGCGAGGACCTGTGGCAGGCGGGCGGCCCGTTCGCCGCCGCCCGCCAGGCCGGCGTCGGCCTGGTCCTGACCATCAACGGCTCGCCGTACGAGCTGAACAAGGACGACGTCCGGCTGCCGCTGGTCCGCCGCCGGGCCGCCGAGGCCGGCGCGACCGTGGCGTACGTCAACATGGTCGGCGGGCAGGACGAGCTGGTCTTCGAGGGCGACTCGATGATCGTGGCCGCCGACGGCGAGCTGCTCGCCCGGGCGCCGCAGTTCGTCGAGCACCTGCTGGTGCACGACGTGCAGCTGCCCCCGGCCGCCGAGCAGGCCGCCCCCGAGGAGGTGCTGGCGGACGGGCTGCGCGTGGTACGCACGCAAGCCGGTGACATCCCGCCGCCGCCCGACGGCCCCGTCGCCACCGGCGGGATCATCGCACCGGTGGCCGACGAGGCCGAGGTGTGGCAGGCGCTCGTGCTGGGGCTGCGCGACTACGTCAACAAGAACCGCTTCCCCTCGGTGGTGCTGGGCCTCTCGGGCGGCATCGACTCTGCGGTGGTGGCCGCGCTGGCCGTGGACGCGCTCGGGCCGGACCGCGTGGTCGGCGTGTCACTGCCCAGCCAGCACTCCTCCGAGCACAGCCGGGAGGACGCGGCCGAGCTGGCGAAGCGGACGGGGCTGGACTACCGGGTCGAGCCGATCCAGCCGATGGTGGACACCTTCCTGGCGAACATGTCGCTCTCCGGGGTCTCCGTGGAGAACCTCCAGGCGCGGGTACGCGGGGTGATCCTCATGGCGCTGTCGAACCAGGAGGGACACCTGGTGCTGACCACCGGCAACAAGAGCGAGCTGGCGGTCGGCTACTCCACCCTCTACGGCGACTCAGTCGGCGGCTTCAACCCCGTCAAGGACGTCTGGAAGACGCTCGTCTGGCGGCTGGCGAAGTGGCGCAACGCCGACGCCACCCGCCGGGGCGAGACCCCGCCCATCCCCGAGAACTCGATCGGCAAGCCGCCGAGCGCCGAGCTGAGCCCGGGCCAGCTGGACAGCGACACGCTGCCCGACTACGACGTGCTGGACCCGATCCTGATCGGCTACGTCGACGGCGACCTGGGCCGCGACGGGCTGGTCGCGTCCGGCCACGACCCGGCCATCGTCGACCGGGTGCTGCGGATGGTGGATACCGCCGAGTACAAGCGCCGCCAGTCCGCGCCGGGCGCGAAGATCTCGATGAAGGCCTTCGGGCGGGACCGGCGGTTGCCGATCACGAACCGGTGGCGCGAGGACGGCTGAGCCGGGTCACTCCCGGGCCGGCGGCGGCCCGGGAGTGACATCCTCCACTGCGCTCTGCCGCCGGCCGGTCGTCTGGTGCGACGATCGGGCGGACCCGGGGACCGCGCACGCGGCCTCGAGGAAGGAGAGAGTCATGGTGGAGTCCACCCCGTCCGAGGTGACCGCCCTCTACGGCGGCCCGGCGACCCGGCGGGTCCGCACCCGCGACCTGATCGCCGCCAAGGAGCGCGGCGAGCGGTGGCCGATGCTCACCTCGTACGACCAGTACACGGCCTCGATCTTCGACCAGGCCGGCATCCCCGTGCTGCTGGTCGGCGACTCGGCCGCGAACAACGTCTTCGGCTACGAGACGACGGTTCCGGTGACCACCGAGGAACTGCTCCCGCTGGTACGCGCGGTGGTCCGGGCGACCCGGCACGCGCTGGTCGTCGGCGACCTGCCGTTCGGCTCCTACGAGGAGGGCCCCGCGCAGGCGCTGCGTACCGCCGTGCGGTTCATGAAGGAGGGCGGCTGCCACGCGGTGAAGCTGGAGGGCGGCCGGCGCTGCGCGGCGCAGATCGCCGCCATCACCGGCGCCGGCATCCCGGTGATGGCGCACATCGGTTTCACCCCGCAGAGCGAGCACGCCATCGGCGGCTACCGGGTGCAGGGGCGCGGCGACGCGGCCGACGACGTACTCGCCGACGCCCGCGCCGTGGCCGAGGCGGGCGCGTTCGCCGTGGTGCTGGAGATGGTGCCCGGCGAGGTGGCCAAGCGGGTCACGGCGGAGCTGCCGATCCCGACCGTGGGCATCGGCGCCGGCGCCGACACCGACGCCCAGGTGCTGGTCTGGCAGGACATGGCCGGCCTGCGTACCGGCAGGGCGCCACGCTTCGTGAAGCGCTACGCCGACCTGGCGGGTGCCCTGACCGACGCGACGCGGCGCTTCGCCGACGAGGTACGCGGCGGCGAGTTCCCCGCCGAGGAACACACCTTCTGATCCGTTCGACGGGCGGTGCGCCCCTGCGGGCCGCACCGCCCGTCACGATCTCACACCGCACGGAACCGCTACCGACAGGATCGGCGAGCCGCCCGGGGTGGTAGGCCCAGCTCGCAGAGATCTTGGTAGGAAACGGGCCTTCGAGGGGCCGTTCCGTACCAGGATCTCGGGCGACGCCGGGCAGGCGGGTCAGCCGGGCGGGGCGGGTGTTGTCAGAGGTCGGTGACGCGGATGCCGGCGTGCGCCTTGTAGCGCTTGTTGATGGCGATCAGGTTGGCGGTGAACGCCTCGATCTGGTGGGCGTTGCGCAGCCGGCCGGCGTAGATGCCGCGCATGCCGGGGATCCGGGCGGCGAGCGCGGCCACCACGCCGACCAGCTCGCGGTCCTCGGTGCAGATCAGCACGTCGAGGTCGATCCGGTCGACCTCCGGGTCGGCCAGCAGCGGCGCGCTGACGTGGTTGAACGCGGCGCAGACGCGGGAGTCGGGCAGCAGCCCGGCGGCCTGCTGCACGGCGCTGCCCTCGGCGACCGGGAGGGCGTACGGGCCCTGCTTGTCGAAGCCGAGCGGGTTGACGCAGTCGACGACGATCTTGCCGGCGAGTGGCTCGGCGAGCGCGGCGACGGTGGCCGCGTGCCCGTCCCACGGCACCGCGATGATCACCACGTCGCTGCCCCGGGCCACCTCCTCGTTGCCGCCGCCGGTCACCCGCGCCCCGGCGGGCACGCCCGGCAGGGCCGCGATCTCCTCGGCGGACTGCGCGGCCCGCTCGGCCGAGCGGGATCCGATCAGCACGGTCTGACCGGCCCGGGCGAACCGGTAGGCGAGACCCCGCCCCTGGTCGCCGGTGCCGCCGATGATGCCGACGGTCAGCCCGGACACGTCGGGCAGCGTGCTCGCGTCGTAAGCCATGCCGACATCCTCGCAAACCTGCGCGCCCCGCAGCAGTCGTGGACGCTGTGACAATCCCCGCTGGCGTCGGGAGAGCCCCGTGCCGGCCGGCGGGTCAGGGACAGGCGGGATCAGGCCAGCTCGAACGCCACCGCGCGGGTGACCGGGTCGGCGGTGACCAGCCGGACCCGGACCCGCTCGCCGAGCGGCAGTTCGCCGAGGCAGCGGGCGCGCACCGGCGGGTCGTCCAGCGCGACGGTGCCGCCGGGGCGGCGGCCCGGTCGGGCCTTACCGTCCGGCGGCGCGTCGACGTCCAGCACCGCCGCGTCGAAGGTCTCCCCCACCCGGTGCTCCAGCAGCACCGCCTCGGCCAACTCGATCGCGCCCCGGGTGGCCGCCGAGGCGGTCCGGTCGGTCGTGGTCATCACCTCCGGCAGCCGGGGCAGCGCCGCACGGGCCCAGTCGGGCACCTCCCGGCCCTCGTGCAGCGCCAGGCAGACCTCCGTGGCGTACCGGTCGGCCAGTCGCCGCAACGGCGCGGTGACATGGGCGTACGCGGCCGCGACCCCGCCGTGCTCCCGCTGCTCGGGCGGCGCGCCGTCGAAGGCCGTGTACGCGGCGCCCCGCATCAGCTCGGCGGCCTGGTCGATGAAGGCGGCGGCGCGGGGCTGCGAGGGGTCCAGCCCGGCGATCACCTCGCCGGGGCCGGCCCCGTCCGGCCAGTGCACGCCCAGCGGGGCGGCGGCGGCCCGCAGCCGCGCCACCGCCTCGGGCTTCGGTGCCGGCATCGTACGCAGCAGGCCGATCCCGCCCGCCAGCATGATGTCGGCGGCGGCCATCCCGGTCAGCAGCGAGATCTGGGCGTTGTGCTCCTCCATCGGCGCCGGCCCGCGCAGCACCAGCCGCCAGCCGTCGCCGTCGGCCTCGACGTCCTGCTCGGGCAGCGGCAGGTTGATCGCGC
Source organism: Micromonospora sp. NPDC049048 (assembly GCF_043197615.1). Taxonomy (NCBI): domain Bacteria; kingdom Bacillati; phylum Actinomycetota; class Actinomycetes; order Micromonosporales; family Micromonosporaceae; genus Micromonospora; species Micromonospora sp. NPDC049048. Next base: position 316,313 of record NZ_JBICTM010000003.1, on the reverse strand, counting down.
CCCGGCGCAGGCCGCGGGCGGTGAGCAGGGCCCCGATCTCGGGCAGCAGGGCGATCGGCTCGGGCAGCCGGCCGGCGTCGGCGGACGCCTGCACGCCGACGTAGTCCAGCTTGGCGCGACTGCGGACCAGTGCGCGCTCCAGGGCGACCCCGAGGGTGCCGCCGTCGGCGTCCAGGTCGATCGTCCACACCACGGCGGCCCGGTCGACGTCCGGCAGGAGGCTCGCCACGCCCTCGCTGAGGATCTCGGGGTGCAACGGCACGGTGCCGTCGGGCAGGTAGACGGTCTGCCCGCGCCGCCAGGTCTCCTCCTCCAGCGGACCGCCGGGACGCACGTGCGCGGCGACGTCGGCGATCGCGTACGACACCCGGTAGCCGCCGCCGGGACGGCGGGCGAGGTGCATCGCCTGGTCGAGATCGCGGGAGCCGGCGGGGTCGACGGTGACGAACGGGACGTCGGTGCGGTCGGCGGCGGGCCGGGGCGGCGAGGCCGCCGCGCCCTCGGCCTCGCGCTGCGCCGCGGCCGGGAAACCCTCGGGCAGTCCCAGTTCACGGCGCAGCGCGCCGAAGTCGATGCGGGGTGCGAGTACGCGTCGGATCACCACGGGGTCAATCCTGACAGTGTGGCGGATGATCCGCTTCCCGGCGAGGTGCCGGTCACCCCGCGTGGCGGTTCAGCCGGTGGCCCGGCGTGCGCTGGCCCGTACGCCCCGGGGAGCGGTGGCCCGGGCGGCGGCCGTGGTGGCGGGGGCCTTGCGGGCGGTGACCTTCCTGGCCGGAGCCTTGGCGACCGTCGTCTTCTTCGCGGGGGCCTTCTTCGCCGCCGCCTTGGTGGCCGACGAGGTCGCCGTGGCCTTCCTGGCGGGGGCCTTCGCCGCGGTGGCCTTGCGGGCGCCGCCGCTGGGCCGGGTCGCGGTGGTCTTCCTGGCCGGCGTCGTCTTCTTGGCGGTGGCCTTCTTCGCCACGGCCGCCGTCTTCCTCGCGGGGGCCTTCGCCGCCGTGGTCGTCTTCTTCACGGGAGCCTTCGCCGCCGTCGCGGCCTTCCTCGCGGGAGCCTTCGCCGCCGAAGTGGTTCTGCGGGCGGTGGCGGTCGTCCTGGCGGGGGCCTTCTTCGCCGGCGCGGTGGCCTTTCTCGCCACGGTCGCGGCCTTCGTGGCCGCCTGCCGGGCGGGGGTCTTCGCCGAGGTCGTCTTCTTCGCCGCCGTGCTCCTGGCCGCCGCGGTCGTCCGCTTCGCCGCGGCGGGGGCCTTCTTCGCGGCGGTGGTGCCCGCCTTCTTCGCCGCAGCCGTCGTCTTCCTGGCCGCGCTGGCCGTCTTGGTCGCCGCCTTCTTCGCGGGAGCCTTCGCGGCGGTGGTTTTCTTCGCCGGGGCCCGCCCCGCGCCGCCCGTCGCCTTCTTCGCCGGTGCCTTCTTCGCCGCCGTCGTGGCGGACGCGCGCGCGGTCCGCGTCGTACCCGCGGTCCGCTCCGCCGCGGCGGTCTTCCTGGCGGTCGTACGTCTGGCGGCCGGGCGGGTGGTGGCCTGCTGTGCTTCGGCCATCTCGGTTCCCTTTCTGGGGAGTGCTCTCGCCCTCGCGGAGCACCACGTGTCTCCGGCGCGGGCGGTCCCGCGCCGCCTATCTGTCCTCCCCGGCCCAGCGGGCGTCCTCGGCCTCCCACGCTTCGTTGCGCTCCCGCACCGTCTGCAGGGCGTTCTCCGCGTCGGCGGCTGAGGCGTAGGGCCCGAGAACGTGCCTGGCGGGGCACACGTCGGCATCGGTCTCGACCCGGTGGTGGCGGGTACACCAGTAGAAGTGCGTGCCGCTTCCGCTGTCGCTCATGGGATCACTGTGCACCGCGAACCACCCGGACGCCACCGGAACACCACAAGTCGCCGATGTTCTCCACAGTAGACGTGCCCCGGCCGTCAGGGGCCGGAACTGCGAAAACAGGCTTCCGGGTACGTCTTGCCCGCCGCCCGGAGCGCCGCCAACGGCCGCCCTGCCCGGAAGCCGGGTCACCCTGCTCGGTCTAGGGTCGTCGGGTGGCTGACCTCGATCCGGCGGTGCGCCGTTACCTCGGCGACCTCGTCGCCGCCGCCCGCGACGTCCTCGGCGACGACCTCGTCGGGGCGTACGCGGCCGGCTCGGTGGGGTTGGGCGCGTACCAGCCGGGGCGCAGTGACGTCGACGTCGCGCTGGTCTGCGCCGACGTCCTCGACCCCGCGCGCAGGCGGGAGCTGGTGGCGCGGCTGCGGCACGAGGCGCTGCCCTGCCCCGCGCGCGGACTGGAACTGGTCGTGTACCGCCTGGCGGTCGCCCGCTCCGGCACGCCGGAGCCCGGGTTCGAGGTCGAGCTGAACACCGGCGCACGGATGCCGTGGCGGGTGACGTGGAGCGCCGCCGACCGACCGGCCGGGGACGGTCTGTTCTGGTACGGCCTGGACCGCAGCATCCTGCACCAGTGCGGGTACACCCTGTTCGGGCCGCCGGCCGCCGAGGTCTTCACCGACCTCTCCCCCGCCGACCTGCGTCGTCTGCTGACCGACGCGCTGCGCTGGTGGCTGGCCCTGCCGACCCCGCCCGGCGACGGTCCCGCCCCGGGTGCGGAGGACGCGGTGCTCGGCGCCTGCCGCGCCCTGGTGAAGCTCCGCCACGGCGTCTGGCTGTCGAAGGTCGACGCCGGCCGCCGACTGGTCGCCGACGTACGGTCGGCCACGGGCGCTGGCGGCGCGACCGGCGACGGCGGGGCCGTCGACCTGATCAGCCGGTCGATCGCGGCGCGGGCCGGCGGGCCGCCGCCGAGCGGCCCCGAGGCCCGCGCCTTCCAGCGCGGCGTGCTGGACGAGGTCGGTCGGTGACGGGCTCCACCGGGCTCCGGGGTCCGGTTGCGGTACGGGTTGGACGAACCCGGTGACCGGGTGGGAGAAAAGAGCACTCCGGGCACCGCGTGCGATGCCCGGAGTGTCTGCCGTAGCGATCAGATCCGCACGTGCGCCCTGCGGCGGATCCGGCTGGCTCCCAGCAGGAGACCGCCGGCGACCAGCAGGCCGCCGCCCAGGGAGACGGCCGTGGTGGCGCTGTCACCGGTGACGGGCAGCTCCTTGTCGTGCTTGCCGTGCTTGCCGTCGTGCCGGGGGTCGTACTTGCCGCCCCTGATGCAGACGGTGACGGTCGCCGGGTCGGAGACCACGGACCTGCCGTCGAAGGTGCCGGTCGCCCGGGCCGTGTTGACGACCTTTCCGGCCTTGACGTCGGCCTTGGTCACCACGTGCGGCTCGACGGCGTGGCAGTCGGTGCTCGTCCCCCGCGCCAGCGTCGTGCTGTTGCAGACCACCTCGCCGGCCTTCGGGTCGTTGACGGCGACGTTGGTGATGGTGACGTTGCCGGTGTTCGTCACCCGGTAGGTGTAGAAGATCCGGTCGCCCTTGGCGGCGTAGCCGTCGTTCTCACACTTCTTGTGGCAGTCCGACTCGACCCGGGCCTTCTTGTCGATCGACAGGCTCGCCTGCTTCGGCGGGGCCGCCTTGGTGGTCACCCTGAAGGTCGCCTGGTTGGACGGCACCGTCTGCTGCAGGAACAGTCCGGTCGCCCGGGCGGTGTTGACGATCTCGCCGTTCTTCACGTCGCTGTTCTTGACCGTGTACGTGCCGGTGCAGGTGGTGCTCTCCCCCGGCGCGAGCGACGTGTCCTCGCAGGTGATGCCGGTGACGACGTTGTCGGTGACGGTGATGTTGGTGATCGGGTCGGTCGTGCCCGTGCTCTGGTTCGTCACCGTGTAGGTGTAGGTGACCACGTCGCCGGCCTTGAGACCCGTGGTCGGGGTGCCGGTCTTGGTCAGGTTCAGCCTCGGGTTCACCTGGGGGTTCGACGCCGCGCAGGTGTGGGTGAGCACGAAGAAGTCCGCGGTGCCGGAGATCACCGCGCTGGCGGCGATCAGCGTCCAGCCGGCCGGAACCCTGATCCACGCCTTGCTGGTGCCCGTGTCGTCGACGATGGCGCTGTTCGGGTCGGTGGGGATCGTCCTCGTGACGTTGCCGGTCGGCGTGCTGAACGTCACCGTGACCGTCTGGAAGACGCCGGTGGTGTCCGGGTTGCCGGGCAGGTTGAACACCCACACGTCCTCGTTGGCGAAGGGCCCGCCGCCGAGGTTGTCATCGCAGTTCTGGGTGAACTGGGCCGCTGTCGTCGGCACGTTCCCCGGGTTGATGTTGATCGTCGACGCGGCGGCGGCCGGGGAGCCGCCCGCGAGCAGGAGGGCACCGGCCAGCAGCGCGAACGCGGCCAAGCGCGCGTGGATGCCGCCGCGTCTGCGCGGCGCAGAGGTCATGCTCATGTATTCCCCCGTGTTATGGATGATCCGAACAACGGGGAAACGAAGGACAAAAGGGTACGTCACGTCGAGCGGTCTGGAATCCCCCGCCCGGGTGGTTTTGCCGGGTTTCTACCCTTTTGCCGGGCTGGCGGGAGCCCCCGGCATCACTCCATCGAGGATGCGGGATGGTGGCCGTCCTCGGGTACCGGCCGGTCCGGGCGGTGGCGGGCGAAGGCGTCGACCTCGCCCCAGCGGCCGGGAATGTCCAGCAGCGCGATCCGGTCGAAGGCGGGTGGCAACGCGGGGTTCACGGCGAGATGGTCCTCGTGCGGTTCCAGGCCGAGCATGGTCCGGATGAGCAGCGGGCACGCACCGCTGGACCAGGCCTGCGGACTGCCGGCGGTCGGATACCGCACCGGGTAGCGGGTGACGTGGCGCTCGAATCCGCCGAAGGCTTCGGGGAGCCGGCCCTGGAAGTAGGTGGCGGCGTCGACGATGCCCTCGACGATGCGGCCGGCCTCGGTGGCGAAGCCGTAACGGCGCAGGCCCCAGGCGATGAACGAGTTGTCGAACGGCCAGACCGTGCCGTTGTGGTAGCCGAGCGGGTTGTAGCGGCCCTGCCCCTCGGCGAGGGTCCGCACGCCCCAGCCGGAGAAGAGCGCCGGGCCCATCAGGTGCCCGGCGACCTGCGTGGCCCGGTCCGGCGGCACGATGCCGCTCCACAGCAGATGCCCGATGTTGGACGACAGGCTGTCGACGGGGGTGCCGTCGTGGTCGAGGGCGAGGGCGTAGTAGCCGCGGTCGTCGAGCCAGAAGTCCCGGTTGAAGCGCTCGTACAGTGCCGCCGCCTCGCGTTCCAACCGGTCGGCGTACGCGGGGTCGCCCCAGAACGTACGGGCCAGCCGGGCCGCGCGGATCTTGGCGTCGTACGCGTACCCCTGCACCTCACAGGTGGCCCGGGGGAAGCCCGGCAGCCTGCCGTCGGCGTACGAGATGCTGTCCCAGGAGTCCTTCCAGCACTGGTTCTCCAGGCCGGTGACCTGGTTGCGCCGCTTGTACCAGACGTAGCCGGTGGAGGTCAGGTCCGCGTAGTCGTCGATCCACGCGATGGCCGCCCGGGCCTCCTGCTCCAGTTCCCGCACCAGCGCCGCGTCGCCGCTCCACCGCTCGTACTCGTCGAGCAGCACCACGAACAGCGGCGACGCGTCCACGGTCCCGTAGTACGGGGAGTGCGGCTGCTCCTCGAACGCGGACGACTCGCCGTAGCGCAGCTCGTGCAGGATCCGGCCCGGGTCCTCCTCCAGCAGGTGGTCGGTCCGGGCGCCCTGGAGCGAGGCGAGGATCCGCAGTGTCGGCGGGGTCAACGACGGGGTGACAGGCAGGGTCTGCAGGCAGGTCAGCAGGCTGTCCCGGCCGAACAGGGTCATGAACCACGGCAACCCGGCCGCGGGCACGCTCGCCCCGCCGAGCGAGAGCGGAGCGAAGCGGAGCGCCGCCAGGTCCACCAGGCTGCGGTGGTACACCTCCCGTAGGGCGGCGTGCTCGGTGTCCAGCTTCGGCGCCGCCGCGACCCAGGTCCGTACGCTCTCCGGCAGGGTGCTGTCGTCCGGGCGCAGCGCCCGGATCGGGGCGCGGAAGTCGACGCCGTCGGGACGCAGCGCCCGCATGACCACCCGCAGATCCGTGGACCACCGGCCGCCGGACCGCAGCCGGGGGGTGAACCGGAGACCGCCCGGATCGAAGGCGGCCGGCTCGCTCGCCGAGACGGAGGCCTCCCGCCGGAACGTGCCGCGCCGGTAGCCCAGGCGCAGTTCGCCGGGACCGACGTGGGTGTAGTGACTGCCGGCCTTCTCGCGGACGTCGAACTTGATGTCGAAGATGTCGGCGAAGTCGGCCGCCACCTCCCACCGCACGTCGAGTTCGATCTCCTCGTCGCCGTAGTTGAAGATCGTCAGCGACTCGACCAGATCCGGCCCGATCCGCCGCCGCCGGATCGCCGACACGTCAGCCTGCACGTAGTCGACCTGCCCGCCCGGCACCACGAAGAAGGCCACCTCGTAGTACTGGCTGTCGTCGACCGACAGCGCGGTCAGCCGTTCCCCGTTGATGGTGAGCACCCACCGCGACAGGAAACGGGTGTCGGCGGCGAACAACCCGACCGGAGTGGCCGCCGACGCCGCCACGTCGCCGCTGGTGTCCGAGACGATGAAGGTGTTGCCGTCGATGCACGACACGGTGCCCGCGATGTCCCTCATCGATCACTTCCGCGCTCGGAGGGGACCCGCCGCACACCGGATGACGCCGGGAACAGCCGGCCGATCCGCAACGCCAGGGCAAGATCCCCGTCGACCAGGATCTCGCCCCGGGCGATCCCGGCCAGACCGTTCATCTCGCCCCGCGTCATCGCCTCCGCGACCTCGGAGGACACCGTGATCACCGTCCCCGCGGGTCCCTCGTCCCGCGTCACCCGCAGGCGTCCGTGATCGATGTCGAGCAACCACCGCTCCACGTGGTCGCCGTCGCGGACGTCGAACCGGACTCTGCCGCGTACCTTGCACAGCCGTGGATCGTGGCCCACGTCCGCCAACCGTTCGAAGAACGCACCGGTCGCCGTCATACGGCCTCCCAAGCCACTGATGGAGCGCCCCCGACTACCCACCGCAGGGAGGCCCTAACGTCCCCGGGGCGACTTCGACACCGCCGAACCCCACCAGGTGGGACAGCCGCTCACTCCTCGGTCACGACCGCCGCGATGGCGGCGTGGGGTCGAAGCGTGCCTTCGCCGGGCCGCCGCAGCCGCTCGATCTCCGCGAAGCCGGCGCGTGCCAGTCGCGCGGAGAACTCGTCGACGGGCCAGCGATAGGCGGTCACGACCTTGTGGTCGAAGGCCGCGACCTCGGCGCCGTCGAAGATGCCCAGCACCAGCGTTCCGCCCGGGGCCGTCGCCCGCCGGAACCCGGCGAGCACGCCGTCGAGATCCTGCGGCGGTAGGTGGATCGTCGAGTACCAGGCCAGGATGCCGGCGATGGAGTGGTCGGCGACGCCGAGGTCCGTCATCGACCCGAGCCGGTATCTCCCGCCCGGGTGGGCCGCCTGCGCGTGGGCGATGAACTCGGGAACCAGGTCGATTCCCGTCGCGTCGACGCCCAGCGAGCGGAGGTGATCGGTGAGGTGGCCGGGCCCGCAGCCCAGATCGAGTACCGGGCCGGGCCGGGCCGCCAGATGCCGCCCGATGAAGGCCAGGTCGTCGGCGTGCACCTGCTCCCTCGTACCGAACAGCCCGATGTAGAGCTCCGCTACGGACGCGTACGCCTGCCGGACCTGCGCCAGATTCACCGCGCGACTGTATGAGCCGGCGGACAGACGGAACAACCCCGAGGCGTACGCGGGCAGCACGCCCGCCCCGGGCGGCGCCCGCGTCCGACTGTCCGCGTACGGGAAGGTGCCGGCCTCCGGCCGGTCAGGCCGCCACCTGCGCGCCTACGGGTCGGACCGGGTGACGGGCGGCGGCGACTGGCCCGCGAGCCGGGCGCGGCGTCGCCACCGGTGGTGGCGCCAGGCGGCCACGGCCACCGCCACCGCCACGAGCAGCGCGGCGAGCCCCTTACAGGCACGCTCGAACCACGATCGGTTGTCGCCGAACGCCGCGTCGCCGGCCGCCATCAGCCACAAGCCCACCCAGGCCCACTGCCAGCCGCGTGGACGGGAGAACTCGCCGGGCGGGCTGGAGAGGGCGACGAGCACCGCGGCGGCGACTCCGACGACGACGACCAGCGGAAATCCGAAACGCCACCCGGCCTCCCACAGCGACACGGACCGATCATGGCACTCCGTACCCGTGAGCCACCAGATCCGTTCATCCGTCAGGGCGCGGCGGGCTGTGTGGCGTCGTCACGCTACGGATGCCGGCTCGGTGGGGCGTGGCGTGAAGAAGCGGACGATGTCGTCGGCCGCGGTGGGGGACAACATCATTGCCTGGACTCGTGCGGACATCTCGGCGACGGGGTGGATCCTGGCGAACATCGCCTCCTCGTACGCCCGGATCGCCGGGTCGGGGTCGGTGGGGTTGTCGGCGAGTTCGGCGGCGAGTTCGGCGGCGTCGAGCATGGCCTGGTTGGCGCCCTCACCGACCGGCGGCATGAGGTGCGCGGCGTCACCGAGGAGGGTGATGCCCGGTTGGTGGGTCCAGCGGGTACCGGTGGGCATCGCCTCGATCCTGCGTGGGGTCGGCGGGTTGTCGCCGGCTTCGACGAGTGCGGTGAGGCCGGGGTCCCAGCCGTCGAACATGTCCAGCAGAGCGCGCTTGCTGCGGTAGGTGTCCAGGTGGCGATCGTCCGCGCGTAGGGAGATCCCGACCCGGATGCTGCCGTCGCCGAGGCGTTGTGCCGCCAGGATCTGGTTCACGCCGATGCACCAGAGGTTTCCGGGGCCGACCAGCTCGGCGAGATCCGGATGGCGCCGGTCGGCGTCGCTGATGCTCAGCTCGACAAGAGTGGCCACGTGGGACAGTGGCGCGTCGGTCAGCAGCGATCGGACGACCGAGCGGGCGCCGTCCGCGCCGACGAGGACGTCGCAGTCGGCGCGGTGGCCACCATCGAACGTCAGCCCGAACCCTCCGTCGGGTCGTGGCGTCACCGCGACGAGCCGGTGCTGCCAGGCCACCGCGTCGCCGGGGAGCGAGTCGAGCAGAAGATCACGCAGTGCGGCACGGTCGATCTCGGGGCGTCCGGAGAACGAGCCGGGTTGTGGTTTGTGGTGCACGAGGGTGCGTCCGGCCGGGTCGAGGATGCGGTGTTCCTCGCCCTCCGGCCGTGCCTCGGAGCGGAATCGGCCGGCGAGGCCCGCATCGGCCAGGGCCCGTTGCCCGGACTCCGGGTGCAGGTCGAGCGATCCGCCCTGTGCTCGCGCGGATCGGCTCGCCTCGCGTTCGTACACCACCGCGCCGATGCCGTGCCGGTGCAGGATCCGGGCCAACGTCAGGCCGCGAGGCCGCCGCCGGCTATCGCAATTCGCATCAATCAGCTCCGTTACCGTACGCTGTACCTCATGGATACGCCGTACGGTAGCGCGCCGCTGCCCGTCTGGGAACGGCCCGAGCCGCAACCGCGGGCGGCACCGGTGCCGCTGAGCCGCGCGAAGATCGCCGCCGCCGCCATCCGGCTCGCCGACGCGCACGGCCTCGACGGGCTGTCGGTACGCAAGATCGCCAAAGAACTCGGGGTCGGCCCGATGCGGCTCTACGACTACGTGCTCAACAGATCAGAGCTGCTGGACCTGATGGTCGACGCCGTGTACGCCGAGATCGCCGGGGCCGGTCAGCACTCCGGGTGGCGAGCCACGGTGCTGGCCATCGTGCACCGGACCCGCGCCGCCGCCCTTGCTCACGAGTGGTTCGCCGACCTGCTCGGCGCAAGGCCACACCTGGGACCTCACGCGCTCGCCGTCGGCGAATCGACTGCGGCGGCGCTCAGCCAGGCCCCTGGCGTGCGAGGTATCGACGATCTCCAGCGGGCCCTGGGCGCCCTCAACGCGTTCATCGTCGGCGCACTTCGCAGGGAGATCACCGAGCGACGCACCGCCCGCTCGACCGGCACCGACATGTCCGCCTGGCAGACCGCCCTCGGGCCCTACCTGACACGCATGCTCGACACAGGCCGCTACCCCACCGTCGCCCGGCTCGTCGTCGACGGCGCCCACCTCAACGCCGAGGAGACCTTCCATCACAACCTGGTCACCATCCTGGACGGCATCACCAACCGCGCCGCGCGACAGGGGGCGGCCTGACACCGGGCCGCCTGCCCCGTGCGCCGCGGGGCCGAGGGGTGAACTGGATCCGCTCGGCCGCCCAGGTCGGTCAGTCGACCACGCCCCGGCCCCGCACCAGCGGCAGGAATATCTCGTCGACGATCTCGACCAGGACCTCGTCGGGCACAGCCGGAACGCCGCGCAGGGCGTACTCGCCACGCAGCAGCATCATCGGAAGCGCCGCAACCCGCGGATGCACCGCCTCCGGGGGCGCCTCGCCGCGGGCCACCGCCCGGCTCAGCAGGGTGAACCAGGCTGCGTTCATCGCGCCGCCGCCGGCCTTCTCGCGCAGCAGCGACAGCAGCTCCGGCTCGTCGACGGCCGCCGCCAGGAGGTCGCGCAGGATCGCCCCGCGGGGTGAAGACCAGGTCGCGTTGGCCCGCCGCAGCAGTTCCAACGCGTCGCCCCGGAGGCTGCCGGTGTCCGGCGCCGGGATGCGGGCGTCGGCCAGGTGCTTGTAGGCGGCGATGCCGAGCGCGGCGCGCTGCGGCCAGCGCCGGTAGATCGCGTTCTTGTTCGTGCCCGCACGTCGGGCGACCTTGTCCATGGTCATGCCGGCGTAGCCGGAGGCGGTCAGTTCCTCGGCGGCCGCGCGCAGGATCGCCTGCTCCAGCTCCGCACCCCGCCGCCGCCCCACCGCCACGGTACGCATCGTACGCTCACTAGCGTAAGGTACTGCCCGTACCTTGAAGGAGGCAGCATTGCGCGCTTGGGGCGTCACCTACGACACCGGCTTCACCAACAGGGGGACCACCACCCACGAACCCTTCGACCCCGACATCGTCGCGAAGGACATGCGGATCATCCGCGACGACCTGCACGCCGACGCCGTCCGGATCACCGGCGGGGTCGCCGACCGCCTGGAGATCGCCGCCCGGCACGCGGTCGCCGCCGGCCTGGAGGTCTGGTACTGCCCGTTCACGAACGACCTGACCACTGACCAGTTACTGGCATTCCTGCTGGACGCCGCCGAGCGCGCCGAGCGGATCCGCCGCGAAGGGGCGAACATCCGGTTCCTCACCGGCTCCGAGATCAGCATGATGACGATCGGGCTCATGCCCGGCGACACCCTCACCGAGCGGGCGGCGGTCCTCGCCGACCCGGCGCGGGTCCGCGAGGTCCTCCCGGGTGTGCAGCGGGAGACCAACGCGCTCCTGGCCCGGGCCGCCGCGGGCGCCCGCGAGCGGTTCGGCGGCCTCATAGGGTACGCATCGCTCCCTACGGAGGCGGTCGACTGGGCGCCGTTCGACTTCATCGCGACCGACGCCGGCTACCGCGACGCCAGCAACGCCGCCGCCCTACCCGCGAACCTCGCCGCCATGACCTCCCAAGGCAAGCCGTTCGCCGTCACCGAGTTCGGCTGCGCGCCCTTCACCGGAGCCGCGGACCGGGGCAGCCGCAGCGACATCATCGGGTACGACGAGGACACCGCGCAGGCCGTCCGACTCACCGAGACCGTCGAGCGCGACGAACCCGAACAGGCCGCCTACCTGCGCGATCTCCTCGACGTCTACGACGCCGGCGGTGTGGACACCGCGTTCGTCCACACCTTCGCCACCCGGCAGCTACCCACCTCCGAGGACCCCGCGCGGGACTTCGACCTGGGCAGCTTCGGGATCGTGAAAGTCCTCCCAGCCGGCCGCACCGGGACCGCGTACCCAGGAATGCCGTGGGAGCCCAAGGCCGCCTTCCACGCTCTGGCCGAGTACGGCCGCGCCCGGACGAGCACGCCCGCGGACCTGACGCGTGCGAAGCTCGCGTCCCCTCTCACGACCGACCCGTAGCGGCGAGGACCACATGGGCAGCGACGGAACGACAGTGCTGTGGCACCCGATGGGGCAGCAGGAGTGCGACCTCGTCCGCGAGACAGGTTGGCGCAGGTGGCCGCCGCCCCCGCCAGACCGCCTGTACTTCCTTCCGATCCTCAGGGAGGACTTCGCGATCAGGGCTGCCCGAGAATGGGACCTCGTCGGGTCGGTGCGCTACGTGGCTCGCTTCCACGTCGAAACGGGCTTCCTGGCCCGTTATTCGACTCGATCCTTCGGCGGGTCCGCTGCTCCGATGCTGTGGGTCCCGGCCGAGGAACTCGACGAGCTCAACGCGCACATCGTCGGCCCGATCGAGGTAACCCACGAGTTCCAATAGCCGGCTACCGACACAGAATGATCCCGACGACATGCGGCCGGTTGGGCTCGACGACGCGCCGAAGTTGACCAAGGAACGCTATCTACGCCGAACATAGAGACAGCTCAGAGCCTTGATCGGGGCTCTGAGCTGGTGGGCGACGGACGAGTCGACCTGTACGCCGGATTAAGATCACTGCAACCCTCTGACCAGGGGTGGAATCTAGCTATAGACGCTGTGGACCGTCATCAAGCCGTTCCGCTACTTCCCCTCTGCGTCGAACAAGAACGGCCTTGGAAGAGGGGGCCAGGGGCCGTTGACGGCCGTCGGGCAGTAGTACGAGACCGTTCAAGGGCCGGCTTTAAGGCTCAAAGGGTGCCTAGATCCGATCGCCAGTCTCAAAGTCGATCGCGTCCGTTCCTCGATGCTGGGCACACACCGCCACACCTCGATTGGTCCTGACGCACCGGTTGTTCGGCGCTCCAGCAACCCTCGCCCGGCATTGGTAGAGAGGGCCCGACTGGCCGTTGACGGCCGGGGGGGGTAGGAGAAGGAGACGGTTCGGAGGCCGGTTTGAGGCTCAAAGGGTGCCTGGATCCGATCGCCAGTCTCAAAGTCGATCGCGTCTGTTCCTCGATGCTGGGCACACACCGCCACACCTCGATTGGTCCTGACGCACCGGTTGTTCGGCGCTCCAGCAACCCTCGCCCGGCATTGGTAGAGGAGGCCCGACTGGTTGACACCTGAAGTGAGTTGGTGGCTGGTCTGCGAGGACGCGGTCGAGGGCCGGACGCGGAACACCTTCTGGGTGTCCGGTGCCCTACTCAACAGCGCAGCCAGGTGGGCACCGGTCGGCTTTCCTCCCAGCACCGGAAGAGTGGGACAGTCCCCGATAACCAGATCCATCATGGGAACTTCGCCAACTGCCAACAAGTCCGGCACCGTGTACGGGTGAACGTACGCCGCGATGTACAGAGCGGCGACCGCGTACGTTCCCGGTGGAACGTAGAACAGGTACCGGCCGCCAAGTCGGACCCGCGTTGACCATGTCGGCGCATCATCGGCGATACCTCGCGGGCCGCCACGCATCAAGACCAGCACACTTGGCGCGCGAGTCCGGTCGTAGGGAACCTTCGTGCCGAGCTGCAGTTTGAAGCTGGCTCCTGTGCCATCCCAGGTGCCATGGGCAGGCCCGAGCAGGCCAAGCCTTACTTCCGTCGGCCTGAACCATCGCCCAGGATCGACGATCTCGATGGCCGAGGTCGCCAACTGCGCACCTGCGGCCAGTGCTTCCAGAACCACCTGCGTCTCCCCGGACTCTCGGTCGGTCTGCGATATCCATCCTGGCAGATGACCGCCACGGTGCGGGGACGGACGGTAGCCCGTCCACGCCCTGAGCCCCAGCCGCCCGCGCTACAGATCCCAATCTTTCGGACACCGCCCTAGGATCTGCATCGACGGCAGCATCGGCTCAATGATCTCCCACTCCGCATCGGGTCAAGTTAGACGGATACCGCCGCACTCGATCCATGCCCGCCTACCAATTAGACCCGGCTCACCGACCGGGCCCACTGCGCGACACCCCGACTGCCATATATCCCAAACGCGCTCTTACTGCACGATGAAGAGATCGTCGATGGCCCGCCGGGTGCGTTCCTCGCTGGCCGGCATCAGGTGGGTGTAGACCCGCAGCGTAAAGCCGGGGTCGGAGTGCCCGAGGTACGAAGCGAGGGCCTTGATGCTCTCCCCCGCGTCGAGCAGCGCCGAGGCGTAGAAGTGACGCAGCGCGTGCATCCCGGTCGCCCGGGTCGGGATGATGCCGGCCGCCTCGACCGCCGGGCGCCAGCTCTTGCCGTCGAAGGTGGCCCGCTTGATCGCACCCCGCCGGGTGGTGGTGAAGATCAGCGGCACCGTCACCCGCTCATCGCTGAACGGGTCTTCCCACGGCAGAGTGATCGAGAGCGGGTCGTATTTCTTACCGTGCTCCTTGAGTGACTGTGCCACCGAACTGAACAGCGGCACGCGGCGATCCCGGTCATTCTTGGGCAGGCCGAGAACCAGCCGAGAGCGGACCACCTTGACTTGCCGAACGACGTGGACGGAACCCGACGCGAAGTCGACGTCATCGACGCCGAGCCCGAAGATCTCCCCCTGTCGCATCCCGCAGCCGGCACCCAGGTCGACCATCGGGCGGTACCGCTCAGCGAGACCACCGCGGATTGCCGAAACCACTGTCGAACAACTCGGCCGCCTCCGTCCACGCCTACCTGAGCGCCCGCCGGCTCACCTCGTACGTGCACCCGGTCATCGGCCGCCCCGAGGCCGCGCCGGAGCGGATGAAGCCGGACCCGTTCCCTGTGCTCGCAGCCGTACGGGAGCTGGGCGCGGAGCCGGCGGAATGCGTCCTCGTGGGTGACTCCGTCAGCGACATCGAGGCTGCCCATGCCGCCGGAGTCGCCGCCATCGGATACGCCAACAAGCCCGGCAAGCGCGAGCGGTTCGCCGCCGCTGATGTCGTCATCGACAGCATGGCCGAACTGGTGACCGCCTTCGCCGTCGACGAGCTGTAGCACCACCACACCGCACACGAGCGCCCCGGGAGATCATCACCGGGGCGTTTCTCGTGTCGTCAGGCCACCCGACGCGGGTCGCGGTGGAGGCGCCCTGGAGCTAGTCCAGGTCCCCACGCTTGGCCGCGATCCACGCCTCAACGTCTTCGGCAAGCCAGACGTTGCCCATCTGGAGCGTGGCTACGGGCTCAGGGAAGTCGCGCCGGTTGGTGATCTGGTAGACGCGCTGACGCGAGACGCCACCGAGCATGGTCCGGATCTCACCCGAACCCACCAACCGCAGCTTCCTGCCCATAACGCTGACGCTAGGCACCTGCCGACTAGGCGTGAGTCAAGTTGACGGACACCTAGCTAGCGGAGGAACTAGTCACTTACCCTTTACGCATGACTAGGTTCAAGTGGTTCCAACGCCCCGACCAACCTGTCGACTACGTAGCCGGTGAGCCAGCCCCATCCAGGTACGGCTGGGAGCCGCAGAGATGGACTGGTCGCGCCGCCGTCCCCGCACCAGAGCCTCCCTTGATGACCAAGGCAGGACTCTGGCGCTCCAGGAATGCCGCGACGCGCTTCGACCAGAGGTAGGCCATGTCGATCCCGCAGCAGCGACCAGAGCCCCCGTTCCTCGTCCTGATGGCCGGCAACGTCGTCGACTTCCACAACCGCGCCACCTGCTCGCAGTGCTCGGGCGATGGATGCCCACGCCTGACAGAGGCCGGCGAGACCCTACGCGCCTGGCGAGACCGGAAGAAGAGCCGACGTGAAGGCCGGTGACGTGCTGCATCTGACGCGCGCAGCAAGCCCTCAGTTCATACGGCCGATCTTCTTCCGCCTCATCAAGGTCCGCGCGGACCTACACACCTACGACGGCTGGACATGGCTTGACGGCTACCAACTCAACGACAAGGGCGATGCCGTCAACCGAAGAGAGCTGTACGTATTCGAGGCAGGAATACGGGTGATGCACACGCCTCCCACATCACGGCAGCGACCGAAAAGAAGCGACCGACCGGCGGATCGGAAAGATCGGTTGGATGATCCAAACTAGTGCTGCCCCACAACTTTCGAAGGTGCACATTTCGCGCCCGCTAACCTGTCGGCACACCTCAAGTATCGGCAGATCAGCCGTCCAACCTATCGATTCGCCACATAAATAGTTACTGCCATGACTATGATGGCAAGCGTTAGCGCAACCCCAAATCCCGCGATCATTCCATTCTTGAACGACCAGATTGATTCTTCCTGATCGAGATCGTGAGCTTGCGACGCGAACGCTAAAGCCTCAGCAGATTTACTCATCGCAGCAGCCGTGCGGTCCCATTCCTGAGCGCTAGCTCTTGTTGAGCGAAGGACGGCGGATGCATCG
Source organism: Micromonospora sp. NPDC049048 (assembly GCF_043197615.1). Lineage (NCBI taxonomy): Bacteria > Bacillati > Actinomycetota > Actinomycetes > Micromonosporales > Micromonosporaceae > Micromonospora > Micromonospora sp. NPDC049048. The sequence goes on along the minus strand of NZ_JBICTM010000003.1, from coordinate 300,161 downwards.
CTTAACTGTCCCACCGCACGCTCAATCCGCTTCGCTGCACTATTGATGTCATCCGCAGTTCTACTGAACTTGTGGGCGACGTCCTCGTTGATACTTCGCCCTGCCTGTAACAGCCAATGGGCAGTGTCCTCGTTAATTCCTCGCCCGCCCTCGCGAATCCAATGGGCAGTGTCTTCATTGATTCCCCGTCCGCCTTCATGGATCCAGCGCGCAACGTCTTCATTGATGTTTCGGGAGACTCCTGCAAGATCTCGCGCGACTTCCGGTGAGATCAGCCCGTCGTCGAGAGCTTTGGCAAGCATGGCGGCCACATGAGGGGCGTCAGTTGCAACCCTCTCAAGCGCTTCCGCCGTCTTTTTGTCCATCGCTTCGACGTTTCCAAAGACGTGGCCGCCTACAAAGAACCCACTTCCATGGTTATGCTGCTCCACGTGTCGCCCTTGCGGAGAAATGGTCACTGAGACCCTCCAGCAAGGGGAGCATTGATCCCTCCATATATATTTCCACCAATGAACGTGCCAGCACCATGATTGTGTTGAGATCCAACATTGATCGTTCCATTCGCAACGGGCGCAGCTGCCATCATGTTGACCTCGCCCCGCAACTCAGGGTGCTTCGCAAGCAGTGACGCAAGAAGGACGGTCCAACGAGCCTTAACGTCGGACTCGGACGCAGCACCTTGCACTAAGGCTAGGCTGTCTTTTTCGAGCGCCCGCAGGCTAGCGGAAGCCTCGTCCGCCGACCTGTCGCGGAACACCTTGGACACCCAATCGCGTAGAGCGTCCGCCCGACCATTGAGCATGTATGCGACGATATTGCCAGCTGCTCCGACGACGATCGCTGCCGTTGCTTCGTCAAGCACAGGTAGATCCCTTCGGGCCATAAATGGTCGAAATTACAATTCCTCGGCCAAAGCCATCAGCCAACCTCCGCAGTTGCTGACTGTAGGTGATGGGTGCGACAGTCTCCCCATAGACCTGGTGCCGCGTCCGGTATGCGACAGAGGTCTTGTCATCTCGTCGGGGCACCAAGTGCCGACGTGGAAGCGCGATGGGATGTTCTGTCTAGTCCCACCACATGCTTGACGGATCCGTCCCAGGACATGCTTGTCAGTTGACCTAGATAGTTGGTACTGCCTTGCGGGGTCGTTGTCGTAGCCGAGACGAGAGAAGATTTCGTGATGGGTGTCGATCCCGCGTTGAAGGTTGCTCTGCACCAGCTCCGCGCCGTGCGGTCGCAGCGGCCGGCTGATGCTGCTGGTCCCTGCGTGTTCGCCGGTTGGCGGGATGGCATGGCTGATGTCCTGGATGCGCTGGCCGAGGTCTTGCCCTTCGAGGAGGACCGAGTCCGTGCTCGGATGGAAGCAGACGCTGCTCGTGTCGAGGCAGCAGAGCTGCGTGCATCGGCCAGAACGTCGCATGACAGTTGATTTAGACATTGAGGGTGACCTTGCGGGGCCGGCTTGCTTTCAGGTTCCGGACGGGCTGGTCGGTGGTGCGTCGGACGGTGCGGATGCCGTCGTCGCAGGCGATGGCCAGTTCGGTGGCGGTGACGTCGATGGTGACGGTCTTGCCGGCGTGGACGCGGCCGAGGGCGACCTTCTGCCCGACGACCATGACGACGCCGCTGTTGGAGGCTCGGCGTTGGACCTGCACGGGTCCGGTCGCGGGTTGTGGGGGTGGTCCGGCGGGTCGGGCGCCGCGCAGCCGGGCCACTTCGGCAGGGGTGAGCGGGTTGGATCGGGTGCGTAGCAGCTGCCGTGTGTCGAGGTCGAAGAAGCTCAGCGTCTTGTCGTCGACGCGGATGCCGACGCGTCGGCCGCCGAGGATTTCGGCGGCCAGGACGATGTGTTGTCCCAGGGACACGTGGCCGCCGCGGCTGATGGTCCGGTCGACCTCGACCGCTTCACCCGGTGGCGCTGGCGGCAGAGGCGGTTCACCAGCTGGCCGCCCACCTTGCCGGAGCAGGCCGGCGAGGTCAGCGACGGACAGGTGTGAACGCACGGACTTGATCCGGGCGCCCGGCGATGAGCAGGTGGATGACGTCGGTGTCGGCCCAGAACGTCACCGTCACGCCGGAGCGGGCCGGGCCGAGCCAGAACTGCTTTCCCGCCACCTGCAGGTTTCCCGACGGTGGCACGACCCGCTCGAACTCCACGGCCCCCGGCACCACCGGCATCGGCGCCGGGACCGGCGGCGAGGCGAGGGTCTGGTCGACCGGCTCGGTGAGCCGGGCAGGTAGCTTCACCGGCACCACCTGCTCCGCAGCGAGGACGGGGGTGAATCGGTCGGCCGGGAAGGCCATGTCCAGGGACTGGTGCGGCCGGTCGGTGTTGTATTCGTGCCGGAAGACGTCCACGGCCGCCTGGACAGTGTCCAGGTCGGGCCAGACAGGCACCTCGTCGAGGAGTTCCCGGCGCAGGGTCTGGTGGAACCGTTCCACCTTCCCGGTGGTGGTCGGGGAGGCGGGTCGGGTGAGCCGGTGGATGATGCCGTTCTCTCGGCAGATCCGGTCGAACATCACCTCTCCGCCCTTGCCGAACCGGTCGGTGAACTGCTTGCCGTTGTCGGTCAGCACTTCCTCCGGCACCCCGAACCGTTGTAGTGCGTCGGCGAAGGCGAGGCAGATAGCCCGGCCGGTAGCCCGCCTGACGACTTGGGCGATGACGCAGAACCGCGAATGGTCATCGACCCCGGTGACCACCTTGGCCTCGGCGCCGTCGGCGAGCATGATCCCGCCGACGATGTCCATCTGCCACAATTCCATCGGCCGAGCCCGCTGCCACCGCACATAGTCCTTACGGCTCCGACGCCTTTTGGCCGGTTCGATCAGGCCGTGGCGAACCAGGATCCGATACACCGTCATCCGCGACGGCACCGGCTCTGCACAGCCATGCCGACCCAACTCGAACGCGATCCGACGCGACCCCCACCGCGGATGTTGCCGGCGCAGCTCACACACCAACGCCTCCACCTCCGCCGACGCCTGATGCGCACATCCCCGCGGCCGGCGCGACCGGTCCTCCAGACCCGCCAGCCCCACCTCGGCATACCGCGCAAGCCAGGAATGAACCGTCTGCCGCGACACCCCGATCCGGGCCGCCACCTCCACCACCGGGTCTCCGGCCTGCACCGCCAACACCGCCCGATACCGCTGCTCCACGATCGACAACTCCACCAGCGCCAATCCCGGCCTCCCACCCCGCGATGCCCGCAACCATCACGCGATGAAGAAGCCGGATAATGATCATGTCAAGCATCTGGTGGGACGCGAGGGTCAAGCATGTCCCGTGACAGGACAGCGCGATGGGATGTTCTGTCTAGTCCCACCACATGATTGACGGATGCGTCCCACCTGATGCTTGACGGTTGGTCTAGACATTGAGGGTGACCTTGCGGGGTCGGCTGGCTTTCAGGTTCCGGACGGGGTGGTCGGTGGTGCGGCGGACGGTGCGGGTGCCGTCGTCGCAGTGGATGGCCAGGTCGGTGTCGGTGACGTCGATGGTGACGGTCTTGTGGGCGTGGACCCGGCCGAGGGCGATCTTCTGACCGACGACCATGACGACGCCGCTGTTGGAGGCCCGCCGCTGCACTCGGACTGGTCCGGTGGCCGGTTGGGGTGGCGGTCCGGCGGGGCGGGCGCTGCGTAGCCGGGCCACCTGCGCGGGGGTCAACGGGTTGGGGCGGGTGCGCAGCAGCTCGCGGGTGTCCAGGTCGAAGAAGGCCAGGGTGTGTTCCTCGATGCGGACCCCGACGCGGCGGCCGGCGAGGATCTCGGCGGCCAGGACCATGTGCTGGCCCAAAGAGACACAGCCGTTGGCGCCAACGGTACGGTCGACTTCCACCGGCCCGGACGTCTGGCCTGTCGGCACCGATGGCAGGGGTGGTGGTCCGGCAGGTCGGCCGCCGGCACGGTGCAGGGCAGCCAGGTCGTTGACCGACAGGTGTGATCGCACGGACTTGATGCGGGTGCCCGCGATCAGCAGGTGGATGATGTCGGTGTCGGCCCAGAACGTCACCGTCACCCCGGACCGGATGGGTCCGAGCCAGAACTGTTTCCCGCAGACTTGCAAGTTGCCCGACGCGGGAACGACCCGCTCAAACTCCACCGCCCCCGACACCACCGAGACCGCAACGGGCACGGGGACGCAGACCGGAGGTGAGATGAGGGCCTGGTCGATCGATGCGGTGAGGCGGGCGGGCAGCTTCACCGGCACCGCCTGCTGCCCGGCGAGGGCAGGAACGAACCGGTCGGCGGGGAAGGCCATGTCCAGGGACTGGTGCGGCCGGTCGGTGTTGTACTCGTCGCGGAACACGTCGATTGCGGCTTGGGCGGTGTCCAGGTCCGGCCAGACCGGCACGTCGTCGAGGAGTTCCCGGCGCAGGGTCTGGTGGAACCGTTCTACCTTCCCCGTCGTGGTCGGCGACGCCGGCTGCGTCAACCGATGGACGATGCCGTTCTCCCGGCAGATCCGGTCGAACATCACCTCCCCGCCCTTGCCGAACCGGTCGGTGAACTGCTTGCCGTTGTCGGTCAGCACCTCCTCAGGCACCCCGAACCGCCGCAGCCCGTCAGCGAAGGCCAGACAGACCGCCCGGCCAGTGGCCCTCCGGACCACCTGGGCAATGACACAGAACCGGGAATGGTCATCCACCCCAGTGACGACCTTCGCCTCACTGCCGTCAGCGAGGAACACCCCGCCGACGATGTCCATCTGCCACAACTCCATCGGCCGAGCCCGTTCCCACCGGCGGTAGTCCTTGCGCCCCCGCCGCCGCGCCACCGGCTCGATCAACCCGTGACGGACCAGGATCCGATACACCGTCATCCGCGAGGGCACAGGATCAGGACAGCCATGCCGGCCGGCCTCGAAAGCGATCCGACGGGCACCCCACCGCGGATGATGCCGACGCAGCTCACACACCAACGCCTCCACCTCCGGCGACGCCTGATGAGCACACCCCCGCGGCCGACGAGAACGATCCTCCAACCCCGCCAGACCCGCTTCGGCATACCGGACCAGCCACGAATGAACCGTCTGACGGGACACCCCGAACCGGGCGGCCACCTCCACCACCGGATCCCCGGCCTGCACCGCCAACACCGCCCGATACCTCTGCTCGACGATCGACAACTCCACCAGCGCCAATCCCGGCCTCCCACCACGCGATGCCCGCAAACACCACGCGATGAAGAACCCAGCTATTGATCATGTCAAGCATCTGGTGGGACGCGACTGTCAAGCATCTCCCGTGACGGGACACGCGATGGGATGTTCAGCCTGCCGAATTGATCTTTCTTGAATCAAGGCACCGCGCTCCGCGCGGTGCGGGGCGGCAAGCCCGGCCGGCGGCAAGCCGCCCCGGCCGCCTACGGCGCCGGGGCGGTGAGCCACCGACAGCCGCCGGGACACCGCCCCATCGCAGGCAGAAACCAGCCTCAGAGAGGCCGTGACGGAAGCCAGCGGCTCGACCTGGTCGCGTGGTCGGGGCTTCCGGCTGCCGCGCCAGTCCAAACCCGGGACTGGCTTGCCACCGTGTCACCAGGTCGCGGTAGCAGCTCCACCGCCAGGACGTGCCCAGCCCTCACCTACCGCCGCCGACAACGCACAAGAGCCCCCGCCAAGCCGCCCCGGAAGCCCTCAGCACGCCAGGACGAGGGCGGTCCACTGATCCCCCGCTCAGGCCGTCCCAGGCCGTGGCCAGGCCGTCAAACGCCACCCAACGATGACCAAGGTCAACCAACGACACCAGATAAACGACCAGCTCAGAGCCTTGATCACGGCTCTGAGCTGGTGGGCGACGGACGAGTCGACCTGTACGCCGGATTCTGTGACCGGCGCGCGCCCCGAGGGGCTCGCGTCGGCGGCGGCCATCCATCTAGGCCTGCCGTCGCCGGCAGGCTCGAGCGGCCTACCCGCAGACATCGGGCGGGCCGCCCTCAAGCGTCTGCGCGGGTCGTCATCGTTGCTGATGACGGCCCTTTCTTGGCCTTGCTCCGGGTGGGGTTTACCGAGCCACCCCGGTCACCCGGGGTGCTGGTGGGCTCTTACCCCACCGTTTCACCCTTACCGTCCCCGATGGGGTCGGCGGTCTGTTTTCTGTGGCACTGTCCCGCGGGTCGCCCCGGGTTGCCGTTAGCAACCACCCTGCCCTGTGGAGTCCGGACGTTCCTCGGCGGCGGGCCGGAGCCCGCCGACGCGACCGCCCGGTCGACTCGTCCGTCGCGCACCCATCCTAACGACGTCACGGCTGCGTCTATTGCCACCCCGGGTCGACCGGCGACCGTCCCGCCGGGGGCGGGGTACTAGCCTCTGGTGACCATGGAGGTCTCCGACGCCGCGCTGCTGATCGCCGCCGGTCTCGCCGCGGGCACGGTCAATGCGGTGGCCGGCGGGGGGTCGCTCATCACCTTCCCGGCGATGATCGCGGTGGGCCTGCCGCCGGTGCCGGCCAACGTGAGCAATTCGGTGGCGGTCTTCCCGGGGTACGTGGCGAGCGTGGCGGGCAGCCGGCAGGACCTGCCGCCCCGGCGGACGGTGGCCGCGCTGGTGCCCACCACCATCGTCGGCACGATCGCCGGCGCCCTGCTGCTGCTGGCCACCCCGGCGCGGGCGTTCGAGTTGGTGGTGCCCTTCCTGGTGCTCGGGGCGACGGCGGTGCTGGCGTTCCAGGATCCGCTGCGCCGGCTGGTCGGGCATCCGCGCGACCTGTCGCCGCGCCGCCGTACGGTCACCTTGCAGACCATGGTCGCTGTCGGCGCGGTGTACGGCGGCTACTTCGGCGCGGCGCTCGGGGTGATGCTGGTCGCCGGCCTGGCCCTGGTGCTGGACGCGACGCTGGCCCGGGTGAGCGCGCTCAAGAACCTGCTCTCCGCCCTGGTCGGGCTGACGACGCTCGTGGTGTTCGCGCTGTTCGGACCGGTGAACTGGGCGGCCGTGGCGGTGGTCGCGCCGGCGACGCTGGTCGGCGGGTACGTCGGCGCGCGGCTGGTGCGCCGGCTGCCGCCGGTGGTGCTCAAGGTGCTGATCGTGGTCTTCGGCACGGTCATCGGCCTGTACCTGCTCTGGCGCGCCCTGAACTGAGCCCCGGCGGCAGGTACTCGGCCGGGCAGGTTGGCCGGGCTAGTGGTCGTTGAGGGTGAAGAAGAGCGTCCCGTGTTCGACGTCCAGGAAGGCGGCCCGCCACCGCGTGGACGGCTTCCCCTCGTCGTACGAGCGGCTGTGCAGCCACCGGGGCGCGGGCGGCAGATACGGCGCGAGAGCGGGCCACGCGTCCGCCGGGCCGGGTTGGGGAGTTCCGGCCGGGCCGGCGGGCGCGTACGGCACGAAGTCGTACCGCTGCGCCAGTGTCCGCGCGTCCTCCGCGCGCAGCCGGACCACGCCCTGGTAGGCCCAGTCCGTCGGGCCGGGCGCGCGGCCGCACGGCTCGCCCGACGCGCGCAGCTGCCAGTGGATCTCCGGGTAGTCGCCGAGGTCCGGCAGATCGCCGGGCGGATCCCACCGGTCGGTGCGGACCTTCGCCTCCGCGGCGCGCACCGACTCCTGGCACGTACGCGCCTCGTCCCGGTCGTCGCCGACGACCAGGATCGCGGCCCCCACGCACCCGCCGACCAGCAGCAGCGCGGTGGCGCCGCCGAGGAGGGCGACCAGCACCGGCACGCGTCTCTTCATGGTCGTCAGCGTACGAAGCGCGTCCACCCGCGCCGCACCCGGACAACCGCGTCGCCCCCGGCCGGCGGGGACCGGGGGCGAGGCGGTTTAGCCAGGGCTCAGGCGACCGGTTCCGGGGCGGCGTCGGCGTCCCGGCGCTCACCGGGCACGACGCGCGCGTCGCCCTCGTCGGCGAAGTAGTCGTCCGACGTGGTGCCGTCGCCGCCGTCGCGTACCTTCGCCGCCCGCAGCACCACCGTGAGCAGCGCCGCGACCGCCAGGTTGACCAGCACCGCCACGATCCCGACGTAGATCGTCTTCGGGGTGTCGAAGCCGAAGTCGGCCAGCGGGAACGCCGAGCCGCCGAAGTGCCTACGGCCGGTCGCGGCGTTCGGGATCTGGTAGAGCATCCACATGCCGAGCCCCATGCCCGCGACCCAGCCGCCGATCAGCGCGCCGCGGTGGAACCAGCGCGTGTAGAGGCCCAGCGCCACCGCCGGCAGCGTCTGGAGGATGATCACGCCGCCGATGAGCTGGAGGTCGATGGAGAACTGCGGGTCGAGGAAGACGATGCAGGCCACCGCGCCGACCTTCACCACCAGCGAGGTGATCTTGGAGACGTTCGCCTCCTGCGCCGGGCTGGCATCCCGCTTCAGGTACTCCTTGTAGATGTTGCGGGTGAACAGGTTCGCCGCCGCGATCGACATGATCGCCGCCGGCACCAGCGCGCCGATGCCGATGGCCGCGTACGCGACGCCGGCGAACCAGTCGGGGAACTGCTGGTCGAACAGGACCGGCACCACCGTGTTGCTGTCCACGGTGCCCTCCTTCGACCCGGGCAGCGGCTTCACCCCGGCCGCGATCGCCATGAAGCCGAGCAGCGCGATCAACCCGAGCAGCAGGCTGTACGCGGGCAGCGCCGACATGTTCCGCTTGATCACGTCGCGGTTCCGGCTGGCCAGCACGCCGGTGATGCTGTGCGGGTAGAGGAACAGCGCCAGCGCCGAGCCGAACGCCAGCGTGACGTACTGGAGCTGGTTGTTGGCGTTGAGCAGCACCCCGTCGCCTGCGTTCGGCGTCGCGTCGAACTTCGCGTCGGCGGCGTCGAAGATCTCGCCCCAGCCGCCGAGCTTGTACGGCAGGTAGAGCACCGCCACCAGGATCACGACGTAGATCAACGAGTCCTTGACGAACGCGATGAGCGCCGGTGCGCGTAGCCCCGACTGGTAGGTGTACGCGGCCAGGATCGCGAAGGCCACGATGATCGGCAGGTGCCGGGCCAGCGTGCTCTCGCCGGTCACCCCCATGGTCTTGAGCACCGCCTCGATGCCGACCAGTTGCAGCGCGATGTACGGCATCGTCGCCACGATGCCGGTGATCGCGATGAGCAGCGCCAGCACCGGCGAGTCGAACCGCTTGCGGACGAAGTCCGCCGGGGTGACGAAGCCGTGCCGGTGCGAGACCGACCAGAGCCGGCACAGCACCAGGAACACCATCGGATAGATCACGATGGTGTACGGGACGGCGAAGAAGCCGGCCGCGCCGGCCCCGAACATCAGCGCCGGCACCGCCACGAAGGTGTACGCGGTGTAGAGGTCACCGCCGACCAGGAACCAGGTGATCCAGCCGCCGAAGTTGCGCCCGCCCAGCCCCCACTCGTCGAGGTGGGCCATGTCCTTCGGGGCCCGCCACCGGGCCGCCACGAAACCCATGGCGCTGACCAGCAGGAAGAGCACCGAGAAGACGACGATCTCGGTGAGGTGGTCGCGCCACATCAGCGGCCACCCGCATCCGTACCGGCCGGCCCGTCCGACGGGGTGCCGGTCCGCTTCTTGGTCATCTGGTACACCAGCGTGGTGGTGGCCACGCCGAGCAGGATGTAGGCGAGCTGGAGCCAGTAGAAGCGCGGGAAGCCGAGGAACCGCGGCGAGTCGGCGTTGAAGAAGACGGGGATCAGGGGCACCAGGATGGGGATGAAGAGCAACCAGTTCCAGGGGCTGTGGTCCTTCGCCCGGGACCGCGCCGCCGTGGGCGCCTCCGGCTCGGGTACGGCCATTGCGACGAACCTCCGCGTGTAGATCGGCATTGATGACGGCCGGAGGCTACGACCCTGTGACGACCGTCACGCCCGTTGGTAGGAGGCTGCTGCGCCGAGTGGCCGGCATCGTGCGCCGAACGGCGGACACCCGGGCGCCTCTCCCGTCGCACGGCCACGGTGCCGTCGAATCGTCGATGTCGTCGGGCAGGGCGGCCGTCGCTCCAAGCGGAACGGGACGGGCCCGGGTGCCAAACCTCGGCACCCGGGCCCGTCCCGGCCGGTCGACGGCTCACCGCGCGGCGATCACCGCGCCGCCGTCCAGAGCAGAGCCCGGCCGAGCTGCGGTTGCAGGCCCTTCGGGTGCAGGCGGAACGTCGGGTCGGTGCCGAAGAGCACGACCCCGTTGCCGCCGGCGGACACGCCCCGGACGATGCTGGCCTGGTTGGCCGCCGCGTCCTGACCGTTGGCGCCGCCCGTCGTCCACCAGCCGGCGAGCAGCGGATCTGCCGCGTACGACTGCTCGACCGTGACGTTGCCGCCCAGACCGGTGAACCAGACCGGCTGGCTGACGAACGAGTGCGGGATGGCGCCGGCGCTGACCGGGCCGCCGGCGTTGACGACGTTGACCACCCCACTGGCCAGGCCCGGTCCGGCGGTCGCCGTCACCGACAGCAGCGCGGCGGCGTTGCTGAAGCTCGCCCCGGCGGTGCCCAGACCGACAACGCCGCCGCCCCGGGCCAGGAAGGCGTCCAGTGCGGCGCGGTTCTCCGCCGACAGGTTCGCCAGGTTGACGTTGCTGGCGACGAGGAGCACGTCGACGTCGCCGGTCAGGCCCGTGCTGAGCGTGGCGGCCGTCAGGGCCCGCGCCTCGAAGCCCAGGTCGGCCAGCGTGTCGCGCTCCTCGACGGTGCCCAGGTAGCCGACGACCACCTTGTCCAGCCGGGTCCCGCGCCAGCCGGCGGGCGCGCGTTCGAAGGTCACCGCGTGGGTACGGGCCTCCTCCCGAACCAGTCTGCGGTTGGCGGGGGTGCCGGGAACGACGACCGAACCGTCGGCCAGGCGGTGGACCGCGACGCCCCGGCCCAACAGCGAGTTGACCGCCAGCAGGTCGGCGGCGTCGTGCAGGTCGAGGCGCAGGTCGCCGTTGCCGGCGGGAACCGCGCCCTCGGCCCGCCCGTCGTACGTCCGCTCCAGTCGGACGGCCGGGAACTCGTTCCACAGGGTCTCGACGGTGGCGCCCCAGGTGAGTCCCTGACTCCAGGCGGCCGGGCCGGCGTAGAGGTCGTCCACCCGGTCGGTGATGTCGGCACCCGGTTCGAGCAGCGAGTTGACCAGGCCGCGCTTGGGCTGGTGCAGGTCGACCACGTACGAGCCGGCCGGGTAGCTCCGGCCGCCCGCGGTGAACGACTTCTTCGCCCGCCACACCCGCCCGCCGCTGCTGATCAACAGATCGACGAGGCGCGCGGCGGCCGGCTCCGAACGCTGACCGGCACCGGTCGGGATGACGTACGCCCGGGGGAAGGTGGTGTGGTAGTTGTCCTCCGGGCCCCAGCCCGGCACGAAGCCGTCGGGCAGGGCGCGCAGCGGCTCGCCCGCCCAGCCACGCCGGTAGACCTCGGCCTGGTCGTGCAGCACCTGCGCCCGGTTCTCCTGGATGTACCGCAGCGACGTGCGGATCGCCACCTCGTGCACGTCGGTGTTGATGCCGGAGCGGCGCACCCGCTCGGCCGGGGTGAGCGCGCCGCCGCGCGGGTTGAGCGGCGCCTCGATGGTGTACGGGATGCTGCTCTGCAACATGGCGAAGGACGGCACGTAGATCGGCGGGAAGTCGTCCCACACGCCGGGCTCGTCGTCGCGGAACGGAATGCGGGCCCGCTGGGTCTCGGCGTACCCGAGACCACGCAGGTCCTCCTCGATCGCCAGCGCGTTCGGCAGGCCGTGCTTGATGTAGAGGTCGTACTCGTTGTTGACGTTGTGCGGCGGGGTGCTGGGGTGCAGCAGCGTCGGGCTCACGTAGCCGTGCAGGTCGAGCGTGATGATCGGCTTCGTGTCGATGATCAGCTCGCGGATCAGGTTGGTCTCGGGCTGCGCCACCACGGTGAGGTCCCGGTTCAGGTCGTAGCCGGCGGAGTTGGCGCGGGTGCCGGCCACCCGGCCGTCCGGGTTGGCGGTGACGTTGAAGACGAGACGGTTGCGCCGCAGCAGCCCGGCCACCTCGGGGCTGGTGCTGGTGGCCAGGTCCTCGATGACCCGCAGCGCCGCGTCGGTGCCCTCCCACTCGTTGCCGTGGATGTTGGCGTTGACGAAGAGCGGCGTCTTGTAGCCGGCGAGCAGTTGCCGGTCGCGCTGGGCCCGGGCCGGCTCGTCCTCGATGAGGCGCTTCCAGGTCTCCTGCTGCCGGGCCTCGGCACGGGTCTCCGGCGCGGTCACCGTGACCGCGTACAGGTCGTAGCCGCCGGCCGACTTCCCGGCCACCCGGGCGGAGACCCGGTCGCTCGTGGCCTGGAGGGCGTTCAGCTTCGGCGCGATGTCGTCGTAGGCGATGACGCCGATCGGGATCGAGGCGTCCGCCGGGTTGTCGGGCCAGACCGGCAGGGTGCTGCGCTGGGGATAGCCCCGGACGTCGGCGATGTCGGTGGCGCGCGGGGGCACCGCCGGCAGCGCCGAGGCGCCCGCCGGAGCGGCCCACGCCGCCGTCCCGAGCAGGGAGACGGTCACCGCCGTCGCGGTGAGCCGGGGAAGAAGTCTGTTGAGGGACAAGGACAGTCTCCTGTCACGAGGGAGTACGCACAGGCGGACGCGCCGCAGGGCCGGAGACCTGCGGAGTCGGGAAACGCCAGCAGCGTGCGAGAGAGGGGGAGAGAACCCGGCGTCAGATGGGGCGTCGACAGGCGGCGCTGGCGACGCGCAGGAGGTCGATGTGACCCCGCTTCGTCAGATGGACGCTTCGCACGGGACCGATCTTGAAGGGCTGCCGGGCGGCCTGTCAACGGATTCGCAGGATCGTCACGACCTTGACGAATCCTGCCGCCGGCGCCGCCTGGCCGACGGTGGCGCGGCGGGGCGGTGTCGTTGCTGGCCGACCGGGGTGAGGCAGGCGGTGTCGTCGACCGGGTTAGCCGACGGAGGTGAGATGGGCGGTGTCGTTGACCGTGCGGACGGCCACCCCGCCGTCGGGCCACCTGTCGAGCACCGAGATGCCGGCCGCGTCCAGGAAGAGCCGGTGCAGGAAGCCGTCGCCGGCCGCGAGGGCGTCGCGCAGCACCAGCTTGATCGGCGAGACGTGCGAGACCACCACCACGGTCTCCCCCGGGTACGCCCGGCACAGCCCGTCGACCGCGCGGCGGCAGCGCTCGGCGACGTCCGCGAACGACTCGCCGCCCGGCGGGGCCACCCGGGTCGAGGCGAGCCACGCGTCCATCTCGCCCGGCCACTCCTCGCGGACCTCGGCGAAGGTGCGCCCCTCCCAGTCCCCGAAGTCGCACTCGACGAGGTCGTCCTCGCGGCGTACCGGCACACCGCCGAGCGCCTCGGCGATCGCCTCGGCGGTCGCCGTACACCGGGACAGGGGTGAGCTGACCACGGCCGCGACGGTCGGGGCCAGCGCGGCCACCCGGGCGGCCGTGGCCCGGACCTGGGCCCGGCCGCGCTCCGACAGCGGCACGTCGCCGCGACCGGAGTAGCGGCGCTGCTCGGTGTACGGGGTCTCGCCGTGCCGGACCAGGACGAGGCGGGTGGCGGTGAAGCTCGGGCGCGGCTCCCAGGAGGCGGGCGCGGTGGCCGGATCGGTGCCCGTGGTCGACGCCGACGCGGCGCGGGCGGCCACCTCACGGGCCCGCGCGCGGGCCGGCGAGTCGGGGCCGGCGACCTCGCGCGGCGGCTCCACGACGCGCGGCGGCGCGACGGCGGCCCGGGCCGGGGCCTTGCCGGCGGCGGCGTCCATCGCGGCGTTGGCGAGGGCGTCGGCGTGCCGGTTGCGTTCGCGGGGGATCCACTGGAACCGGACGGCGTCGAAGCGCTTCACCAGCCCGGCGGCCTGCGCGGCGAGCGGACGCAGCCCGGGGTGCTTGATCTGCCAGCGGCCGCACATCTGCTCGACCACGAGCTTCGAGTCCATCCTCGCCTCGACCTCGGCGGCGCCCACCTCGGCGGCGGCCTCCAGCCCCGCGATCAGCCCCCGGTACTCGGCGACGTTGTTGGTGGCGACGCCGAGCGACTCGCTCCGCTCGGCCAGCACCTCACCGGTGTCCCGGTCGCGGACCACCGCGCCGTAGCCGGCCGGGCCGGGATTGCCCCGGGACCCGCCGTCGGCCTCGACGACGACCACGCGCGGTGCCACGGGACTACAGGCCGGACTCGTTGGTGCGGACCATGATCCGCCGGCAGTCCTCGCAGCGGACGACCTCGTCCGGGTCGGCCTTGCGGATGCGGGCCACGTCGGCGCCGGAGAGCTCCAGGCGGCAGCCGCCGCACCGCCCGGCGGTCAGCAGCGCCGCGCCGAGCCCGGTGTCCTCGCGGATCTTGTCGTACAGCTGGACCAGGTCGGCCGGGAGGTCGGCCGCCAGCGGCTGGCGGGCGCCGCGCTTGAACTCCTCCTCCTTGGCGATCTCGGCCAGGCTCGCGTCGCGGCGCCGCTCGGCGTCGTCGCGCTTCTCCCGTACGTCCGCGAGCCGCTTCTCGACGCCGTCCAGCACGCCCTGGGCCGTCTCCCGCTGCTCCATCAGCTCCAGCTCGGCGTCCTCCAGGTCGCCCTGGCGGCGGTTGAGCGAGGCCAGCTCGTGCTGGAGGGCCTCCAGCTCCCGGGCCGGGCCGGTGCCGGCGGTCAGCCGGGCCTCGTTCTTGGCCTTGCGGGCCCGCACCTGGTCGACGTCCTTCTCCATGCGGGCGATGTCCCGATCCAGGTCGTCGACCGCCACCTGGGCGCGGACCCGCTCGTCCTCCAGCGCGGACAGCTCCCGGGCCAGCGCGTCCAGCTCGGCCCGCTCGGGCAGCGACCGGCGGCGGTGGGCGAGCTGGGCGAGGGTGGTGTCGATCGCCTGGAGGTCGAGCAGGCGGCGCTGGACCTTGGGGTCAGCCTTCACGGTCGGGGCTCCTTCTCGTCCACCGCGGGTGGGGCGGCGTGTACGGTCCACGGGTCGGTGTCCCGGTCGGACACCAGCGTCTCGACACCCGTCGCCTCCCGCAGGAGGGCGGCCAGGTCGTCCAGCCACGGTCGTTCCGTCGCCCAGTGGGCGGCGTCGAGCAGGGCCGGGCCGCTGGCGGCCAGGTGCTCGCTGGCCGGGTGGTGGCGCAGGTCGGCGGTGAGGTACGCGTCCACCCCGGCCGCCGTCGCGTCGGCGAGGAAGCCGTCCCCCGCGCCGCCGCTGACCGCGAGGGTACGAACGATACGCCCGGGATCCCCGGCGGCGCGAACTCCCCAGGTGGTGGCGGGCAGTACGGCGGCGGCGTGCCGGGTCAGCTCCGCCAGCGTCATCGGCTCCGGCAGCTCGCCGATGCGGCCGATCCCCCGGCCGTCGCCGTGCGCGGGCGAGCCGGGCGCGGGCCGGTGCAGCGGGCGCAGCCCGGTCAGGCCGAACCGGGCGGCGAGGGCGTCGGAGACCCCCGGGGCGGCCACGTCGGCGTTGGTGTGCGCGACGTACAGCGCGACGTCGGACTTGATGAGCTGGTGGACGATGCGGCCCTTGTAGGTCGTGGGGGCCACCGAGGAGACGCCGCGCAGCAGCAGCGGATGGTGGGCGACGATCATGTCGACGGCGGCGTCGAGCGCCTCGGCGACCGTCTCCGGCACCACGTCGACCACGCAGAGGACCCGGCGTACCGGGGCGGACGGCTCACCGAGCACCAGCCCGACCCGGTCCCAGTCCTCGGCCCAGGCCGGCGGATAGTGCCGCTCCAGCTCGGCGACCACGTCGGCGACGGTCGGCGGGACTGCGTTGGTGCTCACGGCGGGCCAGCTTACCGGCGCTGGCTGCGGCCGAGGGTGTCGCCCACCGACGCGACGGCGTGTCCCACCGCCGTGCTGGCGCGCCACGAGCGGGGAAGGGTCCCTCGCCAACGCTGTGCGTCAGCGGGGGACCCTTCCTCACGCTTCAGGCGACGGGGCAGAGCCGGTCCCGTACGGCGGCCAGGCCCAGGGCCCACGGGAAGGAGTCCACGTGGCGCTCGCCGGTGCCCGGCGGGTGCAACGGCACGACGTCGTCGCCGAAGAGCACCGTGACCCCCCACTCGGCGAGCCGGGCGATGCCGGCGCGGAAGGCCGGATGGTTCGCCATCGCCGCGTTCGTGTACGGCACCGCCACCACCGGTACGCCCAGCCCCTGCCCCTCCACCAGCAGCCCGAGGGCCAGCGTGTCGGTGATCCCGGCCGCCCACTTGTTGACGGTGTTGACCGTCGCCGGGCAGACGATGAACGCGTCCGCCTGCGGCAGCACGTCCAGGTCGCCCGGATTCTTGTAGTGGGTGCGGACCGGATGGCCGGTCTGCCGGGCCAGCGCGGCCCGGTCGACGAACTTGGCGCCGTCCGGCGTGGTGACCACGCAGACGTCCCAGCCGTCCTGGTGGGCCAGCTCGACGAGCCGGCCGACGTGGCGGGCCAGCGGCGAACCGCAGGCGATGACGTAGAGCACCTCACGGCGCTCGCTGCTCGGGTGCGGGCCGGTCATCAGGCCGGCTCCGCGCTCATACCCCTACTCCCATGTGCTCAGCCAACTCCGCAATCGGAGAAGGCGGCGCACCACGTGTGCGACGCAGGATGTCCGACATCACCTCGTGGGCGATCGGCCGGCAGCGGATCTCCGACGGCGCGAGGCGGTCACCGCGCAGCAGCATCTCGCCCGCGTTGGCCACGTCGCCGATGTGGGCGAAGCCCCGGGCGATGTCGAGCAGGTGGTGGGCCCGGCGCTCGGGCAGCAGCGCGTTGAACGCCGCCTCCTGGATCCGCTTCTGGTGCACCTCCACCGCCCGGCCGCCGTCGCCCAGCTCGACCGCCGCCGCCGCGCGGTGCAGCTCGATGTTGGTCGGCCCGAACGAGGTCCAGTAGTGGTTGTGGTCGCCGCCCAGCAGGAGGGCCGCCTCGTGCGCGCCGTTGATCAGGTCGTCGACCGTGGCGGAGTCGCCGATCCGGGCGGCGGCCATCGCGCCCTGCAACAGCAGCATCCCGTAGACCGACAGCAGGGCCGGGGACGCCTCGTTGTCGCCACCCGGGGCGAGCCGGTTGGCGATGGTGACGTTCAGTTCGAGGGCGGGCCGGGGCCGGCCCATGGCCACCAGCGCGTTGCAGACCCGGGTGGTGGCGATGCCGGCCAGCAGCGGGTCGTCGGCACGCTGGGCGACCGCCATCGAGCGGTCGGCGGCCAGCCAGGCCAGGTCGCACTCGCCCAGCTTGCGCAGCACCGAGGAGGCGATCTGGTAGACCTGCCCGAGCAGGTGGGCCGCCTCGCGGGCCTGGTCGCCGCCGTGGCCGGCGTCGGCGGCCTGCGCGTCGCGCAGCAGCTTCGGCAGCGCCCGGGTGAGCATCCCGTACCGGCCGTACTGGTAGGTGAGCCAGGCGTGGTTGACGGCCTTGCGCATGTCGGCCAGGGGCGGCGGGTACGACACGGCGTCGAAGTACGCGCTCATCGAGTCGTAGCGCTCCAGGGCCGCCCGGATCTCCTGCACCTCCACCTGGTCGATGCAGTTCAGCGCGTCCGTACGCCGCTCGGGGTCCTTGCCCAGCAGCAGCTGCACGTCGACCTGGAGGATGGCGGCGATCTCGTAGACGACGGAGAACTTGTCCAGCCGGCGCACCCCGCGCTCGACCTTGTCCACCCAGCTCTTCGACTTGCCCAGCCGATCCGCGAAGACCTGCTGCGACATCTTGCGCCGCACCCGCCAGTAGGCCACCCGCCGCCCGATGGGCAATTCCTCCATCTACCCGTTCCTCCCCAGTGCCCGCTCGAGCGGGCGTGCCGGCCGGTCTCCCGGTTTCGGCGATCCGTACGTGCTCAGGTTTTCGCTGGTCGCACAGCGTGTGCGTCAGCCGTACAGCCAGTCCTCGTAGTTTTCGTGCAAGTTGCATCAGCCGTTCGTCAGCTCAACGATCGCGGATTACGGCAGTGACGGTGCTCGACATGCGACCTGGGCACCGGCCGGGGTCCGGCGAGGGGAGATGGCACATGTGGGGGAATGTCGCGCCGCGCGTCGTTCAACTGTCCCCGTTGGAGCGGGTACGGCTGCGCCGGGTGGCGGTGCGCTACGCCCTGCACGGCTGGGACGTCACCCCCGGCGCCTGCCTGGCCCGCAGCCGCTTCGTCTGCGGGCGGGCCGGCTGCCCGACGGTCGGCTGCCATCCCGCGCTGGAGAACTGGGAGCACGCGGCGAGCGCCGACCCGGCCCGGGTCGCGACCTGGTGGCGTACCCGGCCCCACGGGGTGCTGCTGCCCACCGGGCGGGCGTTCGACGTGCTGGAGGTGCCGACGCACCTCGGCCGGCACGTGCTGGACGCGGTCCGGACGCACCCGGCCGGCGTCGGCGTACGCGGGCCGGTGCTGGTGACCCCGACCGGCCGCTGGATGTTCCTGGTCCGCCCCGGCGACCCGCTCCGCCCCGAACTGGAGCACTGCTTCCACGTGGTCCGGCACGGGGCGGGCTCGTGGATCCCCGCCCCGCCGACCCGGCTGCCGGAGGGCACCGTGCGGTGGGCGGTGGCGCCCGAACAGGCCCGTTGGCAACTCCCCGACTCCTATCTGGTGCAGAACGCGCTGATCGAGGCCCTGCGGGCTACCGGCGTCACGCTCACCTCCGACCTGCTCCCCGGGCACCTGCCGCTGCCGCGCCGGGGCATGTGACGCCGGGCCGACAGCGACGCCCGGGGGTCGGCGCTCGTTGGGTACCACGACGGCGCACCCGCGCCGGGAGCGGGGGTTACATGTCCACCGACGACACCACGCGCCAGCCGGACGGCACGGAGCCGCCGCCGCGGCACCACCGGCCGCGCCGCCGCTGGCCGGTCACCCGTCCCGTCGGCTCCCGCCCGGGACGCCCCCGACCCGTCGGCTCCCGTCCGGCCGTCACCCGCCCCTTCCGCTGATCCTCAGTCGGCCAGGGGCAGGCCGGTGGAGTGCAGCAGCCGGGCGTCGTCGGTGACGACCGCGTGCCGGTGCCCCGGCAGGCCGTCGAGCCAGCCCAGGCCGGCCGGGCCCATCGCGACGGCCGCCGTGGCGTACGCGTCGGCCAGCCCGAGGTCCGGCCCGACCACGGTGACCGAGCGCAGCCCGGTGGCCGGTACGCCCCGACGCGGGTCGAGCACGTGGTGGCCGCGCTCGTAGACGCCGGACGTGGCCACGGCCAGGTCGGTGCCGGCCAGCACGAGACACGTGGACATCGCGTCCCACGGGTGCCGCACGCCGATCCGCCACGGTCGCCCGGCCGGGGAGTGGCCGCGTACCCGCACGTCGCCGCCGGCGTTGAGGCAGTGGTTCGCCGCCCCGGCCGCGAGCAGCCGGTCCGAGGCGACCTGCACCGCCCAGCCCTTCACGTAGCCGGACGGGTCGAGCCGCCCGGTGGCGTACGCGTCGAAGAAGCCGTCGGTGGCCTGCCACAGGTCGGCGCAGCGCGCCAGCACGGCCCGCAGGTCCGCGCTGGCCTCGGCGGGCCGCAACTCGCCCCGGTCGACGCGGCACACCTCGCTGTCCGCCCGGTACGTGCTGAACCGGGCGTCGACCTCGCGCAGCCAGGCGAACACCCCCGACGCCAGCTCGTTGATCTCGGCGGCGGGCAGGTCGTCGGCGAGGTCGAGGCTGATGGCGGTGCCCATGACCTGCTCGACCCGCCGCAGCCCCGGCCTGGTCGCCGGTGCGTGCCCGCCCGCGTCGGCCCGCGCCACCACCGCCGGCGGGCACCCGCCCGTCGCCGGCACGTCAGTTCGCCCGGTCGATGGCGGCCTGCAACGACTGCTTGTACGAGGTGCTCGTGGCGGTCGCCCCGGAGACGGTGTCCACGTCGGCGCTCTGCCGCTGCACCACCAGCCCCGAGGTGCCGCTGTAGCGGCCGTCCACCTGCTCGCTGCGCTGGTCGGACTGGGCGGTCTTCTCGGGCAGTTCCAGGGCCACCACGTCGACGATCCGCGTACCGGAGAGGGTGATCTGCACCTGGACGTTGCCGTACTCGTTCTCCACGACCGGTCCCGTGACGGTGCGCGTGGTCGGCGCGGCGGGTCTGGTGGTGGTACGCGGCGCGGACGGCGCCCGGGTGGTGGCGTCGGGCCGGCTCGCCGGCGGGCGGGCGGCGGTACGGCCGGGCCGGGGGGACGCGCTGGTGCCGGCCGGCGACGGCGCGGCGGAGACCGCGCCGTCGGTCGGGGTCGGACCGGCGGGCGCGGGGGCCACCGGCGGAGGCGCCGCCGGCAGGTCCCGGGCGACCGGGCTGGTGCCCGGCGAGCCCTTCAGCACCACCATGGCGGTGGTGCCGGCCGCCAGGCCGGTGATCGCGAGCAGAGCGCGACGCATGGGGGCCTTCCTACAGCTCGAACGTGGCGAGGTGGATCTGCCGGCGGGGCACGCCGGCCTCGCGGAGCGCCCGCAGCGACTGCTCGACCAGGCCGGGGGGTCCGCAGAGGTAGACGTCGCGCCGGGCGACGTCGGGCACCAGCCGGCGCAGCCCGTCCGGGCTCATCACCTGGCGTGGCCCGGCATCATCCCGGGAGCCGACGACGTACCAGATCGCGGTGTCGCGGGCCTCGGCGAGCCAGTCCAGCTCGCGGTGCAGCAGGACGTCGGCCGGGGTACGGGCGCGGTAGATCAGCGCGGCGCCGGGCGGCAGCTCCTCCAGCAGGGCCCGGATGGGGGTGATCCCGCTGCCGCCCGCGATCAGCAGGGCCCGCTCCCGGGTCCGGTGGGCGGCGGTGAAGGTGCCCGACGGCCCCTCCGCCCAGACCCGTGTGCCCGGTTCCAGGTCACGCAGGTCGGCGGTGTGCCTGCCGACCACCTTGACGGTGAGCCGCAGCCAGCGGCCGTTCGCGGCGGCGGAGACCGAGAACGGGTGCGCCTGCCACCAGCAGCCCCGGGCGAGGAAGCGCCAGCGGAAGAACTGCCCACCGAGCAGTTCCAGCCGCTCCAGCCGGTCGCCGGTCAGGTAGATGGAGACGGTGTCCGGGCTCTCGGCGACCACGTCGGCGACCCGCAGCCGGTGCCGCAGGTTGAACGCCAGCGGCGCGAGCACCCGGCCCCAGAGCAGGGCGGCGAGCACGAGCGCGTACATCGCGATCCACCCGGTGCGCACCGGGCCGGGCCGGAACAGCTGCGCGCCGTTGCTGAACTGGTGGGCGAAGCCGAGCAGCAGCACCGCGTAGCTCGACAGGTGCAGGGCGTGCCACAGCTCGTAGGGCAGCACGGTCCGGATCGCCCGGACGCTGGTGAGGCCGACCAGCACCAGGATCCCGGCGGCGGCGAACGCGGAGACCATGTCCTCGTAGTCGCGCAGCAGCACGCCGGCCTCGGTGAGCACCGGGTTGTCCTCCAGGCCGGCGTAGCCGACCAGGATCAGCGACGCGTGCGCGAGCACGGCGACCAGCAGGGTGGCCCCGACGTCGCGGTGCCAGCGGGCGATCCGCTCGCCGCCGGCCCACCGCTCCAGCACCGGCAGGCGGCTCATCATCAGCACCTGCACGAGCAGCAGGTAGCCGGCGACCAGGCCGGCGATCTGGCCGGCGGCGGTCACGGTGGCGGCGGTCGTCCGCAGCGACCCGGGCGGGGTGTCCAGCCACCAGGGCAGCACGCTGGCGAGGAGGCCGACGACGAGCAGCACGGCCAGCAGCCGCCGGCCGCCGGGCCCGCGCCGCGGCGGCACCAGCGGGCGTACGTCCGCAGCCGGCCGGCCGCCGCGGCGGGACGGGGTCGTCCCGGCGCGGCGGCCGGCGGCGTGGGTGCGCGGGTACGTCACGCGTACAGCTTCATCGGGCGGTACTTCTGCCGGGGGAAGATCTTGTCCACCTCCGCGTTGGTGAGCCCGAAGCGGCCCTGGGCGACGGCCCCGTAGACGTTGAACATGTTGTTGTACTCGGGCACGTCGCCGGAGTCCAGGTCGTTCAGCCCGTTCCAGGTGCCCAGCAGCGAGCCGGCGAGCTTGCGCCCGGAGAGCACGGTGACCACCCCGCCGTGGCCGTGGTCGGTGCCACCGCCGTTGGAGGCGACCCGCCGGCCGAACTCGCTGGAGACCATGATGGTCACGTCGGCCGACTTCTCCCCCAGGTCGGTGAAGAACGCCGCCATGGCGCTGGCCAGCTCGTTCAGCCGCCGGTGCAGCTGACCGCCGTCGCGGGTGCCCTGGTTCTCGTGGGTGTCGTAGCCACCCATCCCGACGGTGGCGACCCGGACGTTCGCCCCGCCCTTGATGAGCTGGGCGAGCTGCTGGAACGCGTACCCGACGCCCTTGTACTCGACGCCCTCGGCCGCCTGGTACGGCTTCGCGGCGAGGCGCTGCGCGGTGGCCAGCGCGCCCAGGCCGTCCTGCACGGCCTCCTGCACCGGGTGGTTGATCCCGGTGAAGAGCCCCTTGATCGCCTTCTCGGTCGCGGCCCGGTACCGGTCGTCGCCGTTGAGCCGCAGCGAGCCGACGCTGTTGAGCGAGATCGCGCCGTTGGTGCCGACCAGCGAACGGGGCAGCGTGCTGCCGATGCCGACGCTGCGGAACGCGGTGCCCGTGCCGAGCGTGTCGACCAGGCTGTCCAGCCAGCCCCGGCCGCCGGTCTCGCTGGGCAGGCCGCCGAGGTTGCAGGCGTCCGCGGCCTGGAAGTGGCTGCGGGAGAGCCGCTCGTCGGAGACCGCCGGGACGAAGCCCAGATTGCCGCTCTTCAGCCACGGCTCCAGCGGCTTGAACGCGCTGGTCAGCTTGAAGCCGCGCCCCAGCGCCAGGGAGTCGTCGCCGAGCAGCAGGTCGGGGCGGGCCTTGGCGAGCACCGGATCGTCCGCCGGCGCCGCCAGACTCAGCCCGTCCAGCCCGCCGTAGAGGAAGACGTGGATCAGCGTGCCGGTCTTCGTCGCGGCGAACGAGGCGGAGGTGGTGACGAACTGGGCCGTCGCGAGGGCGGTGGCCGTGGCGGCGGCGCCGGCCACGAACGTCCGCCGGGTCACGCCGCGACCGTCCTGCTGGGCCTCCTCCAGGTCCTCCAGCCGCCGGTAGCGGTCGGCCTCGGCGGCGTTCTCGGCGGCGACGATGTCGGCCTCGGCCCGCAGCAGCGCCTCGGCCGGGTTGTCGGCCAGCCGCCGCAGGTCGGGGCATTCGGGGTGCAGGGGGAACGTGTGCACAGTCTTCTCCATCGGGTGCCTCACCGGAGGTGGTGCTGGGGGGAAGCGAGGATCGCCCGCGCTACGGCGGTGACGGCCCCGTCGAACGTGGCGTCGACCTTGTCGCCGGCCGACACGCCGGCCACGCCGAGGATCAGGGACCGCTCCCGGGCGCTCAGCTTCTGACCCACCAGCCGCAGGGCCAGCGCGTCCACGTACGCCCCGGCGGTGGCCGGGGGTCTGGCCACCAGCTTCTCGGCCGGGGTGTAGGTGAAGACGGTGCGCCGGCCGGCGAGCAGCTCGCCCGCCTCGTTCCAGCCGTTGACCATCGTGCCGGCCGAGGTCCAGGCCACGTAGA
This sequence comes from Micromonospora sp. NPDC049048, assembly GCF_043197615.1. NCBI lineage: Bacteria > Bacillati > Actinomycetota > Actinomycetes > Micromonosporales > Micromonosporaceae > Micromonospora > Micromonospora sp. NPDC049048. Next base: position 276,855 of record NZ_JBICTM010000003.1, on the reverse strand, counting down.
CGTCCGGGTAGCCGTCGGGGGTGGGCTGGCCCATCGGGTACTGGCCCAGCTCGCGCATCCGGTCGTGGACCTGCCGCAGCCCCCGGGCGTACGGGGTGCGCTTGCTGTCGCCGTTGTCGTGCTTCGGCGACGCCTCCGGGGAGACCCCGAGGGCCCGGTACGTGGCGACCAGGTACTCCATCGGCCGGCGCACCTTCTGGCCCACCGCCGCCCAGAACTCGGAGGAGCTGAACAGCGTCATCAGCACCGGCTTGATCATGCCCTTGTTCAGGCTGTACGACTTCGCCAGCCGCTCCACGAGGGACTTCGGCGGGGTGTCCGAGACGAAGCGGGTGGCCAGGCTCTGCGCCACGTACTTCGCGGTGGACGGGTGCAGCGCGATGTAGGTGATGTACGCGTCGATGGCCGCCTCGGCCTTCTTCGCGTCCTTCGAGTCGTTCGCGTGGGTGAAGCCGAGGACCTTCACCTTGCCGACGTAGTGCCGCTCCGGGCGGAACACGTACTTGCCGTCGCTGACGCCGCGACCGGTCTGGAGCAGGGCCGCCTGCCGGACGTCCTTCTCGGTGTAGCCGCCGTCGACGCCCACCGAGTACAGCTCCAGGTTCTCCCGGGCCAGGTTCTCGTTGACCGCGTCGGCGCGGGAGTCGTTCTGGTTGAGGTAGAGCAGCAGCGCCGGGTGCCGGTTCGCGGCCAGCAGCATCTCGGGGTAGCTGCCGAGGGCGTGCGCCCGGACGACGTCCCGGTCGAAGGACGCGCGGTGGACCTCGCCGCCGTCGAAGTCCGCGGCGACGTGCAGGAAGTCGTTCCAGAAGTCGACCATCACCTCGAAGAGCTGCCGGTTCGACCAGATCTGCCGGGCGATGGTGGCGTCCACCATCTCCTTCTCCGGCTGTGCACCGCGCTCGTTGAGCTGTTCGCGCTGCTCACGCAGCTGCGCGGTGCTGAGCTTCAGCGTCGGCAGCTCGGCCAGCTTCAGCTCGGCCTTCGTCGGGGCGATCTTGTCGGGGTCGAGCTGCCAGCGCAGCCAGCCGTCGATGCCCCGCTCCTTGATGTCGGCGAGGACCTGCCCGGTGGCGCCGAAGGTGGCGCGGCGGGCCAGGTGCAGCACCGGGTCCTTGGCGAGCACCGTCTTGACGGTCACCTTGGTCTCCGCGGCGGCGGCAGCCGGCCCGGAGAAGGTCCGGCCGCCGGTCGGCGCGTTCTTCTTCAACGCCTCGCCGGCCCGGGAGCCCATGTAGCTCTCGTTCTGCTCGGTGTAGGTGCGCACCGTGCTCGGCTGCTGCCCGCTGGGACGGGCGGGGGTGCCGTCGGTGACCGTGGTGCCGGTGGCGTCAGCGGCGACCGCCCCGTCGCCGAAGAGGCTGCGGATCTGCGGGCTCATCGCCAGGGCGGCGCCACCGGCGACCACGGCCGCGGTGCCGCCGAGGGCGGCGAGGGCCTTGCGTCGGCCGACCTTCCCGCCGGGCTCGTCGCCGTCGTCCAGGTTGGGCAGTCCGGGGCCGGGCGACGGCGCGGCGGCCTGCCGGCCGAAGCCCTCCGGGCCGACCCACTGCGGCCCGCGCGCGGGCGGCTGACCGGCGTTGGCGTACCGCCCCTGCGGGTCGGGGGCGTGTCCACTCTGGTGCGGGGCGCGCGCGTCGTGGCCGTACGGGGTGGGGGCGTGGCTGTCGCGGTGACGGTCGGCGCCGGGGTACTGCCGTCCGTCCCAGCCGCGGTCGTCCCGCGGTAGACGTGGTGGCACATTCTGGTCGGCCATGTACCAATCCGTTTCTGCTGCGCCGCGACGACTGACACCGGGCACGGGTGCAGGTGCGGCGGCTCGTGCCTGAGGGGGTTGCCCCGCAAGGTAGTGAAGCGTCCGAGCGCCATCAAGCAGCGCCGGAAGCCCCCGGGACGGCACTTAAGACGGCGCTCAGCACCGGTCGGCGACGGCCGAATTCCGCACACGCCGGTACGGACCTCGCGAGCAGGGCGTACGCGCCACGGCCGGGACCGGACGCGACGACAGCCGACGGAACGGCACGGGCGGGCACATTCATCGTCACAGGCAAATTTAAGGTACGGCTAAGCCTGCGCTGAGGCGACTTCCCCGCGCTCTCCGAGGGCGACTCCACACGGCCCGGGTGCGCCGCCCGGACGGTGCCGCAAAGTAGGAGCAGGACCGGAGCGTGAGCCGCCACCACAGCGGGTATGCCGCCGAACCGCTGAACACGTGAGGGGAAGGCACATGCTCAGCAAAGAGGATCAGCGCAGGTTCGAGCAGATCACCCGTCAGCTCCGGGAGAGCGATCCGGCGTTCTTCGCCAGGCTCGACAACCGGGCCCGGGGCCGGCGCGGCCGATGGCTGCTGCTGTTGACCATCGTGCTGTGGGCCTCGCTGCCGGCGATGACCGTGCTGGCCGGGCGGGTGGCCGGGGCCATCTGCGCGGTACTCCTGGTGGCCAACGCCGCGGTCATGTGGTGGTTGCGCCGCCGGTGGCTGTGACCCGGGATCCCGTTCGGCCTGCGCGCAGCAGGTGCCGGCGCCCTCGGCCGGGTCGGTCGGCGGGCCGGCGGGTCGGCCGGGGGACGTCGTCCGCCGCCGGCCTCACGGGCCGAGCAGCCGGTACGCCCGCCGCAGCCGCTCGACGAGGCCGGGCCCGCCGATCGCGGGGGCCGGCGCGCCGAGCTGCCGCAGCAGCAGATCCGGTCCGGTCGACAGGCTCGGTGGCCGGTCGGGCAACGGCACCGGCGGCAGCCAGAACCGGTCGACCGCGTCGGCCAGTGGCGCCGACGGCAGGCCGGCGAGCGCCCGCGCGGCCCCGACCGGGGCGACGTCCACGGTGTCCCGGCCGGCCTTCGACCCGGTCAGGTCCGCGTGCCCGACGACGGATCCGGCCGGCGCTGCGGCGCCCTGCTCAGCGTCGTCCCGCCCGGACGGCGCGGCAGCGCGCGTGCCGTCCGGTGCGACTGCCGGCGGCTCGCCGCCGCCCACGGCGCCGGCCCGGAGGACGCGCAGCCGGTCGAGCAGCTCGGCCCGGCTGCGTCCCCGCCAGTGCAGCAGTTGGAACGGGTCCGCGTCGAACGCCTCGGCGAGCAGGTAGAACGTGGCCGCCAGGTGCTTGCAGGGGACGGCGAAGTCGGGGCAGCTGCACCGTTGACGCAGCTCCGCCACGTCGGCGGGGAAGAGCGGGGCGCCGGCCGCGACGAACAGCTCCTCCAGTTCCGGGGGCAGGTCGCCGGCGAGCAGCCGGGCGCTGAAGAACGCCTGGGCGGCCAACTCCGCCTCGACGCGGGCCCAGAGCGCCTCCGGGAACACCGGCAGGGCGATGCTCACCTCGTACGGTCGCGGGCGGGAGCCCTGCACGGCGGCGGCGACGGTGCCGGCGGCGACGTCCAGGCGGATCACCTGACCCGCCCGCGCGTACGACCTGCCACGGGTCAGCCGGGTGCCGAGGGCGAAGGACTCCAGCACCTCCAGGAACCGCCGCGACCACCAGGACCGGCCGATGGCGCCGCGCGTACTGCGCGCCTTCAGCCCGCCGTCGACCCGGCGCGGCGGGCCGTAGTCGGCGAACCGGCCGCTCGCCGGCTGCCCGCTCACTCCACCACCGCCCCGGCCTCCAGCGTGAACAGCTCGCGCAGTTGCGTCGTGGACAGCTCCGTGACCCACTGCTCGCCGGTACCGACGACCGAGGCGGCGAGGCTGCGCTTGTCGGCGATCAGCGCCGCCACCTTCTCCTCCACCGTGCCGGCGCAGACGAACTTGCGGACCTGCACCCGGCGCCGCTGGCCGATGCGGAACGCCCGGTCGGTGGCCTGGTCCTCGACCGCCGGGTTCCACCACCGGTCGACGTGCACCACGTGGTTTGCCTCGGTGAGGGTGAGCCCGGTGCCGCCGGCCTTCAGGGACAGGACGAAGATCGCCGGTCCCCGGGGGGACTGGAACCGGGTGACCATGGCGTCCCGGTCGGCCTTGCCGACCCCGCCGTGCAGGAAGAGCACCTCGCGGCCGAACCGGGCCGACAGGTGCCCGCGCAGCATGCCGCCGAACTCGGCGTACTGGGTGAAGAGCAGGGCCCGCTCCCCCGCCGCCAGGACCTCCTCCAGGATCTCCTCCAGGCGGGCCAGCTTGCCGGAGCGGCCGGGCAGCGCCGAGCCGTCGCGCAGCAGCTGCGCGGGGTGGTTGCAGACCTGTTTGAGCCGGGTCATGGCGGCGAGCACCAGCCCCCGTCGCTCGATGCCGTCGGTGGACTCGATCCGGGCCAGCATGTCGTCGACGATCGCCCGGTAGAGCGAGGCCTGCTCGGCGGTGAGGTTGCAGAGCACCTCCATCTCCAGCTTCTCCGGCAGGTCGGAGATGATCGAGGAGTCGGTCTTGAGCCGGCGCAGCACGAACGGGCCGGTGATCCGGCGCAGCCGCTCGGCCGCCTCGGCGTCGCCGTGCCGCTCGATCGGCTCGGCGTACTTCTTGCGGAAGGTCGCCGCCGGTCCCAGCAGCCCCGGATTGGCGAACTGCATGATCGACCAGAGGTCCGCCAGCCGGTTCTCCACCGGCGTCCCGGTGACGGCGATCCGGTGCCGGGCGGGCAGTGCGCGGACGGCCTCGGCCTGCCGGGTGGCGGCGTTCTTGATGGCCTGGGCCTCGTCGACCACGACCCGCCGCCAGTCGATGCCGGCCAGGTCGACCGCGTCGCGGGCCGCGACCGAATAGGTGGTGAGGACCAGGTCCGCGTCGTGCACGGCCGTGGCGAACGCCTCGCCCCGCGCCCGCTCCGCGCCGTGGTGCACGTGTACGCGCAGCCCCGGCGTGAACCGCGCCGCCTCCCGCTGCCAGTTGCCCACCAGCGACATCGGGCAGACCAGCAGGGTGGGGCCGGCGCCCGGCGGGTCTCCGGCGAGCAGGGCGAGCAGCTGCACCGTCTTGCCCAGCCCCATGTCGTCGGCGAGCACCCCGCCGAGCCCGAGGGACTGGAGGAACGCCAGCCAGGCCAGCCCCCGACGCTGGTACGGCCGCAGCGTGCCGTGGAACGCCGGCGGCGGGTCCAGCGGGGTGAGCCGCCGCTCCACCGCCCCGGCGAGCAGGTCGCCCAGCGCGCCGTCGGCGCTGACCTCCAGCACGGGCAGCGCGTCCGGCTGCTCGGCGTCGGCCAGGCCGAGCCGGAGCAGGTCGGCGACGGTCAGCTCGCCGGAGGAGCGGAGCAGCCGCAGGCCGGCGGCGAGCCGCTTCGGGTCCAGCTCCACCCACTGCCCGCGCAGCCGCACCAGCGGGGTCTTCAGCGCGGCCAGCGACGCCAGCTCCTCGGCCGTGAGCGGCTGGTCGCCGAGGGACACCTCCCAGCGGTAGTCGACGAGGGCGTCCAGCCCCACCCCGCCGACGGTGGCGGCGACGGTGCCCGGGGCCGTCCGGCTGCGGGCCTGCAACCGGGCGCCCAGCCGGGACGACGGGCGCCGCCACCAGGACGGCAGCAGCACGGCGAACCCGGCGGCGTGCAGCACCGGTGCGCCCTCGCGCAGGAACCGGTGCGCCCCCTCGACGTCCAGTTCCAGGGCCTCCGGGGTGGCCGCGCGCAGGGCGGTGTCCAGCTCGGGCCAGAGCCGGCTGGCGCGGCCCAGCTCGGCGAGCAGGGTCTCCTGTGGGTCGTCGCCGCGACCGGCCAGCCCGGCGACGGTCTCCGGTGCCCGCCAGACCTGCCCGGCGTCCACGTGCAGGCTCGGCTCGTCGGCCGCCTGGAGGCCGAACTCGACCCGCCACCGCCCGGGCGCGCCCACCGTCGCCGCCGGCTCGGCGGGCACCACGACGACCGGCTCGGTGACCTCCTCGGCCAGCGGCTCGACCAGGCGGAAGCTCGCCCGTACCGCGCCGCCGGCCGCGTCGCGCTGCCAGGCGTCCAGCTCGGCGCGGAGGGTGTCCAGCCCGGCCAGGTCGGCGGCGAACTCCCGCACCGGCCCGGTGAGCGCGGCCAGCCAGGCCGGCACGGCGCCGTTCGGGCGTACGCCCCGGGCCAGTGCGGTCTCCGCCAGGGCGGCCCGGACGGCGGCGTCGGCGAGCGCGTCGAGCGCGTCGGCGACCAGCGCGCCCGGCGCGTGGTCGGTGTCGGGGCGGGACGGCGTGCCGGCGGCGGCACGGCGACGCCCCGGTCCGTCCTGGCCCCTGGCGGCGCGGGCGGCCGGGGGCAGGGCCAGCGCCAGCGCCCTGGCCCAGGCGGCGTCGGTGCCGGTCAGCAGCGGTCGCCACACCGCGCGGGCGGTGACCTCCGCCCGGTTCCCGCCGGCCTCCGACGGTTCGGCGAGGCCGGGCAGGACCCGGCCCCGGGTCGTCAGGTCGACCGCGAAGTCGGCCAGCTCGGCGAGGTGGCGCAGGGTCGCGCCCGGCACGGCGGCCAGCTCGGCGAGGCCGCGCAGCAGGGTCAGCGCGGCATCGGAGGCGTACCGCAGGACGGGGACCCGCCACCCGGCGAGGGTGACCGCCCCGCGGACCGCCCCGGCGACCTCGGGGCGGACGAGTTCCGGCGAGTCCAGCGGCGCGCCGGACCGGGTGGGGAGGGTGAGCAGGGCCGTGCCGAGGTCGGTCGGCTCGGCCGTCGCGGCCAGCGCGGCGGCGAGCGTGGCGTGGTCGGCGGCGAACGGGTGCGGCCGTTCCCGGGGCGCCCGGCCCGGGCGGCGCGGCGCGTGGGCCGGCAGCGTGCTGTCCTCGGCCCAGACGGCGAGCCCGGCGTCCGGACGCCAGACCCCGTGGACGACCAGCACGTGTCCCCCTCCTCGCGACGACCCGGCGAGGATATCGGTCCGGCCCCGCCGGCCCCGACCAGCACGCCGCCGGCCGCTTCCGCGACGGCCGACAGCCGGGCGGCCGGGAGCGGACGGCGGGGCTAGGGTCGGGCGGGTGTACGACCTTCTCGTGATCGGCGGTCTCGGTGTCGACGTGCGGGTGCGGGTGCCGGAGATCCCGCTGCCGGCCGCCGACTCCGTACCGGTCGACCCGATCGACCTGCGGATCGGCAACACCGGCGCCGGGGTGGCGCTCGCGGGGCACGCGCTGGGGCTCCGGGTGGCGCTGGTGGACGTCGTCGGCGCCGACCCGGCCGGCGACGTGGTCCGGGCCGCGCTGGCCCGTACCTCCGTGCACGCCGTGCTGGGTGAGGCCCCCGCCGGCACCCGGCGGTCGGTGAGCCTGGTCGACCCGGCCGGCCGGCGCATGTCGCTCTACGACCCGCGCCCCTGGCACGGGCCGCCCCCGTTTCCGGCGGGCGAGCTGACGGCGCTGGCCCGGGCAGCGACCCACGTCCACCTGACGATCATGGACTGGACACTTCCGCTGCTGCCGGCCCTGCGTGCCGCGCTGCCCGACGGCGTCGCCCTCTCCACCGACCTGCACGACTGGGACGGAACGAACGCCTACCACCGGCCCTTCGCCGAGGTGGCCGACCTCGTCTTCGTCAGTGGCGTGCGGCTGGGTGCGGGGGCCGGCGCGCTCGCCGCCGCGCTGGCGCCCCGCACGGTGCTGGTGACCCGGGGCGCGGACGGCGCCGAGGTGCACTCCGGCACGGGCGACCCGACGCGGGTGCCCGCCGCCGTGCCGCCCGCGCCGGTCGTCGACACCAACGGCGCGGGGGACGCCTTCGCGGCGGGCGTGATCGCCGGGCGGCTGCGCGGCGCGGCGCTGACCGACGCGGCGGCGTACGCGGCCCGGGTCGCCGCGGCGGCCTGCACCCACGACGGGATGGAGTATCCGCCCGGCCTGCTGCCGCGTCGCTGACGGCGCGGCTCGTCGCCGGCGCCCGGTCAGCGCGTCGGCGGCGGGGCGGGCCGTACGGACTTCTGTCGACCGGGCCGCACGCTCAGACCGCGCCGGTGGCGCCGTCGGTCAGCTCGCGCAGGATGTCGGCGTGCCCGGCGTGCCGGGCGGTCTCCTCGATCATGTGCACCAGGATCCAGCGCAGCGACACCTCGCCGAGTTGCGGCTGCGGCACGACGTGGTCGAGGTCGAACCGGGCGGCGACCTCCCGGGAGCGGGCGCAGGCCTGCTCGTACGCGGCGGCGAGCCGTTCGACGGTGTCGTCTTCGGTGAGCGTGAAGCTGGCCAGCCCGTCCTCCTCGGTGCTCAGGTAGACGTCGTCCGGGCCGGGGGCCAGCAGGCACGGGAACCAGTTCCGCTCGACCAGGGTGAGGTGTTTGACGAGACCGGCGACGGTGGTGGCCGAGGGCACCAGCCGGCGGGCCGCGTCGGCGTCGGAGAGCCCGCGCAGCTTGCGCAGCAGCACCCCCCGGTGGAAGTCGAGGAACGACTCGAGCACGGCCCGCTCGTCGCCGGTGCGCGCGAGCACCGGCCCGAGGGTGGGGTCGATTGCCATCTCCGCCATCCACCGACCCTAGTACCGGGGCACCGCGCCTCGCTGCCCCGCTATCCGCTGCGGGCTCCGCCCGGGCGCGGCAGGATGGGACGCATGGCATCAACGGTGCAGATCCCCCTGGCGGGTGGCGTGGCCGACGGCGAGACCGTCACCGTGGAGCTGGACCCGAACGGCCGCCCGCCGCTGACCCATCACCACCTCGGCGCGAAGGGCCTGGCCGAGGCGGAGATCTACGAACTTGAGTCCGTGGAGGGCGAGACCGACCGGTGGTGCTACCGCTGGCGCGGGCCGGCGGTCTGAAGGCGGCTCAACCCACCCGCGCTCCGAGGCGGCTCAGCCCACCCGGGTCAGGGCGCGGGCGCGCAGGCTGTCCAGCACCGCGCGGGTGACCTGCGCGGTCCCCCGGGCCTCGTCGCACACCTCGGCCACCCGCCGGGCGGTGGCCTCGGCCCGCTGCTCGCGCTCGTCCCAGAGCCGGTCGACCTCCGCCAGCAGCGGGCCCTCCACCTCCCGCTCGACGCCGCGCAGCGCCGGCACCCCGAGCCGCTGGGCCAGGTCGAAGACCTTGCCGGCGTACGGCAGCGGCAGGAACGGCGTGCCGGCCATCGCGGCGAAGATCAGGAAGTGCAGTCGCATGCCCACGGCCAGGTCGAAGTGGCGCATCAGCCCGAGCACCTGGTGGGGCGAGTAGGTGCCGTGCAGGATCCGGCCCCGCTCGGCGGCGACCATGTGCGACAGCACGCCGTGCGAGTGCCGGATGTCGTCGCGCTCCATCGGGACGAAGAGCACGTACGCGTCTATCCGGTGCACCAGGAAGTCGCCGATCTGGGCGAGCAGACGGTGGTAACCGTCGACGTCGAGGCGCTCGGCCGCCCGGCCGGGCTCCCGCACGCTCATCCCGATGAGGCGCTTGCCGGCCGGCACGCCCTCCTCCCGCAGCAGCTCGGCCGGGAAGTCCTCGGGCTCGATCAGGAACGCCGGGTCCGCGGTGACGGTGATCGGGTTGAGCAGCCCCGCCTCCTCCAGCATCATCCGGGACTCCTGGTCCCGTACGGTCACCTGGGTGGCGCTGGCCAGGGTCTCCCGGACCATGCCGGTGTCCACGCCCTCGCTGAGCGGCCCGACCCCCACCGCGTACGTCAGCAGCGGCAGGCCCCGCTCCTGGGCGACCCGCACCACCCGCAGGTAGCGGCGGGCCTCCCGGTCGTAGAGGATGCCGCCGCCGCCGAGGATCAGCACGTCGAGCTGGGCCAGCACCAGCGCCGAGTCGGTCCGGCTGATCCCCTCCCAGGGCACCGCCTCCACGTCGGGATGGGCGAGGCGGGTGTGCTCCGGGTTCCGGGAGAAGACGATGATCCGCCCGCTCGGCTCCTGCTCCCGCAGATCGGCCAGGAGGCCGCTGAGGATCGCCTCGTCGCCGAGGTTGCGACCGCCGTACGAGCCCAGCACCCCGATGGTCAGTCCGCCGTCACGCGTCATCCGTCGCTCCTCCCCAGGTGCGTCCGGGCGGGGTTTCCCGCTGGGCGGGGGAACACTCCTGACGCGGCTCAGCTCGCGGGGGAGATCCGTTTCGTCATCTGCTGGGCGGCGACGCGGTAGCCGAGGCTGCGGTAGAGGTGGATGGCCCCGGTGTTGGAGCCGAAGACGTTCAGCCCCAGCTCGGGCGCCCCGAGCGCGGCGAGTTCCGCCTCGATGAGCTGGATCATCCGCCGCCCGTGCCCCCGTCTCCGATGTCCGGGATGCACCTCGACGTTGTTGAGCCACGCGGTGTGGGGCCCGGCGGGGCTGCCGGGCAGCGAGACCCAGATCCACCCGACCTCGACGTCACCCACCCGGGCCGTACGCAGCAGGGAGCCGGCGGAGTCGACCCCGTCGGGAAGGAGTTCCCGCAGCTGGGTGGTGGCCCGCTCCAGGGCCACGGGCGGGGGCAGGCCGCGGTCGGCGGTCATCGCCTCGGCGTACGAGCGCACGAGCGGCTCCCGCAGCCGCGCGAACTCGTCGGCCGTCATCGGCACCAACTCCACCACGCCTCCCCCTCCCCCGGACTCACCGGTCGGCGGTGCCGACCAGCCGGGACACGAACGCCACGACCACGTCGTCGGGGTCGAATCCCGCCTCGATGGACGTGCCGAGCAGGTCGAGCAGCAGCCCGTCCACGGCGTAGTGCAGCAGAGCGACCTCGAACGCGCCACCCGGTAATCCGGAGGCGAGATGGAACGCCACGTCGTCGCGGTAGCCCCGCCGCAGGGTGTCGCCGAGGATCCGGGCCAGGTCGGGGCGGCGGGCCGCCTCCAGCCGCAGCTCGATCAGGGCCCGGGTGAGGTCGGGCTGCCGGGTGGTCCGCTCGACGATGTAGCGCAGGTAGTCGGTGAACAGCTCCAGCGACGGCTCGCGGGCGGCCAGCTCGGCCAGGACCCGCTCGTCGGGGGCGAACCGCTCCATGATCCGCTCGCCGAGGGCGCCGAGCAGCGCGTCGCGGGAGCGGAAGTAGTTGGAGGCGGTGCCGGTCGGCACCCCCGCCTCGGTGTCGACCGCCCGGTGGGTGAGCCCCCGCGCCCCGGTGGCCGCCAGCACCCGCAGCCCCGCGTCCGCCAGCGCCGCCCGTCGTTCCACGTTCCTCGCCATGGGAAACACCGTAGCAACAACCACTACGCGTGTAGTAGCTTCATCCACGACACCCGTAGTGATTGGAGAACGGTTTGCGCAAGCTCGTGTACTACGTCGCCAGCACCCTCGACGGCTTCATCGCCGCCCCCGACGGGTCGTACGACTTCTTGGGGTTGGCCCCCGACCTGGCCGCCCACGTGGCGGCCAACTGGTCCCAGACGCTCCCGACGTTCGTCCACCCGCAGTTCGGCATCGACGAGGCGACGGGCCGCTTCGACGCGGTGCTGATGGGCCGGGCCACCTACGACCCGGCACTACAGCTGGGCGTCACGAGCCCGTACGCCCACCTCACGCAGTACGTCTTCTCCCGCACTCTGCCGCCGGCCGCCGAGCCGGAGGTGGAGATCGTCTCCACGGACCCGGTCGAGTTCGTCCGGGAGCTGAAGCGCCAACCCGGCCGCGACATCTGGCTCTGCGGCGGCGCCCAGCTCGCCGGCCAGCTCCTACCCGAGGTCGACGAGCTGATCATCAAGCTCAACCCGTACGTGGTCGGCAGCGGCATCCCGCTCACCGCCCGGGGATTCGACCCGCGCCGGTTCGACCTGGTCGACACCCGCCCGTTCGACAGCGGAGTCGTCATGCTCCACTACGCCCGCCCCGCCGAGGCCGGGTAGCCGTTCCACGGTGAGCACCAGATTGGCGTCCAGCTCGTCGCGGCCCGGTCGTCGAACGGCGGCACACGTCGGCGTCAGCCGGGCGGGGGCACCGGGTGGGTCAGGAACGGCAGGACGGCGGCGGGCAGCGCCGGCGAGGTGACGATGTCGTAGTGGGTGAGCCCGGGCAGCACGGCGAGCCGGGCGGCCGGCCGGTCGGTGCCGTCCCAGCCGGCGTCGCGGTGGCCGCCGCCGAGCAGCCCGAAGAACTCCACCATGTGCGCGGTGCTGACCGAGTCGCCGTCGGCGAAGACGAGCAGGGTGGGCACGGTGAGGGCAGCCACCTCGGCCGACCAGTCGTAGTCGCGCCGCAGCAGCTCGCCCGTCTTCGCCCAGAGCCGTGACCAGTCCCCCGGTCGGGGTGCGACGCGCGTGTAGAGCTCGTACGGCGGGGTGCCGCGCATCCGCTCGCCGGCCGCCTCGTCGGGCTCGGGCATGCCCGCCAGCACCCCCGGATACCAGCCCTGCCGTCTGCACGGCGCGGAGACGACGACCAGCCGGCGCACCCGGGCCGGATGCTGGATCGCGGTACGCAACGCCACGCCGCCGCCGAGGGAGTAGCCCATCACGTCGGCCCCCGCCAGGCCGAGCTGGTCGATCAACGCGGCCACGTCGTCGGCCATCGACTCGTGGCGCAGCGGACGGTCGACGTCGGCGGTGCGCCCGTGGCCCTGAAGGTCGACCGCGATCACCCGGCGACGCGCGGCGAGCGCCGGCAGGACGGCCGCGAACATCTCCACCGACCCGAAGCCGCCGTGCAGCAACAGCAGCGGACGGCCGGTGCCGTGCTCCTCGTACCACAGGCGCAGCCCGTGGACCTCCGCGTAGCTCACCGCCCCATCCAACCCCGCCCGTACGGCGTGCGCGGGCCGTCGGGGCGCTTCGCCCTCGTGGTGACGCCTCCGCGCGCTACAGGCGCTTGCGCATCTGGATGGCGGTCGCCTCGAAGCCCAGCTGCTCGTAGAGCGTCCGCGCGGGAACGTTGAAGCCGAAGACGCTCAGGCCGATCGAGCGGACCCCCCACTCCCGGCACTGCCGCTCGACGGCCTGCAACATGGCCCGCCCGTAGCCCCTGCGCCGCAGGTCCGGTCGCACCTCGAAGTCGTAGCCGAAGGCGTGCGGGCCGTCCGACTTCTGCTCGACGTGCAGCCAGAGCATGCCGACCTCGTCGTCGCCGTCGTAGGCCGTCCAGAAGTGGTGCCCCGACGTCGCCAGACCGTCCGGCAGCAGCTTCGCGTAGTCCTCCTGCGCCTTCGCCTCGGCCTCCGGCGCCGGCATCGCGCCGGAGTCGGCGATGTTCCGCGCGTAGCTCGCCTCCGCCCGCTGCCGGTACCGGAGGTACTGCTCGGCGGTCATCGACTCAAGTCTCAGCGTCACCCCGACACCGTATTTCAGCCGTCCGGGCCGGACGGTCCGGCAAGGACAAACAGGACGGTCGACGGTCGCCCCCGCTCCACGGCCGTCCCGGCTAGCCCGGCCGGACGCACGGGTCGGTGACCGTGCGGGTCGCGCTCTGCGCCGTGCGGCCGTCTTCGGCGGTCGCGCGTACGGACCAGGTCAGCGTCGGTACGCGCAGCTGCCCGACGCTCACCCGCGCGGCCGACCCGTCCACCGTCATCGCCCGGGTCGACGTCCTTCCCCCGCTGGGTGTCCAGCGCACCTCGGCGCCGCTGAGCGCGGCGCTGCCGGTGGCCTGCACCACGAGCGTGTACGTGTCCGAGCCGCACCGCACGTGAGCGGTGGCGGAGACCGTGAACGCCGCGGCCAACTGGGGTGTGGCGGTCGGCCGGGGCGCGGTCGGAGTCCGGGACGGCGCCCCGGTCGGCGACGGCGCGGGACCGCCCGGCACGGCGTCGGGCGCGTCGGTCCGGGCGTCACCGTCCGTCGGCGCGGCCACGGGGTCGGGTGTCGGACCGGCGGCCCCGGCCGGCGGTTCGGCGGCCCGCGTGCCGGTTGCCGGGGCGGTGCCCGACGGCGGCGCGGAGGCGGCCGTCACCGGATCGCCGGCCGCCGGTCCGCGCGTCTCCGATACCGGCTGGCCGGAGGCGTCCCGCGCGGCGGTCGGACGCCCGAGTCCCAGCGCCCAGGTCCCGAGCGCGGCGAGGAGGATCAGCAGAGCCACGGTCGTGGCCACCCGCCGGCGGCGCCGGTCGCGGTTCGCAGGCGAGGTCGCCCGCACGGCATGCGCCGTACCGCGCTCCGCCACCGCACCGGCCGGAGCCGCCGCCGCACCACCCGGCGACGTCGCCGCACCGTCCGAGGACGTTGTTCCACCACCCAGCGGCGTTGCCGCACCGTCCGAGGACGTTGCCGCACCGTCCGTGGCCACCGCCGCCGCGTCGTGCGGGGCCACCGGCCCGTGCGGTGCCGGCGCGGGCCCGTCGACCGCTCCGTCCGTCGCGGGCACGGGTCCGTCAGCCGCTCCCTGCGCCCGCCCGGCGTCCCCCGTCCCGGGCAGCGCCTCGGCCGACGGCACCGGATCGGCGGACGGCGCCGGGTCGGCCGACACGGGGTCGGCCGTGGCCGCGCCCGCCGGATCGGCGCTCGCCTCGGGAGCCGGATCGGCCAGGACGCCGGTCGCGCAGGCGTCGGCCAGCCGCGGCCACACCGCGTCGGCGACGACCAAGAAGGCCGGCGCCGTGTACGCCGACAGCAGCGCGGCCGGGCTCAGCTGTTCCCGCCGGAGCAGCCCGCACACCGCGCAGCTCTCGATGTGCCGCGAGACCCGCTTGCGCAGCGTCGGCGTGAGTCGGCCCTGCCAGCCGTCGATCAGTCCGGCGAGGGCCGGGCAGTCCCGAGCTCCGGTGCGGGCCACCAGCAGCGCCCCCAGCGCGCGTTCGAGCTGCGAGCGGGCGCGCGACAGGCGGGCGTGCGCGTGGTTCGCGGGCACCCCGAGGGCCGCGCCGATGTCGGCGGACGACAGGTCGTGGCGGATGGCCAGGTGGACCACCTCACGGTCGCCCGGGTTCAGCGCGGCGACGGCGTGGTGGACCAGGTCGCGTACCTGCTCGGCGTTGACGCCCGTGCCCGGGTCGGCGACGTCGGCCACCTGCTCGCCGGCCTCCTCGATCGGCAGGGAACGGGACCGCTCGCGGAGCTGCCGGAGGCACTCGGTGCGCACGATGGCGTACAACCAGGAGCGCAACCGGTCCGGCTCCCGGAGCTGGCCGATGCGCTGGCGGGCGGTGAGGAAGGCGTCGTGGACGGCGTCCGCGGCGGCGTCCGGCTCGCGCAGCATGGCCCGGGCGTACGTGTACAGCCGGTCGGCGTAGCGCCGGTACATGCCCTCCAGCCCGGCCCGCTCGCCGCGCCGCAGCGCCTCGACCAGCGTGGAGTCGTCCTGTGCCGCCGTGTCCATCCGTGTCCCTCGCTGCTCGTCGACGGGTCCAGTAAAGCGGCGAAATTTTTTTCTTCGAAGTTTCTGTTGGCATCCCGACCCGCCCGCGCTCCTACCGGTGTCAGCGCGACGAACAACCGAAGGGAAGACACCATGCGAGAAGGATCGAAGCACATCCGTTGGACGCGTCGGACCGCCACCGTGGGCGGGGCCGCACTGAGCGCGCTCGTACTCGGCCAGCTTGCCCTCACCGGGCCGGTGGCGGCGGTGCCCGGCCTGAGCATCAAGACGACGACCGGCCCCAGCAACAGCAGCGCGAAGACGCAGAACGCGGCCTGCCCGACCGGTACGAAGGTCATCGGCGGCGGTGGCGCGATCACCGGTTCCGGCCTCGGGCAGGTCGGCATGGACATCATGCGACCGCTGATCGGCGGCGACGCGTACTCGGTGACCGGCCGGGAGGACGAGAACGGCGTCGGCGGCAACTGGGCGGTCACGGCGAGCGCGATCTGCGCCACGCCGCCCGCGGGCCTGGTGATGGTGTCCGGCAGTTCGGCGCCCAGCTTCGGCACGTCGAACTGGTTCGAGAAGTCCTGCCCGGCCGGCAAGCACGCCATCGGGGTCGGCGGCGCGGTCGTCGGGGCGTCGAACAGCGAGGTCGTCCTGGAGGACCTGCGCATCAACCAGAGCAGCGTCGTGGTGGCGGGCGCCGAGGACGGCACCGGCTTCGCCGACACGTGGTGGCTGGACGCCACCGCGATCTGCGCCGACCCGCTGCCCGGCGAGCAGCGCGTGATCGACGACAGCGTCTACAGCTCCGCCTCCACCCGCTCGGTCACGGCCACCTGCCCGCCCGGCACCCGGGTGCACGGGGTGGGCGGCGAGATCCTCGGCGGCGACGGGCAGGTGCGCCTGACCGAGATGCGGGCCACGACCTCGACCGTCGTCACGGTCTCCGCCGCCGAGGACGAGGACGGCTTCAGCAGCAACTGGAAGGTGCGCGCGTACGCCGTCTGCGCGAACTGACCCGGTGCCCCGTGGTCCCGCGCCGCACCTCGGCGCGGGACCACGGGCGACCGCCGGTTGACGCCCCACGGCTCACTCGTTGTGGAGCACCTCGGCGATCGTGAGCCGGGTCGCGCCGCGGGCCGGGACCAGTGCACCGAGGAGCGCGATCACGACGCCGGCACGCCCGGCGCCCCCAGCGCCAGGCTTCCCACCGGGGCGAGGGAGATCCCCTCGCCGTAGATGACCCTCCGCGCCCCGGTATCCCGCGCGGGCACGGCCAGGCCGATCCGCATCCGATCAGGCGGGGTGTCGAGAACCACGCCGGCTCGGCAGGTACGGCGAGGCGACGTGCGTTGCCGGGCTAATCGGTTGGCCCCGTGCGGCCGCCGCACTACCGTGCCGGTCGTGCCCATCCACGATCACGAGGTCCGAGCCACCGTCGCTCAGGTGCGCCGGCTGGTGGCGGCCCAATGCCCGCAGTGGGCGGACCTTCCCGTGACAGCCCTCCCCGGGGAGTTGGAGGGCACCGACCACGTCCTGTTCCGGATCGGCAGCGACCTCGTCGCCCGGATGCCCAAGATCGCCACGGCCGTCGACCAGGCCGATTCCGACGCTCGGTGGCTGCCCTTGCTGGCGCCTCACCTGCCCGTACGGGTTCCCGTCCCGCTGCACCTCGGTGAGCCGGGCGCGGACTACCCCTGGCGGTGGACGGTGGTGCCGTGGATCCCGGGAGACACACCGCCCCGACTCGGCTGCGACGACGTACCCCTGGCCCGCGAGGTCGCGGCCTTCGTCCGTGCCCTGCACCGGGTGGATGCCACCGAGGGCCCGGTCAAGCCGCCGGGTTCCCGCGGGTCCGCCCTGCGGCACGTCGACGCGGCCGTCCGCCGGGTGCTGCCCCGCCTCGCCTGGCACGACGACGGCTTCGACGTGGCCGAGGCCGAGGCCGCGTGGGACGCCTGCCTCGCCGCTCCCGACTGGGACCGGAATCCCGTGTGGCTCCACGGCGACCTTCAGCCGGGCAATCTGATCACCGACGCCGGCCGGCTGGTTGCGGTCGTCGACTTCGGGGCGCTCGGTGTCGGCGACCCGGCGCCGGACGTGGCACCGGCCCTCTGGACCTTCACCGGCGCGGCGCGGGACGCGTACCGGAAGGCGGTCGGGTACGACGACGCCACCTGGCGCCGCGCCTGCGGCTGGGCCCTCGCACCGTCGTTGACCGGCATCGACTACTACCGGCACAGCTTTCCCCGGATGGCCGAGCACGGCCGCCGGATGGTCCGCGCGGTGATCGCCGAACTGCTGTGAGCACGACCGCGACCATTTCGGGCACCACCGCCGACGCGGCGGGCCCTAGCATCGCGGGTATGGCGACGCGGCTCGTGCAGATCAACATGAAGGCTCGGGACGACTCCGCGCTGGGCGGATTCTGGGCGGAGGCGCTCGGCTGGGGAATCTCCAGCGAGGGACCCGGCGTGACCAACCTCGAACCCGAGGGCTTCGTCTACCCCGACCCCGTCGCGGTCTGCGTCGACCTCATCGTCTCCCCGGAACCCAAGACGGTGAAGAACCGCGTGCACGTCGACCTCGCCACCACCTCGGCCGCCCATCAGGCGGAACTGGTCACGCGCCTGACGGATCTCGGCGCGACACCCGCCGACATAGGTCAGGGCGACGTCCCGTGGACCGTCATGGCCGACCCGGAGGGCAACGAGTTCTGCGTGCTGGACCCCCGACCGCTCCACCGGGACACCGGACCGATCGCCGCGGTGGTGGTCGACTGCGCTGATCCGCGAGCCATGGCCCGCTTCTGGGGCGAGGCGATGGACTGGGCCGTGCACGAGGTGACCGATGACAGGGCGCTACTGCGCTCCGCCAAGGACGTCGGCCCATACCTCCAGTTCCTCCGTACGCCCGGGGTGAAGACCGGGTGGAACCGCGTCCATCTCGACGTCCGCCCGTACCCGGGCGACGACCTGGCGGCCGAGGCGGCCAGGCTGCGGGCTCTCGGCGCCACCGCCATCGACCTGAGCCCGGACGAGGTGCCGTGGACCGTCCTCGCGGACCCGGAAGGCAACGAGTTCTGCCTCCTCACCCCAGGCTGACCCGAGCCCTCGTCGCGCCGCTCACCACGGCCAGGCCCGGACTGTGCGACGCGGCTGGATTCGAAGTCCGCACACCAGAATCGCTCCGTGGCGAGCAGCAGGCAGGGAGCTTCCTCGTGAACCGGGTCGTCCAACAGGTCCTGCTCTACCGGACGCCCGACCGGTGGCGCATCACGGTCTGGGAAACACCCGAAGCCATCGCATGCGGCGACCTACCCGACACGCCGCCAGACGCACCCATCGGCACCGCCCAGCAGGACCTCCTCGCGCATCTGCGCAGGCACTGGAACTACACCGGCCAACTGACCTGGTACGAGGAGAGGCCCGACCGGTGGGTCGCCGCGCCAACCACCGACTGAGCCGAAGATCCTTCAGCCGGACATGTCACCGCTGATGGTGAAGGGTGGGCGCGGCAGGTTTCGAACCTGCGACCCCTCGCTTGTAAGGCGAGTGCTCTCCCACTGAGCTACGCGCCCGGAACCCGTACGAGCGGGCCGGAGGGAGGCAAGCTTACCCTGCCCCCGCCGACCCGGTCGTACGGCGTGCCCGGTTGTCAGGCCGCGACGGCCTCGGCCAGGGCCTTGCGCCAGCCCTGCTGGTCGCGGGCCTCGCCCGGCATGTTCATCTCGGCGAAGCGGACGACGCCCGCCTTGTCGATCACGAAGGTGCCCCGGTTGGCGATGCCGGCGACGTCGTTGAAGACGCCGTACGACTGGGCCACCGCGCCGTGCGGCCAGAAGTCGGCCAGCAGCGGGAACTGGTAGCCCTCCTTGTCGGCCCAGATCTTGTGCGCGTAGACGGAGTCGACGCTGACGGTCAGCACCTGCACGTCGTCGTTGACGTACTCGTTGAGGTTGTCCCGCACCTCGCACAGCTCACCCTGGCAGATCCCGGTGAAGGCGAGCGGGTAGAAGACCAGCAGCACGGTGCGCTTGCCACGGAAGTCCGAGAGGCGGACCTCCTGGTTGTTCTGGTCCTTGAGCACGAAGTCCGGCGCCTCGGCGCCAACCTCGATCGGCATGCGAGCTCCTCAGGATGGGGTCGGAATGGGCAACAGCCTGCCACACCCGGCAGCGGGCGCCGCCGGGTGATCGCCGGCGTCGGCCTACTTCTTGCCCTTGGCCCCGCGGCGCAGGACGAGGCGGGCGCCGCTCCAGTCCCGGCCGGCGTTGACGGTGGAGGTCTGTTGGAGGCCGGCGGTGGGCGCGGACTCGGCGATCTCGCTCGGCTCGACGTGCCCCTCGCGCCCGGCCTTGGGCGTGAGTAGCCACACGACGCCGTTGTCGGCCAGCGGGCCGAGGGCGTCGACGAGGAGCTCGAAGAGATCACCGTCGCCGTCGCGGTACCAGACCAGCACCGCGTCGACCACCTCGTCGGTGTCCTCGTCGACCAGCTCTCCACAGCGGTCGGTCAGGGCGTCCCGGAGATCCTGGTCGACGTCGTCGTCGTACCCCATCTCCATGACGACCATCCCCGGTTCGATCCCGAACCGGTCCGCCAGGCTGCGTACCCCGTCGGCGGCCTGACCAGCGGTCGCGCTCACTGTCGCGTGCCTCCTCAACTCATCCCTACCTGCGGCGTCACGGCGACGCCGTCAGGCAAAGTCCACACAGTTGTGGCTCCCTGCGCAAGTGGCGCACCGGGTGGAACGGAATTTACCGTGCCAGGAGCGTGCGGGCACCCTGGGTAATTGCTTCCTCGGAGACGAGAACCTGACGCGCCGCCGGACCTAATGGTACAAACGAGTCAACTCCGGCCACTCGTCGCGCAGCGCCGACATATCCGGCATCCACCAGGGCCGCGATGACGCCCTCGCCCACGCCGCCGGACCGCCGGGTTTCGTCCACGACCAGCACCCGGCCGGTCGCCGCCGCCTCGCGGATGATGTCGGCCACCGGCAGCGGGGACAGCCAGCGCAGGTCCACCACCCGGGTGCCGATCCCCTCGTCGGCGAGGGTCGCCGCCGCCCGCAGGGACATCCGCACCCCGTTACCGAACGTGATGATCGTGACGTCCTCGGCCGAGCCGACGCCGTAGACGCGGGCCCGGCCGAGCGGCACGTGCCCGCCGGTCCACGCGCCCGGCTCGGCGTACGGGGCCAACCACTCACTGTCACCGTCGGCGTACAGGTCGCGGGTGTGGTAGAGCGCGATCGGCTCCAGGAAGACGCAGACGCTGCCGTCCACCGCCGCGCTGGCCAGGCAGGTGCGCAGCATGGGCGCGGCGTCGTCCGGCCGCGCCGGCACCGCGATCACCAGACCCGGCACGTCCCGGAGTACGGCCACCGAGTTCTCGTTGTGGAAATGCCCCCCGAGGCCCTCCTCGTACGCCAGGCCCGCCACCCGCACGACCATCGGGTTGCGGAACGCCCCCTGCGAGAAGAACTGCGTCGTGGCCGCCTCGCCCCGCAGCTGGTCCTCGGCGTTGTGCAGGTACGCCAGGTACTGGATCTCGGGCACGGGCAGCATCCCGGCCAGCCCGGCACCGAGCCCCAGCCCGAGGATCGAGGTCTCGTCGAGCAGCGTGTCGAAGACCCGGGCCGCGCCGAAGCGGTCCCGCAGCCCCTTCGTCACCCCGTGGACGCCGCCCTTGGCGCCGACGTCCTCGCCGAACACGGCCATCTGCGGGTGGTCGAGCATCCCGTCGGCGAGCGCGGCGTTGATGCTCTGCGCCAGCGTCAGCGGGCCGGTCAGCTCGGGCGGCTTCCCGCCGAACGCCTCCGCCCTGGCGGCGGCCCCGGGGCCCGTGGCGCGGGCCGCCGCGTCGGCGATCGCCCGGGCGAGGCGTACCGGGCGGCGGGGTGCCAGCGGGGCCACCACCTCCGCGGGCACGGTGAGCTTCGGCTCGTCCAGCACCTCCTCGGCGATCCGGCGCACCTGCCAGCCGATCTCGTCGTAGCGGGCCAGCAGTTCCTCGCCCGTGGCGACCCCGGCTCCGACGAGCAGCCGTGCGGTGCCGGCCAGCGGGTCCCGGTCGAGGTCGGCGGCGATCTCGTCGGCGCTGCGGTACGCGGTCTCGGCGTCCGCGCCGGCGTGCCCCATCAGCCGCACCGTCGACAGGTGCAGCACGGCGGGCCGCCGGTGCCGGCGCACCCAGGCCGCCGCCTCGACCGCGACCTCGTACGCCCGCACCAGGTCGCTGCCGTCGGCGGCGAAGTAACGGATCCCCGGCTTGGACCGCAGCGTGGTCGCCACCCACCCCTTCGGGGAGCGGACGCTGATGCCGAGGCCGTTGTCCTCGCAGACGAAGAGCACCGGGATGCGCAGGCCGGTGTGGTCGTACCAGCCGGCGGTGTTGAACGCGGCGGTGGCGCTGGCGTGGTTGACGGAGGCGTCGCCGAACGAGCAGACCACGATGGCGTCCGTCGGCCAGGAGACTTGCTCGGCACCGTCCCCGCTGCCGGCCCGCGCCCCGTCGCGCCGGCCGGAGGTGTCCAGCCGGCGCAGCCGTTCCACCGCCAGTCCCATCCCGACGGCGCGGGGCAGGTGCGCGGCGACGGTGGGGGTGGTCGGGACGACGGCCAGGTCGGCCCGGCCGAAGACCTTCTGGCGCCCGCCGGCGATCGGCTCACGGCTGGAGGCGACCATGCCCCGCAGGACGTCGCGGGCCGCCTCGGCGTACCCCGGATGGAGCGGCCGGTCCACGACGGACCCGGCGCCGCCGGCCGGCTCGTCCGGTTCGGGGGCGTCCGGATCGGCGGCGACCGGGGCGGCACTGCCGGCGGGGCCGCCCGGGACGCGACCGTCGCCGGGGCCCGCCGGGTCGACCTCAACGGGCCCGTCGGCCGCAGCCGGCCGGTCGACGCCACCGGGCTCGCCCGCAAGCTGCCCCGTCCCGGCCCGCTCGGCCCCGACCCGCTCGGCCCCGGCCGGCTCGCTTCCGGGCCGCCCCGCCACGGGCCGCTCGCCCTCGGGCCGCTCGCCCTCGGGCCGCTCGGCGACCGGCCACTCGGCCTCGGGCCGCTCGGCCGACGCCGATCCGTCGGCCTGGGCCGCGCGGACGCAGTAGAAGGCGCCCGAGCGGTAGTGCAGCAACGCCGGATCGGTGGCGCGCAGCGCGGCGGCGACCGCCGCGTTGCCCTCGTGGCCGGCGGAACCGGTCGTGTAGAAGCCCTCGCCGAAGCTGTGCAGCCAGCGGCCGGCGAGGTCGAGCTGGCGGCTGGTCGCCTGGGCGTCGAAGAGCTCCAGCGCCCGCGCGCCGGTCAGCGTCGTGTCGTCGGTGACCGGCCGTGCCGGGTCACGCCGCTGCGGCGGGGCGGCCAGCGCGGCCAGCGTCTCCCGGAACCGGTCGTCGAGATCTTGCGGGGTGGTCACGTCGGACAGCATTACCGACAAGCGGCCCGCGCGCCCACTCGGACACGAACGACGCGGTGTGGGTCAGTCCTCGTCGCAGCGCTCGGGACAGCCGCCGTCGGAGACCTTCCAGACCAGCTCACGCAGGGCCGCCAGCTCCTGCGCGGTGAGCCCGGCGAGCAGCCGGGAATCCGACACGACCTCGTGCACCCGGGCCCGCATCTGCCGCCCCGGCCCGGTCACCACCAGCGTCTTCTGCCGCCGGTCGACCGGGTCGGCGTGCCGCTCGACCAGCCCGGCCCGCTCCAGCTTGTCGACCAGGGCGGTCACGTTGGACCGGTCGCAGCCCAGCCGGGCGGCGAGGTCGCGGGCCGGCAGCGGCCGGTCGGGGTCCAGCTCGTGCAGGGCCCGCGCGGTCGCGGGGGTCAGTCCCAGTTCGGCGATCCCCCCGTCCTGCTGGTGGCGCAACGCGGCGGCGATGTGGGCGATGCGGCGCACCACGTCGCCAGCCAGCGCCGCGCGGTCGGCGGGACCCGGCGGGGTGGAGGGGACGGTGTGCGACGCCATGCCCCACATCGTACGCGCGTCAAAGGTTGAATTACTCCACCATCAGGACGGCGTCAGCCGGGGAGGAACGAGAAGCGGACGCTCCGGGTGGGGTTGTCGCCGTTGGGGTCGACCAGGCAGACCGACTGCCAGGTGCCCAGCGCCAGCCGCCCGTCGACGACCGGCAGCGTCGCGTACGGGGGGACGAACGCCGGCAGCACGTGGTCGCGCCCGTGGCCGGGCGAGCCGTGCCGGTGCCGCCACCGGTTGTCGGCGGGGAGCAGGTCGTCGAGCGCCGCGAGCAGGTCGTCGTCGGATCCCGAGCCGGTCTCGATGATCGCCAGACCGGCGGTGGCGTGCGGTACGAAGACGTGCAGCAGACCGTCGCCCTGCCCGGAGACGAACCGCTCGGCCTCCGCCGTGATGTCCCGGACGGTCGGCCGGCTCCCGGTCTGGACTGTGATCACCTCACTGCGCATACGACGCATTCTGCCCGAGGAGGCCGTCGGCCGCCCGGATCCCACCGGCCGGCCCGGTTGCGCAAAGTTACCGACGGGTACCTGTGTCGCAGGTCGCGTCTCCGGCCGGTGGACGTGACGACAGGTGCCACCAGGGGGCAGGATGGCGCTAGAGACCTATCCCACACGAAACCGAGGGAACGCCTGTGGCTACGGAACGCAAGCGCCCGGTGATCACTGCTGGTCTGCCGAGCCAGCTTCCGGACATCGACCCTGAAGAGACCAGCGAATGGGTCGAGTCGCTCGACGGTGTCATCGACGAACGCGGAACAAAGCGCGCCCGCTACGTCATGCTGCGCCTGCTGGAGCGGGCCCGTGAGCGTCAGGTCGGGGTGCCGTCACTGACCACCACCGACTACATCAACACCATCCCGCCGGAGCGCGAGCCGTGGTTCCCGGGTGACGAGCACGTGGAGCGGCGGATCCGGGCGTACGTCCGGTGGAACGCCGCCATGCTGGTGCACCGGGCACAGCGCCCCGAGATCGGCGTCGGCGGGCACATCTCCACCTTCGCCAGCTCGGCCTCGCTCTACGAGGTGGGCTTCAACCACTTCTTCCGGGGCAAGGACCATCCGGGCGGCGGCGACCACATCTTCTACCAGGGGCACGCCTCCCCCGGCATGTACGCGCGGGCGTTCCTGGAGGGGCGGCTGACCGAGCACCAGCTCGACGGGTTCCGTCAGGAGCTGTCGCACCCGGGCGGCGGCCTGCCGTCGTACCCGCACCCGCGGCTGATGCCGGACTTCTGGGAGTTCCCCACGGTCTCGATGGGCCTGGGCGGGCTGAACGCGATCTACCAGGCGCGGTTCAACCGCTACCTGCACCACCGGGGCATCAAGGACACCTCGGACCAGCACGTGTGGGCGTACCTGGGCGACGGCGAGATGGACGAGCCGGAGACGCTGGGCGCGATCGGGGTGGCCGCCCGCGAGGAGCTGGACAACCTCACCTTCGTGATCAACTGCAACCTCCAGCGGCTCGACGGGCCGGTGCGCGGCAACGGCAAGGTCATGCAGGAGCTGGAGGCGTTCTTCCGGGGCGCCGGCTGGAACGTCATCAAGGTGGTCTGGGGCCGCGAGTGGGACCCGCTGCTGGCGGCGGACACCGACGGCGCGCTGGTCAACCTGATGAACACCACGCCCGACGGTGACTACCAGACCTACAAGGCGGAGTCCGGGGCGTACGTCCGGGAGCACTTCTTCGGCCGCGACCAGCGGACCCGCAAGATGGTCGAGGACCTCAGCGACGACGAGATCTGGAACCTCAAGCGGGGCGGGCACGACTACCGCAAGCTCTACGCGGCCTACAAGGCGGCGATGGAGCACACCGGCCAGCCGACCGTGATCCTGGCCAAGACGATCAAGGGCTGGACACTGGGCTCGCACTTCGAGGGCCGCAACGCCACCCACCAGATGAAGAAGCTGACGCTGGAGGACCTGAAGACCTTCCGCGACCGGCTCTACCTGGACATCCCGGACAAGGCGCTGGAGGACAACCCCTACCTGCCGCCGTACTACACGCCGGGCGAGAAGTCCGACGAGATCGCGTACCTCAAGGAGCGGCGTCAGCAGCTCGGCGGCTACCTGCCGTCGCGGCGCGCCGGCCAGAAGCGGCTGGCCATCCCCGGCCCGGAGCGCTTCGCCGACGTCAAGCGCGGCTCGGGCAAGCAGAAGGTGGCCACCACGATGGCCTTCGTCCGCCTGCTCAAGGACGTGATGAAGGACAAGGAGTTCGGCAAGCGCTGGGTGCCGATCATCCCGGACGAGGCCCGCACCTTCGGCATGGACTCGCTCTTCCCGACGCAGAAGATCTACTCGCCGCACGGCCAGCGCTACACCTCGGTCGACCGGGAGCTGTTCCTGTCGTACAAGGAGTCCACCGGCGGGCAGATCCTGCACGAGGGCATCAACGAGGCCGGCTCGGTCGCCTCGTTCACGGCGGCAGGCTCGTCGTACGCCACCCACGACGAGCCGATGATCCCGATGTACATCTTCTACTCGATGTTCGGGTTCCAGCGCACCGCCGACGGGCTGTGGGCCGCCGCCGACCAGATGGCCCGGGGCTTCCTGCTGGGCGCCACCGCCGGCCGGACCACGCTCAACGGCGAGGGGCTCCAGCACGAGGACGGCCACTCGCTCCTGATCGCCGCCACCAACCCGGCGGTGGTCGCGTACGACCCGGCGTTCGCGTTCGAGATCGCGCACATCGTGGAGAACGGCCTGCACCGCATGTACGGCGAGGCGCAGGAGAACGTCTTCTACTACCTGACGATCTACAACGAGCCGATCCTCCAGCCGGCGGAACCGGAGAGCGTGGACGTGGAGGGCCTGCTCAAGGGCATCTACCGCTACTCCCCCGCCCCGTCGGTGGGCGACGACGCGCCGAAGGCCAACGTGCTCGCGTCGGGCACCGGCATGCAGTGGGCGCTCAAGGCGCAGCAGCTGCTGGCCCAGGACTGGGGCGTGGCCGCCGACGTCTGGTCGGTGACCTCCTGGACGGAGCTGCGCCGGGACGCGGTGGAGTGCGAGGAGCACAACCTGCTCAACCCGGGCGAGGAGCAGCGGGTGCCGTACATCCAGCAGAAGCTGGCCGACGCCGAGGGGCCGAAGGTCGCGGTCAGCGACTGGATGCGCGCGGTGCCGGACCTGATCGCCCGCTGGGTGCCCGGGGACTACACCTCGCTCGGCACGGACGGGTTCGGCATGTCCGACACCCGCCACGCCCTGCGCCGGCACTTCCACGTCGACGCCGAGTCGGTGGTGGTCGCGACGCTGCGGCAGCTGGCCCTGCGCGGCGCGGTACCGGCGGGCGTGCCGGCCGAGGCGGCCAAGAAGTACGCCATCGAGGACGTGAACGCGGCCCCGGTCGGCGAGACCGGCGGCGACAGCTAGGACGGCACTGACGAAGGGCCCGGCGCGTTCCGCGCCGGGCCCTTCGTCGTCGCCTGCCGGGCGAACCGGCGGCGGTCCGGAATCCCTGGCTAGGACACCGGGCCACCGCCGTCGCGGGTGGCGCCAGGACGTGCCCGACTCAGCCGACGGCGGCCAGATCGGTCAGCCGGGCGAGCGATTCCTCCAGGTCGGCGCCGACCCTGCGCAGGCCGAGGCGGAGCAGGGCGGCCTTGACCGGACCGGCCGGCCAGCGTACGACGATGAGCCGCACGATCGTCCCGCCCTCCTCCTCGTCCGCGGTGAGCTGGACGTAGATCTCGGTGCGCGCCTCCGCTCGGGCACCGGCTCCCTTGGCGCGTTCGCGCCAGCCGATCAGGGTCGGCTCCTGGTAGGCGATCACCTCGGCCTCATGCGCCGCGCCACGCCCGGCCTGGACGAGTTGTCGGCGCCCGAAGCCCTCGCCCGAGAGCACCTCGGCCGCACGGACCCCCGCCAGCCAGGCCGGCAACTGCTCGGCCCGCTGCACGACGTCCCAGACCGCTTCCACTGGCGCCATCACGTGCGCACTGCGTTCCACGAGGATCATTTCCGTCTTTCCTCCAGTGAGGACATCCCACGATATCGGCACTCTATGCGCAAATTCGGACGTACCGGGACGGGTTCGGAAAAGACACGCCGAAATCCATTGCGCTACGGCTACGGACGGCCTATGGCGCATCGACCGGCCCACCCCTAGAGTCGCGAGCACGATTCACGTGTGACGGGAGGGCGCATGTCGACCGCAGCGATGCCCGAGTTCCCCGCCGGATTCCGCTGGGGAGTGTCCACCTCCGCCTACCAGATCGAGGGCGGCGCCGACTCCGACGGCCGGGGAGCGTCCATCTGGGACACCTTCGCCCACTCCCCGGGCCGGATCGCCGACGGCAGCACCGGCGACGTGGCCTGCGACCACTACCACCGGCACGCCGAGGACATCGCGCTGCTGGCCGGGCTGGGCGTCTCGGCGTACCGCTTCTCGATCGCCTGGCCCCGGGTGCGGCCCACCGGCGACGGCCCGGTCAACGCCGCTGGGCTCGACTTCTACGACCGGCTCGTCGACGACCTGCTCGCCCACGGCGTCGACCCGGTCGCCACGCTGTTCCACTGGGACCTGCCCCAGCCGCTGGAGGACGCGGGCGGCTGGCTGAACCGGGACACCGCCCACCGCTTCGCCGAGTACGCCGACGCCACCGCCGCCCGCCTCGGCGACCGGGTGAAGCTCTGGATCACCCTGAACGAGCCGTTCATCCACATGAGCCTCGGCCACGGCACGGGCGAGCACGCCCCCGGCCGGACGCTGCTCTTCGACGCCTTCCCGGTGGCCCACCACCAACTCCTCGCCCACGGCCTCGCCGTCGCCGCGCTGCGCGCGCGCACCGCGAGCCCGGTCGCCATCGCCAACAACTACTCGCCGGTGCGGGTCGCCGGGAACACCGACGCCGACCAGGCTGCCGCCGGGGCGTACGAGGCGCTGCACAACCGCCTCTTCACGGACCCGCTGTTCGGCCGGGGCTACCCCGCCGAGCTGGGCTTCGACACGGGCGTGGTGCGCGCCGGCGACCTCGACGCGATCGCCGCGCCGATCGACGTGCTGGGGGTCAACTACTACAACCCCACCGGCGTACGCGCCCCGCAGGAGGGCTCGCCCCTGCCGTTCGAGTTCGTGCCGCTCGACGGGTACCCGCGCACGGCCTTCGACTGGCCGGTCGCCCCGGACGGGCTGCACGAGTTGCTCGGCTGGCTGCACCGCACGTACGCCGACGACCTGCCGCCGATCCAGATCACCGAGAGCGGCTGCGCGTACGACGACACGCCCGACGCCGACGGCCGGGTGCACGACCCGGAGCGCATCGCCTACCTGGACGGGCACCTGCGCGCGGTACGCGCCGCGATGAACGAGGGCGTCGACGTCACCGGGTACTTCGTCTGGTCGCTGCTGGACAACTGGGAGTGGGCGGAGGGCTTCACCAAGCGCTTCGGTCTCGTGCACGTCGACTTCGACACCCAGCTCCGTACGCCCAAGTCCTCGTACGCCTGGCTCCGTGACCTGATCTCCCGGCCGTGACCACCGTCGACCCGACACCCGGATCGCTGCCGGCGGCGCTAGCCGAGCCGACCGCGCCGGTACGACGGCGCTGGATCGCGCTGCTCTCCGCGGCGAACCTCGGCGTCTGGATGGCGTTCTTCACGCCCATCCAGGTGCTGCTGCCACAGCAGTTGGAGCGGATCGCGCCGGCCGGCAAGGAGACCGCGCTGGCCGTCGTCACCGGCCTCGGCGCGCTCGCCGCCGTGCTCGCCAACCCCCTCGCCGGGGCGCTGTCGGACCGCACCTGCCTGCGGCTGGCCGGGCGGGAGTTCGGCCGGCGGCACGTCTGGACCGCCGGCGGCGCGCTGCTCGGCGCGGCGGCCCTGCTGCTGCTCGCGCAGCAACGCACCGTCGCCGGGGTGGCGCTCGGCTGGGTCGCCGCGCAGGTCTGCCTCAACACGATGCTGGCCAGCCTGACCGCCGCCGTGCCGGACCGGGTGCCGGTCGCCCAGCGGGGCGGCGTCTCCGGCTGGGTCGGCATCCCCCAGGCGCTGGGGCTGGTGCTCGGCGTGGTGCTGGTGACCGCCGTGGTGAGCGGCACCGCCGCCGGCTACGCGGCGGTGGCGGCGGCGGTGCTGCTGCTGGCGCTGCCGTTCGCCCTGCTGACCGCCGACGACCCGCTGCCCCGGGCGCACCGCCCGGCGCTGAGCTGGCGCGCGCTGTTCGCCTCGATGTGGGTCTCGCCGCGCCGCCACCCCGACTTCGGCTGGGCCTGGATCACCCGGTTCCTGGTGCAGCTCGGCAACGCGCTCGGCACGCTGTACCTGCTCTACTTCCTCACCGACGAGGTGCGCCACGCCGACCCCGAGGGCGGCCTGCTGGTGCTGATCCTGCTCTACACGGCCGGCCTGGCGGCCACCACCGTGGTGGCCGGCCGGCTGTCGGACCGCTCCGGCCGGCGCAAGGTCTTCGTCATCGCCTCCGGCGGGATCATGACGGTCGCCGCGCTGCTGCTGGCCGTCGCGCCGGTCTGGCCGGTGGCCGTGGCCGCCGCGCTGCTGCTCGGCGCTGGTTACGGCGTCTACCTGTCGGTGGACGCCGCGCTCATCACCCAGGTGCTGCCCGCCGCGACCGACCGGGCGAAGGACCTGGGCGTGATCAACATCGCCAACTCCGCGCCGCAGGTGCTCGGCCCGGCGATCTCCGCCCCGCTCGTGGTGCACCTCGGCGGCTACCCGGTGCTCTACGCGGTCACCGCCGCGGTGACCGTACTGGGCAGCGTGCTGGTGCTGAAGATCCGCTCGGTGCCCTGAGGCGTACCCCTGGCCGAATCCGGTGGCGCGCCGCCGTAGGCTGGGGGGCGTGACGGTACGTGTGCGCTTCGCCCCCTCCCCGACCGGTATGTTCCACGTCGGCGGTGCCCGCTCGGCGTTGCAGAACTGGATCTACGCCAAGCAGCAGGGCGGGGTGTTCGTGCTCCGCATCGAGGACACCGACGCGGCCCGCAACAAGCCGGAGTGGACCGAGGGCATCCTCTCGGCGCTGGACTGGATCGGCATCGAGCGCGGCAGCTACGAGGGCCCGCACTTCCAGTCGCAGTACGCGGGCGAGCACCGAGCCGCCGCCGCGCGGTTGCAGGAGTCCGGCCGCGCGTACTACTGCGACTGCACCCGGGAGGCCGTACAGGCGCGCACCGGCTCGCAGTACCAGGGTTACGACGGCTTCTGCCGGGACCGGGGCCTGCCGGCCGGCGAGGGGCGTGCCCTGCGCTTCCGTACGCCGGACGAGGGCGAGACCGTGGTGGTCGACCTGATCCGCGGCGAGCCCACCTTCGAGAACAAGCTCATCGAGGACTTCGTCATCGCCCGGGGCGACGGCTCGCCCGTCTTCCTGCTCGCCAACGTGGTCGACGACATGACCATGGGCATCACCCACGTGATCCGCGCCGAGGAGCACCTGCCCAACACCCCGAAGCAACAGCTGCTCTGGGAGGCCCTCGGGGTCAAGCCGCCGATCTGGGCGCACGTGCCGGTGGTGGTCAACGAGAAGCGGCAGAAGCTCTCCAAGCGCCGCGACAAGGTGGCCCTGGAGGCGTTCCGGGACGAGGGCTACCTCGCCGCCGCGATGCGCAACTACCTGATGCTGCTCGGCTGGGCGCCCTCGGGCGACCGGGAGATCGTCCCGTGGTCCGTGATCGAGGAGGAGTTCCGGCTCGAGGAGGTCAACCCCTCGCCGGCGTTCTTCGACGAGAAGAAGCTGCGCGCGTTCAACGGCGAGTACATCCGGGCCCTGCCGGTGGAGGAGTTCGTCGAGGCCTGCGGGCCGTGGCTGACGGGCACCGGCACCATCGCCCCGCCGCCCTGGCAGCCGGAGGAGTTCGACGCGGACGCCTTCGCGGCCGTGGCCCCGCTGGCGCAGACCCGGATCGCGGTGCTCAGCGAGATCGTGCCGAACGTCGACTTCCTCTTCCTCGCCTCGCCACTGATCGACGAGGCCGCCTGGGCCAAGGCGATGAAGGAGGGCTCGGCGGAGTTGCTGGACGCGGCCACGGCGGCGTTCGAGGCGCTGGAGTCGTGGGACGCGGAGACGCTCAAGTCGACTCTGGAGGCGGTCGGTGCCGAGCGCGGGCTCAAGCTCGGCAAGGCCCAGGCGCCGGTACGCGTCGCCGTCACCGGCCGTACCGTCGGGCTGCCGCTGTTCGAGTCGCTGGAGGTGCTCGGCCGCGAGCGCACCCTGAGCCGGCTGCGCGCCGCCCGGGTCCGCCTGGTCTGAGCCCGGTCGCCTTCCCGACCGCCACGAGCGCTTCGTCGGGAAGGCGCGGGCGCCGGCGGGCGGCCCGCAGCACGTACCTCCCTCAGCGCCCGGACCGGTCGGTCCGGGCGCTGAGCCGTCGAGGGCTCGTGCCGCTCAACGGCCGGGCTCGTGCCGCTCAACGGCCGGGCTCGTGCCGCTCAGCGGCCGGCCGAGCGGCGGCGCAGCAGCAGGCCGGCGGCCAGGGCGGCCAGCAGGAGCACGCCGCCGAGCGCCCACAGCCAGCCGCGCCCGCCCGCCTCGTCGCTCTCCTTCGCCGCCGGCACCGCCGCCGTCGGCGAGCCCGTGCCCGCCGGCCCGGGCGCGGCCGAGGTCGGTCCGGTGCCGGTCGACGGCGGTACGGCCGACGCCGGACCGGTCGGGTTGGCGGTGCCGGTCGGCGCCTCGGCGGGGGTGCCGGTGGTCAGGGTGAACCGCACCTCCCCGGAGACCGGGTGCCCGTCGCTGGACGCCAACCGGTAGCCGACGATGTAGAGCCCCGCCGGGCCCGGCTTGAACGGCACGCTGACCCGCGAGCCGGAGAAGGTCGGCGCACCGTCCAGCGCGGCCACGTTGTCCGGTCCGGTCACTGTGATCTTCGTCGTATTCGGGTCGGCCTTGGCGAGGAAGCGCAGCTCGATCTTTGCCGGCGCCTCGGCGATCCGGGCGCCGTCGCGCGGATCACTGCCGGTCAGCGAGTTGTGGGCGGCTGCCGGAGCGGCCGGCAGCAACAACGACACACCGAGCGCCACGCCGACCACCACTGGCCAGGTACGTGCCGTACGTGGGAACCTGCCCCCCATGAACCCCTCCGTAAAGGTACGATCCGCCCGCTGATTCACGGCCACCGTCCATTGGTCGCGCCGGGATCACAGATAGTTCCAATTACTGTTCCACGAGCTGCAACCGATCGACGTTCTGCGCAGTCTTAAAGGGTGGCACCCCGGCACGGGTCCGGTCACCCCCGTCAGCCAATCGACGCGTGACCTGCAGCAAGCCATCCATCGAACGGGGCGAGGAGGCGGCGATGGTCCGAACGATGCGGCGGCTGGTCGCGGTGTTGACGGGCGGGCTCGCGACGGCGATCCTGTCGCTCGGTTCGACGGCGACGGCGACGGCCGCGCCGAAGCCCGCGCCGGCCGGTGTCGAGATCACCGGGGAGGGGCTGACGGACCCGCTGCGGCTGCGCGCCGAGGCCCACCCGGCGCACGTGGTGGCCGTCATCGACCAGGTCAACTTCCTCGGTCGCACGGGGCAGGCCAAGGGCCCGAAGGCGGCCGACCTCGGTCCTAAGTACACGGTCGTGGTGTTCGCCGGCGACGTTCCGAAGCAGACGTACGACCTCTACCCGAAGGCGGTCGGCGGGCCGCGCGTCTTCCGCCCGGCCAAGCAGCCGGACGCCCGCAAGACCGCCGCGGGCTGGTTCCTCGGCCGGCTCAACATGTCCGAGACCCTCCGCACGGCCGGGGTCCCGCTGGAGCGGCAGTTCGACACCGTCAGTGGCGGCGTCGGCGGCGGCGAGCGGGTCATCCCCGAGGACGCCCTGAACCCGGCCAAGGACATCGACGAGGCGCTCGGCGAGTTGCAGCGGCTGCTGCTGCTCAACGTCGCGGTGGTGCTGGTCATCACGTCGGGGCTCGCCGGGATCGCCCTGCTGGTCCGCCGCCGCACCCGCTGACCGACGTCGGTCAGCCGGTCAGCACAAGCGGCCGGTCAGTCGGTCAGCACCAGCGGCGCGGGGGCCGCTCGCGGCGGGTGGCGCGCAGCCGGGGGCGGACCGGCCCGTGCCGGTGCCCACCGGCCCAGCCGGGCAGGTCGCTGCGGCAGCCCTGCGCCGCCGCCGGCTCTACCTCGCCGGCCGGAGCCGGCTCGGGGACGCGCTGCCGGGGAACCGGGACGTCGTCGTCGGGGCGCTCGGGCGCGCGGGCCGGGTGCTCCGGCGCGGGGGCCGGGAACGCGCCGGGCAGCCGGCGGTGCTTGGCTGCCGCCTGCTGCTCCTGGTGGCCCGGCCGGCAGGGCTCGCCCTGGGCGCAGCCGTGCTCGGCCTCCCCATGCGCCATCCCGGTCTCCTCACGCTCGCCCCCAGCCCGCCGGGGTCGCTCCGACGGGCCCTGTCACCGTACTGGCCGGCACCGACGGCCCGTGCAGCCGCACCCGGGTCTCCCGGCGCCCGGTCCGGCGGGCGGACCACCGCCCCGACGGCGAGCAGGATCGCCGCCCGGATGGTGGCCACCGGGCCGGCCCGGCGCGGAAGCGCAGGTCGGTGCGTGTCAGGCTGGGACGGTGAGTGAGCCGGGCGGGACGGAGCTGTCGGCCACGCTGCGCCGGATCGAGCGGGCGGCGGGGGCACTGGCCAGCGCCAGCGTCGCCCGGATGGACGAGGCGCTGCCCTGGTTCCGCGACCTGCCGCCCGACCACCGCTCCTGGGTGATGCTGGTGGCCCAGGCCGGCGCCCGGTCGCTGGTGCAGTGGCTGCGCGACGGTGGCGGCACGGCGGACAGCACCCAGGAGGTCTCGGACGAGGTCTTCGCCACCGCACCGCAGGCGCTCGCCCGCTCGATCAGCCTCCAGCAGACCGTCGCGCTGGTGAAGGTGATGATCGACGTGGTCGAGGAGCAGGTCTCGCACCTGGCCGCGGAGGGCGAGGAGCAGCAGCTGCGCGAGGCGGTGCTGCGGTTCTCCCGGGAGATCGCCTTCGCCGCCGCCCGGGTGTACGCGCGGGCCGCCGAGTCGCGCGGTTCGTGGGACGCCCGGTTGCAGGCGTTGCTGGTGGACGCGCTGCTACGCGGCGACTCGCCGGACGTGCTGGCGAGCCGGGCGGCGGCGCTCGGCTGGGCGGACGCCCCGCCGGTGGCGGTGGCGGTCGGCCGTTCCCCCGGCGGGGAGGTCTCCGCCGTGCTGCACACCGTCCACCGGCAGGCCCGGCGCATCGGCACGGAGGTGATCGGCGGGGTGCACGGCGACCGGCTGGTCATCGTGCTCGGCGGCGCGGCCGACCCCGTCGCGGCCACCGGCAAGCTGCTCGGCGCGTTCGGTGACGGCCCGGTGGTGGTCGGCCCGGCCGTGCCGAGTCTGGACGAGGCGACCGAGTCGGCCCGAGCCGCACTGGCCGGCTTCCGGGCCGCCCCGGCCTGGCCGACCGCGCCCCGGCCGGTGCCGGCGGACGACCTGCTGCCGGAGCGGGCGTTGGCCGGGGACGCGGAGGCCCGCCGACGGCTGCGGCACGACGTCTACGCCGCGCTGGTGCGCTCCGGCGGGGAACTGCTGGAGACCCTCGACGCCTTCTTCGCGGCGGCCGGCACGCTGGAGAGCGCCGCGCGGTCCCTCTTCGTCCACCCGAACACGGTGCGTTACCGGCTGCGGCGCGTCTCCGACGTCACCGGCTTCTCGCCGCTGGCGGCGCGGGACGCGTTCGCGCTCCAGGTGGCCCTCACCGTCGGCCGGCTCGATCCGGTGGCCCCGCCAGCACCGAACCCGGCAATGACCTCAAACCTTGGCAAAACACCACACACAGGTGATGATCGCCGCCGATTTTTGTAGGATCCCTCCAAAGGTTCTAGTGCGGTTTGGTCGGAGGCGGCACAGCGCTACCCGCCCGTATCCGGGAGAGTCATAGACGTGCTCGCCGTACTCTCGCCCGGCCAGGGTTCCCAGAAACCCGGCTTCCTGACTCCCTGGCTGGACCTCGCCGGTGCCGACGCGCGCCTGCGCTGGTGGTCGGCGCTGGCGGGGGTCGACCTGGTGCACCTCGGCAGCACGGCCGACGCGGACGAGATCAGGGACACGGCCCGCACCCAGCCACTGCTGGTCGCCGCCGCGCTGCTGGCCGCCGAGCACCTGCCGATGTACGACGTCACGCTCACCGCCGGCCACAGCGTGGGCGAGTTGAGCGCGGCGGCGCTCGGCGGGGTACTCCCGGCGGAGGCGGCGATCACCCTGGCCGGCGTACGCGGTCGGGAGATGGCCGCGGCCTGCGCGCTGGAGCCCACCGGGATGGCCGCCGTGCTGGGCGGGGACCCGGACGAGGTGCTCGCCTCGATCACCGCACACGGGCTGCACCCGGCCAACCGCAACGGCGCCGGCCAGTTCGTCGCCGCCGGCTCCGTCGAAGGGCTGGGGAAGCTCGCCGCCGAGCCACCGGCGAAGGCCCGGGTGCTCCGCCTGAAGGTGGCCGGCGCCTTCCACACCCCGTACATGGCCCCCGCCGAGACGGCACTGGCCGCCGTGGCCGCCGGGATCACCCCGGGCGACCCGACCCGGATCCTGCTGTCGAACCTCGACGGCGCCGCCGTCGACCACGGGCGCGACATGGTGCAGCGCCTGGTCCGCCAGGTCACCGCGCCGGTGCGCTGGGACCTCTGCATGCGTACGCTGGCCGACCTCGGGGTGACCGGCGTGATCGAGCTGCCCCCGGCCGGCACCCTCGCGGGCCTGCTGAAGCGGGAGCTGAAGGAGACCGGCGTCCCGGAGATCGTCACCCTGAACACCCCGGACGACCTGCCCGCCGCCCGGGACCTGATCGCCCGGCACGGGATGGCGCCGAGCCACGAGCCGACCATGCACTTCCGCGTGGTGGTGGCCCCCTCGGCCGGCACCTTCGAACCGTCCCGGGAGCTGGCCGAGGGTGACCCGCTGCGCGCCGGGCAGGTCGTCGGCCACGTGGCCACCCGGCAGGGGCCGGTCGAGGTGACCGCGAACGGCAGCGGGGTACTCACCGAGTGGCTCGCCCACCACGACGACCCGGTCGCGCCGGGCCAACCGCTCGTCCGCATCGGAGGACACGCATGACCGGCAGCCGGATCGTCGCGCTGGGCCACTACCAGCCCTCCCGGGTGGTCACCAACGACGACATCGCCCAACTGGTCGAGACCAACGACGAGTGGATCCGGGACCGGGTCGGCATCGTCACCAGGCGGATCGCCGACAGCGAGACGGTCGCCGACATGGCCACCGCCGCCGCCGGCAAGGCGCTGGCCAACTCCGGGCTCACCGCCGCCGACATCGACCTGGTCGTGGTCGCGACGTGCAGCTCCGCCGACCGCAGCCCCAACGTGGCCTGCCGGGTCGCCGCGAAGCTCGGCATCACGGCGCCCGGGGCGTTCGACCTCAACACGGCCTGCTCCGGCTTCGCGTACGCGCTGGGCACCGTCGACCACGCCATCCAGGCCGGCGCCTCGCGCAACGCCCTGGTCATCGGCGCGGAGAAGCTGTCCGACATCGTCGACTGGACGGACCGCTCCACCTGCATCATCTTCGCCGACGGCGCGGGTGCGGCCGTGGTGTCGGCAGTCGCCGACGGCGAGCCCGCCGGGGTCGGCCCGGTGGTCTGGGGCTCGGTGCCGGAGCGGGGCGACGCCGTACGGATCGAGGGCTGGCGCCCGTACATCCAGCAGGAGGGACAGTCGGTCTTCCGCTGGGCCACCACGGAGCTGGCGCCGCTGGCCCGGCTGGCGTGCGAGCGCGCCGGGGTGGACCCCTCGGAGCTGGCGGCCTTCGTACCGCACCAGGCCAACGCGCGGATCATCGACGGCATCGTCAAGCGGCTCGGCATCCCGAACGCGATCGTCGCCAAGGACATCGTCGAGTCCGGCAACACGTCGGCGGCGAGCGTGCCGCTGGCCCTGTCCAAGCTGGTCGAGCGGCGGGAGGTGCCGTCCGGCGCCCCGGTGCTGCTCTTCGGCTTCGGCGGCGGCCTGACCTACGCCGGTCAGGTCGTCCGCTGCCCCTGAGAAGCCCCTCCGGCCGCCGCGCCGGGGAGTGACGGCCGGCGTCGTCGGCCGTCGAACGAACCACGATGAGAGGAACCAACCGCAATGACCCGTGACGAGATCACCGCCGGCCTCGCCGAGATCCTCGAAGAGGTTGCCGGGGTGAGCCCGGACGACGTGGCCGAGGGGAAGTCCTTCACCGACGACCTGGACGTCGACTCGCTCTCCATGGTGGAGGTCGTGGTGGCGGCCGAGGAGAAGTTCGGCGTCAAGATCCCGGACAACGAGGTGCAGAACCTGAAGACCGTCGGGGACGCCGTCAGCTACATCGAGGCGCAGTCCTGATCATGGCTCACACCGACGTCGTCGTCACCGGGCTCGGCGCGACCACCCCGCTGGGCGGGGACGTCGCGTCGACCTGGGACGCCATGCTCGCCGGCCGCTCCGGGGTGGGTCCGCTCACCCAGGAGTGGGCCGAGCAACTGCCGGTCCGGATCGCCGCCCAGCTCGCGGTCGAGCCCACCGGCCTGCTGGACCGGGTCAAGCTCCGCCGGCTCGACCGTTCCGAGGCCATCGCGATCATCGCGGCGCAGCAGGCCTGGGCCGACTCCGGCCTGGCCGACTCCGGGCTGGACCCGGAGCGGCTGGGCGTCAGCGTCGGCTCCGGCATCGGCGGCGCGCTGACGCTGCTCGCCCAGGACGACATCCTGGAGGCGTCCGGTCCACGGCGGGTCTCGCCGCACACCATCCCGATGCTGATGCCGAACGGCCCCGCCGCCTGGGTGGGGCTGGAGCTGGGCGCGAAGGCGGGGGTGCACTCCGTGGCCAGCGCCTGCGCGACCGGCGCGGAGGCGCTCGCGCTCGGCATGGACATGATCCGTGCCGGCCGGGCCGACGTGGTGGTGGCCGGCGGCACCGAGGCGGTCATCCACCAGCTGCCGATCGCCGGCTTCAGCTCGATGCGGGCGATGTCGACCCGCAACGACGAGCCGGAGCGGGCCTCCCGGCCGTGGGACAAGGGCCGCGACGGCTTCGTGCTCGGTGAGGGCGCGGGCATCCTGGTGCTGGAACGGGCGGAGCACGCCGCCGCCCGGGGCGCCCGGGTCTACGCCCGGCTGGCCGGCGCCGGGCTCACCTCCGACGGCTACGACATCGTCCAGCCGCACCCAGAGGGTGAGGGGGCGATCCGGGCGATCGCGAAGGCCATCGCGGACGCCGACGTGGCCCGGGCGGACATCGTGCACGTCAACGCGCACGCCACGTCGACGCCGGTCGGCGACGTCGCGGAGATCACCGCGCTGCGGGCGGCGCTGGGCGACCACCCGGTGCTGACCTCGACCAAGTCGATGTCCGGTCACCTGCTGGGCGCGGCGGGCGCGCTGGAGTCGATCGCCACCATCCTGGCGATCCGCGACGGCGTCGTGCCGCCGACGATCAACCTCGACGACCCGGACGAGGGGCTCAGCCTGGACGTGGCCGCCAACGAGGCACGCCGCATGGACATCCCCGCCGCGCTCAACAACTCGTTCGGCTTCGGCGGCCACAACGTGGCTCTCGTCTTCACGCGGGCCTGAGACCACAGCCATGGAGGCTCACGTGACCACCACCGCCGTTGGCGTGGACCCGTCTTCCGGCGTCGACCACCGCGACCCGGAGGTCCGGCTCCGGGCGCTGTTCGACGCGGGGTCGTTGCGGCTGTCGGTGCCGCGCGACACCTCGGGCGTGCTGTGGGCGCGGGGTGAGATCGAGGGTTCGCCGGTCGTCGCGTACGCCACCGACGCGACGCGGATGGGCGGGGCGATGGGCACCGAGGGGTGCCGGCACGTCGTGGACGCGATCGACACCGCCGTACGCGAGCGGGTGCCGGTGGTGGGGTTGTGGCACTCGGGCGGGGCGCGGTTGGCCGAGGGCGTGGTGGCCCTGGACGCGGTGGGCCAGGTGTTCGCGGCGATGGTACGGGCCTCGGGGCGGGTGCCGCAGATCTCGACGGTGCTGGGGCCGGCGGCCGGCGGGGCCGCGTACGGGCCGGCGCTGACCGACATCGTGGTGATGAGCGGCGCGGGACGGATCTTCGTGACCGGCCCGGAGGTGGTCCGCAGCGTCACCGGCGAGCAGGTCGACATGGCGCGCCTCGGCGGGCCGGAGCCGCACGGCCGCCGCTCCGGGGTGGTCCACGTGACCTGCCCCGACGACGAGTCGGCGATCGCCGAGTCGCGCAAGCTCGCGGCACTGCTGGGCCGCCAGGGCCGGCTGTCGCCCGACGACGTCTCCGCCCAGGGCGAGGACGGGCACGACCTGGCGGCGAAGATGCCGGTGGAGACGAACCGGGCCTACGACGTCAAGCCGGTGGTCAGGGCGCTGCTGGACGCTCCCGGAGTGGAGTTACACGCCAAGTGGGCGCCGAACGTCGTGACCACCCTGGGTCGCTTCGCCGGGCGTACCGTCGGCGTCATCGCGAACAACCCGCTGCGCCTGGGTGGCTGCCTGGACGCCTCCAGCGCCGAGAAGGCCGCCCGGTTCGTACGCATGTGCGACTCCCTCGGCGTGCCGCTGATCGTCCTGGTCGACGTGCCCGGCTACCTGCCCGGCCTCGGGCAGGAGTGGGACGGCGTCGTCCGGCGCGGCGCGAAACTCCTGCACGCCTTCGCCGAGGCCGTCGTGCCCCGGGTCACCCTGGTCACCCGCAAGGCCTACGGCGGGGCGTACATCGCGATGAACTCCCGCTCCCTGGGCGCCAGCGCCGTGTTCGCCTGGCCGCACGCCGAGGTCGCCGTCATGGGCGCCAGCGCGGCCGTCAACATCCTGCACCGCAAGAAGCTGGCCGCCGTCCCCGCCGAGGAGCGCGAGGCGCTGCGCGCGCAACTCGTCGAGGAGCAGATCCGCGTCGCGGGCGGCGTGAACCGGGCCCTCGAGATCGGCGTCGTCGACGACGTCATCACCCCGGCCGAGACCCGCCGCCGCATCGCCGAGGCCCTCGCCGCCGCCCCGGCCGCACGAGGCGCCCACGGCAACATCCCCCTCTAGGGCGACCACGGCACGACGTACCGCCGGAAGGGCCCGCGCTCACCCGAGCGCGGGCCCTTCCGCGTCGCCCGGCCCGCGCGGACCTTGGGCGGTCGTCGAAGGCCCACGGCGGGCCGGGGCGACGCCCGGCGGCGTCGGCCCGGTTGCGGGAGAGGGCGCGGGTGAGCTCGCTCAGCCCCGGTTGCGGGGGTGCTGGCGGGCGGCGCGCTCGTTGCCCCGGCGGTAGTTGCCGGTCCACCGGGCCATGACGAGCTGCGGGTCGTCGTCGACCTCGGCGAGGAACTCCGCCGCCCGGCCGCCGCGCAGGGTGCCCGCCGCCCGACCGCGGTGGGTGATCACCACGGTGCCGTCCGACCGCTCGACGTACGCGAAACCCTCTGCCGTTCCCATGGGCGCCGAGGATGCCAGGCGGAGCGCTTGGACGCGACCCGGTTTTCCTGCTCGCAGCGGTGACCATACCGGCTTGACGGTGCTCCTCCGTGTCGCTTTGATGAGCCGGCCCATCGTCAACGGGGGAAACGGACAACCATGCGACGTACCACCCGCGCCGCCGTGCTCGCGGCGCTCACCATCGGACTCGCCGGCGGCTGCGCCGACGGCAAGGAGTCGCCGTCGGTCGGCGGCTCCCCGTCGGCCTCGCCGAGCGTCACCGCCTCCCCGGTGACGCCCGGACCGCCCTGGCACGACGAGGTGGCGGCTGCCGCCGCCGGCACCACGGTCGGCAAGAAGGGCACGCCCTGCGAACTGCCCGTCACCTTCTCGGTGCCGGCGAAGTGGAAGGTCAAGGCGGTACGGAGTTCGAAGGAGTTCGGCGAGGCCCGCCTCGGCAAGGCCCTCATGCTGTGCGAGATCGACGCCCGGCCGGCCGGCGCCATCGGGTTCCTGCGGGTGTGGCGGGTCGACGGGGTCGCCGGCGGCGCCGAGGCGCACCTGAAGCACTTCCTCGACGCGTACTCGCCGAAGGCGGCGGACGCGGAGTACCGACGGCTCAAGGCCGGCACCCTCGACGCCGTCGAGGCCAGCTACCCCAGGAAGGACGGCGGCGCGGTCGGCGACCGGGCCGTCGCGGTCTCCTCCCTCTACGGGCCGGTCGTGCTGAGCCTGGACACTCCGGAACCCACGGAGCTGCTGCCGGCGTACCAGTTGGTGAAGCAGTCTGCCCGGATCAACCGGGACTGAGGCGCTCAGGCGCCGCAGGTCGTGGCGGGCAGGCCGGTCACCGGCACCGGGGACCGGCCGCCCGGGCGGGCCTTGCCGGCCAGCACCCCGGCGAGGGCGGTCATCGACGCCCGGCTGGACGAGTAGGTCGCGAGCAGGGTCGGCGACTTGGCCTTCGCCAGCACGTACGGGGTGTCCATGGCGACCGTGACGGCGGCGTCGGCGCGCAGGTCGCCGGCGCCGTCGCCGTACCCGACGAGGTGCACCACCGTGCCGCCGCTGGCCACCACCTCGACGCCGGCCGCCTTGAGCGCCTCGGCCAGCGCCGCCCGGGTGTGCTCGCGCCCGCCGGAGGCGGTCACGGTCACCGGGCCCCGGACGCCGCCGCCGCAGGAGCCCCGCAGTACGGTCACCGCCGCCGCGGCCAGGTCCTCCGCCGCCTTGCGGTGCGCCGCGCCGCCCAGCGTGGACAGCTCCGGCGTGGGCCGGTCCGCCAGCTTGAACTTCATCGTCAGCACCCGGGTGGCGGCCTCGACGAGGCGGGGCCTGGGCAGCGAGCCGTCGCGGAGCGCGGCGAGCAGCCCGTCGTACGCCTGGCGGACGTTCGGCGGCATCAGGATCAGGTCGTTGCCCGCCTTCAGCGCCCGTACGGCGGCCTCCCCCGGCGACCAGCGTTTGGCCGGCGGCATGTTCATCCCGTCGGTGATCACCACCCCCTGGAAGCCGAGCTGTCCGCGGAGCACGTCGGTGAGCAGCTTGCGCGAGAAGGTCGCCGCGGTGCCCGGGTCCACCGACCGCGCGTCGAGGTGGGCGGACATCACGGCCATCGCACCCGCGTCGAAGGCGGCGGAGAAGGGCGGCCACGCCCCGGTCTCCAACGTCCGGCGGGACTGGGTGAGCACCGGCAGACCCTCGTGGGAGTCGTCGGCGCTGTGCCCGTGCCCGGGGAAGTGCTTGACGGTGGCCGCGACGCCGGCGGCCTGCAACCCTCGGACCGCGCCCGCGACCTGCCCCGCCGTCACCTTCGGGTCCGCCCCGTACGACCGGGAGCCGATCACGGTGCTGCGGGTGGCGAGCACGTCGGCGACGGGGGCGAAGTCGAGGTTGATCCCCATCGCGGCGAGTTCGGCACCGGCGGCCCGCCAGGCGGCCTCGGTCAGCTCCGGCCTCCCGGCGGCGCCGGCGGCGAGGGCGCTGGGCAGCAGCGTCACGCCCTCGGTGATCCGGGTGACCACGCCGTACTCCTGGTCGGTGCCGATCAGGAAGGGCGCCGGCGCGACGGGGAGCCGGCCGGCTGCCGCGCGCAGGCCGTCGGTCAACGCGCGAACCTGCTTCGGGTTGTCGACGTTGGTCGTCTCCTGGTTGCCCTTGGTGGGGTCGTCGGCGCTGAAGCCGACCAGGATCAGCCCGCCGAGCCGGTACTTCTCGACCATCTGGGCGGGGGTGTCCACTCCGGCCAGCGCCTGGTTGCCTGCGGCCGAGCCGGGCGAGACCTTGGTGGCCGCGTCGCCGTAGGCGTACGGCATGAGCACCTGGCCGACGAGGTCCTCGTCGGCCAGCGAGCCGACCAGGGCGGCGGCGCGGGCGGCGGGGTCGGCGCCGGGGATGCTCGCGGCGGGTGTCGGCGTGCCCGCCTGGGCGGCGGCGCTGGTCGGCGCCGGGTCGGGGCGGCGCGGCGCCGGCTCGGAGCACCCGGAGACGAGCAACGCGGTCAGGGCGGCGAGCGCGACGCCGGCACGTCGCGGGGTAGTCGACACGCGGCCCATCCCACCAGTTCACCTGTTATCGGGGCAACTTGACCTTCACCCGTCAGGGCGAGTCGTTCCCGGTCCGGGGTGGGGTGTCAGCCGACCCGGGTGAGCAGGGTCACCGGAGCGCCGTCGCCGGCGTACCGGTAGGGCTCCAGTTCGGCGTCCCACGCCGTGCCGAGCGCCTTGTCGAGGGCGTGCGCGAGGGCCTCCGGCGCCCGCGCGCCAGCCATGATGCTGCGCAGCCGGTCCTCGCCCAACTGGATGTCGCCGGCCGCCCCGACGGTCGCCCGGAACAGGCCCCGGCCGGGCACGTGCATGAAGCGCTCGCCGTCGGCGCCGGGGCTCGGTTCCTCGGTCACCTCGAAACGGATCATGGGCCACTGCCGGAGGGCAGCAGCCAGCTCGGCGCCCGTCCCCGGGCGACCGGTCCACCCGCACTCGGCCCGGCGGGCGCCGGGATCGACGGGCTGAGCCGTCCACTGCAGGTTGACCGGCGCGGCGAGGACGCGCGCGATCGCCCACTCGACGTGTGAGGACACGGCGAGCGGGGTCGAGTGGACGTATACGACGCCACGCGTTGGCACGGTGACCTCCCGGAGAGCGAGGTGCGTCTTCCCCTACGACCTCGACCACCCGAGTGGTTGCTGGAACACATGATGACTGTTGTGACGGATGATGCGCCAGGGAATCGGAAAATTCGCGGGTCGGAATAGTCGGACGGGTCCCCCGGTTGACCCCTCACGACGCGGTGACCAGCCAGCGGATCGTGTCGTGTACAGTTCCATCGGCGGCTTGTGCCGCGCACATCTTCGCGGGCACATCCATCAGGGTGGCGCCCGCACAGCCCCCGGACGTTTCGTCCTCCCGTACGTCTTGCAAGGAGTACCTCCGTGGCGAGCAACACCTCTAAGACCGCGCGCGCGTCAGTCCGGGCCGGCCAGGCTGGCCAGGGTGGCGCCCTCAGCGTGCTGGGCGAGTTCAAGTACCTCATCCCGCTCAACGGCGGCAAGCACGCCTACGTGCGGAACCTGACCAACGGCAAGACCGCGCACCTGCGCACCGACTCCGAGGCCTTCGTCGAGGAGATCCGGGTGCTGGCCGCCGCCGGCCACGCCGCGAAGATCCGGGCCGAGCTCAACACCCTCAACGCCACCCACCCGGGTGACGGCTGGGACGCCACCGAGAAGCGCCTCGTCGAGGCCGGCGTCTTCGAGGGCTGACCTCCTCCCGCACGCGAAGACGACAGCCCGCCGGGGACCCCCGGCGGGCTGTCGCGCGTTACCGCCCCGTTTTCCACTCCCTTGATCATGAAGTCGTTGCCCTCCACCCCGGCGTGTCGCGACAACAACTTCGTGATCAACGCAGGTGAGCTCTCCTACGGCTCCAGCAGGGTC
Source organism: Micromonospora sp. NPDC049048 (assembly GCF_043197615.1). Lineage (NCBI taxonomy): Bacteria > Bacillati > Actinomycetota > Actinomycetes > Micromonosporales > Micromonosporaceae > Micromonospora > Micromonospora sp. NPDC049048. The sequence goes on along the minus strand of NZ_JBICTM010000003.1, from coordinate 232,615 downwards.
ACCTCGCCGGTGGCCAGGTCGTAGAGGGCGCCGACGACCGCCAGCCGGCCGGCGGCGACCGGGGCGGCGAACAGGTCGTCGGCGCGCAGGGCGGCCACCGTACGGAGCACGTGCCGCCGGACCGCCAGCGGATGCACCGCCGGGTCGTCGACGCCCACCTCGGTCACCGCAGGGGCGATCCGGTCGACGAGGTGGGCCAGCGCGCCGCCCGGCGACCGCCCGCCGCGCAACGTCTCCACCGCCGAGGCCACCGCGCCGCACCGCTCGTGCCCGAGCACCATCACCAGCGGCACGCCCAGTTCACCGACCACGTACTCGATGGAGCCGAGCACCGCCCGGTCGAGCACGTGCCCGCCGGTGCGGATCACGCAGATCGAGCCGAAGGTCTGGTCGAAGATCGCCTCCAGCGGCACCCGCGAGTCGATGCAGCCGAGCAGCACCGCGTACGGCTGCTGGTCGCCCGAGGCCGCAGCGGCGGCGGCGGTGACGTCGTGGCCGTGGATCGGCTGGCCGCTGACGAAGCGGCGGTTGCCGGCGAGCAGCTCGGCCAGCGCGGTCCGGGGCGACCCCATGGTTCCCAGCTTCGCGGGCCCACCGCGCGCCCGGGGCGGGTTACGAATCTTCTCACCGGCACGGTTGTCGTGGTCTCATGGCGGGTAGCCGGTGTTACCACCGGGTATTCCCGGTGTTGCGGTTCCGCGCGGCCCTGGGGAGGTGACGATGCCGGAGCACGTCGAGGTACGTCTTCCCGACGACGTACGCCTGCACGTCGAGGCGGCCGGACCGGCCGACGCCGAGGTCACCGTCGTGCTGCTGCACGGCTGGACGCTGGACGGGCGGGCCTGGCACCGGCAGGTCGCCGACCTGCGGGAACGCTTCGACGACGCGGTACGGGTGGTGACCTACGACGCCCGCGGCCACGGCCGGTCGAGCTGCATGCCACTGCCCACCGCCACCCTGGCGCAGCTCGGCGACGACCTCGCCGCCGTGCTGGACGAGGTGGCCCCGACCGGCCGGCTCGTGCTGGTCGGCCACTCGATGGGCGGCATGACGATCATGGAGTACGCGCACCGCCACCCTGGGCACTTCGCCGCCCGGGCGGCCGGGCTGGTCTTCGTCTCCACGACCGCCGAGGGCCACACGCACACCGTCTACGGCCTCTCGCCCCGGATCGCCCGGTTGATCCGGCTCGCCGAGACCACCGGGGCCGGCGTACTGGCCCGGTGCGGGTCCTGGCGGCCACCCCGGGCGCTGCTGCGGGCGCTGCGCCCCAGCATCCGCTGGATGCTCTTCGGTGACCGCTGCGATCCGCACGACATCCGGCTGGTCACCTCGGCGGTGGCCCGCGCCTCGCTGCGCTCGATCGGCGGCTTCCGCGCCTCCATCGGGGCGCAGCACCGGCTGGACACCCTCGCCGCGCTGGCCCACCTGCCGGCGGCTGCCCTGGTCGGCGACCGGGACCGGCTCACCCCGCCGCCCTGCGCCGAGTCGATCGCCGCCGCACTGCCGGCGACCGAGCTGACCGTCTGCCCGGGTGCGGGGCACATGCTGATGATGGAACGCCCCGACGACGTCAACACGGCGCTGGGCGGCGTGCTCCGGCGCGTACTCGCCGCCGCCGGGTCCGGCGCCACCGCCGCCTCCCGGGCGGACTGACCCGCACCTCCGACAGCGCCGCCGGGCGTGACGCGGCTTCCTTTCCCGCACCGGTGGCGCCGCTGGTTGCGCGCGGGCCGTACCCTCTTGCGGTTGGCCTGGCGCGGTTCGCGGGGTTCGCGCCGCCCGCCGCCGACGTCAGGAGGAGCGAGCGGTGACCGACCAGACCACCCTGGAACAGGAGATCGCCGTCGAGCAACGGCATCTCGACCGGGTGTACGCCCGACTGGCCGAGCTGCGCCGGTCGGCGGTCGACGCCGAGAAGGAGGGCTACCGGCTCGCCCGGGTGGGCAACTTCGGAGCGCTGGTCGAGCGGGACGCGATGGTGTTCCACGCCGCGCGGCGGCGACACATGCTCGACGCCGAACACGAGGGCCTGGTCTTCGGCCGGCTGGACCTGCTCGACCGGCAGGTGCTGCACGTCGGGCGGCTCGGCATCCGGGACGACGACGCCACCACCCTGGTGGTCGACTGGCGGGCCCCGGCCGCCGCCGCCTTCTACCAGGCCACCCCCGCGCAGCCGCTGGGCGTGGTGCGGCGGCGCACGATCCAGTCCTCCGCCGAGCGGGTCACCCGGATCGAGGACGACCTGCTCGACCCCGCCGCCGCACCCGCCGACATGGCGGTGGTCGGCGACGGCGCGCTGCTGGCCACGCTGTCGAAGGCCACCGGCCGGGGCATGCGGGACATCGTCGCCACCATCCAGCGCGAGCAGGACGAGGCGATCCGCTCCCCCGGTTCGGGCGTGACGATCGTGTCGGGCGGCCCGGGCACGGGGAAGACGGCCGTCGCCCTGCACCGGGCCGCGTACCTGCTCTATTCCGACCGCAGCCGGTTCGCCGGCGGCGGCATCCTGGTGGTGGGCCCGTCCTCGGTCTTCGTCGAGTACATCGCCTCGGTGCTGCCCTCGCTCGGCGAGGACACCGCCACCCTGCACTCGCTGGGCACGCTCTTCCCGGGCATGACCGCCACCCGCACCGACCCGCCGGCTGTCGCGGCGGTCAAGGGCTCGCTGCGGATGCGGCGCGTGCTGGAGCGGGCGGCCCGGGACGCGGTGCCGGGCGGTCCGACCGAGCTGCGCCTGCTCTACCGGGGCACGCTGCTCCGGCTGGAGCGCCGCGAGCTGGACGGGATCCGGGAGCGGGCGATGCCCCGGGGCGCGCGGCGCAACGAGGTGCGCCGCGCCGGCTTCGACGGGATCTTCGCGGCGCTCTGGGCACAGGCCCGCAGGTTGGGCATCGGCCGGCTGCCCGAGCAGCGCGCGTTCGAGGACGAGATCGCCGAGCGCCCGGAGTTCCGGGAGTTCCTCAAGGCGTGGTGGCCCCGGCTGCACCCCCGGCACGTGCTCGGCTGGTTGGCCCACCCGGAGCGGTTGCACCGGTACGCCGCCGGGATCCTCTCCCGCGCCGAGATCCGACTGCTCGACGACGCGTACCGCAGCCTGGACGCCGCCGGGCTGACGATCGCCGACATCGCGCTGCTCGACGAGCTGGACGCGCTGCTCGGCAAGCCGATGAGACCGGCCCGGGCCAGGCGGGACGCGTTCCAGCTGGCCGGTGGGGTCCGCGAGCTGAGCACCTTCGCCGACCGGCAGCGGGCCGCCCGCGAGGCGGCCCGGGAACGCCCGGAGGACTACCGGGAGTACGCGCACGTGGTGGTCGACGAGTCGCAGGACGTCTCGCCGATGCAGTGGCGCATGATCGGCCGGCGCGGCCGGCTGGCCTCGTGGACGGTGGTGGGCGACCCGGCCCAGACGGCGTGGACGGGCGAGGCGGAGGAGCTGTCGCGGGCCCGGGACCAGGCGTTGGGGCGACGAAAGCGGCACCACTTCACCCTCACCACGAACTACCGCAACTCGGCGGAGATCTTCGCGGTGGCGGCGGCGGAGATCCGCCGGGTGCACCCGGACCTTCCGCTGCCCCGGGCGGTGCGCTCGACCGGCGTCGACCCGGTCGCGCTGGTGGTGCCGCCGGCGGAGCTGGAGGCCGCCGTCGTGGCGGCGACCGGCGCGCTGCTCGCCGAGGTGGAGGGCACGGTCGGGGTGATCACGCCGGTGCCGCGCCGCGACGAGGTGGCCGGCTGGCTGGGCACGCTGGGTGCGCCGCGCCTTCAGGTGGTGACCAGTCTGGAGGCCAAGGGCATGGAGTACGACGGGGTGGTCCTCGTCGCCCCGGGCGAGATCCGGGCCGACCCGGGATCGGGGGTACGGACGCTCTACGTGGCGCTGTCCCGGGCCACCCAGCGGCTCACCACCGTCGACCCGACTGGCTGAGCACCAATTACTTGCACACATAGCGATGTGAGCATAGTTTGAACGCGGTTCCGGGCCTCGACAGGGAGGATGGTCGCGTGGGCGCAGGTCATGACCACCACCACGGGTCCGTGGCGAATGCCGCGCACCGCCACCGGGGCCGGCTCTGGGCCGCGTTCGGGCTGCTCGCCGGCCTGATGGTGGTGGAGGCGGTGGCGGCCTTCCGCACGGGCTCGCTGGCCCTGCTGAGCGACGCCGGGCACATGTTCACCGACGTGCTCGGCATCGGCATGGCGCTCGCGGCGATCGCCGCCACCCGTCGGGCGAGCGGCGATCCGCAGCGCACCTTCGGCCTCTACCGGCTGGAGGTGCTGGCCGCGCTCGCCAACGCCATGCTGCTCTCCGGCGTCGCGGTCTACGTCGTGATCGAGGCGGTCCGCCGCTTCGGCGATCCGCCGCAGGTGCTGGCCGGCCCGATGCTGGTGGTCGCCGTGCTCGGCCTGCTCGCCAACGTCGGCGCGTTCGCACTCCTGCGCTCGGGGGCGAAGGAGAGCATCAACGTCCACGGCGCGTACCTGGAGGTGCTCGGCGACCTGCTGGGGTCACTCGGCGTGATCGGGGCGGCGCTGCTGATCGTCGCCACCGGCTGGTGGTGGGCCGACCCGTTGGCGGCGGTCGCGATCGGGGTGTTCATCCTGCCGCGTACCTGGCGCCTCGGCCGGGCCGCGCTGCGCATCCTGGTGCAGGCCGCGCCGGAACACCTCCAGGTCACGGCGGTGCACGACCGGCTGGCCGCCGTGCCGGGCGTCGCCGAGGTGCACGACCTGCACGTCTGGACCCTGACCTCCGGGATGGAGGTGGCCTCGGCGCACCTGACCATGGCGCCCGACGCGGAGGTCGGCGCGGTGCTGCGCGCCGCCCGGGACGCGCTGCACGACGACTTCAAGATCGAGCACGCCACGCTGCAGATCGAGCCGGGAGCGTCCTCCGGGGCCTGTGGGGCAGTCGAGTGGTAATGAGGACAACCTTAAATCTGGGTGGCTATTGTGGCGCTATGCCGGATTTGACTGTTAGTGGACACACACCCTGCGTCACCAGAGCTGCACCAGTCACACCGGCACCGGTAGTCTCGGCTTCGGCCTCCGCCAGGCGGCACCCACCGGTGCCGGCGGTGGCCGCCGCCTAATCGCCCGACGGGGCGAACCGGGGAACCATGTTCGTGGGGTGCATCCGCGTCAGCGGTAGGGATCTTCCGTCCCGAACCCGTCAGCTAACCCGGTCGGCGGCTGACGGAAGGACGCGTGTATGCCAGTGATGGCACCTGTACGACGACGTGCCGCCCGGACGGCGGCCCTGATCGCCACGATGCTCGCCCTCGGCGCCGCCGTGGCCCCGGTCACCGCCGCCCCGGCGGCGGCAGCCACCCGCGCCGGCCTGCTCGCCGCGGCCCCCGGCCAGGACGAGGAGGGCGGCACCCCGGCCCTGCGGGCCCAACTGGAGGCCGCCAGCAAGGGCTACCTCGACGCCAAGCGCGCCCTCGACACGTCGGCCAGGCGGCAGCAGCAGCTGACCGCGCAGCTCAAGACCACCGAGGTGGAGCTGGCGGCGCGCACCGCCAACGTGGGCGAGATCGCGGGGGCCGCCTACCGCACCGGCCGGCTCAGCGTGGCGTCCGCACTTCTCAACAGCGGCTCGCCGGACGGCTTCATGGACCGCGCCGCCGCCCTCGACGCGGTGGCCGCCAAGGAGGACCGGGCCCTGCGCGAGCTCCAGCAGACCCGGGACGACGCCACCCGCACCAAGCTCGCCCTGGACGGCGAGATCCGGGAGCAACGCAAGCAGGTCACCGTGATGGCCAAGCGCAAGGAGCAGGCCGAGCGGGCGCTGACGGTCGCCAACCAGAAGCAGCAGGCCGCGGGCGGAGGCGGCTCGCCGGGCGGCACCTCGAACAAGACGGCGAAGGCGGCGCCGCGCAACTCCGACGGCTCCTGGCCGTCCGAGTCGTGCAGCGTCAACGACCCCACCCCCGCCAACGGCTGCATCACGCCGCGCACCCTGCACGCGCTGAACCAGGCCAAGGCGGCGGGCTTCACCCGCTACGTCTCCTGCTACCGCTCCGGCGGCTCCGGGGAGCACCCCAAGGGCCGGGCCTGCGACTTCGCGGCGCAGAAGGGCGGCTTCGGCGGCGACGCCACGGGCGGCGACCGGACGTACGGCAACAACCTCGCGGCGTACTTCGTGAACAACGCCGACCGCCTCGCCGTGCTCTACGTGATCTGGTACCGGCAGATCTGGTTGCCGAGCAGCGGGTGGAAGTCGTACAGCGGAGCCAACGGCGACCCGTCCAGCGATCACACCAACCACGTACACCTGTCGGTCTACTGACGCCCGCGCCCCGGGTGCCACGCGTCGCGGCACCCGGGGCGTACCGGCGCCCGTCGTCTCCGGCGGCTCCTGGTCCGGCCCTCACGACGCCGCGCCGAAGCCGCCCGGAGTCCGGCCGCACGGACAACGCTCCCGCTACCGTCAGCTCATGCGCGGCCACGCACCGTGCCGACGGTTGGAGGGGTGGGGGCATGAACGGGTACGACGGATGAGCGGGCACGTGATGGTCTTCGCGCCCACGCCCCGGCTGACGGTGACCGTGGACCAGCCCAGCGAGGCGCCGGAGCTGCACCTGCACCCCGGCGGGCAGGGCGTCTGGCAGGCCCGGATGGTGATGTCGCTCGGGGTCGACGTGGTGCTCTGCACCGCCCTCGGTGGCGAGATCGGCCAGGTGCTGGAGCCGCTGCTGGTCAGCGAGGGGGTGGACCTGAAGGTGGTGGTCCGCGACTCCGGCAGCGGCGGGTACGTGCACGACCGGCGCGAGGGCTCCCGGCGGGAGATCGTGGACGTGCCCGGCCAGCCGCTCAGCCGGCACGAGCTGGACGAGATCTACAACCTGGCCCTCGGCGAGGGGCTGCGCGCCGAGGTCAGCGTACTGAGCGGGCCGAACGAGCCGTCCCTGGTCCCGGCCGACCTCTACCGCCGTTTCGCCGCCGACCTCGGGGCCAACGGCAGCCGGGTGGTGGTCGACCTCTGCGGTGAGCACCTCGACGCCGTGCTGAGCAGCGGCGTCTTCTTCCTGAAGGTCAGCCACGAGGAGCTGATCGCCGACGGCCGCGCCGACGGCGACGACGAGGAGCAGCTCACCCGGGCCCTCTACGACCTGCACGCCGCGGGCGCCGAGAACGTGGTGGTGAGCCGGGCCGACAAGCCCGCCCTCGCCCTCGTCGACGGCGAGGTCTTCGAGGTGGAGATGCCCCGGCTGGAGGCGGCCGACCCGCGCGGGGCGGGCGACTCGATGACCGCCGGGGTGGCGGCCGTGACGGCACGCGGCGGTGACGTGCGCACCGCGATCCGTACCGGCGCGGCGGCCGGCGCGCTGAACGTGACCCGGCACGGCCTGGGCACCGGCCGGATCGACTCGATCACCGGCCTGGTCGACCGGGTGCGCCTCGTACCGGCGGGCAGCCGGCCGCAGGAGCGGACCAGCCCGGACGAGCTGGCCCACCGGGCGGCCGAGCGATGACGCTGCGCGTACTGGTCACCAACGACGACGGGATCGCCGCGCCCGGCATCCAGGCGCTGGCGCGGGCGGCGGCGGACCGGGGCCTGGACGTGGTCGTCGCCGCGCCGCTGGAGGAGGCGAGCGGCACCAGCGCCGCGATGACCGCCGTGGAGCGCGACGGGCACGTGGTGGTCCACGAGCACCCGCTGCCGGAACTGCCCCAGGTCCCGGCGTTCGCGGTCGGCGGCTCCCCCGGCTTCATCGCGCTGATCGCGGTGCACGGCGCCTTCGGGCCGCCGCCGATGGTGGTGCTCTCCGGCATCAACCGGGGCGCGAACGCGGGCCGCGCCGTCCTGCACTCGGGCACGGTGGGCGCCGCCTTCACCGCCGCCGCGAACGGCTGCCGGGCGATGGCCGTCTCGCTCGACGTGCTCTCGGCCGGAGACGCCACGGCCGCCAGCGGGGGCGCCGCGGTGGCCGCCGCCGCGCGGGTACGCGACGCCGAGCGGCACTGGTCGACGGCCGCCCTGGTAGCCCTGGACCTGCTACCCCGGCTCACGGCGGGGCCGGTGGAGAGCGTGCTCAACGTGAACGCGCCGGACCTGCCGCACAACCGGCTGCGAGGGGTACGCCGAGGCACGCTGGCCAGCTTCGGCCAGGTGCAGATGACGGTGGCGGAGGCCGGGCACGGCTTCGTCCGCACCTCCCTGGAGGAGCCGGGGCAGGCCGTGCAGCCGGGCACCGACCTGGCCCTGCTGGCCGAGGGGTACGCCTCGGTGACGGCGATCCGCGCGGTCACCGAGGTGGCGGACGTCGACCTGTCGGGCCTCGGGGAGGCCTGAGCAGCGCACGACCCGCTACGGACAGCGGTGGGTGGAGCCGGCCGGGGTGCCCCTCCGGAAGATCGTCGCGGGCGGTGTGCCGCCGACGGAGATCAGGCGCCGGGAAGGACCTCGGGGGTGGGCGCGCCGGCGTAGTAGGGCTCGGGGGCGCCGAAGAGGCCGAGCAGGCCCGTCACCCAGAGCTGCCGGTGCACGAACCGGCTCGGCTCGGTGACGACGAGCTTGACGCCACTCACCTCGGCGGTCTGGAAACCGGCGACCATCGCGCTGATGCCGACCGAGTCGATGAAGGAGACGAGCCGCATGTTCAGCTCGATCCGCGCGGGACGCCCCTTGGTCAGGACCTCGGCGATCGCCTCGCGCACCTCGTACGCGGTGTCGACGTCGATCTCGCCCCGCGGGGCGATCTCGATGACACCACCGGGCAGAACCGACTTCACGATCGACAGGCTCACGCGAGCACCTCCACTCGCCCGTCCGACGGGCGCCTCATCAGTACGCGGGCCGCGACCGAGAGTATTCCTCCGACGGCCTCGGTCGCCACCCCTCGGGATGAGCAATTCGCGGATCAGGGCGCAGCAAGACGCCCATATCCGGACTATTGACGTTTTTTCTACCCGACGGTCAGCTTCCACCGACGCGCCGAGCCCCCAGGGTAGCCGGCTGGGGCCGGCACCGCCCAACAGCCGTCCCGGGCGTGGCCTGTTCCGGTTCACCCCCCCCGGGTCTTGCCCGTCCTGCCTAGCATCGGCTCGGGAGACACGACTGTGACCGGAGGGACGCTCGATGCTCAGGAGACTTGCCGCGCTGGCCGGCGTCAGCGCGCTGCTGGCCCTCGTACTGGCATGCGGATTCGGCGGAGGTGGCGGCGATGACGACGACGATGACGACGACTTCGCCCGGGGCGTGACCGTGGCGGTCGCCCTCCGCTGACGGGGGTCCGCGAGACCGGTCGCCGGCCCGTACGCCGACCGGCGTCGCCCGCAGCGCGGCGCCCACCGGCGCACCGGGTTTGCGTAGCCGCCCCACGGGGCACAGGCGGTAACGAGCGAACCGTCACCCGCCGCTGCGACGCCGGAGTCCGAAGTGGCCGTCGGCTTCGGCACCCGAGGAGGTAACCACCATGTTCGGAAGCAACCTGCTGGACCGCCGCAGCAAGCCCGAGCGGATCGCGGACCAGGCGTGGCAGCAACTCGTCTCGGCGGTCAGCTCCGCCGGTGACAGCGTCCGGGACACCGCCCGGTCGGCCCGCCGGGGTGGTTCCGGTCTCGCCGACGAGGCCGGCGACCTGGTGGGCTCCGCGGCGGACGAGGCCCGTCGCCGCGCCACCCTGGCCTTCGACGCGCTGGCCGGCCGCCGGCCCGCGCTGCCCTGGACGCTGCTGATCGGCGCCGCGCTGGTCGGCGCGGCGGTCGGCTGGGCCGCCGGCACCGCCGCGCGGGCCGCCGGCAGCCGGGGCGACCGGGCGATGGACGACATCGAGTTCGTCGACGTCGACCGCCCCAACTCCCCCGTCGGCCTCGACGGCTGAACGCCCGGCAGACCTGACGGCTGAACGCGGCCCCGGCCGAACCTGCGAAGGGTTCGACCGGGGCCGCGCTTTCTCTCTGGCGGGTTCCGCAGCAGGCGCCGCCCCATCCCACGGCCCGCCGCGCCTCGGAGCGGGGCCGCCTCACGTTGGAGCAGGCGGCCCTGCCTCGGAACAGGCAGCCTCACCTCGGAGCAGGCGGCCTCGCCTCGGAGCGGGGCAGCCTCAGAGCGCGGCGACGCTCGTCGGCGCACGTTCCGCCCTGCTCAGCGCGCGCAGCACCGCCGGCTGCCCGTGTCGGCGTACGGCGAGACGGGCCAGCAACGTCAACACCGGATTCACCGCCTCGGCCGGCAACTCCGGGGTGGGTACGCCGACGCTGACCGCGAGGTCGTCGGCGTGCACGACGAGTTCCATCAGCCGGGTGGCCAAGAAGTCGTCCAGGGTGAGCGACCACGGGCCACGGGCGAGGTGCACCACCCGCCCGGACGGCTCCCCCGGCAGCACTCCGGACAGCTCACGCAGGGTGGCCGCGCACCGGTCGACCAGCGCGGCCGGGCCGTCGGCGGCCAGGCCGTCACCGGCCCGGCGGATGGCGACGTTGACGATGGCGTCGACCGGGGCGCCGAGCCAGCCGCCGCGGGCGTAGTGGTCGAGCAGGCCCACGGGGTCACCGGCGGGGACGGGCGCGGCCAGCACGGCGGGAACGCCGAGCACCTGGCTGGCGAGGTGGCCGGCCAGTCCGCCCACCCCGAACGCGGGCAGCGCGCTCGGTTCGTCCCAGTGGATCGCGACGGCCGGGTCGGCGAGGAGATCCACCGCCGAGCGGGCGGCGGTGAGATAGGCCGTCCTGATCGGATCCACAGCCGATCCCTCCTTCGACAGGCGATCCCCCGAGCCTATGGTCCGCCGGGACGCCGACCACCTCTTCGCGTGCCGCATCATCGGCCCGCAGTGGCACCCGGGCTGGCCCGCCCAGGCCCGCCAGCGCCACGGCGCCGCTGCCGCCACCCCGCGCGACCGCGCACCCCGGACCCCGGTCGAGGGCTCGGAATGCGCGGTCGGCGGGACGGGAGCGGTCATCAGTCAGCGGGTGACGGCGTCAGCGGGCGGTGCAGGTGACGGTGGCCGGCGGGTTGTTCGCCCCGGTCGTACCGGCCAGGAAGCCGGCGGTGGCGGTGGCGCCCGCGCCGAGGGCACCATTCCAGCCGGCGTCGCGGACGGAGACGCTCGCCCCGGTCTGGGTGTGGGTGCCGCCCCAGAGCTGGGTGATCCGCTGACCGTCGGGGAAGGTCCAGCCCACCGTCCAGCCGGCGATCGCGGCGCTGCCCGCGTTGCGGACCACCAGCTCGCCCTGGAAGCCGCCCTGCCAGGAGCCGGTCACCCGGTAGGTCGCGGTGCAGCCGCTGCCGGGCGGTGGCGTGGTCGGGGGTGGCGGCGTGGTCGGGGGCGGGGTGGTCGGGGGCGGGGTCGTCGGCGACGGGGTGGTCGGGGTCGGATCGGGCGTGCCGCCGAGCCGGTCAGCCACCAGGATGCCCCGGCCGTTGGTGCCGAGGTAGACCCGGCCGTAGACCCGGGGGTCACCGGTCAGGGCCTCGCCCGCGTTGCCGTACTGGTGCTGGTCGTCGTTGATCCGTACCCAGGTCGCGCCGGTGTCGTCCGAACGGTGCACCCCCGGCCGGCCGTCGACGGTGCCGAACAGGTACAGCGCCGGGTACGTCCGGCCGGGCGCGGCCTTGCCGAAGCCGACGTTGCCGGCGGTGCTCACCGCGACCTGCTTCGTGAAGGTGGCCCCGGAGTCGGTCGAGCGCCACAGCCCGCCCTCGCCGGCCAGCCACAGCTCGCCCTCCCTGCCGGGCAGCGCCTTGAACCTGACGTTGCCCGTGGTGGGCAGGCCGGCGGCGGCCGAGGCCGTGAAGCTCGCCCCGCCGTTGGTGCTGACGTAGAGCCTGCCGCCGCTGAAGGCGTAGAACTTGTTCGGGTTCACGCGGTCGGACTCGATGGTCGCGTTGGCCGGGACGCCCGTCGACGCGGCCCACGAGGTGCCGAAGCCGACCGAGTACACCACCTGCTGGCCGGTGTCACCCGGGGCCCAGACGAACCGGCTGCCGTCGGCCGACGCGGCGACCGTGCCGCCGCTGTCGATGCCGGACGGTTCGGTGCCCTGGAACCAGTTGGCCCCGCCGTCGGTGGAGAACGCGACGTGGCTGTCGTTCGGCCGGTCGGCGTCGGTGAAGTTGCCGGCCCGCACCATCACGGCCGGCTTCGTCTCGGCGTAGTCGAGGCTGGTGGTGCTGGTGAAGGTCGGCTGGGTGAACATCATCGGCGGTACGGCGTCCAGGTCGGTGTGCCGGAAGCCGCCGATGTCGCCGAGCGCGCTGACCAGCGGCGCCCCGGAGGGCGGGCTGACCAGGTCGAGCACCGCGGTCTCCTCCAGGCCCCTGACCATGGGCTTGATCGTGAACTGGCCGCCCGTGTCCCACGTGGTGAGGTCGGTGCTGCCGTAGATGGTGGCGCCGGTGCCGTACATGAAGCGGTTGCTGTCGTGCGGGTCGATCTCGACCGACTCGTTCATCCAGCCGAGCTTCGGGGTCTCCTCCGGCGGCGCCGGGTTGCTGCCGAAGGTCAGCCACGGCACCGAGCTGACGTCCATGGTGTAGCGCTTGGACCTGTTGGGATAGCTGGTGAACTCCCATATCCGGGTCCAGGTCGCTCCCCCGTCGGTGCTGCGCCAGAAGATCGCGTCCGGCCACCACGAGATCTGCGTCGCCACCATCAGCGTGTTCGGCTTCTGCCGGTCGATGGTCAGGCCGCTGTAACCGAAGTACGCGTCGGTGCTGGTCGACGGGATCGGGCTGATCCGCGTCCACGCGCCGGTGGCGCGGCTGAACTTCCAGACGTCGCCCTTGCCGCCGTCGTACGGGCCGCCGGTGTCGCTGGTGGCGATGTAGAGGAAGCCGCCCACCGGGTCGACGACGCCCTTGTGGGCGAGGTAGCCGGTCGGCTGCCCGGCGATCCGCTCCCAGGTGGCCCCGCCGTTCGTGCTGCGGTAGACCGGGTTCTCCTTGTCTGCCACGCCGACGTAGATCGTCTGCGTGGCGGTGCCAGCCGTACCGGTGCTCTTGTCGAAGCTGACCCAGGTCAGGCCCTGGTTCTGGCCGTTGTAGCCGTTCGGGTCGCTCGGGTCGGCCCGGTAGTTGCCGACGTTGGGGAAGTTCGCCACCTTGGCCCAGGTCGCCCCGAAGTCGGTGCTGCGCCACAGGCCGTTGCCGCCCTCGGCGCCGTAGTACAGGATGCTGTTGCGGTTGGGGTCGACGGCGAGCCGCTCGCCCATGCCCCGGCCGGGCATGTTCCCGCCGTTCTTGAACGGCAGCTCGGTGACCTGCCAGGTGGCGCCCTTGTCGGCCGAGCGCAGGATCGCGCCGTTGTTCGGGTCCCAGTCGTTGGTGTACATCCCGACGGCCGCGTACACCCGGTTGGTCTGCACGGGGTCCGTGGCGACGCTGACGACGCCGTTCCAGCCCCACCTGTCGGCGCCGACCCAGTCCAGCAGCGGCGTCCAGGACTGGCTGGCCTGCTCCCACCGGTACATGCCGCCGATGTCCGTGCGGGCGTAGATCAGGTTCTTCTCGGTGGGGTTGAAGACGATGCCGGGGACGAAGCCGCCGCCGTCGATCCGGACGTTCTTCCAGGTGTACGCCTCGGCGGCGGCGGTGGGCGCGCCGGCCGCGGTGAACGGTGCCGCCACGACGGTCGCGGCGACGACCAGCGCGGACACGACCGCGCCGACGTAACTTCTCCGCATCTGCGGTTCCTTCCGGGTGTTTGGAGGACGCCGGGCGGTCGTGGGGGCGGCCGGCCGGCGACGGGGACACGCGCGATCGCGCCGGAGCTGCCCTGGCTCCGGTGATCGGCGCGATGGCTCCCGCACCCGAGGAACGCGCTTACCCTAGCCGAATCCACCACCGGCATGGAAGCGCTCCCAGAGATCACCCGGGCCGGGTGAAGGCCCGTCACCCGGGCCCGCGAAACGCTCGGTCCCTGCGGAAGCGCACATACCGACCGGACCGTCGGGTGAGGAGTGACAGATGGCCATCGAGACGATCAGCCGTACCGACCAGGAGATCCAGTCGGCCGTGCTCGACGAACTGGCCTGGGAACCCCGGGTACGACCCCACGAGATCGGCGTGACCGTCGCCGAGGGTGTGGTCACCCTCACCGGCCGCGTCGACAGCTACGCCAAGAAGTGGGCCGCCGAGCGGGCGGCGCACCGGGTGGCGCGCGTCCGGGCGGTCGCCAACGACCTGGCCGTACGCCTCGGCACCGGCGCGGAACGCACCGACCCGGACATCGCCGCCGCGGCCGGGCACTCGCTCGAGTGGGACGCGTTCGTACCCCTGGAGCGGCTCGACGTGACCGTCTCGCAGGGCTGGGTCACGCTGCACGGCGACGTGGACTGGGAGTACCAGCGCCGCGCCGCCGAACGCGCCGTGTCCCGGCTGACCGGCGTACGCGGGGTCAGCAACGGCATCGTCGTGCGCCCCGACGTCCGGCCCGACGGGCACGCCCTGGCGGAGCGGATCGTCGACGCGCTGGCGCGCAACCGGGCCACCCCGGCGGAGAAGATCACCGTCCGGGTGCACGGCGACACGGTGCTGCTCGGCGGGCTGGTCCACTCGATGCCGGAGCGGGCCGAGGTGGAACGGACGGCGTGGTGCGCGCCGGGGATCCGCGAGGTGCAGAACCACATCGCGGTCGCCCCGGTGCTGGGCTGAACCACGCCGGCACCCGCCGGGCGCGGAGCCGGACAGCGAGCCACCCGGGCGGGGTGAGCCGTCCTCACCCCGCCGCCCGGCAGGCTGGGCGACATGACTGAGGTGACCAGCCCGACGACCACTCCGCTCCAGGTCACCGCCCGCCTGCGGACCCCGGTGACCGGGGACGACCACGTCCGCGGGTCGGTGGACGCGCCGGTGACGATCGTCGAGTACGCCGACTTCCAGTGCCGCTACTGCGGAGCCGCGTACGCGAACCTGCGGGAACTGCTGCGGCAGCGGGCCGACACCGTACGCCTGGTCTACCGGCACTTCCCGATCACGAACATGCACCCGTACGCCGAGCAGGCCGCCGAGGCGGCCGAGGCCGCCGGCCGGCGCGGGCAGTTCTGGGCCCTGCACGACTGGCTCTACGAACACCAGGACCAGCTCGACCCGGTGCACCTGTCACTCGGCGTGGAGCAGGTCGGCCTGCCCGCCGCCGAGGTCGCGGCCGAGGTGGAGCGCCAGGCGTACGGCGACCGGGTGCGGCGGGACTTCGTGGGCGGCATCCGCAGCGGCGTCCACGCCAGCCCGACCCTCTTCGTCAACGGCGCCCGCCACGACGGCAACTACGACCTGGCCGACCTCCTGACCGCAGTAGACACCGCCACCCCCTGACCCATCCACCCTCCGGTCAGAGCAGGTGGAGGTCGCGGGCTCGGCGGACGGCCTCGCGGCGGCGGGTGGCGTCGAGCTTGCGGTAGATGTTGCGCACGTGGGTCTTGACCGTGTTCACCGACAGGGACAGCTCGGCCGCGATCTCCACGTTGGACAGGATGCTCTGCAGGTAGCGCAGGATGGTCAGCTCCCGTTCGGTCAGCGGCTCGTCCAGGGCCGCCGTGACCCGCTCCGCCGGGACCCGCTCGGCCGGCGGCCCGGCCCCCCGGACCAGGTCGCTGACCGTCGGCCAGTGTGCCGTGCCCGTGTCCAGGTGCGCGGCGAGCAGGTCACGGATCCCCGGCTCGGCCCGGGTGAACGGCCGCCGGAAGCCCTCCGGCGCGGCCAGGTCGAGGGCGCGTTCCAGCACCCGTCCGGCCCGCCGCTCGTCGCCGGCGTGCCGCGCGAGCACCGCGTCCAGTACGGCGGCGTCCAGCCGTACGGGCAGCGCCCAGTCGGCCGCCTCCGGCGACTCCCAGTCGGGCAGCGCGTACCCGGCGGCGCGTGGGTCCCCGGCGCGCAGCTCCACCCGGGCGAGCGCGACGGCCAGCGGCGGAGTGGCCGCGTCGGGTGCCCGCACGAGGAGGTCCCGGGCGGCGCTCAGGTCGCCCCGTGTCCCCCGCACGTCGGCCTCGGCGGCCAGCAGCCAGAGTGCCAGCTCACCCGCCCGGGGCAGGCCGGTCAGCCGCTCCCTCGCCTGTGCCAGCACCCGGTGCCCCTCGGGCAGGTCACCGGCGTCGCGCAGCAGGTACGCCCGGCACCACGCCGCCACCGCCCCCACCACGGGTTCGCCGGTGGCCGGCGCCGCCAGCACCAGATTCGCCTCCGCCTCCCCGGGCTGGTCCCGGTGCAGCGCGACCAGGGCCAGCGCCAGGTACGCGTGGGCGCAGTCCGCCCGGCAGGACCAGCCCTGGCAGGGCGGCATGGCGAGGGCCTCGCGGGCGAGGGCGTCGGCCGCGCGCAGTTCGCCCCGCACGGCGTGCAGCAGGGCCGCCCGGCTGGCGCAGACCAGCTCCGTACGCGGTCGTCCGGCCGTCCGGGCGGCCGACAGCGAGCCGGCGAAGGCGAGGCCGGCGGCGTGGAGGTCCCCGTCCGCCAGGTCGGCCAGGCCCAGCGCCGTGCCGGCCACGGCCCGTACGTCTGCGTGTCCGGCGACGACGCCCGGCGGTTCGGCCGGCGCCTGCGCGGCGAGCAGCCGGGCCGCGGCGGCGCGTACCGCCTCGGGGTCGCCGGCCAGCCGGGCCAGGGTGAGCTCCAGGGCGGTGGCCAGCTGCCGGAAGCGGTCCCGGCGCGGCGTGGGCAGCGCCCGGGCGGCCTCGACGGCGCCGCGCAGGTGCTCGGCGGCGGCGGTGGGGTCCCCGGCCCGGGCCCGCTCGGCGGCGCAGGCCAGCCCGAGTTCCGGATCGCGGCGCACGGCCTCCGGCGGCGGGGGTACGGGTGCCCGGCCGGCGGGCGTCTCCCGGTCGTACGGGACCAGCTCCGGCCAGCGGGACACGAGGATCGCGACGGCCCGCTCGTGGTCGCCGCCCGCGAGCGCGTGCCGCAGCCCCTCGCCGGGCCGGCCGTTGTCGGCGTACCAACCGGCCGCGCGCAGGTGCAGGTCACGCAGCTCGTCGGCCGGCAGCCGGCCCAGCTCGGCGTGCAGCAGGTCGGCCAGCGGCGGAGGGCACCGGTACCAGGGCGGGCGGCTGTCGTCGCGGCGCAGCAGCCCGCCGTCGTCGGCGAGGCCGGCCAGCGCCTGCTCGGCGTCGGTCCGGCCGGTCAGCGCGTCGACGAGCCCGGCGCAGACCACGTCGGCGACGGCGGAGCGGCGCAGCACGTCCCGCGCGTCCGGATCGAGCCCGGCGAGCACCTCCTCGCGCAGGTAGCCGGCCACGTCCGGCTGGTCGCCGCCGAACTGTTCGACCCAGCGGGCCGGGTCCGGCTGTCCCCGCAGCGCCAGCGCGGCGAAGCGGAGGGCCGCCGGCCAGCCGCCGGCGCGTTCCCACAGCCGGCGTACGCCCGCCACCGGCAGGGCGACCCCGTGCGCGGTCAGCAGGTCCGCCACCTCGTCGGCGCTGAAGGCCAGCTCGTCGGGGCCGACCTCGGTCAGCTCCCCGGCCAGCCGCAGCCGGTGCACGGCCAGCGGCAGCCCGGCGCGGGCGCTGACCACCAGCCGCAGGCGCTGATCGGCGTGGCGGAGCAGGAACTCCAGTCCGGTCAGCGCCGCCGGGTCGGTGATCCGGTGCAGGTCGTCGAGGACCAGCAGCACCGGCCGTTCCCGGGCGGCGAGGGCCGCGGCCAGCACCTCCAACTGGTCCGGGCCGGGTGGCCGGTCGGGCACGGGCACGTCGTCGGCGGGGTCCACGGTCGTGCGTAGCGCCGCCGCGAGGTAGGACCAGAGCCGGTCCCCGTCGTCGTCGACCTCCACGGAGACCCAGGCCGCGTCGGCGTCCGGGAACCAGGAGGCGAGCAGCGTCGTCTTGCCCCACCCCGCCGGGGCGCGGAGCAGGGTGACCGGCCCGGCGGTCCCCTCGTCCAGCACCCGCAGCAGCCGGGGCCGCAGTACCAGCGGCTCCGGCGGCGGCGCGGGACACAGCCGCGACGCCAGCAGCGGCGCGCCGGCCGACCCGCCCGCGACCGCGACGACCCCCGTGTCCCGTACGTGCTCCGGCATCCGGCCCGCCCTCCACCGATGCGTCCCCAGGTCCCGCGCGCGGCGGTTACCCGGCGCGGGCCCGTTCACCCCTTCGGGGGGACCCGGCTTCACCCCGTCCGGGGTGAGGCTGGCCGTACGCGGGCGACCGGCCGCGCGCAGCGCCGCGCGCCCGGCGTCGAGGGAACGGGAGGCGGGCCGAGGTGGACGGGCGGGGACGGATGGGACGGCTGGCAGGCACGGCCGGCGTGGCGCTCGCCCTCGCGGCGGCGGGCCGGGCGCTGGCCGTACGGCGGCGCGGGCCGACGCGCGGGGCCGGCTCGGGTCCCCGGCCCGCGCGCTGGCAGGTGGTGACCGTCGACCGCGCCCCCGGCGAGGTGCTGCCCGGCGGCCGGTGGCCGGAGCCCCTGCGCCGGCTCGGCCGTGCGGTGCAGGTCGAGCTGCGGCCGGCCCCCGGCTGCCGGGGCACGGAGCTGGCCGCCCGGCCGGTGCCCGGCGCGGTGCCCCCCGGGCTCGCCGCCCACCTGGTCGGCGACGACCCCGGCCTGCTGGTCCGCCGGGTGCTGCGGGAGGTCAAGCAGCTCGCCGAGACCGGCGAGGTGCTGCGCGCGGACCGCTGGTCCGCCGAGCGTCCGGCGGGGCCGCCGCGATGAGGGCGCTGTGCTGGGTGGGCGCGGGCGAGCTGGCGGTACGCCAGGTGCCCGACCCGGAGCTGCGCAACGGCCACGACGTCATCGTCCGGGTCCGGCAGAGCGCCACCTGCGGCGGGGACCTGCCGCTGCTGGCCGGGCGGGTGCCCTACCTCGCCGTCGGCGACGTGCTCGGGCACGAGTTCCTCGGCGAGGTGGTCGAGGTCGGGCCGGAGGTACGCCGGCACCGGGTCGGCGACCGGGTGGTGGTCTGCTCGTCGGTGGCCTGCGGCAGCTGCTGGTACTGCCGCCGCGACCTGCCCTCCTGCTGCGACAACGGCAGCGCCGACCCGGCCGTCGCCGAGGCGGCCTGGGGACACCCCACCGGGGGCGCCTTCGGCCAGCCCCGGGCGCTGGGCGGCTTCGCCGGCAGCCACGCCGAGTACGTCCGGGTGCCGTACGCGGACGTCGGCGCGTTCACCGTGCCGGAGCCGGTCAGCGACGACCGCGCCCTGTTCGCCTCGGACGCCGCGCCGGCCGGTTGGATGGGCGCCGACCTGGGCCAGGTGCGCCCCGGCGACGTTGTGGCGGTCTGGGGCGCGGGCGCGGTCGGGCAGCTCGCGGCGCGGGCCGCGCGGCTGCTCGGCGCGGAACGGGTCGTCGTCGTCGACGCCGAGCACGAGCGGCTGCGGATGGCCGAGCGGCACGCCGGCGCGGAGACCATCGATCCCCGCGTCGTCGACGTCACCGCCGAGCTGCGCGAGCGCACCGGCGGGCGGGGCCCGGACGTGTGCGTCGAGGCGGTCGGGGCGGCCTGGAACGGGCACGGTCTCCGGGCGCTGGCCGACCGGTTCACCGGCGGCGCGGAGCGGCCGGCGGCGGTCCGCGAGGCGCTGCACGCCTGCCGCAAGGGCGGCTCGGTCTTCCTGCTCGGCGAGTTCACCGGTTTCGTCGACTCGTTCCCGCTCGGGGCGGTGACCCAGAAGGGGCTGACGGTGCGGGGCGCCCGGCAGCACGGGCAGCGCTACATCCCGATGCTGCTGGAGCGGATGGCCCGCGACGAGCTGCGTACCGAGCACCTGGCGACCCACCGGCTGCCGCTGGAGCGGGGCGCGCAGGGGTACGCGCTGTTCCGGGACCGGGCCGACGGCTGCGTCCGCGCCGTACTCAGCCCCGATCTCCCGGCCTCCGTCGGGTGAGGCGTGAGCGCTGCGTCGCGCCGCGCCGGGTGGCAGACTCGGCGGATGCGTGAGCAGCGGACGTACGACGTCGTCCTGTTCGGGGCCACCGGCTTCACCGGCGGGCTGACCGCCGAGTACCTGGCCCGCACCGCCCCGCCGGGGCTGCGCTGGGCGCTCGCGGGACGCAACCCCGGCAAGCTGGCCGGCGTACGGGACCGGCTGGCCGCGATCGACCCGGAGCTGGCCGGGCTGCCCCTGCTCACCGCCGACGTCACCGACGCGGGGTCGCTGCGGGCGGTGGCCGAGAGCGCCCGGGTGGTGGCCACCACCGTCGGCCCGTACGTGCACCACGGGGAGCCGCTGGTCGCCGCCTGCGCCCGCGCCGGCACCGACTACCTGGACATCACCGGCGAACCCGAGTTCGTGGACCTGATGTACGTGCGCCACCACGCCGAGGCGGAGCGCACGGGGGCACGGCTGGTGCACGCCTGCGGGTTCGACTCGATCCCGCACGACCTGGGCGTCTGGTTCACGCTCAAGCACCTCCCGGACGACGTGCCGATCGCCGTCGACGGCTTCGTACGCGCGGGTGGGAAGTTCTCCGCCGGCACGTACCACTCGGCGCTCACGGCCTTCTCCCGTACCGCCGAGGCGTCCCGGGCGGCCCGCGAGCGGCGGCAGGTCGAGCCGCGACCGCCGGGGCGGCGGGTGCGGGCGGTGCCCGGCCGGGTGGCCCGCTCGACGGAGCTGGGCATGTGGACGGTGCCGCTGCCGACCATCGACCCGCAGGTGGTCCGCCGCTCGGCCGCCGCACGCCCGGAGTACGGGCCGGACTTCCGCTACCGGCACTTCGCGGCCGTCAAGCGGCTGCCCACGGTGCTGGCCGCCGGGGCCGGGCTGGGCGCGCTGGTGGCCCTGGTGAAGCTGCCGCCGACGCGGCGCTGGCTGCTCGGCCGGCTCGCCTCCGGGCAGGGGCCGACGCCGCAGCAGCGGGCGAGGTCCTGGTTCCGGGTCCGGTTCGTCGGCACGGGCGGCGGGCGGCGGGTGCTGACGGAGGTGGCCGGCGGCGACCCCGGCTACGACGAGACGGCGAAGATGCTCGCCGAGTCGGCGCTCTGCCTGGCCGGCGACGAGCTGCCCGGCACGGCGGGTCAGGTCACCCCGGTGACGGCGATGGGCGACGCGCTGCTGGACCGGCTGGTGCGCGCCGGAATGACCTTCCGCGTGCTGGACACCCCGAGCTGAGCGGGAGCCGGGGTCGGCGGGTTGACCCTCGACCAGGTCGAGACGACAGGATCAGCGCCGTGGAGAGCGACCTGCGCAGCATCGGCGAGCTGGCCCGGGCCAGCGGCCTGACCGTCAGCGCCCTGCGGTTCTACGACTCGGCCGGGGTGCTGGCCCCGGCCCTGGTCGACCCGGTCACCGGCTACCGCTGGTACACGGGCGACCAGGTGACGCCCGCCCGCCTGGTGGCCGGGCTGCGCCGGGTCGGCATGCCGGTCGCCGAGATCGCCGCCGCGTTGCGGTCCGAGCCGGCGCAGGTCCACCGGATGCTGGACGCGCACCTGCGCCGGCTGGAGGACGGTCTCGCCGACGCCCGCCGCGAGCTCTCCCGGATCCGTACGCTGATCGATCCCGAGGAGCACCCGATGACCACCCGACTCGTCCTGTCCCCCGTCGACCTGGCCGCCGCCGTGGACGCGGTCCGCTTCGCCGTCGCCACCGATCCCGAACTTCCGGTGCTGTCCGGCGTGCTGTTCGAGTCCGACACCGACGGCGTACGGCTGGTGGCGACCGACCGGCACCGGTTGGCGGTGGCGCGGGCCGCGGCCCGGATCGACGGGCCGGCGGTGCGCGTGCTCGCCCCGGTCGCCTTCGTCGACGAGGTGCGGGCCCTGCTGGGCACCGAGGCGGGGGGCCGCACCGGAGCGGGAGGCGACACCGGGGCGGTGCTGACGGTGGCCGCCGGCACGATCTCGGTCGCCGCCGCCGGCCGTACGGTCGACACCGCCGCCCTGCCGTACGACTTCCCGGACCACCGTCGCCTGCTCCGCTCGGCGGCCGACGACGGGCCGGCGCACCGGCTGACGGTCGACGCCGACGCCCTGCGGGCGGCCCTGACCAGCGCCGACGCGCCGGTCGTCACCCGTCGGCACGACGGTGTCCCGCTCGCGGTGACCGTGCTCGGCCCGGACGGCCGCGGCGGCGTACGGCTGCTCGGGGCGGACGAGCTGGCCGGGGAGCGGGACGCGTTCCGGGTCGGGGTCAACGGCGGCTACCTGCTCCAGGCCCTCGACGCGGCCGGCCGGGGCCAGTTGCTGCTGGAGCTGGACGGCCCGATCGCCCCGCTGGCGGTACGCCGGCCGGACGACGTCGACGCGTTCTCCGTCCTGATGCCCATCCGGCTCTGACCACGGCACCCGGCGGGAGCCGGGACGACCACGGACCACCACCCGGCGGAAGCCGGGACGCCCGGTGCACGCCCCGGCGGAGGTTGTCGAGACCGGGCCGGGGCGGGACCGGGGCGCGACGGTAGCATCGGTGGGTCCACCAGACGTCCGGACGGAGGCGTACGGAGCAGCATGCTCGACATGGAGTTGATCCGGAAGGATCGCGAGGCGGTGGCGACCGCGCTGGCGAAGCGACTGGATCCCGCCGAGGTCACCCGGGCCCTGGACGAGATCCAGCGGCTCGACCAGGAACGTCGTGCCCTGATCAGTGGCATCGACGGCGAGCGGCAGCGCCGCAAGGCCGAGGCGCGCGCGTACGCGGCGGCGAAGCGCGCCGGCACCGAGCCGGAGGTCTCCGCGCCGGAGGCGGGCCGCAAGCAGCTCGCCGAGCTGGAGTCCGAGCTGGACGAGGTGCAGGCGCGGCTGCGCACCGTGATGAGCGAACTGCCCAACCTGCCCGCCGACGACGTGGTGCCGGGCGGCAAGGAGGCCAACCGGGTCGTCCGGACCTTCGGCGAGCCCCCGGCGATCGAGAAGGTCCGCGACCACATCGAGCTGAGCCGGATGCTGGGCCTGGTCGACCACGAGCGCGGGGTCAAGCTCGGCGGCTCCGGTTTCTGGATGTACACGGGCATGGGCGCCCGGCTGGAGTGGGCGCTGCTGAACTTCTTCGTCGACGAGCACGTCAGCGCCGGCTACGAGTTCCTGCTCCCGCCGCACCTGCTGCTGGACACCGCAGGCTTCGCCGCCGGACAGTTCCCGAAGTTCTACGACGACGTCTACCACCTGGACCGGGAGTCCGCCCCGCGCGGGCAGTTCCTGCTGCCCACGTCGGAGACGGCGATCCTCGGGGCCTACCAGGACGAGATCCTGGAGACGGCGAAGCTGCCGCTGAAGGCGTTCGCGTACACCCCCTGCTACCGGCGCGAGGCGGCCGGGTCGCACTCGGACGAGCGGGGCACCGTGCGGGGGCACCAGTTCAACAAGGTGGAGATCTTCCAGTTCTGCCTGCCGGAGCAGGCCGACGCCGCGCTGGAGGAGATGCTCCTGCACGCGGAGAGCCTGGTCGAGAAGCTGGGCCTGCACTACCAGCGCTCCCTGCTGTCGGCCGGTGACGCCAGCGCGTCGATGCGCAAGACCCTCGACATCGAGGTGTGGATGCCGAGCACGGGCAAGTACAAGGAGGTGTCGTCGGTCTCCTGGGCCGGCGACTACCAGGCGCGCCGGGCGGCCATCCGCTACCGCGAGCCGGGCGGCAAGCAGACCCGGTTCGTGCACACGCTCAACGGCTCGGCGCTGGCCACCAGCCGCCTCTTCCCCGCCATCCTGGAGCAGTTCCAGCAGCCCGACGGCTCGGTGCTGGTGCCCGAGGTCCTCCAGGCCCGCCTGGGCACCGACCGGCTGACCCCCCGCTGACCCGCGGGCCTCACCCCCGCCTCCCCTCAGGGGGCGGGGGTGAGGCGCAGCGCGAGTTCGGGGCAGACCTTGACCGCCTTGCGCGCGCCCTCGCGCAGCCAGGTCGGCACGGGGGTGGGCGGGAAGGCGGGGTAGCCGTTGCCGTCGAGCCGGATGAAGTCCGGTACGACGTGCGCGCACAACCCGTGCCCGTCGCAGCGGGACCAGTCGAGCGTGAGCCGCTGCGGGTTCGCGTCGGGCGCGCCGGGCAGGCCCATGACCGCCCTGACCCGCCGGCCGCAGCCCTCGCCGGTGGTGTGCAGCCGCAGGTCCTCGGCGAAGACCTCCATCGCGGAGAGCGCGAACCGGGACGTACCGTCGGGGTGGCTGCACGCCCCGCGGCCCTTCACGTCGCCGGCGGCGGCCCGGACCACCTCCACCGGGGCGCTGCCGGCCACCGCCAGGTCGACGGCGCGGGCCAGGTCGGGCAGGCCCATCCGGCACGGGCCGCACTGCCCGGCGGACTCGCCGGCCAGGTAGCGCACCACCTGCGCGGCCTCGCCGAGCGGGCAGGTGTCCGCGCCCAGCGGAACGAGGATGCCCGCGCCGAGGGTGCCGCCCACGGCAGCCAGCCCCTTGCGGGAGATCTCCGCCCGGTCGGCGGCCTCCCGGGTGATCCACCGGCCGTGGTAGCCGCCCGTCAGGACACCCGGCCCGTCCGGCACCTCGCACAGGTCGAGGATCTCCCGCAGCCCGGTGCCGGCCGCGCACTCCACCACGGCGGGGCGCCCGGCCGCGCCGGTGACGGTGAGCAGCACGGTGCCGGGCTCGTCGTCGGTGCCGAGCGCCGCGTACTCGTACGGGCCGAGGCGGGCGGCGACCGCGAGCTGGGCGTACGTCTCGGCGTTGGAGAGCAGGGTGGGCAGCCCGCCGACGCCGGAGTCGCTGGAGCGCCGCTTGGTGCCCGGCGGGATGTGCGGCAGCCCGTTGATGCCGTTGACCAGTGCGCCGCCCTCGCCGGAGATGAACCGGTGCGGCACGGTGACGATGCTGGTGGGCACGGGCATCCGGCGCTCCTCCAGCGCCTCGGTCACGGAGTTGCGGCCCACCTCGTCGTCGGCCACCCCGACGACGATCTCCTCGGCCTCCAGCGCGTACGCGGCGAGCGCGGCGCCGTCGAGGATCAGATGCGGGGCGCGGGTGAGCAGTACCTTGTCCTTCCAGCTCGCCGGCTCCCCCTCGGTGGCGTTGACCACCACCACCACCGGGAGGTCCCGCCGCTCGCAGGACTCCAGCACCGCGCGGAGCTTCTTCGCGAACGGGAAGCCCGCACCGCCCTTGCCCCTGAGTTGGACGCCCTCGGCGAGCCGGAGCAGGGTGGCCGGTTCCATCGGCCCGATCGGCCCGTGCACCTCCTCGTGGGCGAGCAGGTCGAGCCGCCCGAACTCGGCGAAGCCGGCGGTCAGTCGGGGCTCGCCGACGCAGGCCACCGGCGGCACGGTCGTCCGCGTCACCTCGCCTCCCCTCGCAGCCCGGCCCAGTACGCCCCGTCGACGGCGTCGGCGTTGGCCCGGCGGCGGCGGGTCGACCGGCTCTCGCCGGCGGCCCGGCGCGCCCGCCGCGACGCGAGGTCGACGAGGGTCGGGGTGTCGTCGGCCGGCAGCGGAACGTCCTCGGGGACGTACCTGACCGGGGGCCGCCAGTAGTCCGGTTCGAGGTCGCGGTCGTCCTCGGCGCTGTGCCGCCCACCGGCGGACACCGGATTGGCGGACACCGGCCCGGCGGAGACCGGGTCGGTCCGCTCCCAGCGCCGGGGGCTGTCCCACGGCTCCTCGGCCTCCTCGCGGCGGCGGGGCGGCGCGGGGTGCCCGCGCTGCCCGTCGCGCTCGGCCCGGCCCCGGCGGGCGGGCTCCTCGACGCGGCTGCGCCGGCCGGTCGGGACGAGTTCCGCCTCGCCCCGGCGGCTGCCGGTCGGCTCCGGTTCCGCCGCACGGCGGCGGCCGGTCGGGGTGAGTTCCTCCCCACTCCGGCGGCGCGGGCGGGCCGGTTCGCGGAGCGTGCCGGGTTCGGGCACGGCCGGCACGGTGAACCGCTCCGGGTCGCGCCGCCGCGCGGCGGGGGCGGGCCAGGTGCCGGCGACCGTGGTGCCCGCCCACGCGTCCCCGCGCCCGTCGGTCCCCGCCACCCGGCCGACGCGTCGGGTCAGGCCCCGCAGCAGCGACCGGCCCGCAGCGTCCTGCGCCGGCCGCCCGGCCAGGGCCCGGTTCATCGCGGCGGCCTGGTGCTGCTCCCGGCTGCGCCGGCCGAGGCTGACGGAGAGGCGGACCAGCAGCGCCAGCACGACCAGCAGCACGCAGGCGAGGTAGCTCAGCACCACCCAGGGCTGCGCGGGCCGCCCGGCGTTGAGCCCGTGCACGATGGCGAACGGCCAGGACAGGTACGCGGCGGAGTGCAACGTACGCCAGAGCCACTTCGGACCGACCCCGGCGAAGCGCGCCCGGACGACGCCGGTCCAGAGCACGCTCACCATCAACAGCGCGGCCACGGTGCCGAGGCCGACGTAGAGGCCCCGCCCGCCGACGAAGGGGACCACCGCGTCGGTGCCCGCCGCCCGACCGGTGGCGATCTTGGTGAGTACGTGGAAGAGCAGCCCGGCGACGCCGAGGATGCCGGTGGCCCGGTGGGCGGACTGGAGCAGCACCCGGTGCCGGATCAGCAGCACCAGCCGGTCGGTGGCGAGCAGCCCCATCATCACGGTGAGGCTCAACGCCACCAGGGTGACGACCCCGGCGAAGAACTCGGTGAAGAAGAAGCCGTACGCGTACGCCGCCGAGCCGACGCCGGTCAGCATGGTGGTGGCCCACAGCGCGGCGAGGGCGGAGACGGTCAACACGGCCACCGCGGGTCGGGACCGACTGCGGGCCCCCCGGCTGGTGCTGGTGGTCCGGACGGAGGCCGGCTTCTGGTTGCGTCGTGCCCGGGCCATCTGCTCCTCGATCGTCTCGCGGCGGCGCACCGCCGGCCGGCCCTGTTCCCCATCGAGTACGGACCGACGTGGCGGGCGGATCACCGCCGCGCGGAAATTCCCGCACCGGCGTCGAACCGACCGGCGCACGGATGCGTGGACGACGCGAACGCATTCACACATGCCCATGCATTGACAGCGCTTGCAACGCGCTTGTAACCTTTCGGAAATTTTCAACATCTCCTGCAAGATCCCGGCAGCGCCGGTTCGCCACCGCCCCCACCCCTGTCAGGAGTCCTCCATGCAGAAACGTCGACGGTTGTCGGCGATCGTCGCCCTCGGCGCGATCGCCGGCCTGCTCGCTCCCGCCATCGCGACGGCGCCCCCGGCCGCCGCGGCCCCGGCCGGCGGCAAGAAGGTGATCGCCAACCTCTTCGAGTGGAACTGGTCCTCGGTGGGCACCGAGTGCCGCACCACCCTCGGCCCCAAGGGCTACGGGTGGGTGCAGGTCTCGCCGCCCCAGGAGCACGTCCGGGGCTCGCAGTGGTGGCTGGCGTACCAGCCGGTCAGCTACCGCATCGAGTCCCGCAAGGGCACCCGCGCCCAGTTCAAGTCCATGGTCGACACCTGCCACGCGGCCGGGGTGAAGGTGGTCGTGGACGCCGTCGTCAACCACATGTCCGGGCAGGACAACGGCGGCACCGGCTGGGCCGGCTCGTCGTACGGGCACTACGACTACCCGGGGATCTACCAGACGCAGGACTTCCACCACTGCGGTCGCAACGGCGGCGACGACATCGCCAACTACAACGACCGGTGGGAGGTGCAGAACTGCGAGCTGGTCAACCTCGCCGACCTGAAGACCGAGTCGGACTACGTCCGTACGAAGATCGCCGGCTACCTCAACGACCTGCTCTCGCTCGGCGTCGACGGCTTCCGGATGGACGCCAGCAAGCACATGCCGGCCGCCGACATCGCCGCCATCAAGGGCAAGCTGTCGCGCTCGGCGTACATGGTGCAGGAGGTGATCCACGGCGCCGATGAGCCGATCCAGCCGGGCGAGTACACCGGCAACGGCGACGTGCACGAGTTCCGCTACGGCAAGGACCTGGCCCGGGTCTTCCGCTCGGAGAAGCTCGCCTACCTGCGCAACTTCGGCGAGGGCTGGGGGCACCTGCCCAGCGCGTCGGCGGCCGTGTTCTTGGACAACCACGACACCCAGCGCGACGTCGGCGGGGTGCTGACCTACCGCGACCGGGGCATCTACGCGCTGGCCAACGCGTTCATGCTCGCCTGGCCGTACGGCTCCCCGACGGTGATGTCGAGCTACACGTACAGCCAGCGCGACCAGGGCCCGCCCTCGGACAGCTCCGGGCGCACCCTCAACGCCACCTGCTACTCCGGCTGGGAGTGCGAGCACCGCTGGCCGGTGATCGCCAACATGGTGGGCTTCCGCAACGCCACCGAAGGCGCCGGCGTCGTCAACTGGTACGACAACGGCAACAACCACATCGCCTTCGGCCGGGCCGGCAAGGGCTACGTCACGATCAACGACGAGGACTCCGCGGTGAACGGTCGGTCGTACCAGACCGGGCTGCCGGCCGGCCGCTACTGCGACGTCATCCACGGCACCTTCAGCAACGGAACGTGCAGCGGGCCGGTGATCACCGTGGACGGCAGCGGCTGGTTCGCCGCGAACGTGCCCGCCCACGACGCGATCGCCATCCACGTGGGCGCCCGGCTCAGCTGACGGTCGCCCCCGTCCACGGCCCCGTCCCTGCCGACATTCGGCGGGGACGGGGTTTCGCCGTTCTTCACCCGTTACAGTTTGTTTGTGCGTTTTGACCGAATGAACCGGCGACACGTCCGGGCCCTGGCCGCCGTCGGCGTACCCCTGCTCCTGCTGGCGGCCGGGGCGACGGGCTGGGCGCTGACCCCCGGGGCCGCGCCCACCGCGCCGCCGGTCGTCGGGCCACCCGCGTCACCGACCCGCACCGCCCCGGCCGACGTGGCGCCGCCCGAGCGGGTGCCCGTCGCCGCGCCCGCGCCGGACGACCTGCCGGTGGTCGACTACGGCCCGGCGCCCACCGGCTTCCCGGCCGACCCGGACACGATGGACACCGCGCCGCTGACCGAAGGCCTGCACCCGACCCGCCGCATCGCCGCCTACACCGCCCCCGGCGGCCGGCCGCTGGCGTTCCTCGACCCCACGATCAGCGGCGTCGAGCTGACCATGCCGGTCGCCCAGCGGCGGGCCGGCTGGACGGCGGTGCTGCTCCCGTCGGCCAACCGCACGCTCGCCTGGCTGCCGCCCGGCGGTCACACCACCGTGGCGCTGCCCGACCAGATCGTGGTGGAACGCAGGGCGCACCGCCTCACCTGGTACCGCGCCGGCCAGGCCGTGCGTACCTGGGAGGTCAGCCTCGGCCAGCGCGGCCAGGAGACCCCGCTGGGCCGGACCTTCATCCTGGGCCGCACCCCGCCGCCGCAGAGCGTGTACGGGGGCGTCGACATCTTCGCCCTCGGCTCGGTGCCCGACGACCCGGACTCGGTGCCGGCCGGCCTGCGCGGGGCGCACATCGGCATCCACAGCTGGTACCACGACGGCGAGCTGGGCAAGAAGACCACCAACGGCTGCATCCGGCTCACGAAGAGCGGGCAGCGGGAACTGCTGGCCGAGGTGCGCCCCGGCACCGAGGTGGTGGTGGTCGACGAACTGCCCGCCCCACCCCCGACGGCCTGAGCGCACCCCGAACCACGCGCCGGCCGGGTCAGAGTGGCGCGACCCAGTACGGAGCGACGTCCATCCAGCCGTTGGCGCCGGCGCCGTGCTTCCGGCCGCTGCTGCCGGTGCTCAGGGTGTACCAGGCGTCCACGAAGTCCGGGTCGTCGGTGTACCAGGAGGCGGGCAGGGCGTCCAGGATCGCGTTGACCAGCGGGGTGTACGCGCCACCGTCCACGATCACCAGCAGAGCGTTGGCGATCGCCTTGACCAGCGCCGCGTAGTTGGTGTCGCCGTCGTCCTCCATCATGACCACGTCGGCCAGGTTGTACTTGTACGACGAGAAGTGCACCAGCAACTGGTTCGGGTAGTACGTGGTGCCGTCGTGGTCCAGGTACGGCATCTGCACCAGGTCGACCTTGACCTTGCCGTCCAGCCCGAACCCGGCCACGAGGTTGTAGATCTCGGCCGCGCCCTTGAGCCAGGGCTCCTTGTCGTCGCTGAGCCGGACGGCGTCGACCTTGGTGGCCCAGTAACCGGCCGAGGCCGTCACCCCGGCGGCGGAGGCACGGGACGCGGGCCGGGCCGGAGCCGCCCGGTCGATGCCCCGCGCGCCCAACTCCTGGCGCATCAGCGTCAGCCCCGCGGCGAGCGCGCGCTCGGTGTCCACGTCCACCACCAGCACCGGCCGCTGCGGCACCCGCGCGGCGTCCAGCACCACCGTGCCGCCGGAGCGGTCGTAGGCGTGCACGCTCGTCGCCGAGTCGTCGGTCGGGGTGGCGACCACCAGCGGCGCCTCACCACGGGCCAGCGCCGCACGCATGTCCGGGTGGGCCAGCCGCAACCGCAGCAGCGAGCCGGTGCCGGCCGGCAGGCCCTTGGCGGTCAGCAGCCGCTGGTTGGCGGCGCGGAAGTCGCCGGCGAGCCGGCCGTCGACGCCGGCGGCGAGCAGGTCGACCGGGCCGGCGGCGGCGGACGCGCCCAGCCGGCCCAACTCGGACCGGTCGGCGACCGCCACCTGGCGGGCCACACCGTCGAGGATGCCGGACACCGGGCCGCCGGCGACGGCCGCCGGCACCGGTGCGACGTGGTCGGGTCGGGCGTACGCCGGGGTGGCGACCGCCGCGGTCAGGGTGGCGACCGCGATGCCCAGCGACAGCACGGTGCGGCGAAGGGGAGGTGGGTTCACATGGACTCCTCTGCGTTCCCCGGCCGCCGCTCGTGACGGCGATCGAGAATTGACGACGATGCATACATGAATATATCTCTACTGGACCGTCGTCAATGAGGCCGCGAGTTCTCAGGCTGGCCGGCCGACCGCCTCCTCCCCGACCTGGATCGCGTCGACCGGGGAGACCTGGCGCGGCAGGGCGTGGGCCGGCCCGGCCAGCTTCCGCCACAGGAACTCCAGCGTCAGCGCCCAGACGAAGGCGCGCTGCTCGTTGTTGGCCGCCGCGCCGTGCCCACCCTCGACGTTCTCGTAGTAGGACACGTCGTGCCCGTGCTCGCGCAGCCGGGCCGCCATCTTGCGGGCGTGCCCGGGATGCACCCGGTCGTCGCGGGTCGAGGTGACGAGCAGGACCGGCGGGTACGCCCGGTCGCCGTCGACGTGGTGGTACGGCGAGTACCCGCGCAGGAACTCCCAGTCGGCCGCCACGTCCGGGTCGCCGTACTCGGCCATCCACGAGGCGCCGGCCAGCATCCGGTGGTACCGCCGCATGTCCAGCAGCGGCACGTGCGCGACGACCGCCCCGAAGAGGGTCGGGTAGCGGGTCAGCATCACCCCGGTCAGCAGCCCGCCGTTGCTGCCGCCCTCGACGCCGAGCAGTTCCGGCGTGGTGATGCCCCGCGCCACCAGGTCGGCCGCCACCGCCGCGAAGTCCTCGTACGCCCGGGGCCGGTTCTCCCGCAGCGCGGCGCGGTGCCACCCGGGGCCGTACTCCCCGCCGCCCCGGATGTTCGCCACCACGTAGGTGCCGCCCCGGGCCAGCCAGCCCCGCCCGAGGACCCCGCTGTAGTGCGGGGTCAGGGCAACCTCGAACCCGCCGTAGCCGGTGAGCAGCGTCGGACCGGCGGGCGCGTCCGGGTCCCCCACCACGAAGTACGGCACCCGCGTGCCGTCGGCCGAGACGGCGAAGAACTGCCGTACCGCCAGGTTGCCCGCGTCGAAGTACGCCGGCGCCCGCCTGAGCGTCTCGACCGCGCCGCCGACCTGCCCGAGGCGCAGTGTCGCCGGCTGGAGGAACCCCTCCGAGGCGAGCAGGTAGGAGTCGTCGTTGTCCGGGTCGGTGTCCACGACCTCGCTGTGGTCGAACTCCGGCACCCCGGGCAGGCTCTCCCGCCGCCAGCCCTCCCCGTCGGGCGTCAGCACCTCCAGCCGGCTCTTCACGTCGACGAGGGTGGCCAGGATCAGCCGGTCCCGGGTCCAGGACCAGCCGCTCAGCGCCGTACGGTCGTCGGGGCGGAACAGCACCGTCATCTCCCGCTCGCCGGCGAGGAACGCGTCGAACCGGGTCGCCAGCAGGGCGCCCGCGGGATGCGTCACCCCGCCGACCTGCCACGGCGAGCGCGGCCGGACCAGCAGCCACTCCCGGTGCACGTCCCACCCGGCGTCCTCCGGCACGGCGATCCGGATCCGCTCGCCCGTTGCCGTGAGCAGGTGCTGCTCCGAGCGGTAGAAGTCCAGCCGGCGGCCCACGAAGTCGCGCGCGAAGCCGGGCGTCGGGTCGTGCGAGGCCCACACGGCGACGTCGTCGTCGTGCCCCTCGTGGACGATCTCGGCCTCGGCCAGCGGGGTGCCCCGCCGCCACCGCCTGACCACCCGGGGATAGCCCGAGGAGGTCAGCGAGCCGGGCCCGAAGTCGGTGGCGACGTAGACGTGGTCGGCGTCGATCCAGTCCACGTCACTCTTGGCCTCGGGCAGCGTGAAGCCGTCCGGGACGAAGACGCGGCGGTCGAGGTCGAACTCCCGCACCACGACCGCGTCGCCGCCGCCCCGGGAGAGGCTGACCAGGCAGCGCCCGTACCCGGGCCGCAGCACCGTCGCCCCGCCCCAGACCCAGTTCTCGCCCTCCTCGGCCGCCAACGCGTCCAGGTCGAGCAGCACGTCCCACTCCGGCTCCGGCCGGCGGTACTGCTCGAGCGTCGTCCGCCGCCAGACCCCGCGCGGGTGCGTCGCGTCGGTCCAGAAGTTGTAGTAGAGGTGGTCCCCGCGCCACCCGGGGTAGGGGATGCGGTCCTCGGCGTCGAGCACCTGCCGGATCTCGGCCCGCAGGGCCGCGAACCCCGCTCCGCCGGTCAGGGCGGTCACGGTCTCCGCGTTGCGGTCCCGCACCCACCGCGCGGCGTCCGCGCCATCAAGATCTTCCAGCCAGAGGTACGGGTCGTCGGTCTCCACGGTCTGCCTCGCCACCCCGTCACTATCCCCGACGGGAGACCCGCGCCCGAGGCGGGTCGCCTGTCGGCATGGCGACGCGGCGGGCGGCCGGGGAACCGGAGCACCGCGGCGGCTGCGGAGCGGGGTGCCGCTGGCAGCCCGTACGCATGGCCGAGCCGCGACGGGTCCCCGCCGGACCCGCCGCGGCTCGACGGCGGTGCAGAGGCCCGGCCCGCTACAGGCCGAGGTAGGCGGCGATGCCGGCGGCGTGCCCGCGGGCGGTCGCGGTGATGAAGGCGGCGCGCTTGAGCAGGTCCGCGTTGGCCACCGTGTCGATGAACAGGTTCTCGGTCAACACGGCGGGCATCGCGGTCTCGCGCAGCACGTGGAAGTTGGCCGTCTTCAGGCCGCGGTCGGTGACCGAGGCGACGGTGCGCATGTTCGACAGGACCCGGGAGTGGACGGCGCTGTGCAGGGCGCTACCGGTGCCCGGGTAGCGGTAGCTCTCGAAGCCGGTGCCGCCGCCGGAGTTGATGTGGATGCTGACGAAGATCGTGGCGCCCCACGCGTTGGCGTCGCTCGACCGGTAGGAGAGGCTGCGGGTGATGTCCGTGGTGCGCGACATCCGC
Source organism: Micromonospora sp. NPDC049048 (assembly GCF_043197615.1). Taxonomy (NCBI): domain Bacteria; kingdom Bacillati; phylum Actinomycetota; class Actinomycetes; order Micromonosporales; family Micromonosporaceae; genus Micromonospora; species Micromonospora sp. NPDC049048. Next base: position 199,332 of record NZ_JBICTM010000003.1, on the reverse strand, counting down.
ACGTCGACGCTGTAGTTGGCCTTCAGGATGTCGCGGGTCTGAAGCGCGATGCTGAGGGTCAGGGCCTTCTCGGTCAGGCCGTTACCGACGGCGCCGGGGTCGGTGCCGCCGTGCCCGGGGTCGAGGTAGACCTTCGGGACCGCCGCCTGCGCGGTTCCGGCCGCCGCGAACGGAGCCACGACGAGACCCGCGGCGGCGGCCAGCAGGGTACGACGGTGCGCTGAGGAGTTACTGATCACGAGCACCTCTCCACAGAAAGTAGGGTGCCGGGGAGGCCGCCGTGGGCCGCCCGATGCCCGTACGGGCTGGCACGGCGTCACTGTAATACATGTAAATATGTAAATAAATACCGTCGGACGGCTTGACAGACCCCCGGCGATCGACGAGCCTGCGCATCGCTCCACCCGGCACCGCCTCGATCCACTCGTTCCGCCGGCCGGAAAGACTGCTCCGGCCCGCGCTGGCATGGGCGGGGCTGTCGCGGGTAGTACGCGAACATGAGGGCGAGTTTCCGGCTCGGCCGGATCGCGGGCGTACCGGTCGGGGTCAACTGGAGCGTCCTGGTCATCTTCGCGCTGATCGCCTGGGGGCTGTCGGCCAACCAGTTCCCCCGGGCCTACCCGGGGCGGTCCGTCGCCCTGTACGTCCTGGCGGGGCTCGCCGCGGCGGTGGTCTTCTTCCTCGGCCTGCTCGCCCACGAGGTTTCGCACGCGATCGTCGCCAAGCGCAACGGGCTGGAGGTCGGCGGAATCACCCTGTGGCTCTTCGGCGGGGTGGCCGAGCTGCGCGGCGAGGCGCGCGACCCGGGCGCGGAACTGCGCATCGCCGGCATCGGCCCGTTGGTGAGCCTGCTCATCGGGTTCTTCTTCGGCGCGATCGCCGTGGTGCTCGCCCTGGCCGGGGTGCGGGGGCTGCTGATGGGCTCACTCGCCTGGCTGGCCGGCATCAACATCCTGCTGGCGGTCTTCAACGCGCTGCCGGCCGCCCCGCTGGACGGCGGACGGCTCCTGCGGGCGGCGGTCTGGAAGGCGACCGGCGACCGGACGAAGGCGTCCGTCGTCGCCGCGCGGGCCGGCTGGGTGCTCGGCGCGGTGCTGATCGGGCTGGGACTGTGGCAGTTCCTGGCCGGCGTCGGCTTCGGCGGGCTGTGGCTCGCCCTGATCGGCTGGTTCCTGATCGGCGCCGCCGGCCTGGAGGAGCGGCAGGCCCGGATGGGCAGCGCGCTGCGTGGGATCCGGGTGGCCGACGTGATGACGCCGCAGCCGCAGACCGCGTCGGGGCAGATGACGGTGGGCGACTTCGTCGACCACTACCTCTTCGCGTACCGGCACACGGCGCTGCCGCTGACCGAGGACGACCGGCCCGTCGGCCTGGTCACCCTCGACCGGGTACGCGGCATCCCGGCGGAGCGCCGGGCCGCCACCACGCTCGCCGAGGTGGCCTGCCGCGCCGACGAGCTGGTGCTCGCCCGGCCGGACGAGCCGCTGAACGAGCTGCTCCCCCGGCTCAGCGAGTGCGCCGACGGCCGGGCGCTGGTGGTGGCCGACGGCCGGCTGGTCGGGATCGTCTCGCCCAGCGACATCAGCCGGGCCGTGCAGCGCGGCAGCCTCCGCGAGCAGCTGGAGGCCGGCCGTCCCGGTCGCTAGTCGCGCGGAAGGTAGTGGTCGAGCAGGTCGGTGCGGAACGTGCCGGCCGGGTCGAGCCGGCGGGCCAGGTCGAGGAAGTCGGCGTACCGGGGCCAGGCCGCGGCGAGGGCCGCCGGGGCGAGGCCGAACACCTTCCCCCAGTGCGGGCGCGGCGCGAACGGCGCGAGCCGCTGCTCCACCGCCGCCACCACCGGCAGCACCGCCGCTGCGTCGGCGATCCAGGTGAAGTGGATGGCGAGGCTGTCCCGCCCATGGTTCGGGCTGAGCCACAGTCCGTCGCCGGCCACCGCCCGCAGCTCGCAGACCTGGAGCACCGGCGCTATCAGGTGCGCCACCGGGTCCAGCGCGGCCAGCGCCGCCGTCGCCGAGCCGCGCGGCACATGGTACTCCGACTGCAACTCCGCCCCGCTGCTGGGGGTGAAGCCGAGCTGGAAGTGCGGCAGCCGTTCGTGCCACGGGCCCGGTTCACCGAGCTGCGGGGTGCAGTTGCGCGCCGGCATGCCCGGCACCGGGTGCCGTGGCTCCTCGGCCGCCGTCGTGTCGAGCCAGTCCGCCGGCAGCGGCTCCGCGTCCGCGCGCTGCTTCACCCACACCTCCCGCAGCCGGGGCGAGCGCCAGTCGGTGAAGACGCTGACGCTGTACGCCGAGGCGAACGCCGCGTCCAGCGCGGCCCGGGGCAGGCCGAGGCGGACGTGCTGGCGGATCTCGAAGGTCGGCACGACGTCGAGGGTGACCCGGGTGACCACGCCCAGCGCGCCCAGCGAGACGACCATCCCGGCGAAGGTGTCCCCGTCGGCCGCCCGGTCCACCGCCAGCAGGTCGCCCTCGGCGGTGACCAGTTCCAGACCGGCGACCGCGCTGGCCAGGTTGCCGAGCGTCTCACCCGAGCCGTGGGTGCCGGTGGCGACCGCCCCGGCGACCGAGATGTGCGGCAGCGAGGCGAGGTTGGCCAGGGCGTACCCGCGCGCGTGCAGCCAGGTCGCGAGGTCCCCGTACCGCGTGGCGGCCGGCACGGTGACGGTCCGGCGGTCCGGGTCGAGCGCGACGGCTGCGGGCAGCCCGGCCAGCGAGACCAGGTCGCCGGTGGTGTCGCCGAGACGGTTGAACGAGTGACCGGTGCCCACCACCCGGAGGCGTTCGCTGCCCGCCACGAGCCGGCGCAGCTCGTCCAGGGACGAGGGGCGGTGGTGGCGGCGGGCGGCGTAGCGGACGTTGCCCGCCCAGTTGCGCCGTGGCGTGGCCTCTGCGGTGCTGCCGGCGTGCGGCGGTCGGTGGGTGGGTCGCTGCGGTCGCATGTCGTACCCCCGATCGGCCCCGTGGTCGTCGGACGCGTCGTCCGACGACCACGGTGGGCGGAAGTTGGGTCGACAGGGCACGGTTACCCCGCCGTCGTCCGGGAACCCTACGCCGATGAGCAGCTATCGCGATCCCGCCCCGTGGGGCGACGTGTTCCCCTCGGCGGAGGAGATCGACCCGACCGGCACCGGACTGGAGTCGTCGGGCCCGGTGCGGGCGAGCACCACGCCCGGTCCCCGGCCGACGCCGTCGCCGCCGCCGCGCCCGTCGCCCCCGCCGCGCCCGGTGCCCCATCCGGGGCCGGCACCCCGCGCGGGCGACGCCTGACGACGCCCGGTAGCGGGCGCCGCCGGGCGCGCCACGGCCGGACGGCCGCCGCCCGTCGCGGCTCGGCCGCCCCGTCGACCTGACGCGCCCGGACGGCTCCGGCGGGCCGCCCGGGGCTCAGAGCTGGGGCTTCACCTCGGCCGCGACCAGCTCCAGGTGGTCGAGGTCGGCCAGGTCGAGCACCTGGAGGTAGAGCCGCTCGCTGCCGATCTCGGCGTACCGGCCGATCTTGTCGACGATCTCGGCGGGGGTGCCCGCGAGGCCGTTCTCGCGCAGCTCGTCCGGTTCCCGCCCGATCGCGGCGGCCCGTCGTGCCACCTCGGCGTCGTCCCGCCCGCAGCAGAGCACCAGGGCGTTGGACCAGCGCAGCTCGCCCGGGTCGCGGCCGATCTGCGCGCAGGCGGCCCGGACCCGGTCGAACTGGGCGACGGAGTCCTCGACCGAGACGAACGGCAGGTTGAACTCGTCGGCGTACCGGGCGGCCAGGCGCGGGGTGCGCTTCGGGCCCATGCCGCCGAGCAGGATCGGCGGGCGCGGGTCCTGCACCGGCTTCGGCAGGGCGGGCGAGCCGCTGACCGGGTAGTACGTCCCGGTGAAGTCGAACGTCCCGCCGGGCGGCGTCGCCCAGAGCCCGGTGACGACGGCGAGCTGCTCCTCCAGCCGGTCGAAGCGCTCCCCCAGCGACGGGAACGGGATCCCGTACGCGGTGTGCTCCTCGGCGTACCACCCGGTGCCGATGCCCAGCTCCACCCGGCCGCCGCTCATCTGGTCGACCTGGGCGACGGTGATGGCCAGCGGGCCGGGCAGCCGGAAGGTGGCGGCGGTCATGAGCGTGCCCAGCCGGATCCGCCGGGTGTCCCGGGCCAGGCCGGCGAGGGTCGTCCACGCGTCCGTCGGGCCGGGGTCGCCGCTCACCGCACCCATCTTCAGGTAGTGGTCGGAGCGGAAGAACGCGCCGTAGCCGGCCTCCTCCGCGCAGCGCGCCACGGCGAGCAGGTCGTCGTACGTCGCACCCTGCTGGGGTTCGGTGAAGATCCGCAGTTCCATGCTTCGAGCATAGGGAGCCGCCCGGACCGGCGCGCCGATCCGGCCTCGCCCCGGCGGCCGGACGGGGCCGGCTCCCGCAGCGCGGCCGGCGGGGGCCCGCCGGTGCGGCGGGCGGCCCCGGGCGAAGTGGCGGGCATCCGATAGCGGCGGCCGTGGCATCCGGCACGTCGCGGGGTCCAGAGTGGAGCCGAGCGTACGAGATGAGGAGAGGCCCATGGAGGACCAGCACCGGGACCAGCTGATCGGGGCGGTGGACGCGCTGCTGCCGGAGGTGTCCCGCCGCGCCGGGGAGATCGAGGCGGGCCGGGAACTCCCCGCCGAGCTGCTCGACTCGCTGCGGGCGGCCGGCTGCTTCCGGATGTTCGTGCCCCGCAGCCACGGCGGGTACGAGGCGGACCTGCACACCGGGCTGCGGGTGCTGGAGACGCTGGCGCGGGCCGACGGCTCCACCGGGTGGACCGTGATGATCGGCGCCGAGACGCCGCACCTGCTGGCGATGCTGTCCCGCGACCGCTTCGACAAGGTCTACGCCGACGGGCCGGACGTGGTGGTCGGGGGCGGGTTCGCCCCGCAGGGACGCGCCGAGCAGGTCGACGGCGGATTCCGCGTCACCGGCCGGTGGGCGTTCGCGAGCGGTTCCCGGCACGCCGACTGGATCTTCGGCAACTGCGTCCTGACCGAGGGCGGAACGCCGCTGCCCGGGCCGGCGGGCGCTCCGCCGGCCGTACGCTCCATGCTCTTCCCGGCCGCCCGGGTCACCGTGCACGACACCTGGCACGTGCTGGGCCTGCGCGGCACCGGCAGCCACGACGTGGAGGTGACGGACGCCTTCTGCCCCGTGGAGGAGAGCTTCGACCTGTTCACCGGCGTGCCCTGCGTACCGGGGCCGGGCTTCGTGGCGCCGCTGGTCCACTTCGTGCTGCACCTCGGCGCAGTGGCGGTCGGCATCGCGCAGGGTGCGCTGGACGACATGGTCACGCTGCTCGACGGCGGGCGGCAACGGCTCTACGCGCGGCAGTCGCTCGCCGACTCGCCGGCCTTCCGCCTCCAGCTGGGCCGCGCCGACCTGGACGTACGCGCGGCCCGGGCGCTGCTGCGGGACCTGGCCGACGACCTCTGGGCCGCCTGCGCCACCGACCCGGCGGCGATTCCCGCGCTGCACCCGCGGATCTCCGCCGCGCTGCCCTGGGTGACGGAGCGGGCCGTCGCCGCGGTCGACACCTGCTACCGGGCGGCCGGCGGCGGGGCGGCCCGCGACTCGTCGCCGTTGCAGCGGCGGTTCCGGGACATCCACACGTTCAGCCAGCACGCGGCGGCGGCCGAGGGCTGGCTCGCCAACAACGGCGCGCGGGTGCTCGGCCGGCCGGTGGAGCTGGCCTACTGACGCCGCGACGGGCGCTCGGCCGGCTGGCCGAGCGCCCGCCTGGCGGCCTCGCCCATGGGGTCGTCCCGGGTGGGCAGCCGCCGGATGACCGGCACCAACTGCTCCCCGAAGACGCCGTACAGCCGGCGCAGCTCCCGCGCCGGGTCCGCGGCGTCGTCGGCCCGCAGGTCCCACAGCGGGTACGGCTGATCGCCGATCACCGTGACGGTCGCCGACCGCGCGCCGTCGCGGTCACCGCCGGCCGCCTCGCCGGCCTCGATCGCCCGCACGAGCCGCTCCACGAGGTCGAGGTCCCGGCTGTCCTCGAACGCCCGGATGACCTCCGCGAGGGTCTCCGGGCCCTCCAGCCGGTTGCCCTGCACCGCGTAACCCGGCCCCGTGCGGTGCCCCGCCCAGTCCAACGTGCGGGAGCCGGTGAAGGCGTACGAGCGGCCCTGGCCGTCGACCATGCCGACCTGCCGCACCTCCCGACCCGGGTCCCGGGCCAGCAGCTCGGTCACGACGTCCTGCGGCGAGCGGCCCTCGGCGAGCATCGGCAGGCCGTCGTAGGCCAGGAACGGGTTGTGCGTGGCCTGCGTCGCCACGGCACCGACGTCGGGGCGGACGTGGGCGACCAGCTTGCCGACTCCGGGCGTGGCCGTCAGCGCGCCCACCCCGAGCTGGCCGGTACGCGGACATCGTGCGGCGATCGAGAACGTCACGGTGGGCTGGTACCCGGCCGGGCGTCCGGCATGCCCGCTGTGACTAGACGTACGGCCGGGTGGCGTACGCCGCCTTCAGCGCGGCCAGCCCCGTCGACTTCGGCGACAGGGTGCCCCAGCCGGAGTTGAAGTAGTTGGTCCACGCGATCCGGGGACCCCGCTCGGCGTTGAGCTGGGCGATGGCGGCCGGCACGGTGGCGATCCAGGCCGCCTGGTCCGACACCTCCGCCACCCGTACGCCCCACTCGGCGATGATCACCGGCCGGGAGCGGGCGACGGGTCCGAGGTCGGCCACCGCCCAGTCTTTCGCCCGGCGGAACCGGTCCAGCGCCGTGTGGGTGGGGCTGGTGGCGTAGACGTTCCACTGGAGGAAGTCGAGCTTGGCCATCAGCTCCTCGGGATGGGTACGCAGGAAGCAGGCCTTGTCGAAGCCGCCCACCCCTACGGAGAACGTCGTGCCGGCGGGGAGCTGGCGGGCCCTGAACCAGTTCACGATGTAGGTCATCGCCTGCACGGCGCGGGCGTCCGACTGCGCCCACGTGTAGGTGACGCCGGACTCGGTGGTGCCGAACTCGTGGTCGGTGTCCAGCTCGGAGGCGAGCTGGATGTTCACCCCGAAACCCATGTTCCGGTACTGGGACAGCGCGCGGGCGAACAGCCCGTCGCAGTGCCCGGCCAGGACCTGGCTGTAGCCGTACGCCCGGGGCCAGGTCGTGCCGGGGCGCTGCTGGATGGTCATCGCGGGCGCCGGGACGGTGTGGCTGACGCCGTCCACGGTGAAGGTCTGCGGCCCGACGGCGGCGCCGTAGTACTTCAGCTCCAGCACCATGTTCACCCGCACCCCGGCCTTGCCGAGGCTGATCAGCCACGGCCGCTGGTAACCGGGGAAGGTGAAGCCGTCGGCGAAGCTGCGGTACTGGGTCAGCGAGCGGAAGTTCCCGCCGGCCATGTCGGCCGTCGGGTCGGCGTTGCCGGAGAGGTAGTAGCCGCCCAGCACCGGCGGCGCGATCGCGTAGTCGGCGGTGGCGGTGGCGGTCTGCCCGCCCCTGTCGCGCGCCGTGACCGTGACCCGGGGCATCACGCCACCGCCCGGTAGACGGCGACCGACCCGTTGTCCGACGCCCTGTTCCAGGTACGGCCGGAGTCGTCGGTCACGGTGATGGTGAGCGGGTCGACGACGGCCGTGACCTTGACCGGGGCGCTGCTGTTGCCCTGCGCGTCGGTGACCACGACGGTCACGGTCACCGGCCTGGTGTCGGCGTCGGCGTAGGTGACGGTCAGGACCATCTGGTCGCCGGGTGAGTAGGTGGAGGCGTTCAGGGAGGCGGTGGCGGTGGGAGCTGCCATTGCCGGTTCCTCTCGTACTCGGCCACCGGAGCGACCGGCTCGTGGCCACGGCCGGCCCCGGCTGGGGAGAATGGACGACCGGTCCGCCGGGCACGCGCCGGCGTGGGCCCGGGACAGGTCGTGGGTACGGCTCACCGGCCGGCGCTCTGCTCGGGGGTCGGCGCGCGGCTGCGGTGACTGCCGGGATGGGGACGTCGCTGTCGGTGTCGGTGAGGCGGCACCAGCCCGGGCATCCGGGAACGGTGGCTGCCGGAGCGCGGCCTCGCGGTGTGCGGGCGGCCGGCGCTGCGCTACGCCGGGGCCGTCGCGGGGTCGGGCTCGGTGATGGCGGTGTCGGCGGGGACGGTGCTGTCCCCGCCGGGCCCGAGGGATGGGATGTGGCCCGCCATCCTCACGCCTCTCACCTGCTACAACAGTGCGCCGGAAGAGAGGCCGACGTCCTGTCCGCTATCAGACGGAGTACGCAGCGCCAGGACTCTTGCGCCATCTCGGGTGATATGCCGGGTGAGTGAGCTTCGCCTTCCGTCCGCCTCAACTCGGTGCTGACCGGTCCCGCTGGTTCCCCACTGGCCCGCCCGCGTCGGCGACCGGACCGCCGAGGAGGGGTGCGGCCGCACCGCTTTCGGGGCCGACGCGCGGCGCGCCCGGTGCGGACGGGGCGGCGGTGCGACCGGAGTCGGTCGTACAGTGTGCCGACCGTTCGATCGAGGAGGGGTGTCGTGACCCAGCCACCAGCGGTGCCGGGGCCCCCGGGTCCCGCCGACCCGCCCGAAGGCGCCGGTGACGACGCCGGGACCCCGACGCCGTACCTGCTCGTCATGCCGTCCACCGAGGGCGCGCCACCGCCGATGGTGTGGCCCGGGGCGGAGGGTGCCCCCGCCTGGGCGATCCCCGTGAGCATCCCGGCCGGGACGCCGGGGTACGCCGTGTTCATCCCGCTGGTGCCGGCCACCCCGGCACAGCAGCCCCCGGCGCCGTCCGGCATCGTCCCCGCCGCCAGGCAGCCCGAGGCGACCGCGCCGGCACCGACGCCCGTCGTCGAGCCGGGGAGGAGCATCCCGACGCAGCAGGGTCCGGTGGCGGCGGATGCCGCGTCGCCCGACGCCGTCAGCTCTCCGTCGCCCGCCGCCGACGCGACACCGACCGCCTCCGCCCCTTCGGCATCCGCCCCGGAGACACCCGACACGGAAACGTCCGAGACGGAGACGTCCGACACCGGCGCGACCGGCACCGGGGCCACCGACGATTCGACGCCCGACGCCGAGACGCCCTCCACTTCGGCGACCGGAACGGTCACACCGACCGCCGCCGGAGCACCGACCGCCGCCGGAAGACCGGCCGCCGGGACAGCGGGCACCGGGACAGCCGTCGCCACGCCTGCGGGCACCCTCCAGCAGCCCGCCGAGCCGCTGCCGGCGCCGTACCGGATCGGGGTGCCGGCCGGCGCTGCGACGCCGTACCGGCCCTACCAGCCGATCCCGCGCCCGCCGTCGTTCCTCGACACGCGCTGGCCGGGGCCGGCGCCCGCCCGGGACCGGGCCGTACCAGCCGCGATCCTCGCCGGAGCGCTGGGGCTGGCGTTCTTCGTACCGCTCACCCGTACCGGCATCGGCTGGTTCCTCGGCTGGCTCGCCCTGACCGTCGCGGCTGTCTTCGCGGTCCGGCGGACGGGCGCGGAACTGCCGCGCGCCGACCGGTTGATCCGTGCCGGCTGGGCGGGCGCGTCCCTGGCGCTGCTGGCGGTCCTGGCCTTCCGCAACGCCTGGTGGCTGGTGACGTTCTGCGTGCTCGGCGCGCTCGCCTGCGCGGCCCTCGCGATCGTGGGCGGCCGGCTCGTCCGCTCGATCCTGTTCAGCCTGGTGGCGGCGCCGTTCGCGGCGTTCCGGGGGCAGCCGTGGGTACGCGCCCACCTCCAGGCCCCGGCGAACCCGGGCCTGGTCCGTCGCGTCGTCGGCTCGGCTGCGGCCACCCTGGCCGCGCTGATCGTCTTCGGCGCGCTGCTGTCCTCGGCCGACGGCGCCTTCTCGGTGATGCTCGGCGAGCTGATTCCCGAGGTCAACGTCGGCACGGTGTTCCGTTGGATCTTCCTCGCCGCCGTGGGTGGGCTCTGTGCCGTGGCCGCCGTCTACACGCTGGCCGCGCCGCCCGACCTGTCGACGGTGGACCGGCCCGGCACCCGCCGCTTCGGCGTCGTGGAGTGGGCGCCGGTCATCAGCGCCCTGACGCTGCTGTTCGGCGGCTTCGTGGCGGTGCAGTTCACCGTCCTGTTCGGCGGGCAGCGACACGTGCTGCGCACCGCCGGCCTCAGCTACGCCGAGTACGCGCGCAGCGGGTTCTGGCAGCTCGTCGTCGTCACCCTGCTGACGCTGGCGGTGCTCGGCGCGGTGGCCCGCTGGGCACGGCGGGACACCGCTGTCGAGCGGCACCTGCTGCGGATCCTGCTGGGCCTGCTCAGCGCCCTCAGCTTCGTCATCGTGGTGTCGGCGCTGTCCCGGATGTACACGTACCAGAAGGTCTACAGCTTCACCGGCGAGCGGCTCTTCGTGATGGCGTTCGAGCTGCTGCTCGGCACCGTGTTCCTGATGATCCTGTTGGCCGGGATCCGCTGGCGCGGAGCCTGGATCCCCGGCACGACCGTGGCGCTCGCCGTGGTGATGCTGCTGGGCCTGGCCGTGCTCAACCCCGAGGACTACGCGGCCCGCCGCAACATCGCCCGGTACGAGCAGACGGGGAAGATCGACGCCTGGTACCTGCGGGCGCTCTCGGCGGACGCGACGCCGGCCCTGGTCGACCTGCCCGACCCGGTGCGGCGCTGCACGCTGAGCTGGATCGCCGAGGATCTCGAGGAGCCGGACCCCTGGTACGCCTGGAACCTCGGTCGGGTCCGGGCGCGTGCGGCGCTCGACCGGGCCGGGCCGGGCGCGGTCGGCGGTCCCCGCGACTGCCGGGCCGCCGACCAGTTCGACCTGCCGAAGAGCCGCCGCTGACGGGCCGGCCGTCCCCGGGCTTGGAGCGCGTCGAGGTCGCCGTGCCGGTCGACCAGGTCCGGGGACGGCGGGACTGCCCTGCCGGTGGGGCCGGGTGCGTCCACCGGGTGCCGGTCGGGTCACCAGGGCTCGGGGATGCCCACCGCGAGGCAGCGTCGGGTGCCGGGGACCGGCTGGTAGCAGGCGGACGCCTCCAGGTTGTTGGTCAGGTCGGCGCGGGAGAAGGACGTGCTGCCGCCGTTGACGCAGGTGCCGCCGCTGGTGGACACCCCGCCGGTGACCTTGGCCGTGGCGCAGCCGACCGTCGCGGCGGTCTTCTCCACCGTGTTCAGCGAGGAGCGCTGGTCCGTGTACTGGTGGACGCCGTAGCCGGTCAGCCGGACGCCGGGCAGCGTGCCGGCGTACTGGTAGGCGGTGGGGTGGTAGTAGCTCCACGAGCCCGACCAGCCGCTGCCGGAGGGCAGCGCGAGCGCCGGCGAGGCGGGCAGCAGTGCGGCGGCCAGCGCGGCGACCAGGGCCGCGAACAGCGTCGTGCGGGTCGACCGCCATCGGAAACGGGCCTTCATCGGTCCTCCGATCTCCACGACGGGCAGGACACCCGGCGTCACGGATCAGGTTGACCGAGGACGTCGGCGGCGAGTACCGCTGCGTCCCGAAGCGGACAGCCGGACGCCGCGCGGGCGGGCGCGATCAGGGACGCGACGTACGCCGCCTGCGGGGCCGGTTCGCAGCGGCCTGACTCGATCGGCCAGACTCGGTCGTACCCCCGTGTCCGCCCGACAGCCGCCGCGCGCCGGCGGTACCCCTCGTCCGATGGTTGGAGCGCATGTCCCACACCCTCCTCGTCTGGCTGGTCGGCGGCGTCGTGCTGGTGGGCGCGGGTTTCGCGACGACCCTGCTGCCCACGTGGCGGGCCCGGGGGCAGGAGCAGCGGACCGCCTGGTCCGCAGCCCGCGCGGCCATCGACAGCGCGGCCGTCAGCCGGGACGCGGCGGCGGCCCGGGTGGTTGAGGCCGAGCGCCTGCTGGCCCGTGCCGAGTCGATCGCCGCCGCGCGCGGCGGGACGTCCGCGGCCCGGGCGGCGGCGGAACACGCCAGGGAGGCCGACCGGTTGTGGCGGACCCATCAGTGAAGACCCGCCGGCACCACCGCTACGAGCTGCTGCGCTGGACGCTCCTCGGCGTCGCCGTGGTCGTCCTGGTGGTGTTCCTCGCCGCGCAGCGGCAGAGCGTCGACGTCAGCTACGGCCGGTCGCCGGCGGCCACGGTGAAGCTCGACGAGGGATCGGCCGGTGAGCTGAGCGACGCGAGCGTGCCCTCGGTGGCCGAGATGACCGCGCTGGTGGCCGCCGAGCCCGTGGTGCGGCTTCCCGGCGCGATCGCGCGCTGGGACGAGCAGCGGGTCCGCGAGGTGGCCGGCGACGGGTCCGTCCGGATCCTGGTCGCGCCGCCCGGGCTCGACGAGGACGAACGCGAGCGGGTACGGGACGTGGAGAACGCGACCGTGCGGGTGATCGGCACCGAGGTCAGCGGCGGCCTCTACCAGGCCGTACCCGACGACCTGCCTGGCTGGCGGGCGCAGTTCGCCACCGCCGACGTCACGGGCCAGCTGGTGGCGCTGATCGCCAAGCTGCGGGACGCGCCCAGCCCGGCCGACCAGGACGGGCTCCGGTGGCGCGAGCCGACCGGGCGGGAGCTGGCCGCCGTCGCCGCCGACCTGCGGTCCACCGGCCTGCACCTCGGCGCGGGGGCCACGCTGACCCGCGTCCCCGGCGGGGCCGCGCGCAACGCCTTTCCGGACGGCGCCCGGTACGTGGCGCTGCCCGCGCAGCCGTTCGGCGAGCCGGTGCCCCGGTACGGGCCGGCGCTGGCCGAGCTGTTCCCGGGCACGCCGATCGTCGTGATGTACGGCCTCTGGATCGAGTACCACGGTCCGGCGGCGGACGAGTTCGCGGAGCTGGCCGGGGCGAGCTTCTACGGCCAGTTCGGCGGCCGGCTGAGCCGGTACGACTACCCCCAGGGCAACGTGCTGACGGCCTGGCTGAACCGCGTCACCGACCTGCGCTACTCGGGGGTGTTCGACCGTCCGCTGCCGTACCGGCCGATCGATCCGCTGCGGGTGGCGCTGCCCGCCCTGCCGTGGATCTTCGCGGGCTGCGTGGCGACGTTCCTGATCCTGTCGGTCCGGGCGCTGCGCCGGCCCGACGGCGTGGGGGTGCGACGGGGCGACCCGGGACGGGGTGGCACGCCCGCCCGGCTGGCCGGCCTCACCGCGCTCGCCGTCGAGATGTCCCTGCTCACCGACAGCCGCAGCAACCCGGCCCTGTCCAGGTGCATCGTCAAGCTCCAGGCGGCCCGTGCCGCGCTGGACGGGAAACTGCCGGACCGCCACGTGCGTACGCTGCTGCACGAGGCGTCCGACGAGTTGGACGACGCGGCCCGGACGCTGGGCGTCGCCAGCTACCGCCCGGACCTCTACCTTCGGGGCAGGCTGTCGTGAAACGGTCCGTACGCCGACGCCTCGGTGACCTGTTCGGCACGCCCTTCGGCATCGCCGTCCTGGCCTGCCTGGTGCTGGCCGGCTGGGCGCTGTGGACCGGCGGGGCGCTCGACGGTCCGATCGCCCGGCAGGTGCGCTCCTCGTCCGTGTACGTCGCCCCGGGCGTCGACCTGGACCGCGCGGCGGCCGAGCGGGTCATCGGCAACCGCCGACTGGTCGTGCTGATGCTGGAGCCGGGCGCCGACCTCAGGCGGGGCTGCCGCCAGGTCGAGCGCGCCGCCGACGGGACCGTCGTGCTGGTGATGAGCCGCGACTCCGACGAGTACGACACCTACGGCTGCGCACTGCTGCCCGGGCGCGACGACGGGAACTTCGGCCGGGCCTTCGTGGCGGAGATGACCATCAGCCGGGGCGTCGACACCTTCGCCGACCGCCCGCTGGAGGCGCTGAAGGTCGTCACCGTCAACTACGACCTGCTGGTGAAGGCCGGCACCGTCCCCGACGGCGCGCGGACCATCAGCCCGTCGCTGCCCCGCTTCCTGCTCGCCGCCGCCGCGATCGGGGCCGTCGTCGCCGGGGCGACGGTGCTCTGGGCCGGTGGCCGCCGGGCGGGCCGGCTCGCCGACGCCCGGCGCCGACGCCGGGACGAGCACGCCGACGCCCGGAGCGCGCTGGGCGCCGCGACGGCCGTGCTGGCCCAGCAGATCATCGACCTGGACGAGCGGTACGCGCGGGCGGCGCGCCAGGCCTACGTCAGCGACGCCGAGGCGGCGTTCGGTAGGAGGTACCTGGAACTGACCTCGGACCACGCCGCGCTGCTCGACCGGGTCGCCACCGTGGACGCGGCCGACGAGTCCGCCGTACGCAGCCTGGTCGACCGCGTCGACGCGTTGAGCCGACGGGCGTCGGCGCTCACCGGGCCGCCGGCCTGATCGGCACCGTCGAGCAGGTCCCCGACGTCAGGATCCCCCGGCGCGGCGCCGGGCTGCGGCTGCTCCCGCCCCGCACCCCGGCTCCGCGCGGGGGCGCCGTCACGGCGTCGTCAGGGCGAACCGGCGCACCGTCACCGCGCCGCCCGACGACTGGGTGGCGTAGTTGAAGATGCCGAACCGGTATCCCATGAAGAACTGCCATGCGTTGTTGAGGGTCAGCGCGTTGCCCAGCGGGACGAAGGTGACCCCGTCGGTGCTGTACGAGAACCGCGCCTGGCGGCCCGAGCCGGGCCGGACGTCGGCGTTGGCCCGCAACCAGATCCGCCCGCCGGAGACCGGGGCGCTGGCGATCTCGGTTCCGGTGCCGGTGGTGTTCCAGTTGTCGGTACCCATGGTCAGGCCGTTGGTCATGACCACGCGGGCAGCCCCGTTGTCCCGCTTGATGCCGATCCACGCCGAGGTGTCACGCAGCATCGCCAACCCGGCCCGGTCGCCGTCACGCATCGTGGAGTAGTCGAGTTCGATGGTGCCCGTCGAGGTCGGACCCTGGATCCGGTGGGTCAAGGTGTTGCGCGCCCGGTAGAGGTCGTTGGTCACCGACGCGGTCTGCAGGCGCAGCCCGTCGTTCACCGACCACCGGCTGTTGTCCGGGTTGTGGTTCCACTCGTACTGGACGCCGAGGGTGGTGCCGGGGAAGGTGTCGGTCCCGGTCAGTGGTTTGACGGGACGCAACGGCAGCGGGTTCGGGTAGTTGACGCCCCAGGAACCGTTGACCGTCTGCACCTGGGGCCAACCGTCGCTGGTCCAGGTGATCGGGGCCAGCGTCGGCATCCGGCCGCCGGGGTACGCGTCGGTGAACGCCATGTAGTACCAGGCGCCGTTCTGGGTCTGCACCAGCCCGCCCTGGTGCGGCACCCCACCGCCGGCGATCGGGCCCGGCATGTTGAGCAGCACCTGTCGCTGCTCGTACGGGCCGAACGGGCCGTTGGTCGACTTCAGCACGTACTGGCCGTTGGCCGGGCGGGTGAGCCAGATGTAGTACGCGCCGTTGCGCTTGTAGAAGCGCGCCCCCTCCAGCGTGCCGATGTTCGACGGCGTCTGGTACACCTGCTGGGCCCGCACCTGGGTGCGCCCGTCGGCCGACAACTGGGCCACGCTGATCGTGCCGTTGCCGTACGCGACGTACATGGTGTCGTTGTCGTCGATCAGCATCCCGGCGTCGTAGTAGCAGTTGGGGATCGTGGTGTGCCGGCTCCACGCACCGTCGACGGCGGAGGCGGTGTAGATGTGCGTCTGGGCGAAGTCGATGCAGCCGGCCCAGTAGAAGGTCCGGTTGCTCGGCCGGTAGTTCAGCGTGGACGCCCAGATGCCGTCGACGTATCCGTGGCTGCCGTTGGCCATGTCGTACTTCGTGCCGAAGTCCAGCCGGGGCACCGAGTGCCCGGCGAACTCCCAGTTCACCAGGTCCCACGACCGCAGCACGGGGGCACCGGGCGAGTAGTGCATGGTGGAGGCCGACATGTAGTAGACGTCGCCGACCCGGATGATGTCGACGTCGGCGAAGTCCTGCCAGACGACCGGGTTGGTGAAGGTGCCGCCGGGGTTGCCACCGTCGCCGACGCGGACCAACTGCCACTGCTGATGGCTGCCGTTGAAGTCGTCGTACTGCACGATGTTGCCGCCGTCAGCGGTGGAGGCGTTCTGCACCTCGACCACCTTGTTCGAGTTCCGGTTGATCAACCGCACGTACCCGTCGGCTGAGTCCGCCAGCCGGAACTGCTGGTTCGTCCCGTTGCCGTCGCTCCACTGCACGATGCTCGCGCCGTTGGCCGTGGAGAAGTTGTACACGTCGAGCACCTTGCCCGAGTGCCGGGACTTCAACCGGTAGTACCCGCCGCCGGAGTCGACGAACTGCCACTGCTGCCCGTTGCCGTTGTTGCGCGACCACTGCGTGATCCGCGCCCCGTCGTTCGTGGCCCCGTTGTACAGGTCCAGCACCTTGCCACTGTTGCGGTTCACCAACACGTACCACGCATTGGTGTCCACCGTCGCCGCCGAAGCCGGCGTCGGGGACACCGCGAAGAGGGCGCCTCCCACCAGCACCGCCACCACGGCGGCGGCAACCCGGGACAACCACTGGGGGCGCCTTGACGCAGCCCCGGCCGAACCACCGACGAAAACCATGATCCTCCTTAGGACTCGGCCGGAAGCGGAGCCGGCCGGCCACGCGGTCGTCTCAGCCACCAGACGTCCGGCGATTCCGATCCACCGCGCGTCGTGTTCGACGACGAGACGGCGCACCCGTGGGACAGGGGCGCAGCCTGGACCAGCTCTCCCGGGAGTGGTCGTCGCAAGATTGTTAGCGCTAACATTCGAGGCCGCTTGATGCCCACACAAACGACCCGTGACCCCGAGTTCCCTGAACCCGATCCGCAGGAGCCGAACCGAGGACTGCCCGTATTCCTCGTCCCACCTGACTCCACAAGCGTTTCGAGTATTGAACGAAACAGTTTCGTTGGCAAGCCGGGACGGGGCGCAAACATCGATGACCTTGCCGACGAACATCGCCCACGTGAGGCGAGCGGCCGAGCCCTCACCGGCCAAGAAAGCCGTCCGGGCCGCCCACGCACCGCCAGTGTCGCCCACGGCACCTAGGGACGCCGGGCACCCACCGACCCGGGCGCACGGACAGCCACGCCGCCCGGACCGCCACCGGCGGACCGTCCAGGCGGAGGCTCACCACCCGGCGAATGAGCGGACCACCGCGACTTGACGAACGACATGTTATCGCTCACAGTCGATGGCCAGGGACGGCACTCGGGGCTTACCGGGCGAGCCTGCGTCGTCACCGTCGAATACGCCGTGCGCCGGGCATGCGGACGTCGCAACCGTGCCCGCCGTCCGATGCCGTCGGCGGTAGTTCACGCTGGGCCGTTTCCCCGGCTGAGGGAGACGGCATCGAACTTCACCTTCCACGTAGGAGAGTCTCGTGAAGAAACGCAGGGTGACCAGTGCCGCCCTGGTGTCGGCTGGCGCTGTCGTGCTCGCCTCGACCGCGGTCGCCGGGGCACTGCCTGCCGGGGCCGCTTCCGCCGGCTGCTCGGTGGACCACACGATCTCGTCGCAATGGCCGGGCGGCTTCGGCGCCAACGTCGTCATCACCAATCTCGGTGATCCACTCACCAGTTGGACGCTGACCTGGAGCTACAGTGCCGGCCAGACCGTCACGCAGGCCTGGAACA
This sequence comes from Micromonospora sp. NPDC049048, assembly GCF_043197615.1. Lineage (NCBI taxonomy): Bacteria > Bacillati > Actinomycetota > Actinomycetes > Micromonosporales > Micromonosporaceae > Micromonospora > Micromonospora sp. NPDC049048. The sequence continues at coordinate 181,924 of NZ_JBICTM010000003.1, read as the reverse complement.
CGGCTCTCACCCAGAGCGGTACCGCGGTCACCGCCAGGAACGTCAGCCACAACGGCGCCATCCCGACGAACGGCACCACCTCGTTCGGCTTCAACGGCTCGTGGGCCGGCAGCAACCCCGATCCCACCGACTTCGCCCTGAACGGGGTGGCCTGCACCGGCGGCACGGCTCCGACCACCCCGCCGACCACGCCACCGTCCACCACGCCTCCCCCCAGCGGGCCGGCGGACATCACCGTCAACGGCACGACCAGATACCAGACGATCGACGGGTTCGGGGCCGCCACCCCGATCTGGGGTGGCACCTGGTCGGCAGCCGAGACGCAGACCCTGGTCGGGATGGGCGCCAACCAGCTGGGCCTGTCGATCGTGCGTACCGGTATCTCGCCGGTCTCCGGTGAGTGGCCGACACAGGTGAACGCCCTGAAGACGGCGAAGTCGTACGGGTCGGGTGTGAAGATCCTCGGATCGCCGTGGACAGCGCCGGCAGCGTGGAAGACCAACAACAGTCGGACCAACGGCGGCAAGTTGAAGACCGACTACTACGACGACTACGCGAACCACCTGAACGGCTATGTCCAGTACATGCGTGGCCAGGGGGTGACGGTCGATGTCACCTCGGTGCAGAACGAGCCGGACTGGCACCCGAACTACGACTCGATGGACTGGAGCGGCACCGAGCTGCGGAACTTCGTTCGCGACCAGGGCACGAAGGTGCAGAACACCAGGCTGATGGTCGCCGAGGCGGTGAACCTGAACTACGACTACACCGACCCGACGCTCAACGACACGACCGCCCGGAACAACATCGGCTACATCGGCGGGCACCTGTACGGCACCGAGGACTCCGGTCGACTGAAGCCGTACGCCCTGGCCAGCCAGCACAACAAGCCGGTGTGGATGACCGAGTGGAACCACCACGAGGCCGACGGCAGTGGCTCCAACATCTGGGGTGATCCGGGCAACCAGGCGGTCTGGAACGAGACGCTCGACGACATCATGCGCACGGTGCACAAGTCGATGGAGGCGAACTGGAGTGCCTACATCTGGTGGTACGGCAAGCGGTACTACTCCTTCATCGGCGACGGAGAGTCCGCCTACGGCACGACCGCCGGTGCTCCGCTCAAGCGCGGGTACGCGTTCTCGCAGTACGCCAAGTACGTCCGCCCCGGCTACCAGCGGGTCGCCCTGACCAAGAGCTCCAAGGCCGCACCGCTGGAGGTCACCGCGTACCAGGGCGACGGCAAGATCACGCTGGTGATCCTCAACCGCTCGGCGAGCGCGGTCGACGGTGCCGTGATCCAGGCACCGCAGAACGTGACGAGGGCGGAGCACTACCTCACCTCGCAGAATGCCAATGCGGCCGGTCGACCGACCAGCGTGAACGGAGGACAGGTCAGAGTCGACGTCGCCGCACGCAGCATCTCCACGGTCGTGCTCACCCTCTGAAGGTGCCGCACCGCGCCCGTCGCGTCGGGCGCCGTCCCTCCGCAGGACCCGGCGGCGGCGCCCCAGTGCACGAATCACGAAGGGAGTACAGCGCGTGAAACTCTATCGACGGCTCACCGCCGGCCTCGCCACCGCCCTCATGGCGGCCGGTCTGGCACTGGCGGCACCCGCCCTCACCCGACCGGCGTCGGCAGCCTCGTTGACCCAGGTCACCAACTTCGGCGACAACCCGGGCGGCATGCTGATGCACATCTACGTGCCCGACGTACGCCCGGCCGATCCGGCGATCGTGGTCGCCATGCACGGCTGCGGCGGCTCCGGCCCGGCCTTCCATTCGAGCAGCGAGTTCGCCTCGGTGGCCGACCGGCACGGCTTCATCGTCATCTATCCGAGCGCGACCCAGCAGGCCGGCTTCGGAAACTGCTTCGACACCTGGTCGGAGGCGGCCAAGCAGCGCGGCGGCGGCAGTGATCCGGTCTCGATCATCTCGATGGTGACCTACGCCCAGCGGCAGTACGGCGGTGACCCGAACCGGGTCTACGCCACCGGCAGCTCGTCCGGCGGCATGATGACCAACCACATGCTCGCCCTCTACCCGGACGTGTTCAAGGCCGGCGCCGCCTTCATGGGCGTGCCCTTCAACTGCTTCGCCAACGCGGCCGACTACCCGCCAGGAGCCAGCAGGTGCACCGGCGGAAGCATGGACCGCACCCCGCAGCAGTGGGGCGACGCCGTGCGGCAGGCCTATCCCGGCTACAGCGGCGTCCGACCCCGGGTGCAACTGTGGCACGGCACCAACGACACCCTCGTGCCGTACCAGTTGCTGCAGGAGTCGATCGAGCAGTGGACCGACGTGTTCGGCCTCAGCCAGACGCCGACGTCCACGGACACCCCACAGCCCGGCTGGAACCGCCGTCGCTACGCCAGCGCCTCCGGAGTCGCGGTCGAGGCGTACAGCATCCAGGGGGCCGGCCACAGCCTTCCCTCGGGCGGTATGGCCGCGGCCGCGATCGCGTTCTTCGGCATCACCGGACCGCCGCCGACCACCCCGCCCCCGGCCACCACCGCGCCGCCGACGAGCCCGCCGCCCAGCGGCGCCTGCTCGGCGAGCTACCGGCAGGTCGGCTCCTGGCCGGGCGGCTTCCAGGGCGAGGTCACCGTCCACGCCGGGACCACGGCCCTCAACGGCTGGACCGTCGGCATGGGCTTCCCCGGTGGCACCGCCGTGACCCAACTGTGGAACGGCACGCTCTCCGGCGCCGGATCGAACTACGCCGTCAGGAACGTCTCCTGGAACGGCGCGGTCGGCGCCAACGGCTCCACCGTCTTCGGCTTCCTCGCCAGTGGGTCGGGCGCAGCCCCGACCCTCACGTGCGCCAGCCCCTGACCGGCCGGCCGTGACGAGGGCACGCCCGGCGGTCACGACGCTCGTCCCGCCGGCGGCCCCGCCGTTCCGGCCGGTCGCCACCGACCGGCGCCCCCGACCCATTCCCACAAGGAGAACACATGTCCGGACCAAGGAGATGGCTGGCCGCCGTCCTGGGCGCCGTGGCGGTCGCGGCCGCCGTCGGCGGCGGTGTGGTCACACCACGACCGGCGCAGGCGCTGGACAACGGCGTCGCCCGCACACCGCCGATGGGCTGGAACACCTGGAACACCTTCGGCTGCAACATCAACGAGACACTCATCCGCCAGACGGCCGACGCGATCGTCGCCAACGGGCTGCGCGACCTCGGGTACAGGTACGTCGTCGTCGACGACTGCTGGTTCAACCCGGACCGGGACGCCCAGGGCAACCTGCAAGCCCACCCGCAGCGCTTTCCGAGCGGGATGAAGGCCCTCGGCGACTACCTGCACGCACGCGGTCTGCTGTTCGGCATCTACCAGGCGCCGCTCGACCAAACCTGCGCCCAGTACTTCGACGCCTTCCCCGGCTCCACCGGCAGCCTCGGCCACGAGTACCAGGACGCCCGACAGTTCGCCGCCTGGGGCGTGGACTACCTGAAGTACGACTGGTGCTCCCCCACCGGCACCATCAACGACCAGGTCGCCAGGTTCGGCATCATGCGCGACGCCCTGGCGGCCACCGGCCGGCCGATCGTCTACAGCATCAACCCGAACAGCATCCACGAGAAGACCGGGCCGCAGCGCGACTGGAGCGACGTGGCAAACCTCTGGCGGACCACCGAGGACATCACCAACGCGTGGAACACCGGCCAGAGCAACGGCTACCCGATGGGCATCCAGAACATCGTCGACGTCAACGTGCCGCTGGCCGGCTACGCCGCACCGGGCGGCTTCAACGACCCGGACATGCTGGAGGTCGGCAACGGCGGCATGACCGACACCGAGATGCGCAGCCACTTCGCGCTCTGGTCGATCATGTCGGCGCCGCTCATGATGGGCAACGACCTGCGTTCGCCCAGTTCGGCCACGATGGCCATCCTCAAGAACCAGAACCTGGTCGCCGTCAACCAGGACCCGCTCGGCCTCCAGGCGGTCCAGGTCTCCCACGACGGCACCCGGCGTGTCCTGGCCAAGCGGCTGGCCAACGGAGATGTCGCGGTCGCGCTGCTCAACCAGGGCGGCACGACCACGACGATCTCCACGACCGCGGCGGCGATCGGCAAGACCGGCAACTCGTTCACCCTGCTCGACGCGTGGACGAACGGCACCTCGACGACGGCCGGAGGCATCTCTGCGAGCGTTCCGGCGCACGGCACCGTCGTGTACCGGGTCAGCGGCGGCGGCACCACCGACCCCCCGCCCCCCACCACGTTCCGGCTCCGCAGCGAGTCAGCCGGTCGGTGCCTCGACCTGGACAACTCCCAGACGGCCAACGGCACCGGAACCCTGATCTGGGACTGCCACGGCAACCCCAACCAGCAGATCAGTCAGAACGGCCAGACGCTGCGGATCCTCGGCAAGTGCCTGGACGTCCCGACGAACGCCACCAACGGCACCCGGGTGCAGATCTGGGACTGCAACGGCGGCACCAACCAGCAATGGACGTCGAACGGCAACGGCACCGTGAGCAACGTCCGCTTCCCGTCGCTCTGTCTCGACGTCAACAACGGCGGCACGGCCAACGGCACGGCGGTCATCCTCTGGTCCTGCCACGGCAACACCAACCAGCGGTGGAGCCGGGTGTGACCGCGACCGTCGACCACCGCTGGACAATCCTGGGGAGCACGTCGTGAAACTGGAAGTTGCGCCACGGGCCCGTAAAGGGCTCCGCCGCTCGATCGCCGCCATCGCGAGCCTCGCCTGCGCGGTCGCCCTGCTGCCGGGCACCGCACAGGCCGACAACCCGATCGTCCAGAACATCTACACCGCCGATCCGGCACCGATCGTGCACAACGGCCGGGTCTACGTCTACACCGGACACGACGAGGACGGGTCGACGTACTTCACGATGCGGGAGTGGCGGGTGTACTCGTCCGCCGACATGGTCAACTGGACCGATCACGGCGTACCCATGAGCCTCGCGACCTTCGCCTGGGCGGACGCGAACGCGTGGGCCGGCCACGTCGTACCCCGCAACGGGAAGTTCTACTGGTACGTGCCGGTGCGCCAGCGCTCGAACGGGCAGATGGTCATCGGAGTCGGCGTGGCGGAGAGCCCGACCGGTCCGTTCCGGGACGCGCTCGGTCGTCCACTGGTCGGCAACGGCGAGATCGACCCGCACGCCCTCATCGACGACAACGGGCAGGCGTATCTGTACTGGGGCAACCCGAACCTGTGGTACGTCCGGCTCAACCCCGACATGATCTCGTTCTCCGGCGGCCCGACGCAGATCCCACTCACGACCGCCGGTTTCGGCACCCGCACCGGCAACCCCAGCCGCCCGACCCTCTATGAGGAAGGCCCCTGGGTCTACAAGCGCAACGGCCTCTACTACAACGTGTTCGCGGCCCAGTGCTGCTCCGAATTCATCGCCTACTCGACCGCGCCCGGTCCCACGGGACCGTGGACGTACCGCGGGACCGTCATGCCCAGGCAGGGCAGCAGCTTCACCAACCACCCCGGTGTCATCGACTTCAACGGCGGGTCGTACTTCTTCTACCACAACGGCGCGCTGCCCGGCGGTGGCGGCTACACCCGCTCCGTCGCCGTGGAGCGGTTCGCCTACAACTCCGACGGCACCCTTCCCACGATCAACATGACCGCCGCCGGCCCTCCCCAGATCGGCACGCTCAACCCGTACGTCCGGCAGGAAGCCGAGACCATCGCCTGGGGCTCCGGCATCGAGACCGAGCCGTCCAGCGAGGGCGGCGTGAACGTCGGATACATCGAGAACGGCGACCACATCAAGGTGAGGGGCGTCGCCTTCGGGTCCGGTGCCACGTCCTTCACCGCACGGGTCGCCTCCAACACCGGTGGCGGTCGGATCGAACTGCGACTGGACGGTACGAACGGCCCGGTCGTCGGCACCTGCACCGTGGGCGGCACCGGAGGCTGGCAGAACTGGACGAGCACCACCTGCGCGGTGGGCGGAGCCACCGGTACGCGCGACCTCTACCTGCGCTTCACCGGCGGCAGCGGCTACCTGTTCAACGTGAACTGGTGGCAGTTCGGCGGTGGCAGCGCGGTGCCGTCGCACGGATGATCACCGAGCCGGGGCGGACGCCACGGAGCTGCGCGCCGGGTGGCGACGCCACGGCGGACAGGTCGCGACGTCACCGCGCCGCGCCGCCGACCCCGCTCGCCCGGTCGTGGGCCGGCTGACCGGCCGGACGGTCCCAGAACGGGTCGTCGCCGTCGTCGTCGGTGATCCGGGCCCGGGCCGCCAACGCCTGCCGCCGCGCCCGGCGGCGGGCCACGGCTGCGCCCAGCGCGCGGACCGGAGGCGGCAGCAGGTACGCCAGGAGCACCACGACGGCCAGGCCGACCGCGACCCAGGTCAGCACCCGGCTCAGCGTCCCCAGGCCGCTGGACGGCGTCTCGACCTCGGCGTTCACGCCCACTCCGCCGGGCAGCGGTGTCGTGACGGCGGCGACCGGGTCGACCAGGCGCTGGGCGGCGGTGTCCCGCACCTGCCTGGTCACGTCGGCGGCGTGCAGCGTGGGGTGGGCCGAGCGGACCAGGGCGACGGTGCCGGCCACGAAAGCGGCCGCGTACTCGGCGCCGGTGCCGGTGCGACCGATGCTCGCCACGTCGACGCCGGGCGCCAGCAGGTCGACCGCGTCGTCGGGCTGGTTCCCGGCCGGTTGCCGGTCGGCTCCGAGGGCACCGACCCGCAGCAGGCCGTCCATCGGGGCGACGCCGGCCGTCGCCGGCACCACCACCACGACGTTGCGCCCGATCGCGTCGCTGACGGCGGCGCGGATCGCGGGGTCGGTGGCGTCGACGCCGGCGTCGATCAGGACGACCTGGGCGCCGGACCCGGTCGCGACGTCGACGGCGGTCGCCGCGGTGCGGGCCTCGGTCCCCGCCCTGATCGGCACGATGCGGGCCGCCGGGGCCACGCCGAAGTTCCTGCCGTCGGCACCGTCGTCGCCGGCGACGATTCCCGCCAGGGCGGTGCCGGCGCCCTCGCAGCCGGTGTCGGCGCGGCCGGTGCCGGCGGCGACGTCGGTGCCCGTGGAGACCCGGCCGGCCAGTTCGGGGGCGGAGCCGTCCACGCCGGAGCCGATCACCGCGACCCTGACGCCCGAGCCGTCCGCCTCGGGCCAGGCCCGGTTCGGCGCCAGCAGGGTCTGGCCCCACGCGGCCGTGGCCGCGACGGCTTCCTCGCGGGGGCAGGCCGAGGACTTCCCGTCGGCCGTCGGGAGCGGGCCGTGGCGCAGCCCGGTGCCCACCGCGTCCCACGGCAGGACCAGGTGCCAGCCGGCCCGCAGGCGACTCGGATCCGAGAGGCGACCGCCGTCCGGCTGGACGCGGCCCGCGTTGAGGTCGAGGATCTCCCCCGCCCGGCCGGCGTCGCCGAGGAAGCGGGCCGAGATCTCCCAGAGGTTCTCGGGCGCGCCCTGGTAGGAGGAGGTCACGGTGTAATAGAACTGGTTGGCGGCGGCGCCCGGCGGCGGGGCCGCCCCGGCGGGGACCGTGACCACGCCGGTCACGGCGGCCACCAGCGTGGCCGTCAGTACGGCTCGACGGAGCATCATCGTCCTCGGCACCTCATCAGTCGAACTTCTTGACGAGCGCCCACTCGTGGTCGTCGCCGGAGCTGCACGGAAAGAGCGTCAGCGGCGCCTTGGGGTCCGCGTTGCCCTGGCTGGGGATGTCGAGGCACATGCCGGACTTCGTGGCGCGCAGCCAGTAGTACTGCAACCCGCCGGAGTCGCGCTTCGGCTCCAGCCGGAAGTACTGGTTGTCGTGGTCGCGGCACTCGTACTGCTGCACGGCGGTGTTGGCCTCGACCTTCCCGCTGCCGGGGAGATCGATGCAGAGCCGGTCGTCGATGTTGCGGATCCAGTACAGCTGGTAGCCACCGGAGCTGTCGACGCCGCGCGGCTCGAACGTCCACTGCTGGTTGTCGTCCCGGTTCCTGGCGCACTCGAACTGGCCCACCGGGCCCTCGGACCGGCCCGGACCGAAGTTCGGCACGTCGACGCAGACCTTGTAACGGAGGTTGTAGATGAAGTACGGCCCGTAGCTGTTGCCCGGCCCGTCGCCCGCGACCGCCTTGACCGGCGGCTGGTCGCCCTGCGGGGCCTTGGTGCCGGCGGCCGGGTCCGGGGTCGGGGTGGCGGACGCCGACGGCTTGTCGACGGGGAGGGCCCTGGGCGCCTGGAGGCGCGTGTCCTTGGCGTACTCCGCCTGCGTCTTCGCCACGATCTCGGCGAGCGGGGTGGCGCGCTCGCGGTCACCGGTGAAGGCGGCCAGGGCTGCCGGGTACTGGCCGCCGGACTTCTCGACCAGCTTGCACATCGTGCGGCCGAGCGCGGGGATCGCGACCGACGGGTCCCACGGCGTACGCTTCGCGGCCGACTTCCCGGTGGTCGTCCAGACCCGGGGCAGGAACTGCGCGATGCCCTGTTCGCCGGCGGGACCGAGCTTGTCGGGGTCGAAGCCGGACGTCGCCATGATCTGCGCCGCGATCCGGTCCGGCGGCATCTCGGGGCAGACCTTCCCGGCGGCGGTGACGGCGGCCACGTACGGCTCGGGCACCGGGACCACCGCGCCGCCGACAGCCGGGCCCGTGCTGGCCGGGGCCGCCGGAACGCCGCCGAAGGCGGGTTGCAGGGCGTACCAGCTGGCGTACCGGTCGACGGCGTCCACGTAGTCGCGCGCCCCGGACGGGACGGCGCCGGCCGCGATCACCTGGTCCATGCCGAGCCGGTGCGCCGCCAGCGCGACCCGCCAGGGGTCCTCGTCGATCTTCAGCGCCCGGGACTGGCCGACCAGCTGGCACATGCCGTGCGCGAGGGCCGTGATGCCGGCCTCGCGGTCGGACGGGTCGGCACCGGTCCACGGCGCGTACCTCTGCCACTGCTCGGGGGTCAGCGCGGCGATCCCGGTCGCACCGCCCTTGCGCATCTCGGCCACCGGCTCGTCGCGGAAGTTGGAGGCGACCATGACCTGACCGGCCAGCCGGGCCGGGGTGAGCGCCGGGCAGGAGGACGCCGCGCGTACGAGGATCCGCACGTCGGACGCGGCGACCCGGTTGCCCTCCAGCGGCTCGGCCGCGTTGGCCACCTGCCGCGCCGCGAACGCGCCGGCCCCGAGCAGGACGACCAGGGCCAGGGCGATGCCCAGGACCACCGGGCGACGCAACTTCGGCATCCCGAACATCTGGTACCGCTTTCCTTCCATCAGTCGGTGAACACCCGTGCGAGCACCTCGTCCTCGGTGGGTACGTCGACGCGGTCGGCCCAGCGCAGGGTGCCGACCACCGCGTCGAACAGCAGGACGATCGCCTGCACCAGCTCGTCCTCGACGTCGCCGTCGGTCAGGACGGTGAAGCTCAGCAGTCCCCAGACCCCGGGGGCGTCGGGGGCTGCCACGTAGTAGTTGACCCGCACGGACGGTGCCGCACGCCCGATGCGGTCGCTCTCGATGACCGTGCGGACCCGGGCGGCCGGGCAGCCGCCGACCTCCAGGAGCATCCCCTCGGCACCGGCGTCGGCGACGATCGAGTCCAGCAGCGCCTTCGGGTCCTGCGGGTCGTCCGGGTCCTCGATGACGGTCAGCACCAGCGTGCCGGGCAGGCGTACGCCGTTGAACTCCGCCAGCGGCATCACGACCGCCCGCGCACCCTGCCGGCCGGCCTCGTCGGTCGCCTCGGTGAGTTCCCGGCGCAGCATCCGCCGCCACGGGCCCGCCTTGTCCCGGGGCAGCGAGTCGGGCAGGTGGTGCCGGATGATCTCGTCGATGATCCGGGTCCGGAGCCGGGCCGTCTCGGGAGTGGTGGGGATGTGCACCCAACCGTCGGGCACGGCGAGCTGAAAATCGATCACGAGAGTGCCCGCCCGGCCGCGAGGTCGAACCGCAGCTCGGCACTCTGTCCGGCGATCATGTGCATCAGCGCCTCGATCCCGTGGCCGATCGCCGCCATCTGCTCCAGGCCGAAGACCCGGGTCCGGAGCAGGACGTCCACGTCGACCTCCGCCTCCAGGCGCAGCGCCGCGTCGAGGCGGCCGTACGCCCCCTCCTCCTCGGAGCCGGCCAGCGCGAACACCCGGACGCCGTCACCGCGCTCGGTGCTCACGTAGTCCACCGTCGGCTCCCGGACGTCCCCGTCGAGCCCTTCGGCGCCGACCTCGGCCAACAGGTAGGCCGGGTCGTCGGCGCGGGCCCGCAGGAACTCGGCGACGACGAGCAGGGGCATCCAGCGCACCTTCTCGCCGGTGAACGCCGCGCCCCAGAGCAGGCGGGAGTTGCCGGCCAGGGCGTCGGCGCGCGCCAGCAGGTCGTGCGCCACCGCCTCGCCCAGTTCGCCGGCCGTGAAGGGGAACTCCTCCGGGGCGTCGGCGGGCCAGTCGGCGCGCGCGGCGGCGACCTTCTCGCCCGCCCAGGCGTCGACGAGGCCCGCCACGTACCCGGTCCACCGCTGCCGCTGCGTGTCGTCGCCCCCGGCGGCCGGCACCCAGTCCCAGAACCACGACACCTCGACGTCGGGCTCACTCGTCATCGTCCTGGCCTCCGACGTCGTCGATCACCTCGGTCTGGCGGCCACCCGCGAAGGCCAGGCCGGCGCCGATGCTGAAGAAGATGTTCGACCCGGCCCAGATCAACCACACCGGCTTGAGCTTCGCGCCCCCGGTGAAGAGGCCGACGAGGTCCTTGAAGCCGCTGATGCCCAGGAGCTTGGACTTGAAGTCGAAGACGAACTGGCGGAAGTTGCCGGTCCTGAAGAGGTTCGCCCAGACCGACCCGGCGCCCTTGAGGTTGGCCCAGTCCAGGCTGAAGAACCCTGGTCGGGGGGCCGAGGTGATGATCTGCCCCCAGTTGGGCAGCGGGATCGGGCCGCCCGGTCCCCAGACGCCCGGCTTGAACTTGAACGACCCCAGCAGCTTCGTGACGTTCCCGATCTGCTTGCCGAACTTGGCGAGGGCGAGGCCGACGCCGCCGAGGAAGAGCGCGAACGCCCCGAAGGCGACGTCGAGCGCGGTCCCCTCCCCGTACGCCAGCAGCACGCTGTCGGCTATCAGCGCGACGGCGCCGGCGGCTATGCCGGCGATCACGAGCAGGTTCACCCCGGGCAGCAGGAGGGCGAACGCGGTCAGGATCATGCCGAGGATCCCGAAGACCTTGCTGATGATGCTGAAGACGGCCTTGATCTTGTCGCTCGTGGAGTCGGTCAGTCCGTCGTCGTACCGGTTGCAGTTGACCGCGTCGCCGAAGCGCTTGCCGGCCACGTCGAGGGCGTCCAGCGCGCCCGTCAGCCGGTTCTTCGCGGCGGTCAGCTGCGCCGCCGCCTCGTCCTTGGCGCGCTGCTTGTCGGCGCCCTTCTGCTGCTCCTCCGGCCCGATCGTGCCGTCGGGGCCCTCCTGCGGGTCCGGCATGGCCTTCGCCCGGGACTCGGCGTGCTCCGCCTCGCCCTCGTCGCGCTGGGCGGCGGCGACCTCGGTCTTGGCGCGTTCGAGTTCGGGCTCGTACCTGCCGATCTCGGTGGCGACGTCCTCGTACCGCACGGCCGCCTTGGCGAGCTTGTCCTTGATCTTCTCGGCGTCCTCCTTGAGCGGCTCGACGTACTTGCCCCGCAGCCCGTCGCTGCCCGCGTCGACGATCTTGGCGAGCTTGGCGATCGCGTCGTCGATGGTGGTGGCGATGTGCGCGTACCGCTTCTGGGCCGCGTGGATCTCCTCGGTGTCGGCCCGGCTGAGGGTCTTCAGCCGCCCGTCGCTCACGGCTGCTTCTTCCTGAGGGACTCGGCCAACTGGCGCTCCGCGTCGGCCCAGTTCTCCTCGGCCGCCTCGATCTTCCCGCGGAACTCCTTCATCGCCTTGACCATCTTGTCCCGGCGGTGGACCCAGTTGTGGGCGAAGTCGCCCATCGACAGGTTGGCGTTGTGCTGCCCCCACTGGCCCTTGTAGTCGTTCTGGAAGTCCAGCGCCCCCTCGAACTGGCTGATCAGTTCGTTCAGGTCCCGGACCAGACCCGCCAGGTCCTTCACCACGATGTCGGCCATCACATCACCGTTCCCTCTCGGGTTCCGCCTCGAGCAGAGGTATCTGGACGGTCTGGAGTTCGCCGTCGCCCAGGTGCACCCGGGCGACGCCGGGCACCACCCGGTCGGCCAGCGCGGCCCGGCCCAGGCGGACCCCGACCAGGTCGCCCGCGCTGAGCGTCGGCGGGGACAGCAGCGCGCCGCGCCGGTTCTTCTTGACCTCGACCTGCCAGCCGGAGAAGCCCATGGCCACCGACGCGACGTCACCGGCGATGACGACCGCCCGCCGGCTCCCGGCGGCACGGCGTACCAACTGGCGCAGCCAGTCCCGGGCGGGCACGTCCCGCCACACCTCGGCGTCGTCGACCAGCAGGGCGACGGGGCCGTCGCCGGGGTCGACGAGGGCGACGAACTCCTCCTCGGCCGGGCTGTCGCCGGTGAGGACCCCCCGGACGCCGGAACGCCCGTCGAGGTCCCGCAGCGGCGACCGCATCGGGGCGCCGATGACCAGCTCGGTGCCGGAGCGCAGCAGCGACTCCGCCATCACGGCGAGCGCGGTGCTGCGCCCGGACCGGGATGGACCGGCGATCAGGAAGGTCGGCTGATCGCCGAGCAGGTCGGCGCCCACCGGCTCCAGTTCGTCGCCGCCGACGCCCAGCAGCGCCCACATCGGAGCCGGCGTGCCGACGAACTCCCACGCCTGGTCGAGCGTCAACCTGCTGGGCAGCACCGCGATCCGGGCGGGACGCTGCGCCTTCGGCACCGCCGCCTCGCGCTCGGTCAGCGTCGCGGCGAGCGCGTGCATCGCGGCGACCTGGGCCGGGCCCGCCGGGTCGGCGGCCACCAGGGCGACCTGCACCTCGATCGCGCTGACCGCGCGGTAGCCGCGCCCCGGCGGCATGCTCTCCGGGATCTTGCGGGGGTTCAGCCCGGCCAGGGTGGCGTCGGTGCGGTCCGAGAGTCGCAACACCAGCTTGTCCTCGCACAGGGAGCTGATCCGGCCGCTGAGCAGCATGTGGTCACCGGCCACGACCAGGTGTACGCCGGCGCTGGCGCCCTCCCGCATCAGGGTGTGCACGAGGTCGGTCAGCGCCCCGCCGTCGTGTTCGCTGAGGGTGCCCATGAACCCCTCCCAGCGGTCGAGCAGCAGGAGGATGTGCGGCAGGCGCTTGTCGGCGGGGCTGGCCGCGCGCTGCTCGGTCAGGTCGGCGAACCCGCCCTCGCCCAGTACGCGCTGGCGGCGCAGCACCTCCGCGTGCAGGCGGTGCAGCAGGCGGCTGGCGCGCTCGGTGTCCGCCCGCTGCACGACCGCCCCGCAGTGCGGGAACCGGGTGATCGGCAGCAGTGCCCCGTTGCCGCAGTCCAGCCCGTACAGGTGCAGGTCCGCCACGCTCGTCGCGGCGGCCGCCGCGGTGGCGATCGTGCGCAGCGCTTGCGACCGGCCCGACCGGGGGGCGCCGACGATGTGCAGGTGGCCGAACGTGGACAGGTCGATGGTCAGCGGCACCTGCTGCTGGGTGCGCGGCAGGTCCTGCACGGCCCAGGCGAACGACGGCTCCCCCCGCCCGTCGCGCAGCGGCTCGGTGGGCAGCTCCACGACCGGCGCGGTCGGCAGCGGCGGCAGCCAGGGGCGCCGCTGCGCCGGCACGCCCAGCATGTCGCTCGTCTGCCGGATCGCCGCCACCAGCACCGACAGGTCGGTGGCCTCGTCGGTCTCTGCCGCGGCCCGCGGGCGCTGCGGCACCGGGCGGCCCAGGTCGAGCCAGCCCACGGGATGCAGGAACGGCGCGGCCACGGCGTGGGCCGGGTCCTGCTGCGGACGGCGGCCACCGACCCGGCCGGTCTGGAACGGGATGAGCGAGCTGTGACCGAGCCGGGCGTAGGCGCGGCCGGGGTGCGCGGCGGAGATGCTCGCCGCCTCGCGGGCGTCGATGACGTCGGCGCTCTCCCCCGCGTCGGTCACCCGCAGCGCGACCCGCAGGTTGGTGTTGGCGCGGATCTCCGCGGACACCACGCCGGACGGGCGCTGGGTGGCCAGGATCAGGTGGATGCCCAGCGAGCGGCCCCGCTGGGCCACGTTGACCAGGCCGGTCACGAAGTCGGGCAGCTCCCGCGCCATCGAGGCGAACTCGTCGATGACGATGAGCAGGCGCGGGATCGGCTCCGGCACCGGCCGGCGGGTGGCGTAGTCGAGGTAGTCCTCCAGGTCCTTGGCGCCGACCGCGGCGAGCAGGTGCTCGCGGTGGGTCAGCTCCGCGGCGAGCGAGGTGAGGGCGCGCTCGACCAGGTGGGTGTCGAGGTCGGTCACCATGCCGACGGTGTGTGGCAGGTCGACGCAGTCCTTGAACGCGGCGCCGCCCTTGTAGTCGACGAGCACGAAGTTCATGGCGTCGGGGCGGTTCGCGACGGCGAGCGAGGCCACCACCGTCTGGAGGAACTCCGACTTGCCGGAGCCGGTGGTGCCGGCGACGAGACCGTGCGGTCCGTGGTGGACGAGGTCGAGCGCGAACGGGCCGTCCAGGGTGTAGCCGACCACCGCGCGGGTGCTGCGCGGCGAGGTGGTCCACCGGGCGCTGATCGCGGCCACCGACGGGTCCTGGAGGTTCAGCACCTCGAGCAGGCGCGCGGCGGGCGGCAGCGCGGCCTCGCCGTGGCTGTCGCTCACGTCGCGCACCGGCGCGAGCCGGCGGCCCGTGGTGGCGAACCAGTCGTCGATCACCTCGTCGACCCGGATGCCGTCGATCTGCGCGGCCCGTTGCTGGCGCAGCGTGGTGGGCAGCCCGTCCCCGCCGACGACCACTGTCGTGCACTCCTCCGGCAGGGTGCGCTCGTCGGTGTCGACGCAGATGAAGTAGACGCCGACGGCCGGGCCGGCGAGCAGGATGGAGACGACGCCGGGCAACGCGCGCAGCCGCCGGGCGCCGTCCAGGACGACGACCACGTCGGGGTCGTTCGTCACGGCGTGGGAGCCGGCGTTCAGGCGGGCCTGCCGCCGGGCCTCGATCAGCTCGATCAGCTCGGCGATGCGGCGGGCGCTCGTCTCGGCGTCCGTGCCGAGCAGGGTGAGGGTCTGCTGCCCGAGGGACGGCCGGGTGTGCGGCAGCCAGGCGGCCCACTCCCACAGCGTGCCGCCCGCCGGGTCGGTGAGCACGTAGAGCTGCACGTCACGGGGGCTCTGCATGACGGCGAGCTGCCCGGTCAGCCAGCGGGCCAGGCGACGCGGCCACTCGTCGCGGCCGGCGATGCCGACGACGCCGGCCTGCACGATGGAGAAGGCGACCGGAACGTCGTACAGCAGCCGGGTCTCCACCCGGCGGCCGACGCCCTCCGCCTCGACGCTGATCGCGCTGGGCAGGTCGGCGGTGCCGACCCGGACCACGAGATGATCGGGATCGGTACGGCGGCGCTCCCAGAGCCGGGCCCGCGGGCCCGTCGCGACGATCAGCAACTCGGCCGGGTCCGGGGCGCTGACGCGGCGGTCGTAGCGCTCCAGCACCAGCGTCTCGCTGATCTCGGCCTCGATCGCGGCGACCCGTTCCTCGTGCTCGGCCAGCTGGCTGCGGTGGCTGCGGCTGCCCTGCCGCCGGGAGGAGTACCAGTTGGCGACGACCATCAGCGGCGACATCGCCGCGAACATCAGGTACATCGGGTTGCGCAGCACGAGCGCCATGACGCCGCCGAACACCGCCGGCACCGCGGCCGCCAGCCAGGGCAGGGCGTTGGTGTGCGGCGCCTTCGGCGCGGCGGGGATGCGGAACTTGTCCGGCCGGATCGGCGGAAGCAGCCGCGGCGGGCGGTTGTAGTCGAGGTACTCGCTCTCCGGCGACGGCTCGACGACCGCGTCGGGGCAGCGCACCGGGTGCGCCTCCAGGACCGTACCGCCGGCGGCGAGCTGTGCCGTCTCCCGCCAGGTGACCTCCTCGCCGGGCAGCGCCTCGCGGTCCAGCAGCAGGTCGTCGGCGAGGCCCCGGACGTGCACCTCGGCGTCGAAGGTGACCCGGACGACGGCCGCCACCGGCGCCACGTCGTCGCCCAGGCGTACGGCGCAGGTCGCCGACGAGCCGACGCGGTGCTCGCCCGGGCCGAGCGACCAGACCCGCCCGGCGCCGACACCGACGACGGCCCGGATCGTCACCAGGCCGCCGGTGGTGTACGGAGCCGGGCCCGGCCCGCCGAGCCACAGCACCGAACCGTCGTGCACACCGCTGGCGGACAGCGGCAGGTCGGGATCGAGCAGCCGGTCGTCGAGGTGGACCAGCCCGGCGTCGGGGACGGGACCGTGCGGGCGGTACGACGGGTCGAGGTTGTCCAGCAGGTTCTTGACGATGTCCCGCACCGGGGTGGCGGGGTCGGCGTCCACGACCACGTCGGCCGACCACGCCTGCGGGGACGCCAGGGTGATCAGCATGCGCACGGCGTACCCCTGATTACTTGTTCAGCGAGCCGGCGAGCTGGGTGTCCATGTCGCGCAGCGCCTGGACGGCCTTGTCGAGCCACTCGGAGAGCTGGTCGAGGGTGTCCATGACCTGGCCGGCGGCGTTGACGAACTCGGTGTGCACCTCGTCGAACCTGCCGGACGCCTGGTCGGTGACGAAGCCCGAGGCGGTCAGGTTGTCCACGATCGACTTGCACTCGGTCAGCCGGGAGTCGATCTCGTTCTTGTTGTTGCGCATCCGGGTCGCGCTGTCCGACATCTCCGTGTAGGTGATGTTGAGGTTCGCCATGGGGTCGTCCCTTCGAATGGTGCGAGCACGAGCTGCCCGCCCGGCCCGCGCTCGGCAACGCGGACCAACGTAGGAACCAGGCGCGGTCACAGTCCAGAGCGGAGTCCCCGTCCTGGGTCCCTGGGCCCAGCGCCCTCGTTGACAGCCGCCGGCGCGCCACCGACGATTCCAGGGCCCGAGAACGAGGAGTGGACGATGACCTGGCTGGGACGTTCCCCCGGTGACCGCCGCTCGCCCGAGCCGGCCGCCCACGAGCGGGCCGGCGCCTGGACGGTCGACCGGGCGGTACGCGTCCTCGCCACCGGGTGCGCCGAGCGGCAGCGCCCCGTCCCCGCGGTCGGCGCCGTGCTCCTGGGCCCGGAGGCCGTCGTACTGCGGCTGACCACCCCCGACGAGGCCCCGCCGCCCGGGTGGACGGCCGGGGACCACGGCCGTACGTGGCAGGCCTCCCTGCGGTGGTTGGCGCACGCGGCGGTGGACGACCGGCTGCCGGACCCGCTCCCGCTGCTCGTGTCGCTCGGCGTGACCGAGGGCGGGCGGCTGCTGCTCAACCTCGCGCGGGCGGACGGGATCGTCGGTGTCGGCGGCGACCTCGCGCTGGCCCACAGCCTCGTCCGGTCGTGGTCGCGGCGGCTCACCACCGGGCCGTGGTCGACCGGCATCCGGGTCGTCCGGGTCGGCTTCGAGCCCGAGCCCGACTTCGCCGGGCTGGACGTGTCGCGGCTGGTCGAGGCGGTGCCCGTGCTGGACGCGCCGGAGGGCGGGGTCCTGCTGTTCGCCGGCCCGCCCGCGGGCCGCGACGCCTACCAGGTCGAACGGCTGCTGGCCGAGCCGGTACGACGCTGGTCCGTGGTGGCCGTCGGCGCCGAGGACGCGACCTGGCGGTTCACCATCGGCATGGACGGAACCGTCGACACGGGCATCCTGGCCGACCCGGTGCGGCTGCGCCCGTAGCCCTGCCGCCCGCCGCCCGCCGCCGGTCGCCTGCCGCCGGTCGCCCGCCGCCGGAATGTTCGGGCAGCGCCGGGGCGTCCGGAGCAGCCGTGTGGAGCGGACGTGAAGCGATCGTGAAGCGGGCTGCACCAGACTGAGCGTCATGATCACGATTCCCGGGAAGCCGGGGGCGGCCGGTGGCCGGGTACGCATCGCGATCTCCAGCCCGGAGATCCTCGCCCACATCCGCCGCGAGTTCGCCCGTAAGGGCCTGAACGTGGAGATCGACGGCCTGCCCTCGGTCGACGTGGTCGTCACCCCGGGCGGCGGCGCCCCGCCGGCGACGGGTGCGCTCGCCGACGCCCTGAACGGGCTGGCCGGAAAGCGCACCCGGCACCAGGGCCCGGCCACGGCCCGCTACCGCCTGGCGCTGGTACCGCGCGACCGCCGACCGGCCCCCGCGCCCGGCTGCGGACGCGGCCCGGTCGCCGCACCGTCGCGGGCGCACGGGCACCCGCCGCTGTCGCCACGCGAGGCCGAGGTGATGGACTCGATCAGCAGGGGGATGCGCAACGCCGACATCGCCGCGTCGCTGCGGATCCAGCAGAAGACCGTGAAGAACCACGTGAACCGCATCTTCACCAAGCTCGGCGCCCGCACCCGGATCGAGGCGGTGCTGATCTGGCAGCGCGAGCGGGCGTCCGGCTAGATCTCCAGGCCCGCCAGGAAGGCGCGCACCTCGGCCGCCTCCTCGGCGTCCAACTGTTCCAGCCGCGCGAGGGCCCGGCGGGCGAGGTCGGCGACGGTCTCCGCGCGTACGCCGTCGTCCGGGACCCCGCCCGGAGCGCTCGCCCGCGCCAACCCGAACAGGGCGAGTCCCTCGTGGTAGAGGTCCCCGACGTCCTGGCTGATCCGCAGCGCCTCGCCGAACGACTCCTCGGCCGCGGCCTGCTGCCCGAGACCGTGCTGCGCCAGCCCGATGTTGATCAGCAGGTTGGCCTCGATGATGTGGTTGTGGGACCGGCGGGCGTACTCCAGGCCCGGCAGCCCGTCCCGCATCGCCTCCTCCCACCGCCCGGTCTCGGCGTTCAGCTCGCAGAGGACGTCGTGCGTCGCCGCCACGTAGTAGTCGATCCCCTCCCGGTACGCGAGCGTCAACGCCTCGCGGGCCGGGCCACGCGCGGCGTCGTACTCCTTCGCCTCGCGCAGCGTCGACGCCAGGTTGCCGAGCAGGCTGATCCGGTGCTTCCAGTCGGCCGGGTCGTCGAGCAGCTCCAGCCCACGGTGCAGCTGCCGCACCGCGACCTCGTTCTGCCCGAGCCGCGAGTACGCGACGCTGCAGTGGTTGAACAGGATCGCGCGGGCGACGTGGTTGCCGGCCGCCTCGGCGGAACGCATCGCCACGCGCAGCAGGTCCAGCCACTCCAGCGGCTGGCCCGCCACGTAGAAGTAGTCGAACATCAGGCACGTCAGGTGCCAGGCCGAATCATGCTCCCCGTCGGGGTGCGCGGCCCGGACGAGCGCGACGACGTTCGTCCGTTCCGCCTCGCACCACCGCAGGCGGTCCTGCTGGCCCTCGAACCGGATCGGCGGGACGTCGCTGCGCGGCGGCTCGACGGGCACGTCGCGGCGGGAGCTGCCGCTGCCGCCCCACGTCGACAGCGTGACGCGGTACCAGGCCAGGACCCGCGCCAGGGCGTCGCGCCGCTCGCCCGGCGTCAGCCTGCCGGAGAGTTCGGCGGCGTACACGCGGGTGAGGTCGTGCATGGTGAACCGGTCGCCCTCCTGTTCCAGGAGGCAGAGCGCGCCGAGCCTGCCGAGCAGGACCTCGGCGGACCCCACCGGGAGGCCGAACAGGGCCGCCGCCGTGTGCCGGGTCACGCTCGTGCCGGGGAACACGCCGAGGAGCCGGAACGCCCAGGCCGCGTCCTCGCCGAGCGCGGCGAACGACCAGGACAGCACGGCGCGTACGGAGCAGAGCGGGTCGTCTGCCAGTTGCAGCCCGTCCAGCCGGTGCTGGACGTTCTCGAGCTGGCCCACGAGGTCCCCGATGCGCGCGCCCGCCGTCGACACGACCTGCTCAGCCGCGATCTGGAGGGCGAACGGCGACCGGTCGCAGAGCGCCATGAGCCGGCGGGCGGGTTCCGGTTCGGCGCGAACGCGGTCCTCCCCGATCGCCGTGCAGAGCAGGCTCAACGACTCCTGGTCGCTCAGGGCCCCGAGCGGGATCCGGCGCGCGGCGTGCCGGACGGCCAGCCCCGAGAGACGGTTGCGGCTGGTCACGATGACGAAGCAGGTGCCGGCGCCGGGCAGCAGGTCCTCGACCTGGTCGGCGGACTTGGCGTTGTCGAGGACCAGCAGCATGCGCTTGTCGGCCAGCAGGCTGCGCCACAGCGCGACGCGCTCCTCGCGCCCGCTCGGGATGTGCCGGACGCCGACGGAGGCGAGCAACTGGTGCAGGGCGTCGTCGGGCGTCAGGGCGGCGTGCGACGGGTCGAACCCACGGAGGTTGATGTAGATCTGCCCGTCCGGGTAGCCGTCGCGCAGCATGTGCCCGCCGCGTACCGCCAGCGCGGTCTTCCCGATGCCCCCGACGCCCACGATCATGACGATCCGCCGCCGTGGCCCGCCGCCCCCGGTGGAGCTCTGCAACACGGTGAGCAGCTCGGCGGTCCGCCCCACGAAGGCGTCGTTGTCCGGCGGCAGCTGGGCGGGCCGCACCAGCTCCTCGGTCCGGCGCTCGTCGGCCCGGCGCTCGTTTGCCCTGCGCTCGTCGGCCCGACGCTCTTCGGCACGGCGCTCTTCGGTTCGGCGGTCGTCGGTCAGGATCTTGGCGTAGACGTCCTGGATGGCCGGCGACGGGCTGATGCCCAGGTCGGCGGCCAGCGCGCGGCGCAGGTTCTCGTACTGGGCCAGGGCCTCGGCGGTGCGTCCGCTGCGGTGGAGCGCTCTCATAAGGACGCCGCGGAGCCGCTCGTCGAAGGGATGGGCGGGTACCTCGGCGAGCAGCCGGCCCACCATGTCGGGGAGCGCGTCGAAACCGGCGATCTCGGCGTGCTCGACCAGGAGTTGCAGCCGCAGCTCGGCGAAGCGGTCGCGGGCCCGCGCGACGAACGGTCCCGGCACCCCCGCGAGGAGGGTCCCGGCGTTCCACACCGCCAAGGCTTTCTCGTACGCGTGCAGGGCATCCGGGGTGTCGCGGGCCGCCCGCGCCCGCTCGGCCAGATCGTGGGCGTGGGCGGCGTCGAAACTGTCCCGGTCGAGCCGCAGGCAGTAGCCGGTACGGTCGCTTGCCAACACGTCCTTCGTCGGCCCGAGCGCCCGGCGCAGCCCGGAGACGTACGTGTGCAGGCTTCCGGCTGCCGTGGCGGGAGCCGACTCGCCCCAGACCCGATCGACGAGTTCGCCCCGGGAAACGGTCTTCCCCGCGCAGAGGGCCAACACGGCGAAGGCTGCGCGCTGCTTGGGCGGGCCGAGTTCGATCTCTTCGCCGTCGACGTGGGCGCGGAGCGGTCCGATGCCCTGAACCCTCAACCTGCCGTCACTCACGCGGCCCTTTCCGTACGGGCCCGCCGTCGTCGTCGCGGCCAACAGGTAACTCCTCGCGGTCGGCGGTCCCGACCCGGACTCCGCGTCGGCGCCGGACGAACCGGACGGCCGTAACGATAGCGGGTCATCGGCGCCGCCCTCACAGGACGGCGGGTCGCGCCGGGCGGCTCACCCAACGAATCTCGACGCCATCCAGCTCGCCACCGCCCAGGTTCTGACCGACGGATCCGGCACGACACTCATCGCCTTCGTCAGGCTGGACGTGGGGTCCGCCATCGCATGAGAACCACACGTGATCATTCTGCGTCTGCTACGTCATCGCTCTCGCGATGGGATATCCAGGATGGCGTCGCGCGACGAACGCCTCGTACGCCTCCCGATCGTCCGGGTTGGAATCGTCGCCGGACAGACCGGCCTCGAAGGCGGAGACAAGGGTCTCCAGCCATGCCTCGAGGCTGGGGTAACGGATGTAACGGTGATGGTCCTCGGCCTTGAACTCGATGATCTGCCCGGGTGCGCCGCCGGGACCGCCGGCGGTGTCGACGCACAGATGGTCGCCGTAGATGTTGCCCAGGAACGGAACCCAGCCGTCGCCCCACAGACCGGCGAAGTCGTCGTTCTCGACCAGCCAGGCCATGTCGTCGAGGGTGTCGAGAATGGTCCGGGCGGACATCAACGACCACAGGTGCTCCAGGTGGTCGTCGCTGTCGTCGGGCTGGCCGTCCCGCCAGGTCAGCAGCTCCCGCAGCAGGGCGGGAAGTTCGCCGCCGGCACGGCGCGCGATCTCGTCGATGACGTCAGAGGATGCACCGGGTTGCAAGCTCGCGTGGTAAGTGAGCCGGTTGGCCTGGAGCCACCGGTCGAGTCGTGCGATGAGGGGGTGCATCCGGCCAGCCTAGGAGTTTTCCGGACTCGGCTTCGCGATCGATGCCAGGATCCGATCGCGGTCTGGCGCCACGGTGGCAGGCCCGCCACCGTGACCGGCCCACCGGCAGGGGTTCGTGGTGCGCCGCCGCCGGGTGGTGGAGCGGCCCCTGGCCTGCGCCGGCATGCTCGGCCGCCTCACTTGAGGCGGTCCTGCCACCGCTAACAACGCCGAACCTTCAACACGCCCGACTGACAGACATGCGAAACGCTCTCTCAGCCGCCAGTGTTCGGCAGTGCCGCCCACTCCGCACGAATCGCCGTCGCGCCGGTCGGGCCGGACTTGTTCACAATCAACGTGAAGCCGTTCTGAGTCACGTACTTGGCGCCCACGTGATAGAACGAGTTGGCGCCGGACGACTGCGACACGAGCACGACGGGAGGCGAGTCGAACGGCGTCTTGAAAGCCACCGGCGTTTCCACGGGGTCGGTGCTCGAGCCGACCTGCACGACGCGCTTGCCGGTCTGGATGTCCTGGTTCATTACGTCTCCTGACTCCGTCCATGAGAAAAGCCGCCTCCGGAATGCACCATTGACCTTGTCGACGATTCCGAGGGTGAGGGTCGCACGCCCAGTGGCGTCGCGGAAGAGGCTTATTCCCTCGGGTTCGTGGTACGCGGTCGCGCCGCCAACGGCGCTGATATCCCTCGGGGGGCGCGCGAGCGTGCCGTCAGACCAACGGAACTCCTTGAGGACGTTGTTGGATCCGTCGGAAGCGCCGTACAGCATGAAAAATGTGTCGCCATAGTCGCAGAATCCCTGGAAACCAGGATTGTCGGGAAACTCCCACGGGACATCGATCGGACCCGCGAGAATGTTGTCGATACCGGCGGTGACCTCGGAAAGCCGTCGCTTGACGAGGACGTCGCCGGCGAAGCCGGTCCGGTTACCCCGGAACGTCATAAGGTCGTTGTACTCGTCGATAGCGGGGATCGTGTACATCGTCGAGAACTTGTTGATCACCTGTGCGTCGCTGAACGGTCGTGTCGCGCCGGCCGCATACGGGATGCGCACGAGCTGCGAGCCGCCGGTGCGTGTCCACGCGAGCCAGACGTAGAGGGTCGCCCCGTCGTGTTGCAGGGCGATCGACGTGCCGTGACCAGCCTGTGTGAGTCGCATCGAACTCACCAGGGTCCCGTCGGCTCGGTGTCGCGAGACGATGCAATCCGACGGCGTCCCCGCCGGTGCCGCCGTCGGTTCGGAGACATACCAGTCTCCGGTCGACGTATCCTTGACCGCGCACTGTGAAACGGTGCCGAGTGGCGTATCGAGGTCGTTCACGTACGCGGGAGTGGTGAAGATGTTGATGGGATTGAACGGCCCTGCGGCGGCGGCAGCCGCGGTTGCGCCGAGTGCAGGTGAAGTCGCGATCGATAATGGTGCGGCTCCAACGGCGGCAGCGAGCACGCCCCCGGCGCCGAGCCGCAGCGCATTTCTTCGCGACCAGTCGCGACGCTCAGGCATGCGGAATGACCTCCTTCAACGAGAGTGCTGTACGATGGCTGACAGATCGGGCAGGTTCGCTGTCCTTATAGGATGCCGCGCTTCGCTGCGGACCCGCCGGTGGCAACAAGAGTGACGGCAGCAGCCCCCGCTCCGATGGCAACCCGACGGCTAAAGTTCTCCACTGATTTCAGCTCCGATCTTCTCGCCTGCTGACCCTCTGTGAAGCCAGTCAATCCTTCGACGAAGATGCCCGCGATGAGGGTAAGCGTGAGCTGAATTCTTTGTGGACCATGCCAGCCTGGTCAAGGTAGTCAGCGATAATATGCTCGCAATGTACGCACATTGTGCCCACCCCGGGACTGGCCGGTGGCCGCCGATGGCGCTGTCCAGGGCCGTGACAGGCGGCTACCTCCGCTCCAACTAATGGCGAGGGATCAGGTGTCGGCGTGCGAAGAACCGTGGCGCCAGTTCCGCGACCAGGCCCGTAATCACCTACCGAGACAAGCCTGTCATTCGAGGGTTCATCATGATCGCAGCGCCAGCCGTGGCACAGACGACGATCATCGATGCTCAAGGATTCGCAACTGTGCACGAGGTCGTTAGCCTCGCAGTGGGAACCTCCTCGATCAGTGGCGTCCGGCGCCCGCTTCCTTCATTTCACAGGTGGCTGTCCGCCTTGAGGCTGCCTACAAAGGCGTCCCAGGCGGCCGGCTCGAAGGTCAGCGTCCCGGCTGCCGGGGCCTTCGAGTCGCGGACGTCCACCCGAGCGCCCCGGTCGCGCACCTCCACGCACTGGCCGTTGCTGCCGGAACGGCTCGACTTGCGCCAGACGTTACGCTCCATCCGCGCTCAACTCCCTGATGAACTTGATCGACTCGGCCGGCGACATCGCCAGCATCGTCAGATTGTCGTACGCCGCCGACAACCGTGCCAGATCACGGCTCGACTCGAGGAACAGCTCGCCCGCCAGGGTCTCGATGTAGCCCAGGGGCGGCTCGTCGCGCTCGAAGCTGAGCAGCGCAAAGCCGCTGCTGTCTGCCAAGTGCGCCCCAGCTTCGAAGCGCAGCACCTGGATAGTGACGTTAGGCAGCCGACTCAGCGTGACCAGGTGGTCGAGCTGCTCGCGCAGCACGTCCGGGCCGCCGACCTCCGTCCGCAGGGACGCCTCGGACAGGATGGCGTGCATCCGCAGCGGTCTCGGCTGCCGGCGCAGCACCTCCTGCCGGGTGATCCGGGCGGCGACCCGCTGGTCGACCGTTTCCGGGTCATCCTCCCGGCCGATGACGTTGACCTCGCGCGCGTAGCGCTCGGTCTGAAGTAGACCGGGCACCAGCATCGGCTCGAAGTTCCTGAGTTCGACGGCCTCGGTCTCGTACGCGATGTAGGTCGCGTACTTGCCGCCGACGCGCTGCCACCAGCCCTCCTCGCGCAGGCCACGTGCCTGCTCCAGCAGCGAGGTGCCAGGCTCCTCGTCAATCTTGACGCCATACGCGACAAGCAGCTCCATGACGTCACCGACGCGAGGCTTGATCTCGCCCGACTCGATCCGACTGATCCGTGACGGCGAGCAACGGACGACCTCCGCCGTCCCCTCGCCGGTCAGTCCCCTTGCTTCACGAAGCTTGCGCAGCTCCCGGCCGAGTCGGCGCGATCGCGGTGTCGCGGGCGTGAATCGAGGCATGCCCTGATTCTGCGTCAGCCCGCCTGGGATCCGTTGTCCCGACTCACATGCGAATCCGACACTCGCCCATCACGGAGCTTGCCCAGCATCACTTGATGCGGCAGAGTGATTACCGTACGCAACCAACCGCTCTCACAGCTCGCATGGCCGGTTGTGGGCTACGGGCGCGGCCCGGTCCCGCCTTCCACCTCGTCAGAAAGCGAGGTCCTGGTGATCTCCGAAGTGCTGTCCATCGTGTTCGGTGGTCTGATGCCGGGCTTCCTGCTCGGGCTCGTCGCGTTCAAGGTCAAGTCCCGGTGGTGTCCGCGCTGCGGGGAGTCGACCGAGGCGATGCGGCCGGTGGAGCGGGAGTGGTGACCGGGCCGGAACGGCGCAACGGCAACGAGCTGCCGATCGGGCGGCGGGTGGCACAGCTCCGGGCGCGTCGGGGAATGAGCCAGCAGGTCTTCGCCGACCGGATCCGCAGGTCGAAGAGCTGGGTGGACAAGGTGGAGCGCGGCGTGCGTACCCTCGATCGACTTTCGGTGATCGAGACGGTCGCCGGGGCCCTCGGCGTCACCCCGGGCGTCCTGCTCGCCGGCAAGGTCCGGCGGGCAGCCGGCGCCGACACCGGCGGCGCCGTGGATCAGGTACGGGCGGCGCTGGCCCGCTACGACTTCCCCGGCGCCGGCAGCGACGGCCAGCCGCCGTCAGTGCAGGATCTTGACCACCAGGCAGGGTACGCGTGGACGGCGTACCGCAACGGCCATCACCCCCAGGTGTTGCGGATGCTGCCCGACCTGCTCGACGGCAGCCGCCGGGCCTGCCACCCGCAGTCGGAGAACGCGCCCGCCGCCGACCTGCTGGTACGGGTGTACCGGCTCGCCGCCCAGGTGCTCGTCAAGCTCGGCGAGGCCGACCTGGCCTGGCTGGCCGCCGACCGGGCGATGAGCGCCGCCGCCGGCGACCCACGCCGTGCCGGCCTCGCGGCGGTCTCCCTCGCACAGGCGCTCCGGGCCCTGCGGCGGGGCCGGCTGGCGATGACCGCCACCCGCACCGCCGTACACCATCTCGACCTGGCCCGGTCCCCCGACTGCCCGGCAGGCGGGCCCGCCCTGGCGGGAACCCTGCTGACCGAGGCCGCCCTCGCCGCCGCCGCGTGCGCGGACGCCGTCGCCGCCGGCGACCTCATCGGGCGTACGGGTCACCTCGCCGCCGCCCACGACGGGCGGCACCACGCTGACCTCGACGGCATCGGGTTCAGCCCGATCACCGTCGAACTCGCCCGTGCCCTGATCGCCATGCACCTCGGTGACCATCACCAGGCCATCACCATCCACCGGGAGGCCACCGGTGACGACGCCTGGCACCTGCTCCCCGCCGAGCACCGGGCCGCTCACCTGATCGACATCACCCGCGCCCACCTCGACCTCGGCGACCCCGGCGCCGCCGGCCGCGCCCTGGTCGCCGCCGACGCCATCGCCCCCGCGAGATCCGGCTGCGCCCCGCCGCCCGAGTCGCGCTGACCGCAGTGCTCCGCGCCGGCTTCCCCACCGCCGACGTGACCCGCCTCGCCGCCACCATCGGCCTGAGCTGACCTGGTGCAGCGGCGTCTCAGCTGCTTACTGAATGGCGGCACACCGCCGAGATCCACTCGGACCCCGACCTGCACCGGATCCTGGGCACATCCAGCACTCACCAGCCATGGTTGGAAGCCGGTCAGCAAAGTCCCTGCGTTTGCTTGGTTGCACCCTTCGATGAAGGCCACGACGCCGGCGAAGTCATCTCGGATGAGCCACATCCTGGGGCGTGCGCGGATGTTGGCGAACAGGTCCCGGTAGCGTGATCATGATCGTCACCGCCGAATTGTGCCTGGCCGTTGGCTATTCACGCACCCTCGCGGTGTGCGGTCTCCTCGGCCGGGCATGCTCGCTCCTGCCCGAGGTTCGCGCCGTCATCCTGGCTGACCAGGGTTTCTGTATGGTGGGGCGGGCGGGACTCGAACCCGCGACCGAGGGATTATGAGTCCCCTGCTCTAACCGGCTGAGCTACCGCCCCAACACCGCGCCGGAGTTTATCCCGCCCGGTGGATCACCGGCCAGCACGAAACGGCGCCGTCGCTCATCGGCGTCTTCGGCGCAGCAGCACGATGGGCAACGCGAGGATAACAGTGAGCAGCCAGCCCACCGCGATGGTGCCCCACAGCCAGCCCTTGTCGCTCTCGGCGGTCTCGGTGACGAACATGCCGAGGGTGAGCAGGAAGGTTCCGCCGCCGATCGTCAGCGCGGCGAGGCCGCTGACGACCATCAGCGGGATCTCCCACCAGGAGCGCTGCGCCGGCTCCCGCCGTCCGCCGGCGGTCGTCGCGGCCCGTGGCTGCGGGATGCGGTCCGGGTCGCGGGCCGGCATGACCACCTGCCGGTCGGCCGGCACCTGGGAGTCGATGACCCGGATCGCGCCGGGGTGCAGGTCGAACATGGTCGGTTCGATGCGCATCGAGATGGCGTCGTCGCCGATGAGCTGCCGGGCGCCGTCGGGCCAGGCGAGCATCAGGGCGCAGTCGGCGTACCGCACGGTGAGTGGGCCGCCGTGGCCGTGCCAGCTCACCCCGTCGACCCCGACGTGCAGCTCGCCGTCGCCCTCCTTCTCCCGGTAGGCGGTGCCGGTCACCGTGTCGGCCGAGCGCGTCGGTGCCTCGGCGAAGCCGGCCCAGTCGGCCCGGTGGCCCTCGGGCACCATGAGCAGCGCGGTGGCCAGCGCCTCGCGGGCCACCTCGTGCACGTCGTCGATGTCGACGGCCTTCAGCTCGGCCCGGTGCTCGTCGACCGTGAGGTTGCGCTCCCCGGTGAGCACGTTGAAGGCGTACGACGGCAGCCGCGCCGCGTCCACCTCGGCGGTGCCGAGGAAATCCTCCCGCTTCGCCACGACGGCGTCGAGGTCGGCCTGATCGATCCGGCCGACCCGCAGCTTGGCGAGCGTGTCGACGAAGCCGCCCAGCACGGCGTCCTGCTTCTCCGGCAGCGCGTCGGCGAGCGCCCGCAGCGTCGCGTGGCCGTCGCCGCGCGGCTCGTAGCCCGCCGTGGTCTGGTAGGAGAGCCCGCCGTCCTGGCGCAGCGCCCGGTACAGCTCGCGCTCCAGCACCCCGGCGAAGACGCTCGCGGCGGTCCGGCGCCGCACGAGGGCGTCCAGCACCACCGCCCGCGAGCCGCTGACGAAGTACGCGGGGGTCCGCGGCAGCGCCGACGACGCCGCCGGCACCGGCCGCCGTACGCCCGATGGCAGCGCCAGCCGCAGCCCGGCGGGCACGGCCTTCCCGGCGATCCACAGCACCGCGTTCTCCCGGGTGAACCAGCGGGCCGCCCACTGCCGCAGGTCGTCGGCGGTGAGCGCGCCCAGCCCCCACTCCGGGTAGCTGATGAGGCCGAAGTCGCGGGCGCCGTGCCGCCACAGCGGGATGTCGTCGGCGGCGGCCGTGCCCCGGCTGCTGTGCTCGGTACGCAGGATCTCCTTCTCCACGTCCAGGCGGCCGGTCGGCAGCTCGGTCAGGTTGGCGCAGACCGAGGTGAGGAAGGTGGCGATGTCCTGCGCGGAGCCCTGCATGTGGAACGTGGTGAACACCGGCCCGGTGGCGCCGTTGACGTGGTAGTCGGCCAGCCCGAGGGGGGCCAGCGCGAGGTGTTCCAGCAGGTGGGTGATGCCGCTGCGGGCGAGCGTCTCGTCGGCGGTGCCGACCCGGAAGGTCAGCCCGGCGCGCATCGGCCCGCCGGTGGGGGCGAGCAGCGTGGGCACCCCGTCCACGTCCAGCTCCTGGATCATCGCGGGCGACCCTTCTCGTACGCCTCGGCGCGGTACCTGACGTATCCCTTGGCCCCGCCGAGGTAGGACCAGGGGTACTCGCTGCCGAGGTTGCCGAGCGCCTCGAACTGGGCGCGGGCGGCGTCCCACATCTCCAACCGGCTGAGCATCAGCGCGAAGACGGAGCGGACGGACACCCAGCCGGGCCGGTGCTGGAAGGCCGGGTGCAGCACCGAGCGTTCGGCGGCCTCCCGGACGTCCCTGGCGACCTGCGGGTCGCGCAGGTACTGGGTGCGCTGCGCCGAGGTGTCGCAGTCGACCCAGCGTTCCAGGTGCGCCTCGGCGACCAGCACCCCGTTGGGGGCGCCCTCGGGTGCGGCCAGCATGCACTCGCGGGCGAAGGCGAACGCCTTCTCCCAGTTGCCGCTCCACTTCGGGCAGTACTGCTGGAGCAGCGAGGTCTGCGCGGAGAGGTGGTGCGGCGCGTACGCGACCAGTCGGTCGTAGCGGCGGCGGGCCTCGGCCTGGCCGAGTTGCAGGCCCATCGCGGTGGGCAGCCGCAGTTGCCAGGCCGCCACGTTGCCCGGGTCGCGTGCGCAGACGTCGATGAGCAACTGCTCCGCCTGCCGCAGGTGGGCGTGGAACTGGTCGAACTGCTCCCGGCTGACGTGCGCGGCCCGGGCGTCGGAGCGGATCTTCCAGCCGACCTCGATCAGGTGCGAGGCGAGCAGGGTCGCGGCCAGGGTGTCGTCGGGTTGCCGCGCGAGCACCGAGCGGAGGAACGGCTCGATGCCGTCGACCTCCCCGCCGACGCGTACGAGCATGGTGCGCCCGTCCCAGTCGAGCGGCTCCAGGAGCCGGCGGACGCCGGGCCAGTCGCCCTCGGCGAGCGCCGCGCGCAGGTGCGTGACCTCGGCAAACGCGGCGGCCGGGTCGAAGTTGGGCACCGGGAGGGGGGCGGGCATGGCGAGGATCATAGGTGATCTTCATCGGCGGCCCAGCCCTCCGTTCAGGCGGTACGCAGCTCCGTCAGGACGGCTCCGGCGGCACGCCAGCCGCTGGCCAGGGCGCCCTGGACCGACGGGCTGTCCCGATGGTCCCCGGCCACGAACAGCCCCTCCCCGAGCGCCACCGGCTTGCGCAGCCGCCCCTGCGGCGGGGGCGCGGCGGGCAGCGCGTCGGGGATGACGACCGTTGTCAGGTGGGTCCAGTCCGCCGTCGAGCGGCCGTAGAGGCGGGCGAGTTCCGCCCGTACGGTCGGCTCGGGCGGGGCCGACGGGCCGACGACCGAGGTGGCGACCAGGTGCCGCCCGTCCGGCGCGTACGTGGGCGCGGCCCGGCTGACCACCGCCGTGTTGGCGACGATCTCCCGCCGGTCGCCGTCGACGAGCAGGATCGGCTCGTCCAGCGGCGGCTCCCCGGTGCTGTGGTAGTACGTGGTGTAGCTGTGCATGCGTACCGCCGGCAGACCTGGCAGCAGCGTGGCCGCCGCCGGCGGGTCCACGGCGACCACGACGGCGCGGCAGGCGATGTCGCCGGCCTGGGTGCGGACCCTCCCGGGCGCCACCTCGGCGACCGGGGTGTCCAGGTCGATCAGCTCCGCCGGCAGCGGGTCGGCGACGGCGCGGGGCAGCGCGGCCATCCCCTCGGCGGGCAGGCCGATCCGGCCCCGGGCGAAGGAGCGCAGCACCATCGCCAGCACGTGGCTGGAGGTCTCCAGCTCGCGGTCGATGAGGACGCCGGAGAGGAACGGCCGCAGCAGCTCCTCGATGATCGCGTCGGAGAGGCCGGCGCGGCGCAGCGCGGTCTGGCTGGTGGTCTCCGGGGCGGCGAGCAGCCGGTCCTTCGGCAGGGTGGCGCAGCCGGTGGCGAGCGCGGCGAGGCGCAGCCGGTCGAGCAGCGAGCCCACGCCGGCCAGCGCGGTGCCGGGCACGCCGGTGGGTTCGCGCAGCGGGTGCACCAGGCGGGTCAGCCGATCGCCCCTGCGCACCAGCACGCCGGAGGTGAAGTGGCCGAGGCGCAGCCGGTCGACGTCGAGCAGGGCGCCGAGCCGGGGGTACGCGGTGTTGAGCACCTGGAAGCCCCGGTCCAGCAGGTAGCCGTCGACGGCGTCGGTGGCGACCCGACCGCCGAGCCGGCCGCCGGCCTCGAGCAGCCGCCACGGCACTCCCGCGCGGTGCAGCCGCCGGGCCGCGGCGAGCCCGGCCAGGCCGCCGCCGACCACGACCACGTCGGTGTCAGCGAGCACCTTGCCCCCTTCCGCTCTCCGTCCCGCCCCTGGCGCGCGGCGCCCTGGGCCTCGCCGTCCTGCGGGTGCCCGGCGGTCGGCTGGCGTCGGCGACCGCCGCTGGCGACGGAGGACCTGCTGACCGCGCACGGGGTCGCCCGGCCCGCGGCGGGCTTCCGCCACGGCGACCGCTTCCGGGCATCGCACACCTACCCGCACGGACCGGCGCACCGATGACGCGGCGGGAGTCCGGGTCGGCATCGACCATCCTGCCGGGCGAACGGGCCCGGGGTGGGGGAAACGGATCGCGCCCGCCCGACCGGAGCGGGGCGGGGCGGCAACGGCGAACGCCCGCCGGCAGGGCCGACGGGCGTCTGGTGTGGAAGCTCCCCCGTTTGGACTCGAACCAAAAACCTGCCGGTTAACAGCCGGCTGCTCTGCCAATTGAGCTACGGGGGACCGCTACGTCGTCCGGCACCGATCTCGCTGTGCCGTGCGACGGGGACAAGAGTACAGGATTCCGGGGGGTGTTGGTCCAGGGGGTTACCTGCCGCCCCGTCCCCGGGCGACACGACAATAAACCCAGACAAATCGTCATCACGGCACAAGGAGGTATGAGCGGAGAGCAGGATGGGTAGTTAGCTGCGGACAGAGAAGGCAGGCGCGATTTGGTCGCCACCGACGGGGTAACCGTCGGACGACGGCGCGTCAGGTACGGAAGGAGCCGCCATGCGCGGAAAGATGATGTTCCTTGGCGGGCTGGCTGCGGGATTCGTCCTGGGCGCCCGTGCCGGTCGGGAGAAGTACGAGGAGCTGGTGATCCGGGGCCGCAAGGTGCTCGACCACCCGACCGTCCAGGAGGCGGCCGGTGTCGCGCAGGCCCAGGCGACCCGCCTCTACAGCGAGGGCAAGGACAAGCTCGGCCAGTCGAAGCTGGGCGAGAAGCTGGGCAGCAACGGCCACAAGCAGGATCTGACTGCCGCCGACGACGCGTTCGCCGGCACGCCGGCCACGGTCGGCGCGAAGAGCGCCACCGGGTCGGGCACGGCCTCGACCTCCGGGTCGGCCAGCACCACGCCCCGTAGCAAGCCGTCCAGCTCGGGTACCAACGGCAGCGCCCTCTGATCACACCTTCGAACGGGCCGGTCGCCTCAGGGCGACCGGCCCGTTCGTGTGCGGACCCACGAGCGAGGGCGCCCGGCGGTGCCGCCGGTGTGGGGGCCGCCGCCCATGACGGGTACCCACGCTCGGGCAGCCCTCGCCCGGGTGCTCGGGTCGGTCAGTCCCTGCTGGTGAACGCGGCGTCGAAGGCCGCGGCCGGGGCGTCGAAGGCGAGCCGGCGGACGAACCGCAACGCCTCCGGGGCGCCGACGAGGCGGTCCATCCCGGCGTCCTCCCACTCGACCGAGATCGGGCCGGCGTAGCCGATCGCGTTCAACGCCCGGAAGCAGTCCTCCCAGGGCACGTCGCCGTGGCCGGTGGAGACGAAGTCCCAGCCGCGCCGCATGTCCGCCCACGGCAGGTGCGAGGCGAGCCGGCCCCTACGCCCGTCGCCGGTGCGTACCTTCGCGTCCTTGCAGTCGACGTGGTAGATCCGGTCGGCGAAGTCGAAGATGAAGTTCACCGGGTCCAGCTCCTGCCAGACGAAGTGCGAGGGATCCCAGTTCAGCCCGAACGCGGGCCGGTGCCCGATCGCCTCCAGCGTCCGCTTCG
Organism: Micromonospora sp. NPDC049048; assembly: GCF_043197615.1. Classification (NCBI taxonomy): domain Bacteria; kingdom Bacillati; phylum Actinomycetota; class Actinomycetes; order Micromonosporales; family Micromonosporaceae; genus Micromonospora; species Micromonospora sp. NPDC049048. The sequence goes on along the minus strand of NZ_JBICTM010000003.1, from coordinate 148,950 downwards.
TCGTCCAGTAGTCGTACGCGATCTCGCTCGGGTGCACCTCGTGGGCGAACCGCACCCCGACCTCGTCGAAGACGTCCAGGATCGGGTTCCACCGGTCGGCGAAGTCCTGGTAGCCGCGCTCGATCATCGACGGCGGCACCGGCGGGAACATCGCCAGCGTGTGCCAGATCGACGATCCGGTGAAGCCGACGACGGTGTCCACCCCGAGCTTCGCCGCCGCCCGCGCCGTGTTCTTGATCTCCTCGGCGGCGCGGCGGCGTACCCCCTCCGGCTCGCCGTCGCCCCAGATCCGCGCCGGCAGGATGCCCTGGTGCCGCTCGTCGATCGGGTGGTCGCAGACGGCCTGGCCGACGAGGTGGTTGGAGATCGCGAAGACCTCCAGGTTGTGCTTCGCCAGGGTCTCCCGCTTCCGCTCGACGTACGAGTCGTCCGCGAGTGCCCTGTCGACCTCGAAGTGGTCGCCCCAACAGGCGATCTCCAGCCCGTCGTAGCCCCACTCGGCGGCGAGCCGGCAGACCTCGTCGAACGGAAGGTCGGCCCACTGGCCGGTGAAGAGCGTGATGGGTCGCGCCATGGTGCTTCTCCCCTGTGATCATGGGGATTCCGTGGGTGCGTGACCGGTGCGAGGGTGACCGGGCGGGGCCGGGTACGCGGCGGGCCACGGCGGAACACCGGCGGGTGCGCGTCGGCACCTGGAACCGGCCGGGTTGCGCCTCCCGCCGGTCACCGGCAACCGCCACGGTCGCCGCCCCCACTCTAGAACCGCCGGGCCCTCCCACGAAAGCCCTGCCCGTCCCCGCGATCCTGCGGCTGTCCGTCCCCGGTGCGCACACCGTGCCGGCGCGGACCGCGGGACCGCGGGGAGGAACGGGAGGGCCAGCGGATCAGGGCAGGGTCCACTTCTGGTTGGCGCCGGTGTGGCAGGTCCACAGGTGCACGGCCTGACCGTCGGCCGGGTTGTTGCCCGAGACGTCCAGGCACTTGCCGGTCTGCGGGTTCTTCAGGGTGCCGTCCGCCTGGGCCGACCAGTTCTGCGCCCCCGTGCCGTTGCACGTCCACAACTGAATCTTCGTGCCGTCGGCGGAGGCGCCGCCGGAGACGTCCAGGCACTTTCCCAGCGCCTTCACCGTCGAGTTCGGCGTCACCGTCCACGTCTGCGCCGTGGACCCGTTGCAGCCGTAGATCTGGATCTGGGTGCCGTCGGCCGTGGCGCCGTTGCGTACGTCCAGGCACTTGCCGCCCAGGCCCCGGATCGGCCCGACGCCGCCGCCGGACCTGACGAGCGTGAAGTCGTCCACGTCGAAGAGCCCCGTGCCCGAGCCGGTGAACGTCAGGTAGAGCGTGCCGGTGCCGGACGGCACACCGGAGAGGGCGGCCGTGACGTCGGCGAAGGTGTTCCAGCCGCCGGTGTTGGGCACCGCCACCGAGCCGAGGACGGTGCCGGTCGCGGAGCCCGTACGCACCTGGATGGTGCCGCCCGGCCCGCCGGAGACCACCCGCGCCCGCAGCGACGTCGTGCCGGTCAGGTCGAGCCCGGCGTACGCGGCCCAGTCCCCCGGGTCGATGTGGCCGAGGGTCTGCCCGCCGTTCGCGCCGGCCTTGGTGAACGGCGAGACCCCGGAGGCCGAGCTGAACGCCTCGGCCTGGACGGTGTTCCCGACCGGCGGGTTGACGCCGAGTTCCTTGATCCGGATGTTGCGGAACGAGGCGTCGTCGTCGGTGCCGTGGTTCTGGAGCCCGATGTGGCCGGCGAGCGAGCGGACCGGGTCGGTGTTGGTGAAGTCGTTGATCTTCACGCCGTTCAGGAAGACCTGGAGGCGCTCGCCCTCGACCAACAGCTCGTAGGTGTTCCACTCCCCCGGCGGGTTCAGCGCCGCGTCGCGGGCGGCGATGTCGGCGGACTTGAAGGTGTAGACGGCGCCGGTCGTGCGGTCGGCGGCGTCCGTGGCGTCGATCTGCACCTCGTAGCCGTTGTTGACCGCCGACCAGGGGTCGCTCGACGGTGGGAAGCCGATGAAGACGCCGGAGTTGTCGTCACCGGCCAGCCGCCAGTCCAGCTTCAGCGAGTAGTTGGTGAACTGCTTCGCGCTGTACCAGTACAGGCCCATCCCGCCGACCGAGGTGAGGGTGGCGTCGGCGTTGCTGAAGCTGCCCGGCCCGGCCTGGGACCAGCCGGTGGTGGAGCCGTTGTAGAGCGGCGTGTAGCCGGTCTCGGGCCGGCAGTCGGCCTTGGCCCGGCCGGCCGCGTACCTGATGCCGCCGAGCAGGTGGGCGCGGAAGGCCGGCTCGGCGTACGACGCCTGGGTGTGCCCGCCGCCCGTGTAGAAGGACCGGCCGCCGCTGTAGGTCTTGCACCAGGAGTGCGGGTGGTCGGCGCCCATCGAGCCGCCCGTGTAGGAGGACTCGTCGAGGGTGGCCAGCACCCGGGCCGTGGAGCGGGCGTTGGTCTGGTAGTTGTACCACTCGTCGGTGCGGTTCCAGGTCTGCGGCAGGTGCGCGGTGGCCGGGTGCGCCCGGTTCTCCGCCTTCACGTTGGCCGGCTGGATGGCCGGATGCGAGGCGAAGTACGCCCCGACCAGGTTGCCGTAGAAGGACCAGCCGTACTCGGTGTCGGCGGCGGCGTGCACGCCGACGTACCCGCCGCCGGCGCCGATGTACGACTCGAAGGCGCTCTGCTGCGTGCCGTCGAGCACGTCGCCGGTGGTGTTGAGGAAGACCACCGCCTCGAAGCGGGACAGGTTGGCGGTGGTGAACTGGGCGGCGTCCTCGGTGGCGGTGACGGTGAAGTTGTTGGCCGCGCCGAGGTCGCGGATCGCCTGGGTGCCGACCGCGATGGAGTCGTGCCGGAAGCCGGCGGTCTTGGAGAAGACCAGCACGTCGTACGGGGCGTCGGCGGCGCTGGCCGGCGTGGCCGGGGTGGTGCAGGCGAGGACGGCGAGGACGGCGGTGGCCGCGCCGAGGGCGGGTCGGAGGAGTCTGTGCATGTCGCTCTCCCAACAGGTGTCAGGAAGGGCCCCTTCCAGCGCACCAGGCGTCAGGGGCCCTTCCTCTCAGGTCAGGGCAGGGTCCACTTCTGGTTGGCGCCGGTGTGGCAGGTCCACAGGTGCACGGGCTGGCCGTCGGTCGGGGTGTTGCCCGAGACGTCCAGGCACTTGCCGGTCTGCGGGTTCTTCAGGGTGCCGTCCGCCTGGGCCGACCAGTTCTGCGCGCCGGTGCCGTTGCAGCCGTACAGCTGGATCTTCGTGCCGTCGGCGGAGGCGCCGCCGGAGATGTCCAGGCACTTGCCCAGCGCCTTGACCGTCGAGTTCGGCGTCACCGTCCACGTCTGCGCGGCGGTGCCGTTGCAGCCGTAGATCTGGATCTGGGTGCCGTCGGCGGTGGCCGCGTTGCGTACGTCCAGGCACTTGCCGCCGAGCCCGACGACCGGGCCGGTGCGGACCCCCGCCGAGCCGGTGGTGAAGGCGAACGTGTCCACGTCGTAGAGCGCGCCGGTGCCCGTGCCGGCGAACGTGAGGTAGAGCGTGCCGGTGCTGGCCGGCGCCCCGGAGATGCTGCCGGTGACCGTGGTGAACGCGTCCCAGGCGCCGGTGACCGGCACGGTCGCGGAGCCGAGCACGGTGCCCGTGGGCGAGCCGACCCGCACCTGGAGGGTGCCGCCGGCGCCGGCCGAGGAGACCCGGGCGCTGAACGAGGTCGCGTCGTCGATCCGGTACGGCTCGAACGCGATCCAGTCGCCGTTGTTGATGTCGCCGACGGTCCGGCCGCCCTCGGCGGTGCCCTTGTCGAAGGTGCCGACGCCGGAGGAGGTCTTGAAGTGCTCCGCCTGGCGCTTGCGCGGCTGGAGGGTGTGCTGCTTGTGCGTGGTCAGCCCGCCCGCGTCGGTGTACTCGGCGTCGAAGACGGCGAAGATGTTCGCCGCGTCGTCGTGTTCACCGTCGACGGGGATGGTGATCGAGCCGGAGCAGCCGTTCTTCGAGGTGATCTGGTGGCCGTGGTTGTCGTGGCCCAGCACGTACGTCATCTTGACCTTGGTGCAGTCGATGGCGGGGTCCTCCGGGTCGGTCACCGTGATGCTGAACGGCACCGTGTCCCCGTAGCTGAACAGCTTGCCGTTGGCCGGGCTGTTGATGGTGACCGTGGGCGCGGTGTTGCCGACGCCGATCTGCACGTTCGCCGTGCCGGTGGCGCCCTGGGGGTCGCGTACGGTCAGGGTGACCTGGTAGGTGCCGTTGACGGCGTACGTCTTGCTGGGGTTGGCCGCCGTCGAGCTGGTGCCGTCGCCGAACGCCCAGGAGTACGTGAGCGCCCCGCCCTCGGGATCGCTGGACCCCGCCGAGGAGAAGTTCACGGTCAGCGGGGCGGCGCCGGAGGTCTTGTCGGCCGCGGCGACGGCGGTCGGCGCCCGGTTGCCGCCAGCGATGTAGTCGTAGCGGTAGAGCGCCGAGTTGGCGTCGCCGTTGAAGTACCCGGTGCCGTAGTCGAGGATGTAGAGCGCGCCCTCGGGCCCGAACGCCATGTCCATGATCTGCTTGCCGTTCCACGGGAACGTGTCGATGCCGCCCGGGCTGCCGTCGGCGTTGAGGTGGATCGGCTTGACCCAGCCCCGGCCGAGTTCGCCGGCGAAGAACTGCCCGTCGAAGGACTGCGGGAACTTGGTGGTGGAGTTCAGCGCGGCGTCGTACCGGTAGACGGGGCCGCCCATCGGCGACTCGGAGCCGCCGCCGAACTCGGGCGGGGTGCCGGCGTCGCCGGCGTACCGGATCCAGGCCGGCTTCGCGCCGGGCAGGGTGGGCAGGCCGGTGTTGCGGAACGAGTTGTTGGTCGGCCCGCCGGAGCAGTTGTACTTCGCCCCGGCGGTCCCGGCGGCGAAGTCCCACTCGGCGTACGTCTCGGTGGCGGTGTTGGTGCCGGTGCAGTACGGCCAGCCGTAGTTGCCGGGCCCGGTGACCCGGTTGAACTCCACCTGGCCGCTCGGCCCCCGGGCGCTGGTGGTGCCGGCGTCCGGGCCGTAGTCGCCCACGTAGACGATGCCCGTGGCCCGGTCCACGCTCATCCGGAACGGGTTGCGGAAGCCCATCGCGTAGATCTCGGGGCGGGTCCGCGCGTCCGAGTCGACGAACATGTTGCCCGCCGGGATCGAGTACGTGCCGTTGGCGTTCACCTTGATCCGCAGGATCTTGCCGCGCAGGTCGTTGGTGTTGGCCGCGCTGCGCTGCGCGTCGTACGCGGGGTTGCGGTTGGTGCGCTCGTCGATGGGCGCGTACCCGGCGGAGTCGAACGGGTTGGTGTCGTCGCCGGTGGAGAGGTAGAGGTTGCCGGCGGCGTCGAAGTCGATGTCGCCGCCGACGTGGCAGCATATGCCCCGGTCGGCGGGCACGTCGAGGATGTCGACCTTGCTGCCGGTGTTGATGGTGAAGTCGGCGTTCAGGGTGAACCGGGAGAGCCGGTTGACGCCCTGCCAGGCCGAGAAGTCGGTGCCGGTCGCCGGCGCGTCGCCGGCCGGGGTGGACAGCGGCGGCGCGTAGTAGAGGTAGATGTGCCGGTTGCTGGCGAAGTTCGGGTCGGCCCCGACGCCCTGCAACCCCTCCTCGTCATGGGTGTAGACCGGCAGCGTGCCGATCACGGAGGTGGTGCCGGCGGAGTCCGTACGCCGGACGGTGCCGTTGCGGGCGGTGTGCAGGACCGACCGGTCCGGCAGCACCGCGATCGTCATGGGCTCGCCCACCTCGGCGACGCCCTTGGCGAGGGTGACCTGCTGGAAGTCGGTGCCGACGATGGGGTGGGCCTGGGCCGGGCCGGGGCCGCCCAGCGTGGCCGGGCCGGCGCCGAGGGCGACCGTGCCGGCGGTGGCGGCCAGCAGCAGCGCCGAGGCGGCGGAGAACCGTCGTCGGAGCCGTGGGGTGTTGGCGTCCTGGGTGGACATGGGTGTGCCGTCCCTTCCTGACGAGTGACTGCCAGGGCGGGCGCGCGCCGTCGCGCCGGATGCCGTAGCGGGGGATGCGGTCGGCCCGCCGGGGTGCCGTGCCCGGCTGGCCGCGACCTGCGAGGGATGGAGTGAACCCCATCGATCGGAGGTCACCAGTCGATGGGTGCCCGCGCCGCCGGTTCACCTCGACGAAACAGATTCGTGATGGCCCGACATTAAATGGCGAGTATCGATGTGTCCAGACCTTCCGCCGATTCGGCACCAACTTTCGTCGATCCCGTCAAAAGTCGCCGCCTGCCGGAGCGCGCCTCAGAGGGGACGGTCGACGGCCTGGGCGGCGAGGGCGGTCAGGGCGGCACGGGCCTCGACGGTCACCGGGGTGGACCCCAGGGCCGCCAGGGCGGCCTGCGCGCGCACCCGGATCATCTCCTCGATCCGCTCGCGGGCCCCGGTGCCCTCGATGATCTTCCGCAGCTCGGCGGCGCCGTCGCCGTCGAGCGCCGGGTTGCCGAACAGCTCCCGCAGCCGCGCGGCCTGCGCCCGGTCGGCGGCGCCGCGAGCCAGCGCCATCATCACCGTCGGCTTGCCCTCCCGCAGGTCGTCCAGGACCGACTTGCCGGTGACCGTCGGGTCGCCGAAGACCCCCAGCACGTCGTCGCGCAGTTGGAACGCATCGCCCAGCGGGTCGCCGAACTCGGCCAGCGCGGCGAGCAGCTCCGGCCCGGCCCCGGCCAGCGTCGCCCCGATCTGCAACGGCCGGGTGACCGTGTAGCGGGCCGCCTTCATCCGGACCACGGTCAGCGCGCTCGCCACCGAGCCGTCGCCCACCCCCGAGACCAGGTCCAGGTACTCCCCCGCGATCACCTCGGTGCGCATCAGCGCGTAGACCGCGTACCCCCGGTGCACCCGCCCCGCGTCCAGGCCGCACTCGTGGAACATCTGGTCGGACCAGGCGGCGCAGAGGTCGCCGCAGAGCAGCGCGGTGTTGCGCCCGTACGCCTCGGGGTCGCCGCGCCAGGACGAGCGGGCGTGCAGGTCGGCGAAGAGCCGGTGCACCGACGGCCCGCCCCGGCGGCGGTCGCTGCCGTCCAGGATGTCGTCGTGGATCAGCGCGAACGCGTGGAACAGCTCCAACGCGGCGGCGGCCGTCACGATCGGGGCGCCGTCGGGGCCGCCCGCGCCCCGCCACCCCCAGTAGCAGAAGAGCGGACGCAGCCGCTTGCCGCCGGCCAGCACGAACCGGTGCAGCGCGGTGAAGACACCCCGGGGCGCGCCGTCCGGCCAGTCCCGGCCCTGCCGGTCGAGGAAGGCGGCGAGCGCGGCGTCGAACCGGGCCCGCAGCCCGCTCGTGTCGGTCGGGGCGACGACGGCGGTCACGCCTCCTCCCCGGACGACCCGGCCGACGCCGGCGTCAGCCCCGCCAGCTTTAGCAGGAGTGCCTTGACCTCGGTCGCGGCGACCCGGTCCCGGGCTGCGGACGGATCGGAGCAGAGCAGCACCGGTCCGTCGGCGGAGTCGGCCGGGAGCCGGCCGTGCGACCCGCGCACCGCCCGGGCGCCGGCGTCCAGCCCCACCACGCTCATCAGGTAGCGCATCCCGAGCTTCTTGCGGGCCAGCGCCACGGCGGCCCGCCGCTTCGCCGCACCCGGCGCGGCCGGGTCCAAGAACAGCTCGGCGGGGTCGTAACCCGGCTTCCGGTGGATCTCCACCAGCCGGGCGAAGTCGGGCGCGCGGGCGTCGTCGAGCCAGTAGTAGTAGGTGAACCAGGCGTCCGGCTCGGCGACGAGGACCAGCTCGCCGGCGCGCGGGTGGTCCAGCCCGTGCGCGGCCCGGCCGTCGGCGTCGAGCACCTCGGCCACCCCGGGCAGCCCCGCGCAGAGCGCCGCCACCGCCGGCACGTCGGCCGGGTCGCGGACGTAGACGTGCGCCACCTGGTGGTCGGCCACCGCGAAGGCCCGCGAGGTCCACGGGTCGAGGTACTCCATGCCGGCCTGGGTGTGCACCCGCAGCAGCCCCTCGGCGCGCAGCAGCCGGTTGACGTCGACCGGCCGGGAGACGTCGGTGATGCCGTACTCGGAGAGCACCACCACGGTCGCGTCGCGGGCGCGGGCGGCGTCCAGCAGCGGCCCGAGCACCCCGTCCAGCTCGGCCGCCGCCGCGGCGGCCCGGGGCGACGAGGGGCCGTGACGTTGCAGGTCGTAGTCGAGGTGCGGGACGTAGACCAGGGTCAGGTCCGGCGCGTGGTCGGCGAGGATCCGCTCGGCGGCCCGGCAGATCCACGCCGACGACGCCAGCCCGGCGCCCGGCCCCCAGTAGCTGAACAGCGGGAAGGTGCCGAGCCGGTCGGTGAGGGCGTCGTGCAGCTCCGGCGGGTCGGTGTAGCAGTCCGGCTCCTTGCGCCCGTCCGCGCGGTAGACGGGGCGCGGGGTGACCGTCCAGTCCACGTCGGCGCCCATGGCGTACCACCAGCAGACGTTGGCCACAGTGAAGCCCGGCTCGACCCGGCGGGCCGCCTGCCACAGCTTCTCGCCACCGACCAGGGCGTGGTGCTGCCGCCAGAGCAGCACCTCGCCGAGGTCCCGGAAGTACCAGCCGTTGCCGACGATCCCGTGCCCGGTCGGGAGCTCCCCGGTGAGGAACGTCGACTGCACCGGGCAGGTCAGCGCGGGCAGCACGGTGCCCAGCTCCGCGCGGAAGCCGGCGTCGGCGACCGCACGCAGCCGGGGCATGTGCGCCAGCAGGCGTGGGGTCAGCCCCACCACGTCCAGCACCACCAGCCGCCGGCTCATGTCGTCACCTCGCTCCGCTCGGCGCCGCCATGAGCCACATCAGCCCTGTTTCGATGATTCACTCGCTGACGCTCGCTCATCGCCGTACCTCCGCCGTCGCCGGGGTCGCCCGGCCCGCCGGCGCCAGGCCCAGGGCGAGCAGCTCGGCGCGGGCGAAGGCCAGCTCCGCGGCGATGCCGGCGGCCAGCTCCGCGTCGGTGCGCGGGCGCCGCGCGGCCGGCAGCACCCCCCAGGTGTACGTCTCGACGTCGAGGTGGTCGCAGCCCGCCTCCGGCCCGGCGTAGAGCGCGGCCAGCGCGGCGCGCAGCACCGGCAGGGTCGAGCCCAGCGGCGGCTCGGGCGGGGCGTGCAGCGGCACGTGGTAGTGCACCCGCCACGGGCCGGGCAGCCGCGCGGCCAGGGCGGCGTCCAGGTCGTCGGCGGCGTGGGCGGGATCGGCGGGGTCGGCCGCCCCCGCGCAGCCGGCCGCCCGGGTCTGGTGCAGGAAACGCGGCTCCACCCAGCGGCGCAGCGCCGGCGTCGCCCCGGCGGGCGCCTCGATGGCGGCCGAGACCTGCACCTTCACCACCGGTAGCCCGGCCGTACGCAGCCGGCTCACCGCCTCGGCCGGCGCCTCCCAGGCGCAGGCGAGGTGGGCGAGGTCCAGGCAGACGCCGAGCCGGTCGGTGTCCACGCCGGACAGGGCCGCGACGGCCTGCCCGGTGCTCTCCACCACGCAGCCCGGCTCCGGCTCGAACCCGACCCGGACGCTGCGACCGGTCGCCCGTTCGACGGCCGCGAGACCGGCCGCGAGCTGGTCGAGCCGGCGGCGGGCGGCGTCCGCGCGGGCGGCGTCCCAGGGCCGCCGCCAGGCCAGCGGCAGGGTGGAGACCGAGCCCCGGGCCGCGTCGTCGGGCAGCAGGTCGGCGAGCACCCGGGCCAGGTCCAGGGTGTACGCGAGCCGCGCGGGCGTGGTCCAGTCGGGGTGGTAGACGTCGCCCTTGACCACGGGCGCCTGGAAGGCCGCGTACGGGAAGCCGTTGAGCGTGACCACCTCCAGCCCCCGGGCGGTCAGCGCGGCCCGCAGCCGGCGGCGGGCGGCGGGGTCGGCGGCCAGCTCGGCGGCGACCGGGGCGGCCAGCCACAGCCCGAGGCCGAGCAGGTCGGCGCCGAGCGCCTCGCGTACGGGCACGGCGTGGGTGTCCAGTTGGCGCAGGATGCCGGCGAGGTCCTCGGCGGGGTGCACGTTCGTGCAGTAGCCGAGGTGGACGGTGTCGCCGCCGGCGTGCCGCAGCCGCATCAGCTGCCGCCGCGCAGGATCGAGTTGCCCGCCCAGGTGCCGATCGGCGGGTCGGCGGCGGCGTGCCCCAGGTCCGTCAGGTCGAGCCGCCCGGACTGGCCGTAGAACTCGACCGGGTTGCGCCACAGCACCCGGTCCACGTCGTCGTCGGTGAAGCCGGCCAGCAGCATCGCCTCCCCGGTGGCCCGGGTGAGCAGCGGGTCCGAGCGCCCCCAGTCGGCCGCCGAGTTGACCAGCACCCGCTCGGTCCCGTACGCCCGCAGCAGCTCCACCATGCGCGGCGGGGACATCTTGGTGTCGGGATAGATGGAAAAGCCCAGCCAGCAGCCGGTGTCGCGGACCAGCCCCACCGTCACCTCGTTGAGGTGGTCGAGCACCACCCGGCCCGGCGCGACGCCGGACTCGGCGACGACGGCGAGGCTGCGTTCGACGCCCCGGGCCTTGTCCCGGTGCGGGGTGTGCACCAGGGCCGGCAGGTCGTGGGCCACGGCCAAGGCGAGCTGGGCGGCGAACGCCTCGTCCTCCTCCGGCGTCATCGAGTCGTAGCCGATCTCGCCGACCGCCACCACGGCGTCCTTGTCGAGGTAGCGCGGCAGCAGGTCGAGCACCGGGCGGCAGCGCGGGTCGTTGGCCTCCTTCGGGTTCAGCGCGACCGTGGCGTGGTGGCGGATCCCGAACTGCCCGGCCCGGAACGGCTCCCAGCCGACCAGCGAGTCGAAGTAGTCGGCGAAGGAGGCGGGGCTGGTGCGGGGCTGGCCGAGCCAGAACGCCGGCTCCACCACCGCCCGGACGCCGGCGGCGGCCATCCGCTCGTAGTCGTCCGTGGTCCGCGAGGTCATGTGGATGTGCGGGTCGAAGATGCGCATCAGGCCTCCTGGATTTCGCGCAGCCGGGTGAGCAGGTCGATCGCGTCCGCCGGCATGGTGCGCCCGGCGGCCTGCCGCTCGGCCGCCAGCGACGCGAGCATCGCGGCGAGTTCGCCGTCGGCGCGGGCGTCGAGGTCGTGCACCACGGCCAGCGGCACGCCGGTGAAGACGCACTTGAGCACCGCCTGCCGCCAGGCGGCCGGGTCGAGGTGCCGGGCGTACGGGCCGAGGGCGGCGGCCAGCAGCCGGGTGTCGTTGGTGCGGATCGCGTCGTGCAGCAGCGGCGTCCCGGCCGCGCCGACCGGCAGCAGCGGCAGCGCCTTGAGCACGGCCCGCTTCTCGTCGGCGTCGCCCTGCCGGTAGCGAATCTCGGCGTGGGTCGCGTGGTCGGTCGGCAGCGCGGCCAGCAGCAGGGCCCGGGCCGCCTCGTCGGTGCTCCAGCCGGGAGCCCCGGGCAGCGGTGCCCGGCCGCAGCGCCGCCCGGCGGCCGGGAAGAACCGGTCGATCGTCGCCGGTTCGGCCGCCACCCGCCGCAGCGCCTCGTCGAGCCAGTCGGGTTCGGGTACGCCCCGCAGCGCGGCCCGCAGTGAATCCGGTGTCATCCCGTCTCCTCCCTCGTGCTGCCGACCTGGCCCCGTCACCGGTGCTGGCGTGCCGCCTCCTTCGCGGTGGCACCCGGTCCCGGGCGTGCCGCCTCCTTCGCGGCGGCGCGCAGGAAGTCGAGCGAGCGGGCCGCGACGGCGGGGGCGGCGTGCGAGTGCCGGGGCAGTTCCACGGCGACCAGGCCCCGGTAGCCGGCGTCGCCCAGGGCCCGCAGCACGGGCGGGAAGTCGATCTCCCCCGCGCCGAACTCCAGGTGCTCGTGCACGCCCCGGCGCATGTCGTCGATCTGCACGTTGACCAGGTGCGGGCCGACCTCGCGTACGCACTCGGGGACACCTCGCGGCTCCAGGCAGCGGCAGTGCCCGATGTCGAGGGTGATGCCGAAGCGGGCCGGATCGCCGAGCGCGCCGCGCAGCCGGCGCCAGCCGGCGATGTCCTCGACCAGCATGCCCGGTTCCGGCTCGAAGCCGAGCGTCGTGTCGGCCGCCTCGGCGGCGTCGAGCACCGTCGCGCAGCCGGCGACCAGCCGGTCCCAGGCGGTCTCCGGGGGCACCGTCCGGGGGCGTACGCCGGACCAGAGGGAGACGGCCTCCGCGCCCAGGTCGGCGCCGATCCGCACGGCCCGGCGCAGGAACTCGACGCGCCGCGCCGGGTCGTCGTGCAGCAGCGTCGGGGCGTGCTTGTGCCACGGGTCGAGCAGGTAGCGGGCCCCGGTCTCGACGACCACGGCCAGGTCGAGCGCCGCAAGCCGGCGGGCGACGGCCGCCACCCGGCGGGCCAGCACGGGCGCGAACGGGTCGAGGTGGTCGTGGTCCAGGGTGAGCGCGACGCCCTGGTAGCCCAGGTCGGCGACGACGGCGAGCGCGTCGGTCAGGCGGTGGTTGGCGAACCCGTTGGTGCCGTAGCCGAACCGGAGACCGCCGTCGCCGTCGGCCGCGCCGGCCACCGCCGTGGCCCGGGGGCCCGGCGCGGGACGGGTCGGGGCGGTCATGTCGGGGAGATCCTTCGGGCGAGCCGGCCGCCGAGCGGCGCGGCCGCCGCCACCGCCAGCCCCAGCAGCCCGGCCCCGGCGCGTGCGGTGAGGGCGCCCTGCAACGCGGGCAGCCCGGTGATCCCGGCTCCCACCGCCGCCCGCACCCGGTCGGCGCGGGGGTCGGCCGCCGCCCGGGCCTGGGCCGCGCCGTAGCGGGCCGCGTACCAGCCGGCCAGCAGCGCCGGCAGCGCGGCCCGCTCAGGCCGGGGCCGGACGGCAGCGCCCGCGGCGACCAGGGCGGTGCCGGCGAGGGTACGCAGCGGCAGCGCGGCGTCGGCGCCGGTGACCTCGCGGCGGGAGAGCGCGGTGACCGTCCACGTGTGCGCGGCCACGGTGACCGCCGCCGGCACCGCCCGCAGCGCCCGTCCGCCGGTGGCGCCGAGGAGGACGTCCAGCCCCCGGCAGGCGGCCATCACGGCCGGGCCGGCGGCTGTCGACTTCGCCGCCAGGTCGTACCCCCAGACGGCGGCGGCGAGCGGGACCGCGACCGTCGCGGCGCGCCGGCCACCGGCGGCGGTGGCCAGCGCGACCCCGGCGGCGGTGAGCCCGGCGGCGAGGCCGAGCGCGGCCCCGGGGGTCACCCGGCCGCTGGGGATGGGCCGCTCGGGGCGTTCGACGGCGTCCAGCCGGCGGTCGGCCCAGTCGTTGGCGGCCATTCCCGCCCAGTAGAGCAGGACGGACGCGGCGGCCAGCGCGGGCGTACGCCGCCCGAGCGCGCCGGCGGCCGCCGCCCCGGCGACGACGTCCCCGGGCACCGAGAGCGCGGCCGGCGCCCGGACCAGTTCGGCGAGGTCAGCGAGGCGCGGCATCGGTGCCTCCCGTGTGCAGCCGGTGGGCGAAGCCGCACAGTCGGGTCCACTGGTCGGCCAGCGAGTGGGTGGGCGTGCCGAGCGGGTCCTTGAAGAAGAAGGCGAGGTCGGTCAGGGGGCCGGCGTGGCCGGCGGCGTGCGCGGCGGCGGTGAGTCGGGCCAGGTCGAGCACGAGGGGCGCGGCCAGGGCCGAGTCGCAGCCGTGCCAGGTGAACTCCATCCGCATCCCGGTGCCGAGGAACCCGGCGAACGTGATCAGGTCCCAGGCGGTCTTGAAGTCGCCCAGCGCCTCGACGTACTCGATCCGGGTGCCGCCCTGCGGCAGGTGGCCGAGGGTCTCGCCGAGCACCCGCTGCTTGCTCTCCACCTTGGCCGCGTTGGCCGCCGGATCGGCGAGGGTGGCGCCGTCGCCGCCGCCCAGCAGGTTGACCCCGGACCAGGAGCGCACCGCCAGGTGCCGCATCGCGAACATCGGCGCGAGCACGGACTTGACCAGCGTCTCCCCCGTCTTGCCGTCGTGCCCGGCGTACGGGATCCCGCGCTCGGCGGCCAGCGCCACCAGGGCCGGGAGCCGCAGCCCGGTGGACGGGGTGAAGTCGACGTACGGGCAGCCCGCCCGCACCGCCGCGTACGCGTAGAGGGAGCTGGGCGGCAGCACCTCGTCGGGACCGGCGAGCGCGGCGGCCAGCGCGCCCGGGTCGGCGTGGCCCGGGTGCGGGCGGGCGGCGGGTTCGGTGGCCGACACGTTGACCACCACCACCCGGTCCAGCCCGTGCCGGCGGCGGAAGTCGGTGAGGTCGCGTACGGTCGCGGCGGCCCGGTCCGCCTGGGTGCCGCCGGCGGGGGCCGGACGCAGCTCGCGTTCGACGGCGGCCAGCTCGTCGGGAAGGGCGGCGACCAGCCGGCCGGGCAGCACGCCGGCGGCGGCCAGGGTCTCGGCCCGCTTCGCCAGCGGGGTGGTGACGACGTCGTGCCCGCCGAGGACCAGGTCGGTGAAGGCCGGCAGGGCGGGCCCGCGCAGGTCGGGCAGCTCGGTGACGCAGCCGGTCGGGCCGGTGAGCCCGGACCGCAGGGCGAGCGCCCCCACGATGCTGGTGGTCGCGACCGAGCCGCGTGCTCCCACCAGCCAGACACCCGTACGCATGGTGCTCCTTCCCGATCAGGAGGAACCAGCCGTGCATTGAGTTATATAGATATCAGAAGTTTGTCTGGAAAGATATGCATCTATGCGAATGGGCCCCGTCCGCCGGCCGCCCCGGGAGGAGCCCACCGGTCCGGTGTCGACGTCGGCGGCGACGACCCCGGCCCGGATCCCGGCGCGGGCACGGACGGACGGGGCTGGCAGGCAGGGCCGGTCGGCGTCCGTCCCTGCCTCCCCCGCATCCGCCGGTCGGGACGTCGGCGCGCGCCGACCGGACGTCGTGGGGTGACACGGCCCGGCAACGGTTGCCGGGTGGTGACGGTCCTCCGGTGCGACCGGGGAATCCCGGTCCGGCCGCACCGGACGACCGTCTGCTCGTGCGTCACCGGGCCACGCCGGCCCGGCCGCACGTCCTCCGGCTCCGACCTCGTCCCGGCCGCGGGGCGCAACCGCGGCCGGTCCCTCGCCGGTCGGCGCCGGAGTCGGCTCAGGCGGCGACCGTGGCCAGGGCCGGCTCCACCTCGGTCCACGAGGAGCCGAGCCCCGCCGACCGGGTCACCGCGTCCAGCACCAGCTGGACCTGCAACCCGTCGACGAAGGAGGGCGCCGGGTCGACGCCGGTGGCGATCGCATCGACGAAGTCCCGCATCTGGTGGGTGAAGGAGTGCTCGTAGCCGATGAGGTGGCCGGGCGGCCACCACGCGGACATGTACGGGTGCTCCCCCTCGGTCACCAGGATGCGGCTGAAACCCTGCTCGGCGGCGGGTCGCGTCGCGTCGTAGAACTCCAGCTCGTTGAGGCGCTCCAAGTCGAAGGCCACCGTGCCCAGCGAGCCGTTGATCTCCACCCGGAGGGCGTTCTTGCGTCCCGTGGCGAAGCGGCTCGCCTCGTACGTCGCCAGCACGCCGCCGTCGAGGCGGGCCACGAAGACCGCCGCGTCGTCGACGGTGACCGCCCCGGTGGCCGGGCGGTGGCCGTCGGCACCGTTGCCGTCGGCCGTCGTCCCGTCCACCGTCGCCGCCAGTCCGCTCGACCCGGCCGGCAGCGGGCGTTCCTTGACGAACGTCTCCGTGACCGCGCTGACCCCGGTGATGCGCCGACCGGTGACGTACTGGGTCAGGTCGATGATGTGCGCGCCGATGTCGCCGAGCGCGCCGGAGCCGGCCCGGTCCCGCTGCAACCGCCAGACCAGGGGAAACTGCGGGTCCACGATCCAGTCCTGCAGGTACGTCGCCCGGACGTGCCGGATCACCCCGAGCCGCCCGTCGGCGACGAGCTGGCGCATCATCGCGACCGCCGGCACCCGCCGGTAGTTGAACCCGCACATCGACCGCACCCCGGCGGCCTGCGCGGTGACCGCCGCGGCGGCCATCGCCCGGGCCTCGGAGACCGTGTTGGCCAACGGCTTCTCGCACAGCACGTGCTTGCCGGCGGCCAGCGCGGCGAGGGCGATCTCGGCGTGGCTGTCCCCGGGCGTGCAGACGTCGACCACGTCGATGTCGTCCCGGGCGATCAGGTCGCGCCAGTCGGTCGTGTACGCGTCCCAGCCGAGCCGGTCGGCGGCGTCGGCCACCTTCCCGGCGTCCCGGCCGCAGATCAGCGACATCCGGGCCCGCGCCGGCAGGTCGAACACCCGGTTCACGGTGCGCCACGCCTGCGAGTGCGCGGCGCCCATGAACGCGTAGCCGACCATGCCGACCCGCAGTTCTCTGTCTGTCGTGGACAAGGTGGGTCTCCCCCCGTGTGTCAGAACCCGAGCTTGAGGTAGTCGCCCGCGTTCTCCTTGGTGATCGTCTCGGAGGCGAGGATGATCTCCTTGGGCACCTGGAGTTCCACCAGGTCGGACATGCCCCTGCCCTGGCCGATCAGCCGGGCCAGGGAGATGGCCGACGAGGCCATCGAGGGGCTGTAGGTCACGGTCGCCTTGAGCACCGTGTTGTCCGCCTGGATGTCCTCCATCGCCTTCTTCGAGCCGGCGCCGCCGACCATGAAGAACTCCTTGCGGCCGGCCTGGTTGACCGCCGCCAGCACGCCGATGCCCTGGTCGTCGTCGTGGTTCCAGAGCGCGTCCATCTTCGGCAGGGCCTGGAGCAGCTGCGCCGCCTCCTGCTGCCCCGAGTCGGCCGTGAACCGGGCCGCCCGGCGGTTGGCGACCTTGAAGCCGCTCGCCGTCAGGGTGTCGACGAAGCCCTTCGAACGCTCCTGGGTCAGCTCCAGCTCGTCCATGCCGGCGATCTCGCCGATCACCGGGTTGCTGACGCCCTTGGCCTTGAACTGCTCGATCATGAACGTGGCGGCGGCCACGCCCATGCCGTAGTTGTCACCCTTGATCTGGAGCCGGTAGGCCCGCGCGTCGGGAAACGCCCGGTCCAGGTTGACCACCGGGACACCGGCCTTCATCGCCTCCAGGCCGAAGGCGTTGAGCTCCTTGCCGTCGTGCGGCAGCAGCACGATCACGTCCGGCTTCTGCGAGATCAGCGTCGACAGCGCCGCCCGCTGGGCCGCCGCGTCCGCGCCGGCCTCGACCGACTTGAACTCCACGTCGGAGTACGCCCCGGCCTGCGCCTTGGCGTTGTTGGTGATGGCGGCGATCCAGCCGTGGTCCGCGGCCGGCGCGGAGAAGCCGATGACGACCCGCTTGCCGGGCTCGTTGTTGCCGCCCGGCGCGGCCGCCGCCTTGGTCTGCGCCTCGGTCGGCTGCGTCTCGTTGCTGGTGCAGCCGGCGAGCAGCACGCCGGCGCCGACGGCGGCCCCGCCGAAGATCAGTCGGCGGCGCGACATGTCGCGACTGTGCTGGGTCATGACGACCTCCTGGGTTGACGGTGGTGGAGGAATCTCGCGGTGCGGGCCGCATGAGCGCGTGCGGGACCCGGCCACCGTCGTTCGGGTGGCCCGGATGCCGCGCTCGGTGCGGGTGGGTCGGTGGGAGTCGGTGCCGGTCTGCGGTGCGGATCGGTGCGGTGCGGTGTGGTGCGGTGCGGTGCGGATCGGTGCGGTCAGGTTGTGGTGAGGCGGTTTCGACCCAGGAACTGGGTGAGGCTGCGGAACTGGACCTGCTGGACCAGGACGGCGGCGACGATGATGCCGCCCTTGACCATGTTCTGGGCCTCCGTGGAGAGGCCGTTGATGGCGAAGAGGTTGGTGATGGTGGCAAAGATGACCACCCCGAGCAGGGAACCGATGATGGTGCCCCGCCCGCCGCTGAGCAGTGTGCCGCCGATGATCGCGGCGGCGATCGCGTCCAGCTCGTAGAGGTTCGCCATGGCCGCCTGCGCCGAGTTGGCCTGGGCCGTGAGCATGATGGCGGCGATGCCGCAGCAGAGCCCGGAGAGGGCGTAGAGCAGCACGGTGTGCCGCCGGACGTTGATGCCGGCGAGCCGGGCGGCCTCCGGGTTGCCGCCGACCGCGACCGTACGCCGGCCGAAGGTGGTGCGGTTGAGCAGCACCCAGCCGGCGGCGACCACGGCGGCGAGGATGTAGACCAGCAGCGGAATGCCGAGCAGGCTGTCACTCGCGAGGCCGTTGACGAAGCCGTTGCCCGACACCTGGGTCTGCTTGTCGGAGATCTCCGCAGCGAGCCCCCGGGCGGCCACCAGCATGGCGAGGGTGGCGATGAACGGCACCAGCCGGCCGTACGAGATGAGCACGCCGTTGACCAGGCCGACCGCCAGCCCGACGGTGAGCGCGCTGAAGATCATGCCGCCGGCGCCGTAGCTCTGGGTCGCCACCGTCGTGCACCAGACCCCGGCCAGCGCGACGATCGCGCCGACGGAGAGGTCGATGCCGCCCCCGATGATCACGAAGGTCATGCCGACGGTGACCACCCCGACGACGGCCGCCAGCTTGAGGATGCTCAGGACGTTGGCCCACACCCAGTCCGGGTCGGAGTACAGGTCGGAGCGGGTGAGGGCACCGATCACGACGAGCACGGCCAGTACGCCGACCAGTGCGAGGTTGCGGCGGGCACCCTCGCCGCCGTCCCCCCGCCACCAGGAGATCCGGCCCGGTGCCGCCACCTTGTCGACGGCCACCCCGCTCGGGTGCACCGGCGGCGACTGCGCCGACCGCTCCGGCGCGGCGGTGGGAGTGGGACCCTCGGTCATGCCGCTGTGCCTTCCATCAGGGACCCCGCCATGACGAGGTCGAGCACGGTGTTCTCGTCGAGTTCGCCGGCCGGGGCCTCGCGGACGACCCGCCCCTCCCGCATCACCAGCACGCGGTCGGCCAGACCGAGCACCTCGGGGACCTCGCTGGAGACCAGCAGCACCCCGACGCCGCGC
Source organism: Micromonospora sp. NPDC049048 (assembly GCF_043197615.1). Lineage (NCBI taxonomy): Bacteria > Bacillati > Actinomycetota > Actinomycetes > Micromonosporales > Micromonosporaceae > Micromonospora > Micromonospora sp. NPDC049048. Next base: position 130,224 of record NZ_JBICTM010000003.1, on the reverse strand, counting down.
GCGGCCAGTCCCCGGATCACCTGGTAGAGCTCCGCCCGGGCGCCGACGTCGACGCCCCGGGTCGGCTCGTCGAGCAGCAGCAGCCGGGTGTCGCCGAGCAGCCAACGCCCGACCACCACCTTCTGCTGGTTGCCGCCGGAGAGCGTGCGCACCGGCCGGCGTACGTCGCGGGGGCGCAGCTCCAGGCTCTCGGCGATCCGGTCCGCCTCGGCCCGCTCCCGGGCAGCGTCGGTGAACCCGGCGCGGGCGTAGCGGCCGAAGGTCGCCAGGGTCACGTTGCGGTAGATCGGCTCGCCCAGCAGCAGCGCCTGGCTCTTGCGCTCCTCGGGAGCCATCCCCATGCCGGCCCGTACCGCCGCGCCGACGCTGCCGGGGCGCAGCGCCCGGCCGGCCATCCGTACCACGCCGGCGTCGGCACGCCGCGCGCCGTAGATGGTCTCCAGCAGCTCGGAGCGGCCCGAGCCGACCAGCCCGGCGATGCCGACGATCTCGCCGGCCCGGACCCGGAGCGAGACGTCGGCGAACTCGCCGGCCCGGGTCAGCCCCTCGACCGTGAGCAGCTCCGCGCCGCCCGGGGCGTCGGCCGGGCGGTCCGGGAAGACGTACTCGATGGTGCGGCCCGTCATCCGGCTGACCAGGTCGCGGGTCGGGGTGTCGCGGGCCGGCAGGTTCGCCGCCGTGGTCCGGCCATCCTTGAGTACGGTGACCCGGTCGCCGATCTCGCGGATCTCCTCCAGGCGGTGGGAGATGTAGATGACGGCGATGCCCTGCGCGGTCAGCTCCCGGATGATCCGGAACAGGTTGCCCACCTCGTCGTGGGCCAGTACGGCGCTCGGTTCGTCCATGACGATCAGTCGCGCCTCGTGGGAGAGCGCGCGGGCCATGCTGACGACCTGCTTGCCGGCGGCGGGCAGCGCGCGCACCATCCGTCCGGGCGGGATCTCGGCGTGGCCGAGCCGACCGAGGATCCGCCGGGTGTGCCGGGCCATGACGCCGCGCCGGACGAAGCCGAGCCGGCGCGGCTCGTGGCCGAGGAAGGCGTTCTCCGCGACCGAGAGATCCTCGACGAGGTCGAGTTCCTGGTAGATGGTGGCGATGCCGGCGCGCATGGCGGCCTGCGGGTTGGCGAAGGCCACCCGTTCGCCCCGCCACTCGAGGTGCCCCGAGTCGGGCCGGTGCACCCCGGCCAACACCTTGATCAGGGTGGACTTGCCGGCGCCGTTCTGCCCGAGCAGGCAGTGCACCTCGCCGGCCCGCACCTCCAACCGCACGCCGTCCAGTGCCCGTACGCCGGGGAAGGTCTTGACCACGTCGGTGAGACGCAGCACCACCTCGCCCGCGACGGTGTCGGCGGGCGCCCCCACCAGCGGCGCGCCGTGCGCCGGCTCACTCCTCGCGCTCACAGCACCACCTCCGTTCGCGACTGCGGGGCTCGCAGGAGCGACTCACTCCTCGCGCTCACAGCACCACCTCCGTTCGCGACTGCGGGGCTCGCAAACCCGGCTCACTCCTCGCGCTCACAGCACCACCTCCGTTCGCGACTGCGGGGCTCGCAAACCCGGCTCACTCCTCGCGCTCACGAGGCCTCCGCGAAGGCGACGTCACTGGCGAGTACGGCCGCGCCGGCCACCCCGGCGCGCGGGCCGAGTTCGGAGAGGACGACGGGAAGGTTGCCGGTGGCCAGCGGCAGCGACCGGCGGTAGACCACGCTGCGGATCTCGGCGAGGAGGATGTGTCCGAGCTGGGCGAGCCCGCCGCCGATCACGATCATCGACGGGTTGGTGAAGCTGACCAGCCCGGCCAGGACTCCACCAACCCGCCGACCCCCGTCGCGGATCAGCTGGATGCAGGTCACGTCCCCCTCGACCGCGCCGCCGGCGACGTCCAGGGCGGTCACGGCGCCCTGCGCGGCCAGCCGTTCGGCCAGCGCGGGCGACGCCCCGCTGCGCGCGACGGCGGTCGCGTTCCTGGCCAGCGCGGCTCCGCTGAACAGCGCCTCCAGGCAGCCGACGTTGCCGCAGGAGCACATCGGACCGTGCGCCTCGACCTGGATGTGGCCGATGTCCCCGGCGCACCCGTCGGTACCCCGGTAGACCTCGCCGCTGAGGTAGATCCCGCACCCTATTCCGGTGCCGATCTTGACGAAGAGGAAGTCGTCCACGGAGTGGGCCACCCCGCCGTGCCGCTCCCCGATCGCCATGATGTTGACGTCGTTGTCCACCACCGCCGGGCAGCCGTGCTCGCGGGTGAGCAGCTCGCGCACCGGGAACCGGTCCCATCCGGGCATGATCGGCGGCGAGACCGGCACGCCGTCGCGGAAGCTGACCGGGCCCGGCACCCCGATGCCGACGGCGTCGAGCCGCTCGTAGGCGCCGTCCACCCGGGCCTTGTGCAGCAGCTCGTTGACCCGCTGGAGGATCACCTTCGGTCCGGTACGGATGTCGGCCGCCTCGGCGTACGCGGCCACCGGCTCCAGTCGGCCGTTGACCACCTCGACGTCGATGGAGCTGGCGCCGAGGTCGACGGCGGCGAAGCGCAGGCGCGGGCTCAGCTCGACCAGGGTGGAGCGGCGTCCGCCCCGGGAGGCGGCCAGCCCCGCCTCGGCGACATAGCCGAGGCCGACGAGCCGTTCCAGCTCCGCCAGCAACCGCGGACGGGGCATCTGAAGCCGGTCGGCCAGCTCCGCCCGGGACACCGGCCCCTCGTCACGAAGCAGCCGCAGCAGCCGTACGTGCAGGGAGTCGACCGTCCGCACCGAACTCACCTCTTCGCGGGCTCGTGCACATCGACGTGACGCCGAGGTGTCGTGCCCGACACAGTAGGAGCGTTCCGTGTCACATGTCCAGAGCTTCGGCCGATCTGAAGCAAACTTTCGTTGGGATGAACAAAAGCCTCCGACGGATCGGGAAGAACAGGGCAGCCGCGCGAGGCCCACGGACGCGATGGCTCCCACGACGGCGAGGCGTCTGACCCGGCGAGGGCGATGCCGTTGCGCCCCAGCGACGTGGGTCGTATGCCCAGCGCTGGCAATGCCGCAGGCCAACGCTGGCGATCAGGACGCCATGGACCTCAAAACCGGCGGGTAGCGTCCACCACGTCCTGATCACCAAGGCGCTCACGGGCACCGAAGCGGAACATGCCGCGCTGCCCCGCTACCGGGCGCGCCCGTGCGGAAGGGCGCCCGCACGCCGATGCCCGGGCGGAACGTGCCGCGCCGCCCCGCGCACCCGGGGAGGTGGCGAGGCGGCGCCGGTACGGGCGGAGGGTCAGCTGCGGTTGGCGGCGTTGCGCTTCTTCTTCAGCTTGCGGTCGTCGCGCAGTTCGACGTACGGCTCCTTCTCCGGGGAGTGGCCCGCCTCGATGGCCCGGCTGCGCTCCAACTCGGCGTCGAACTCCGCGCCGAGCAGGATCGCGATGTTGCTCAGCCACAGCCAGATCAGGAAAATGATCACACCGGCGAGCGCCCCGTACGTCTTGTTGTACGAGCCGAAGTTGCTGACGTAGAGCGCGAACAGGCCCGAGATCACCAGCCAGATCACCACGGCCAGTACGCCCCCGGGGCTGACCCAGCGGAAGCCACCGTGCCGCGCGTTCGGCGACGCCCAGTAGAGGATGGCGAACATCAGGCTGACCAGGAGCAGCAGCACCGGCCACTTGGCGATGTTCCACACGGTCACCGCCGTCGAGCCCAGCCCGATCGCCTCCCCCACCTGCTCGGCGAGGCCGCCCGTGAAGACCACGATCACGGCGCTGGCCAGCAGCATCACGCCGATCACCGCGGTCACCCCGACGCGGATCGGCAGCGTCTTCCAGATCGGGCGTCCCTCCGGCACGTCGTAGATGGTGTTCGAGGCGCGCATGAACGCGGCGATGTAACCCGACGCCGACCAGAACGCCGCCAGCAGACCGAGGATGGCGGCGAAGCCGGCGAAACCGCCGCTCTGCTGCGCCTGGTCGATCGCCCCCTCGACGATCTGCCGGATCTCGCCCTGCGGCACCGCCTGGTTGACGGTGTCCTTGACGCCCTGCGTCGCGCCCGGACCGAGCAGGCCGAGGATCGAGACCAGCACCAGCAGGCCGGGGAAGATGGAGAGCACCCCGTAGTAGGTCAGGGCCGCCGCCCAGTCGGTCAGGCTGTCGTCCTGGAACTCCCGCACCGTACGGCGCAGGGCGGCCTTCCAACCGGCGCCCGGCAGGTCGGTCGGGCTGTCGGGACCCTCGTCCGGGCCGACCGGGCCGCGACCCGGGCGGCGGCGCTGCTCGGCACGCGCGTCGGCTGCCCGGTTCGGCTGGCCTGTCCGGCGGTCGCCCACCCGGCCGGGGACCTGCGCATCGGCCGCCGGGAGGCGCTCGCCCCCGGCCACCGCCCCGGAGTCGTCGCGGTCGCGCCCACTGCGGGTGGGAGACTCGTCGGAGGCCATCGCCCCTCCTCGTGGTCGGCTGTCGGTCTCCTGGACATGCCCAGGCGGCAGCCGTCGTTAACCCTCAGCCGTAGAGCAACCTGCCCATCCGGCGCGAGGAGATCAACAGCCCCAGGACCACCGCCGCGAGCAGGTAGAGCACGTCGAGCACCCAGTCCCAGCCGGCCGCGCCCACCGAGACGCCGCGGATCAGGTGCACCGCGCGGTAGAGCGGCGTCACCTCCACCGCCCAGCGCAGCGCCGCCGGGTAGGACTCGGCGGGGACGAACGTGCCGGAGAAGAGGAAGAGAGTGAACTGTGCCGCCGACATGAGGTCGAAGTCGTGCCAGCTGCGCATGAAGGTGGTGATCGCCATGCCCAGCGCGCCGAAGGCGAAGCCGACCAGCACGGCGGCCGGGAACGCGACCAGCGCCCGCGCCGCGGTGGTCAGGTCCATCACCACCATCACCACGAGGAAGGCGGCCGAATAGGCGCTGCCGCGCAGCATGGCCCAGAGCAGCTCCCCCAGCGCGATCTCGAACGGCTGCACGGGGGTGGCGATGACCCCGTCGTACAGCTTCATCTGCTTCATCTTCCCGAAGAAGTTGAAGGTCGTCTCCGACAGCGCGCCGGACATGGCCGACGACGCGAGCATGGCCGGGGCGACGAACGCCGCGTAGGTGACGACCTCACCGCCGGGCAGCGTCAGGTCGCCGACCAGCGTGCCGACCCCGACACCGATGGAGAGCAGGTAGAACAGCGGCTCCACGAAACCGGAGACGAGCAGCAACCAGTAGACGGCCTTCAGGGCCGCGACGTTGCGCTCGGCCACGGAGATCGACCGGCGGGACGCGGCGGCCAGCCGGGGCAGGACGAGAGCGACCACTGCGACTCCTCCTAGACGACCAGCCTGCGGCGGAACGCGTGCCGGGCCAGCAGCCAGCCGCCGACCGCCCAGGCCGCGAGGTAGAGCAGGTGGCCGGCGACCGACCACTGCGGAGCGACGCCGAGCGAGGCCGCGCGGCACAGGTCGACGCCGTGCCAGAGCGGGGTCGCGTAGGCCAGCCAGCGCAGCGCCAGGGGCAGCGACTCGACGGGGAAGAACACGCCGGCGAAGAGCGTCATCGGGATCACCGCGAAACGGAGCAGCATCGCCAGCCAGCTGTCGACGGTGACCACCGACGCGTACGCGAAGGTCGGGGCGGCGACGGCCAGCCCCAGCAGCGCCGTCACCGGCAGCGCGACGAGCGCCCACGGCGAGCGCAGCGCCCCGAACAGGGCCGTCACCAGCAGGAACGCCGCGACGGTGGTGGACACCCGGAACACCACGAAGGCCAGGTGCCCGCTGAGGATGTCGCCCACCCGCAGCGGCGCCGCGCTCTGCGCGACGTAGGTCCTGACCCACTGGAAGTTGCCGAACACCGGCCACGTCGACTCGCTGACGGCCGTCTGCAACGCCGTCGACGCCATCAGGCCGGGCACGATCCAGTCGAGGTAACGCACGCCGTCGACACCCTGGTCGATGTAAGCGCCGACGCCGACACCGAAGCCGAGGACGGTCAGCACCGGCAGCAGGAACGACGAGAACAGGCCCGCCCGCCAGGTGCGCCGGTAGCTGACGAGATGGTGCGCGAGCACCGCCAGCGCCGGCACCCGTGGCAGCGCCGGGCGTGCCCGTTCCCGCGCCGACTGCGTCGTGCTCACGCGACCGCCCCCGTCCCGCTCCGCGTCCACCACGGCCTTCCTACCTCGCCGGTACGACAGCCTGCCGCCCCCGTCGGCGGCCCGGCCGCTCCACCGCTCGTCGCTCGTCGCCCCGTCGCCCGTTCACCGCCGGCTGTCAGCGTGCCCGGGCCGCACGGAGCAGCGCCAGCACCGCGTAGCCGAGCAGCAGCAGCCCGGCGCCGGTGCCGACCACGAGCCCGGCCGCCACCGCCGTGACGAGCGCGGTGATCAGCCCGGCCAGGGCGACGACGCACAGCGCCGCCCCGAGCAGCCACAGCAGCGGGTCGCGCAGCACCGGGACGAGGGGGAAGAAGTGCAGCCCCACCACGGCGCAGACCAGCACGGGGATGAACTCCGACCATCCGACCACGGCGAGCAGGACGGCGCCGAGCCCGGCGGCGGCGAACTCGGCGAGCACGATCAGGAGGTAACGACGGTCGGCCGCGCGGTCCCGGGCGACGTCTCCCCGACTGCGGGCCACGACGACGGCGCCTACCACCGCCGTGACCAGCGCCGCCCCGCTCGCGACCACCAGCAGGGCGCGCAGCGGTTGCTCGGCGGCCGGCACGCTGAACCAGATCGTCGCGAAGACACCCAGATAGAGCGCGGCCAGCCCGGCCTCGCGGCGGGACTGGAACTCCAACCTCGACATGGCACCCCCGTGTGCGTCGCCGGCCGCGCAAGGTGTCGCCGGCCCGCCGATGCTACGTAACGGACCGCGCGGCCGTGCGCTCGGTCAGTCGACCAGGGTGCGGCCGGTGAGGTGGAGGAAGACGTCCTCCAGGCTGCTGCGCCGCACCAGCACGTTGGCCGGGTGCAGGCCCCGCTCGCCGACCTCGGCGACGGCCGCGTCGCCGTCGGGCACGTAGAGCAGGATCCGGTCGGGCAGCACCTCGACCCGCTCCCCCAGCCCGTCGAGCTTGCCGGCGAACGCCTCCTGCGACTCGGCGGCGAACCGCAGTTCCACCACCTCCCGGGTGGAGTGCTGGTCGATCAGCGCGCGGGGCGAGCCCTCGGCGACGATGCGCCCGGCGTCCATCACGACCAGGCGGTCGCAGAGTTGCTCCGCCTCGTCCATGTAGTGCGTGGTGAGGACCAGCGTGACGCCCTGCTGCTTGAGGCGGAACAGCCGCTCCCAGACGAGGTGCCGGGCCTGCGGGTCGAGGCCGGTCGTCGGCTCGTCGAGCAGGACGATCTCGGGCTCGTTGACCAGTGCGCGGGCGATGGTCAACCGCCGCTTCATGCCGCCGGAGAGCGGCTCGACCTTGCTGTCGGCCCGCTCGGTGAGCTGGACGAAGTCGAGCAGCTCGGCGGCCCGCACCCGGGCCACCCGGCGGGAGATGCCGAAGTAGCGCGCGTAGGTGGTGAGGTTCTCCTGCACGGTCAGGTCGGGATCGAGGTTGTCGAGCTGGGGGCAGACGCCGAGGCGGGCCCGGATCGCCGGCCCGTCGCGGACCGGGTCCATGCCGAGGATGCGCAGCTCGCCGCCGCTGGGCGGGGACGTGCACCCGACCATCCGCATGGTGGAGGACTTGCCGGCGCCGTTGGGCCCGAGGAAGCCGAAGGCCTCGCCGGCGCGCACCTCGACGTCGATGCCGTCGACCGCGGTGAAGTCGCCGAACCGCTTCACCAGCGCCCGCGCCTGGATGAGTGGTGGAGCCGTGGTCACCGCCCGACCATAACCCCCGGCTCCGACACCTCCCGCCCGACCGGTTCGGGTCCGCCCCCGGGCGATAGGGGTGGGGCCGGCCGCGGAAGTGGGGCCGGGCGGTAGGGGGTGGAGGTGCCCTGGTCAGAACCCGTCCGGCGACACAGAGCGACCGAAACTACGCTGCGTCACCGATTCGTACGGCGGACGCGGCGCGGCGCGGAGGGCACAGCGAACGGCCGAGGCGCGCCCGGCTACCGGACCAGAGTGGACGGATCGGTTGCAATCCATTGTCAGCTTGCAACATTCTTACCAATTATGGCGTAGAGCCCGGCTCGAATACGGGCCGGAAAATGATCTCTCTGCGTGATCGAAGGTCCAATTCAATTACTGACTGCAATCATGATCAGCAATATTCCGCCCGGTATGTAATTGGCGTATCGTGCCCCCTCGTGCCAGCAGTGCGTTCCTCCGGCGACTCCACCTCGCAGCCGTCCACCATGGGTGCCGGCTCCACGTCCGACGACGGTCCGGTCCCCCTGCCGCCCGAGGTGGACGGCCGGACCGGTCCCGACGGCGCCGAGCCCGATCCGCGGGAACTCGCCGCGCAGTTCGAGGACGAGAAACCCGGACGGGAACTCTCCGGGCCGATCGGCGTGCTGGTTACCGGGACCACGCTGGCGATCGCACTGCTCGCCCTCTGGCAGGTGTTCCAACCGCTGCCGCAGGGCAGCAAGTTCTATTTGATCATCTTTCTGGCCGGCATCATGCCGATGGTCTTCCTGGCGTACCCGGCGGATCTGCGGCTGCCCCGGCGACTGCGCCGTGCTGACGCGGACCAGCCGTCCGGCGCCACCCCGGCTGACCGCCGCGGGCATCGCGGCCCCACCCTGCCCGACTGGATCCTGGCCGGCGCCGCGCTGGTCAGCTGCCTCTACCCGGTGCTGCCCGTCGGCCTCGGCGACGGCGGCGGCGGGTACGACGCCTTCCTCGACCGGCAGGGCCTGCTGGTCGGCATGGACGTGGCGATGGGCACCGTCCTGCTGATCCTGCTGCTGGAGGCGTGCCGGCGCACCACCGGGTGGATCCTGCCGGCGGTCTGCGTGGTCTTCCTCGGCTACGGCTACTACGGCGGACTGCTGCCCCAGTCCTGGCCGGTGGCCCACGCGGGCCTCGACTTCGGACAGATCGTCGACGGCCTCTACAACTCCGACAGCGGATTCTACGGCACCCCGCTCGACGTCGCGGCGACGTACATCGTGCTGTTCACCATCTACGGCGCGGTGCTGGACCTCTCCGGGGCCGGCCGGTTCTTCGTGGAGCTCTCCGCCGCCGCCTTCCGGCGCTCGCGCACGGCCGCCGGGCGTACGGCCGTCGCCTCCGGGTTCCTGCTCGGCACCGTCTCCGGTTCCGGCGCGGCGACGACCGTCAGCATCGGCGCGGTCACCTGGCCCGTGCTGCGGCGGGCCGGCTACCCGCCGGAGCGGGCGGGCGGCATGCTCGCCGCGGCCGGCGTCGGGGCGATCCTCTCCCCGCCCACCCTCGGCGCGGCGGCCTTCATCATCGCCGAGTACCTCGGCGTGTCGTACCTCCAGGTGCTCGGCTGGGCCACCGTCCCGACGGTGCTCTACTACCTCGGCATCCTCCTCGCGGTCGAGATCGACGCCCGGCGTTCCGGCGTGCGGCCGGTGGTGATCGACACGACGGGCGCCGGCCGGTTGCTGGCCCGGTTCGGCTACCACTTCCTCTCGCTCTTCGCGATCGTCGGGCTGCTCGCGGTCGGCTTCTCGGCGACGAAGGCCGTGGTGCTGGCCACCGTCCTGGCCGCCGTGCTGTCCTTCCTCGACCGTCGGCACCGGCTCACCCCCGCCCGCCTGCTCACCGCGCTGAGCGCCGGGGTGCGCGGCGTGCTCGCGGTGAGCGCGGTCTGCGCCGCCGCGGGCATCATCACCGCCACCACCACCAAGACGGGCCTCGGCCCCCAGATGGCGGACCTGCTCATCGACCAAGCCCGGGCCGTGAGCTCCGAGCCCGCCGTGGTGCTGGCGCTCACCGCCCTGCTCGCCGCCGTCGCCCTCACGCTGCTCGGGCTGGCCGTGCCGGTCACCGCGTCCTTCGTGATCGGTTGGGTGATCATCGGACCGGCCCTGCTGGACCTGGGCGTCACCGCGCCCGCCGCAGCCATGTTCGTCTTCTACTTCGCGGTGCTGTCCGAGGCGTCCCCGCCGACCGCGCTCGCCGCGGTCGCCGCCGCCGCGGTGACCGGCGGCCGGCTGGTGCCGACCATGTGGCAGACCCTGCGGTACGCCCTGCCGGCCTACCTCATCCCGCTCGCCTTCGTGGTCACCCCGACCGGCCTCGGGCTGCTCGGCATCGGAGGCCCCCAGCGGATCGCCGTCGCCACGGCGGTCGCCGCCCTCAGCGTCGCCGTGCTGGCGGTGGCGGCGGGCGGCTGGCTGCCCGGCGTCGGCCCGGCCGGTACGCCGGAGCGGATCCTCGGCGCGCTCGCCGGGCTGACGCTGCTCTGGCTCGAACCCGTACCCGTCGCGATCGGCGCCGTCCTGGCTGCCGTCATGGTGGCGGGTGTGCTCGTCAGACGCGGATCCGCCGGCCGGACCGGCGGGCCGTCAGCAGTACCAACGGTGAACCATGGGGAGGAAAAACAGTGAGACGGATCGACATGCGGATCGCCGCGGGAGTCGGCGCGCTGGCCCTCGTCGCGGCGGGCACCGCCGGCTGCGGAGGCCGCCAGGACGGCGCGACCAAGGACGACGCCGCCAGTGAGATCACCTGCAAGGTCACCGACAGCACCCGCGTCGGCATCGCCACCGGCAACGCCACCGGCGTCTACTACGTGGTCGGCAACGCCCTGGCGGGCCAGCTCTCCGGGGCGACCGAGGGCAAGCTGACCGGCACCGCCGCCGAGACCGGCGCCTCCGTGCAGAACATCGAGCAGCTCGTCGGCGGCCAGTACGACGTCGCGTTCTCCCTGTTCGACACGGCGGTCAACGCGGTGCAGGGCAAGGGGAGCTTCACGGCCCCGCAGCCCGTGGAGGCGCTCGCCCGGATCTACGACAACTACACCCAGGTCGTCGTCCGGGCCGACTCGGGGATCAACTCGGTCGCCGACATGAAGGGCAAGAAGATCTCCACCGGCTCCCCCAAGTCCGGGACGGAGGTCATCGCCAACCGGCTGCTGGAGACCGCCGGCCTCGACCCGGCCAAGGACGTCCAGGCGCAGCGGCTCGACCTGACCAAGACCGTCGAGGGCGTCAAGGACGGCAGCATCGACGGCATGTTCTGGTCGGGCGGGGTGCCCACGGGAGGCCTGACCGACCTGTTCACCACCGCCGGCGACAAGGTGAAGTTCATCGACATCACCCCGCTGCTGCCCAAGATGGCCGAGATCAACCCGGCGTACCAGGCGGGAACCATCGCCGCGGACGTCTACAAGACCGCGGCGGACACCCCGACCATCGTGGTGCCGAACGTGCTGCTGGTCCGCAAGGACCTCAACGCGAACGTGGCCTGCGCGATCACCCGGACGGTGTTCGACAAGAAGGACGCCCTGGCCCAGGCCAACCCGGCCGCCAAGGGCATCAGCCTGGACAACGCCCGCAAGACCGACCCCGTACCGCTGCACCGGGGCGCGGACAAGGCGTTGCAGGACCTCGGCACGAGCTGACCCCAGGTGCCGGGTCCGGGCCTCCCGCCCGGACCCGGCACCCTCCGACCAGACCCCCGGAGGGCCCGAGTGTCGCTCCCCACCCCCGGCCGCGTGCGTCGGCACCACCGGCCCACCGACCACACCGACCGCCTGTGGTCGGTACGCACCCAACTGCTCGCGCCCATCCTGGTGGCCACGGTGGGCCTGGTGGTGCTGGGGGCCACCCAGACGGCCACCGCTCTGGACGCCTCCGACGACGCGGACCGCGCCCGGGTGCTGGCCGGCACCGCGACGGCCACCGTGCGCCTCGTGCACGAACTGGAACGGGAGCTCGGCGAGACGGCGGCCCTGCGCCAGCGCGGCGGCAGCAGCGGCCGGCCCCTCGTCGACGCCCAGCGACGGCGGGTCGACGCGGCCGTCGAGCGCTACCGCGGATCGAGCGCGGACGCCCGCCGCGCCGCCCCCGACCTGCGCCAGGTGCTCGACGGCGCCGACGCGCAGCTCGGCCAGCTCGACCCGGCGCGTGACTCCGCGCTGGACGGCACCACCGCCGACCCCACCTACCTCTCGCTGGTCGAGTCGCTGCTGGCCGTGGCCGACGCGCTGCCGGCCCAGCTGCGCGACCGGGAGCTGGCCAACGGGGCCCGCGAGGTGGCCGCCGTCGCCGCCCAGGAGCACCTCGCCGCCGTGGAGCGCGACCTGCTGCGTACCGTCTTCGTGCGGGGCACCCTCGTGGGCGGGGAACTGGTCCGCCTCGGCCAGCTGCGGGGTGCGCAGGAACAGCGTCAGGCCGAGTTCTCCCGGATCGCCGGCCGGCCGGCGGCGGACGCGTACACTCGGCTCGTCGCCGGCACCGATGTCTCCACGGCCCGCCGGATGCGCGACAGCGCGCTCAACGTGGAGACCGAGCCGGCGGGGCTGAAGACCGACGGCGACGCCTGGTACGTGGCCCAGAGCGGGGCCATCCGGCGGTACAACCTGCTCGGCCGGGAACTCTCCGAGGAACTCGACCGCAAGGCCGCCGGGCTGGCCCGCGACGCCCAGCGGCGGGCCCTGGCCACCGGCGGCGCGACCACCGCCGTCGCGCTGGCGTCGCTGACCGCCGCCGTGCTGCTGGCGGTCCGCACCAGCCGCCGGCTGCGCCGCCTGCGCGTCGCGGCGCTCACCATGGCGCACCGCGAACTGCCGGAACGGATCACCGCCATCGCGGCCGGCGACGGCGCGCCGACCGACGGCGCCGCCAGCCGGCTGACCGCCGGCATCGGGCAGGGCCGCGACGAGATCGCCCAGGTCGCCCAGGCCTTCGACACGGTCAACCGGGCCGCCCTGCGCCTGGCCGGTGAGCAGGCCGAGGTACGGATGGACGTGACCCGGATGGCCGAGGCGCTGGCCCGGCGCATCCGTACCCTGATCACCCGGCAGCTGCGGCTGCTCGACGAGTTCGAACGCGAGGAGACCGACCCCGACGCGCTGGCCCGGCTCTTCGCGCTGGACCACCTCGCCGCGCGCATGCGGCGCAACGGCGAGAACCTCCTGGTCCTCGCCGGTGGGGAGCCCGGCCGTACGCACGACGGCGCGCACCTGCTCGCCGACGTGGTCCGGGCGGCGGCCTCGGAGATCGAGGACTACCCGCGCGTGGACGTCGACGTGCCGACCGCCGCCGTGCACGGCGCCGTGGTGGGCAACCTGGTCCACCTCCTCGCCGAGCTGCTGGAGAACGCCACCGTCTACTCCCCGCCGCACGCCCGGGTGCACGTCGACGGCCGCCGTACGATCGACGGCCTCACGCTGCGCGTACACGACCAGGGCATCGGCATCAGCGCCAGCCGGCTCGCCGCGATCAACGAGCGGCTGCTGTCGCCCGCGATGCTCTCCAGCGCCTCGGCCGGCAGCATGGGCCTGCACGTGGTGGCCCACCTGGCGGCCCGGCACGGCGTACGGGTGCAGCTGCACAGCAGCGGCGCGGGCACCGTCGCGCAGGTGGAGATCCCGGAGTCGGCGCTGACCCGCGTCGAGGCGGTCGCCCCCCGCTCCGCCCCGGAGGCGCGTACGCCGGTCGCCCTGGAGGTACGCGCGCAGGCCGCGCCCGTGCGGGAGGCGCGCCCGCCGATGCCTGTCCTGCGTACGCACACGCCGATGGTCCCCGCCCAGAGCAGCTGGTTCCGGCCCCGGTCCGCCACCGGTGGTCCCGCCGCCGTGCCCGACCTGGCCAGCGTCCACCACGCGCCGACGGTCACGCTCCCGGTGCTCGGTACGCGCCCCGGCAGCCCCGGCGGCGGTGCCGCGCCGCACCCGCTGCCCGCGTCGGGGGCGCCCGTGCTCACCGGGGCCGGGCTGCCGCGCCGCACCCGGGGCGGGCAGTTGCCGGCCGCGCTGCACGAGGCACCGCCGGCGCGTCCGGCGGGTGACCTGCTCGACCCCGAGGTCGTACGGACCCGGCTGTCCTCCCTCGCGGAGGGAGTGGCTGCCGCCATGCGACGTTCCCAGACGACACCCCCCAGGAGAATCCCATGACACCACCCGTGAGCGCCGGCCTGGACTGGCTTCTGGCCAACTTCGCCGAACAGGTGCCGGACGTGTCGCACGCCCTCGCGGTCTCCGGCGACGGGCTGCGGCTGGCGACCTCGCCCCATCTCGCACCCGACCAGGCGGACCAGCTCTCCGCCGTGATCAGCGGTCTGGCCAGCCTGACCGTCGGTGCCGCCCGGCTGATGTCGGCCGGTCGGGTCCGCCAGCAGATCGTCGACATGGACGGCGGGGTGATGCTGGTGATGGCGGTCGGCGAGCGCGCGCTCGTCGGGGTGCTCGCCGCGCCCGGCTGCGACCTCGGCCAGATCGGCTACGAGACCGCGATGCTGGTCCAGCGGGTGGCGGAGGCCCTGGAGCCGGCGGTCCGGGCGTGACCGGTCGGCCCGCCCGGTTGCTGGCCGCCCTGCTGGCGACCGTGCTCGCGGCCGGCTGCGGTGCGGCCGAGCCCGGACCGCAACCCTGGCACGGCGGCCGGATCTTCCTCGCCACCGGCAACACCACCGGCGTCTACTACCAGCTCGGCGGCGGCTACGCGGACGTGATCACCCGCCACCTGCCGGGCTACGAGGCGCGGGCCGAGCCGACCGGCGCGTCGGTGGAGAACATCAACCGGCTGGCCAGCGGCGACATGGAGATCGCCTTCAGCCTCGCCGACACGGCGGCGGACGCCGTCGTCGGGCGCGGGGCCTTCGCGGGCCAGCCGCAGCCGGTCCGGGCGCTGGCCCGGGTGTACAGCAACTACACCCACGTGATCGTGCGCGCCGACGCGAAGATCACCAAGCTGTCGGAGCTGCGTGGGAAGCGGGTCTCGACCGGCTCGCCGAAGTCCGGCACGGACATCATCGCCGGGCGGCTGCTGACCGCCGCCGGGCTCGACCCGGACCGCGACGTCCGCCGGGCCACGCTGTCGCTGCCGGAGACGGTGAAGCGGATGCGGGCCGGCACGCTCGACGCGATGTTCTTCTCCGGCGGCCTGCCCACGCCGGGCATCGCCGACCTGATCTCCAGCGCCCCGGGCACGTACGCGCTGCTGCCGATCGCCGACCTGATGGAGCCGCTCGCCACCCGCTACGGGTCGGTCTACACCACGGCCGAGCTGCCGAAGGACGTCTACAAGACGAAGCTCGACACGCCGACGGTCACGGTGGCCAACGTCATCCTGGTCAACACCGACATGCCCGACCAGTTGGCGTACGACCTGACCCGGCTGCTCTTCGAATACCAGGCCGACCTGGTCACGGTGCACCCGGAGGCCGGCAACTACACCCAGCAGAGCGCCTCGGGCACCGACCCGATCCCGCTGCACCCCGGTGCCGCCCGGTTCTACCAGCGCCGCTGACCGCAGCGCTCAGATGTCCGCCGGGGCGGTGGCGGCGCGGGCCTCGGCCACGAGTCGGTCCGTCTCGGCGAACACCGCGGGGTCGTCCGTCGGGGTGCCGGGGTCGAGGCGGACCGTCCACGTGAGGCCGTCCACTCCCGGCACCCGGCGCGCCGCGACCCGGCCGGCGCCGCCGGGCACCGGGTGGTGCTGGGTGTAGGCCACCGACCGGGTGACCCGCTGCCGTACCTGGTGCGGCAGTTCCCCCGGATCGAGCAGCAGGTAGCGCTCAGCGGGGCGGTCGGCCACCACCAGGTAACCGTCGCGCTCGGCGGTCGACTCGGCCGGCGTCACCGTGAGTTCCCGGCCGGACCAGACCGCCTTGAGGATGTCGTGCCAGCCGAGCCGCTCGGTCCGGCCGGGCAGCCAGAGGCCGAGGTTGCTGGCCACCACCACCCCGGCGCCCCGGCCGTCGCCGACGGCGGCCCAGGCGAGCACCCGCTCGTCGGGGGCCAGCGGCGGCCGGTCGGCCGGGGGCAGCTTCGGCTTGCGGCGGAACAGTCCCATCTACAGTCCTCCCGCGGCCTGCTCGCGCAACGCCCGGGCGTGCTGCTCCAGCGAGAGCAGCTCGCCGAAGGCGGCAAAGTATTCGTCCTTGTTGTTCACCGGGTTGATCCGCTGGATGCGGGACTTCAGGTCCTTGATCCGGCCGGTCACCGAGCCCCACTGCACCCGCGCCATGGTGATCGAGACGTAACGCGGGTCGGGTTCGCCGTCGATGCGCAGCGGCTCCACGGCCAGTTCGCCGACGAGCGCCCGGGCGGCCAGGTCCTCGCAGGCGTCGCGGACCGACTCGATCCAGACCGCGCCGCCGGTCGCCGTGGCGGCCCCGCCGACGGCCGCGACGGCAGCCCGTACCGCGACGTGCACGGGGTGCCGGTACTCCGACGCCTCGACCGCGTCGAACATCGGCCCGGCCAGCACCGGCTCCTGGAGGGCGAGCTTCAGCGCCTCCCGCTCGACCATCGACTGCGGGTTGTCGACGACCGGTTCCGCCGGGGCGGGGCGGGGCGCCGGTGAGGCCTCCCTGCCGGGCGCGGTCGAGGCGGCGGCCAGCACGGCCCGCTGCACCGGCTCGATCTCCATGCCGAGGTCGCCGGCGAGCTTGCGCACGTACTCCGGACGCTTCTCCCGGTCCTTGAGCTTGGCGACCAGCGGCGCGGCCCGGCGCATCGCCTCCACCCGGCCGTCGACGGTGTCGAGGTCGAAGCGGTTGATGACGTGCCGGAGCGCGAAGTCGACAAGCGGCTCGCGGCGGGCGACCAGGTCGCGGACCGCCAGGTCGCCCTTCGCCAGGCGCAGGTCGCACGGGTCCATGTTGTCGGGGCTGACGGCGATGAACGTACGCCCGACGAAGCGCTGGTCGTCCTCGAAGGCGCGCAGGGCGGCCTTCTGGCCGGCGGCGTCCCCGTCGAAGGTGAAGATGATCTCGCCGGCCACGTCGTCGGTGTCCATCAACAGCCGGCGCAGCACCCCGATGTGGTCCGCGCCGAACGCCGTGCCGCAGGTCGCCACGGCGGTCGGGACGCCGGCCAGGTGGCAGGCCATCACGTCGGTGTAGCCCTCGACCACGACCACCTTGCCCTGCTTGGCGATCTCCCGCTTGGCCTGGTCGATGCCGTAGAGGACGTGCGACTTCTTGTAGATGGGGGTCTCGGGGGTGTTCAGGTACTTCGGGCCGTCGTCGTCGTCGAAGAGCTTGCGCGCGCCGAAGCCGATGACGTCGCCGGCCAGGTCGCGGATGGGCCACATCAGGCGGCGGCGGAACCGGTCGATCAGCGTGCCGGACCGCGACGGTCGGGACAGCCCGCCGGTGACCAGCTCGTCGTGGGTGAAGCCCTGCTGCCGCAGGTGCTTGGTGAGCAGGTCCCAGGCGTCCGGGGCGAAGCCGCAGCCGTAGCGCTCGGCGGCGGCCCGGTCGAAGCCGCGCCGGGCCAGGAACTCCCGGGCCGGGCGCGCACCGGCGGTGGTGAGCTGGGCGCGGTAGAACTCGACGGCGGCGGCGTGCGCGGCGACGAGACGCTGCCGCTGCCCCTGCTGGGGACGCGGGCGCGGCGCGGCGGAGTCGTTCTCGACGTAGCGCAGCTGGATGCCGGCGCGGTCGGCGAGCCGCTCGACCGACTCGACGAAGCTCAGGTGCTCGGCGTCCATCAGGAACTTGATCGCGTCGCCGCCGGCGCCGCAGCCGAAGCAGTACCAGACGTTGCGGGCCGGCGAGACGTTGAACGACGGGCTCTTCTCGTCGTGGAACGGGCACAGGCCCTTGAGGTTGCCGCTGCCGGCCGACTTCAGCGTCACCGTCTCGGAGATGACGTCGGCGATCGAGCTGCGTTCCCGGACCAGCGCGATGTCCTCGTCCCGGATCCGCCCAGCCATGTCCGCCACCCCCTCGGCGTACATCCTGCCCTGCCGCACCGACGCCGCGCCGCCGGGGGACACCGCGCGTGACGACCACCGCCACCACCTCGGCGGTGCTGCCCCCTGGACGGCGGACCGGTCAGGCCGGGACGGCGGCGGACTCCTCGGCCTCCACCTGCCGGTTCCAGTCGGACTTGCTGGCGCGCCAGCCCTCGTCGTCCAGGCCCCGGCGCCAGTAGCCGGAGATGGAGAGCCGCGCGGGGGAGACGCCGCGCTCGACGCGGAGCAGGCGGCGCAGCTCCTTGACGAAGGTGGCCTCGCCGTGCACGAAGGCGTGCACGTCACCGGGCGGGAACTCCAGGGCGCGCACGGCCGCGACCAGGGCCTCCCCGACCGGGCGGTCGCCCCGGTGCAGCCAGGTCAGGCGTACCGCGCCCGGGCTGGCCAGCGGCTGCTCGTCGGCCCGGTCGGCGACCTCGACGAAGACGGCGGCCGGGGCACCGGCGGGCAGCCGCTCCAGGGCGGCGGCGATCGCCGGCAGCGCGCTCTCGTCGCCCACCAGCAGGTGCCAGTCGGCGTCCGGGCTGGGGGCGTACGCCCCGCCGGGCCCGACGAAGTGCACCGGGTCACCGGGGCGCAGCGCCGCGGCCCACGGCCCGCCCAGGCCCACGTCGCCGTGGTGCACGATGTCGACGGTCAGCTCGCCGGCCGACGCGTCCCAGGCCCGCACCGTGTACGCGCGCAGCCGGGGCCACTGCTCCCGGGGCAGGTCACGACGGATGGCCGCGAGGTCCATCGGGCCCGGGTAGTCGACCCCCGGCACCGGGAAGACGATCTTGATGTAGTGGTCGGTGAACTCGCCCACGGGCAGGCCGGCCAGCTCCTCACCCCCGAGCACCAGCCGGATCAGGTGGGGGGTGGGCCGCTCGGTACGCAGTACCCGGGCGGACGTGACCATCTTGGGGCGCTCCGTCATGCGGGTTAGGCTAACCTAAGTGACCCGGGTTGCCCATCCCCGTCTCCCGCGCCCCGCGCACCAGCCGCCCGTGCCAGGCGACGGCCGCCGGGTCGGTCAGCGAGGCGACCTGGTCGATCACCACCCGGAGCCGGGCCGCGTCGTCCGGCGCGGCCGACCAGAGCGGGGCGAAGATCGGGTCCAGCCCGTCCGGCGCCCGGTCGGTCAGGGCGTGCACCAGCTCCGCCAGGATCTCCCGCTGCCGCCGGTAGCGGTCCCCGGCCCCGGGGCGGCGCATCACGTACCGCAGGGCGATGCCCTTGAGCAGCGCGCAGCGCGCCCGGGTACGCCGGGGCACCACCAGGTCGGCGGCGTAGCGGCGGTGCGGGCCCGGACCGTGGCGCTCCTGCGTGGCGGCCACCACGGTCGAGACGAAGCGGCCGGTCAGCACGCTGGTGGTCGCCTTCAGCGCCGCCTGCGCGCGGTGGCTGCCGTCGTACCCGGCCAGCGGGGCGAGCACCGGGTCGTCGAGCAGCTCCACCAGCACGTCGCCGAGGTCGGCCGGGGACTCGCCGGAGTAGGTGGCGGCGACGTCGGCGCAGAGCGCGGCCCGCTCGTCGGGGTCGTCCAGCAGCGGGCGCAGCGTCACGTACCCGCCGTGGATGCCGTCCTCGACGTCGTGCACCGAGTACGCGACGTCGTCGGCCCAGTCCATGACCTGCGCCTCCAGGCAGCGCCGGTCGTCACCCGGGCCGCCGGCGCGCAGCCACGCGAAGACCGGCAGGTCGTCGGCGTACGCCCCGAACTTCCGCACACCCGGCCGCCGGGGCCACGGGTACTTGCTGACCGCGTCGAGTGCGGCGCGGGTCAGGTTGAGGCCGACGGACGTCCCGTCCGGGGCGACCACCTTGGCCTCCAGCCGGGTCAGCACCCGCAGCGTCTGCGCGTTGCCCTCGAAGCCGCCGCAGTCGGCCGCGAGGTCGTCGAGCGCGGCCTCGCCGTTGTGCCCGAACGGCGGGTGGCCGAGGTCGTGGGCGAGCCCGGCGGTGTCGACCAGGTCCGGGTCGCAGCCCAGCCGGGCGCCCATCTCCCGGGCGATCTGCGCGACCTCCAGCGAGTGGGTCAGCCGGGTACGCAGGAAGTCGTCCGTGCCGGCCGTGTGCACCTGGGTCTTCGCGGCGAGCCGCCGGAACGCCGCCGAGTGCAGCACCCGGGCGCGGTCCCGCTCGTACGCCGACCGCCCGTGGCCGGTGTCCTTCGGCGGCTCCCCGACCCGGCGCGCGACGTCCGGATCACGCGGTCCGGGGCGGACGCTCAATCCTCACGCTGCCGCAGTACGCAGAACTCGTTGCCCTCCGGGTCGGCCAGCACGGTCCACCCGGGGTCACCCTGCCCGACGTCGACGTGCCGGGCCCCCATGTCGACCAGCCGCTCGACCTCGGCCTCCTGGTCGTCGGGGCGCAGGTCGATGTGCAGCCGGTTCTTGACCGTCTTGTCGTCGGCGACCGGCACGAAGACGATGCCCGGCAGGCGGTCGGCGGACCGGCGGATCTCCACCTCGTCCGATTGCTCGTCAACCACCTGGTAGCCCAGCGCCTCGGCCCACCAGCGGGCGAGCCGGGCGGGGTCCCGGGCGTCGACGGTCAGGCTCTCCCAGGCGCTGCTCATGCCGATCAGGTTACGCCCGCGCGCCGCGGACGGCTCGCCGCCGGCTCGCGGAACGGCGGCCTCGCAACCCCCGAACAGTCGAGAGTTGTCGACCGATCGCCGACGGTTACGGGATCGCGATTCGGCATGGCCGCCGGTAGCGTTCCCAGCGCGGTACGTGACCAGACTGAGGGCCCGACGGTGGGGAGTGACCCGTGAACGCGGACACGATGATGGGAACGGAACTGTCGGAGCTGCGCCTGCGGCGTCCCGAGGTGGCGGGCACGGTGCTGGCCGGCACGGACGGGCTGCTGATCTCCAGCGACCTGCCGACGACGGACGCCACCCACCTGGCGGCCCTCGCGGCGGCCAGCTTCGGGCTCGGTCACCGGGTGGCCGACACGGTACGGCACGGCGAGTTCCGGGAATCGGTGGTCCGCACCTCGACCGGCGCCGTCGTCACCTACCCCGCCGGGCGCAACGCCCTGCTGACGCTGGTCGCCGACGCCAGCGCCGACCTGGAGGAGCTGCACGCCGACGCGCGGGCGGTGGCCCGGCGTACCGGCTCGGTGCTCGACACCAGCCGCCGGGTCGGTGCGTCGCCGGTGCCGGAGGCACACGCCGCGCTCGTGGCGCGCACCTCGGGTGGCAGGCTCCCCCGGCGTATCACCTCCCACACCTGGCGACGCCCGCCGATCTGAGCGGTCCGTCGAGTCGGTCGCGCCGGCCGGTGCCACCGACCACGACCCTCGCCTCGGCGTACGACAGCGGCGGCGGACCCGCTCCCCCGGGTCCGCCGCCTGCTTGTCGCCGCCGCGTCAGCGGCTGTCGGAGCCGTCGGTCTCGACCGCCGCGCGGCCGGCCTCCAACCGGGCGACGGGCACCCGGAAGGGCGAGCAGGACACGTAGTCCAGGCCGACCTCGTGGAAGAAGTGCACCGAGTCCGGGTCGCCCCCGTGCTCGCCGCAGACGCCGAGCTTCAGCTCCGGCCGGGCCGCCCGGCCCTCCTCCGCGGCGATGCGCACCAGCCGGCCCACGCCGTCGCGGTCGATCGACTCGAACGGCGAGATGCCGAAGATGCCCAGTTCCAGGTACCGCCAGAAGAACGCGCCCTCGACGTCGTCGCGGGAGAAGCCCCAGCCCATCTGGGTCAGGTCGTTGGTGCCGAAGGAGAAGAACTGTGCCGCCTCGGCGATCTGGCCGGCGGTCAGCGCCGCCCGGGGCACCTCGATCATCGTGCCGATCAGCACCTCGACGCCGCTGTCCCCGACCACCTCGGAAATGATCTTCTCGGCCTCGGCGCGTACCGTCTCCAGCTCCTGCACCGCGCCGACCAGGGGGACCATGATCTCCGGCCGGGCCACCGCGCCGGCACGGGTGACGGTGACAGCGGCCTCCGCGATGGCCCGGACCTGCATGGCGAACAGGCCGGGGATGACGAGGCCGAGGCGGACGCCGCGCAGGCCCAGCATCGGGTTCTCCTCGTGCATCCGCCGGACGGCGGCGAGCAGCGCCTCCTCCTTGGCGACGTCCTCACCGCGTTCCTGGGCGACCGCCACGTTGACCGCGAGCTGCTCCAGCGGGGGCAGGAACTCGTGCAGCGGCGGGTCGATCAGCCGGACGGTGACGGGCATCCCGTCCATCTCCCGGAAGATCTCCTCGAAGTCGGCGCGCTGCAACGGAAGCAGGGCGGCCAGCGCGGCCTCCCGCTCGGCGTTGTCGCGGGCCAGGATCAGCCGCTCGACCAGTTCACGCCGGTCGCCGAGGAACATGTGCTCGGTGCGGCAGAGCCCGATGCCCTCCGCGCCGAAGCGCCGGGCCCGGGCGGCGTCCGCGCCGGTGTCGGCGTTCGTGCGTACGGCCAGCCGCCGCCGCTCGTCGGCGTGCGACATGATCCGGTGTACGGCCCGGACCAGCGCGTCGTCGGTCTGCTCCGGGTCGAGGCTGCCCTCGAAGTACTGCACCACCTCCGACGGCATGACCGGCACCTCGCCGAGGTAGACCTTGCCGGTGGTGCCGTCGATCGAGACGACGTCACCCTCGTTGACGGTCTGCCCGTCGACGACGAACCGGCGCTGCGGGACGTTGACGTCGATCTCGTCGGCGCCGGAGACGCAGGTCTTGCCCATGCCCCGCGCCACCACGGCGGCGTGGCTGGTCTTGCCGCCGCGCGAGGTCAGGATGCCCTGGGCGGCGATCATGCCGTTGAGGTCGTCGGGGTTGGTCTCGCGCCGGACCAGGATCACCGGCTCACCCTCGGCCGCCAGTTCGACCGCGCGGGCGGAGGTGAAGACGACCTTGCCCGACGCGGCGCCCGGCGAGGCCCCGATGCCCTTCGCCACCGGCTCGAACTCGTGGTCGAGCCGGAACCGGGGGAACATCAGCTGGGCGAGCTGCGCGCCGTTGACCCGGTGCAGCGCCTCGTCGAGGTCGATCAGGCCCTCGTCCACGAGCTGCCCGGCGATGACGAACGCCGCCGCGGCGGTGCGCTTGCCGACGCGCGTCTGGAGCATCCAGAGCTTGCCGCGTTCGATGGTGAACTCGATGTCGCAGAGGTCCCGGTAGTGGCCCTCCAGCCGGGCCATGATGCCGAGCAGCTCGTCGTAGGACTTCTTGTCCAGCCGCTCCAGCTCCTGCAACGGCACGGTGTTGCGGATGCCCGCGACGACGTCCTCGCCCTGGGCGTTGGCCAGGTAGTCGCCGTAGATGCCCTGGGCGCCGCTGGCGGGGTCGCGGGTGAACGCGACGCCGGTGCCGGAGTCCGGGCCGAGGTTGCCGAAGACCATCGCCACCACGTTGACCGCGGTGCCCAGGTCGGCCGGGATCCGCTCCTGGCGGCGGTAGAGCACCGCGCGCTCGGCGTTCCACGACTCGAAGACCGCGCGGATGGCCAGGTCGAGCTGCTCGCGGGGCTCCTGCGGGAACTCCCGGCCGGTGTGCTTGAAGAAGATCTTCTTGTACGCGTCGACCAGCCCGCGCAGGTCGTCGGCGTCGAGGTCCAGGTCGTTCTTCGTGCCCTTGGCCCGCTTGGCGTCGTCGAGCGCGTGCTCGAACTCCTCGCCCGGCACCTCGCACACCGTCTTGCCGAACATCTGGATCAGGCGGCGGTAGGAGTCCCAGGCGAACCGGTCCGCGCCACCGGGGGTGACCTGCTCGCCCGAGCCGCCGGCCTGCCGGGCCAACCCCTGCACGCTGCGGTCGTTGAGCCCGACGTTGAGGACGGTCTCCATCATGCCGGGCATGGAGAACTTGGCGCCGGAGCGGACGGAGACCAGCAGCGGGTCCTCCGGGTCACCGAGGCGCTTGCCCATCGCCTGCTCCAGCGCGGCGAGGTGCGCGGCGATCTGGTCGGCCAGGCCCGCCGGCTCCTGCCCGGTGGCGAGGTACGCCTTGCAGGCCTCGGTGGTGATCGTGAAACCCGGTGGGACCGGCAGGCCGAGATTGGTCATCTCGGCCAGGTTGGCCCCCTTGCCGCCGAGCAGGTCCTTGAGGTCCTTGTTGCCCTCGGCGAAGGCGTAGACGTACTTGTCTTCCACCGTCTCTTGCTTTGCCACCAGAGCCCTCCCACGCGCGCCGGTCCGACACTTAACGAAGGTTCAGTTGCTCCCATTACCCCGGGATGGACCACCGGCAATCCCGGCGCAAGCCGGCCGGTGGGCGAAGGCTAAGCGAAGTTCGCGTAAGCCGGGACCGTTCGGTGACAATCGGCACAGCCACCACGACTTTCCGCGTTCGTACCCGTTTTTGGGAACGCTTCCACGCGCACGATCACGCATTTCCCGTTCCGCCTCGTACTCTTGGCCGCAGCCCTTCGCCGAACCTGACCTTTGCCACAACCGCCGCGAATACACCCCTGGGAGGCGACACCGTGCCACCCGTTCCCACCGCCGCCCCCGAGCCTCTCGACCCCTCGTACGCCGAGGCGAGAGCCGGGCACCCCGACCTGCCGGTCCGCGAACCGGCCGCCGCCGAGCTGGCCCGGACGGCGACCCGCACCGCCGACGACCTGCTCGTCCCGCCGGCCGGGAATCCCGGCGACCGGCCCGCCCCACCGACCAGGTCCTCCGACGACCGGCCAGACGAGGCGGCCCGGACCGACGGCGGCCCGGCGGGCCCGGCCGCCCAGGTCCGCCCGGCCGCCCGGATCGGCCTGGGCGACGTCGTGCCCGCCCCGGAGCGGGTCGCGCCCGTCGCGGGGGCCGACTTCGTGCTCACCGCCGACACGGTGATCCGGGTGCGTGCCGGCGACGGTGCCGCCCGCGCCGTCGCCGGGCAGCTCGCCGCCCTGCTCCGGCCGGCCACCGGCTACCCGCTGCCGGTGGCCGACGCCACCGCACCGCGGCCGGCCGGCGACATCACGCTCGCGCTGCGCGGCTCCGCCGATCTCGACACCGACGACCTCGGCGCGGAGGGCCACCAGATCGACGTGACGCCCGACGGGGTACGGATCGAGGCCGCCACCGCGGCCGGGCTCTTCTACGGCGTGCAGACGGTGCGGCAGCTCCTGCCCGCCGCCATCGAGAGCCCGACACCGGTCGCCGAGCGCTGGGCGCTGCCCGGGGGCTCGATCACCGACCGGCCCCGGTTCCCCTACCGGGGGGCGATGCTCGACGTGGCCCGGCACTTCTTCGGCATACCGGACGTGCTGCGGGTGATCGACCACCTGGCCCGCTACAAGCTCAACCACCTGCACCTGCACCTCACCGACGACCAGGGCTGGCGGATCGCCGTCGACTCCTGGCCCCGGCTCGCCGAGGTCGGCGGGGCGAGTGAGGTGGGCGGCGGTCCGGGCGGGCACTACAGCCGCGACGACTACCGGCGGATCGTGGCCTACGCCGCCGAGCGGCACGTCACCGTGGTGCCGGAGATCGACCTGCCGGGGCACACCCACGCGGCGCTGACCGCCTACGGCGAGCTGGCCCCGGACGGCGTCGCGCCGCCGCCGTACACCGGCACCGAGGTCGGTTTCAGCTACGTCGACCCCACGAGCGAGCGGACGTACGACTTCGTCGCCGACGTGCTGGGCGAACTGGCGGCGCTCACGCCCGGACCCATGCTGCACATCGGGGGCGACGAGGCGTTCAAGGTACGCCCCGACGCGTACGCCGCCTTCGTCGAGCGGGCCCAGCGCATCGTCGCCGAGACCGGCAGGACGGTGCTGGGCTGGCACCAGATCGCGCCCGCCACGCACGCCGAGGGGCGGGTGCTCCAATGGTGGGGCACCCAGGGCGAAGACCCGGTCACGGCGGACGCCGTCCGGCGTGGGGCCCGGCTCCTCCTCTCCCCCGCCAACCACGCCTACCTCGACATGAAGTACGCCCCGGACACCCCCATCGGGCACGACTGGGCGGGCCTGATCGACGTACGGCGCGCGTACGACTGGGATCCCGGCACCCACGTGACGGGCGTACCGGCCGACGCGGTGCTGGGCGTGGAGGCGCCGCTGTGGACCGAGTCGGTCACCTCCCGGGACGAGATCGAGTTCATGCTCTTCCCGCGCCTGCCGGCGATCGCCGAGCTGGGCTGGTCACCCCGCGCCGCGCACGACTGGGCCGGGTTCCGCGACCGGCTGGCCGGGCACGGGCCACGCTGGGCCACGGCCGGCATCGCCTTCCACCGCTCGCCGGAGATCCCCTGGCCCACCGAGCCGACCGCCGGGCCTACCGAGCGGATCGGCCGCCCCACCGAGCGGACGGCGCCCACGGCCCCCGAAACGGCGATCCCCACCCAGCCGGGACCGCCGGCACCCACCGTGCCCCAGGTGGCGGTATCGACCGAGCCGGGCTCGAACGAGGCCACCACGCCCGCTTGACGGGTGAGGGTACGGAATGGGCTCCCGCCCCGTGAATCGTCTTCGGCGCCGGGGCGGGAGCCGCGTAGGGACGTCGACGCCCGAGGTGGCTGTGCTCCGGGGCCTCCGAGGAAGCAGACCGCTCCGCGCGCCCTGTCGAGCTGATGTCGCAGACGATTCAGCGGCCACCCGATCGGCCAGCCTTCGTCGTATCTGCGAGCGAGGGGCGCGGTTGGTTGATTGGTCGAGTCGTTTACGACATCAGCTCGACAGTGCGATGCCGGCGCATCCTCACCCGCGACCGACCGCGATCAAGCTGCGACGTATCGAGCGTAATGTCCGGTTGGCGATGCCCGGTACTGCGCCGAGTTGTCGGCAGCGTCCCGGGGCGTCCCGTGGTCGGGGCCACCCCGACGACGGAATCGCGGGCGGGCCCGGGTCGTTGAACATGGCATACCCCCGGCGCTCCCCGCACACGAGCGGCCTGGTTTTCCTCGCTGGCCTGATCGGCCCGCCGGAATGGATGACCGGGCCGGGTCGTTGAGACCCCCGGACGCCCGAGCAGGCGTCACCACCGACGCCCCAGCAGGCGTTGAGATCCCCCCCCCGGACGCTCGAGCAGGCCCCGCCGCCGCAGCGATCCGTTCTGACTTCCCCCTCCGCGACCACACCCACCCCCCTGGGTTGGTGTCGCGTACCCCCGATCGAAAGGTGCCCCCATCATGCGTACCGACATCTTCCGCACCAGCGCCCTGACCGTTGCCGGGCTCGCCTTCGCCGGCGGCGCCATCGCCGGCCCGATCACCGCCGCACACGCCGCCTCCCCCACCGACACCCGACCCGCCACCACCGGCAAGGACCGCAAGCACAGCGAACGCGAACTCGGTGTGCGCTACGAGGCCCAGCCCAACTTCTACTACTGCGGCCCCGCCGCCGCCCGCAACGCCCTGAGCGTGCAGGGCAAGAACATCGACGTACACGGCATGGCCCAACGCATGGGCACCACCGAAGCCGGCACCAACTCCATCAACGACATCACCCCCGTCCTGAACAAGGAAACCGGCAAGGACGCCTACCAGTCGGTCGAGATCCCCGAACCCAAGGCCGACGACAAGCAGACCGACAAGCTCCGCACCGACATCGTCACCGCCATCGACGAAGGCCACGCCACCGTCGCCAACATCGCCGGCACCGCCACCGACACCGACGGCACCACCCACTCCTTCGAAGGCGGCCACTACATCAGCGTCGTCGGCTACCGCGACAACGGCAACACCGTCACCATCGCCGACTCCGCCAACCCCAACCAGGCCTCCTACCGCATGAACATCGACAACCTCGCCGACTGGATCGCCACCCGCGGCTACACCTCCTGACACCCACCACGAACGAACGAAAGGGCCGGCCCCCGACAACGGGGACCGGCCCTTTCGGCATCTACGCGTGCCGCGCACGCATCGCGCGTCCGCGCTCAGCCGCCCGAGTCGGCCAGTTCCGCGCCCTCGGGGACCGTGTCGTCGTCGCGGCTGGCCAGCCAACCGTCCGGCAGGAAGACCTTGCCGGGCGAGTTGGTACGGCCTCGCGGCTGGCCCAGCGTGGCCACCGGAAAGGGCTCGGTCGGTTCCAGCTTGCCGAGCAGGTCGTCGAGCTGGGCCAAGCTCTCGATCATCGCCAGCTCACGGCGCAGTTCGCTGCCGACGGGGAAACCCTTGAGGTACCAGGCGACGTGCTTGCGGAAGTCGGTGCAGCCGTCCCGCTCGCCGCGACTGGGTGTGCGGGAGCCCGCGGTGAACTGGTCGACCAGCAGTTCGGCGTGGCGGCGCATGGTCCTGGCGACCTCGCCGAGGGTGGGCAGCCGCCGCTCCGGGCGGCCGTCGAACGCGGCCTCCAGGTCGGCGAAGAGCCACGGCCGGCCGAGACAGCCCCGGCCGATCACCACCCCGTCGACGCCCGTGTGCGCCACCATCCGCAGCGCGTCGTCGGCCTCCCAGATGTCGCCGTTACCGAGCACCGGCACGTCGAGGGCCTGCTTGAGCGTGGCGATGGCGTCCCAGTCCGCCGTGCCGGAGTAGCGCTGCGCGGCCGTACGCCCGTGCAGGGCGACCGCCGCCACGCCGGCGTCCTGGGCGGCGAGGCCCGCCTCGACGTACGTCAGGTGGTCGTCGTCGATGCCCTTGCGCATCTTGACCGTGACCGGCACCCCGGCGGGTGACGCGGCGTCCACCGCGGCCCTGACCAGCCGCGCGAAGAGCCGGCGTCGCCACGGCAGCGCCGAGCCGCCGCCCTTGCGGGTGACCTTGGGCACCGGGCAGCCGAAGTTGAGGTCGATGTGATCGGCGAGGTCCTTCTCCACCACGATCCGCACGGCGGCGGCGGTGATCTCGGGGTCCGTGCCGTAGAGCTGAAGGCTGCGGGGGCGCTCGTCGTCACCGAAGGCGATCATGCGCAGCGTCTTCGGGTTCCGCTCGACCAACGCGACCGTGGTGATCATCTCGCAGACGTAGATGCCGCCGCCCTGTTCCCGACAGAGCTGCCGGAAGCCGACGTTGGTGATGCCGGCCATCGGCGCGAGCACCACCGGCGGCCACACCTCGTGCCGCCCGATGCGCAGCCCACGCCCCTCGCCCGCCCCGCTCCCAGTCACGAGGACAAGTGTAGGGAGGGGTTCCTGCCCGACGTCCCGCGCACCGGCGCGGAGCGCCCGTACCGCCGGGGTGCCCTGTCGGTCGGTGCGTCCTTCGTCACGGCAGAGCAGACTGACGTCGAACGAGTCGATGCGACGCGAGCGCGGGAGGACCCATGACCCCAGCTACTTCAGAACAAGATCGGCGCCGTGCGCAGCGGCTCGCACGCTACGACGAACTCCGTGTCGAACGACCGGAGCTGTTCGTGAACCCGGCCGGCGCGGCCTACGAGATCATGTTCGACCCGGACGTCCAGACCCTCGTGGCGGACAACTCGGCGGCGATGCTGCGCGAGCGCGGTAAGCCCGAGGAGCACGGCGACATCGGTGTCGTCTACGAGGACGCCTTCGTGATCGCCCTGCGCGACGCCGTGCGCTTCCGTAACGGACGGTTCGGGCCGTACATCCGCGTCCTGCCGGCGCATCCGGGCACGGGCGCCGCGGTCCTGCCGGTGCTGGCGGACGGCCGCCTGGTGCTGGTCCGCCACTTCCGGCACGAGTTGCGGACCTGGCAGTGGGAGATCCCCCGGGGCTTCGCCGAGCCCGGATCCGACGGTGCCACCACCGCCGCCCGCGAACTCGAGGAGGAGGTCGGCCTCCAGTCGGACAAGGTGGAACTGCTCGGCAGCCTGACGGGCGACGGCGGCAGGGACGAGGTGTACCTGGCCCGCCTCGACGCGCGGGCGCTGCCGGAGACGGGGCCGGCCGGCGCCACCGAGGAGGGCATCGACGAGTTCCGCCTGGTGACCCCGATGGAGCTGGCGCGGATGATCGCCGCGGGCGAGGTGTCCGACTGCTATCTGCTCGCCGCCTTCGCGTTCGCCACGGCGCAGGGTCACCTGGGCGGGTGAGGCCGGCCGTACGATCCATTTTGGATGGTGGATCCGGCGTTCAGTCGTACGTCCGACAGAACAAGCGCCACTGCCTGTGATCTCGTTGATGCCCTCGGCGAGGCGAAGGGCGGATGCGGATGACAGGGAACCGGCTACCCGTGCCGTGGTCCGCGACCGACGCCGCCTTCGACCTCGCCGCGTTCACCAGCGAACTGCGCCAGCAGGGCAGCCCGGAGTCCCTCGATCTGGCCAGCGCGCTGACCTACGCGCAGCAGCGGGTGGGCGGGCCGGACCCGGGCTCGGCGACGGATGGCAGCGTCCAGCACGCCCAGGCGCTGGTCGAGCTCGCCGTCGAGTGGCAGCTGCCGCACGTGGAGTCGTGGGCCGTCTCCTGGCTGGCGGCCCTGGCCGTTCCCCACCTGCGGCTGCGCTGGTCGTCCCGCTCCCACGACGGCCGGTTCCGCCGCACGGGCCGGGCACCGCAGCTGGTCAACACGCTCAGCGCCGCGCCGGACGGTGTGGTGCTCGGCGGCCGGGACGGCTCGCTCGACAGGTGGGCCGGCGAGGCGGGCGTCACGCATGTGGGTGACCTGGGAAGCCCGGTCTGGGTGATCGCGGCCGACGCCGGGCGCGTCGTCGGGGCGGGGCCCCACGGACGCCTCGTCTCGGTCGGATCGTCACTGTCCGGCCCGCCCCCGCGGCGGGCCGGCATCCGGGCCCTCGCCCTGGGCGCGGACGGCAGCCTGGCGTGCGGCGACGAGGAAGGGCACGTCTTCGTGCAGCCGCCCGGCCACCCGTGGGTGACGACACCCGTGCGCCCCGGTGTCGTGGTGCGGGCCATGGCCTTCCACGAGAGTGTCCTGCGGGTCGCCTGGGCTGACGGCCTGGTGACGGAGATCGACAAGGCCGCGACTGAGGCAGGCTGGCGATCGGTCGGGCAGCTCGACCGGCCGTTGGCGACCGCCGCCTGGGACAGCACGGGTACCCGCCTCGGCTGGATCTGCGGGTCGGAGATCGGTGTCTGGCACGACGGGACAACTCACCAGCTCTGGGAACACCGCGGTGGCACCTGCCTCGCGTGGTCCGGCGACGGCCTGCTCGCCTCAGGAGGGGCCGACGAACGGATCCGGTTCGGGGCCGCCGTACCGGAGGCCGAACAGGAGCACATCAGCACCGAGGGGGCCGTGGACGCCCTCGCCTTCGCGGGCGATCACCTGCTGGTCAGCGCCCACGGTGACGAGATCGTCCACTGGGACCTGCACCGGACGGGCAACGACGACCCGAGCTTCTCGGCGTCCGACGCCATCACCGCCGTCGCCACGGATCCCGCCGACCGGGGACGGACGGTCGCCGGCAGCCGGCTCGGGACACTACGGGAGTTCGACCGCTACGGTGCGGTCGTCCGGCAGACCTGGCGCCGTCTGGGGCGCGTCCATCAGGTGGTGCCCTACGACGACGGTTGGCTGGTCGCCGCGCAGCACGGCCTGCATCTCTGGCAACCGTCGACCGACGAGGTCTCGCTGAAGGGCTCCGTCAGGACCCTGTGCCTCGCCGTCGCGGTTCTCGGTGACCGCTACGCCTACGCGGCAGCCAGCGAGGTGCGGGAGTCGACCGGCACGAGATTCCAGATGCGGGCCACGGTCAGGGACATCAGGTACGGCCCCGACGGGTCACTCGCCGCCCTGGCCGAGGACGGGCAGCTGAGGGTCGTCCGGACGGACGGCTCCGAGCACGTGGCACGGGTCGACATGGCGGCCCGGTTGCTCGAGCTGAACGCCGACGAGGTCGTCCTGTTCCTGCCGGACGGCTCCGTGGAACGGCTCGACGCCCACGATCCGTACCTCGCACGCCGGGCGATCGTCCCGGCCGCCACGGCCCGCGCCCGGCACGCCGCGCTGCTGCCGGACGGGCGGCTGGCCATCGCCGACGCCGGTCGGGGCCTCGCCATCCTGACGCCCGACGGTGCCCGCAGCCTGGAGGCGACCGGCCGGCTGGAGCTGATCGCCACGGCCGACCGTCGGGTGGTCGTCGCAGGCGGCGTACGGCTCGCGGCCTACGACCTCATGGACACCCCCGACGGGGACCCGGCGGAGACGACAGTCCCCGCGGAGGTCGAGGTGAAGGTCGACGTCGGCCTGAAATGGCGGCTACGGCTGCCCCACGACGACGGGTCCGTCGACCTGGAGGCCGACGTGGTGCAGGAGCTGCGGAGCCTGGCCGACAGCCAGGAGATCAGGAGGCTCTCCGAGGGCGTCCGGCTGTCGGGGATCCTGGGCGACCGGCTGTGGTCGGGCGGACTGGACCGCGCCGTCGACCGCGCCCGTGGCCGATGGCCGCACCGTCCGGTACGGATCGCCTGGTCGGCCCGCGACGGGCAGGGCTCCGAGGTGCCCTGGGAACTCCTGCACCCCTCCGCCGAGCCGCTCGGCTGGTTCGGCGACCCCCTGGTGACCTCCGTGCGGCGCGTGCCGGGCGCACCACCCGCCGAGCGCCCCGAGGACGCCCCGCTGCGGCCCCACATGCTGGTCCTGCGCGGTGAGGACATGCGGCGGGGCCAGGACCGGCTCCGCCCGGTCGATGTGGCCTTCGAGCAGCTACGGCGACGGACCCGACGCATCGGTGTCCGGCTGCTGGACGGCATGCCGCGGGTCGTACGCCAGCGTGGGGATCTTCCCGACGGGGGGACCACCGCCCACATCGTGCACCTGTGGGCGCACAGCGGAGCGGCCAGAGTGAGGTTCACCGACGACTTCGCCATGACGACGGCGGAGTGCGGTCAGGCCCTCGCCATGCTGCGCCCCCGCCTCGTGATCCTGCTCGGCTGCACCTCGGCCGCGCTCGCACGGGAGCTGCTCCGGCACGGAGTCGAAGCGGTGATCGCGATGCGGACCGCCGTGTTCCAGGAGACGGTGCAGCCGCTCGCCGAGGACGTCACCGTCCGGGCGCTGGCCGGCGAGCCCGTCGACGTCGCCTTCGCCGCCGCGCTGCGTCGCTACGTCCTGACCGGGCAGCCCGGCGCGGCGGCCGTACCCCTGTTGCATCTGGCCGCCGGCTCCACCGGCGTGCTCTTCCCGCGTCCTGAGGGAGTGTCATGAACATGGTCTTCCACGAGTCGTTCGACTCCACCCGGGCGACCGCCGAGAACCAGGCCGACCATCCCAACCTCGCCCAGGCCCAGGCCGAGGCGGTCATCAGCCTCCTGCTCGGTCGCACGATCTCGGTCAGTCAGACGTACGCCTTCGACTCGCGCAGCTTCCTGGTCCTGGCCGAGGCGGTGCTCGGGACCTACGACGAAGCACGACGGGAGGCCAGCGCGAGTGCGGCGGAGCGCATGCGCGCCCAGCGGCCCTTCGCGCTGCACCGTTTCCGGCAACCGAGCTATCTGGCCGCCTGCGCCAGCATGCTCGCCAACCTCCGGGACAAGGCCGAGGGGGAAGGGCTGCGGCTGTCGGCCTGGCAACCCATCGACTACGACGACTCGGCCCGCACCGAACTGGCCCGCGTCCTCAGGACGGCCGACGCGGGCGGCGGGCCGACGGGCGGGGTGCCGTCGTTGCTGACGCGTCACTACCCCGGGCTCGCCGAGCACTGGGAGACGGTGATCCGGCTCGACGAGTACTTCACCGGTCCGCAGCGGGACGCCGAGGCTGAGTTGCCCGAGGTCAGCCTCGTCGACTACCTCAGCCGCCTGGCCGGGCTGGACGACGCCGGCCTGGGCGTCCTCGCCCGGGGACGCTGCCCGGTCGACACGGCCATCGATCTGCGCGACCGCGTCAAGGCCCAGTTGGCCAGGCACAGGAACGACGCGAAGAAGGCGTTCAACAGCCGGGCCTGGGCCCATGACGCCATCACCGAGGTCACGGCGGCGCGCGGCACCGACGCCGGCGCGGACGCCGACGAACTGCTGCGCCGGGAACTCGTACGGGAACTCGTCGACACCCTCTACAACGCGGTGCTGGCCTACTCCGGCCGCGCCCAGTGGGGGTACATGTCCTCGGTGCCCCGCTCGGACGGACGCGACGAGCTGAAGGAGGTCAACGCGTTCGCCCTGGCGCTGGTACGGCTCCGCCGCGACGACGAGGCGCAGAGCGAGCCCACCATGTCGGGCGCGTTCTCGGCCGCCGAGACCCTGCCGAACCTGCCGGTGCGGCCCTTGCGGCAGGTCTTCGCGGCGTACTGGGAGCTGGTGGCCGACGACGACCGCTGGCCCGCCTGGGAGGCCTCCTGCGAGCGCCTCGACCACCTCCTGCACAACCGCCCCGCCAGCCGCAGGACAGGTGCCACGAGTGCGCTGCGTGACGCCTGGGCAGCGCATCTCGACACGCTGGCCGGAGCGCTGCCGCACGTGGTGCGCGCCGACCGCGGCGAGTTCCTCGTCGCCGGTCGCCACGAAGGTCACGAGTACCAGCAGACGCACCAGCTCGCCGCGCTTTCCGCCCGGAGCATGGACGACTCGCTCGCGGCCGGTGAGTATCTCGACGGCCTGCGGCGCACGGTCGTGGACTGACGACGACCCGGGACGGAGGACGCGAGGATGACGGCGGCACAGGACGAGTTCCGGCGGTTGGTGTGGGCGGACGGCGACCCGGAGCGCCCCGACGCACCCGAGCCGACTCTGCTGCCCTGGCTGGCGGCGCACACGCCGCTCGACGACCACGCGGTTCGGCTGATCTCCGAGGCGGCAGCGCGGTGCGGCGACCTGGCCACTGCCCCGGGCTGGCCGGTCGTCTCCGACGCGACAGCCGAGCTCCTTGCCGAACGAGCGGTCGCCTCCGCCTACCTTCCGCCCGCCGGGTTCGACCCGGCCGACCCCGCGTCGCTGGACCGGCTGTCGCTCACGGAGATCGCGTACCTGTTTCCCCGCTTGTCGCCCGCCGTCCGCGCGGCGGGCGCGGACCTCGCTGTTTCCGCCGTCCGGAACGCCCGCCGCCGGGAACCCTGGTACGTCAGCGCGCTGTGCGCCCGGATCGCCCCGTTCCTTGCGAGCAGGGACCGCAACAGGTTGCTCGCGGTCGCCGAGGGCCTGCCGCGCTCCTGGACCCGTCGCCTCGACGGCACGATCCGGCGCCAGGCACTCTGGTCGTCGGCCCGGGAGGAGATCGCCGCGAGTCACC
Source organism: Micromonospora sp. NPDC049048 (assembly GCF_043197615.1). Classification (NCBI taxonomy): domain Bacteria; kingdom Bacillati; phylum Actinomycetota; class Actinomycetes; order Micromonosporales; family Micromonosporaceae; genus Micromonospora; species Micromonospora sp. NPDC049048. Next base: position 95,496 of record NZ_JBICTM010000003.1, on the reverse strand, counting down.
CGGCGACGGCGCGGCTCGACGAGATCGCGGCCCGCCTGCCGGCGGCGCCACTGGCCGCGCTCTGTCTCAGGGCGATCGAGGCCATCCACCAGCGCGCGTCCACCGGGCCCGTGACCGATGCCGCGGTCGCCTGGCCCGTGACCGATGCCGCGCCCATCCAGGCCGTGCCGTTGGAGGACAGCCCGCCCAGCAGAACGACGAGGCCCAGGCTCACGCCGGACCGGCTTCCGGGGGTCTGGCTCGAAGACACGGCGGCCGAAGCGCCAGCGAGGTGGGTCAGCACGGGAATCGCCGACGTGGCGACACCGGGGATCCCCGTCGACCCGACGACCAGTCTCGCCCCCGACACCGCGTACGTGTTCTGGCTCCAGGTCGGCGAACCGGTGGACGGCGCCATTCCGGTCGAGGAACCCCGCAGCCTGGTGATGCCACCCGACGCCGGCCCGGGATCCCTGCTCACCGTGGCGGTCTTCGGCTACCCCGGCGGGCTGCGGCCCCGGGCCGGCGCGGACGTCGGCAGCCTGGTCCTCCGCGAGGACGGCACGCTGGCGGTGCACCGCCAGCCCGACGGCCGCCCGGCAACGGGAAGCCGCCTGTACTTCCCGGTCAGGACCGGTGCCGGCGCCGGCGACCAGCGGCTGCGCTGCAACATCTACTGCAACGGGACGCTGCTGCAGTCCCGGGTGGTCACGGTCTCCACCGCGCCCGGCGGGCCCGCACGGTGGTCCTCGGTGCTGGACTACGCCGTGGAGACCCGGCTGGGAGCGGACAGGTTGAGCCGGATGCCGGCGACCACCCTGTCGGTGTTCGTCAACGACAACGGCGGCGGCACCCACGGATTCCGGTTCCTCAGCGGTACGGACAACCTCAAGGGCGACGTCGTGCTGGGCGACGAACTCCAGGGGCTCGTCGACGGCGCCCGCCGGGCGCTGCGCCGCACCAGTTGGGGAGACGAGCATCCGATGCGCGGGGACACCGTTTTCCGCTACCACGACAAGGTCCCCGCCGACTTCGACCGGGACCTGATACGTCTTGCCGTACGGGGTTGCCTGCTCTGGACGAAGCTCGCCGGAGAGGTGGCGGAGACGATCGGCGCCGATTCGCCGGACGAGGCACCGATCCGTTGGCTACGGGACAGGATGCGCCGTCCGGGGATCGTCGAGATGGCGAGCAAGGTGACCTCCCGCCTCGTCGTGCCGGCCGCCCTGTTCTACGACCATCCGCTCGACCAGGGGGCCGACGGGCTCCGGCTCTGCCCCGACGCGGCGCGAGCCATCGCCCACCGGGCCGACCTCGCCAGCGAGCCGTGCTTCCTCGGCGACTGCCCCCACTACGACGACAGGACCGTCGTCTGCCCGGCGGGGTTCTGGGGTTTCCGCCACGAGATCGGCCTGCCCCAGTCCGTGCTGCCAGCCACCCAGGGGCTGTCGAACCCGCTCGTGAGCCACAGCCACGAGATCGACTGCGGGCCCCGCCCGCGCTGCCTGGTGCCCATCTCCACGGAGTTCGACGGCGACCACGTGAACTGGGTGAAGAATCTCGGCGACCACGACTCCAAGGTGCTCCGGGACCGCGGTGAGGCGCTGGTGGCGCTCGAGTCGGACCGCCCGCCCACCCATCTGATCTATTTCTTCGGCCACGGCGCGATCGTCGACGGGCAGCCCGTCCTGCTGGTCGGCCCGCCGACGGCGAACGGCATCGGATATCCACAGATCAGCGACGGCGGGATGTGGTGGCCGCAGGGTCGACCCCTGGTGTTCCTCAACGGGTGCCGGACCGCCGCGACCGAGCCCCGGTACGCGATGAGCTTCGTCGAGGCGTTCGTCCGGCGGGCCAGGGCGTCCGGGCTGGTCGGCACGGAGATCGAGACGTACGACTCACTCGCCGTCGAATTCGGGAGGGCCGTTCTCGACCGCTTCGTCACCCGGCGGCTGAGCCTGGCGGCGGCGATCCGCGGCGCCCGGCTCCAGCTTCTCTCCCGAGGCAACCCGCTCGGCCTGATCTACGTGCCGTACGCGTCCCCGCACCTCCGCCTGGTCGGCACGCCGGCGGGGTGATCCGTCGCGGGATCAGTCGAATTCGCTCGTCCGGATGGCGCCGTCCGCAGCCTCACGGGCCCGGGGAGGCGCCTCGGTCACGACGCCCATCCCCCGCCCGGCCCTCGCGACAGCCTCGACCTTTTCCTCGAGCGGTGGCCGGCGCCCGTCGAGGAACCACTCCATCGTCCAGCCCTTCGACGTCCGCACCAGGATCAGCAGCACGAGGAAGTAGGCGAAGTAGCCGGTGGCGAGGCCGATCCCGTACGCTGCGAAGGAATCCGTCTCCTCGGGGAAGAGCGTCAGGACCGCGCCGCCGCCCAGCGCGCCGATGATGGTCAGCACATCGGCCAGCTTGATGTCCGTGCGGTAGCGGGTGACCTGGTAGGTGAACCAGCCGATGACCGCCCCGAAGGCGAAGGCGCCCCACTGCAGGAACGTCATCGTGCCGCCCCCGCCCCGGTCCGCACGGCGGCGCGCATCAGCAGGTGCGCGGCGGCGCCCGCGAGCACTCCGGCGATGACGACCGGCACCGCCGCACGCCCCTCGTTGAGATCGACGAGCACGGCCGCCACGACGACGAGCGCGGGGACGGCCCACCGCTGCGAGCGCCCGGGCCGCAGCCACGCGGCCCACCACCCGAGCACCGCGCCGAAGGCGGCCACACCACCGGTCACCATGTCGCATCACCCCACATCGCCCGCCGCACCGTCAGTCGATTGTGGACAGCATAGAGTGTTCGGGCGGAACCGGGTGCAGTCGGAAAAGGGACACCACCCGCGGCGGAAATGCCCTCCCGATCCAGCTCAGCAGCCGGGCAGCCGCTCCATGAGGTAACGCTCGACCTGGTCCAGCGCGATGCGCTCCTGGGCCATGGTGTCCCGGTGCCGCACGGTCACCGCGTCGTCGTTGAGCGAGTCGAAGTCGACCGTCACACAGAACGGGGTGCCGATCTCGTCCTGGCGGCGGTAGCGGCGACCGATCGCCTGGGAGTCGTCGAACTCCACCACCCAACGCTTGCGCAGATCGGCGGCGAGGCGCTTCGCCTTCGGCGAGAGCGCCTCGTTACGCGACAGCGGCAGCACCGCCACCTTGACCGGGGCCAGCCGCGGGTCGAAGCGCAGCACCGTGCGTTTGTCCACGCCGCCCTTGGTGTTCGGCGCCTCGTCCTCGTCGTACGCCTCCAGCAGGAACGCGAGCACCGCGCGGGTCAGCGCGGCGGCGGGCTCGATGGCGTACGGCACCCAGCGCTCGCCCCTGGCCTGGTCGAAGTAGGACAGGTCGACGCCGGAGTGCCTGCTGTGTGCGGTCAGGTCGAAGTCGGTGCGGTTGGCGATGCCCTCCAACTCCGCGAACTCGGTGCCGTCGAACTGGAAGCGGTACTCGATGTCGACCGTGCGCTTCGAGTAGTGCGCGAGCTTCTCCTTCGGGCGCTCGCGGAAGCGCAGGTTGCCCTCCGACAGGCCCAGGTCGACGTACCAGTTCCAGCGCTCGGCGAGCCAGTACTCGTGCCACTGCTCGTCGGAGCCCGGCTCGACGAAGAACTCCATCTCCATCTGCTCGAACTCGCTGGTGCGGAAGATGAAGTCGCCCGGGGCGATCTCGTTGCGGAACGACTTGCCGGTCTGGGCGATGCCGAACGGCGGCTTCTTGCGGGCGACGGTCTCCACGTTCCGGTAGTTGACGAAGATGCCCTGCGCGGCCTCGGGTCGCAGGTAGTGCACGCCCTCCGGGCCCTCGACCGGGCCGAGGAAGGTCTTCATCAGGCCGTTGAACATCTCCGGCTCGGTGAAGGTGCCCCTGGTGCCGCAGGTGGGGCAGTTCAGCTCGGTCAGCGCGGTTGACGGCCTGCCGTGCCTGGCCTCGTACGCCTCCTCCAGGTGGTCGGCCCGGAACCGGCTGTGGCACGACTGGCACTCGGTCAGCGGGTCGACGAAGGCGTCCAGGTGGCCGGAGGCGGCCCAGACGTCGCGGGCCAGGATCACGGCGGAGTCGAGGCCTACCACGTCGTCGCGCTGCTGGACCATCGTCTTCCACCACTGCCGGCGGATGTTCTCCTTCAGCTCCACGCCGAGCGGACCGTAGTCCCACGCCGACCGGCCGCCGCCGTAGATCTCGCTGGAGGCGAAGACGAAGCCTCGGCGCTTGGCGAGGCTGACGACGGCGTCGATGCGGTCGGCTGGCATGTTGACCTCCTACACCGACTGGCGGTCGGCGGGGACGCGGTTAGGACGGAAGGAACAGTTCGGACAACCGTATGACGCGCGCCGTCCCGGACCCAGCAGGATACCGGCGGGTCAGCTCACGCCGCACACCTCCATGCCGCCGGTCTGCTGGTCCTGCCCGAGGGTGACCTGCTGCCGGTCCTGCTGGCCGCCCCGGTAGGTGACGTCGACCGGCACGGTGAGGGAGACGGCGTCCACCTCGCCCACCCGGAAGGTCGCGATCTGCGGCTCGGCGGCCACCCGGCGCTCGAACTCCCGGCGTGACTCGCGCCGCTGCGCGTCGTCGCAGAGCTGGTCGTACGCCGCGCCGTACTTCCGGTCGACGAGCGCCTGGTAGTAGTCGGTGGAGACGGTGCGACCCTGCTCACGTACGGCCTGCACCCCGGTCACGACCAGGCCGACCACGGCCGCGCCGCCCCCGCCGCAGCAGATCAGCACGGCGAGCGCCCCGGCGCCCAGCCCGAGCCACAGCCGGGTGTTGCGCCCCTCGGTGGGTGGCGCCGCGAAGGGCGGGGCGACGCCCGGTCCGGCCGGCGGGGCGGGCACGCCCGGGTCCGCCGGCGGGCCGGGCACGGCGGGCGGCGACGCCCCCTGGTGGCCGGGCGACGGAGGGTACGGCGGTGGGTTCGCCGGTCCGGGAGCGCTCATGCAAGCAATGTAGTGCCCACGGGCTCAGCGGTAAGGACCAGCGGCCCGATCGCTGGCGGTCGGAACGACGGCCCCGCCCGGGGCGGCGCTGGCGAGCGCCTCGTACGCCGACGGCTCGTCGATCGACTCGGCGAGCAGCGGCACCGCCGTGATCTTGACGTCGAAGCCGCCGAGGGCCCGCCGGTAGGTGCCGACCGACTCCCACTCGGTGACCAGGCACCAGTGCCGCGGGTCGTCGAACGCCCGGACGAGCTGACCGCGCAGGTAACCGGGGCGGGCCGCCAGCGCGGCGAGGGCGGCGTGCGCCCGCTCGGTGAACTCGTCGGCGACATCGACGTCGACCACGAACCGGTTCGTCACCAGCACGGGGTTCCTCCTCGTAGAGTCTGTGGCATGCAGCGTACGCAGAGCCCCCTGCCGGCCCGGCTGGCCCGGGCGAACCCGACGACGGTGTTCCTGGTCACCCTGGTGCTGGTGCTGGTCGCCTTCTTCACCCCCGGCGTGGTCGGCGGGCTGCTCACCCTGCTGCTCGCCGCGGCCGTGGCCGCGCTGTTCGTCACCACCTGGTCGGTGCAGACCGTGCCGACCCGGGTGATCCGGCTCGTGGCGCTCACCCTGATGGTCACCGCGGGCCTGGTGAAGCTGTTCTGACATGCAAGCATGCGTTTTTGACAATCATTATCGTTGTCGCGGACAGTTCATGGCATGAACATCCGCTCCGCCCCGCGCACCCTGGCCGCGGCCACCACCGCCCTGCTCGCTCTGGGCGGCGTCACGGCCTGCTCGGACGACGGCGCGGCCGGCGCCGACCCGCAGCGGGTCGACGTGGTGGCCGCCTTCTACCCCCTGCAGTTCGTCGCCGAGCGCGTCGGCGGTGACGCGGTGAAGGTCAGCAACCTCGTCAAGCCCGGGGCGGAGCCGCACGACCTGGAGCTGAACCCGGGCCAGGTCGGCCAGGTCGTCGAGGCGGAGCTGGTCGTGCTCCTCAAGGGCTTCCAGCCCGCGCTGGACGAGGCCGTCGAGCAGAACGCCGGAGACCGCGCGTTCGACGTGTCGACCGTGCAGCCGCTGCTGGACGCGGCGGCGGGCGGCCACGACCACGACCACGAGGGCGGGGAGCACGGCCACCCCGAGGAGTCGGGCGGGGCCGAGGAGCCCGGCCGCGACGAGGGCGCCGCCAAGGACCCCCACCTCTGGCTCGACCCGACCCGCCTGGCCACGGTCGGCGACAAGCTCGCCGAGCGGCTCGGCCAGGTCGACCCGGACCGCGCCGCCGACTACACCGGCCGCGCCCGGGCGCTGCGCGCCGAACTGGAGAAGCTCGACGCCGAGTTCAGGGCCGGGTTGAGGACCTGCCAGCGGCGGGAGATCGTGGTCAGCCACACCGCCTTCGGCTACCTCACCTCGCGCTACCAGCTGGCGCAGATCGGCATCTCCGGGCTGAGCCCGGAGAACGAGCCCTCCCCGCAGCGCCTCGCCGAGGTGATCGAGGAGGCCCGGAAGCACCAGGCCACCACGATCTTCTTCGAGACGTTGGTCAGCCCGAAGGTGGCCGAGACCATCGCCAGGGAGGTCGGCGCCAGGACCGCCGTGCTGGACCCCCTGGAGGGGCTGACGCCCGGCGCCGGCGACTACCTTTCGGTGATGCGTACCAACCTTGCGACCCTGAGGACGGCGTTGAGCTGCTCGTGACAACCCCAGTCATCACCGTCGCGAACGGGGTGGTCGGCTACGACGGCCGCCCCGTGCTGCGCGACGTCTCCCTGACCGTGACCGCCGGCGAGGTCGTCGCGGTGCTCGGCGCCAACGGCTCCGGCAAGTCCACCCTGGTCCGCGCCGCGCTCGGCCTGGTGCCGCTCAGCTCCGGGTCGGTCACCCTCTTCGACCGCCCGTTGCGCCGCTTCCGGCAGTGGCACCGCATCGGGTACGTCCCGCAGCGCCTCGGCGCCGGCAGCGGCGTGCCGGCCACCGTCCGCGAGGTGGTGGCCTCCGGCCGGCTCGCCCGGCGCGGGGTGCTGCGACCGCCCGGAGCGGCGGACCGGGCCGCGGTGGCCGCCGCGCTGGAGGCCGTCGGGCTCGCCGACCGGGCCCGTGAACCGGTCGCGACGCTTTCCGGCGGGCAGCAGCAGCGCACCCTGATCGCGCGCGCGCTGGCCGGGCAGCCGGAGCTGCTCGTCCTCGACGAGCCGACCGCCGGGGTGGACGCGGCCAGCCAGGAGGCGTTCGCCAAGGCGCTGCACGGTTTCGTCGCCGACGGCGGCACGGTGCTGCTCGTGGCCCACGAACTCGGGCCGCTACGGCCGCTGATCAGCCGGGCGGTCGTCGTACACCAGGGTGGGATCTGCCACGACGGCGCGGTGCCCGAGCCCGCCGGCCACCACGCGGAGCCCGACCACGACCACGTGCACCCGCACGGTCCCGACGAGCCCGCCGGGCTGTGGAGCAACTGAGCATGGAACTCTTCCAGTACCCCTACATGCAGCGCGCCCTGGTCGGCGCGCTGATCATCGGCCTGGCGGCCCCCGCGCTCGGCATCTACCTGGTGCAGCGGCGGCTCGCCCTGATCGGCGACGGGGTGGGGCACGTGGCGCTCACCGGCGTCGGCGCGGGCCTGCTGCTCAACCGCTCGCCGGTGCTCGTCGCGGTGCTCGTGGCGGCCGCCGGCGCGATCACCATCGAGCTGGTCCGCGCGCGCGGGCGCACCTCCGGCGACCTGGCCCTGGCCCTGCTCTTCTACGGCGGTATCGCCGGCGGCGTGACGCTGGTCGGGCTCTCCGACAGCACCAGCGCCAGCCTCAACGCCTACCTCTTCGGGTCGCTGAGCACCATCAGGCCGGCCGACCTGACCACCATCGCGGTGCTCGGCGCGGCGATCGCGGTGACCATGCTGGCGCTGCGCCCGGCGCTGTTCGCGGTCTGCCACGACGAGGAGTACGCCCGCGTCTCCGGCCTGCCGGTGCGTACGCTCAACCTGCTGCTGGCCGTGGCCACCGCGGTCACCGTGACGATCGCCATGCGGGCCGTCGGGGTGCTGCTGATCAGCGCGCTGATGGTGGTGCCGGTGGCCACCGCGCAGCAGGTGACCCGGGGGTTCCGCAGCACGATGACGGCGGCGATGGCGCTCGGGCTCTTCGCCGCCGGCTCCGGGGTCTGGGTGGCGGCGAACGCCGACACCGCCCCGGGCGCCTCGGTGGTGCTGATGGCGATCGCCTCGTTCGGGGTGGTCGCGATCGGCGGCGCCGGATGGCGGATGCTGCGCCGGCGACGTACCCCCGATGCCGCGCCCGCGCCCGAGCCGCACGAGGTCGTGCTCCAGTGATCCTGGTCAGGGGCGTGTCGGTGGGATTGGTTACCGTTACGGGGTGACCGACGGATCAGGCTACGACGCCTTCGAGGGCGCGAGCGAGCTGTTGCGTGCCCTCTCGGCGCCGATCCGGCTGGCCATCGTCAGCGAGCTCGCCGACGGCGAGCGCTGCGTGCACGAGCTGGTCGACAAGCTCGGCGCGGCGCAGCCGCTGGTCTCCCAGCACCTGCGGGTGCTGCGGGGCGCCGGCGTGGTGCGCGGCTCCCGGCGGGGTCGCGAGATCGCGTACGCGCTGGTCGACGAGCACGTCGCACACATCGTGGCCGACGCGGTGAGCCACGCCGGGGAGGGATCATCGTCATGACGGGTGCCACGATCCGCAACACCCGGCAGCGCTCGGCGGTGAGCGCGCTACTCGGCGAGCTGGAGGGCTTCCACAGCGCGCAGGAGCTGCACGCGATGCTGCGCGAGCGCGGCGAGCGGGTCGGGCTCACCACCGTCTACCGCACCCTCCAGGGGCTCGCCGACACCGGCGAGATCGACGTGATGCGCCCGCCGGGCGGCGAGCACCTCTACCGCCGGTGCAGCGAGGGCCACCACCACCACCTCGTCTGCCGATCCTGCGGCCGCACCGTGGAGGTGGCGGGGCCGACGGTGGAGAACTGGGCCGAGCGGGTGGCGGCGAAGCACGGCTACGCCGACGTCAGCCACACCCTGGAGATCTTCGGCACCTGCCCAACCTGCACCGGCTGACCCGCTACGAGCCCACGATCGCGGCGCGTGCCGGGCGGCGCCGGACGTGACACGCTGTCCGGCGTGAAGATCTACGCTGATCGTTTCCCGACCGCCGTCCGACAGTTGATCACCGACCTGCTCGTCGTCGCCTGGGTGTACGGAGCGATCCGTGGCGCGCTGTGGCTGCACGACCTGGTGCAGAAGCTCGCCGTACCCGGGCAGAAGCTGGAGGGTGCCGGTGGCGGCCTGGCCGACAACCTGGCCGAGGCGGGCGGCAAGGTGGGCCGGGTGCCGCTGGTCGGCGACGAGCTGACCGCGCCGTTCGAGCGGGCCGCCACCGCCGCCCGATCACTCGCCGACGCGGGCCGTGACCAGCAGGAGCTGGTGGACCAGCTCGCCCTCGCGCTGGCCGTGGCCGTGCTGGTCTTCCCCCTCGGCCTGGTGCTCTTCGGCTGGCTGCCGCTGCGGGTGCGCTGGATGCGCCGGGCCGGCTCCGCCGTGAGGCTGGCCGCCGCCCCCGCCGGCCGGGACCTGCTCGCGCTGCGCGCGCTGGCCACCCAGCCGTTGGGGCGGCTGACCCGCATCGCGCCGGACGTGGCCGAGGCGTGGCGACGCGGCGACGACGACACCATCGACGCCCTGGCCACCCTGGAACTACGCCACCTGGGCCTACGCCCCCGCTGACCCACCCAACCCCACCCCACCCCCACCCGGCCCGGCGCAGCCCCGCCCCGCCTCGCCCCGGCCCGCCCCAGCCCAGCCCAGCCCAGCCCAGCCCAGCCCCGGCGATCATGCAGTTCTGGTGCCCGGAGCGCCCGTTTCCGCCCCTTTCGCGGGGCACCACAACTGCATGATCGACGCCCGGGTGAGGGGGTGGGGTGACGGGGTGGAGTGACGGGGTGGGTCAGGAGGTGGGTGGGGGCGGGACGCGGCGGCGGACGTCGTCGGCGGCGGACGGGCCCGGCGACCAGCGGGCCACCCACGGCAGGTCGTCGGCGGGAGTGAGGACGCCGTCCTCCAGCGCGGCGTAGCGCCCGGCCAGGATCCGCTTCGCGGCCGCCGTGTCGACGGAGTCGGTGTTGTCCCAGAGGGCGGCGAAGAGGGCGTCGACCCGTACCCGGGCCTGCCGGCAGAACAGGTCGGCCAGCTCGACGTTCTCGGGGCGGGTGTCCCGCTCGGCGTAGGCGCGTACGCACACGGCGGACATGGCGAACAGCTCCGCGCCGATGTCCACCACCCGGCCGAGGAACGCCTGCTTGCGCTCCATCTTGCCCTGCCAGCGGGACATCGCGTAGAACGTCGACCGGGCGAGCTTGCGCGACGAGCGCTCCACCTGCCGCAGGTGACCGGCGAGGGGACCGAACTCGGCGTACGCCGAGGGGCGCTGTCCCCGGCCGACGGCGAGGGTGGGCAGCCACCTCGCGTAGAACGCGCCCGCCCGAGCCCCGGCCTTCGCCTTGCGACCCAGCCCGGCGTCCGGGTCGATGATGTCGCCGGCGACCGACAGGTGCGCGTCGACCGCCTCCCGGGCGATGAGCAGGTGCATGATCTCGGTGGAGCCCTCGAAGATGCGGTTGATCCGCAGGTCGCGCAGCAGCTGCTCGACGGCGGCGGGGCGCTCGCCCCGGGCGGCGAGCGAGTCGGCCGTCTCGTAGCCGCGACCGCCGCGGATCTGCACCAGCTCGTCGGCGATCTTCCAGGCCATCTCGCTGGCGTAGAGCTTGACCAGCGCCGCCTCGATCCGGATGTCGTTGCGGTCGTCGTCGGCGAGCAGGCAGCAGAGGTCGAGCATCGTCTCCATGCCGTACGTCGTCGCGGCGATGAAGGAGAGCTTCTGGGCCACCGCCTCGTGCTCGCCCACGGGCCGCCCCCACTGCACCCGGTCGGCGGCCCACTCCCGGGCCACGTTCAACGCCCACTTACCGGCGCCGACGCACATGGCCGGCAGCGACAGCCGCCCCGTGTTCAGGGTGGTCAGCGCGATCTTCAGGCCCTTGCCCTCGCCGCCGATGACGTTCTCCTTCGGCACGAAGACGTCGTGGAAGCGGGTGAGGCTGTTCTCCAGCCCACGCAGGCCGATGAAGGCGTTGCGCCGTTCGACCGTGATGCCCTCGGTGTCGCCCTCTACGACGAAGGCGGTGATCCCGCCGCGCCGGCCCTCTGTGGCGGGCACCCGGGCCATCACCACGAGCAGGGTGGCGACGGTGCCGTTGGTGGCCCACAGCTTCACGCCGTTGAGCCGGTAGCCGGTGCCGTCGGGCGTGGGCTCGGCGGTGGTGGCCAGCCGGGCCGGGTCGGAGCCGACGTCGGGCTCGGTGAGCAGGAACGCGGAGACCTCACCGGCGGCGAGCCGGGGCAGGAAACGCTGCTTCTGCTCGGCGGTGCCGAACATCTTCAGCGGCTGCGGCACCCCGATCGACTGGTGCGCCGAGAGCAGCGCGCCGATCGCCGGGCTGACCGAGCCGGCGAGCATGAGCGCCCGGCAGTAGTGCAGGTTGCTCAGCCCGAGCCCGCCGTACGACCTGTCGATCTTCATGCCGAACGCGCCGAGCCGGGCCAGGCCCTGGAACACCTCGTCGGGGATGGACGCGTCCCGCTCGATGGCGGCGCCGTCCACCTCGGAGGCGAGGAACTCGCGGAACCGGCCGAGGAACTCGTCGGCGCGAGCGACGTCCGCCGGGTCGGAGCGCGGCCAGGGGTTGATCAGGTCGAGCCGGAAGCGGCCGAGGAAGAGTTCCTTGCCGAAGCTGGGACGGTCCCAGGAGGACTCCCGGGCCGCCTCGGCGACCTGGCGGGCCTCCTTCTCGGAGACCTGACCGGCTTCCGTCGGCAGTGGCCCGGCCGCGCCGGTGGTCGGCGGGCTGTCGGCAGCGGTCGTGGCCGGCTGCTCGGCGCCTGATCCGTCGGGCGCGGGTCGGCTGTTCTCTGTCGTGGTCACGGCGGCCCCCTCGAAACCTCGGTCCGGCTGCGTCAACGTCTGGTCCTGGCTGCGCCACGTCGACCAGAGCGCGTGCTCGACAAACAGCACGCTACCCCCGGGTGTTACCCAGGGGTAGCGCTCGGTAAATATCGAGTCTGATCGACTTCGGTCAGTCGGACAGGGAGGACGGATCGTTGTCGTCGTCGTCCTCGTCGTCGTCGCCCCAGTTGCGCCGGGCGAACGGCAGGAACGCCCAGAAGGTGAGGAACCAGAGCCCGATGAAACCGCTGAGCACCAGGGCGACGCTCCGGTCCAGCACGAAGTCGGTGATCAGCAGCACCGCGCTGACCATCGAGATCAGCATGAAGGCGAGGCCGCCGGTGGCCATCCGGTGGGCGAAGCGGACCAGCTCCGGCTTGCGGCCCTGCCGGAACAGCGCCCGGTGGAACGCCACCGGCGAGATGATCATCGCGGTGGCGGCGGCCGCCGCCAGCAACGCGACGATGTAGACGTCCTTCTGGAAACCGCTGGTACGGGTGAAGCCGTTGCTGAACGGCAGGGTGAGCAGGAAGGCGAAGAGAATCTGCACGCCGGTCTGGGCGACCCGGAGTTCCTGGAGCAGGTCGGCGAAATTGCGCTGCCAGCGCTGCTTCTCGGTTTCCTTGGACACGCGCTACCTCCGGTCAGACGGTACTGCCGGCGGGGGCGGCCGGCGGCAGCATCGCTGATGCCCCACCCGTCGACGCACGAAACCGACTCGCGTCGCTGTCTGCCGCGCGGGCTCCCGGCATCGACGAACCGCGAGCACGGCGAACTGTGACCCGGCTTCCGGCATCGGCGAACCGCGAGCACGCCGAACTGTGCCTCGGCTCCCAGCGTCGGCGAACCGCGAGCACGGCAACTGGCACCCCCGGCTCGCGCCGTCAGGAGCCCCGCCGGATCCGGCCGGCGTACCGGGCCTCCAGGGCGTTGTTGTGCTCGTCGCCGCCGGCGATGTTGGCCGACAGGTAGACCGGGGGCTTCTCCCCCGCCGCCAGCAGCCGGGCCACCACCTCGACCGTGATCTGCTGGGCCAGCAGCGCGGCGGTGATCGACGAGACCGCGCCGACCGCGCCGCCACCGGGCAGCGGCAGCGTCGCGTCGCCGTACGGGGCGCCGTTGTCGAGCACCACGTCGGCGAAGTCGGCGAGCTTGCGCCCCGACGGGTGGCGCGAGGTCATCTGCCCGGAGTGCTGCGCCGAGGTGATCGCGATCAGGCCGTGGCCCTTCTCCTTGACCAGCGACGCGAACTCCACCATCGCGCCGTTCACGCCGGAGTTGGAGGCGAGCACGAAGACGTCGCGTGCGCTGACGGGGGCCAGTTCGTAGAGGCGGTGCGCCACCGACGGGTCGCGCTCCAGCAGCGGCCCGAGCACGTCCGCCGGGGCGCCGCCGAGCAGCACCAGGTCCCGCAGGGCGATGCGGTTCGTCGGGACCAGCCCGCCGGCCCGCCCGGCGATCTCCATCGCCAGCGCCTCGGAGTGGCCCGTGCCGAACGCGTGGACCACGCCGTCGGCGCGTACCGCGTCGGCGATCAGGTCGGCGGCCCGCCCCACCGCCTCGCGCTGGCTCTCGGCCACCCGGTTCATCGTGGCGGTCACCACGGCCAGGAATTCCTCGGCGCTCACCGGCATGTTCGCTGCGTCCATTCGTAGCTCCGTCGAAGGTGGGGGCCCGGCGTCCACCGGGCGGTGTCGGGGGCGCTCGGACCGGGTCGTAAACCCGGGCGGGATCGCCTCGGGGCGGTCAGACCGGGTCGTGCACCCGGGCGAGGATCGCCTCGGCCAGTGGGGCGGGCGCCTCGTCGGGGATCCAGTGACTCACCCGGGGCAGCTCGACGAAGCGGTAGTCGGCCCGTACGTGCTCGCCGCACGCCTCGGCGGCGGTCCGGCCGATCGCGATGTCGCGACCGCTCCACACGTACGTGGTCGGCACCGTCACCGGGCCCGTGGCCGCCAGGTCCCGGCGGGACATGGCGCGGTACCAGTTCAGGGCGGCGGTCAGCGCGCCCGGCTCACGCATCGGGTCCGCGTACGCGGCCACCCGCGCGTCGTCACCGACCCCGTGCAGCATCCGGCGCAGCCCGGTCGCGTTCAGCGCCAGCAGCGCCCTCTCCGCCGTGCCCGGCTTGCGGAACACCGTCATGTACGCCGAGCGCGCCTTCTGCCCCGCGTCCTCGGCCAGCGCCCAGGCCATCGCGGCGGGGTGCGGCACGGAGACGGCGGTCAGCGTACGGACCCGCTCGGGGTACTGCGCCGCGACGGCCCAGGCCACGATCGCGCCCCAGTCGTGTCCCACCAGGTGCGCCGCGTCGACGCCCAGCGCGTCGAGTACGCCCACCGCGTCGGCGACCAGTTCCGGCAGCCGGTACGCCTCGACCTCCTCGGGCCGCGCGCCCGGCGAGTAGCCGCGCTGGTCCGGCGCGTACGTGCGCAGCCCGGCGGCGTGCAGCGCGGGCACCACGTCGTCGAACTCCCCGCCGTGCTGGGGGAAGCCGTGCAGCAGCAGGACGGGCGTGCCGCCCTCCGGTCCGCCGACGCGGGCGTCGAACGTGCATCCCCGGGCCTCGATCCGCATGATCGTGAGCCTACCCACGGCCGCACCCGGCCGCCCGGGACCGAGGGCCGCCGTCACTCGTACTGTTGCCGGGGTACGGGCACCTGCCGCCAGGACTCCACGTCCAGGTAGGGGATCTCCGCGTCGTTGACCGGGTCCCGGGCGACGCGGTCGCTGTAGCGGCCGGTGGCCTCGATCCAGGTGTCGTCGGCGAGCCCGTCGGGGACCGCGCCGGTGAGGCCCAGCTTGACCGGTCGCCCGTCGGCGGCGCAGCAGGAGAGCACCATCCGGGCCAGCAGCGGCCGGCCGTCGGGGCCGGTGGTCACGAAGCCGGTCAGTTGGACCCGGCGGTCGCCGATCGAGGTGCCCCGGTCGAACAGGGCCCGGGAGGCGTAGTCGAGTACGGCGACGCGCACCGGGTCGCCGTCGGGCAGCGGCGGGTAGTCCGACGGCTGCTGCCGGGTGGCGACGACGGTGCCGGCCTGCCCGGCCGCGTACGAGCCCAGGGCCGGCGGGGCCACCAGCAGCAGGCCCAGCACGGGCAGGATCAGCAGCCAGCCGGCCCACGGCTCGCGATGCCCGTGCCCGTCGTGCCCGTCGCCGTCGTGCCCGTCATGGTCACCACGAGCGTCGTGGTCGACGGGCGTGCGCCGCAGGAGCGGGCTCAGCTCGTACCAGAGGGTCATGACCGCGGCGGCCACCAGCAGCAGGCCGGCGGCGACCAGGAAGGGTCGCAGCCCTTCCTTGACGTAGCGCAGGTGCAGGTCGGTGAGGCTGGCCCGGATCACCGCGCCGCCGAGCAGCAGCAGGACGACCGCCTGCGCCTGCCGGTTCACAGCAGCACCGCCCCGGCCGTGGCGGCCACCACGACGGCCACCGCGAAGGTGGTCGGGGCGAACCGCAGCGCGAACCGCCGGCCGAAGACCCCGGCCTGCATCGAGATGAGCTTGAGGTCGACCATCGGCCCCACCACCAGGAAGACCAGTCGGGAGGTCAGCGAGAACTGCGACAGCGACGCGGCGACGAAGGCGTCCGCCTCGGAGCAGAGGGAGAGCAGCACGGCGAGGGCGGCCAGCGCGAGCACCGACAGCACCGGCTCGTCGGCGAGGGTCTGCAACCAGCGCTCGGGCACCACGACGTTGATCGTGGCGGCGGCCGCAGCGCCGATCACCAGGAACCCGCCGGCGTGCGTGACGTCGTGCCGGACGGCCCCCCAGAACGCCCGTCCGCGCGAGCCGCCGTCGAGTTCCGGCCGGCGCGGCAGCCGGATCCAGTCGGCCCGGCCGAGACGCAGCCACAGCCAACCCATGACCGTGGCGACGAGCAGGCTGGCGACGGCCCGGCCGAGGACCATCGCCGGGTCGTCGGGGAAGGCCACGGCGGTGGCGGTGAGCACGATCGGGTTGATCGCCGGGGCGGCGAGCAGGAATGCCAACGCGGCGGCCGGGGTGACCCCGCGCCGGATCAGCGACCCAGCGATCGGCACCGCGCCGCACTCGCAGCCCGGTAGCACCACGCCGGCCGCGCTGGCCACCGGCACCGCGAGCGCGGGGTGGCGCGGCAGCGCCCGGGCCCAGAACGACCGGGGTACGAAGACCGCGATCACCGCGGAGAGCAGCACGCCGAAGACGAGGAACGGCACCGCCTGCACCAGGACCGAGACGAAGACGGTGGTCCAGGTCTGCAACCGGGGCGCGGACAGGGCCCGGGCGACCGGCTCGCGGAAGACGAACAGCAGGATCAGCAGGCCGGCGAGCACCTCCACCGACCCGATCCGCCGGTCCGGGCCGCGCGGGGCCGCCGGCGTCTCCCCGCGTACGCCCGGGGCACCCACCCCGTCCGGCGCGCGGCGGTCAGCCTCGGATGTCACGTACGTGTCCCTCTGCCGGGTTCCCAGTGGCCGCCCGAGAGTACCGGGGGAACCGACAGCGTCGGTTCCCCCGCGTGGTGAGCAGCGCAGAGATCACCTTTGCTGGATGATCTTCGAAGGTGTTAGCGTCGGGCCACAACTTCACATCCGACAGGGGAGCGCACAGCGCTGAGAGTGCGGGCACCGCCCGCAGACCCTCGAACCTGATCTGGGTAATGCCAGCGCAGGGAGTTCGGTCGACCTCCAGCCGCGTCGACGTCCGGCACGTTCCGGGCGCGGCGTGCGTCTTCTCCTGGTTCTCGTTCGGGACTGGGAGCAATCATGCGAGACAACAACACCGCCACCCGGTGGCGTACCGTCGACGTCGTCGTCGCCGCGGTGATCGCGGTCGCCTTCGGCGTCATCTTCTGGGCGTGGGGCCTGCTGTGGCGGGCCGTCGACCCGGCGTTCGCGTTCTTCCCCGCCGGTCAGGCGATCATGTACGGCGTGTGGCTGGTCCCGGCCGTCCTCGGCGGCCTGGTGATCCGCAAGCCCGGGGCGGCCCTCTTCTGCGAGGCGGTGGCCGCGACGGTCTCCGCGCTGCTCGGCTCGGAGTGGGGCGGCGTCACCATCGTGCAGGGCCTGATCCAGGGGCTCGGCGCCGAACTGGCCTTCGCCGCGTTCCGGTACCGCTCGTTCCGGCTGCCCACCGCGCTGATCGCTGGCGCGCTGACCGGCCTCGGCGCGGCGCTGTTCGACTTCGTCGTCTGGAACAGCGAGACCGCCCTGGCCAGCTACCGCATCCCGTACGCCCTGCTCACCGTCGTCAGCGCCACGATCGTCGCGGGCGCCGGCGGCTGGGCCCTGACCCGTTCCCTGGCCACCACGGGCGCCCTGGACCGCTTCCCCGCCGCCCGCGACCGCACCCCGATCTAACCCCCACCCACCCGCTCACCGGCCGCGTTGATCATGAAGTTGTTGCCACGACACGCCGCGCCGAAGGACAACAACTTCATGATCAACGCCTGCGGGCGGGCAGGAAGGAGGACGGCGTGGGGGCGGTGACGCTGCGAGGGTTCGGGTGGCGGCACGCCGGACGTCGGGCGTGGGCCCTGCGCGGGGTCGATCTGCGCGTCGAGGCCGGCGAGCGGGTGCTGCTGCTCGGGCCCTCCGGGGCCGGCAAGAGCACGCTGCTCGCCGCGCTGGCCGGGCTGCTGCCCGAGGACTCGGGCGAGCAGGAGGGCAGCGTCGAGATCGACGGGCTCGACCCCCGCAAGGCCCGGGAGCGGGTGGGCATCGTCTTCCAGGACCCGGAGACCCAGCTCGTGATGGCCCGCAGCGGCGACGACGTGGCGTTCGGGCTGGAGAACCGCGGCACCCCCGCAGGGGAGATCTGGCCCCGCGTCGACGAGGCGCTCACGCGCGTCGGCTTCCCGTACCCCCGGGACCGCCCCACCGCCGCCCTCTCCGGCGGCGAGCAGCAGCGGCTCGCCCTGGCCGGGGTGCTGGCCCTGCGCCCCGGGTTGCTGCTGCTCGACGAGCCCACCGCCAACCTCGACCCCACCGGCGCGGCGCTGATCCGGGCGGCGGTGGCCGGCGCGCTGGACGCCGAGACCACGCTGATCCTGGTCGAGCACCGGGTCGCCGAGGCGCTGCCCCTGGTCGACCGGGTGGTCGTGCTCGAACCCGGCGGCGGCGTCCGCGCCGACGGCACGCCCGAGGCCGTCTTCGGCACGCACGGCGACGCGCTCGCCGCCGAGGGCGTCTGGGTGCCCGGGCGGCCCGTGCCGCCCCGCCACGCCACCGCGCCGGCCGGCGACGTGTTGCTCACCGCCGACCGGCTCGGCCTGCCGCCCCGGCTGGCCGCCGTCGATCTGACGGTACGCGCCGGCGAGGCGCTCGCCGTCGTCGGTCCCAACGGGGCCGGCAAGTCGACCCTCGCCCTGCTGCTCGGTGGCCTGCTCAGACCCGGAGCCGGCCGGGTCACGGCGACCACGGCACTGGCCGGCGGCGACGCCCGCACTCCCCCGCACCGCTGGCGCGCGCCCGCGCTGGCCCGCCGGATCGGGTCGGTCTTCCAGGACCCCGAGCACCAGTTCGTCACCAACACCGTCTTCGACGAGCTGGCTCTCGGCCCGCGCCGCACCGGCCAGCCCGAGGCGGCCGTACGCTCCACTGTCGACGACCTGCTGGGCCGGCTGCGGTTGGCGAAGCTCGCGGCGGCCAACCCGTACACCCTCTCCGGCGGGGAGGCGCGGCGGCTGAGCGTGGCGACCGCCCTGGCCACCGCGCCCCGCCTGCTCGTCTGCGACGAACCGACCTTCGGCCAGGACCGGCGCACCTGGCTGGAGCTGGTGGATCTCTTCGCCGAGCTGCGCGACGCCGGGCACGGCCTGGTCGCCGTCACCCACGATTCGGAGTTCGTCGCCGCCCTGGCGGATCGCCGCCTCACCCTGGAGCGCCCGTGATCAGCGACAGGACCGCCGCACCGGTCACCCACCCAGATCGCCGCGTCACCCTGGAACGCCCGTGACCAGCGACAGGACCGCCGCACCGGTCACCCACCCAGATCGCCGCCTCACCCTGGAACGCCCGTGATCAGTTTCGAGGCGGTCGCCGCGCCGGAGGCGCCGCTGGCCCGGCGCAATCCGGTGGCGAAGCTCGTTGCGGCGCTGGTGTTCTCGTTCATCCTGATCGCCACCGTGGACCCGGTGGCCCCGGCCATCGCGATCGCCGTCGAGCTGGCCCTGCTGCCGCTGTTCGGGGTACGGCTGCGGGTGTTGGCGCGGCGGGCCTGGCCGCTGCTCGTCGGCGCGGTCGGCGTGGTGGTGACGCTGGTGCTCTTCGCGGCCGAGCGCTCCGGCCGCGTACTGGTCGAGGCCGGCCCGGTGGTGGTCACCTCCGGTGTGCTGCTCACCGCGCTGGGCCTGGTGCTGCGCATGTTCGCGGTGGCGCTGCCCGGCGTGATCGTCTTCGCCACCACCGACCCGACCGACCTGGCGGACGCGCTCATCCAGAACGCGAAGGCGCCGGCCCGGTTCGCCATCGGGGCGCTGGCCGCGTTCCGGCTCGTGCCGCTGCTGGGCCAGGAGTGGCAGATGATCTCCGTGGCGCGCCGCGCCCGGGGGGTCGAGGCCGGCCGCAACCCGCTGGCGAAGCTGCGGCTGTTCGTGTCGACGGCCTTCGCGCTGCTGGTCGGGGCGATCCGGCGGGGCACCCGGCTGGCCGTGGCGATGGACGCCCGGGGCTTCGACGCCGGAGTCCCCCGCACCGTCGCCCGCCGGCAACGCTTCGTCGCCGCCGACGGGCTGCTGATCGTCGGCGCGGCGGTGCTCGCCGGGGCCGCGCTGACCGTCAGCGTGCTGCTCGGCACCTTCCGCCCGCTGATCGGCTGACCCGCCACGGCAGGCCAGGTCCACGATCGTGATCCGCTGATCGGGGTCGGCGGGCGAATTGCGGACGGGTCGGGTCGCGAGGCACGAACCGGGGAGCCGTCGCCCGTCCGATCCGCCGACGGGCCGGGCGGAGCCGCCGGTGACGACGACTCCGCCCGGACCGGCACCGTCAGCTGCGCCGGAAGGCGTACCGGCGGGTCTGCCCGGCCTTCTGGCCGCGCAGCGCGCCGGCACGGCCGGCGCCGGAGACCGGCGGACCTGCCTTCGGCGGCGCCGGCCGGTCGACTGGCAGCACCGGCACGACCGGCGCGACCGCCACCTCGTCGAGGTTGGCGGGCTTCAGGTCCGCGACGGACGGCGTGGCGACGGTGGTACGGGACTTCTTCGGGTTACGCCTGGCGGGCATCCGGTGCCTCCTCGGTCTGCGGGACCTCCCGTACCGGAGCGACGTCCGGTGAGCGGGGCCCGACTCGTTAGGCGACCGTCACGCGACGGTCGGGGCGGGACGGACTGCTGCCCGGGACCGACCACGGAAGACACCACCGTCTCGACGGCAGGTGCGGAATGCGGACGCCCGGGAGCACGCGGACCCGCGGCGATGCGGCGGGTCGGCTCGGAGGTGGGGCGTCAGTTACGCATGCCCACACGCTAGCCGCCCGGCCGGCACCGCGCACCCGAATTAGCGGCACGGTCAGCGGGCTGCCCGAGACGGCCTCCGGGCCGTCGCGCCCGCGATACGGTCGCAGCGGCGGGTGTCGACGGTGGAAGGCGGGCGGATGGCCGGGCGGGCGGCGGCGCGGATCGGCGTGACGGGACTGGCGGTGATGGGCCGGAACCTGGCCCGCAACCTGGCCCGCAACGGCTTCGTCGTGGCGGTGCACAACCGCTCGCCGGAGCGCACCCGCAGCCTCGTCGCGGAGCACGGCGACGAGGGGACCTTCCTGCCCGCCGAGTCGATGGCCGACTTCGTCGCGTCGCTGGAGCGGCCCCGGGCGGTCATCGTGATGGTCAAGGCGGGCCGTTCCACCGACGCCGTGGTCGACGAGCTGGTCCCGCTGCTCGACGCCGGCGACATCGTCGTGGACTGCGGCAACGCGCACTTCGCCGACACCCGCCGGCGGGAGGAGGCGCTGCGCGCCCACGGCCTGCACTTCGTCGGCACCGGCGTCTCCGGTGGCGAGGAGGGCGCCCTGCGCGGCCCCAGCATCATGCCGGGCGGGTCCGCGGAGTCGTACCGCACGCTCGGGCCGATCTTCGAGCGGATCGCCGCCCAGGTGGACGGGGTGCCGTGCTGCCGGCACATCGGGCCGGACGGCGCCGGGCACTTCGTCAAGATGGTGCACAACGGCATCGAGTACGCCGACATGCAGCTCATCGCCGAGGCGTACGACCTGCTGCGGGCCGGGCTGGACGCGCAGCCGGCACAGCTCGCGGAGATCTTCCGCGGGTGGAATTCCGGCGAGCTGGAGTCCTTCCTGATCGAGATCACCGCGGACGTGCTGGCGCACACCGACGCGGCCACCGGACGGCCGTTCGTGGACGTCGTACTGGACCGTGCCGAGCAGAAGGGCACCGGCCGCTGGACGGTGCAGAGCGCGCTGGACCTGGGCATCCCCATCACCGGCATCGCCGAGGCGACCTTCGCCCGCTCGCTGTCCGGGCACGCCGACCAGCGCGAGGCGGCCCGCCGGGCGTTCCCGGACGCGGGCACGACCTGGCGGGTGGAGGACTCCGACGCCTTCGTCGAGGACGTCCGCCGGGCGCTGCTCGCCTCGAAGATCGTCGCGTACGCGCAGGGCTTCGACCACATCCGGGCCGGCTCGCGGGAGTACGACTGGGGGATCGACCTGGGCGGCACCGCGACGATCTGGCGGGGCGGCTGCATCATCCGGGCCCGCTTCCTCGACCGCATCCGGCAGGCGTACGACGAGCGGCCCGACCTGCCGACGCTGCTGGTGGCGCCGTGGTTCGCCGACACCGTCAACGACGGCGTGCCGAGCTGGCGGCGGGTGGTGGCCGAGGCGGCCCGGGCCGGGGTGCCGGCTCCGGCGTTCGCCTCGTCGCTGGCGTACTTCGACGCGCTGCGCGCCCAGCGGCTCCCCGCCGCCCTGATCCAGGGACTACGGGACAACTTCGGCGCGCACACCTACCAGCGCGTGGACCGCGAGGGCACCTTCCACACCGAGTGGCCCACCGACCGCACCGAAACCAAGACCTGACCCACCCCACCCTCCCGCCCGCCCAGCGGTCGATCATGCACTTCTGGTGGGCGGAAGGCCCGATACGGGGCTTTCGCGGGGCACCACAACTGCATGATCGGCCGCGCAGGGCGGGGCCGGGTCGGGGTGGGGTGGGTGGCAGGCTTAGAAGAAGCGGCGGCGCTTGGCCTTCTGGGGGCGGAGCATGTCGGCGCCCTTGGTGAGCAGGCGGCTCATGCCGGACGGGCCACGACGGGCCTCCAGCGTGTGGCTGAGCCGGCGCGCGCCCGCCGCCGCCAACGGCACGGCGACGGCCATCATCGCCCACTGGGCAATACGCTTCTGGATCATGTGGGTTCACCTCCGTCGGTGGCTGCTGGTCACCGTGGTACCCCGTACCGGCGAGCGGTAAGCCTCAGACCGGCGGGGCGACGGGGTTGGGCAACGCGCCGCCGAAGCGCCGGTCGCGCTGCGCGTACAGCTCGCAGGCGTACCAGAGGTGGCGGCGGTCGAAGTCGGGCCAGAGCGTGTCCAGGAAGATCAGCTCGGCGTACGCGGTCTGCCAGAGCAGGAAGTTCGAGATCCGTTCCTCGCCGGACGGGCGCAGGAACAGGTCCACCTCCGGGATCTCCGGGTGGTAAAGGTACTTCGCGACGGTCTTCTCGTTGACCTTCTCCGGGTCCAGCCGGCCCGCCGCGACGTCGCGGGCGATCGCGGCGGCGGCGTCGGCGATCTCGGCCTGGCCGCCGTAGTTGACGCAGAACTGGAGGGTCAGCGTCGAGTTGTCCCGGGACATCTCCTCGGCCGTCTGCAACTCGGAGATGACGCTCTTCCACAGCCGCCCGGCCCGACCGGACCAGACCACCCGCACCCCCAGGTCGACCAGCTGGTCGCGGCGGCGGCGGATGACGTCGCGGTTGAAGCCCATCAGGAACCGGACCTCCTCCGGCGAGCGCCGCCAGTTCTCCGTGGAGAAGGCGTACGCCGAGAGGTAGGGGATGCCCATCTCGATGGCCCCCTCGACCGTGTCGAAGAGGGAGAACTCCCCCGCCTCGTGGCCCTTGGTGCGGGGCAGCCCGCGATCCTTGGCCCACCGGCCGTTGCCGTCCATGACCACGGCGACGTGCTTGGGCACCGCGTCGGCGGGCAGCGCCGGCGGTCGGGCGCCCGACGGGTGCGGTGTCGGCGGCACCGGCTCACGACGCCCGGCCCTCAACGATCGGATCACTCAGTTCCCCCTGTTCACACCGTCTGCACCGGAGCCGACGCCGGGCGGCGGCGGGACCGGACCGGCCGCCGGGGCGCCCCGGTCGACCAGCGGCAGCGAGCGTAGCGCGCGCTCCAGGTGCCACTGCAGGTGCGCCGCGACCAGCCCGCTGCACTCCCGGCGTACGCCTGCCTCGGTGGCGTCGGCGACCCGCCAGTCGCCGGTGGTCAGCGCGGACATCAGGTCGACGGTGGCCGGGGCGGGATGGGCCGCGCCGGGCGGCCGGCAGTCCGGGCAGACCGCGCCCCCGGCCGGTACGGAGAACGCCCGGTGCCGGCCCGGCGTGCCGCAGACGGCGCAGGCGGTCAGCGCCGGCGCCCAGCCGGCGAGCGCCATGCCCCGCAGCAGGTACGCGTCGAGCACCAGGGTCGTGGCGTGGCTGCCCTCGGCGAGCGCCCGCAGCGCGCCCAGGGTGAGCTGGAACAGCCGCAGCGACGGCTCCCGTTCGACGGGGGTGAGCCGTTCGGCGGTCTCGGCGATCGCGCTGGCGGCCGTGTAGCGGGAGTAGTCGCCGAGGAACCGCTTGCCGTAGAGGTCGATGCCCTCGACCTGGCTGACGGTGTGCAGCGAGCTGCCGTGGTTGCCCTTCGGGTCGCCGGCCAGCTGGAGGTCGACGTGACCGAACGGCTCCAGCCGGGCGCCGAACTTGCTGCTGGTGCGGCGGATCCCCCGGGCCACCGCGCGCAGCCGGCCGTGCCGGCGGGTGAGCAGGGTGATGATCCGGTCGGACTCGCCGAGCTTCTGCACGCGCAGGACCACCGCGTCGTCGCGGTAGAGCTGTCGGCGGTACCCGGCCATCGGACCATTCTCTCTCGGGGTGCGGAATCAGGGTCAGCTCGGGGTGTCGGCGCGGCGAACCCCGATGCGCGCGGCGCGGCACGCCTCGTAGCGTGCTCCCCATGGCTCTGCACCGCACCGCCGCAGCGATCGCCGCGGCCACCGCCCTGATCGTCTCCGCCGGGTGCGACAACCTGTCCTTCCGCCGGCTCGACTACGACAACACCGAGGCGGTCCGGATCAGCAGCATCCGGGTGCTGCCGGGGACCGGCGACGTGACCGTCCGCGCCACCGGCGCGCAGGACGAGGTGCGGATCAAGCGGGTCGTGCGCTACCAGGGCGGCCAGCCCGACGCGACGTACGAGATCAAGGGCACCGAGCTGGTGCTCGACACCGACTGCGGCTCCCGGTGCAGCGTCTCCTACGAGGTCACCGCCCCGGACGGGGTGAGCGTGAAGGGCGAGACGGGCTCCGGTGACGTCGACCTGAGCAGGGTGGGCCCGGTCGAGATGCGGCTCGGCTCGGGCAACATCCGGGTGACCTCCTCGACCGGCCCCGTACGCGCCGAGACCGGCTCGGGCAACGTCCAGGTGTCCGGCGCCGGCGGCCCCGTACGCGCGGAGACCGGTTCCGGCAACGTCGAGGTCAACGAACTCTCGGCCGCGGCCACGCTACGCACCTCGTCCGGCGACATCACGGGGCACCGCCTCGACGGTGGGGTGGACGCGGAGACGGGCTCCGGAGACATCACCATCGACCTCACGACGCCCGCCTCGGCGCGGGTGCACGCCTCCAGCGGGAGCGTCGAGCTGGTCGTGCCGACGGGCCGCTACCGGGTGCGCTCCAGCACCGACGGCGGTGACGCCGAACTGGGCGTCACCGACGACCCGTCCGCCGCGCTGCTGCTCGACCTCTCCACCGGCAGCGGCGACATCACGGTCACCCAGCGTTGATCTCGACGGTCTCCGGTTCCCGGGCGGACCGGGGCGACGGCACGGGCGCCCGCCCGGTGACCGGGGCGTCGCCGCTGCCGGTGTCGCCCGCGCGGACAGGGGCGGGGCGGGCGCGGGCGCGGGCACGGTCGGGGGCGGGGCGGGCGCGGCCGGGGAGCAGTTCCGGCGGCCTGTGGGCCGCCACGTCCTCCACCCAGCCGACCATGGCGGTCACCGCCGCGACCAGCGCGAAGACCAGCACCACCCGGATCGCCAGGCCGACCGGGTCCTGGTGCGACCAGCCCACCACGTCGACCAACGGCGTGAGCACCACCACGAAGGGCATGTGCCACAGGTAGACGGTGAGCGCCCGCCGGTTGAACACGGTCACCACGCGGCTGAACGCGGCGTTGCGGTCGACCCAGGCCGCGCTGGCCGGCCCCCGACCGAGCAGCACGAGGACGAAGGCCGCCGACCAGAGGGCGTTGCCGAGGGGGTTGTCGTTCAGGTCGTACCCGCGCGGCCCGGGGTGGGTGAAGATCCAGGCGGCGCCGGCGGCGGCGAGGGCCAGCACGACCGGCACCAGCACCCGGTTGGCCATGCGGCGCAGCATGCCGGCCTGGTGGGCGAAGCCGAGCAGCCAGGCCCCGAAGTAGAGCCCGAACTGGTGCAGGGCCACCGGCAGCGCCGGGAGCAGGCCCAGTTCGGCCGCCACGAGCAGCGCGTACGGGGCGATCAGGGTGGGCACCGGGGCGCGCCGGAACAGCCAGAGGGCCACCGGCGAGGCGAGCACGAACCAGAGGTAGTCACGCAGGTACCAGATCACGCTGAGCGCGATCGCCCCCCAGCCGTTGGCCGGCGGATCGGCGATGGGGAAGAGCCAGAGCAGCACCTTGGGGGTCAACGGCAACCCGGTGAGCAGCATGGCGGGCACGAACACGGCGGCGAGCACCCAGAGCGACGGCAGCAGGCGCCGTAACCGGCGTACGACCGCACCCGGCCCCCATCTGTGCAGCGAGGCCGCCATCAGCGAACCGGCGAGCGCGAACATCACCGACATCGCCGGGAAGACGAGGGTCAGCGTTGCCCAACCGGTGACGTGGTAGACGACGACTCGAACGATGGCCAGGAAGCGGAGCAGGTCCAGGTATCGGTTTCGCATCAGCCTGCATCTATGTCCGGGGATACGGGGGTGCTGTCCTACCCCTACCCTCCGGGCCGCGTACGGCAAACAAAAGGGAACCCGCCAGAAGGTGACATCTCCCATATTCCTGACCGTTACCGATCAGGCGGCATGCGACGGGTCAAAGGGGGCGGCCACGCGCCGGACGGACACCGGCGCCGGGACCCGTCAGCCCCGGCGCCGGCGTCAGAACCCCAGCTTGCGCAGCTGTTTCGGGTCCCGCTGCCAGTCCTTCGCCACCCGCACGTGCAGGTCGAGGTAGACCCGGGTGCCGAGCAGCTCCTCGATCTGCCGGCGGGCCGTGGTGCCGACGTGCTTGAGCCGGCTGGCCCGGTGGCCGATCACGATCGCCTTCTGGCTCGGCCGCTCGACGTAGACATCGGCGTAGATCCTCATGAGCTGCCCCTCGGGGACCATCTCCTCGACGACCACCGCGATGGAGTGCGGCAGCTCGTCGCGGACACCCTCCAGGGCGGCCTCCCGGATCAGCTCGGCGACCAGCACCTGCTCCGGGTCGTCGGTGAGCATGTCGTCCGGATAGAGCTGCGGCGACTCGGGCAGGTAACCGGTCATCACGTCGACCAGCGTGTCCACCTGGTGCCCGGAGACGGCACTGACCGGCACCACCTCGGCGAACTCGCCCAGCTCGCTGACCGCGAGCAGTTGCTCGGCCAGCCGCTTGCGGTCCACCAGGTCGGTCTTCGTGACCACCGCCAGGACGGTGGCCTTCAGCTCGGCCAGCTCGCCGGTGATGAACCGGTCGCCCCGCCCGATCGGCTCGTCCGCCGGGATGCAGAGGCCGATCACGTCGACCTCGCTCCAGGTCTGCCGGACCAGGTCGTTGAGGCGCTCGCCGAGCAGGGTGCGGGGCCGGTGCAGGCCAGGGGTGTCGACCAGCACGAGCTGGGACTCCGGGCGGTGCAGGACGGCCCGGATGATGTGCCGGGTCGTCTGCGGCTTGTTCGAGGTGATGGCGATCTTCTGCCCGACGATCGCGTTGGTCAGCGTCGACTTGCCGGCGTTCGGCCGGCCGACGAAACAGGCGAACCCGGCCCGGTAGGGACGCGGCTGGAGATCACTCACGCCGCCGCCCCGCTCCACGTGGCCCGAGGTGCCACGAGGCCCCGCCCGCTCACTCGACCACCGTGCCCAGGACGGTCCCGTCCGGGGCGGCTACGTGGACCGGCGCGTCCGCGGCGAGGTCGCGTACCGCCGCGTGCCCGGCGCCGTCCAGCGTCGACGCCTCGGTGACCACCACGGCCGCCTCCAGCCGGGTCGCGCCGGCCGCCACCGCCGAGGCCACCGCGAGCTGGAGCGCGGTGATCGTCAGCGAGGGCAGCGAGACGCTGGCCGCGGCGTACGTCCGGCCGTCCTGGTCGCGGACCGCCGCGCCCTCCACGGCGCCCACCCGGCCACGCGCGCCCCGCGCCAGGACGACCAGCTTGCCGTCCTCGGCGCTCAGCTCGACCGGGTCGGACGGGGTGGGCCGGGCGGCCGGTACGGCGGGTGACTCAGGCATCGGCGGGTTGCCTCTCCTCGGATCGGTTCGTGTCGTCCCGGGGTTCGGCGGACTCGCCACGGCCCGGGCCGTTGTGTGTGTCGGTCGACTCCGCCCGGCTCACCAGCACGGTGTCGATCCGGTTGCGTCGGCCGGTGGTCCCCTCGGCGATCAGTCGGAGCCCGGCGACCTCGACCTGCGCCCCGGGGATCGGGACCCGGCCCAGGGACTGGGCGAGCAGGCCGCCGACGGTCTCCACCTCGTCGGTGGGGAGCTCGGTGTCGAACAACTCGCCCAGGTCCTCCACCGGAAGCCGCGCGGTGACCCGCACCGCCCCGTCGTCGAGGTGCTCGACCGGCGGGCGCTCGACATCGTACTCGTCGGTGATCTCCCCGACGATCTCCTCCAGGATGTCCTCGATGGTGACCAGCCCGCCGGTGCCGCCGTACTCGTCGACGACGATGACCAGGTGGTTGCGGGCGGCCTGCATCTCCGAGAGCAGGTCGTCGACCGGCTTCGACTCGGGCACGAAGGTCGCGGGGCGCATCAGCTCCGCGACCGGAAGCTGCCGGTCCTCCGCCGCGCCGCCCTGCGTACGCCGGATCAGGTCCTTGAGGTAGAGCACGCCGAGCACGTCGTCGACGCTCTCGCCGATGACCGGGATCCGCGAGAAGCCGGAGCGCAGGAAAAGCGCCAGCGCCTGGGAGAGCGTCTTGCGCTCCTCGATCCACACCATCTCGGTACGCGGCACCATCACCTCGCGCGCGATGGTGTCGCCGAGCGCGAAGACCGAATGGATCATCTGCCGCTCGCCGTGCTCCACGACACCGCGCTGCTCGGCCAGGTCGACCAGCTCGCGCAGCTCCACCTGGGTGGCGAACGGCCCCTCCCGGAAGCCCCGGCCCGGCGTGACCGCGTTGCCGATCAGGATCAGCAGCGAGGCGAGCGGATTGAGCGCCCGGCCCAGCCAGCGCACCAGCGGGGCGACCGAACGCCCAACCACGTACGCGTGCTGCCGGCCGATGGTCCGGGGGCCGACGCCGACCACCACGAAGCTGATCACGGTCATCGCGCCGGCGGTGACCAGCGCCGCACGCCAGCCCGCGCCGAAGGTGTCCACCGCGACCAGCGCCACCAGGGTGGTGGCGGTCAGCTCGGCGAGCAGCCGCAGCAGCAGGAGCAGGTTGAGGTGGCGGACCACGTCCCCGGCGACGGCCTGGAGCGTGCGCGCGCCCCGCGCGCCGTCGCGGGCCAGCTCGGCGGCGCGGGCGGGCGAGACCGCGGCGAGCGCCGCCTCGGTCATGGCGATCAGGCCGGCCAGCACCACGAGGCCGGCGGCGAAGACCAGCAGTTGCAGGTCGGGCAGGCCGGTCGCGCCGGCCGCCAGTGTCGGGGTGGTCATCACCGGGACCGCGTCGACCGCCAGCTGGCCAGCAGCCGGGCCTGGAGGGCGAACATCTCCCGCTCCTCCTCCGGCTCGGCGTGGTCGTAGCCGAGCAGGTGCAGCACGCCGTGCACGGTGAGCAGGTGCAGCTCGTCGGCGGAGGTGTGGCCGGCGGTGGCCGCCTGCTTGGCCGCCACCTCCGGGCAGAGCACGATGTCGCCGAGCAGCGCGGGCTCGCCGCCAGCGGTGGACGTCTCGCCGGGCCCGTGGTCGACGCTGCCCTCGTCCATGGGGAAGGCGAGCACGTCGGTCGGGCCGTCGCCGCCCATCCACCGGTGGTTGAGCTCGGTCATGTAGTCGATGTCGACCAGCAGCACGGACAACTCGGCGAGGGGGTTGACCCCCATCTCGTCGAGGGCGTGCCGGGCGACGGCGAGCACGGCGTCGGTGTCGACCTCGACACCCGACTCGTTGGCGATCTCGATGGACAACTGTCTTCCCTCGGTCTTAGCGGCGCCGGCCGGCCCGGCCGCCCTGGGCGGAGCGCCCCGGCACGGCGTGCACGCTCTGCGCCTGCTGGTTCTCCCGCTCGTCCCAGCGGGCGTAGGCGTCGACGATCTCCCCGACCAGCCGGTGGCGGACCACGTCGGAGCTGGAGAGCTGGGCGAAGTGCACGTCCTCGACGTTCGCCAGGATCTCCCGGACCACCCGCAGGCCACTGGTCGTGCCGCCGGGAAGGTCGACCTGGGTGACGTCACCGGTGACCACGATCTTGGAACCGAAGCCGAGCCGGGTGAGGAACATCTTCATCTGCTCGGGCGTCGTGTTCTGCGCCTCGTCGAGGATGATGAACGCGTCGTTCAAGGTCCTGCCCCGCATGTATGCCAGCGGCGCGACCTCGATCGTGCCCGCCGCCATCAGCTTGGGGATGGTGTCGGGGTCGAGCATGTCGTGCAGCGCGTCGTAGAGCGGGCGCAGGTAGGGGTCGATCTTCTCGTTGAGCGTGCCGGGCAGGAAACCCAGCCGCTCCCCCGCCTCGACCGCCGGCCGGGTCAGGATGATCCGGTTGACCTGCTTGGCCTGCAACGCCTGGACGGCCTTCGCCATGGCCAGGTAGGTCTTGCCGGTGCCGGCGGGGCCGATGCCGAAGACGATCGTGTGCGCGTCGATCGCGTCGACGTAGCGCTTCTGCCCCAACGTCTTGGGACGGATGGTGCGACCGCGCCGCGAGAGGATGTTGAGCGTCAGGACCTCGGCGGGTCGCTCGGCGCCGCCCTGCTCGAGCATGCCGACGGTACGCCGGACGGCGTCAGTGGTCAGGGTCTCGCCTTTCTCGATGAGTTCGAGCAGCTCGCTGAAGATCCGCTCGGCGAGGGCGTTGTCGGCGGGGGCGCCGGTGATGGTGATCTCGTTGCCCCGGACGTGCACGTCGCTGTTCACGGAGCGCTCGACCAGCCGCAGGATCTCGTCACCCGCGCCGAGCAGGTTGACCATGATCTTGGAATCCGGGACGGTGATCCTGGTCTGCACGCCGGGCTGGCCAGGAGGTGGGGTGCCGGTCATAGGTCGGGCCGAGGGGCCCTGCGCCACCTGCTCTCGATCTCGGCACCGGCCTGCTGGCGCGGCGCGCTGACGTTACTGCCATCTTATCTTTCCAAAAGCGGTGGCACCCTGCCCATTTCAGCGTCAGGCGCCGGATCGGAAGTCGTACCGCTCGAAGGTCTCCTGGTGGCGGGTGAACCGGTAGGTCGCCCAGTGCATCCGTACCACCGTGCCCTGCTCGTCCCGGGTCAGCCGGAGCAGTTCGCCGGCCTCCCGGCCGGAGACGGTACGGAACACGTCCGGCCGCTCCGGCAGCGGGACGAACACCGAGGGCGGCCGGCCCGCCGGATCGTCGGCGCCCCGCGCCCGCAGCTCGCCGTCGTGCCAGGAGAAGACGTACTCGAAGCCCTCCCCCCACCAGCGGCCGAGCAGCCCGCGTACGCCCTCGGGGGCGGGCGGGCCCGGCCGCCACGGCGTGATGTCGGCCGGGTCGTGCTCGACGGCGGCGGCCAGCAGCCGGTGCGGCAGTTCGAGGACCTCGCCGGCGGTGCCGGAGGAGCCGAGCACCGCGACCCCCATCGCGCCGGGGGTGCCCTCCCCGCCCCGCCGGCCGTAGACGCCGGCCAGGAAGCCGGGCATCGCGCCGTCGTGGCCGACATGCATGATCCGCTCACCCTGCGGCACCAGGATCAGCCCCAGCCCGAACCCTCCGGCCCAGAGCGTCTCGTCGGTGACCGTCGCCGGCCAGCGCATCTCGTCGAGCGTCGCCGGGGCGAGTACGGCACCGGCCGGGTCCAGCGCCGCCGGGTCGGCGAGGAAGGCCGCCCAGCGGGCCATGTCGGAGGCAGTGCTCCAGAGCTGCGCCGCCGGGCCGACCGCCCCGAAGTCGGTCGGCGGCTCGGGGCGCGCCTCGTTGGAGTAGGCGTCCACCAGGAAGCCCGTCGCGGCGTGCGGCCCGGGCACCGCCGAGGTCGCGGCCAGCCCCAGCGGGGTGAGCACCCGCTCGCCGAGCACCTCCGCCCAGGTGCCGCCCCGCAGGTGCCCGACGAGCCGGCCGAGCAGCGCCATGCCCAGGTTCGAGTAGTGGTAGCGGCGGCCCGGGGGCAGCACCCGCTCGGCCCGGGCCAGGTCGGCGACCAGCCCGTCGACGTCCGGCGCGCGCAGGGTGTCCCAGATGTCGCCGTACGGTTCCCGTTGCAGGCCGGCGGTGTGCGACAGCAGCCGGCGCACCGTCAGTTCGCCGTGGGCCGGCAGGTCCAGGTGCCGGCCCAGCGGGTCGTCGAGGTCGAGCAGGCCGTCATCACGGCACTGGAGCGTCAACACGGCCGTGAACGTCTTCGTGACCGAGCCGATCCGGAAGCGGGTGCCCGGTCCCAGCTCGGTGTCGTTGCCGGTGCCGCCGACGGCGCACGTCCAGAGCGGCCGGTCCGCCCGGTGCAGGGCCGCCGAGACCGCCGGCACCCGGGCCTGTGCCTGGACCGTACGGACCATCCGCGACAGCCGGTCGGCGACCACCGTCACGCGAGGTTCCGGGCCAGCATCGGGCCCAGCGGCGCCCCGCCGAGCACGTGCGCGTGCGCGTGGAAGACCTCCTGGCCGCCGTACGCGCCGGTGTTGAACATCAGCCGGAAGCCGTCACCGAGCAGCCCCTCGTCCTCGGCCACGGCGGCGGCGGTGGCGAGCACCTCCCCGGCCAGCCCCGGATCGCCCTGGCCGAGCGTCGCCACGTCGGCGTAGTGCTCCTTCGGGATGACCAGGACGTGCACGGGCGCCTTCGGGTCGATGTCGCGGAAGGCGAGCGTGGTGGCGGTTTCCCGGACGATCGTGGCCGGGATCTCCCCGGCGACGATGCGG
This sequence comes from Micromonospora sp. NPDC049048, assembly GCF_043197615.1. Lineage (NCBI taxonomy): Bacteria > Bacillati > Actinomycetota > Actinomycetes > Micromonosporales > Micromonosporaceae > Micromonospora > Micromonospora sp. NPDC049048. The sequence continues at coordinate 63,154 of NZ_JBICTM010000003.1, read as the reverse complement.
CAGAAGAGGCAGTCGGTTCCCATCGGGGCAGTGTAAGGAAGGGCCCCCTGTCGACGCCTCCGGCGGAGGGCGGTTCCTTGCTGACGACGGACAGGCCGGCGCGCCCGCGCGGAACCGGCGCACGCCAGACAGGCCGGGCTCGGGCCGGGGCGGGGGCCGGCACGCGGCGGACAGGCCGGCGCACGAGGCGGGGGCCGGCGCACGAGGCGAGGGCCGGCGCACGAGGCGGGGGCCGACCACGGGGCGGGGGCCGGCGCACGGGGCGGGGGCCGGCCAGGCATGATGGCCGGCGTGACTTCACGGGCGGTACTGGTGACGGGGGCCTCGCGCGGCATCGGGCGGGCGGTGGCGACCGCGTTCGCGGCCGGCGGCGACCGGGTGGCGATCCACCACCGGGACTCCGCGGAACTGGCCGAGGGGCTGCGCGCCGAACTGCCCGGTGAGGGACACGTGGTGGTCCGCGCCGACCTGACCGACCCGGAGGCCGTACGGGCCATGGTGGACGAGGCGGCCGACCTGCTCGGCGGGCTGGACGTGCTGGTCAACAACGCCGGCGTGTACGGCGAACGGGACGCCCCGCACCCGGTCTTCGGCGCCTCCTACGAGCAGTGGCGCGCGCAGTGGCGGCAGGTGCTGGAGACCAACCTGACCGGCGCCGGCAACGTCATCTGGTGCGCCGCGCAGCACATGCGCGCGCGGGGCGGGCGGATCGTCAACGTCTCCTCCCGGGGAGCCTTCCGGGGCGAGCCGGAGCAGCCGGCGTACGGGGCGAGCAAGGCGGGGCTGAACGCGCTGGGGCAGTCGCTCGCGGTGGCCCTCGCCCCGTACGGCATCACGATCGCGACGGTCGCGCCGGGCTTCGTGGAGACCGACATGACGACCGAACACCTGAGCGGAGAACGGGGTGCCGCGATCCGGGCGCAGAGCCCGTTCAACCGGGTGGCCCGCCCAGAGGAGATCGCCGCCGCCGTGCACTGGCTCGCCTCCCCGCAGGCGGAGTGGGCCTCCGGCACCATCGTCGACCTCAACGGCGCCTCCTACCTCCGCAGCTGACAGCCCTCACCCCACCCCACCCCCGCCGGCCTTCCCTGCCCTGTCCCCCGCGATCATGCAGTTGTGGTGCCCGACAAAAGGGCCGAAAAGGGGTTTCCTGCCCACCAGAACTGCATGATCGACGCGGCGGGCGGCGGCGCGAGGCCCGCTGACAGGGGGCGCGGGCAGCCCGGACGGAGGCGCGCGGACGGGGCGGGCGGCGCGGGGGCTACCAGTGGTTCAGGCGGGTGGCGAGGACCGTTAGGGCCGCCACGCCGGCGGTGGAGGTGCGTAGCACCGAGGGGCCCAGGCGGACCGGGCGGGCGCCGGCGGCGCGGAACGCGTCCAGCTCCGCGTCGGCGATGCCGCCCTCCGGGCCGACGACCAGCACGATCTCCCCGGCGGTGGGCAGCTCGACGCTCGTCAGCCGCTCCTGCGCCTCCTCGTGCAGCACGAACGCGGCGGCGGCGCCCGAGATGCGGCGGGCCACCCGGGTCGTCGACTCGTCCGGCGTCCCGGCGACCACGGGCAGCCAGGCACGGCGGGCCTGCTTGGCCGCCTCCCGGGCGGTCGCCGCCCACTTCTCCCGCGCCCGTACGCCCCGGTCGCCGCGCCACTGGGTCACCGAACGGGCGGCCGCCCAGGGCACGATCTCGTCCACGCCGACCTCGGTCATCGCCTGCACGGCCAGCTCGCCCCGGTCGCCCTTGGCGATGCCCTGCACCACCACCAGGCGCGGGACGGACGCGTCGACGTACCCCCGCGAGGTGATCTCGACATCGAGGGTGCCCCGGCCGACGGCGGTGACCACCGCGGCGGCCGTGCCGCCCCGGCCGTCGGCGAGCAGCAGCCGCTCGCCGACGCGCAGCCGTTGCACGGTGGCGGCGTGGTGCCCCTCGGGACCGTCGAGGGTCAGCCGGTCGTCGGTGGGCAGCGGGTCGACCAGGAACAGCGGCGCGGACACGACGATCAGGCTAGCCGCCCCGGCGGGCGCCGGGGCGGTGAGCCCGGGAGGGGCCGACAGGCAGGCGAGCCGCCAGGTGCGAGCAGGCGGGCGCTGGCACAGGCGGGCGGGCCGTCCCGGTGAACGGGCAGGCCGGCACGGTGAACGGGCGGGCCGCCGCGACTGTGGGCGGCGACCCGAACTCCGTCAGGCGTGGCCGTTGAAGGCGTCGCGCATCCGGGAGAAGAAGCCGCCCTGCTTGGTCAGCTCGGCCACCTCTTCGCCCCGGGTCTTGGCGAAGTCGCGCAGCATCCGCTCCTGGTCGGCGTCGAGCTTGGTGGGGGTGCGCACGTCGAGGTGGACGTAGAGGTCGCCCCGGCCGGTGCCGCGCAGGTGCGGCACACCCCGGGCGCGCAGCCGCAGCGTGCTGCCCGGCTGGGTGCCGGCCTTGACGTCGACCGTCTCCTCGCTGTCCAGCGTCTTGATGGTGAGCCGGGTGCCGAGCGCCGCCGCCGTCATCGGCACGGTGACGCGGCAGTGCAGGTCGTCGCCCTTGCGGGAGTAGACGTCGTGCGGCCGCTCGTGGATCTCCACGTAGAGGTCGCCGGCCGTGCCGCCGCCGGGACCGACCTCGCCCTGCTGGGCGAGCCGGATGCGCATCCCGTCCTCGACACCGGCCGGGATCTTGACGGTCAGCGAACGCCGGGTGCGGACGCGGCCGTCCCCGGCACAGGTCGGGCACGGGTGCGGGATGGTGGTGCCGTAGCCCTGGCAGACCGTGCACGGCCGGGCGGAGACCACCTGACCGAGGAAGGTGCGCTGCACGGACTGCACCTCGCCCCGGCCGGCGCACGCCTCGCAGGTGGCCAGGTGGGTGCCGGCCGCCGTGCCGGCGCCGGAGCAGGTGGTGCAGAGCACGGCGGTGTCGACGGTGATCGGTGCCTCGACGCCGAACGCGGTCTCGTGCAGGTCCAGTTCCAGCCGCAGGATCGCGTCGGCGCCGGGCCGGGTCCGGGGCCGGGGGCCACGCGAGCCGCCGGCCGCGCCGCCGAAGAACGCGTCCATGATGTCCTGGAAGCCGACGAACGGCCCCGCGCCGCCCGGGCCGCCGGGGCCGCCCGCGCCCCCGCCGCCGGGGGCGAGCGGGTCGCCGCCCAGGTCGACGATCTGCCGTTTCCGGTCGTCCGAGAGGACCTCGTACGCGGCGTTGATGTCCTTGAACTTCTCCTGTGCCTCCGGATCCGGATTCACGTCCGGGTGGAACTGTCGCGCCAACTTGCGGTAGGCGCGCTTGATCTCGTCGTCGGAGGCTTCCCGGCTCACGCCGAGAATGCCGTAGTAGTCCCTGGCCACTGCGTTCCGTGTCCTCATGTTCGTCTCGCGTTGCGCCGGTCGGCGGCCGGAGCCGGCCGTCGGCCCTGACTGGTCAGTTCTGGGCCAGCAGCTCGCCCACGTAGCGTGCCACGGCCCGCACCGTGGCGATGGTGCCGGGGTAGTCCATCCGGGTCGGCCCGAGCACGCCGAGGCCGCCGACGCTGGTCGTACCCGGCCCGTAGCCGGTGCTGACCACCGAGGCGGCGCGCAGGTTGTCGACCTCGTTCTCGTCACCGATGAGCACCCGGGTCGTGCTCGGCTCGGCCTCGCCGATGAGCTTGAGCATGACGACCTCCTCCTCCAGCGCCTCCAGGATGGGGCGCAGGGAGCCCTGGAAGTCGAGCAGCCCGCCTCGGGTCAGGTTGGCCGTGCCGGCCAGCGCGATCCGCTCCTCGTGCCGCTCGATCAACGTCTCGAGCAGCACGCTGGAGAGGGTGGTCATGGCCGGCCGCAGGTGCGGCGTCGACTCCTCGACCAGCGCCTGCACCAGCGGCGGGGTCTCCGACAGCCGGGTGCCGACCAGCTTCTCGTTGACCAGCCGGCGCAGGTCCGTGACGTCGTCGGGCGGGATCGGCGCGGGCAGCTCGACCAGCCGCTGCTCGACCCGGCCGGTGTCGGCGATCATGACCAGCATCAGCCGGGTGGTGGAGATCGGCACCAGTTCCAGGTGACGCACCGAGGAGCGGGCCAGGCTCGGGTACTGCACGACGGCGACCTGCCGGGTGAGTTGCGCCAGCAGCCGGACGGTGCGGTGCACCACGTCGTCGAGGTCGACGGCGCCAACCAGGAAGCGCTCGATCGCCCGGCGCTCGGCCGGACTGAGCGGCTTCACCCGGGACAGCCGGTCCACGAAGAGCCGGTAGCCCCGGTCGGTGGGCACCCGGCCGGCGCTGGTGTGCGGCTGGCGGATGTAGCCCTCCTCCTCCAGCACGGCCATGTCGTTGCGGACGGTCGCCGGCGAGACGCCCAGCTGGTGTCGCTCGACCAGCGCCCTGCTGCCGACGGGCTCCTGCGTGGCGACGTAGTCCTCGACGATCGCGCGCAGCACGGCGAGCTTGCGGTCGTCGAGACCCATCCTCCCCACCTCCTGTCGCTCGTCGGCCCCCGCAGGCGGGGGCCGGGCGGGCTGCTGGCACTCGACTGTAGCGAGTGCCAGTCTACGTCGGCGGGGCCGCCCGCGCGATGATCGACCTGGGGCGACCAGTCCGATCAGCGACCGTGGGTCCGGCCGCCAGTGGTCGGGAACCCGGTCTTTCGGACATGTCGACGACGTCAGGCTGGTGCCGAGTTGCCGGCTGCCCCTACCGTGACCTCCATGACCGAACCACCTCGCCCTCCCGGAGCAGGGGATCCTGGCCTTCCGCCGGACCCGACCGCCCCGTCCGGGTTTCCCGGCCCCTCCGGCTTCGCCGAACCCACCGCACCACTGTCCGGGGCCCCCGGCCCGGGAAGCTATCCCCCGCCCGGTGGCTATCCGCCGCCCACCGGTGACCAGCCGCCGTCGGGCGATTACCCCCCGCCCGGCGGCTTCCCCCCGCCCGGGGCCGGCTACCCGGGCGCTGGCGGCTACGGCCAGCCGACGGGCGGCTACGCCAACAACGACGACAAGACCTGGGCCCTGATCGCCCACTTCGGCGGCCCGCTCGGCGTGATCGTCGGCGGCGGCCTGCTCGGCTGGGTGGCGCCGCTCATCGCGCTGATGGTCCGGGGGCAGCAGTCGCCGACGGCCCGGGCGCACGCCGTCGCGGCGCTGAACTTCCAGCTCACCTGGGCGATCGTCGGGGTGCTGAGCTGGGTGGTCGCGCTGATCACCTGCGGGGTGCTGTTCTTCGTTCCGATGCTCGTCTGGCTGGTGCCGCTGATCTTCGGCATCATCGGCGGCGTCAAGGCCAACGAGGGCGTGCTCTACCGCTACCCGATGACCTACGCCTTCACCAAGTGACCCGGGCCGGCCGCTCCCCCGGCCGGCCCCGGCACGCGGTTCAGGGCAGCAGGTCGCGCACGACCGCGTCGGCGAGCAGCCTGCCCCGCAGGGTCAGCACGGCCCGGCCGGCCGCGTGCTCGTCGGCCGCCAGCAGCCCGGCGTCAAGGGCCCGCGCGGCACCCGCCCGGCCGGCGTCGTCGAGGGCGTCCAGCGGCAGCCCCGAGGCGAGGCGCAGCCGGAGCATGACGTCCTCCATGTGCGCCTCGTCGGCGGTGAGCACCTCGCGGGCCAGGCCGGGCGACCCGCCGCCGGCCAGCCGCTTCGCGTACGTCGTGGGGTGCTTGACGTTCCACCAGCGCACGCCGCCGACGTGGCTGTGCGCCCCCGGGCCGAGGCCCCACCAGTCGGCGCCCGTCCAGTAGAGCAGGTTGTGCCGGCACCGGGCCGCCTCGTCGCGGGCCCAGTTGGACACCTCGTACCAGGAGAGACCGGCCGCGCCGAGAGCGGCCTCCGCGGCGAGGTAGCGGTCCGCGGCGACGTCGTCGGAGGGGTACGGCAGCTCGCCGCGCCGCATCCGGCCGGCCAGCCGGGTGCCGTCCTCCACGATCAGGGCGTACGCGCTGACGTGGTCCACCCCGGCGGCGACGACCTGGTCGAGGGAGGCGGCGAAGTCGGCCTCGCTCTCCCCCGGCGTGCCGTAGATCAGGTCGAGGTTGACGTGGTCGAACCCGGCGTCGCGCGCCTCCCGGGCGGCGGCGACGGCCCGGCCGGCGCTGTGCGTACGGTCGAGGATCGCCAGCACCCCCGGCGCGGCGGACTGCATGCCCAGCGAGATCCGGGTGTAGCCGGCGGCCCGCAGCGCCTTCAGCGACTCCGGCGTGACCGACTCCGGGTTGGCCTCGGTGGTCACCTCGGCGTCGGGCGCGAGCCCCCAGGTGCGGTCGATGCCGTCGAGGATCCGCGCCAGGTCGTCGGCGGGGAGCAGGGTCGGGGTGCCGCCACCGACGAAGACCGTGTCGACCCGGGGCGGTGGGGCGTCGCCCAGCACCCGGCGGGCGAGCGCCAGCTCGGCCAGCACGGTGTCGGCGTACGCGTCCCGGTCGGCTCCGCCGCCCAGCTCGGCTGAGGTGTACGTGTTGAAGTCGCAGTAGCCGCAGCGGCTGGCGCAGAACGGCACGTGGACGTACACGCCGAAGCCGCGCGCGCCGACGGCACGGGTGGCGGTGGCGGGCAGCGACCCGTCGACGGGGACGGTTTCGCCTTCTGGAAGGACGCCGGGCATGGCCACTAGTGTGCCCTTCCATGACCTCTCCCGACGTGCTCGTACAGGCCGCCACGGCCCGCGGCGTGACCACGCTCACCCTGGACAGCCCGCACAACCGCAACGCGCTCTCCACGCCGCTGATGACCCAGCTGCTGGCCGGCCTCGCCGAGGCGGTCGCCGACGACGCCGTACGGGTGATCGTGCTCGACCACGCGGGCCCGGTCTTCTGCTCGGGGGCGGACCTGAAGGAGACCGCCGCCGCCTACGCCAGCGGGACCGTGCCGGCCGGGATGCTCGGCGACGTGCTCGCGGCGGTCTGGGACTGCCCGAAGCCGGTGGTGGCGAAGGTGGCCGGCCCCGCCCGGGCCGGCGGTCTCGGCCTCGTCGCGGCGGCCGACCTGGCGGTGTGCGCGCAGGAGGCCACGTTCGCCTTCACCGAGGTGCGGATCGGCGTGGTGCCGGCGGTGATCTCCGCGACCGTGCTGCCCCGGCTGCACCCCCGCGCGGCGGCCGAGCTCTACCTGACCGGCGACACCTTCGACGGCCGGCGGGCCGCCGAGATCGGCCTGGTCACCGCCGCGGTGCCGGCGGCCGGGCTGGACGCGGCGGTTGCGGGGTACTGCGACTCTCTGGTGCGGGGGGCACCGAACGCGCTGGCCGGGGCAAAGCAGTTGCTGCGCCGACCGCCCGCCACGGACCTGCGGGCGGAGATCGCCGAGCTGTCCGCCCTCTCGACGGGGTACTTCCTGTCGGAGGAGGGACGCGAGGGCGTCCTGGCGTTCCGGGAGAAGCGGCCGGCGCGCTGGGTGCCGGCCGACGGCGACGCCACGGCGGGCGACGACCGGTAGGGCGCGCGACGACCGGTAGGGCGGGCAGCGGGCGGCGCGGGGCCACAACGCGGCGGGGCGGCTGCGCGGGTCACGGCTGGCGGGCGGGGGCGGGGTGAGGCCAGGCGGGAAACGGGAACGTCCGGACTCCGCCCCGGCGCCCCGCCGGGCGGCCGGTGCCACGCCCGATGCTCCCGGAGAACCGGTCGGACGCCCCGGAAGGCGCCACGGGGGACGTACGCTTGGCGGACTGTCGATCAGGGGGTGTGGGTGCGTACTCGCGCAGTCGTGGCGGGCGGCGTCGTCCTCGTCGTCCTCGCCGCGGTCGGGATCTGGGTCGTCATCCGGCAGGTGGGCGGAGAGCTGCGTCTCCCCCTGGCCAGCCGGACGTGCACGGTGCAGGCGGACGGCCGGGTGACCCTGGACGCCGACCAGATGGCCAACGCGGCCACGATCGCGGCCATCGGCATCCAGCGCAAGATGCCCGAGCGGGCCGTCGTCGTCGCGCTGGCCACCGCCTACCAGGAGTCCGGCCTGCGCAACCTGACCGGCGGCGACCGCGACTCGGTCGGGCTGTTCCAGCAGCGCCCGAGCCAGGGTTGGGGCACCCCGGAGCAGATCCGCGACCCCCGCTACGCGGCCCGCAAGTTCTACGCCGCGCTCAAGAAGGTGCGCGGCTGGGAGCAGATGCGGGTCACCGACGCGGCGCAGAAGGTGCAGCGGTCGGCCTTCCCCGAGGCGTACCAGAAATGGGCGGACGAGTCCGAGGTGCTGACCCGGGCCCTCGTGGGGCACGCCACCGGCGCCGTCGCCTGCACGGTGGGCCGCGACCCGGCGATGCGCGGCGAGGCCGCGGCGAACGCGCTGACCCGCGGCCTGGCGCTGGACTGGGGGCTGGCCGGCGCGAGCACGGCGGCGGACCTGACGGGCCTGACGGTCCCGGCCGCCGACGAGCGCCGGGGCTGGCGGTACGCGCACTGGCTGGTCTCCCACGCCCAGGACCACGGCGTGAAGCGGGTGCGCTTCGGCGGCCTGGAGTGGACGGCGCGGGGTGGCACCTGGAACCGCATCGACGACGCCCAGGCCGACGGTCGGGTGGTCGCCGAGGTCTTCGCCGAGGCGTAGTGGCTCTGATCTCTTTACCGGCAGTCACCGCGTAAACCGGCATTCCAGTCGATAAGGCTCGCCGCAGCGCAGGCGCGCGACTCCGCGTCACCGGACTGCTCCCCACGGTCCCGACAGCAGTCGCATATCGGGCCCGGCAGTATCCCGGCCCGGAATGAGCGCGTTACGATCGGCGGCCTGTGCCAGGAATGCATTCGCCTCATGGGGAGGGGTACGTCGAGGTGTTCGACTACGGCGACCGGACCGGTTACGAACCGATCAGTGACACCGACCGCAAGGAGTTCCACGAGCAGGGCTTCCTCCTGCTGCGCAACGTCCTGACGGAGGACCACCGGGCGGCGCTGGAGGCTGCGGTGGACCGCGTCTACGCCGAGGAGCAGGCGAAGGGCACCACCACCAAGGACGGCACCCTGCACCTGCTGGGCTTCCTGGAGCGCGACGAGCTCTTCGGCGACCTGCTGACCCACCCGATCGCGTTCCCGTACATGTGGGGCCTGGCCGGCTGGAACATCTACACGCACCACAACCACCTGGACGTCACCCCGCCGGCGGCGGAGCCGGAGAAGCCCTACTGGGGGTGGCACCAGGACGGGTACCGGCAGAACTCCGACCCGGAGACGATGGACCCGAACCTGCCGCGGCCGATGTTCTCGCTCAAGGTGGCCTACGTCCTGTCCGACCTGTCGGAGAAGGGCCGGGGCGCCACCAAGGTGATCCCGGGCAGCCACCTGTGGAACTCGCTGCCCCGCCCGGAGGACACCTCCGTGCACAACCCGGACCCGGAGGGCACGGTGGAGATCACCGCCAACCCCGGTGACGCCTTCATCTTCGACCGCCGCCAGTGGCACTCGCGCTCGACCAACCTGTCGACCATCACCCGCAAGATGCTCTTCATCGGCTACACCTACCGGTGGATCCGGCCGCTGGACGAGCTGCACATCGACAAGGACGGCGAGTGGTGGGCCAACCGCACGCCGGTGCAGCGCCAGCTCTGCGGTGAGGGCACCCACACCGCCAACTACTGGGGCATCAACTGGAACGGGTACGTCGACGACGAGATCCCGCTGCGCAAGGAGCTCAAGGAGCGCGGCCTGCTCGACCGCAGCGTGCCCTGGCTGCGCTGAGCCGAACCCGGCGCGCGCCGAACGGGCCCCTTCCCCCACGGGACGGGGCCCGTTCCCGTAGGCGGCGGCCAGCCCGACCCGGGGAGACGGCAGCAGTCGGCCCCCGGAAGGCGTGGCGGCGGTGGTCAGCTCCCGCCGGCGAGGCGGCGGTGGTCAGCTCCCGCCGGCGAGGCGGCGGCGCGCCTTGTCGCGGATCTTCTCCGGCAGGTCCGGCACGTCGACCAGCCGGGGCAGCAACTCCGGCTCCAGGCTCATGGCGCGGAACACCTCGCCGATCGTCACCCCGTGCGCGGGCCGGTCCACCACCTCGACCGGATCTCCCGCGCCGACCTCGCCCTCGCGCAGCACCCGCAGGTAGGCCCCGGGGGTCGCCCGCGCCGTGAACCGCCTGATCAGGTCGGGCATGCCCCAGAAACCGGCGAAGGTGGTGCACGGCGTGCGCGGCTTGGTCACCTGGAGCAGCGCCGACCCGACCGCCCACCGCTCGCCGATCACGGCGCCCGTCACGTCCACCGCGTACGTGGTCAGGTTCTCGCCGAAGCCGCCGGGGCGGATGCTGCGGCCGATCTCCCCGGCCCACCAGGACGCGTCCTCCTCGGCGTACGCGTAGACGGCCTGCTCCGGGCCGCCGTGGTGGGCGCGCTCGCCGATGAAGTCGCCAGCCACGCCGTCCACGCGCAGCAGCACCGGGCCGTCGACCGGCCGTTTGTCGATGCCGCTGCGACCGCTCGCGTCGCCCGCCCACTCCGCCTCGGTCACGACGCCGAGGTTCACCGCAGCCAGCCTGCCCGTCATGGCGGTCAGCCTAGCCGGCCCGACGGACACCTCCGCCGCGCCGCCGACGTGAGCCCGGTCCTCAGCCCTTGACGGCTCCGGCCACGAGCCCGGAGACCATCCGCCGCTGCACCAGCAGGAAGAAGACGATCACCGGCAACGTGAACAGCGTGGAGGCGGCCATCACCGGGCCCCAGGCGGTGTCGTCACGGCCGAAGAAGAACGTCATCGCGACCGGCAGGGTGTAGCTCTCCTGGTCGTTGATGAAGGTGAGCGCGAAGATCAGCTCGTTCCAGGCGGTGATGAAGGAGAAGATGCTGGTGGCGACCAGTCCGGGTGCCACCAGCGGGAAGAGAACCTTCCGGAAGGTCTGCGCCCGGCTGGCCCCGTCGATCGCGGCGGCCTCCTCCAGCTCCTTGGGTACGGCGGCGACGAAGCCGCGCAGCATCCAGACCGCGAAGGGCAGCGAGAAGCCGAGGTAGGTGAGGATCAGGCTGGGCAGGGTGTTGTAGAGCCCGAGCCGCTGGATCATCAGGAACAGCGGGATGACCAGCGCCTCCAGCGGGATCATCTGCACCACCAGCAGCATGATCAGGAAGGTGGTGCGCAGCTTGAACCGGAACCGGGCCACCGCGGTGGCGGCCAGCAGGGCCACGAGGCCGCTGAGCACCACCGTGGAGACCGCCACCAGCGCGCTGTTGAGGAAGAAGTCGGCGAAGGTGACGCCCGGGATCAGGTTCCCGGTGAGGATCTGCCGGTAGTGCTCCAGGGTCGGCTCGGCGGGCACCGGCCGGGGGGTCGACGAGAAGATCTCCGAGCTCGGCTTCAGCGAGGTCGCGATCATCCAGTAGACCGGGAACGCGGCGAAGAGCGCCACCAGCAGCCCCGCGCCGTTGAGGGCGAGCCGCTTCGCGCCCCCGCCGCCTCCGCGTCGCGTCACGCGTCCTCCTCCTGCTTGAGCACCATGCGGACGTAGAGGCCGGTCACCACCAGCAGGATCAGGGTGAGGATCACCGCGATCGCGGCGCCGAGACCGTACTTGGGTGGGGGCGAGAACGCCTCCGCGTACGAGTAGATGGAGAGCATGAACGTCGGCCGGTCCTGCGTACCGCCGGCCAGCACGAACTGCTGGGTGAAGACCTTGAAGTCCCAGATGGTGGAGAGCACGATCAGGATGCCGAAGACCGGCCGCAGCAGCGGGAAGGTGATCTTCCAGAACACCTTCCACGGCCCGGCCCCGTCGACGCGGGCCGCCTCGTGCAGCTCGCTCGGCACGCTCTTCAGGCCGGCGAGCACGCTCACCGCGATGAACGGGAACGAGTGCCAGACCACCACCAGCGTCAGGATCGTGAAGAACAGCAGCGGCGAGTTGAACCAGCCGTAGCCCGTCCAGTCGCTGCGCCCGAAGAGGCTCTGCGACAGCCCGTCGGGCAGCGCGTTGAACAACCAGGTGACCAGACCGCTGGTGTCGTCGAAGATCCACTTCCAGACGATCGTGCCGGTCAGCGCCGGGGTGGCCCAGGCGAGCATCACACAACTGGCCACGAAGGCGGCCATCCGCTTGCCGAGCCGGTTGAGCAGCAGCCCGACCAGGGTGCCCAGGACCATCGTGAGCACGACGTTGGCCACGGCGAAGAGGACGGTGTTGCGCAGCACCGTCAGGAAGAACGGATCGCTGAGGATCTCGGCGTAGTTGCCGAAGCCCACCCACGGCCACTCGCGGTCGCCGCGCAACTGGCGGACGTTGTTGAGCTGGTGGAAGGACATCACCACCACCTGGCCGAGCGGCCAGAGCAGCAGCACGCCGATGATCACCAGGCAGGGCAGGAGCAGCAGGTACGGCAGGCGGTCGACCCGGCGACGCCGCCGCGCGGAGGTCTTCCGCGCGGCGGCCGTCTCCGGCGCCTCGGTCAGCGTGGTCACTTGGAGTTGAGGATGCTTTCCATCTCCGCGGCCGCGTCGGCGGTAGCCTTCTCGACCGTCTTCTGACCCTTGATGACCGAGCTGTTCATCGCCTGGGTCACCGTCTTGGTACGGCTGACCTCCACCCACTTCGGGGTGAGCGGCGTGAGCTTGGTGTTCTGCATCGTCGTGGCGAACGCCGACATGATCTTGTCGTTGGCGTACTTGTCGCCACCGACCAGGTCCTTGTAGACCGGGAAGAAGCCGAGGCTGTCGGCGAAGGCCTGGTCGTTCTTCTTGCTCAGCAGCACGGTCAGGTAGTCCCAGGCGAGGTCCTGCCGCTCGCTGTCCTTCCAGACCGCGATGTCGGAGCCGCCGGCGAAGGCGGGCGCCGGCTTGCCGTCCGGGCCGGGGATCGGGAACGTGCCCCAGACCTTCTCGATCTCGGGGTTGTCCTTCTTGATGGCGCCCTGCTGCCAGCTACCGCCGAAGGCCATCGCCGCCTTGCCGGTGGCGAACTGGGTCCGGGCGTCGATCTCGTTCCAGCCCGCGGCGGCCGGCGGGGCCACCTTGTGCACGGTCACCAGGTCGGTCCAGAACTTGACGGCCTTCTGCGCCTCGGGCGTGTTGTAGCCGGACTTCCACGAGTCGCCCTGCTGCGTCGCGATCTCCGCGCCGGCGCCCCAGAGGAACGAGTAGAAGGGCAGCTCGGAGTTGCCGGGCAGCGCGAGGCCGTAGGTGCCGGGCTTCTTGGCCTGCACGGTCTTGGCGGCCGCGACCAGTTCCTCCCAGTTGGTCGGCGGCTTCACGCCCGCCTCGGCGAACCAGTCGGTGCGGTAGTACATCCCGCGCACACCGGCGTACCACGGCACGCCGTACTGCTTGCCGTCGAGCTGGGCGTTCTTGACCAGGTCGGGGAGGAGGTCCTTGCCCTCGGTCCAGCCGTTCATCCGGTCGGTCACGTCGGCCAGGGCCTCCTGCGCCGCCCAGCCCTGGGTCTCGGTGTTGCCCAGTTCCGTGATGTCCGGCCCCTCACCGCCGGCGAGGGCGGCCTGGAACTTCTTCGGCGCCTCGAGCCAGGGGATGTACTGGACCACCACGTCCGTGTTCGGGTGCTTCTGCCGGAACTCGGCCTCGACGCCGTCGAGGAACTTGGTCTGCGCCTCGCTACCCTCGCCCATCATCCAGACCGTGAGCTTGCTGTTGTCGGCAGCCTTGTCGTCATCGGAGCCACCGCAACCGGCCAGGACCATCGCGGCCGAGGCCACGACGGCGGTGACCGGGGCCAGCCGCTTCCACCTGTTCACGCCACATCTCCCTCGCGCCGCTTGGCACTAACCTTCTCCGCCGCACCCTAGTACGTAAATTTCCTTTACGACAGTGGTGGCCGGCCAAGGAGAGGCGACGGTACCGCAACGGATTGATCACGCGCCGGTCGACGCGAGGGTGGAACCACTCAGACCAGGACCATCCCGGCGTACGCGAACGGGCGCCCGACCTGTCGGTCGGACGCCCGTCGAAGCGGTACGACGATTACCGGTGGGTGACGCTGCGGCGACGACCCACACCGGCGACCAGCGCCACGGCGATCGCAGCCAGCACGACCTGCACCAGCAGCTCGCCCCAGTCGATACCGGCGGTCTCGGTCGCGATACCCATCGCCCGAGCCAGCACGGTACCCAGCAACGCGGCGCCCACACCGATCAGCATGTGCAGCCACATCGGCATGTTCTGGCGGCCCGGCACGACCAGGCGACCCAGAGCACCGACGATAAGACCAACGACGAGCGCAGTGATGATGCCCCAAACGGTGAGCTCCACGTCGCCCTCCTCCTTCAAAAACAATCAGATCCACGGTCTGTGGTGTTCCTGTCGTGACCGCTAAGTTCCCGACCCACCGAAAAACCAAACCGACTTTCCGGGACACCCTTTCGAGTCGCGGGCTCCCGGCAGCGGAGGCCCTTTCGCCCGGGGTGCGCCGACGCGACGCCCCCGCAACGACGGGATGTCCGGGACACCTCGGCACCCGCCGGCCCACCACATCGGACACCGGAGGTCTCCCCCGACCCCGCGTACGCGAACGGGCGCCCGACCTGTCGGTCGGACGCCCGTCGAAGCGGTACGACGATTACCGGTGGGTGACGCTGCGGCGACGACCCACACCGGCGACCAGCGCCACGGCGATCGCAGCCAGCACGACCTGCACCAGCAGCTCGCCCCAGTCGATACCGGCGGTCTCGGTCGCGATACCCATCGCCCGAGCCAGCACGGTACCCAGCAACGCGGCGCCCACACCGATCAGCATGTGCAGCCACATCGGCATGTTCTGGCGGCCCGGCACGACCAGGCGACCCAGAGCACCGACGATAAGACCAACGACGAGCGCAGTGATGATGCCCCAAACGGTGAGCTCCACGTCGCCCTCCTCCTTCAAAAACAATCAGATCCACGGTCTGTGGTGTTCCTGTCGTGACCGCTAAGTTCCCGACCCACCGAAAAACCAAACCGGCTGGACCGACGAGAGACGACGTCGCACATCAATGGTTGGCCGCGCGCCGACCACCCCGGGCGATCATCACCGCAGGTGGCGCCCTTCGATCGGCGGCCGGGGTCCGGGAGCGGACGGGCCGGAAAAATCCCCGACGCGAACGGCCGGCGCCCTGGGCCGGGCGGGGACCGTCGAGGGGTCCGCAGCCCGGCCGGGGCGCCGGCCGTCGTACGCCGTCAGCCGCCGGCGCACCGGCGGCGCATCACTTCTTGCCGGGCGCCTTGGCGTCGCCGGAGTCGGAGGAGAGCGCGGCGATGAAGGCCTCCTGGGGAACCTCCACCCGGCCCACCATCTTCATCCGCTTCTTGCCCTCCTTCTGCTTCTCCAGCAGCTTGCGCTTACGGCTGATGTCACCGCCGTAGCACTTGGCGAGCACGTCCTTGCGGATCGCCCGGATGGTCTCCCGGGCGATCACCCGGCTGCCGATCGCCGCCTGGATCGGCACCTCGAACTGCTGGCGCGGGATCAGGTTGCGCAGCTTCGCCGCGATCGTGACGCCGTAGTTGTAGGCCTTGTCCTTGTGCACGATCGCGCTGAACGCGTCGACGGGCTCGCCGTGCAGCAGGATGTCGACCTTCACCAGGTCGGACGCCTGCTCCCCGGAGGGCTCGTAGTCCAGCGAGGCGTAGCCCTTGGTGCGGCTCTTCAACTGGTCGAAGAAGTCGAAGATGATCTCCGCGAGGGGCAGCGTGTAGCGCAGCTCCACCCGGTCCGCCGAGAGGTAGTCCATGCCGAGCAGGCTGCCCCGGCGACCCTGGCACAGCTCCATCACCGCGCCGACGTAGTCGTTCGGGGTGAGCACCGTGGCGCGCACGACCGGCTCGAACACCTCGGCGATCTTGCCCGTCGGATACTCGCTGGGGTTCGTCACGACGATCTCCTGGCCGTCCTCGGTGATGGCCCGGTAGACCACGTTCGGGGCGGTGGAGATGAGGTCGAGGTTGTACTCCCGTTCCAGCCGCTCCCGGATGATCTCCAGGTGCAGCAGGCCGAGGAAGCCGCAGCGGAAGCCGAAGCCGAGCGCGCCCGACGTCTCCGGCTCGTAGTCGAGCGCGGCGTCGTTGAGCTTGAGCTTGTCGAGTGCCTCGCGCAGGTTGGGGTAGTCGGAGCCGTCGATCGGGTAGAGGCCCGAGTAGACCATCGGCTTCGGGTCCTTGTAGCCGCCCAGGGCCTCCTTCGCCGGCCGGGAGTTGATGGTGATCGTGTCACCGACCCGGGACTGGCGGACGTCCTTCACCCCGGTGATCAGGTAACCCACCTCGCCGACGCCGAGCGCGTCGGCCTTCACCATCTCCGGCGAGATGACGCCGATCTCCAGCAGCTCGTGCACGGCGGCCGTGGACATCATCTTGATCCGGTCGCGGGCGCTGATCCGCCCGTCGATGACCCGGACGTAGGTGACGACGCCCCGGTAGACGTCGTAGACCGAGTCGAAGATCATGGCGCGGGCGGGCGCCTCCGCGTCGCCGACCGGGGGCTTGAACTGCCGGACGATCTCGTCGAGCAGGTACGGCACCCCCTCGCCGGTCTTGCCGGAGACCCGGATGCAGTCCGCCGGGTCGCCACCGATGAGGTGCGCGAGCTCCTCGGCGTACTTCTCCGGCTGGGCGGCCGGCAGGTCGATCTTGTTGAGCACCGGGATGATGTGCAGGTCGTTCTCGAGCGCCAGGTAGAGGTTCGCCAGGGTCTGCGCCTCGATGCCCTGCGCGGCGTCGACCAGCAGGATCGCGCCCTCGCAGGCGGCCAGCGACCGGGACACCTCGTAGGTGAAGTCGACGTGACCCGGAGTGTCGATCATGTTGAGCACGGCGGTCTCGCCGGCCCGGTCGCCCTCGCGGACGGTCCAGGGCATCCGGACCGCCTGGCTCTTGATCGTGATGCCGCGCTCGCGCTCGATGTCCATCCGGTCGAGGTACTGCGCACGCATCTGCCGGGGGTCGACCACGCCGGTGAGCTGCAACATCCGGTCGGCCAGGGTCGACTTCCCGTGGTCGATGTGGGCGATGATGCAGAAGTTCCTGATGCGCGCCGGGTCGGTGGCACCAGGAGCGTTCGCGCCGGAATCGAGCGTCGGTGGCACAGCGGTCCGTTCTGGTCGGCTGACGTGAGCGGGCCGGCACGACGCCGGCCCCCTCTATGCTCCCACGTCGCCGCCGCGCGTCCGCTGCGCGGGCGATCCCCGCCACCGCGACCACCCCTGCGGAGCCGCCCAGCCCGGACCGCGCCGACGGCGGAGGCCCAGCCGGGTCTACTCGGCCGGGGGCTCGACGAAGAGGGCGGCGAGCTTCGGCAGCCGCCGCTTCGCCTCCTCCTCGTCGTCGAAGTCCCAGAAGTCGTTGAGGTCGGGCACCGGCGCCGGCTCGCGGTCCGCCGGCAGTTCGGCGGCGGTGGCCAGGCGGTACGCGTCCCACGGCACCGCCAGCATCTCCGCGGCCGAGAACTCCTCGCCGCTGAGCGAGGCCGCCCTGACCCGCGGCAGCCCGGCCAGCGAGTCCGGGTCGGCGACGGCGCGTGCGAAGACCTCGCGCCCCTGGGTCATCAGCCAGCCCCGGAAGTGGTGGAAGCCCTCATCGGAGACGCCACCATTGATCAGGTAGGCGGCGCCCCAGAGGTCGACCTTGTGCGAGGCGGAGAGCACCCGCGCCTGGTGGCGGGCGTACCCGACGATGTCCTCCGGGTCGCGCTCGGCGAGCAGGGCGACGGCCCGCGCGGCGACCGCGTGCGGCTCTCCCCCGCCGCCGGCCCGGGCCCGGTCGATCAACTGCCAGAAGTCGTCGGTCCTCATGGCCTGGGAGTCTGGCAGACCGCGCCGCCACCTCGCCCCGCCACGGCACCACCCCGGCGGGTCGCGGGCGGCGGCGCGACGGCCGCCGGGCGACCCCCGGTGGCATGCTCCGACGCGCGAGAGCAGATCGCCGCGACGGCAGGCCCAGCGAAGCGGCAGCATGGTGGCGTGACCTCGACGTCCCCGCCTCCCGTGCCGTACCACGCGACCGCCCGCCGGCCGGGCTGGGCGACGCTGCCGGCGGCGCTGCGTACCGCCATCGGCGACCGGCTGGGCGCGCCGGTGGTCGAGGCCCGGGTCGCCGCGGCCGGCTTCACCCGGGGCTTCGCCGCCGTGCTCCACACCGCCGCCGGGGGCCGGGCCTTCGTGAAGGCCGCGGCCACCGCGGAGCAGCCGCGACTGGTCGACTGGTACGCCCGGGAGGCCGCGATCCTCGACCGGCTGCCGGCGGGGCTGCCGGTGCCCCGCCCCCGGTGGACGCTGCACGAGGCCGGCTGGTTCGCGCTCTGCCTGGACGCCGTCGACGGGCACACGCCCCGGCTGCCCTGGGATCCTGCCGAGCTGACCGCGACCCTGACCGGGTACGCCGACGTCGCCGCCGCGCTGGCCGCCGCCCCGGCGGGGCTGCTCGGGCTCGGGCCGCCCCACCTCGCCGACCTGGCCCGCGACGACATCCTCTGGTGGGGCGAGGTGGCCGCCGGCCGGGAGCCGGCACCGCCGCTGCCCACGCCGGTCCGGGACCGCCTGCCCGAGCTGGTCGCGCTGGAGTCCCGCCTCCCGGCGTACGCCGCCGGCGCGACCGGCCTGATCCACGGGGACCTGCGGCTGGACAACGTGCTGATCGACAGGGCGGGGCGGGCGTGGTTCTGCGACTGGACGTGGCTCTGCCAGGGGCCGCCCTGGTTCGACCTGGTGACCCTGCTGCTCACCGCGTACGCCGACGGTGTGGACGCCGACGCGCTCTTCGCGCGGCACCCGGCGTCGGCGGGCGCGCCCCCCGACGCGCTGGACGCCACCCTCGCCGCCCTGTCCGGCTACTTTCTCACCACCGCCGCCTCGACGCCCTCGACCGCGTCGCCGCACCTGCCGGCACATCAGCGGTGGAGCGGCGAGCAGTCCCTCGGCTGGCTCGCCCGCCGGCAGGGCTGGACCTGACCGGACCCGTGCGGCCCGGGTGTCGCCCCGGCACCGGGCAGGGTCGTCGCCTGCCTCGGCAGGGCTGGGCCTGACCGGGCCGCCCGTCGGCGAGGGCGGGGACCGAGCCGTTTTGGCTCGTCCCGGGCGACCTGGTAACCTGGCTCTTCGCGCAGCGATGACGCATGCTCGTCGCGCGCGGAAGCAGACCAACCCGAGCTATCAAGACGAGGCTGTCGCGTGGCGAACATCAAGTCCCAGATCAAGCGCAACCGGCAGAACGAGAAGCGCCGGCTGCGTAACAAGTCGGTCAAGTCGTCGCTGAAGACCGCCGTCCGGAAGTTCCACGAGGCCGCTGAGGCCGGTGACGTCGAGAAGGCCACCGTCCTCATGCGGGAGGCCTCGCGCAAGCTGGACAAGGCGGTCAGCAAGGGCGTCATCCACTCGAACCAGGCTGCGAACCGCAAGTCGGCGATCGCCAAGCGCGTGGTGTCGCTCTCCGCCTGACGAGGCGACCTCAGACCTGACCGGAAGCCCCGGGTAGCACCCGGGGCTTCCGGCTGTCTGCGTGTCCGCGTACGGGATGTGCGCGGTGGCCGCCCAGCGGTGTCGGCCCGCACGCGTCGCCCGGCGTCCGCAGAGGCATGCCCGACACCCGATCTTGGCTGCGCGCCCCGGTCTTGGTAGGAACGGGCCCTCAGCGGGGCCGTTTCCCACCAGGATCTGGACCGACGCCATGCAGGTCGCCGGTCTGCCGGGCGGACACGCCGTGTGTGATCCAGTCGACCCTGGCCCGCCCGACCACGGGCTCCATCTGCTGGCGGAAGCGGTCCCGTTCCTGCTCGGGCACGAGGGCGGCCGACCGGATCACCATCGCGGCCACCATGTCGTTGAGCTTCACCATCGCCGCGACCGTGGCGGGCAGGACGAGCACCGCCCACCAGGTGACCAGCTCGGCGAGGGCCAGCAGCGCGGCGAGCGCGACGGCGCCCTCGAAGAAGAGGAAGCAGAGCACCCCGCCCGGGTTGACGAAGCGCAGCCCGAGCACGCGCGCGTAGAGCGGACGGTAACGCTCCTCGTCGGCGGGGATCGTGGCCCACGAGCCGCGGGGCGATCCGCTCACCGCGCCCCGCCCTGCCGGGCGGCGGCGACCGAGAAGACGGCCCGCTCCAGCGCGTACGCGCGGTCGTCCGAGCCGCCCTTGACGGCCGCGTTGCACTCGGCGGCCGCCCGCATCGCCTGGACCAGGCCCTCGGGCGTCCAGCCCCGGGCCCGCTGCTGGGCGGACCTGATCTTCCACGCCGGCATGCCGAGGGTGCTCGCCAGCTGGAAGGGGTCGCCCCGCCCGGCGGACGCGACCCGGGCCACGGTGCGTACGCCGTCGGCGATCGCGTCGGCGATCGGCACCGGGTCGACGCCCACGTGCAGCGCCCAGCGCAGCGCCTCCAGCGCCGCCGGCACGTCGCCCACCATGGCGGCGTCCGCGACGGTGAAGCCGGTCACCTCGACCCGCCCCCGGTAGTAGCGGGCGACCGTGTCGGCGCCGATCCGGCCGTCGGTGTCCGCCATCAGCTGCGAGCAGGCGGCGGCCAGCTCGCGCAGGTCGTTGCCGACCGCCGCGATCAGCGCCTCGGCGGCGTCGTCGGTGCACTTCCCGCCGGCCCGGCGGATCTCGTCCCGGACGAAGGCCACCCGCTCCCGGTGCCCCTTGAGCTTGGCCGCCGGCACCACCGTGGCACCGGCCGCCTTCAGCCCGTCGGCGAACGCCTTGCCCTTGGCCGCGCCGAGGTGCAGCACGACCAGCTGCACGTCCGGGTCGGGGTTCTTCGCGTACGCCAGCAGGGCCGCCACCAGGTCCTTGCGGGCGTCCTGGCCGGCGCGCAGCACCAGCACCCGGCGCCCGCCGAAGAGGGAGGGGCTGAGCATCTCGGCGAGCTCGCCGACCACGAGGGCACCGGCCTGGTATTCGCGGACGTCCACGTCGGGGTCGACGCTGCGGGCCTTCGCCACGGCTTCGGTGACCGCGCGCGTGGCGAGCAACTCCTCGTCGCCGAGGACGAGCAGAATAGGAGCGAGGCTGGCGGTCACGCCGCCCATATTCGCACGGCCGGCGACCGGATCCAGTCTGCTCGTGACCACTCCGACTGCGGAGCCCGCACTCAGTGCAAATCCAGACATTTACCATAGTCCACCGCTAAAGCGGAGAATCCGCATCGATCTCTAGGGTTGTCGCCCCGGTGACGTGCCCCGCGTCACCACCCCGAGACCGGCCCGACCCCACACCGCCGCCACGTCCCCCTCCGTGTCGGTACGCAGCACCCGCGCCCCGCCGCGGGCCAGCCGCCCGAGCACGGCGGGATTGGGGTGCCCGTAGGTGTTGCCCGTCCCCACCGGCACGAGGGCGATCCGGGGACGGACCGCGTCCAGGAAGGCCGGGTCCTGGTAGGCCGACCCGTGGTGCGCGACCTTGAGCACCTCCGCCCGCAGCCCGCCCGGCGCTGTGTCGTCCAGCAGCGCCCGCTGCTCCTCGGTCTCGGCGTCCCCGGCGAGCAGGATCCGTACGCCGGAGACGGTGGCGAGCAGCATCAACGAGTTGTTGTTGGGGTCCGACCGGGTGCCCTGCAGCGGACGGGGCGGACCGATGACGGTGAACTCGACGGCACCCTCCCGGTAGCGCCAGCCGGCCGCACCCGCCACCACGTCGACGGAGTGCGCCGCGGCCTCGGTGTGGACCAGATCCCGCCCGGCGGCGGGCTCCGACCACTGCGGGACGAGCACCGCGCCGACGGTCCGGTTCCGGAACACGCCCGCCACGCCACCGGTGTGGTCGACGTGGAAGTGGCTGACCACCAGCAACGCGACCTCCCGTACGCCCAGCCGGCGCAGGCAGCCGTCGGCCGCCCCCGGGTCGGGTCCGGCGTCGACCACCACCGCCCGGCCGGCCGCCACCGGCAGCACCACGGTGTCGCCCTGGCCGACCGCGCAGGCGGCGACCACCCAGCCCGCCGGAGGCCAGCCGGGGGCCGCCAGCCGTACGGGTAGCGTCCCCGCCACCACCGCGACGACGACCACCGCCACCAACCGGCGGACCACCGGGTGCCGGGTGGCGACCAGCAGCGCGACGGTCAGCCCGGCCAGCAGCAACGCCCCCGTCACCCCACCCGGCCACGGCAGCGTGCCCGCCGGCAGCCGCGCCCCGTGCCGCGCCACCATGACCAGCCACCAGGCCGGCCAGCTGGCCAGCCACGCGACGAACTCCGCCCCGGCCGGCCAGACCGGCGACACCGCCGCCGCCAGCACGCCGAGCACCGTGGCGGGCGCGATGGCCGGCACCGCGAGCAGGTTCGCCGGCACCGCCACCAGGCTCACCGTGCCCGAGATCCCGGCCACCACCGGGGCGCAGGCGAGCTGCGCGGCCGCCGGCACGGCCAACGCCTCGGCGAGCCCGGCCGGCACCCCGCGCCGACGCAGCCCGTCGCGCCACCTCGGGGCGAGCAGCAACAGGCCACCGGTGGCCAGCACGGAGAGCGCGAAACCGGCGTCGCCGGCCAGCTCCGGGTCCACCAGCACCAGCACGACGACCCCGGCGGAGAGGGCGGGCAACGCCGCCCGGGGACGCCCGGCCGCCAACGCGGCCAGCCCGATGGCGCCCATGGTGGCGGCCCGTACCACGCTCGGCGAGGGACGCACCAGGATGACGAAGCCCACCAGGGCCAGCCCGCAGAGCCCGACGGCCAACCAGGGGCCGGCCCGCGCCCAGCGGGCCAGCAGCAGCACCGCGCCGACGACGATCGCCACGTTGGAGCCGGAGACCGCGTTCAAATGTGTCATGCCGGTGGCGAGGAAGTCCTCCTCGACGGTGGGCGGCAGCCGGCTCGTGTCGCCGACCACCAGGCCGGGCAGCAGACCGCCCTGCTCGTCGGGGAGCGGGGCGCAGGCGCGTTGCAGACCGGCGCGCAGCGACCCGGCGGCCCGCTGCGGCGACGGGGCGGCTCCCTGCGGCACCGGCGGCCCGGCCGCGCTCAGCACCGCCGCGGTCAGGTCGCCACCGCGTGGCGCGGCGAGCCGTCCTTCGGCGGTCAGTCGCTGGCCGGGCAGCAGCCCCCGCCAGCCGGGATCGGTGGCGAGGACCAGCACGCGGGCGGGCGTGGCGACCCGTCGCCCGTCCGGGCCGGTGAATCCCGTCGACTCGGCCGGTACGAGCAGGGTGGCCGGGCGCCCGGCGACGCCGCGTACGGGACGGGGATCGTCGCGGACGACCAGTTCGGCGGTGACGAGGGCCCGCTCCTCCACCAGGGCGCGGACCGGTCCGGCGTCACGGACGGACAGCCGCGCGGCGGTCGCCGTCGCACCGCAGACCACGCCGAGCAACACGGCGACGGCGATCCAGCCGTACCGCCGGACGGGGCCGGACGGCCGCCCGAGGACGCCCGACAGGTGCAGCGCGCCCAGCCCGGCCGCCCCGGCCGCCACCGCCGCCAGGAGCAGGGTCCCGCCCACCGTCAGGTGCAGCCCGGCCAGCGCGGCGAGCCAGGTGGCCACCGCGAGGCCGGCCAGCCGCAGGTCCACGGTCGCCGCGGCCCGCTCGTCCCCGCCGTCGACGCCGGACGTCCCGGGGCCAACCGTTGCGAGCCCGGACGTACCGACGCCGGACGTCCCGGGGCCAACCGTCCCGACGCCGGACGTCCCGAGGCCGGACGCGCCGGGCACACCGCCGGCCGTCACACCGTCACCAGGTCCTTGAGCTGCTCGTAGCGGGCGTCGCCGATGCCGTCGACCTGGCGCAGGTCGCCGACCGAGCGGAAGCCGCCCTGCTGGTCGCGGTGGGTGAGGATGCGCTGGGCGAGCACCGGTCCGACGCCGGGCAGCGCGTCGAGCTGCGCCAGCGTCGCGGTGTTCAGGTTGACCCGGCCCCCCGCGCCGGGAGCGCCGGGAGCGCCCGGTGCGGCTCCGGCAGCCGCCCCGGGCGGGGCTGCCGCGCCCGGCGGTGCCGCTACGCCGACCAGGATCAGCTCCCCGTCGGTGACCTTGCGGGCCGGGTTCAGCAGGGCCACGTCCACCCCCGGCAGTGCCCCGCCCGCCGCCTCCACGGCGTCGGCGACCCGCGCGCCGGCGGGCACCCGGACCAGCCCGGGACGGCGTACCTTGCCGGCGACCGCGACCACCAGCTCGCCGGCGGGAGTCGCGGCCGGTTCCGCGAGGCCGGACACCGCCGCCCCGGACGCCTCCACGGTGGCCATCGGGCTTACCGGCTCGGTCTGCGGCCGGGACCGCCAGGCCCAGAAGCCGGCCCCGGCCACCACCAGCACCGCGACGGCGGCCAGCGCCCGCACCCCTCGCCGGCCGGGGTCGAACGCTCCTGGCCCTGGCAGCCGGGACGCCGCGCCCGGGACGCGGGTCGGCGGTTCGGGCTCCGGCAGCGCCACCGCGCCGGCCGGCGACGCCGATGCGCGGGGCGGCAGCGCCACGACCGGCTCCGGCACCCCGACCGAGCCCGGTCGGTCTCCGGGCAGCCCGGCGGGCCTGCGAGGGTCACCGGACAACCCAGCGGGCCTGCGATCATCGTCAGACAGATCGGCCGTCCCCTGACGGCCGTCGGACGGCCCGGCGGGTCCGCCGGGCCATTCCAGGGGATCGGCGGGCCCGCCGGGGTGCGCCCGTACGGCGCGCGAAGACCGGCCCGCCACCAGCCGGCGCAGTCGTTCCCGGACCACCGTCTCCTCGTCTTCTGACACGACGCGAAGCTAGGTCCGCGAGCCCGGGGCGCGCGGCCGGCCGGGGGCCGGCTGTGGATGACGGCACCGCCTGTGGACAACCCCCTGATCATGCGGGCGATGTGCTAGGGCGGCGACGAACCGCAGTTCAGCGCGCATCGGGACCGGGACCGCCAACCTGCCCCGTCCGCGGCATCCGTCACGGCGACGCGCTCGCTGCTCCGCGCCGGCCGGTCCTCTCGCCGCCATCGCGTGGCTTTCAGGACGACGGAAACCTAACGGTCGCCAGCATCGCGGGCGGCCTGCTCCACCCGCTGGCGGTGGTCCCGCCACCACGGCTCGTCGGCGGGTGGCAGGTTGTCGTTCCCGGGCAGCAGCCCGGCCGCGCCGTCGATGAGCTCGCGCACGATGTCCGCGTGGCCGGCGTGCCGTTGTGTCTCCGCGACGACGTGGACCAGGACGCGGTGCAGTGTGACCGCCGCATCGCCCCACCACGGCACCCGGCCGACGTCGTCGAGCGCGAGGGCTTCGATGGTGGTGTCGGCGTGGGAGCTGGCGCGACGGTACAGGGCGACGATCTCTTCACGGGTCTCGTCCGCGGTCGCCCACATGTCGGCATTGGTCTCGGCGGCGTCGCCGGTGTACGGCAGCTCCTGGCCGAACGGCCGGCCGAACACGACGCCGAAGTAGAGGATCTCCATGGCCGCCGCGTGCTTCACCAGGCCGAGCAGGTTGGTCGCGGTCCGGGTCAGCGGGCGCCGGGCGTCGTACTCGCCGAGCCCGTCGAGCTTCCACAGCAGCGCGTCACGGCCGCCCTTCAGGTAACTGTGCAGGTCGTCCTTCATCGGGTCACGATGTCAGCCGGACGGATGTCGGCGCTGCCCCGCGCGATGGACAGAGATCATGACCGGGAGGACAGACCCTGGCCGGCGATCCTAGGGCCGGCGGTGCACGACGACGCAGGCCAGGCCGGGCCCGGCGTGCGCGGCGACCACCGCGCCGGCCTCCGAGACGTACGAGTCGCGCAGGCGGTCGCCCAGCCGGACCCGGAGGGTCTCCAGCAACGCCTCGGCCCGCTGCGCCGCGGCGAGATGGTGCACGGCCAGGTCGACCTCGGCGTCGCCGGCCGCCTCGACGGCCAGGTCGACCAGCCGCGCCACGCCCCGGCTGGCGGTACGCACCTTGTCCCTGAGCACGATCGCGCCGTCCGGCATGTGCATGATCGGCTTCACGGACAGGGCGGTGCCGAGCAGCGCCTCGGCGGCGCCGATCCGGCCACCCCGGCGGAGGAACTCCAGCGTGTCGACGTAGAACCAGATGCTGGTGCGGGCGATGTCGTCGCGCGCGGCGTCGCGTACGCCTGCCAGGTCCTCCCCCCGCTCGGCGGCCGTGGCGGCGGCGACGGCGGGAAAGCCGAGGCCCATGCCGGTCGAGCGGCTGTCGACCACGGCGACCCGGTCGTCGAAGCCGGCGGCGGCCAGCCGGGCGGCCTCCACCGTGCCGGAGAGCTCGGCCGACAGGTGCACCGAGACGATCCCGTCGGCGCCGGCGTCGAACAACTCGCGGTACGTCCGGGCGAACTGCTCCGGCGCGGGGCGGGAGGTGCTCACCGAGACGCGTCGGCCGCCGAGCGCCCGGGTGGCGTCGGCCGGGGTGGTCTCGACCCCCTCCAGCCCTTCGGCGCCGTTGAGCACGACGGTCAGCGGCACCACCGTCAGCCGGTGGACGCGCAGCAACTCGGGCGGGAGGTAGGCGGTGGAGTCGGTGACGACCGCGACGGGCATGCCCGGCACGCTAGCCGATGTCGCTGAGGAACGCCGGGGTCAGACGGCCTCGGCGGCCGGGACGGTGATCAGGCCGACGTTGTGGGCCCGCAGGTGCCAGCCCCGGACGTCGTCGTGACGCAGCTCCGTCCAGTGGCAGTTCTGCAGCGCGCCGACGGTGCGCAGCACGGCGGGCTCCCAGCCGAGCAGGTGCCCGCAGCCCTGCCGGGCCGCGCCGCCGTGGGTGGCCACCACCACGGTGCCGCCGGGCACGGCGTCGGCGGCGTCGGAGAGGGCCGCGCCGACCCGCTTGCCGAGGTCGTCGAGGGTCTCGATGCCGGCACCCGGGTCCGGGTCGCCGGCCCGCCACCGGGCGAACTCGTCGGGGTGGTGTTCGGCGGCCTCGGTGATGGCCAGCCCCTGCCAGGATCCGAAGTGTCGCTCCCGCAGCCGCGGGTCGGTGCGCACCGGCAGCCCGGTCAGCGCGGCCAGCGCGGCGGCGGTGTCGGCCGCGCGGCTCAGGTCGCTGGCCACGATGGCGTCGGGCCGCAGCCCCGCGAGCAGGGGTGCGGCGCCGCGGGCCTGCTCGCGGCCGAGGTCGTTCAGCGGTACGTCGGTCTGCCCCTGGATCCGGTTGGCGGCGTTCCAGTCGGTGTTGCCGTGCCGCCAGATGATCAGGCGGGTCATTCGGCCGTGGCGGAGCCGGTGCCGGACTCGGCGTCGACGAGGTCGCGGTCGACGAACGGGATCGTCGGGCAGTCCTTCCACAGTCGGTCGAGGGCATAGAACTCGCGCTCCTCGGTGTGCTGGACGTGCACCACGATGTCGACGTAGTCGAGCAGCACCCACCGGCCGCCGCGCTCGCCCTCGCGCCGGACGGGCTTCGCCTTCTCCGGCAGTTCGAGCAGCCGCTCCTCGATGGCATCGACGATGGCGAGCACCTGACGCTCGTTGGGAGCCGCGGCGAGCAGGAACGCGTCGGTGATGGCGAGCTGGTCGCCCACGTCGATGATGACGATGTCCTGCGCCTTCTTGTCGGCCGCGGCCTGGGCGGCGGCGAGAGCCAACTCGTGGGCGCGTTCGGAAACTGTCACCGTTCTCCTTCGATCAACCGTGCGATGCTCCAAGCGTCTCACACCCGGCGGAATCCCGACTCGTCAGTTCTGGCGCGTTACCCACCCGAACCAGCCCGGAACGGGACGAATCACGGCTGGTAGAGGCGCCGCTTGGCGATGTACTGCACCACACCGTCCGGCACCAGATACCAGACCGGCTCCCCCCGGGCGACCCGCGCCCGGCAGTCCGTGGACGAGATGGCCATGGCCGGAACCTGCACCAGGCTCACCGTGTCGGCCGGCAGGTGCGCGTCGGTCAGCTCGAAGCCCGGCCGGGTCACCCCGATGAAGTGGGCCAGCTCGAAGATCTCGTCCAGGTCCTTCCAGGAGAGGATCCGCTCCAGCGCGTCGGCCCCGGTGATGAAGTACAGCTGCACCTTCGGGCCGTACTCGGCGTGCAGGTCGCGCAACGTGTCGACGGTGTAGGTGGGCCCGCCCCGGTCGATGTCGACCCGGCTGACCTGGAAGCGCGGGTTGGAGGCGGTGGCGATGACCGTCATCAGGTAACGGTCCTCGGCCGGGCTGACCGGCTCGTCCGCCTTCTGCCACGGCTGGCCGGTGGGGACGAAGACCACCTCGTCCAGACCGAACCGGTCCGCCACCTCGCTGGCCGCGACGAGGTGGCCGTGGTGGATCGGGTCGAAGGTGCCGCCCATGATGCCGACCCGCCGGGTGTCTTCCTCCACCCCGCGATCGTAGGCCGGGCGGAACCGACGTTTTCTCGGGGTCGCCGGACCGTCCCGCTCGGCGTACGGCGTCAGGCCGCCGCCGCGGCGACCGCCGTCCGGGCGACCAGGGCGCGGCGCAGGTCGTCGTCGGCGTCGGTCACGACCCGGCGCAGGCCGGGGGTGACGTCGTCGCGGGCCAGCAGTGCCGCGGCCGCCTCCCGGGTGGGCTGCGCCACGGCGTGCCGGGGGAAGGCCAGCTTCGCCACCTGGTCGGCCACCCACGGCGTACGCGACCGCGCGGCGGCCGGCATGTCGGCGAAGTAGCGCTCGACGTAGCCGGCGGTCAGCTCGGCCTGCTCGGGCTGCCAGAACCCCTGCGCGGTCGCCTCCACGAGCCGGTTGGACAGCTCGGTGTTCGACACGACGATCTCCCACGCGGCCCGCTTGGCGGCCGGGTCGGGCAGCGCGGCGCGGCAACGGGCGGCCCGCTCGGCGCCGCTGGCGCTCGGATCGGCCGCGGCCTCGGCGGCGATCTCCGCCGCGCCGGCCGCCCCGAGCACCACGAGCCGGAGCAGCAGCGCCCAGCGCAGCTCGGCGTCGACCGCCAGCCCCGGCGGGACGTCCCGGCCCGCGAGCCAGCCGGCCAGCCGGTCGGTGTCGGTGCTGGCGGCGATCCAGCCCCGGGCCGCCGCGAGCTGGAGCGACCCGCCGGCCGGCGCGTCGTCGAGCAGCTTCCGGCAGGCGCCGGCCACCTGCGCCAGGGCGGCCGCGCGGGCGAGCGGTTCGAGGTAGCGGTCGATCAGCGAGCGGCTGAGCGCGAGCACGTCCTCGGCGATGATCACCTCGGTCTCGGCGGGGAGGGCGGCGGCGAGCAGGGCGACGAGGCCGGCGACCGGCCGCTCCCCGTCGGTGGCGGCGTCCAACGCCTCGCCCCAGAGCAACGCCCGGGCCAGCGGGTCGGCCAGGCCGGGCAGCACCAGCGGCACGGCGTCCGCCGAGGCGGGGTCGAGCCGGATCTTGGCGAACGTCAGGTCGCCGTCGTTGGGCAGCAGAAGCCGGGCCGCCGGCCCGCCGGCCAGCGCGGTGAGCACCGTCCGGCCGCCGTCGGCGTCCGGGTCCAGGTCCACCTCCGTCCGGACGACCGTCCCGTCGGCGGCGTACCGGCCCACGCCGATGCGGTGCGGGCGCAGGACCGGGTGCGAGGCGGGGGCGGTCTGCGCGATCGCCACCTCGGCGTAGCGGCCGTCCGCGTCGACGGTGACCTCGGCGCGCAGCGTGTTGACCTGCGCCGTACGCAGCCAGCGCCGCGCCCAGCCGGACAGGTCGCGCCCGCTCGCCGTGGCGAGGCTGTCGAGCAGGTCGGCGAGGGTGGCGTTGCCGAAGCGGTGCTTGGCGAAGTGGGCGTTGAGGCCGACGAGGAAGGCGTCGTCGCCCAGCCAGGCGACCAGCTGCCGCAGCACGCTGGCTCCCTTGGCGTACGAGATGCCGTCGAAGTTGAGCAGGCCCTCGGCGGCGTCGGCGACCTGCTCGGGCGCCACGGGGTGGGTGGAGGGGCGCTGGTCCGCCGCGTAGCCCCAGGCCTTGCGGCGCAGGGCGAAGGTCGTCCAGGCCCGGTCGAAACGGGTCGCCTCGGCGGTGACCCGGGTGCCGAGGTACTCCGCGAAGGACTCGTTGAGCCACAGGTCGTCCCACCAGCGCATGGTGACCAGGTCGCCGAACCACATGTGCGCCATCTCGTGGGCGATGGTGGTGGCGCGCTGCTCCCGCTGGGTGTCGGTGACCGCGGAGCGGAAGACGTAGTCGTCGCGGTGGGCGACGAGGCCCGGGTTCTCCATCGCGCCGAGGTTGAACTCCGGCACGAACGCCTGGTCGTACTTGCCGAACGGGTAGCGCTCGGCGAAGAGCTGGTGGAACCGGTCGAGGCACTGCTTCGTGACGGTGAGGATCTCCTCGGCGTCGGCGTCCAGGTGCGGGGCGAGGGAACGCCGGCAGTAGAGGCCGAGCGGGATGCCGTCGTGCTCGTCGCGGCGGACGTGCCAGGGACCGGCGATGAGCGAGACGAGGTACGTGGCCAGCGGCTGCGTCGGGGCGAACTCCCAGCGCCCGGGGCGCGGGGTGGCGGCGAGCTGTCCGTTGGCCGCGACGGTCCAGTGCTCCGGGGCGGTGACCGACAGGGTGACCGGGGCCTTCAGGTCGGGCTGGTCGAAGGCGGCGAAGAGGCGCTGCACGTTGTCCAGGAAGGACATGGCGTAGAGGTAGGTCTCGCCGTCGGCCGGGTCGACGAAGCGGTGCATCCCCTCGCCGGTGTTCGAGTACGCCATCTCGGCGGAGACGGTGAGCGTGTTGGTCGCGGCGAGGCCGGTCAGGGGCAGCCGGTTGTCGTCCAGCGTGGACGGATCGACGTCGCGGTCGTCGAGGCGTACGGCCAGCAGTTTCGCGGGCTGGACCTCGACGAAGGTCTCCGCGCCGGGGGTCGCCCGGAACCGGATGGTGACGTCGGAGCGGAACCACTCGCCGTCGCCGGTCAGGTCGAGGTCCACCTGATAGGACTCGACAGTGATCGCCGCGCCACGCGCGGTCGCCTCTACACGGGTCAGGCTCGGCATCCGCTTATCCTGCCCGATGGGGAACCGTACGTGTCTCCCCCATGACCCGGTGGCACTGGAGGAATCAACGATGGCTTCGCACCCCAAGGGCGACTTCGACCTCTCGCGGGCGGTCTGGCAGCGGGCCGAGGGCGACACCTCCGAGAGCGCGGTGGAGGTCGCCTTCGTCGACGACCTCATCGGCATGCGCAACTCCGCCGAGCCGGACGGCCCGGTCCTGGTCTTCACCCAGGCCGAGTGGGACGCCTTCGTCGCGGGTGCCCAGGACGGCGAGTTCGACCTGGACTGACCGCCGCCGGCCGGAGGGATCGACCCGACCGGGCGACGAGGGGTGGGTGCGGGGCGGCGCGGGTGCGCCCCGCTCACTCGCCCGGCGGCCGTGGCCGTACCCGCTTGGCCACGGCCGACCAGAGCGGGCCGCCGAGCCGGGTCCGTTTGATCCACCGCAGTCGGGCGATCGCGCCGCCGGCCGGCTGACGTTGCTGCGGGGGCGCGGTGATCCGGGCGTACGCGGCGCCGGTGGCGGGCCGGGTGGTGCCCGGTTCGAGCCGCTCGGAGGCGAGCGCCAGCCAGGTGAACTGTTGCAGCGTCCGCTGGTCGGGTCGGCCGCCGCGGGCCGCCGTCCGTAACGCCTTCTCCACGGCGGGCCGGCGGACGAGGTGGGTCAGCGGCCCGTGCGCGGTGTCCAGCAGGCCGGCGATGGCCTGGAGACCGTCGCCCTCCCACACGCGGACGGCGGTGGACGGGCCGGTGGAGACGCTGACGAACGGGACCTGCGCCCATTCGGGCACCAGGCGCGCGATCAGCCCGGTGTGCATCAGCCGCTCGCGCTTCTGCGGTGGGGTCAGCGCGAAGGTGGCGGCGACGAAGCCCGGGGAGAGGAACGGGGTGACCATCCCGATCGCGTAGGCCGAGGTGTACCAGCGGCGGACCCGTTCCACCAGGTAGATGTAGTCGACCAGGCGCAGGTCGTGCAGGCCGAGCCCGCTGCCGTGGTCGAGCAGGGCGCCGATCCGTTCCCGCTCGGCGGTGACGACGGCCGCGTCGGCCACGCCCGTCGGCACGGCGTTCAGCAGCCGGGTCAGGGCCGTCTCCCGTGGCGACGGTTCGCCGTCGTCGTCGGTGGGGGGATACCAGTATTCGGTGGCGAGTTCACCGGCGGCGCCGGTGAAGGTCGCCGGTCCGGCCTGGTCGACCAGGCGGCCCGGGCCGGCGGGGCGCACCAGGTAGCTGGAGGGGAACTGGTGGTCGGTCAGCCGTTGCAGGCGCCGGGCCCGCTCGTGCAGGCCCGTCCCGAGCACGTTGGCCGGCGCCCCGGCGAGACGCAGCGTGTGCTCGGGGTGCAGTCCCCGCTTGTCGCGCAGGATCCGCACCAACTCCCGGGCGACCTCGCCCTCGGCCCGGGTGTCCTCGTTGGTGAGGAACCGGGGGGTCCGGCCGGCCGCGATCAGTGCGGCGGCGATGAGCCGCGAGTCCTTCCCGCCGGACAGCCCGAGCGTGATGTCGTCGTCGTAGAGGCCGTGGATGCTGGCGGCGGTGGTCGTGATGGCGTCGGCGGCCCGGTCCAGCAGTTCGCCCACCGGCCGGCCCTGTGCCGCCAGCCCGTCCCGCACCACGTCGTCGGTGGCGTACCCGGTCGTGGTGGCGAGTTCCCACCCGCCGCCGGCGCGCCGGCGGCCGGTCACCCGCTCGCCCGCGCGGAGCAGTCGGGCGCCCCGCACGGGGGAACTGTCGCCGCCGAAGTGCCCGCAGAGGGTGTACGACGTCCAGCCGTCCAGGTCCGGCCGCAGGTCGCCGTGCAGGAACGTGGCCAGCAGGCTGGGCCGGGTGCAGAGGGCCGTGACGCCGCCGTGCCGGCCCGTGAAGATCCGGCACATGCCGATCCAGTCCTGTTGCAGGGCGAAGGCCCCGCCCGCGTCGAGAGCCAGCAGGCCGAACGGCGGCACCACCTGCCGGTGCACCTCCTCGCCGGCCAGCAGGCGGCCGGCCAGCGCCGCTGGGCCCCCCGTCACGTCCAGCCCCACGGGCAGCCCGAGGGACACGGCTGTGACCGGCCCGACGGTGTCGACGGTCGGCCATCGGTAGTGGCCGGGGTCGCTGCGGTGCAGGACCGTGACGCCCCAGTCGTCGGCCCCGAACTCGTGGCGTACGAAACTGTCCGGCACCACGTCGGCGACGGCCGTCTCGAAACGTCGCCTCGCGGCGTGCCGGGCGCTGTCCGACAGATTGTCGTCGGCGAACCAGGCCAGCATCACGTGCATGTGCGATTCCCCCCGGAAAGCGCAGGAACGGATCGTCCGCCAGAGGGATTGAACCTCTCCGCCCTCCGGCGCGGGTGCCTTGGTGACCAAACGAAGCACTTCCGGCATTGGTGATTCCGGACAACCTTTCGGCGGCGAAAGCGGCGGAGAATAGGCCCACAAATGACACCGAAACGGGCGCGTGAGGAAAGGGTTGCCCCGAGGCGCAAATTGAGATCAATTCCTCGGGCCGGACGTCCCCGTCGAATCTCGCATGGGATTCCCATTGAATCCGTTTCCCATTTGAGGCCGAATTCGCGCAGGCAGTTGGCGCGCCGGGCCGATCGAAGAATGGCGGGTCAGTCGCCGTCGCCCCAGCCGAGCCCACCCGGGCCCGGGGCGTGATGGAAACCGGGATGCCCGGCGACGTCGGCGCAGCGCTCCCCGTCCGGGCCGGCCGCGCCGCAGAACAACCGCTCGGCCTGCCACCACGACTCGGCCGGCGACAGCGCCGACGCGCCCAGGGCCAACTCGGGTCGTAGCAGGCTCAGCGCCTCCGCGTACCCGACGGCCAGCTCCCGGGCCGACGCCAGGTCGGGGGCGGTGAAGCCGAGGTGCACGGTGAAGAACCGGTCCGGCCGGGCCGTACGGCGTGCCGGCGTGATCAACGAGGCTTCGGCGGCCTTCCGGGCCCCGCCGAGCGCCTCCAACGCCTGCCGTTGCCGCCAGTACGCCGGCCTGTTGTCGCGCATACGTCCTCCCCGTGGCGATCGTGGGCGGCCCCGTCCTCCGGTGGGTTGCCGATCCCTCCCGGCTCCCGCCGGCGGACCGGCGAACCGCTCCCTGCGAGACAACCAGCTCTGCGCGTCCCTGGGAGGGGCCAGCAGGCACCTCGCCCGCTGGCCCCTCCCCCGCCGCCCCGCCACGGGGGGCACGACGACGGCGGGATTGCGTCACGGTGGCCTGGGTAGACACGGACAGGACCAGGCCGGCGACGGCCGCCACCCCTCGGTCAGGAGGCCCGATGGCGACCATCCCGACGGAGCGCAGCCCGGACAGTTCACTGGCGTTCCTGCGCGAGGGCTACCGCTTCATCGGTCGACGCTGCGACCACCACGGCAGCGACATCTTCCAGGCCCGGCTGCTGCTGGAGCCCACCATCTGCCTGCGCGGCCGGCCCGCGGCGGAACTCTTCTACGACACCGAGCGTTTCGTGCGGGCCGGCGCGATGCCGAAGCGGGGCCAGCACACCCTCACCGGGCGCGGTGGCGTGCAGGGCCTCGACGGGGCCGAGCACGCCGACCGCAAGGCCATGCTCATGTCGCTCATGACGCCGGTCGCGATCCGGCACCTCGCCCAGCTCTTCGACGACGAGTGGCGCTCCCGCGTACCGGCCTGGGAGTCGGGCGGGCCGGTGGTGCTGTACGACGAGGTCGGCCGGATGCTGACGCGCGCGGTCTGCGCCTGGGCCGGCGTACCGCTCGCGAACTCCGAGGTGGACCGGCGCACCGCCGACCTGCACGCGATGATCGAGGCGGCCCCGGCCCTCGGACCCCGGCACTGGCGGGGCCGGCGGGGCCGCCGCCGGAGCGAGCGCTGGATCGGCCAGGTCGTCGACCGGGAGCGGGTCGGCACGCTTCCCGCCCCCGGCGGCAGCGCGCTGCGGGTCATCGCCGAGCACCGGGACGCCCGGGGGCGGCTGCTCCCGCGCCGGACCGCGGCCGTCGAACTGCTCAACGTGCTGCGCCCCACGGTCGCCGTCGACCGCTTCGTCGTCTTCGCCGCGCTGGCCCTGCACGACCACCCCGCCTGGCGGCGGCGCGTCCGCGGGAACGACGAGGCCACCGAGAGCTTCGTGCAGGAGGTGCGGCGCTACTACCCCTTCTTCCCGGTGGCCGCCGCCCGGGTCCGCCGCTCGTTCGACTGGCAGGGCCACCACTTCCCGCGCGGCCGGCGGGTGCTGCTCGACCTGTACGGCACCAACCACCACCCCACCCTCTGGCCCGAACCGGAGCGGTTCCTCCCGGAGCGGTTCACCGGTTGGCGGGGCGACCCGTTCGCGCTCGTGCCGCAGGGCGGCGGCGAGCACCTGGCCGGTCACCGCTGCGCCGGGGAGTGGATCACGATCGAGCTGATGAAGCGGGCGGTGACGAACCTGACCACCACGATGCGCTACGACGTGCCACCGCAGGATCTGGCGCTGAGCCTGCGCCGGCTGCCGGCGCTGCCCCCGAGCCGGTTCGTGATCACCAACGTGCGCCGCACGGCCTGAGCGACACGACACACCGCGCCCGGGTTCCCGGTCGGGCCCCCGGGCACGGTGCGGCGCCGCTCAGGCGGGGTGCAGGACCGTACGCAGGCAGCCGTCCTCCTTCTTCTCGAACATCTCGTAGCCCCGCGCCCCCTGCTCCAGCGGCATCGGGTGGGTGGCCAGGTAGCCGGGATCGATCTCGCCGGCCGCGATCCGGTCCAGCAGCATCGGGATGTAGCGCTGGGCGTGCATCTGCCCCATCCGCAGCACCAGCGCCTTGTTCATCGCCGCGCCGAGCGGGAACTTGTCCACCAGACCGGCGTAGACGCCGACGATGCTCACCGTCCCGCCCTTGCGGCACGCCATGATCGCCTGCCGGACCGAGGTGGGGCGGTCGGTCTGCAGGCGGGCGCTCTGCTTCGCCCTGTCGTACGCGTACGCCGGGCCGACGTCGTGCGACTCCATGCCGACCGCCTCGATGCACGCGTCCGGGCCCCGCCCGGCGGTCATCTCCCGCAGCGCCTCCAGCACGTCGGTCTCGGCGTAGTTGACCGTCTCCACACCGAGCCGGTCGGCGGCGGTGGCGAGCCGCTCCGGCAGCCGGTCGATCACGATCACCCGCTCGGCGCCGAGGAGCTGCGCCGAGCGCGCCGCCATCTGTCCGACCCCGCCCGCGCCCCAGACCGCGACCACCTCGCCGCCCTTCAGGGCGCAGAAGTCGGCGGCCATCCAACCGGTGGGCATCGCGTCGGAGGCGAACACCACCGAGTCGTCGGGCACCCCGTCGGGCACCGTGAACGCCCCGACGTCGCCGAACGGCACCCGGACGTACTCGGCGTGGCTGCCGGAGTAGCCCCCGGCGGCGTGCGAGTAGCCGATGATGCCGGCCGGCGAGTGGCCCCAGAGCTTCTCGGTGAAGACCGGCTGCGGGTTGGAGTTGTCGCAGAGCGAGTACTGCTCGGTGCGGCAGTACCAGCAGCCGCCGCAGGCCACCACCGAACCGACCACGACGCGGTCGCCGACGCGCAGCCGTCGTACGCCCGGCCCGGTCTCCACGACCTCGCCCATGAACTCGTGGCCGAGGATGTCGCCCTCCCGCATCGCCGGCAGGAAGCCGTTGATCAGGTGCAGGTCGGAGCCGCAGACGCTGCTGGCGCCGACCTTGACGACGATGTCGCCCTCGGCGCGGATCCGCGGCTCCGGCACGTCGCGTACGGCCAGTTTGCCGACGCCTTCCCAGCAGAGCGCCCTCACGCCCGTCCTCCCGTCGTCAGCTTCTCGCGGAGCTTGTCGGTCGCCTTCTCCTGGGCCGCGCTCCGCCCGGACGGGTCGCGTCGGGTGTCGATCACCTGCCCGCACTCCACCAGCGCCTTCACCCGGCGCAGCGCGTCCCGCAGCCCCTGGTCGGGATCGTCGCCGCCGAGGATTCCGAGGGTCCGGCGCAGCGGTCCGGAGCGCCACCGGAGTTCGGCGCGGACCTCCGTACCCCGGTCCCGGGGTGCCGGGGCCAGCCGGACGGTGCCCTCCTGCTCGGGCCCGTCGGTGACCCGCCAGCGCAGCCGCCCGGGGCCCTCGACGGTGATCTCGGCCCGCCATCCGGTGCCCCCACCGGCCTGGTCCCGCGCCACGCAACGCCACCGGTCGCCGTCGAGTTGCTCCAGCGTGGCCCACTCGGCCAGCGCCCGGTCCATCCGCTGCCGGTCGGTCCAGAAGCCGATCACCGCCTCCACCGGACGGTCGATCGTCACCCCGCGCCGCACCACGTACCAGCCGTCGCGGCGCTCGGGCTGGTGCCGGCGCCGCCGACGGGCCACCGCCCGGCCGACACCGGCCACGGCCACCGTGGTGGCACCGAGCAGCGCCCACCTCGTTCCGTTGCTCGTCATCACGTCTCCTCCGCCCGGGTGCCCCGGGGTGGGACCACCCGCACCGATTGCGCTACCCGGCGCCGCCCGACCGAAACGACACGCCGGTTTGGTCGCCGCATAACCGGGCACCTGCTGCGGGCACCCACCGCCATCGGGAGGCACCGTGTCCTTCGACGCCAGCGCGTACGGCCGGCAGGTCGCGGACGTCTACGACGAGACGTACGCGCACCTGACGCCGGACGCGGCGGTGGCGCGGCTCGCCGAGCTGGCCGACGGCGGGCCGGTGTGCGAGTTCGGCATCGGCACCGGTCGGCTGGCCCTGCCGCTGGCCGCCCGGGGGCTGACCGTCGCCGGGGTCGAGGGTTCCCCGGAGATGGCTGCCGGGCTGCGCGCCAAACCCGGCGGGGACGCGATCGAGGTGGCCGTCGGCGACTTCTCCACGACCCGGGTGCCCGGCGAGTTCGCCCTGGTGCTGCTCGCGTTCAACACGATCTTCGCGCTGCCGGACCAGGCCGCCCAGGTGGCCTGCTTCCGCAACGCCGCCGCCCACCTTCGTCCCGGTGGTCGGTTCGTGGTCGAGGCCTGGACGCCCGATCCCGGCGCGTTCCACGCCGGTGCCGCCCTGCGGCCGGTGCGGGTGGCCGAGGACGCCGTACTGCTGGAGGCGGCCCTGTTGCACCCCGCCGAGCAGCGGATGACCACCACGAAGATCCGCTTCAGCAGCGACGGCGTGCAACTGCTGCCGGCCAACCACCGCTACGCCTGGCCGGCGGAGCTGGACCTGATGGCCGAGCTGGCCGGGATGCGCCGGGAGCACCGGTGGGAGGACTGGACCGGCCGGCCGTTCACCGACCACAGCCGCGAGCACGTCTCCGTCTACCGGCTGCCGGAGTCGGCGTGAGCGCGCCGGCCCGCCCGACCGGTCCCCCGCACGACGGCGGCACCGCCGATGCCGCCCGCGGCGCACCCGGTGCCGCTCGCCGGGATGGCGCCGCCGGCGTCGAGGGCGGTGCCGTCCCGGCGCCGGGCGTCGACCGGCTCCCCATGGCGTACGTCCTGCCGCTGCGCTGGACCGACGACGCCGGCCTGGCCGGGCTGACCGGGTACCTGCGCTGGTTGGCCACCCGGGTCGACGTGACCGTGGTCGACGGGTCACCCCCGGAGCGGTTCGCCCGGCACGCCCGGGACTGGCGTGGCCTGGTCCGGCACCTGCGGCCGGATCCCGCCCTGCGCGGCGTCAACGGCAAGGTGACCGGGGTGCTCACCGGCGTCAGCGCGGCCCGGCACGAGCACGTGGTGATCGCCGACGACGACGTCCGGTACGACGACGCGGGGCTGCGCGCCGTGCACCTGCTGCTGGACCGGGTGGACCTGGTCCGGCCGCAGAACTACTTCGACCCGCTGCCCTGGCACGCCTGGTGGGACACCGGGCGTACCCTGCTCAACCGGGCGCTCGGCGCCGACTATCCCGGCACCCTGGCGGTACGCCGGAGCACCTTCCTCGCCATGGGCGGGTACGACCCGGACGTGCTCTTCGAGAACCTGGAGCTGATCCGCACCGTGCGCGCGTACGGGGGGACGGAGGCGGCACCCGCCTGGCTGCACGTACGCCGGCTGCCGCCCGACACCGCCCACTTCCTGGGTCAGCGGGTCCGCCAGGCGTACGACGACCTGGCCCAGCCGGTCCGCCTGGTGGCCTCGCTCGCGGTCCTGCCGGCGCTGGCGACGGCGGTCGCGCGCCGGCGACCGGGGCTGGTGTTCGGGGCGGCCGCGACCACGGTGGCGCTGGCCGAGGTGGGCCGGCGCCGGGGCGGGGGCGGCGCGGTGTTCCCGCCGCGGACCGCCCTCGCCGCCCCGCTCTGGGTGCTGGAACGCGGCGTGTGCGGCTGGCTCGCCGTCGGCCGGCGGCTGCTCTTCGGCGGGGTCCGCTACGCCGGCGGCCGGGTACGCCGCGCCGCCCACTTCGAGCGCACCCTCCGCCGCCACCACCGCTGACCCCGCGCGACCCGGCACACCGCCGACCCCGCGCCCGCACGCCGCGCGTGCCGGAGACACGACCGGGACGCACACGACAGCTCGCGGCCACTACCCGGGACGGTGTTCCGGGAGTGGCCGCGAGCTGCGGCGTACGGTGACCGGCCGGTCAGTACCGCACCTGTTCGCGGGACTGCTGCGCCTGGTCCCTCACGTCGTGCGCGGCCGAACGGGTGTCGTCCTTGACGGCGTGCACCGCGTCCTGGGCGGTGGACCGGACCGCCTCGGTGGCGTGCTGCGCCGGCTCGCGCAGCTCCTCCTTCAGCTCGTTGGCGACCTCACCGAGCTTCTCCTTCACCGCCCCGGCGTGCTCGCCCGCCCGCTCCTTGACCTGCGACGCCACCTGCTGCTCGCGGCGGGTCGCCGGGATCAGCGAGGAGGCGAGCCAGCCGACGCCGAAGGCGATCAGGCCGGCGGCCAGCGGATTGCCCTCGGACTTCTGCCGGATCACGTGCGGCGCGCGGTGCGCGGCGTCGCTGACCGTCGAGGCCGCCGAGTGCGCCTTGTCGCTCACGGTGGATGCCGCCGAGGA
Source organism: Micromonospora sp. NPDC049048 (assembly GCF_043197615.1). NCBI lineage: Bacteria > Bacillati > Actinomycetota > Actinomycetes > Micromonosporales > Micromonosporaceae > Micromonospora > Micromonospora sp. NPDC049048. The sequence continues at coordinate 23,607 of NZ_JBICTM010000003.1, read as the reverse complement.
GGCGTGGTCACCCACCGTGTGGGCGCCGTGCTTGGTGCTGTGACCCAGGTCGGAAGCGGTTCCCATCACCTTGTCCCTCACATTCTGCAGTGCGTTGCGGGCCCGCTGCTTACGGTCGTCGACGATGCGGGCGGGGCTGACCTTGTACGCCAGCGCGTCCACGTCGGAGCTCAGGTTGCTCCGGGTGGCTTCGATCTCCCGGCGGATCTGGTCCGGGTCGGTGCTCATCGGGTGACCTCCTGCGGGTGGGGCTTGAGCGCGTCGGGAATCCGCTGCACGCTGTCGTTGGTCTGCTTGAGGCCGCGGATCTGCTCGGCGCTCCTCTTGGCCTTGGTGTAGAGGACCGCGGCGATCGCGCCCCAGATGACGGCCACGATCAGGGCCGCCCAGCCGGCGTCCATCACGTTGGACAGCCCGGCCCAGAGGGCCAGCGAGAGGAAGAGGGCCACCATGTAGCCGCCGAAGCCGGCGCCGCCGAAGAAGCCGGCGGTCTTGCCCGCTTTCTTGCCCTCCTGGCGGATCTCGGCCTTGGCCAGCTCGACCTCCTGCCGCATCAGGGTGGACAGGTCACTGGTGACCTGGCGCATCAGCTCACCGATCGAGCTGCCCCTGACCTCGTCCGCGTCGTGGGGGTGGTGACCGGAGTTCAGTCCCGCCCCCTGCGTCGGCATGCTCATGCCGCCGCCTCCCTTCGGGTGGTTCGTGGGCTCACGGACGGGTGGTACCGGTCGACGGGACGCCCGGCAGCGGGTCGGTCTGGCTCACCGGCGGCAGCGGCTGGCCGACGCCACCGGCGGGGTCGGCGTAGCTGGTCGTCGTCTGCGGGTCGGCGTACGCGCCCGGGGTCGGGTCGAGGTAGCCGCCCGGCGGCACGGCGTCCGGCACGGCGCGCGGGGCCGGCGGGGTCGGGATGACCGCGGTGCGCTCCGGGTCGTACGCGGGGTAGCCGTTGCCGTCCTGGCCGTCGCCGGCGGAGATGTTCTTGGTCAGCCGGCCGGCGAGTACGCCGAGCACGGCGGCGCCGACCAGGAAGGTGCCCGGGTTGCGGCGCGCGTAGCCACGCACCTCGGCGATGATGTCGCCGGGTTCGCGCTGCTCCAGCCAGCCGGCCACGCCGTGCACGCGGTCGGCGGCCTGGCGGGCGATCTCGCTCACCGGGCCACCCTGGCCGCCCTGCTCGGCCATCGAGCGCATCTCGTCGGCCAGCGAGCGGAGCCCACCGGCGGCCCGCCGCTGCTGCTCACCGGTCTGGCTGGCGAGCTGGCTGCGGGCCTCGCCGTAGAGGTCGCGCGCCTGGCGCTTCGCCTCGCCGACGACCTCCCTGCCCTGCTCCTTGGCGGTCTCGGCGACGGCGCCGCCGGCGTGCTTGGCCTCCGAGCCGACCTGACGGGCCTGCTCGCGGACACCGCTGCCGTTGGTCGACTCCTGCCCGTACGTGGAGGTCGTGGGTGACAGATCGTAGGTCATGATTTCCCTTCCGCTCGGAAAGTCTTCGCGGTTCTGTGCTGGGGGGATGCGCCGGCCGGTTCCTGCCGTCGCAACTGTTGACCTACCCTGCGTATCCAGTTCCATACCTCCTTCGTGACTTTCCCTGCGGAGCCGCCGCCGGGCCGCTACAAAATGGAGGATCGCCGGATTGCGCGTCGAATCCGTCGCGCAGAGTGACGGACACCCCTCGCTGCCGGTGCCGCGAACAGGGCGTTCCGCGGGTCCACGGAGGTGAATCGATGGCACGGAACGCACGCGGCGGCCCCCGGGGACGCAAGCCGCGGGTGCAACTGGCCGCCGTGGCCGCGGCCGGGATCTTCATCCTGGTCGGGGTGCTCGGGTTCATCCCGGGCGTCACGACCGGCTACGACGACATGACGTTCGCGGGTCACCACTCCGAGGCCCGGCTGCTCGGCCTGTTCCAGGTGTCGATCCTGCACAACGCGCTGCACCTGGGCTTCGGGCTGGCCGGCCTGGTGCTGGCCCGCAGCATCGCCGGGGCCCGGCTCTTCCTGGCCGGCGGCGGCGCCCTCTACCTCGGGCTCTGGTTGTACGGCTTCGCGATCGACCGGGAGAGCGCCGCGAACTTCATCCCGGTCAACGACGCCGACAACTACCTGCACCTGGTCCTCGGCTTCGGCATGCTCGCCCTCGGGCTGCTGCTCTCCAACCAGTTCGGCACGGGCACCCGGCTGGACGACCCCTTCGACCGCCCCTGACTCCTCGCCGCACCGCGGCGTTCACCCGGTGCCGAATCCGGGCAGAAAGGACGTTTGCCCGGCACCGCGTCCGGGCAGGGAGGTCGGAGGCCCGTCAACTGGGAGGTCGTCATGCCGAGGTGGCTGCGTGACAACGCATTGACCGTGGCGATGTTCGGGGCGTTCCTGGTCTTCCTGGTGCTCCAGAGCGTGTTCGGCTGGCAGACCCGCAACGAGGAGCTGGCGGAACTCGGGGCCGCGCCGACGAGTTGGCTGGCGTACCTCGGCAGCGGGCACTTCGTGGAGTCGGTCTTCGAGAACTGGGAGTCGGAGTTCCTCCAGATGGGCGGCTACGTCCTGCTCACCGCCTACCTGGTGCAGCGCGGGTCGGCGGAGTCGAAGCCGGTGGGGCAGACCGACCGGCCCGAGGACGACGAGCGGCGCGCCACCGTCGACTCGCCCTGGCCGGTACGCGCCGGCGGGCTGCCCCTGGTGGTCTACCGCAACAGCCTCTCCATCGCGCTGCTGTTGATCTTCCTCGGTTCGTTCGTCGGCCACCTGCTCGGCGGGACCGCCCACTACAACGAGGAGCAGGCGATGCAGAGCGGGGCGCCGCCGGTCGGCGTGTGGGAGTTCCTCGGCACCAGCGAGTTCTGGTTCCAGTCGATGCAGAACTGGCAGAGCGAGTTCCTCGCGGTCGGCACGCTGATCGTGCTGAGTGTCTTCCTCCGTCAGCACGCCTCGCCGGAGTCGAAGCCGGTCACCGCCGCGCACGCGCACACCGGCGACTGACCCGCCGGACCGGGCGCCGTCAGGCCGGCACGCGCAGCCGCTTGGCGAAACAGAGGCTGTACGGGTTGCTGACGTACTCGCCGTAGACCGGGATCGGCTCGTACCCGCTGGAGGTGTAGAGCCCGATCGCGGCCGGCAGGTACGTGGCGGTCTCCAGGCGGAGCACCCCGTACCCCTGCTGGAAGGCCAACTCCTCCAACGCGGTCAACAGCTGCCGGGCGATGCCCCGCCCCCGGTACACCGGGCGGACGTACATCCGCTTCACCTCGGCGGCGTCGGCGTCGAGCGCCTGGATCCCGCCGCAGGCGACCGCCCGCCCGTCGGCGACCACCACCAGGTAGCGGATGTCGTCGTGGGTGGCGGTCGCCTGGCCTTCCAGCCCGCCGTCGGCCACCCGCAGTTCGCGCTGCTGGGCGGTGACCAGGGCGTCGATCTCCGGGTCGGTGGCGGGGCGTGACTCGATCAGCATCAGGCCACGCTAGGTGGCGGGGATTTCGGGCAGGTTTCCGGCAGTCGACCCGCTAGCGGAGCGCGCCGAGCTATTCGGCGTCGTCCTGCGCGGCGGTGCGGGACAGGCCATACCCCTGCGTCGGGCCCGCGTCGCCGGAGCCGCCGGCCTCCCGGGTGGGGCCGGCCTCGTCGAAGGCGTCCCCCGGCGCCGGGTCGAGGTCGTCCGAGACGTCGGCGTCGGTGCCCTCGAACTCGTCCTCCGGGCGCTGCCGGCGGGCCTTGCGGGCCGCCAGCCGCTCGGCGGCCGAGGCCCGGCTGGACTTCTCCTCGAGCCGGACGTCGGTGCCCCGGTTGCCGGGGATGAAGTCGGCACCCGCGTAGAGGGTGGGCTGCCAGTCGAACTCCCGCTCGCCGATGCGGACCAGGTCGCCCGGCTCCGCACCGGCCTTGCCCAGTTTCTCCTCGACGCCCAGGCGGGCCAGCCGGTCGGCCAGGTAGCCGACGGCCTCGTCGTTGTCGAAGTTGGTCTGCCGCACCCACCGCTCGGGACGGACGCCGCGTACGACCCAGGCGCCGTCCGGCGCGGCCTCGATGGTGAAACCGGCGTCGTCGACCGCCCGGGGCCGGATCACGATCCGCGTCGGCTCGGCCGGCGGGGCCGCGGTGCGTCCCTGCTCCACCAGCTCCGCCATGGCGTACATGAGTTCCTTCAGCCCTTCCCGGGTCGCCGCGGAGACCTCGAACACGCGGAAACCGCGCTCCTCCAGGTCGGGGCGGACGATCTCGGCCAGGTCCCGGCCGTCCGGCACGTCGACCTTGTTGAGCGCCACCAGCCGGGGACGGTCGGCCAGGCCGCCGTACTCGGTCAGCTCGGCCTCGATGGTGTCGATGTCGGCGACGGGGTCCCGCCCGGGCTCCAGCGTGGCGGTGTCGATGACGTGCACCAGCACCGCGCAGCGCTCGATGTGCCGGAGGAACTCCAGGCCCAGCCCCTTGCCGGTGGCCGCACCGGGGATCAGGCCGGGCACGTCGGCGACGGTGAAGGTGTGGTTGTCCAGCCGCACCACGCCCAGGTTGGGCACCAGCGTGGTGAACGGATAGTCGGCGATCTTCGGCTTGGCCGCGGAGATGACCGAGATCAGCGACGACTTGCCGGCCGACGGGAAGCCCACCAGCCCGACGTCGGCGACGCTCTTGAGCTCCAGCACCACGTCGAGCTGCTCGCCGGGCTCGCCCAGCTCGGCGAAGCCGGGGGCCTTGCGCCGGGCGTTCGCCAGCGACGCGTTGCCCCGGCCGCCGCGCCCGCCCCGGGCGACCTCGAAGGTCGTGCCGGCGCCGACCATGTCGGCCAGGACCGTGCCGTCGGTGGCCTGCACGACCGTGCCGTTCGGCACCTTGAGCACGAGGTTGCGGCCGTTGGCGCCGTCCCGGTTCGATCCGGCGCCGCCCTTGCCGTTCTCGGCCTTCACGTGCGGACGGAAGTGGAAGTCCAGCAGCGTCGTCACCTGCGGGTCGACCACCAGGGACACGCTGCCGCCGTGCCCGCCGTTGCCGCCGTCGGGGCCGCCGAACGGCTTGAACTTCTCCCGGTGGATCGAGACACAACCGTGCCCACCATCGCCGGCCTGCAGGTGCAGGACGACCCGGTCAACGAACGTCGCCACGGACGTCAATCCTTCCAGCGAGGTTCACGCCCCGCACGAAAAAAGCAAAGCGGGCCGGGACACGAGGTCCGCGGCCCGCAACGCCTTCGAACTACTGCTGCGGCACGATGCTGACGGTCTTGCGACCGCGCTTGGTGCCGAACTGGACCGAACCGGCGGCCAGCGCGAAGAGCGTGTCGTCTCCGCCGCGGCCGACCAGGTCACCGGGGTGGAACTTGGTGCCACGCTGACGGATGAGGATCTCACCCGCGCTGACGACCTGACCACCGAAGCGCTTCACGCCGAGCCGCTGCGCCGCGGAGTCACGGCCGTTGCGCGAGCTGGACGCACCCTTTTTGTGAGCCATCTGAGGACGACCTACTTCCCGCTGGAGATGCCGGTCACCTTGACCTGGGTCAACGGCTGGCGGTGACCCTGGCGCTTGTGGTAGCCGGTCTTGTTCTTGAACTTGTGGATCCGGATCTTCGGGCCCTTGGTGTGCGCGGCGATCTCGCCGGACACCGCGACCTTGGCAAGCTTCGCCGCGTCGGTCACCAGGTCGTCACCGTCGACGAGGAGCACCGCGGTGAGCTTCACCGCGTCGCCGGGGGCACCGACGAGCTTCTCGACCTCGATCACGTCGCCCTCGGCGACCTTGTACTGCTTGCCGCCGGTCTTGACGATCGCGTACATCGGAGGCGGACTCCCTGTCGTTGAGGCTGCTAGCGTCTTTTCCCACCGTTGCCGGTCGGTCGTTCCCGCGGCGGCTCGCCGGGTAGCAGAGGCACGGCGGCGCGGGCACGCGAGAACTCGGCACACCAAAGTGCGCCGCAGGTCAGCGTACGCCATGGGAGGGCCGACGCCCAAACCGGGCCCGCCCGTCAGCGGGCGCAGAGCTGGTCGAGGCGCTGCCGGAGCCGGTCCAGTTCGGTCTCGTCGATCGAGTCGACGTCGGTGCCCAGCGTGCCGACCTCCGCCGCCATGTCCGCGAGAAGCGTCTTGAGCTGCGCGTCCTCGGCCCGGGTCGACTCGCGCCGCAGCGCGCTGCGCCACTCGGTCAGCGCGGTGGAGATGCGCTCGCGGGCGGTCCGCGCCTCCGCCGCGTCGTCCGCCCCGACCGCCGCGACCATCTTGCCGAGTTCCTCGACGTACGTCCGCACGGCGGTCTCGCCGGCCCGCTGTGCCGAGGCGCACACCTCGGGGGCGTTGCCGCCGGCCGCCCCGCTGCCGGCTCCCGGGGCCCCGCCGCCGGTGGACCCGTCCGGGACGGCGCCACCGGCCGAGGTGCCGCCGGGTGGGGCAGCCCGTTCCGGTCGCTCGGCCGCGCACCCGCCGCCGGCGAGCAGGACAGCGGTGAGCGCGGTGACGGCGAGCAGACGGCGCATGGTTCTTCTCCTGACCGCAGGCGGCCGATCATTGGCCGGAGATCGACCATACGACAGGGCCCCTCCCGCCGGATATCACCGGGAAGGGGCCCTGTCACACGCCGGGTCGGTCAGCCGGTCACGGCCGGGTACGCCGCCGCGCGCCGCTGCGGCGCGAACGACGCCGGCCGGTGCCGCCCTCCGACTCGTCGCCGTCGGCGTCGGAGAGCGCGTCCGGGTCGTCCGGGGCGGCCAGCCGGGCCGACTCGCCCGTCTGGCTGTCGGCGACCCCGGCAGCGGCGGTGGTGTCCGCCTCGTAGCGGGACAGGTCGTAGCCCATGGTGTCGTGGTAGTCGGTGTCCGGGGTGGCGTCGGCGACGGGCTCGGTCACCTCGGCCACGGTGCGCTCGGCCGGCGCACTCTTGCGCGCCCGGCGCCGGGACGAGCCGGCGGCCGGCTCCGCCGCCGGGGCGGCCACCGCCGAGGCGACCGCCTTGACCTTCTCCCCCGCGCCGCCCCCGCCCGTACGCGGCTTCTCCGGCACCGGCTCGGTGTGGATGATCAGGCCCCGGCCCTTGCAGCACTCGCAGGTCTCGCTGAACGCCTCCAGCAGGCCCGCGCCGATCCGCTTGCGGGTCATCTGCACCAGCCCGAGCGAGGTGATCTCGGTGACCTGGTGCTTGGTGCGGTCCCGGCCCAGGCACTCGGTCAGCCGGCGCAGCACCAGCTCACGGTTGGACTCCAGCACCATGTCGATGAAGTCGATCACCACGATGCCGCCGAGGTCGCGCAGCCGGAGCTGGCGGACGATCTCCTCGGCCGCCTCCAGGTTGTTCCGGGTGACCGTCTCCTCCAGGTTGCCCCCGGAGCCGGTGTACTTGCCGGTGTTGACGTCGACGACCGTCATCGCCTCGGTGCGGTCGATCACCAGCGAGCCGCCGGAGGGCAGGAAGACCTTGCGGTCCAGCGCCTTGATGATCTGCTCGTCGATCCGGTACTCGGCGAAGACGTCGGTGGTGCCGACGTGCCGGCGCAGCCGGGGAACCAGGTCGGGCGAGACGTGCGACAGGTACGACTCGACGATGTCGTACGACTGCTCGCCCTCGATCACCAGCTCGCGGAAGTCCTCGTTGAACAGGTCCCGGACGACCCGGATGACCAGGTCCGGCTCCTCGTAGAGCAGGACCGGGGCGCCGCCCTCGGCCGCCTTGGCCTGGATGTCCTCCCACTGCGCCTGGAGCCGCTTGACGTCGCGCGCCAACTCGTCCTCGCTGGCGCCCTCGGCGGCGGTCCGGACGATCACGCCCGCGCCGTCCGGCACGAGCTTCTTCAGCACGTCCCGCAGCCGCTTGCGCTCGTTGTCGGGCAGCTTGCGGCTGATCCCGGAGGCGTTGCCGTGGGGCACGTAGACCAGGTGCCGGCCGGAGAGCGCGATGTGGCTGGTCAGTCGGGCGCCCTTGTGCCCGATCGGGTCCTTGGTGACCTGCACGAGCACCGAGTCGCCGGAGCGCAGCGCCTGCTCGATCGAGCGGGCCCGCCCCTCCAGCCCGGTGGTGTCCCAGTTGACCTCGCCGGCGTACAGGACGGCGTTGCGCCCGCGCCCGATGTCGACGAAGGCCGCCTCCATGCTGGGCAGGACGTTCTGCACCTTGCCGAGGTAGACGTTGCCGGCCATCGTGCCCGAGGAGCTGCGGGTGACGTAGTGCTCGACGAGCACCCCGTCCTCCAGGACGGCGATCTGGGTCCGGTCGCCGCGCTGGCGTACGGCCATTACCCGGTCGACCGCCTCGCGGCGGGCCAGGAACTCCGACTCGCTGAGGATCGGCGGCCGGGTACGGCGCTGCTCGCGGCCGTCGCGGCGGCGCTGCCGCTTGGCCTCCAACCGGGTGGAGCCGGAGACGCCCTGCACCTCGTCGACGGTCTTGCGCGGCTCGCGGATCTTGACGACGGTCGGCACGCCGTCGTCGGCGCCCGCCTCGACGTCACCGGCGCCCCGGCGGCGGCGACGGCGACGGCGGCGCGTCAGCGCGTCGCCGTCGGCCTCCTCGTCCTCGTCGCCCTCGGCCTCCTCCGCCTCGGCCTGCGCGGTCTCCTCGGCCTCCTCGTCCTCGGCCTCGTCCGCGCCGCCCTTGCCCCGGCCCCGGCCACGGCGACCGCGCCGGCGCCGGCGGCGGGCCGCGGCGCTCTCGTCCTCGTCCTCGTCCTCCTCGGCGGCCTCGTCGGTCTCCTCGGCAGCTTCCTCGGGCTCGACGACCTCGGCCGCCTCGACGTCACGGCGGCCACGCCGGCGACGGCGCGCGGGCTCGGCCGGTTCCTCGGCGGCGGGCTCCTCCGGCTCGGGCTCGGGCTCCGCAACGGGGGCCGGGGCCACGACCCGGACGACCGGGACGTCCTCCGGCTGCGGCGCCATGAAGAGGACGGTGGGCGCGGAGAGCGCGGCCCGCCGGCGGCGGGTGCGGGGCTCGGGCTCAGGCTCGACGACCGGCTCGGGCTCCACGACCGGCTCGGTCGCCTCGGTCGGCTCCTCCTCGACGGACGGGGTGACCGTCACGCCCGGGGGAACCTCGCCGGCGCGGGCCTCGGCGCCGCTGGCGGCGACGGGCGGCGCGGCGGCGCCGAACCCGGTGCCGGCCTCCGGCGCGACCCCGGTGTCGACCGACGGCTGCCCGGCGGCGTCGGTCGGGGCCTCCGCGGCCGGCTCGGCCGCCGCGGGGGCGGCCTTCTTCCGGCGGGTACGCGTCGCCTTGACCGGCGGCGCGGCCGGCTCGGCGGGCGCCTGGTCCACTGCGGCCGGCGCCTCCCCGGCGGCTGGCGCGGCAGCGTCGGGGGCCTGTCCGGCGGCGTCGGCGGGCTGCGCCGCGGTGGCCTCGGCGGCCTTCGCGGTGGTGGCCTTACGGCGGCGGCGCGTCGCCTTCGGGGCGGCGTCGAGGTCGCCGGAGACGGGGGCCAGCACCTCGGCCTGCGGAGCCTCGCCGCTGCCCGGCACGGGCGTCGTCGACGCCTCGACCGGCGCCTCGGTCTGCTCAGGCTGGTTCAGCGGTGCGGTCCGCCGCCGGGTGGTACGCCGCCGCACCGGCGCGGCGGGAGCCTGCTCGGCCTCGCCGGTCGCGGCGTCGGCCGCGTCCGGCCCCCCGGCGGGGTTCTCGACGGTGCTGCTGTCGGCGGTCTCACCGGCCGGCTGTGAACCGGTCCGTTCGCCGCCCTCGGGCTCGTTCTCGAGCATGGACGTTCTCCAGTTCTGGCTGCCCCGGGCGCGGGTGAGCGCTGCCACGCAGGGTTGCCGCAAAAGTGTTTCCGCCGGGCGCGCACGGTGCGCGACCGCCGAAGTCTGCCTACCTGAACGCCGACCGACGGTCAGCGTTCACCGATGGTTGCCCCGTCGCGGTCCGCGTCCAACGGATCCGCGATCGCATCCTGCGCGGTCAGCGTGCCCTGTGCCAGCCGGATCACCCTCGGCGAGACCGGCGGCTCCAGGTCGGCCACCACGCGGAGGCCGGAAAGGACGTCATCGGGCCGTACGGAGGGGGTGACCTGCCGCACGACCAGTTCGAGTATCGCACACGGTACGGCTGCGGCCCCGGAAGGCGTCTCCGGCGACGCGATCACATCGATGCGGATCACCGCCGCCCGCGCGTCGAAGGTGCGTCGACCCTGCTTGGTCATCCGCTCGACCAGCACCTCTTCGGCGGCCGTGAAGGCGGAAACCGCCCGTTGCAGGACCGACGGGTCGACCTCGGGCAGCTCGATACGCCAGTGTGACGCCTCGATCCGGTCGGCAAGACTTCCCCCGGTGGCCACGACAGCGTCGAGCACGTCGAGCCCCGGCGAGAGGGCGGCGTCCAGTGCCGCGCGCAGCTCCGCCGGGTCGACCTGCTCGCGCAGGCCGATCTCCAGGTACTCGGCCTCGCTCGCCACACCCGTCGGGGCCGCGCTGGCGTACGAGATCTTGGGGTGCGGGGTGAAGCCCTGGGAGAAGGCGATCGGCACGCCCGCCCGGCGCAGCGCCCGCTCGAACGCCCGGGCGAAGTCCCGGTGCGAGGTGAAGCGCAGCGGGCCGCGCTTGGCGTACCGGATCCGGACCCGCTGCACGACGGGTGCCTGACCGCCCTCTGGCTGTGGTTTCCTGCTGATCGTCGTGCTCCTCGTTCGGTCAGTGCTCGTTGGTCATGACGTTGTCGTCGACGACCCGCCGTGGCGGTGACGACAACGTCATGACCAACGGAGATGGGGCCCGGGTGGGGGGGGATCAGTGCTGGGCGGGGGTGGGGAGCTTCAAGCCGTTGACCGGGGTCAGCGGGAGCAGCTTCCTGCCGGTCGGGCCGATCTGGATCTCGGTGTCCATCGACGGGCAGACGCCGCAGTCGAAGCACGGGGTCCACCGGCAGTCGTCCTGCTCGTACTCGCTGAGCGCGTCCTGCCAGTCCTGCCAGAGCCAGTCCTTGTCCAGGCCCGAGTCCAGGTGGTCCCACGGCAGGACCTCCAGCTCGTCGCGCTGCCGGGTGGTGTACCAGTCGAGGTCGATCCCGAAGGTGGGCAGCACCTCGGCCGCCGCGGTCACCCAGCGCTGGTAGGAGAAGTGCTCGCTCCAGCCGTCGAACCGGCCGCCGTCCTCCCAGACCCGGCGGATCACCGCGCCGACGCGGCGGTCGCCCCGGCTGAGCAGGCCCTCGATCAGCGACGGCTCGCCGTCGTGGTAGCGGAAGCCGATCGCCCGCCCGAGCGACCGGTCCGCGTTGATCGCCTGCTTGAGCATCCTGAGCCGGCCGTCGATGACCTCCGGCCGCTCCATCGGCGCCCACTGGAACGGGGTGTGCGGCTTCGGCACGAACCCGCCGATGGAGACCGTGCAGCGGATGTCCTTCGAGCCGGTGGCGGCCCGGCCGGCCCGGATCACCTCGTGGGCCATGTCCGCGATCTCGAGGACGTCCTCGTCGGTCTCGGTGGGCAGGCCGCACATGAAGTACAGCTTCACCTGCCGCCAGCCGTTCGTGTACGCGGTCACGACGGTGCGGATCAGGTCTTCCTTCGACACCATCTTGTTGATGACCTTGCGGATCCGCTCCGACCCGCCCTCGGGGGCGAAGGTCAGACCGGTGCGCCGGCCGTTGCGCGACAACTCCTGCGCGAGGTCGATGTTGAACGCGTCGACCCGGGTCGACGGCAGCGAGAGCGAGACGTTGGTGCCCTCGTACTGCTGGGCCAGGCCCGAGCACATGTCGCCGATCTCGGAGTGGTCGGCCGACGACAACGACAGCAGGCCCACCTCGTGGAAGCCGGAGAACTCCAGCCCTTCGCGCACCATCTGCCCGACCGTGGTGATGCTGCGCTCGCGCACCGGCCGGGTGATCATGCCGGCCTGGCAGAACCGGCAGCCCCGGGTGCAGCCCCGGAAGATCTCCACCGCGTACCGCTCGTGCACCGTCTCCGCGAGCGGCACCAGCGGCTTCTTCGGGTACGGCCAGGCGTCCAGGTCCATGGTCGTGCGCTTGTGCACCCGGAACGGCACGTCCGCCCGGTTCGGCACGACCCGCTGGATGCGGCCGTCGGGGAGGTAGTCCACGTCGTAGAAGCGCGGCACATAGACGCTCTCGGTGCGCGCCAGGCGCAGCAGCAGCTCGTCACGCCCGCCCGGGGAGCCCTCGGCCTTCCACTCCCGCACGATCCCGGTGATCTCCAGAACCGCCTCCTCGCCGTCGCCGAGCACGGCGGCGTCGACGAAGTCGGCGATCGGCTCCGGGTTGAACGCGGCATGGCCGCCGGCCACGATCACCGGATCGGCGTCGGTACGGTCGGCGGCCAGCAGCGGGATGCCGGCCAGGTCGATCGCGGTGAGCAGGTTCGTGTAGCCCAGCTCGGTGGAGAACGAGACGCCGAAGACGTCGAAGTCGCGCACCGAGCGGTGCGCGTCGACGGTGAACTGCGGCACGGCGTGCGCGCGCATCAGCTTCTCCAGGTCCGGCCAGACCGCGTAGGTCCGCTCGGCGAGCACGTCGGGCAGCTCGTTGAGCACCTCGTAGAGGATCTGCACGCCCTGGTTGGGCAGGCCGACCTCGTAGGCGTCGGGGTACATCAGCGCCCAGCGCACGGTCGCCGCGTCCCAGTCCTTGACCACCGCGCCTAGCTCGCCACCGACGTACTGGATGGGCTTGGTCACCTGGGGCAGCAACGGCTCCAGCCGTGGCCAGACCGACGGCTCGTAGTCGCGGCGCGGCGCCACGCTGGTGCCGTCGCCGGAATTGGCCGCGGCGGGGCGCGGCGTGGTGGACGGGACGCTCATGATGCCCAAGGGTACGCGGCCCGACGGCGGCCACCGCGCGCACGCCTTGCGCCACGCCACGGGCGGGCGCGGCGGCCCCGTGACCCCGCGCGGGGGTGCCAGCTCGCCGGTCGGGTCGGACGCCACCGGCAGGCGCCGGGTGGTGACCCGGATCGCCCCGCTGGCGCGTCGGTACTAACCTCGGACCGGCGCGAGAGGAGATTGCCGCGATGCCGCAGCCGCAGCCGGGCACGGACCGGCCGGCCGACGGGAGCCCCCCGGGTCGGGACCAGGGTCAGGATCCGGCGGTCACCGAGGAAACCCCGACCTCCCCCGCAGCGCCCGCCGCCGACGGCGGCCCGGGCCCGGAGGGCACCCGTGAGCTGCCCACCGACGAGACCGGGCCAGCCGCGACGGCCGACCTCGGACAGGACGGGGGCCACGTCGGGCCGCAGGGCCGCGCCGACGCCACCGCACGGCAGGACCCGGGCGGGGCCGGGGCGCGGGACGCCGGGCCGGAGGAGCCGCGGCACCCGGCAGCCGAGCGCACGGCCGACACCGGTCCCGGGGGCACCCGTCTGCTGCCCGGGGACGGCCCGCCGGCCGCCGGTCCCGAGGGCACCCGCCTGCTGCCCGGGGACGGCCCGCCGGCCGCCGGTCCCGAGGGCACCCGCCTGCTGCCCGACGACGACGTGCCGGCCGTCGGGCCGCAGGGCACCCGGATGTTCCGCGCCGACGAGCAACCGGCCGAGCCGCCCACGCCCCGGTGGAGCGGTTCCGCGGCGGTTCCCCCGCCGAAGCCGCGCAAGCGGGCCTGGGGCGAGTCCGCCGAGATTCCCCCGGTCCCGGTCCCGGCGCCGGAACTCCCGCCGGAGCCGCCCGAGCATCTCACCCCGGTCGATCCGTGGGCGGGCGCCGACACCGGCGGGTGGGACCTCCCGCCGGCCGCACCGCCGCCCCCGCCGACACCGACGCTGCCGTACCCCACGGCGCCGGCGGCCAGGCCGTACTCCGGGCCACCGGCGCCGCCCGTCCACTCCCCCGCAGCGCCGGAGCCGCCGCGCCCCGAGCCGCCCCGGGTCGGGTACCCGGCCGCCCCACCGCCCGCGTACCCCGTCTCCCCGCCGCCCGCGGCCTACCCGGTCTCGCCGCCGGCGTCCCGGACGCCCGTGCCTTCCCGGCCGGCGCCACCCCCGCCACCTCCGCCCGCGCCGCCGAGGCAGCGCCGGGCGACAACGCCCCCGGCCGGGCCACCACCGCAGCAGCAGGCCCCCAAGGGGTACGCCCCGAAGCCCGCCCGCCGGCGACGCCGCTGGCCGTGGTTCCTGCTGTTCATGGTGGCCTGCTGCTGCGGCTGCCCGGCCTACTACGGCGTGCCGATGGCGTCGCAGTACCCGGCCGACGCCGCCCTGCCCGCCGAGGTGGCCGACCTGCGGCTGCGCGACGACAACACCAGCAAGGCGACCGCCAAGCAGTTGGAGGCCGAGGTACGCAAGGCGCACTGGCTGGCCGAGGACACCTTCGCGGGCGTCTACGGCACGCCCGCCGGGAAGCGGGTGACGGTCTTCGGCGGCACCGGGTTCCGGTTCACGCCGGAGTCGGACGCGGAGGACGAGATGGTCCGGCTCACCGAGCAGTACTCCCTCGGCGAGGCCCAGGTGGTCGACACCGGCGTACGCGGCCGGCACCAACGCTGCGCCGTGGGCCGCGCCGACGGTCAGGACGTGGTGGTGTGCACCTCGGTCGACCACGGCAGCATCACCACCGCGGTCTTCACCCGCCTCTCCCTCGACGACAGCGCCACCCTGCTCGGCACCCTGCGGGATCAGACGGTCACGACCAACCAGAAGTAGGTTCTCGCCGCCCGACCGACGCCACGCGAGCAGGGCGGTGGCTGTCGCCGGCTGATCGCGGCCTGCGGCGGGGCGTGACGTCGGGCCGCGACGTCGTTGGGAGAAGCTGCGCGACGGACAAGCTGCGCGGCGGGCAGCCTCACCCGTGGCGGCTCAGGCCGGGGCGTCGCCCGAGGTGGCGGAGTGCGCGCGCGGCGGGGCGTAGCGGGGCACGTACTCCTGGCCGGTGAGCTTCTGGATCTCGGCCATGACCTCGTCGGTCATCTCGCGCAGCGACGTGCGGTCGTCCGGCCGGCCCGTGAAGTCCAGCGGCTTGCCGAACCGGATAGTGATCTTGGCGCGGCCGGGGCGGGGCACCCGGGTCCCGATGGGCTGGGCCTTGTCGGTGCCGGTCATGCCGACCGGGATGATCGGCACGCCGGCCGCCACCGCCAGCCGGGTCGCCCCGGTGCGCCCCCGGTAGAGCCGGCCGTCCGGCGACCGGGTCCCCTCCGGATAGACCGCGACCAGGTCGCCGGCCTTGAGCACCGGAATGGCGGCGTCGAACGCCGACAGCGCCGCGCGCCCGCCGGCCCGCTCGACCGGAATGGCGCCCAGGCCGGTGAGCACGAACTTGGAGAAGGCGCCCTTCGGGCCGGTGCCGGTGAAGTACTCCGACTTCGCCCAGAACGCCAGGTGCCGGGGCACCACGGTGCCGAGGAAGAGCTCGTCGGCGACCGAGAGATGGTTACCCGCGAAGATCGCTCCACCGGTCTCCGGAATGTGCTCCAACCCCTCCACGGTCGGACGGAAGGCCAGCCGGAGCGCGGGCGCCACGGTGAGCTTGCCGATGGTGTAGAGCAGCGGCACTGGTCCTCCGGCGAAGTGTGTGCGAGCAGGCGGTGTCACCGTAACCGACGGGTCCACGAGGTGTCGCCCGGGTGGCGGGTCGACCGCCTGGTGAGCTGGCGTGACAAGGGCGGGGGCGGACTCCGTGACCGGGGTCACGTCCGGCTCGTGTCACGCCGCGCCCTCCGTACGCCGTCGGGTGGGTGTCGACACCGACCGGACCGAGGAGATCGTCATGCAGCGGATGAACGTGGCCGAGGTGGCACCGCAGGCGTACCAGGCCGTGCTGGGGCTGGAGAAGTACGTGCGGGCGAACGTGGGGCACACCGTACTGGCGCTGGTGAAGCTGCGGGCGTCGATGCTGAACGGCTGCGCGTTCTGCGTCGACATGCACAGCCGGGACGCGCTGGCGGCCGGCGAGTCCGACCGGCGGCTCTTCGCCGTCGCCGCCTGGCGGGAGGTGCCCTTCTTCGACGAGCGGGAGCGGGCCGCGCTGGCGCTCACCGACGCGGTGACCCGGCTCGGCGAGCACGGCGTGCCCGACGACGTCTGGGACGCGGCGGCCAAGGTGTGGTCGGAGAAGGAACTCGCCGACCTGCTGATGGCGATCGCCACCATCAACGTGTGGAACCGCATCGCCGTGACCTGCCGCAACGACCTGCCCACGGAGGTGTGACGGCCCCCGCCACGACGCAAGGCGGCCGGTGCGCTCGACGCGCACCGGCCGCTGGCACACCTGGGCGGATCAGCTCAGTTCGGGGAACCAGAGCCCGATCTCGCGCTTCGCGCTGTCCGGCGAGTCGGAGGCGTGCACCAGGTTCTCCCGGTTGGACAGGGAGAGGTCGCCGCGGATGGTGCCGGCCGCCGCCGCGCGCCCGTCGGTCGACCCCACGAGCCCGCGTACCACGTCGATGACCTGGTCGCCGGAGAGCACCAGCGCCACCAGCGGGCCGCCGGTCATGAAGTCCTTCAGCGGCGGGTAGAACGGCTTCTCGACGTGCTCGGCGTAGTGCTCGTCGGCCAGCGCGGCGTCCATCGTCCGGAGCACCATGGCGTCGATCCGCAGCCCCTTGCGCTCGAAGCGGGAGATCACCTCGCCGACCAGCCCGCGACGGACCGCGTCGGGCTTGATCAGTACGAGGGTGCGCTCATCGGGGCTGCTGCTGGACACGCTGGGTTCCTCCTGTACGCACAATGCGGTCGGGGTCGGTACGGTCAGCCTAGCGACCCGGTCCCGGCGCCGGCGCGGCGGCCGGTTCTTCCTCCGGCGGCCGATCCGGCCTAGCCTGGCCCTTGACCCTCGGGAGGTCCACTGTGGCGAATGGCGGGAACCGACCCATCGCACCGGTACGCAAGCTGATCGCCGCGGTGCTGGGCACCGTGGCCACCTTCGTCGTCCTCTTCGGCCTCGGCATGACGAGCTGGGCGATCGTGGCGCTCGGGGTGGCACTGCTGGTGCTGGCCATCGCGCTGGCCACGGTGCGCGGGGGCGGTCGCACCTGGGTGGTCGGCGTCGGGCACGTGCACAGCGCCTCCGAGCCGCCCACCCAGTACGCCTTCGGCCGCTGCGAACTCCAGCTGGTGATCGACGCCCCGGGGCTGCCGCCCCGCTCCAAGAAGATCATCGAGCCGCGGGTGCCGGTGGCGAAGTGGCCGTCGCTGGGCCAGACGCTGCCGATCCGGGTGGCCCTCGACGACCAGCGGCACGTCCGCGTGCTCTGGGAGGACGTGCCCACCCACGCGGAGACCGCCGCCGCCGTCGCGGCCGACCTGCCACCCGAGTACGCGGGCGCCGAGCCGATGGACGACGTACTGATCCAGCAGGAGGCCCCGCCGTGGGCGGACCGGACGCCGGACGACGACTTCCGGGACGACTTCCGCGACGACCTGCGGACGCCGGTCGGCGACCCGCTGGGTGACCCCGTCGGCGACCCGCTGGGCGATCCGCTCCGTGAGGACCAGGTCACGCCGATCGAGAAGCGCGAGCCCGTCGTGGTGCACCAGCGACCGGGTGGGCCCGTCGTGCTGGAGGGCACGCTCGTCGAGCAGCCCGCCGCCGCCACCCTGCCGCGCCGGGCCACCCCGACGCCCCGCCCGCCCGCCGAGGAGCGGTTCGACGCGCCTGGCGAACGCCTCGATCCGCCCGCGCCTGCGGACCCGCTCGACCTGCCCCTGGACGACCCCGCGCCGCCCCGTGACCGGATCCGCGAGGAACGGATCAGCCCGGAGGAACTGGACGAGGCGATCTTCGGTCCCGGGCCGGCGGCCGGTGCCGACGATCGGGACGCGGAGAGCGCCACGGCCGGCGACGAGTTCGGCGCCCCGATCGCCGGGGTGGGCCTGACCCTGCTGGTCACCGACCTGCCCCGCTCGCTGGCCTTCTACCGGGACCTGGGCTTCACCGAGGTCGACCGGGGCTCCGGCAACGCGGTCCTCGCCTCCGGGACGACCCGCCTCGTGCTGCGGGAGGTCACCGAGGCGGCACCCATCAGCCGCCGCCTGGTGCACGTCAACCTCGAGGTCGACGACATCGGTTCCGCGTACGAGCGGCTGCGCGGGACGGGCGTCCGCTTCACGTACGCCCCCCGGGTGGTCAACCGGGGCACCAAGCTGGAGGTCTGGGCGGCGGCGTTCCGCGACCCGGACGGCCACGGCATCGCCCTGACCCAGTGGCGCGAACGCGCCGAGGCGTGAGGCGTCAGCCCAGGATGACCCTGCGCACGTGCAGGGCGTAGGCCCACACCAGGGCGAAGACGACGCCCAGCACGAGCAGCGACCAGTGCAGCAGGCCGGCCAGCATCAACAGCCCCTGGAGGGCGGTGCCGGCGTGCCAGGCCCACGGCCGGCGCATCATGCCGGCCAGCAGCACCGCCGCCACGGCCAGCGCCACGACCGCCCCGATCGCCGCGCCGCCGAGGTCGCCGCCGACCACCCGGATCGGCTGGATGGCCAGCACCAGCACCAGCGCCTCCAGGCTGAGGGTGCCGGCGCCGAGACCACGGACCGCCCGCTCCGGGTTCCGCAGGCCGGAGCGGCGCGGCGGCCGACCTGCCGGGCTGCCGTCCGCCGTCCGGGCCGCGCCGTCGTCAGAAGTACCGTCCGCCGTACCGGCGGGAAGGTCGCCGGCCGGGCGGTCGTCGTCCGCGGGGACGCGCTGCGGCCCCGTCATCGCTTCAGCAGCCGGCGGGCGTCGGCCACGGTCACCACCGACCCCGTGACCAGTACCCCGACCCCGCTCAGCTCCCCCGGTACGTCCTCCTCGGCCAGCGCCACCGCCGCCTCGATCGCGTCCGGCATCTCCTCGGCCATCTCCACCCGCTCCGGTCCGAAGACCTCGGCCGCCAGCGTGGCCAGTTCCCGGGCCGGCAGCGCCCGCGGCGAGCTGTTGCGGGTCACCACGACCTGATCGACCACCGGCTCCAACAGCTCCAACAGGCTGGCCGCGTCCTTGTCGGCGAGGACGCCGACCACCGCCACCAGCCGGCTGAAGGCGAACTCCTCCTGGAGCGCCGCCACCGTGGCGGCCATCCCGTGCGGGTTGTGCGCCCCGTCGAGCAGGATCGTCGGCGCACTGCGTACGCGCTCCAGCCGCCCGGGCGAGCTGGCGGTGGCGAAGCCCTCCCGGACCGCCTCGACGTCGAGCTGCCGCTTGGCCCCGGCGCCGAGGAACGCCTCGACCGCCGCCAACGCCATCGCGGCGTTCTGCGCCTGGTGGGCGCCGTGCAGCGGGATGAAGACCTCCTCGTAGACCCCGCCGAGGCCCTGGAGGGTGAGCACCTGCCCGCCGACCGCGACGGCCCGCCGGAGCACCCCGAACTCGGCACCCTCCCGGGCGATGGTCGCGCCGACCTCGGCGCAGCGCTCCAGGATCGGCCCCGCGGCCTCCTCCTCCTGCGCCGCGGAGATCACCGTCGCGCCCTTGTGGATGATCCCCGCCTTGGCCAGCGCGATGTCCTGGATCGTGTCGCCGAGCCACTCGGTGTGGTCGAGCCCGACCGGGGTGAGTACGCACACCCCGGCCTGGATCACGTTCGTCGCGTCCTCGGCCCCGCCCAGGCCCACCTCGACCACCGCCACGTCCACCGGGGCGTCGGCGAAGGTGGCGAAGGCCAGCGCGGTGGTCATGTCGAAGTACGTCAGCGGCTCCGCCGAGCGCTCGTCGACCAGCCGGGCCAGCGGCTCGACCTCCCGGTACGTGGCGACGAAGCGCGCCTCGTCCACCGGCTCGCCGTCCAGGCTGATCCGCTCCCGGACGGTCTCCAGGTGTGGGCTGGTGTAGCGGCCGGTGTGCAGCCCGAACGCCCGCAGCAGCGAGTCGATCATCCGGGCCGTCGAGGTCTTGCCGTTGGTGCCGGTCAGGTGGACCGACGGGTACGCCCGCTGCGGGCTGCCGAGCAGGTCCAGCAGCGACTCGATCTTGTCCAGCTCGAAGGCCATGCGGGTGAACCCACGGCCGGCCAGCTCGGCCTCGACGGCGGCGAAATCGGTGCGGTCGGTCACGAGGGCAGCGCCTCCAGAGCGGCGTCGATGCGGACGAGGTCGGCCTCGGCGACGGCGAGCCGGTCGCGGATCTTGGCGACGACCGGCTCCGGCGCCTTGTCGACGAACGCCGGGTTGCCGAGCTTCGCCCGCGCCTGCGCGGCCTCCTTCTCGGCGGCGGCCCGGTCCTTGGTCAGCCGGGCCCGCTCGGCGGCCACGTCGATCGTCCCCCGGGTGTCCAGGGCCACGCTCACCTCGCCGGGCATGGCGAGCGTCGCGCTGGCCTGGAAGCCGTCGCCGGCCGCGTCGAGGCGCACCAGCGACCGGATCAGCGGCTCGTGCGCGGCGATGCCGGCGGCGGCCAGGCCGTCGAGCCGCGCCGCGACCCGCTGCGTCGGGCGCAGCCCCTGGTCCGAACGGAACCGCCGGATCTCGGTCACCACCCGCTGGAGGGTGCCGACCTCGACCTCCGCGGCGTCGTCGATGCCGGTACGGTCGGCCACCGGCCACGCGGCCGTCATCACCGTCTCGCCGCCGGTCAGCGCGGTCCACAGCTCCTCGGTGACGAACGGGATGACCGGGTGCAGCAAGCGCAGGATCTGGTCGAGCACGTGACCGAGCACCCGGCGGGTGGCCTCGGCGGCCGGGCCCCCCTCGGCGAGCACCGGCTTGGTCAGCTCCACGTACCAGTCGCAGACGTCGTCCCAGGCGAAGTGGTAGAGCAGGTCACAGACCTTCGCGAACTCGTACGCCTCGAACTGCTCGTCCACCTCGGCGGTGACGTGCGCCAGCCGGGACAGGATCCACCGGTCGACCGTCGACAGCGTGTCGGCCGCCGGCAACGGACCCTCGGTGTGCGCGCCGTTGAGCAGCGCGAAACGGGTGGCGTTCCAGAGCTTGTTGCAGAAGTTGCGCGAGCCCTGGCACCACTCCTCGCTGACGGGCACGTCCCCACCCGGGTTGGCGCCCCGGGCGAGGGTGAACCGGGTGGCGTCGGCGCCGTAGCGGTCGATCCAGTCCAGCGGGTCGACGACGTTGCCGAACGACTTCGACATCTTCTTGCCGTACTGGTCGCGGACCATGCCGTGCAGGGCCACCGTGTCGAACGGCTGCCGGCCGTCCATCGCGTACAGGCCGAACATCATCATCCGGGCGACCCAGAAGAAGAGGATGTCGTAGCCGGTCACCAGGACGCTGGTCGGGTAGAACTTCGCCAGGTCCGGGGTCTGCTCCGGCCAGCCGAGGGTGGAGAACGGCCACAGGCCGCTGGAGAACCAGGTGTCCAGCACGTCCTCGTCCTGGTGCCAGCCCGCGCCGCTCGGCGGCTGCTCGTCCGGGCCGACGCAGACGATCTCGCCGTCCGGGCCGTACCAGACGGGGATGCGGTGGCCCCACCAGAGCTGCCGGGAGATGCACCAGTCGTGCATGTTGTCGACCCAGGCGAAGTACCGCTTTGCCAGCTCGGCCGGCTCGATCTTCACCCGCCCGTCGCGCACCGCGTCGCCGGCCGCCTTGGCCAGCGGCGTGGTGTTGACGAACCACTGGAGCGACAGCCGCGGCTCGACGGTCGTCTTGCACCGGGAGCAGTGCCCCACCGCGTGCACGTACGGCCGCTTCTCGGCCACGATCCGGCCCTGCTCACGCAGGGCCGCGACGATCGCGGGGCGGGCCTCGTAGCGGTCCAGGCCCTCGAACGGGCCGGGCGCGGTGATGACGCCCCGCTCGTCCATGATCGTCAGCGACGGCAGGCCGTGCCGCTGGCCGATCTCGAAGTCGTTCGGGTCGTGCGCGGGGGTCACCTTGACCATGCCCGTGCCGAAGCTCGGGTCGACGTGCTCGTCGCCCACGATCGGGATCCGCCGGTCGGTCAGCGGCACGGCGACCTCGGTGCCGATCAGGTGCCGGTAGCGCTCGTCGTCGGGGTGTACGGCGACCGCGGTGTCACCGAGCATCGTCTCGGCCCGGGTGGTGGCCACCACGACGTCGTCGCTGTAGCGGATCGACACGAGCTCGCCGTCGTCGTCGGTGTGCTCCACCTCGATGTCCGAGAGCGCGGTCAGGCAGCGCGGGCACCAGTTGATGATCCGGTTGGCCCGGTAGATCAGCCCGTCGTCGAAGAGCTTCTTGAACATGGTCTGGACGGCCCGGGACAGGCCCTCGTCCATGGTGAAACGCTCGCGGTCCCAGTCGACGGAGTCGCCGAGGCGCCGCATCTGGCCGAGGATCGCGCCACCGGACTCGGCCTTCCACTGCCACACCCGCTCGACGAACTTCTCGCGCCCCAGGTCGTGCCGGGAGAGGCCCTCGCCGGCGAGCTGCCGCTCGACCAGGTTCTGGGTCGCGATGCCAGCGTGGTCCATGCCGGGCAGCCACAGCGCCTCATGGCCCTGCATCCGCTTGCGGCGGGTCAGCGCGTCCATGAGCGTGTGCTCGAACGCGTGGCCCATGTGCAGAGAGCCGGTGACGTTGGGCGGGGGGATGACGATCGTGAAGGGGGGCTTGTCGCTGTCCGCCGACGCCCGGAAGTGGCCGGCGGCTACCCACTGCTCGTACCGCCGCTGCTCTACCTCGCCGGGCTGGTACTGGCCGGCAAGGGTCGGGGCGTCGGGGCGTCGGGCATCCAGTCTCTCGGTCACCCTGAAAGTCTACGGAGCGCTTCCCGGGACCCGACGTGCGCCACCTGCCCTTCGCGTACGGTGTCGGCTATGTCCGACGCACATCTCACCGATCGCCCGGCCGTCGACGGGCCTGCACCGATCGACCTGACCGACGAGCCCATCCAGCTCAGCAACCGGGACCCCGGACACTCCCCGGAGCGGCGGGCGGGACGGTCGAGGCGGCGGCAGGTGGCGTGGACCCTGGCGGCGCTGGTCGGGCTCGCGGGAGCGGCGGTGCTCGGCACGGCCGGCTGGCGGGTGGCCGAGCAGAAGGACGCCGACCTGGCCACCCCGGACCGGGTGGCGAGCCTCGTACGCGACGACAGCGAGCGGGCCCGCAGCACCTCCGACTACCTGCGTAGCGGGTTCGCCGCAGACATCGACCTGGACAGCAGCTTCGGTACCGTCTACCGCGACCCGGCCGACGAGAAGCGCTCGGTGCTCATCTTCGGCGGTACGACTCTGCTCTGGCAGCCGGAACGTGACCTGGACAGTCTCTTCAAGCTGCTCACCGACGAGACCGGCAAGGTGACGGGACTGCGTGAGGTGCCCGCCGGCCGGTTCGGCGGCGTGATGAAGTGTGGCACCACCAGCGGCGACGGCGGCGACTTCGCGGTCTGTGGCTGGGCCGACCACGGCAGCGTGGTGATGGCGATGTTCCCGGGCCGCTCGATCGACGACGCCGGCGGGCTGTTCCGCGCCATGCGCGAGGAGATGCAGACCCGCGATTGAGCGGTACGCCACACGGTCAGCGGGGCGCCACACGGTCAGCGACACGCCGGCGAGGGCGGCGTCGCGCAGCCTCTGGTGCGCGAGCTACCCGGCCCGGCGAAAGCCGGCTGTCCCAGCGCACCAGTCGCCCGCCGTCGACGTCCGTCAGCTGGCCGGACGGACGTCAAGCGCCTTCAGTGCTTCGCCGGCACGCCAGCTCGACGCCGAGACCCTGCCTCGCTGGCCACGACCTAGCCGATCCACCCGGCGAACGGCGGAGCGAATACGGCTGATAACGCAGTTCAGGGTCACCCCGAAGGGTGACCCTGAACTGGAAGATTGTCCGGCGGTGTCCTACTCTCCCACACCCTCCCGAGTGCAGTACCAT